>NZ_JBDNYY010000009.1:0-136260 GCF_047722525.1 Gluconobacter sp.
CCCTGCCCCTGCCCCTGCCCCTCAGAACAGCGAAACGCCGGCCAATGGTGGCAGCAACACGCCGATCATGCAGAACACCGTTTCCGGCTTCGGCCAGACGGCCGGTGATCCGGGGCCTTATTTTTCCGCTCCCATGGGCACCCAGCATTTCCTCGGTGACTGGGGTGGCGTGCAGCCCTGGCTGCTCAAGCATGGCATCCATCTGATGGCCGCCATCAATGAGGAGTTTGCCGGCAACTTCACCGGCGGCAAACAGCGTGCTTACTCCGACGCCGGACAGGTCGGAATCGAACTGGACGTTGACTGGGACAAACTGGCTGGCATCCGGAACTTCTGGACGCATACCCTGATCGTCAATGGTCACGGCCAGAGCGTCTCCCGCAATTTTGGCGACTCCATTGCTGGCGTGCAGCAGATCTACGGCGCCCGAGGCAACGTGGTGGCGCATATGGTCGCGATGTATGGCGAAGCGTCCTTCGTCCATAATCGCATCGACGTCAGCGCAGGCTGGATTCCGGTCGGAAGCTTCTTCGCTGCCTCCCCGCTGTTCTGTGACTTCATGAACGTCGCCATGTGCGGCAATCCGGCACCAAACAAGTATACCGAAGGCAATCGTGACTGGCCGTCGGGCAATCTGGGTGCAGTGGTGCGTGTAATGCCAACCATGGACACCTATGTCATGGCAGGCCTCTTCGCCGTCAGTCCACACGCCTATAATGGCGGCATCTCGGGCTGGTCCTGGGCACAGTCGGGCCTCGGCAAGTTCTCCACCCCTGTTGAAATCGGCTGGACCCCGCGCTTCGGCCACAATCAGCTTCAGGGCCATTACGTTGTCGGCTATTCCTACGACAATTCACGTTATGTGAACCTGTACGAGGACATTCACGGCAACTCCTGGCAGGCCACGGGTCAGCCGCGTCGCTACGAAGCAGGCCGCAACAGCGCCTGGCTCATCATCGACCAGATGCTGATGCGCAATGGCCCCGGCAACACGAATGGTCTGATCGCCATGGCAGGCGCAATGTACAGCGATGGCAAGACCGTCGCGATGCGCGATCACGAATGGGCTGGTCTGGTCGATACCGGGTCCGCATGGGGCCGTCCGCTCGATACGGTGGGCGCGATGTACCAGCATTTCAACATGAGCCACACGGCAGCCCTGCAGCAGGAATCGTCCCTGGCCCTTGGCCTGCCCTATCAGGACAACCAGTGGGGCGCGGTCTATGGTCCGCAGAGCCATGAGAACGTGTACGAACTGTTCTATTCTGCCCATATCGCCCGGGCGATGGCGATCCAGCCCGACTTCCAGTACATCCAGCGCCCGAGTGCCACGACGACCTTCCACGACGCAGCAGTTCTGGGCGTTCAGTTCACCGTGGTTCTCTGAAGCTTCAGAACACCTTTGGCCCATATGAAAAACGCGCCCTCCCTTGCAGGAGCGGCGCGTTTTTCATGCCCGGTTTTCCGATCAGGAAAAATCAGAAGGTGATACCCGTCTCGAAATCCAGAAGCAGCGGATTCTTGTAGCGGTTCGTGCCACCCGTGCTCCAGATATACTGCGCACCCGGCCGGATCACGAGCCACGGCGTCGGACGCCAGCCATAGTTCAGCTCAAGTGCATGTTCGCCGGAGGGCTTGTTGATGCCCTGTGCGCCACCAGCCTGCATCTGACGGGCCCAGATCGTCAGTTTCGGGTTCACCCACAGCATCTTCATGCCAATGCTGATCGTATCGTTCGGACGATCACGGAACGTGCCCTTGCGGGTCACACCCCAGGTGATGAAATACGGTGCGACCGACGTCCGCGGATCACCCCAGGTAAAGGACGTGAACAGCGTCGTACCACGGTTCGGATCGCCCTGATCACGCTGGAGCATCCGGTCAAACTGGAACCAGCCACCGAACCGTCCCCGCACCTTTTCGCTCGGGGCCGAAATCAGATACTGCGCCGGCACACCAAAACTTCCGAGCTTGGAATAGACGTCGCTGACTTCGGACGTATCCCAGTAGCCACCGATCTTGATGTTGGTCTGGAGCGGACCGCTGTAATCATCCTTGCCGCCCTGATGCCAGCCAAGCTGGAACGGCAGATAGGTGCCGGTCGCATCATGGAGGTTCAGCTTCCAGCCGTTATGGGTATTCGAGATCACCGGATCGACCGAATACGCGCCGAACTGAACCAGATAGTGGTCGTTACCAGCCGGATAGAACTTCACCCATGCCCCCGGATGGGCCGTCGGATACCAGCCATAACCCGAGTTCATGGCGATGGACTGCGGCATACCGCAGATCGCGTTAGATTCGAACTGACAGTACTGGCTCATGCCCCAGTAGACCGAGGACTGCTCGAAATCGTTTTCGGTGTTGATCTCACCGACCTCGGTCGTGACGTATTTGTTCCAGGGCATTTCCCAGGACAGACGCGTCAGACGCACCGTTTCACCCGAGCCGAAAATCTGCTGCGGGCTGTCCATTGCCGGCAGGGTGGCCCCAATGCCCAGACCCTGACGCGCCGTGATCAGCGTATGGAACATGCCGAGATTCAGGCCCGTCAGTTTCTTGAGGTTGAAGTCGACATTGATGCCGAATTCGTCCGCATAGCGCACGGCCTTGGTCCTGCCACCCATCGGATTACCCGCACTGTCCTCAAGATAGTGCCCGCCGATGTTGATGCCCTTGTCCGTCAGCCAGGTGCGCCACCCACCCCAGTCACCGGTCATGGTGCTCTGGGTCAGCCAGTCGTGAAAGGATGCCGGAAAGAAACGGTTTTCAGTCGAATCAGATGTATTCGCGGCTGTCTTCACACCAGTTTTCGTAGGGGCCGGTTTCACGAGCAGCGGTATGGGCGTGATGGACTTCGTCCGGATCTGCGGCGTGCCCATGGTCGCGGTACTGGTTGCGGCCGCCGCTTTCTGGTGTCCGTCCACGATCTCCGCGGGCGTCGTCTGCGCATGGCCCACCGATGCGACGCCGGGAAGTACCGCTGTCATGGCACAGGCCGTCAACAACGCTTTCGTCCAATCCTGTCCGAACGTCCCCATCTTCCAAACTGTCTCCCCATGGCACCGTAGCAACCGCTGATCTTCAGTCAGGCGGCGGCCCAATGTCATACAGACCGGAATCGGTCCAGAATAGAGGGATGAAGTTGTCAGTTTTCGTAATATGTCTTCGGCACCACACCCGAGCAAAACCGGCGACAGTTTTTATCGGGAGATTTCTCCCGGATTACAAAAGTTTAACGCTACAGTTTTTTCAGGCTATTCGCCGATCACAGTTGTGTGTTCCCGGTCCCACCGTCGAGTCAAAGGCTCCAGAAGCGCCAGAATGACCACCACCCCGGCCGCCACTTCACACAGGGTCCGGAAGAGACCCGCATACAGCGACGCCCCTGCCCCTCCCGCGACGACCTCCGGCGGCAATGCCGCCTGATTGGCAATAAGGCTGCCCACATACATGGCAATCCCCCAGAGCAGATACAGGGCACCCATCATGAAGCCGCTCAGCCGCGCGGGCGAGTAGCGCGCAACGATCGCCAGCCCCAGCCCGTTCGTCAGAAGCTCGGCCAGGGACAGGAATCCGTATCCCACCACCATGATCCAGGGCGAAACCAATCCGCTCGCATGCGCCGCCGCAGCCCACCACACCGCAAAACCGACCGACACCATGGCATAACCGACGAGCATCTTGCGGGCATGGGAGGTCTGCTTCCGCTGCTGCCCCATCCGGTTGTACAGAAACGCCAGAACCGGACTGAGGATCATGATCCAGACGGAATTGAGAACCTGAAACTGACCCGCCGACATATGAAAGAGTGTCACGCCAGCAACCCGGTAGTCACCGGAAACACCGCGCAGGGCGAAAAGCGTCAGAGATGTCATCATCTGCTGATAGAAAACGAGATAGATCGTCCCCTGCAGACATAGCAGATAGGTCAGACGCAGCCCCGCACGCTCGGTCCGGGGAGCCCGCACATAGAGCGCAGCCCAGATCGCTGCCAGACCCACGCCCGCCGCAATCACGCACAGACGCGCCAGCGTGTCGCTGCCCAGAACCCAGGCATTGAAAACGGTCAGAACAGCAAGAGCGCCCGCTACAAGCCCGAACCGGGACAGTGGCACTGGCTGCTTTTCCGCAACCGGCGTTGTGGGCTCAAGCCAGCTGGAGCGCAGCACATAATAGAGCAGTCCGATCCCGAGCCCGACAGCACAGGTCGCGAAAGCAACGGGTGCGCCATAATGGATCTGAAGCCACGGCGTAAGCAGCATGGAGACGGTCGAGCCAACATTGACGGCCATGTAGTACAGCGTGAAGGCCGCATCGAGCGCGGCATCATCACCCTTGTAGATCCGGCGGACCAGATTGCCGGCATTGGGCTTGAACAGACCATTCCCGGTAGAAATCAGCGCCATCGCCACCAGAAGCAGCGTATGGGACTGAAGAGCCGCCGCGAGAAAGGCATATCCGCAGGTCAGCGACAGGGCACCCATGACCATGGTTCGCCGCGCGCCCAGAACACGGTCACCGACGACGCCACCAATGACGGGCGTGATATAGGTCAGGGCACCGAAAGCCCCCATCATGAGATTGGCCGCGGCATCAGCCATCCGGAGCTGCTCGACCATAAACAGCGTCAGGACGGCCTGCATGCCGTAATATCCGAACCGCTCCCACAGTTCGATCGCCAGAACGACAGTAAACGCCTTACGGCGCAATCCCGGAGCGGACGCCCCGTCGGGAGAAAAAGAAGAAGCGGTCATGCAGAACCCGTCAGATACCAGAAGACGGGCCGCACCTTACGGCAAATGCCACTCCCCGGCGAGGATCAGTGCGTGGGTGCTGATGAGGCAGAGGACAAGCACGAAGATCAGCGCCACGATCCCGCCGATGATGTCACTCCACGGCCATTCCGGCAGTCTCGACCGGACGCGACGCACCATCCCCATGTCTTCAGCTCTCCTGCTGGCTGAAGAAGGCCTCCAGCTCGGGGGAGACAGTACCGATATGAACCTGCAACGTCACCAGCAGATCGCCGGCCGGATGCTTTTTATCCGCACCGATCCCCCGCCCGGACAGACGCAGGACCTTGCCGCTGTCGGAATGCTTCGGAATCTTGACCGAAACATCGCCTTTCGGGGTCGGAACAGCAATCTTGCCGCCCAGAATGGCCGTTTTCAGGTCCAGATTCTGCGTGATCCGCAGATTACGGCCCTCGCGGACATAACGGCTGTCGGGCGTTACGGTAATTGTCAGAAGCGCGTCACCCGGCACGCCCGGCTGACCATCCATTCCCGGACGACCGGGGGCTCCCTTGCCGCGCACGCGCAGGGTCTGGCCATCTTCCACCCCTGGCGGGATACGGACCTCGGTATGCCCTCCCTCGCCCAGTGTCAGATCAAGAGACGTCCCGAGGACAGCCTGCTGGAAGGAGATCGTCACCGCATAACGGCGATCAGACCCCTTGGACGCACGTCGCCCGGCTGCGCCACCCGGCTGAAAATCGCCACTGAAGCCACCACCGAACATGTCCGAAAAGAAAGATCCGAGATCTTCCTGATTGAAACCGCCCTGAAAACCCTGCGCGCCCGGCCGTGGACCGCCAGGACCATATCCACCACCCCCAAAGCCACCGCCGAACGGCCCGCGCTCCTGACCTTCGGCATCAATCTCGCCACGGTCAAAGCGCGCGCGCTTTTCCTTGTCGCCAATGATATTATACGCCTGCCCGACCGACTTGAAGCGCTCTTCGGCCTTCTTGTCGTCCGGATTGTGATCCGGATGGTACTGCTTGGCCAGCTTCCGATACGCGCTCCGGATTTCCTTGTCCGTTGCCGTTTTCGAAACGCCCAGTACCGAATATGGGTCGCTCATGTCATCTCCCCGTCTTCTTCAGGTCCCTCATCCAGCAGGGAAATCAGGACCGCAATGACTTCATCCTGCGGGAACCCGGCCCGCACACCGTCTGAGATCAGGGCCTGCAGCTTCGGGCGAAGATAATCCTCTGCGGGATGTCCGTCGTCTGCCATTTCTGATCCTCCGTTATTGCCAGATGTGTGATCGCACGGGGCTGGGGTCAATGTTTCAGAACAAACTCTGCAATATCAGACACTACTGCACCATCCAGCGGAAGCGATCCATCCGTAGCCGGAACCGCGTCCAGATCCGCCAGCGGATGGGCTGCATTCGGCATCAGGACAACCTGCGCCTTCGGATCAGCCGCCTTCAGCAGGGGCAGGTCTTCAGTTGCGCTGACCTGACGATCCGCCGCCCCCTGAACGATCAGAACCGGCCCATGATAAGCCTTGAGCAGAGCCACAGGGTCATGATGGAAAAGATCGATCATGTAGTCCTGAACGGCTGGATGAAACAGCTGGCGCAATCCCGGATGAAGTGTCTGGACATCCACATGATGCCCGGCTTCGAGCGCATCGATCGCCCCGTCGATCTGCGGCAATACCGTCTGCGCCGAAGGCAGGGCATGAAGCTGGCCACGCAGCACTTCAACCAGAGGTCGACCTGCGGTGGACAGAAGAATCAGTCCACAGATACCGGCCTGCCCCTGCGCAGAAGCCAGAGCGACCAGCCCACCCTCGCTATGTCCTGCAAGCCACACACAGCGCGCACTGGTTCTGGCGCGGATGACCGCAATCCAGTTCCGCACATCCGCAGCATAATCCGCAATTGTGACGTGGTTACCGTCCGCTACTGCTTTCCTGCTGCCGAACATGCCACGCTTGTCGATCCGGACAGAAGAAATGCCATGAGAAGCAAGGCCATCCGCAATCTGCCGCAACGTCGCAGGCTTCGGCCCCAAAGCCGAATTTCCATCCCGGTCCGTCGGCCCGGAGCCCGGAATCATCAGGACGACGGGCGTACCGGTCCCCGCATTCACGAAGGTTCCTGCCAGCGGCCCCAGAGGGCCGGGCGCTTCAATGGCGACGCTCTCAGCCGCAAAGGCATGAGACGACAGTCCGCAGCCCCCCAACAGGAGCAAAAGGAACCGAAACACTGCCGGCTTCATTCTGCGTCTCCTGTTCAGGTGTCCAACGTCACAGCCTTACCTTGTAAATGCTCTGACGAAGGCGTTCTGCTGTTTGACTTCGACGGGGAGTCTGGTGTCGGTGAGGGCTTTGCCCTGCCATCCGGCGCCGAGGGCGATGTACAGCGCGACGGCGTTGCGGACGCGGGCGAGGCGGCCGACGACGGCCTGGTCCTCGGCGGACAGGGCGGTCTGTTCGGTCGTCAGCACGTTCAGGTACCCGGTCAGACCGGCCACGAACAGCTTCTGCGCCCGGTCGCGGGCGAGGCCGGCATCGACCGCAGCCTGGTTCAACTCCTCGACCAGTTCGGCATTGTGCCGCCAGTCGCCCATCGCGTCCTCGACATCCGCAAACGCCTTGAGCACCGTCTTGCGGTAGTTCAGGCGGCTGCCCTCGGCCTCGGCCCGGGCCTGCGCGATCGCGGCGGTGTAGCGACCACCATGGATGACCGGCAGCGTCGCCATCATCATGAAGCTCCACGCCATGCCGCCCGCCTGGAAGGCCTGATAGGCGGCCGAGGCGTTCGGATTGAATGTCAGCGGGATCATGAATTTCGGATAGAGGTTCGAGACCGCAATGCCCACGCGCGCCGTATCGGCGGCGTATTCGGCCTCGGCCACGCGGATGTCGGGCCGGTTGGCGAGAACGATCGACGGCAGGCTGTCCGGGAAGCGCGGCAGATCCGGGATCGGACGGCGCTTTTCCAGCTCTTCCTCAAGCTGGCCCGGCATGTCGCCGACGAGGACGGCGATGGCATGCATCAGCCGCTCTTCCTGCTCGTGCAGGGGCGCCAGACGCGAGCGTTCGAGATGCTCTTCCGTCTGCGCCTGCGCCACGGCCAGCGTGTTGCCCAGACCATGGGTGTAGAGCTTTTCGGTCAGTTCGCGCGAGCGCATGGCCACGTCGATGGCACGCTCGGTGACGGTCAGACGTTCCTGCACCGAGCGCAGTGTCACATAATCCGTCGCCATCTCGGCCAGCAGTGCCAGCAGAACGCCACGGCGGTTCTCGATCGATTCCTCGACGATCCGCTTGCGCTCTTCCACCTGCCGGGAAATATGCCCGAACAGATCGACTTCCCAGCTCGCCCGCGCGCCATAGGTCAGGACCGAGGCCTCGGGGCGGTTGGCCGGATTGCCCGGACGCAGGGGCCAGTTGTCCACGTTGATGGAGTAGCGGTCATCGCCACCGCCGGCGGCCACATCGAGCTGCGGATACCAGGCCGACTGCGCCTGACGGCGGACGGCGCGCTCGGCGATGATGTGCTGCGAGGCGATCTGCAGGTCGTAATTGCCCTTGATCGCCTGCTCCACCAGCTCGTTGAGCATGGGGTCGTGGAACTGCGCCCACCACTCCTTCATGTCCTCGGCTGACTGCGCCAGCGCATCGGCCGTCGCGGGCCGGGGCTGCTCGACGAAGGCGTCGGGCACCTTGATCCGGTCCGGCTTGAAATTCGGCCCCACCGTGCACGCCGTCAACGACAGGCAGGTGCCCAGAGCAAGGGCCATGGCCCGGGTGAAAGAAGTGCGTGACATGTCAGAGGTGGTTCTGCAGCCAGGTGGTCAGACGTCCGCGCGCGCCCGGCGTCTCACGCCCGATCGTCACGGTGGCCGTCATGCCGGCCGCCAGCGTGATTTCCGGCGGCACGTTGTCAAACTCCAGACGCACCGGAATACGCTGCGCCAGACGCACCCAGGTGAAGATCGGGTTGACGTCCGGCAGGCCCAGCTTGTCGGACACGCCGTTCTGGTCGTTGATGCCGCGGCCGATGCTGACGACATGCGCCATGATGATCTGCTTGTAGCCCATCAGCTTGATCCGGGCCTCGTCCCCCACATGCACGCCGTGCATCTTGGTTTCTTCGAAGTAGCCGTTGATCCAGTAGCTGTGCGCATCGATCACCGCGAGCCCCGACACGCCGGCATGGGCATAGTCACCCACCCGCAGGTTCAGGTTGGTGATGTAGCCGTCCACCGGGGAATAGACCGTCGAGCGCTGCAGGTTCAGCAGGGCGGTGTTCAACTCGGCCTTGGCCGCGTTGACCTTGGCGCGCTGGGTTTCGACATTGGAGTTGAAGTCTTCCTGCTCTTCCGCCGAGACGATGCCGCCCAGCCCCATGCGGCGCTTGGCGTCGGATGTGCGGAGCTTCAGGTCTTCCTCGGCCCCGGCCACCCGGGCGCGGGCGGCGTCGATATCGAGGCGGAAGCGCACCGGATCGAGCACGAAGAGGGGATCGCCCTTGTGAACGAACTGGTTGTCCACCACCGGCACGGCCACCACCGTGCCCGAGACTTCGGGGGCTGCATCCACGACATAGACGCGCACACGGCCGTCACGGGTCCAGGGGGCGAGGACATAGATGTCCCACATCGTGCGCCCAAGCCCGATGGCCAGCGCCAGGACGATGAGGGTCAGCAGGACACGGATCACGCTGCGGGTCCAGTTCATTGCCGACCCCTCCTATACGTAAAGGATGAGTAGACAGAGAACACAGACATAGAGCGCTATTTCAAAGAGGGCGACGTGCCAGAACCATCCCAGCGCACCCGTGCGCCACAGGATGCTTCGCAGCAGGAGCGTCACAAAGACCGCCGCAACAGCATAAATGGAAAGCGGAGCAACGAAAACGCCAAACAGGTCAACTTCAGCCAGCATCAGGGACCGACCCCACCGTCAACCACCAGACGGCAAACCGCCAGACTGTAAGACAATTCGTCCACAACGCTCCTCGCTCGTCCATCGCGACTCCCTCGTCACAGAGAGAAGTCCGTGGGCGATATAGATCAAAAACTGAACTTCCTGACGAAAATGTCAACTTGATCTGTTTCCATTTTTAATGGTGTCATATAACCTATTGCCATGTCAACAGATGAGGTATCACCGGAAAATGGCTGTCCAGTACGATCCGTCCATCCTTCGGGACAGCAGTTTTCATGACATGGGGCTGACCTTTCATGTCCTGCGTCTGTCGAGTCTGTGGCGCGCGCAACTGGACCGACTTCTGCGGCCCGAGAGCATGACACTCGCGACCATGCGACCCATGGCCTACCTCATGGTGATGGGAAACGGGATGAAGCAGAGCAATCTGGCCTCCGTCATGGGGGTGGACAGTTCCGCTCTCGTGCGCGTTCTGGATCATCTGCAGTCAGAGGGTCTGATTTCACGGGAGCCGGACCCTCAGGACCGGCGTTCCAATCTTCTTGTCCTGACGACCGCCGGACGTGAACGGTGCCGTCAGTTCCATCGGATCGCGGCCGAAATGGAGGCCAGGCTGACCGAGGGGCTTCCCGCAGATGCGGCGGACATGCTCCGGAGTCAGCTTGGCATGATGGAAGGGAAGCTCTCCCTGTCCGGTTTTTCTTCCTCCTGATTTTTCGGACCTGCCATGCGCAATCCTCTCCGTCAGTTGTTTTCTTTTGACCGCGACAGTGTGCGCTGGCGCAATTTCGTCTCGACGGCGGCTTTTACGGCACGGGTGTTCCTTGCCATCGGCATTGCGCTCTTTCTGGCGTTCATGATCCAGTTGGAATCCCCGATGAGTACGGTCACGACCGTCCTGATCGTGGCCAATCCGACTGTGGGCGCGCTGGTCTCCAAAAGTGTATGGCGCATGACCGGGACGGTGATTGGCGCGGCGTTGAGTACGGCTGTCATGGCCATGTTCGTGCAGTCGGCCGTCCTCTATTTCATGGTGCTTTCGGCCTTCGTGGGGCTGGCCTGCATGACGGCCACCTGCCTGCGGTATTTCCGGGCCTATGCGGCGGTTCTGGCCGGTTACACGATCATCATCGTGGCCGTGCCGGCGTTTACCCATCCCGAGAACATCTTCATGTCCGCCATGATGCGCGTGTCGGATGTGGCGCTCGGGATCGTGGTGACGGCAGCGGTTTTCATGGTGACGTCCCCCCGGCGACGGCAGGGCACGGTGGATGCCCTGTCCAGCGCGTTCCGCGAGACCCTCCGACACGCGCTGGTGTTTCATGAAGGGCTGATGAACCGCTCGGGGACGCAGGAAAACCTGACGGCAGAACCGCTTGCGGTGGAGGGCGCCTTCCGGACGCTGCCGCAGACCCTTTATGACGGAAGGCAGCGGCTTCTTGGGCAACTCGGCCGTCTGGGCCCGGCCATCGAATACGCGGCGACGGACAATCCGGACATTCATGCCGGTGTGCGGGGATACCGGCTGGCTGTCAGCCGCATGACGGGGCTGGTTGCGTCCTATCATCCGTACTGGCGCAATCTGGGGGCGGCAAATCCCCTGTCCGCACCCGTTCATCGTGAAATCCGTGACACACTGAACCAGCTTCTGGCCCTGACGGAAGCTCCGGGCTGGATTGACCGGCCCGAAAGCGTTCTGGGCTGTCTGGACCACGCGCTGGAGCGACTGGAGTTCCTGGAACGCGACGCGACATCACCGGCGGTCCAGGCGTCTGTCGATAATGTCCGTGATATTCTCCTTCAGCTTCGCGAGACGGTCCGGGATCTGTCCAGCCCGAAGGGGCCGCATGTCCGGGTTCGGGTGCTGCCTTATCTGGAATGGATGTCGGCAATCTATAACGGTCTGCGCGGGATGCTGATCGCCTTTCTGGCCTGCATGATCTGGTACATCACCTATTTCCCGACCGGGCCGATGATGATCATGTATGTGGTCGCGGCGTCGAGCCTGCTGTCCACGGCGCCATCGGCGGCCCGGGCCAGTCTGCCGATGGCGATCGGGACGGCACTGTCGGTTCCGGCCTGCTGGCTGTGCCATATTGTGGCGCTTCCCCGCATTGATGGCTACCCGATGCTCTGGCTGTCAGTCTGTGCCTGCATGCTTCCGGGGGTGTGGCTCCAGTTCCATCCGCGCTACGGAGTGGGGGCCTTTGGCTATACGGTCTTTCTGGCCATGCAGTTGATGGTGACGAATGAGATGGTTGCCAACGATATCGCCCTCATCAACACCTGGCTGGCCATTCTAATGGGCTGCGCGCTGCTGGTGCTGGTGTTCCGGGTAATCATGCCGGCCGATCAGCGCCTGTATGCCTCACGGCTCGTCATTTCCCTGAGCCGCAGTCTCCAGAGCCTGTCCGCCCAGCCGACGGCGAAAGTGCCGTCCTGGATGGCGTGGGAAGGGACGCAGATCCAGAAGGTATCCAGCCTGCTGATGCGGCTGTCTCTCGTGACGTCTCCGATCGACCGTCAGGGATACGCTGATGGTGCGTTCGCCGCCCTGTCGCTCGGGCGCCTGCTGATCCGTCTCCGGAAAGCAGTGGAGCCCGCCGGTCTGGATCGGGCCCAGACCGAGGCCCTGAATGCGGCCCTTGCGTCTTTCAGGGAACTCCCCCGCGATCCCACCCGGACAGCGGCCTCCCTCATCCATGCCGCCCGGCTGATCGGAGCGGGCGACTGTTCGGGCGAGGAAGGGCTGTTCCGTGTCCGGCTGGTGTCCTGCCTGGAACAGATTGCCCATATCCTCGACAGCATTCCGGGATTTTTCCATGCAGATGGCCCGCTGCATCTGTGGTTCGACGAAACGGGACCCGCGACCCTTGTTGCGGTCAATCCGGCACGATGACGGTCAGGATGCTGCGCGGCTGCGGATGACGTCCAGAGACAGGGAGGCGGCTTCCAGAATATGCTGCCTTGTCAGTCGTCCGAGCGCGTCGCCATCGCGTTCGCGGCAGGCCTGAAGGATCTGGAAATGCTCTGCGTCCGTCGCGGCCTTGCGGCCCGGCAGTTCCAGATGGGCGCGGATATAGCGATCCAGACGCGAGTGAAGGTCATGGATCATGCCGAAAAGTCTTGGCCGCCGTGCCGCAGCATAGATGGCGCCATGGAACTCCCAGTTCAGACGGCCGGACTGCTCCATGCCGTGCGTTCCGCCTGTCCCGCTGACAAAGGCGTCATAGGCATCCTCGATCCGTGCCAGATCGACACGAGTCAGGGCGGTCATGGCGAGCCCTGCCGCCATGCTTTCCAGCGAGGCGCGGATGTCCGAATATTCCAGGATATCGGCCTCGCTCAGCCCCGTGACCACGGCGCCGCGATGAGGCAGGAAGGCAATCAGGCCCTCTGCTTCAAGCTGTTTGAGTGCTTCGCGGACCGGAATGGTCGAAACGCCGAAATTGCGGGCAAGCTCCGATTGCCGCATCGGCTGACCGTCGGTCAGCACGCCGTTCGTTATGGCATGGCGCAGGGATTCGGCGATTTCGAGCGAGGCCGAGCCGCTTTTCGTATCAACGGGAGTGAAGAGCGGTTCGGCATCGTGCATGGCATGGTCCGTCAGTTGGGGGGATCCTCTTATCATGACAGGTCCGGACAGCCACGCCGGACAGCGGCTTATCCGATGGTCATCAGGCTGGCATTGCCGCCCGCGGCTGTCGTGTTCGTGCTGACAACCTTCTCCTGAAGCACCCATTCAGGCCGGATCGGACTTTCCGCGTCAAGCATGTAAAGCTGCACGACCATGCCTGAACGCGACAGGGCGATGCGGGCCTGCTCCGCCATCTGTCGTTCTTCCGGAGACGCCAGGATCGTCCGGCATCCGGCAACGCGCCCACCCTGCGTGCGGCGGATATGCAGCGCCAGTGCATCGGGAAGGTCGGAGACCCAGTCCGAGGCCACGTTCGGCCCCTGAATGAACGCCGTGTTCCCGCCGCTCAAAGCGAGGCCCACGGCGCGGAGCATGGTCTCCCGGTCGCTGGCCACGCACAGCACGGCGCCACGCGGGAGAAGCTGATACAGATTGGTCTCGCCAACGGGGCCCGGCAATGCGCGTGTCGTGCCGCACATGCCGTGCTGCATGCCCTCCACGACCTTCTGGTAGAGCGGGAAGCTCGTCCGCATCAGCCAGGACAGGAACAGTCTGGCGGCCTCCGGCAGTTCCTGGCTTTCCCAGCCCGTATGGGCCGGTGCCGTGCTCATCAGGCGACGCAGGATCAGCGGACCACCGGCTTTCGGCCCCGTACCGGACAGTTTTTCGCCACCAAAGGGCTGACTGCCCACAACAGCGCCGACCATGTTGCGGTTGACGTACAGATTTCCCGCTTCGATGCGTGAGGTGACATGCGCCATGCGGCTCTCGATCCGGGTGTGCAGACCGAAGGTCAGGCCATAGCCGGACTGGTTGATCGCGTTGATCAGGGCTTCGAATCTGCTGGATTCAAAGCTCAGGACATGAAGGACCGGTCCGAAGACTTCGCCCTTGAGATCCGCCAGACTGTCGATTTCGATGATCGTCGGGGCGATGAATGTTCCGTTCGAAACGCTTTCCGGCAGGGGGAGGGACCAGACGGATCTGTTCTGCGCGCGGGCTTCGTCAATATAGGCCTGGATACCCGACCGGGCTTCGGCGGAAATGACCGGGCCAACATCCGTGTGCAGTTCCGCCGGATTGCCCACGCGCAGTTCTTCCACAGCCCCACGGAGCATGGTCAGGACGCGGTCGGCACAGTCTTTCTGTACGCACAGGACGCGCAGGGCGGAGCAGCGCTGGCCGGCACTGTCGAAGGCCGAGACCAGAACATCCGCGACCACCTGTTCGGTCAGGGCGGAACTGTCCACGATCATGGCGTTCTGGCCACCTGTTTCCGCGACGAACGGAACAGGCTGTCCGTCTGCTCCAGTACGTCCTGCCAGTGTGTTGGCAATCAGACCCGCGACTGCCGTGGAACCCGTGAACATCACACCAGCAATGCGCGGATCGGCCACGAGTGCCGCCCCGGTTTCGCCTGCGCCGGGAACGAGGCGGAGAGCATTTTCCGGAACACCCGCTTCGCGCAGCAGGGCGACGGCGCGCAGGGCAATGAACGGCGTTTCCTCGGCTGGTTTGGCAACGACCGTGTTGCCGGCCGCCAGTGCGACCGCGACCTGTCCCAGGAAAATGGCAAGCGGGAAGTTCCACGGGCTGATGCAGGCGACGACGCCCAGTGGCCTGCTACTGCCTGCCTGCGTTGTTTCCCGGGCCTGAACGGCGTAATACCGCAGGAAATCCACGGCCTCGCGGACTTCGGAGAGCGCATTGGCGTAGGACTTGCCCGCTTCGCGGACCAGCAGGGCCATCAGGTCTTTCTGGTGCTCTTCCAGCAGGTCTGCTGCCCGGTCGAGCTTTGCGCTCCGCTCGTCGGCGGACAGCGCGGCCCATGCAGGCGCCGCACTTTCGGCGGCATCAATCGCCTTGCGGATATCTTCTGTGCTTCCGAAACAGACGCTGCCGATCCGGTCGGAATGATCGGAGGGATTGCGGATGTCCGCCGTTTCGCCGGAGCAGGACACGTCTTCGAGAGTCTGTTCCGCAGAGACGCAGACGGCTTCGGCCAGAGCGGTGACGGTATGTTCGTCCGTCAGGTCCAGTCCGCGTGAATTGAGGCGTTCGGGCGCGAACAGATCCTTCGGCAGCGCGATGGCCGGATGGGAGGCTCCCGGGGGCTGAACGGCTTTTGCCAGCGCGACCGGATCGGCGATCAGGGTCTCGATGGGCAGGCTCTCATCGCCGATCTGGTTGACGAAGGACGAGTTGGCGCCGTTTTCCAGCAGGCGGCGCACCAGATAGGCCAGCAGCGTTTCATGCGAGCCGACCGGGGCGTAGACCCGGCAAGGGCGGTTGAGTTTCTGCGGACCGACGACTTCGTTGTAGAGCGTCTCACCCATGCCGTGCAGGCACTGGAATTCGTAGTCGCCGACCTGGAAGTTCAGACCCGCCAACGTATAGATCGTGGCCAGCGTGCGGGCGTTATGGGTGGCGAACTGCGGGAAAACGGCGTCCCGGGCGGCAAGGAGCTTCTTCGCGCAGGCGATGTAGCTGACATCCGTGTAGCATTTGCGCGTGTAGACCGGGAAATCCGTCTGGGCATCGACCTGTGCCTTCTTGATTTCACTGTCCCAGTACGCGCCCTTGACGAGGCGGATCATGAGGCGGTGTCCGCTGCGGCGCCCGAGGTCGATCAGATAGTCCAGAACCTCTGGAGCCCGGCGTCCATAAGCCTGCACGACGATCCCGATACCGTTCCAGCCATCAAGCTCCGGACAGAGACACAGGGCTTCGATCAGGTCGAGCGACAGATCCAGACGCTCGCTTTCTTCGGCGTCGATATTGATGCCGATGTCATAGCGACGGGCCCGGATGACGAGATCCCGCAGGGTCTGGCCAAGTTCCTCAAGGACGCGTTCGCGCTGGGCGAAGGCATAGCGCGGGTGCAGCGCCGAGAGCTTGATGGAAATGCCGGCTTTTTCATAGACATTCGTGCCGGGTGCGGTCTGGCCGATCACGTCGATCGCGCGCTCGTAGTCCCGGCGATAGCGCATCGCATCGGCCGCCGTCATCGCCGCTTCGCCGAGCATGTCGTAGGAATACTTGAAGCCACGGTCTTCGGGTTCCGTACTGACCCTGCGGGCTTCCTCGATCGTCTCGCCGATCACGAACTGCTCACCCATCATGCGCATGGCGATGTCGAGCGCCCGGCGGACCAGCGGCTGCCCTCCACGTCCGACAAGCCGGAACAGCGTGGCGGCCAGTCCTTCATCCGTGTCGTTGGTCAGCCTGCCGGTCAGCATCAGTCCCCAGGAGGCCGCGTTTACGAAAACGGACTTCTTTCCGCCCATATGGGAGAGCCAGTCCCCCGTGCCGATCCGGTCGCGGATCAGGGCATCCCGTGTCGCGGCATCGGGGATGCGTAGCAGCGCCTCGGCCAGACACATCAACGCCACGCCTTCCGCGGAAGAGAGCGAAAACTCCTGCACCAGAGCCTCGACACCCCCCGGACGGCGCTGGGTGCGCAGGGCGCGTGTCAAATGGCGTGCGACCTCGAACGTGTTCTGCTGTTCCTGCTCCGTCAGCGTGGCCTGTTCGATCAGGGGAAGGATACACTCCGCTTCGGGTCGGCGCAGATTTGCGGCGATGGCCTGACGGAGGGGAGAGCGGACAGGATAGGACGGCATAAAAAATGACATGGACTCAGCCTCGAACGCGACACTCGGTCTGAGTCCTATAATCATATACGATCCAGAATAAAATATATGAAAATGGGCTTCAGATTATTTTTATATCGTTCCTGAAACCGCCTCGTTCGCCCTGCCGAAACGCTCGTGCCAGGTGGGCAGAGGCGTGCCACCGGGAAGAGGGGTCGCCTCGTACACGCCCCGGGCGATGGCGCGGGCCGTGACCTGCGCGGCGGCATGCAGGATTTCCGTCCATTCCTGACCGGCTGGGGCAGGTTTTGCATGGGTCGAGACGCCGATCATGGCGTCCCCGTCCAATGGAAGATGCGCGGGAAACACCCCCCGCGCCACGCCATCCTGAGCCAGAATCGCAAGACGTCTGGCCTGCGTCTTGGTCAGGGTTGCATCCGTGGCGACGAGGCCGATCGTGGTGCCCGTAACGGACGCCCATTTGGAGCGCAGGCGCAGGTCTTCCGCTGTCAGATGTGCGGGCATCCCCAGGCCACCGAATTCGTCATCCTGTTCAAAAGGCGCGCTCCAGAAATGGGGGGTGTCGCCGATCGTGGCCGTTCCGACCGCATTGACGGCGACCAGTGCAGCCACGCGATGCCCGGCCGGTGTCATGGTGCTGGCGGAGCCCAGTCCTCCGCGCAGGGTTGCCGTTGTGGCCCCGGTTCCGGCACCAGCCGTCCCCAGTTCGAAGGCAGCATTCCGGGCCTCTGTCGCGGCCTGATGCCCCATTTCCGCATAGGGAGAGTATCGTCCCCATGTCGTCTGACCGCCTGCAGGCAGATCGTACAGACTGGCCTGCACGACGATCGGCACGCGGATGGTGCCCGGCGGGAGAGGCGCATTGCCAAACTGTTCGCGCAGGAATGCCTGCACCCCGGTCGTGGCGTCGAGCCCATAGGTCGAGCCGCCTGACAGCACGACCGCATGGATGTGCCCGACCATGTTTTCCGGCTCCAGCAGCGCGGTTTCCCGCAGGGCCGGTGCGCCGCCGGGAAAGCTGCCGGAGGCGACGACGGGCCGGTCGAACAGAATGGCTGTCACACCCGTCCGCAGTGTGAGGTCCTGACAATGGCCGACGCGGATGCCGGGAATGTCGGTAAGAAGGTTCAGACAGGTCATGACGTCTCGCCAGTCAGTAGGTGTTGTCAAGCAGCGCCTTCGTGGCGGGCTGGGTCGGGGCGGCCAGAAGGTCAGACGCCGGACCGGATTCCACGATCCGGCCCTGATCCAGAACGGCGATATGGTGCGACAGATGGCGGATAACCGCCAGATCGTGACTGACGAAAACATATGCCAGCCCATGCCGTTTCTGGAGATCCAGCAGGAGGTTCAGGACGATGGCCTGCGTGGAGACGTCCAGGGCCGAAACCGCTTCATCGGCGATGATGACGGAAGGGCGCGTGATCAGGGCGCGGGCGATGGCGATCCGCTGTCTCTGACCGCCGGAAAAGGCTTTCGGGTAGCGGTTGGCCATATCGGCGGACAGACCAACGTCTTCGAGCGCTTTCAGAATGCGTGCGTCGCGATCCGGGGCGTCATCAAGGGGTTCGCCCACGATGTCCCGAACGGTCTGCCGCGGATCAAGCGCGCCGTAAGGATCCTGAAAGATCATCTGGATTGCGGGGCGTATCTTCCTGCGGACCTGCGTGGGGGCCGTTGCGAGATCCTGCCCCTGATACAGGATCTGACCGTCATCGGGCGGGACAAGCCCGCTCAGAAGACGACACAGGGTTGATTTTCCGCTTCCGGAAGCTCCGATAATCCCGAGCGTCCGGCCTGCGGGCAGGTCGAGGCTGACGTTTTTCAGGATTGGCACTTTCTCGCGCTTCCTGAACGGGAAACCGTGCCGTCCGGATCCTCCGTAAGTCACATTGCGTGCCTGAAGGATCGGGGTCATGCCGGAGCCGTGAAGACGGGAAGGGGCGTGAGGGGTACGCGGGCCGCGCCGTGCAGGGACATCGCCAGAAGGGCCTGCGTATAGGGATGGACGGGAGCGTCGAACACGGATGCGGTCGGCCCCTGTTCCACACAGGTTCCTTCTTTCATGACCAGGACATGATCCGCGTGATGGCGCACCAGCCCGAGGTCGTGGGAGATCAGCAGGACGGCCATGCCCTGCGCTTCGCATCGGCGGGTGACAAGCGCCATCATCGCGGCCTGGGTGCGGGCGTCGAGGGCGGTGGTGAACTCATCCGCAATCAGGAGCGTGGGCTGGCAGGCCAGCGCCATGGCCAGCAGTACGCGCTGTCTCTGTCCGCCAGAAAGCTGATGCGGATAGGCGCGTTCGCTTACGCCTGCGTCCAACAGGTCGGCCTGTTCCATGAGGGTGCGCGTTTCCGCACGGATCCGGCGGCTGGACCATGTCGTGTGGAGGTGGAATGTATCGGCGATCTGCGCGCCGATACGGCGGGTCGGGTTAAGGGCCGTCATGGGTTCCTGAAACACCATGCCCAGTCTTTTTCCGCGGATCTGGCACCATTCCGCTTCGGAGAGTGCCAGAAGGTCCTGACCTTCAAGGTGGATATTTCCATGCGCCTGAAATCCGGATGGCAGCAGCCCCATCAGGGCGAGGGCCAGCGTGGATTTCCCCGAGCCGGACTCACCGGTTACCGCAAGGATCTTTCCCGGCTCAAGCGTGAAAGACAGGGTATGGAGGATCGGCCGGGCGGGGCTTTGGACTTCCAGATTCCTGACATGGAGCAGGGCGCTCATGGAGCAGGCTCCTCGTGCGGAGCATCCAGAAAATCCCGCAGTCCATCACCGAACATGTTGAAGCCCAGCACGAGCAGCATGATCGTCAGTCCCGGAACGGCGACCAGCATGGGATGATCGAAAACATGGATCTGGTAGGAGGCCAGCGCCCGTCCCAGATCCGGTCGCGGTGGTGGGGCCCCCAGACCGAGATAGGAGAGCCCCGCATCCGAGAGGAGCGCCAGGGCCAGCGAGGATGTTGCCTGTACCGTCAGGAGCGGCAGGATGTTGGGCAGGACATGCCGGCGCATGATGCTGAATGCGCCGCGCCCTGCCAGTCGGGACGCGGCGATATAGTCCTGGATCAGGATGGAGCGGGCGGCCTGCCGGGTGATCCTGATCTGGGCGGGGAGACCAAACAGGGCAATGGCGAGGATTTCCCCGGTTGCGGAGGCGCCAAGGGCGGTGACGAGCATGGCGGCGATCAGAACGGGTGGGAAAGCCAGTCCCAGATCGGCCAGCCCCATGATGATTCTGGCGGGGCGGCCTGCCGCGATCAGGCCCAGTATCGTTCCCAGAACCGTGGCGAGGCCCACAGCCGTCGCTGCGATCATCACGCTGTTGAAGGCTCCCGTGAGCACATGGATCATGAGATCCCGGCCGAAAGGATCGGTTCCGAACGGGTGCAGCAGGGAGGGCATGGCATAACGGTGCATGACGTCGATGGCCGGGGCACGACCGCCGTCGAGCAGCGCGATGATGGTCGCGGGAAGCAGTACGATCCCGAGCAGAGCGCTCCCGGCCCACAGGTTCCGGTGCGTCTTCACGAGCGTTCTTCCCCCAGGCGCGGATCCAGCCACTGGACCAGCACCGCCATGAGGGCATTAAGGACCATCACGGTGGTTACGATCAGCATGACGAGGTTCTGCACGACGGGGATATCCCGCTGATTGACGGCGTCCAGCAGCAGTTTTCCGCAACCGGGAAGGCTGAAGACGCTCTCGGCGATGATGGTTCCCGTCACGAGAACCGGAAACTGGATTGCGGCCAGGGTCAGGACCGGGATCAGGGCGTTCGGCAGTGCAATGCGCCACAGGATGGCCTGTCTGCTGTAGCCCTGCGCACGTGCCGTGCGGATGAAATCCTGAGCCAGTGTCTCGATCAGGGAGGAACGCATGAAACGGGCGGTAATGGCGGCCTGGGGGATCGCGAGGGCTGTCGCGGGCAGGACAAGAGCCCGGATGGCCGGGAAGAAGCCCTCCTGCCATCCGGGGAAACCGCTGGAGGGCAGCCAGTGCAGGCTCAGGGAGAACAGGAACGTCATCATCATCGCCAGCCAGAAATCCGGAACCGATTTGAAAAGCTGGACCATCCCCATCAGGCCCGTATCGAGCACTTTTCTGCGATTTGCGGCTGCGATTGCTCCGATCGGGATGCCTGCGCCGAGGGACAGCAGCATGGCCAGCAGGATCAGGGGAAGACTGCTTTGCAGACGCTCGGAGATCAGGCTGCTGACCGGGACATCATAGATGGAGCTCCTGCCCAGATCTCCACGAACAAATCCACAGATCCAGTGTGCATATCGTTCGGGCAGGGATGTATCCAGTCCCAGTTGATGGTGCAGGGCGGCAAGACTTTCGGGGCTTGCATCCAGCCCGAGCATGACCAATGCCGGATCGCCGGGCAGCAGGTTCATGGCCGCGAAGATGACAAGGCTTGCAACAGTTAGCAGCACCAGCCGGTCGAAGAGCATGCGCAGGACAACCATTCCCCTCACTGGTCCCAGAACACGCCGGCAACCGGGCAGCCCGCAATGGGCTGGCTGGTCCACAGGCCCCTGAGGTGCCGGTTCATGACGGTCTCGCGGGGGATCGAGAACAGGAACACATTCGGCTCATCCGTTGCGAGCTGCTCCTGCATCTGTCCGGAGAGTCGATGCCGCCGGGCGGTGTCGGCCGTTGCTTCATACTGTTCCAGAAGCTCGTGAAAGACCGGGCTGTGATAATGGAAATAGACGGGCGTGCGGTCATAGATCGCAATGTCGTGCGGCTCGGTATGGGCAATGACGGTCATGTCAAATGCGCCCTGTCCGTAAACCTGACCGAGCCATGCCGGCCATTCCAGAGGCTGGAGCGTCACGATCAACCCGACCTGCTCCAGATAGGCGGCAATCAGTTCGCTGCTGTCGCGGGCATAGCCGATCGGCGGAAAGGCCAGCGTCAGATGCGTGCCGGGGGCGATGCCCGCGTCTTTCAGCAGGGCGCGCGCATGATCCGGATCGTAAGGGTATCGGTCGGGCAGGGAAACGTAATCGGGGTCATCGGGAGCCATATGGGATTGCAGAAGGGTTGCGTCTCCTTCCGCTACGGCCTGGATCAGGGCCTTGCGGTCAATGGCTTGGGCAATCGCCTGCCGGACACGGATATCGTTGAACGGGCGTCGTGCGTTGTTGAGCGCAAGGATGGCCTTGAAGGGAAAACTGCCGCGGACGACTTCAAGCTTCGTGTTTCCGGCAAAGCGGCTCAGGATTTCCCGCGACGGAAAGGACGGGTAGGCATCCAGTTCTCCGGCCAGAAGGGCGTTGCTGGCCGAGAGCGGGTCGGGCATGAAGCGGAACGTTACCGATCTCAGGGCAGGGCTGTGACCCCAGTAATCGGGGTTCCGGTTCAGGGTCAGGTGATCGCCCCGGCGCCACTCACCAAAAACGAAGGGGCCGGTGCCGACGGGGTGGCTGATGTTCTGGTCCACGGAAGCGGGCGAGAGAATGGCCGCGTCGTTCCATGCGAGCTGGTAGAGAAAGCTGCCGTAAGGATGCTGGAGCCGGATCCTGACGTGCAGGCTGTCGGGGCAGGAGATATCGGCGATCCGGCTGAAGACGGTTCTGTGGGGGTTGGTGCTGCCTGCCGCGCCTGCCCGGATCAGGGAAAACTGCACGCTCGCACAGGTCAGGGCCGTCCCGTCGTGAAAACGCACCCCATCACGCAGGGTGAAGTCGTAGGTCAGGCCGTCCGCGGTGATGCTCCAGTCCCGCGCCAGGAGCGGTTGGAGAGCGCCATGTTCGTCCAGTCTCATCAGACCTTCATAGATGTTGCCGTAGGTCACCATTCCGATGGCTTCGCTGGAGCCGCGTGTCGGATCCAGACCCGGCGGTTCGATCGCCAGACCGATCGAGAGCGTATCGCGCACGTCAGCAGCCTGAGACAGCCCCGGGCAGAGAGATGCCGAAAAACCGGCCGTCAGGACGGTTATGAGGGTAGACACGGTTTTCATCAGGCGCTCCGCGAACATGCAGCCCCAGGGCGCAGGATCACGAAAAATAGGGCGTTCGTCGCCTGAGCGGAAGGGGCCGCTTTTCAGGAGTGTGGAGGCGTGCCTGCGATCCGGGCGGCGAGCTGTTCGACGAGGGTCCGGGTCAGCGCGACCTTGCCTCCATCCGTGGCCACCGTCCCCTGTGCGGTGAATGAGCCCCGGTTGCGCAGGACTGGCTGGTGTTCGTCAGCGGGAATCAGGGCCCAGTCGGCCGCCAGAGCACCCTGACCGCTGCTGTCGAGGTCCAGCCGGCTGATATTGACTGCAAGACGCAGGCTGGGTGTTTCGGCCAGTGGCTGGGTCGTCACGACATAGCCGGGCCAGTCCTGCCCCAGATGGGCGGCAAGAAGATCCGTCACGCCCTGCGACAGACGGCTTCCCCAGCGTCCGTTGGGGCTGCGGTCAAGCTGGTCGCCGCGGCGTGTGAGAATGTCCTGATTATCCAGATAGTCCGGCAGTGTGACGTGCGAAACATTCAGGACCGGAGCCGTGGCGGGGAGGGCTCCGCCGGCCTGCGCAATCGCCGGCGCCCCGAGCGTGTAGAATTGCATGGGCGGGGCCGCGCAACCCGACAGCAGGGCAAGGGCCAGCAGGGCGCAGGGGATCGCGGATCGTGTCATGAGCCGTGTCACGGGGGCTGTCTCCGGATGGATCAGGGGGAGGCGGAAATGTCTGTTCATCATGGCCGCCGTCCCGTCAGGAGGAGCTGCGGATTGCGTTCCACATCCGTTGCGAACCCGCGCAGGGCCGAGGCTGCGGCTGCGATGTCCCTCAGGCTGGCTTCGAGATTGGCCCGGTCGGCTGAACGCGGAGATGTCATGTTTTCAAGGTTTGCGAGACTTTTTGCCGCCTGCTGGACGGCGTTATTGCTGTTCAGCAGGACTGCATGAAGCTCACGTCCCCGCGCATCGAGCTGGCTGCTCCCGGCGCTTGCCAGCCGGTCCACGCTCGCAAGCGTGCGGGTCAATGTGGGTTCGAGGTCCGTCACCATCTTGCGTGTGGCGTCAACCATATCGCGGCTGTGATCGGAGGTTTCGCGGATGCTCTGCACCAGTGCCGGCAGTTCCCGGTCCAGTTGGTCGGACAACTGCCGGACAGACGCCAGGGTGGCATCGGCGTTCTCGCCGATCTGCTTCAGGGGCAGGTCCTGAAGGGTCTGTGTCATGGCGGCGATGGTGGACTGTCTGGTCGGGATTTCCGTGATGCGGGCAATCTCGGGGTGCAGGACAGCAGGCGTGTTGGGCGCAAAATCCAGATCGATTTCGGATGTGCCCGTCACGAAGCTCTTGAGGTTCATCTCGCCGCGCAGTCCCTGATGGACGAGATCCTGCATGCTGGGATGGTGGTGAGCACTGTTTGTCAGCACGATGTTGTCGGGCCGTATTGTGACGAAAACCGGAATATAGGCATCCTTCGTCGCCGGATCGTATTCGATGACGACACGGTCTACCGCGCCGACCTGCACGCCCCGGAACGTGACGGGAGAGCCGACTGCCAGACCCGATGAGGCGCCGTGGAACACGAGGACGGCTTTTTCCGCCCGGGTGAAGGGATGAAAATTGCCGAACAGGACGAACGCTGCGACAATCAGGCCCGTCCCTCCAAGGACGAAAGCACCGACAAGAGCCTGCCTGTTCATCACGTGTTTCCTTCTTCATCGCGTTCACGGTGCATGAAGGCATGCACCTGTGGGTCGGTACAGTGGTCCCGCAGATCGCGGGGCGAACCATGAGCGATCGGGGTTTTCGTTCTGGCATCCAGGAAGATGCCGTCATCGGCGATATGGAACAGGCTCGACAGTTCATGGCTGACGATGACGATCGTCGCACCCAGCCCGTCCCGCAGGTTCAGGATCAGGTCATCGAGGCGTGCGGATGTAATCGGATCGAGGCCGGCGGACGGTTCATCGAAAAACAGGATGTCCGGATCAAGCGCAAGCGCGCGTGCCAGTCCGGCACGCTTGCGCATGCCACCGCTGATTTCCGAAGGATACAGGTCGATCGCCTGCAACATGCCGACAAAACCCAGCTTCAGTTCCACAAGCCTGCGTATGACTCCGGGTTTGAGATCCGTGAACATCTGCAGGGGTAGGGCGACGTTCTCGCCGATTGTCATGGAACTCCACAGCGCCCCGCTCTGGAACAGGACACCGAAGCGGTGGTTCAGATCCGTCCGATGTGCTTCGCTCCCGGCCCAGTAGTTCTCGTCCCCGACATGATATTCGCCCGCGGAAGGCCGCAGGAGGCCGATCATGCTCTTGAGAAGCGTGCTCTTGCCACACCCCGAGCCGCCCATGACGGCGAAGATGCTTCCCTTGCGTACGTCGAGCGAGATGTTTTTCTGGATGACCTTGGGGCCGAAAGAGAGCGTGACATCGCGCAGGGACAGGACGGTCTGTTCAGACATGGCGGTCAGATCCCCAGAACATCGGCGATGACGGCAAAGATCGCATCGATCGCGATGACGCCCACGATGCCGACGACGACGGCGCGTGTGGCGGCGATGCCCACATCGGCGGCCGAGCGTCCGGCCTTGAGGCCGATCCGGCAGCTCGTCAGGCCGATGAAGGCGCCGAACACCAGGCTCTTGATGAAGCCGAAGATGAACTGGCCGATCCCGAAAGCCGTGACGGTCTGATGGAAATATCCCGCCGCCGTGATGTCGAGCATCGAGATGGCGACGACAAATCCGCCCAGCATGCCGATGAGACATCCATACAGATACAGGAACGGCATCGTGATGATGAGCGACAGGACGGCCGGCAGGATCAGGTAGGTCGAAGTGGGAATGCCGAAGACGGTCAGGGCGTCGATTTCCTCGTTGCCCTGCATGGTGGAAATGCGTGCGGCATAGGCGCCCCCCGTTCGCCCGGCCATGATGATGGCGGTCATGACGGCGGCCATTTCGCGCACCATCGCAATCCCGACCAGACTCGCGACATAGATGCCGGCGGCGAATTTCTGAAGCTCGACAGCCCCCACGAATGCCAGGATCGCACCGATCAGGAAGTTGACGATTCCCACGATCAGCAGGGCATAGGGACCAGCATCGGCGGTATTGGCCAGAAGATCGACCATGCGCATCCGGCTGCGGCCGAGAATGGTCTGGACAGCACCTTTTGCCGTAAGAGCCCCCAGTTCAGAGACCACCCCGACTTCCGTCATGGAGGCGATGGCATGACCTCCGACCGCTTCCAGAAAAGGCGTGCGGTGCCCCTGATGATGGACAGGCTCGTCAGGCGCTTCGGGCAGAAGTTCCAGAAGCTGGCGCACCGGACCGGGCAGCGTCTGCATATCCAGAGTGATGCCAGCGTCATGGGCAACACGTTTGAGATCCCACAGAAAGGCAATCAGTCCCGTATCCCAGGCCTGAACATCGGACGTCTGGAAGGACAGATGAGCGCCCGGAGCCTTTTTCAGTCCATCTTTGGGAAAGGCTGGAATATCGCCAGTCCGCGCCTGCCACGTCCCGCTCAGAACCATGACAGGGGCGTCCTGTTCTCCCTGGAGATGCCACTGGGGCGTCCTGCTCCCCGGCTGTGCGGCGGGCCTGCCGGTCTCGGTCTGGTCTGTCATGAACTCTGCATTTCCGGTCCTGACATCCTCTGATGCTGCAAAAGCGCGGAAAGGCTGGCGGGAAAGGGCACTTCAATACAACTGGCTGAAGGTTGCGGGCAAAACGGGAGGGAAATCTGCTGATCCCTCCGCAAGAGGCACCTTATCGGCTGGCGGCAAAAGATCAATGCTCGCAGGCAGCGGGGATCCTGAGACATGATGCTCGACAGCTTCTGTTTTTTTCCTGAAGTGACTGCTGCACGTTGTCCACATATTTCTGGTATGCTTGCCCTGTCACGATTTGGAACCCGAAAATTTTTATGGCCAGCCAGCTTTCCCTGATTGTTCCTTTCTATAACGAAGAAGCCGCTATCAGCCATTTCGTACAGAGCATCCTGCCTGTTCTCGACGGTATCCCGGAGACGGAGTGGGAAATCGTGTGTGTGGATGACGGCAGCAGCGATGCCACTCTGCGTGAACTGATCGGACTCTCGGAAAGCGACAGACGTTTCAAAGTGCTCGAACTGTCACGCAATTTCGGCAAGGAAGCGGCGCTGACAGCCGGTCTCGATGCGGCGGGCGGGGATGCGGTCATCATTATTGACGCGGATCTTCAGGACCCTCCCGAGGTCATCCCGCAGATGGTGCAGTCCTGGCGTGATGGTGCCGAAGTCGTGCTGGGAAAACGGATCGACCGCTCCAGCGACAGCATGCTTAAGCGCAAGACGGCGTCCTGGTTCTATGCGCTTCACAATCAACTCGCGCACATCCGGATTCCCGAAAATGTCGGCGATTTCCGGTTGATGGACCGATGCGTGGTCAATGCTTTGAAAAGACTGCCCGAACGTCAGCGGTTCATGAAAGGCCTGTTTGCATGGGTCGGGTTCCGGACGGTCACCATCGATTATGTCCGGGCGCCGAGGGCGGCGGGAATGACGAAATTCTCCGGTTATTCGCTGTGGAACTTTGCCCTTGAAGGCTTCACCAGTTTTTCCTCCGTTCCAATCCGGTTATGGACCTATCTGGGAACGGTCGGCGCGCTGATCGCCATTCTCTATGCGCTTTTCATCGTGTTTCGCACGGTCGTCTGGGGCAACCCCGTGCCGGGATATACGTCCCTGTTCGTCGCGATCATCTTTTTCAGCAGCGTCCAGATCATCAGTATCGGCATGCTGGGTGAATATATCGGGCGTATCTACATGGAGACGAAGCAGCGTCCGATTTACGTGCTACGCCGTACCTACTGAGCACGATTGCGCCCTCGCATCTGGAGGGCGCAGCTTCGCGTTTCTCAGTCCAGTTTATGGACCCTGAGCTTGAGGAGTGCGATTCCAAGCAGGCGAGGATCCTGTCCGATATGAACCGGATTGCTGATCTTCAGCCGCAGGCTTGCAGTTCTGGTATCGGCTGGAACGGCAAAATCTGCTACGTAATCAGCATCGGCAGTCTGAACATTCCAGTCTGCGATCCGTGTTCCGTTCAGGAAAACTCCCACCTCTTGGGCTGTGCCGGGTGTGGAGTGCATTCGCAGGACGATGCGGGCCGTATGAATATCCGTCGGCAGATGAAAATAGAGCGAGGGATCAGGCGTTTCACTCCATACGCCCCAATCTTCCAACCCTGACCAGCCGCTTTCCAGAATTTCCATATTCTTCAGTTGCGAACCGCCCGTGATGATATCCTGGTTCATCGGGATAGTCGGGGCTTCCGGCACAGGGGAGAGCCCGGTTGGCAACGGAGTATCCGCCGGGACGCAGAATATGGCTTTGTCCCTGACACCGCACTGCGCATGTTGCAGGCTTGTCCAGTGAGCGGCGTGAATTTGCCGCGCCGAACCGGTCAGGATGACAAGGGTCTGCGGGTTCAGGGGATGAGGCTGCTCCGCCACTGGCTGACAGGCGGCTTCAGGGGGCGTTCGTGCCGTATACATCGTATTGACCACGGCGTTCTGCCGGGCCGCAGCGTAAATAAAAGGCATGACATAATGCGCATCAACGCCGTCGCATTCCAGCCGGGGATGGATCTCGATTTTGTCGAAAGGCCGCATTAGCGCAAAAAGCGCTTGGTCCGCAGGAGATGCCGGGGCGAGGAGATTCATTTCGGCATCGTGATCGCCGTGGCGGATATCCACGGTATCACGCCACTGAAGCGCCATGGCTGCAAGCATGATGAGGGGCCAGGCGCGCGGCCAGGCGCGGCACAGACCATAGACCGCTCCAAGCATCATCAGATATGCGACCGGCCAGAACATCCGGCCCGAAGAACGCATCTGTTCGGCGCCCGGCACTCTGAAATGCGTCAACAGCACGGGGACATGGAGGAAATAGACCCGGTTTGACGCCGCGATGACTGTCAGCGCCAGACAGGCAAGAAGAAGCCCGGCATGCTGCTTCGGAAGCTGCGTCAGAAGCGCAAGGCCCCTGCGGCTGAGCAGAACCATCCCAAGCAGCAGAAGTACACCGGCCCCGAGGTACTGGTATCCTTCATACTGCCCTCCAGTGGCTTCTGCCAGGGCTCCGGGAACGGAGGGGAAAAGGCTGGAATGTACGGGCCAGAACGGAGAGGCGAGGTTCATGGAGTAGAACCCGTAGCCACCACCGCTTGCTCCGCCCCAGTACCCCAGAACGGAACCGAGGATGAGGATGCTGAGTCCCGAGATGGCGGTAGCCATCATGGCTGGGCCACAGGTTTTCCAGTTCCTGTCCCGCAGGAAAAGCGTCAGGGGAACGGCTCCGAGAATGGCACCTGTCATCACCATCAGATAGGGATGCACCAGAAAGGTCAGGGCTGTCAGAATAGCCAGCATCCATACCGGCTGGCGCCCTGCGCCGGGTTGTGTGGCTCTGAAATAGAGCCCAAGCGCCAGGAGCAGGATCCATTGTCCACACAGGGCCGCGTGCCCCAGTCTGAAGAGAAATGTTGGAAAGCAGGCGCTGAAGACCGCAACTGCGAGCGCGGGAAGCAGCCGTTTTTCGCCCAGTGAACGCAGGGCGAAGACCGCACAGACCGGTTGCAGAGTCCAGCACAGCGCCAGATAGAGCGTTATTCCCTGCAACATGTCCGGGAAAAGTGGATGAACGATCTTCAGAAGCAGTGCTTCCAGAGGAATGCTGTCCGTCAGGGCAATATTGGTGCCCGCTGGTGCATCCAGGCGCTGGTCCATCAGGAGCGGCCAGTGCCACCCCTGCCGCAGAAAATAGATCTGGCCAATGATATGCTGAAAGAAATCTTCGTTTCCGGACTGGGCATACGCAGGAATTTTTCCCCGGATCAATGCCACCGGAAAGCATTGCAATGCCTGAAAAAGACCGAATGCCAGTGAGAGGGTGTAGGCCGTGAGCCTGTTCATGAATGGTGTCAGGGTCAGGCGTTTTTCAGACAAACGGTAGCACTCTCATCGAAGGACATAGGTATGGGGATGAGGGGCGTCATACATGAGAACCTTCCGGGAAACCATAACCGATGGACTGCCGAAGGGCGTTCTGTTGCGTGTTCGAAAAAAACGGCTAATCTTTTCTTGCAGGATCAGAGGCGGGGAGATGCAGAAAACATGTCAGATATACCCGTCATGAAAGAAAGTGGTTTCTTCACGCGGCGTCATGTCCTGCTCGGTGGCGGGGCCATGTGCGTCAGTCAGGTTGCCGCCTGTGCCCGATCAGCTTCGTCGTTCGAGGGGGTGGACGCTCTGGTCCGTCAGGCCGTCAGAAAAGGTGAGGCTCCAGGCGCGGTTGTCGCCATCGGCCATGACGGGCGGATCGTACATCGTTTTGTCTATGGGAAACGCGCTCTTGTTCCGGCTCCCGAACCTCTGGGCTGGGACACCCGCTTCGACATGGCCTCCCTCACCAAGCCGACCATGACGGCGCTGGCGGTCATGCAATTGGTCGAGCAGCGGAAACTGGGGGTCGATGACCGGATCAGCCAGTATTTTCCGGAGTTTGCCTGCAAGGGGAAGGGTGACATTACTGTCCGCCTGCTGATGACCCATTATTCCGGCCTGCCGCTGGATGTCCCGCTGGACGATCCCTGGAGCGGCAGGGCGGAGGGTGTCAGGCGCGCCATGACGTCCTCCCTCATCAATCCGCCTGGCGAGAAATTTGTCTATAGTGACATCAATTACGTCATGCTGGGGCTTCTGGTCGAAAAGCTGGGCGGTCTGCCGCTCGATCAGTATGTTCAGCGCAATATTCTCGATCCGTTGGGCATGACTGAATCCGGCTATCGCCCATCAGCGGATCTGTGGCCTCTCATTGCCCCGACCCAGTATGACGAGCACGGCACCATGCTGCGTGGAGTTGTTCATGATCCCACGGCCCGCAGGATGGGGGGCGTCGCCGGTCATGCAGGGCTGTTCTCGGATGCGCGGGACATGTCGGTCTATGCCCAGGCGCTTCTGGATCGTCTCCAGGGGCGTCCCAGCCGTTTCCCCCTGCGACGGGAAACCCTGATGCTCATGATCACCCCGCAGCAGCCGGCGGGGAAAACGGAACTTCGCGGACTGGGCTGGGATATCGACACCCATTATTCCTCCCCGAGAGGGGACGTATTTTCCCGCCGGTCCTTTGGTCATACGGGTTTTACCGGAACGTCCCTGTGGATTGACCCGGACAGCGACAGCTATGTGCTGATCCTGACCAACCGGGTTCATCCTTCGGGCGGCAACAGTGTCGTGCGGTTGAGGCACGATGTTGCGACGGCTGCGGGACGGGCGCTGGGCCTTTCCGCGCCCGTCTAGAGACCTCTGCGTATCAGGGAACAGGCCGTGTTCCCACGAATGGATGGACAGGGGCGTTCGGGCAGCCACCGGGAAACTGGCCGATCAGCTTCTGTACATGCTGCGCCAGCGCATCGCGGTTATCCGTAATCCGCTGACCTTCAGCCTGACGGACTGCATCGCTCTGGGCCAGAAGAGCGCCGGCATATCCGACTTCCCGTGCCAGTTCCGCATCTGCCAGGGCAGAAAGGGGCACGAACTGGACGGGCAGATTCAATGTCTGGGCTTTGGTGCGGCTTGCATCCGCCTGTAGACCGAAAACAGGCACCGTGCCGGAATTGCCGACTGAAAAGCTACCTGAGGACGTGAAGCTTCCGGAGAGTGCCAGTGTGACCGGTCCCGAAATTATGGCTACGACCGGGTCCGGGACATGCTGGCTGCATTGCAGGGCGCGGACATTCGTGTCGAACCCTGCCGTCTGCTCTACCGTCCAGCCCTGAACGTGGGAGGTGCTGACAACACCCGCCCTCGTCAGATCCCTCTGGACGCCATCAATGGCTTCACTGATCGTGACGGGAGAAGGCGATCCCGCAGAACATCCACCCAGAATAACGAAAGCCAGCACGGCAAGACCTGAACTCTGGCTGAAAAACCTGAGGTTCATACGCCCCTCACTTCCGCAAGAAGCGCGTCAAATCCTTCACCATTCGGCGATATTCCGGGAATGCCCATCCAGTTCTGGCGTGAGAGCAGACCATAGGCTTCGTCGGCAATCTTCGTGAATGTGTCCCACGGCATGAATGTCCGCGTGCCCCAGGTATTGAAGAAAAGTCCTTCGGGATTATAGCCCACGAGTGCGATGGCATGACCGCCCACGGGCGTGCGGTCGGAAATGGCGTTCCAGTCCCATGTCGCACCCAGCGGAAGATCCATGAAACCCTGCGGAACCTGGACACCGGCGAGAACGCCTCCGAGGTAACAGATGCCGCGGCGTATCCCGTCGCAGTCCTGCGGATCAATCGCACCATAGGCCGTCAGGTAATCCAGCGTCTGCCCCGGACGGTGCAGTCCTTCGCGCAGCCAGAAGTTCAACTCGTCCAGCAGGATCGTTCCATTGTCGCGCGCGCCTGTCTGCGGATCGAAGCCCGTGACGGCGGCGTAATTGTTCAGCACCATGTCCGTGGACAGCACGACCAGCCCCTGTGCGGCATGGGTCCATGTTGCCGTCAGGGCCGCATGGGCCGCGAACGCACAGCAGCCATACCGGTCATTGCCCCACATCTGATAGGGCACTCCGTGTGACCAGTCCTTCTGCGTGGGAACAGCGGGAAGGCGTGAGGCCAGCATGGGCGCCAGACGGTAGGTTCGCAGATCATGCTTGGGCGCACGTTTGCCAAGGCATCGGGACATGGACAACTCCGGCAGAAATACAAAAAAAGGAGCGGCTCGTGACGAACCGCTCCTGCTGGGCAACAGAGGGGAGGGAGCGTCAGACGCCCTGATAGATCCGGGCGCGGATCAGGTCCGGGGACTGCGTCTGGACGGCGAAGGGGGTAGCCGTGACGCCCGCGAGAGCTTCGATCAGCGGGATCATGGCCTGCACGGTGCTCATGTAGGTGGCGGCGGACGGCGAGTAGACCTTCACGATCGGCGTTGCGATGGCCAGAAGGGTCTGAAGATCCGTCCCGAGAGACTTGGCCCAGTCCTTGCCGGTGGAGACGGTGATGGAGCCGTTCGAGTTAGCGGCGACCTGTGCCGAGACGCTCCTGATCTGGGCGACCAGGCTGTCGAACTTCGCCTTGTCGGCAGCCGACAGGTGGCTTTCCAGTTCCGGGATGCTTTCGATGGCCTGAACGGCATAGGCAATGGCTGCGGCGTCGTTGCTCAGAGCCTGTGTATTGAAGGTGGTTGTGCTCCCGGTGGTGGTGCAGGCGCTCGTGGAGGCAAGAAGAACGACGCCAAGGCTGAGGGCAATAAGACGGTTACGCATCAATGAATGCTCCGGAAATAAAAAAAGGCCGCCCTGAAGGCGGCCATGAAAAAGGACGTTGTATTTGTAAGGACTATGCAGTTACCCGGGTATCGATCCGGTACGCCGGGGAGCCTCAGCGGCTTTAGGATGTGTCGAAACCATATCCAGACCCAGTTTCGCGGCGTCTTCCGCGCGTGAGGAACCGACAGGAACCATGATGGCCTTTGCGCCAGGCTGATAGGCGCTTGTATTCCAGCCTTTCGCCTGAGCCAGGGCACTCACGATGCGAAAGAGGGGCAGCAGTTTCGACGTGCTGGCAGGTGGCTTCCAGAAGCGGAGGGCCAGTGCTGCTGCAGCGATCAGAAATGTAATGATTGAAACGATATCCCCTGCGTATCGGGCAGGCAGATAGGGCAGGATTGTCTGGAACAGCGATGTCCAGTCCATTGTCGTCTCCGGCTATGAAAAAACCGCCCCGGAAGGCGGCTGTGTCCACACACCCTGCCGGTCTAGGGAGGCGCATTCGCACGCACCAAGCAGAAAATGGCGTCAAGCGGGAATTGGCTGGTTTTCCGGCATTTCAGGAAGGGAAATAGCCCGTTTGACGATACGTCCCGAACACCATACGGTTCGCCATCATCATGAGTGTTACAGGCGATTTCATGGCTTTCAATTTCAGGCTTGCCGCAGTTCTTGCGGTTTCAGCATTTTCCCTTTCCGCTGAAGCGCACGCCGCTTCTACGAACCCTCTCTTTTCCGCCAGCACGCTGCCTTATCAGGCGCCCCGCTTCGACCAGATCACGGACAGCGACTATGCCCCGGCTTTCGAGCGTGGAATGGCCGAGCATCTGCGTGAGATCAAGGCAATTGCCAACAACCGGGCAGCGCCGACCTTCGACAACACCATCGGTGCCATGGAGCGCGCAGGCCAGACCCTCAATCGCGTTCAGATGACGTTTGATGGCGTCTATCAGGCCAATACGGACGATGTGTTGGACAAGGTGCAGAGCCAGGAAGCGCCTCGCCTGACGGCTCATGAAGATGAAGTCTATCTGAACGCGAAGCTCTTCGCCCGCGTGAAGTCCCTCTATGACCGCCGTGAGAAGCTCAACCTGACGCCCGAACAGGCCCAGCTTCTCGACATCTATTACCAGCAGTTCGTCCATGCTGGTGCACAGCTCTCTGCAGCGGACAAGACGAAGCTGCGCGCGATCAACACGCGTCTCTCCAATCTTGAAACGCAGTACGAGCAGAAGCTGATTGCCAGCGCCAAGAACGGCGCCCTGATCGTCGATAGCCAAAAGGCGCTGGCCGGTCTGGATGACAACGCGATTGCCTCAGCCGCCAAGGCCGCGCAGGAGCGTGGACTGGCTGGGAAGTGGGTCATCCCCCTTCAGAACACAACGCAGCAGCCTGCTCTCTCCTCGCTGACAGACCGCGAAACCCGCCAGGCCCTGTTCGAGCAGAGCTGGACCCGCGCCGAGAAGGGCGACGAGAACGACACCCGCGCCACGATCGCCGAACTGGCAGAACTCCGTGCGCAGAAGGCCGCGCTCTTCGGCTATCCGAATTTTGCCGCCTATACGCTGTACGATCAGATGGCCAAGACGCCGGAAGCTGCGGAAAACTTCATGCAGCAGCTCGTCCCGGCTACGGTTGCGGAACAAAAGCGCGAAGCCGGGGTCCTTCAGAAAGCCATTCGCAGAAACGGCGGAAAGTTCGATCTGAAGCCTTGGGACTGGGAGCATTATTCCGACCAGGTGAGGCGCGCGAAGTACAATCTCGATCAGGATGAAATCAAGCCGTATTTTGAGCTCAAAACGGTCCTGACGGATGGCGTATTTTTTGCCGCCAACCAGCTTTACGGGATCACCTTCCAGCAGAGGACGGATATCCCCGTCTACCAGCCGGACGTCATGGTCTTTGAAGTTCACGACAAGGACGGCTCTCCGCTGGGCCTGATGTATTTCGATTACTTCAAGCGCGACAACAAGTCCGGTGGCGCCTGGATGTCCAACTTCGTTGGACAGTCCAAACTGCTTGGTACGAAGCCCGTCATCTACAACGTCGCCAACTTTACCAAGGCGGCTCCCGGTCAGCCGCAACTCATCACGTCAGAGGACGTGACGACCATGTTCCACGAATTCGGCCATGCCCTGCATGGCCTGTTCGCGGACCAGACCTATCCCTCGCTGTCCGGCACAAGTGTTGCGCGCGATTTCGTGGAGTTTCCGTCGCAGTTCAACGAGAACTGGGCTCTGGACCCGAAGGTCCTGTCGCATTACGCCCGGCACTACAAGACCGGTGCTCCGATGCCCAAGGCCCTGGTCGAGAAGATCCGCAAGGCCTCGCACTTCAATCAGGGTTACGCGCTGGGTGAGATTGTCGCCGCAGCAGAACTCGACATGAAGTGGCACAGCCTGCCCGCGACGGCCCCGCGTCAGGACGTGGACAAGTTCGAAACCGATGCGCTGAACAGCACCGGGCTGGACGTCGCAGCCGTTCCGCCGCGCTATCGTTCCAGCTACTTCCTGCATATCTGGTCCAATGGTTATTCTGCCGGCTATTACGCCTATCTGTGGACGGAAATGCTGGATCAGGACGTGTTCTCCTGGTTCCAGGATCATGGCGGCCTGACGCGTGAAAACGGACAGCGCTTCCGCGACATGATCCTCTCGAAGGGACACACCATGGATTACGGTCCGATGTTCCGCGCCTTCTACGGCAAGGATCCGGACATCACACCGATGCTCGTGCATCGCGGTCTTGTTTCAGAACAGTCCAAGTAATCACAGATGGAGGGAAAGACCCGGTCTTTCCCTCCAGACCTTTCTTTCAGGGCGGCAGAAATACCGACATCCATGCGTAGAATGACCTTTCTTTCCTTTTCGGGGCCATTCCTTGCAGTTCTGGGCGTGCTGTATTTCGCCGTCAAAGCGTTCTATGGCCTGGGGACGCCTTCTTTCGGCGATGAATCCGGCCATATCCTAGGTGGGCTGGCCATAGCGAGGGGGGACGTCCTCTATCGCGATTATATTGATGCCCATGGCCCACTGATTTTTATCCTGTCCTGGATCGCAGGCCTGTTTTCCGGCTTCCGACACGCCTATCTCATGCGTCTCGTCCCGATCGCCTGCACATTTGCGGCTGGCGTGGCAGTATTCCTGTCTCCCGCACTACGGAAATGGTCATCACGGTGGCTCGCAGTGGGCGTCTGGCTTGCTGCAATGGCTGCGCAGTGGACAGTCCAGGCCTTCAACATGGACAGCTACTGGACGGTTGGCGGTGATCTCCTCACGGTCGTAATGGCCCTTCTGATCCTGCCGGTTCTGCTGGAAGATGACGTCGGACGCTGGCAGGCGTGCTGCGGAGGGGCCTGCATCGCCCTTCTGCCTCTGACCGCCTATTCTTTTGCCCCTACGGCCATCCTGCTGGGGCTGGCTATCGTGACCGTGCGGCGATCGGGCTACCGGAACAGCCTCTTTCAGGCTCTGGCGGGAGCCGGGGCTGCGCTCGGTGCCTGTCTGTTCTGGATGCTGTTTTATGGCGATCTGGGCGGCATGATCGCCTATCATTTCGTTGCAAACCAGTTCTATTATTCCCGTTATATCGGCGTGGGCCTCCGCCCGCTGTTCCAGAGTCTCATCCCATCGTTCCGGCCTGACACCATCATTCAGTCTTTGGCTGTAATCTGTTTCGGCTGTGGCAGTTTTCTCCTGTTTGCAATGTCCCGGCATCGACTGTCAGTACTGTTGCTCGCAGGTGCGCTGCTCATGACGCAGGTGCGTGGTGCATTCGGCTTTCAGGACGGAACCTTCGTCATGGGCGCCATGACGCTCTGCGTTCTCATGGGGGTGCGGATGATGCAGTCTCATGAACGCCTGGCGACGCTTGTCGCGGCTGTCTTTTGCGGCGTGTACGTCACGGGAGCGCGTCATGCCACGACGTCCCCCTATGACATGACCCGGAGACAGCAGCAGGAGGCGGGGTTCCATCCGCTTCGTGAAAATACGGATGTCGGTTTTGTTCGGGCCATCCAGAGCCATTCCCGCCCCGGGGAGCGTATTCTGGTCATTCCCTATAACCCGGACGTCTATATTTACGCCGGGCGTCTTTCCATGAAGAAATATCATGAATACCTTCCTTGGGAAGCGGACTATGCGCATCACCCCTGGGACGGATATGAGCGAGATCTCTGCCATGATCTGCCGCATGATCTTCCACCCGTCATATATTTCGATGATTACCGTGTCTGGGGACAGTGGAGCGCAGCGGATTACATGCCCTGTGTTCTCAGGGTTCTCGCACAGGATTATCAGCGCGATCCGATCGAAAAGAGCGTTTATATCCGCCGGGACCGTCTGAACCCCACGACTGAAAAGCCGGCAATCCGATCTTCTATCCCTGGAACTTCAACAGAAGGTGGCCTCCTGCCATGAAACATAAAACATCGCTTCGGCGCGGTCTTTTCCTCGCTACGACCCTGATGGCAGCGCCCCTCGCGGGACATGCTGCACCATCCGCGGATATCAACCCGGCGCGTATGTCGGACACGATGAAGGTTCTGGCATCCGATGCGTTCGAGGGCCGTGCTCCCGGAACGGAAGGGGAGAAGGTCACGGTCCCCTGGCTGATCGCGCAGTTCAAGGCTCTGGGTCTCGAACCGGGCGGCGAAAACGGTGGGTGGACGCAGACCGTTCCCATGCTTCGGACCAGAACCGCCGCTGATGGCTCCATTAATGCCCGGACCGGCAGTAAGTCGCTGCCTCTGACCCAGCTTCAGGACATCTATCTCTCGACGCTGCTGCCCGAAGACCGGCTGCGCGTGAAGGATGCCCCGATGGTCTTCGTGGGATATGGCGTCCATGCGCCGGAGCGGCACTGGGACGATTTCAAGGGCGTCGATCTCAAAGGGAAGGTCGCGATTTTCCTCGTCAACGATCCTGACTTCGATGCAACACCGAAGGAGCCAGTCGCCGGTCGCTTCGGCGGCAAGACCATGACGTATTACGGCCGCTGGACCTATAAATACGAGGAAGCCGCCCGTCGGGGCGCCGTGGCAGCCCTGATCGTGCATGACACGGCCGGTGCGTCCTACCCGTGGAGCACGGTCATTGCACCGGGGGGCGAAGCCTATGACGTTGAACATGATGCCAGCGAAAGCCATCCTGTCCCCGTTCAGGGCTGGCTCGAGGGGAAGGCTGCGGCAGCCCTGTTCAGGCAGGCCGGTCTGAATCTTCAGGCGCTCCGGATCAAGGCGCGTTCCGAAGACTTCCGTCCCGTCACGCTGAAGCATACGACATTCTCAGCCGATCTTCCGGTTACGTTTGGCCGTCTGCAAAGCCAGAACGTGCTCGCCAAAATTACGGGCGCAAAATATCCGGATGAGACGGTCATGTTCGGCGCGCACTGGGATGCTTACGGCAAAAGCACGGACGCGCAGGGGAACACCGTCATTCGGCGTGGCGCGATCGACGACGGCTCGGGAATTGCAGCGCTGTTCGAAATTGCCCGCGCCTTCAAGGCCGGACCAAAGCCTGACCGCACCATCCGTTTCGCCGCCTGGACGGGCGAGGAGCGCGGTCTGCTGGGATCAGGCTGGTACGTCGCCCATCCGCTGGCTCCGCTGGAAAAAACGGCTGCCAACCTGACGATGGATGTGCTCCAGATGGCTGGCCCCGCCCATAACGCCTTCATCATCGGGGCAGGGCAGGACACGCTTCAGGAGCAGTTCGCCGCCGCCGCGGCCCTTCAGGGACGCACGACGCAACCAGAGGCGATGCCGGAGCGCGGCGCGTTCTACCGCGCGGATCACCTGCCGTTTGCGCGGGCAGGCGTGCCGGTGCTCGCGGTTATGGACATGGCTGGAAAGTTCGATCTTCTGAAAGGTGGAACGGATGCCGGAGGCAAATGGCTGACCGCTTACATGGCATGTTACCATCAGGCCTGCGATGCCTGGAGCCCGAACTGGGACGTCCGGGGCGCGGCACAGGACGTCTGGGCTGTGTGGAAAGTCGGGCACGACGTGGCGTTCTCACATGACTGGCCACAATGGAATGCCGGTTCGGAGTTCGCCGCGATCCGTCAGAAAACCGCGCCAGAGACGGTCCAGTAAGGACGTTTCTTGTCCGGTGCCGGTTCCCTCAGAGCGTCCAGGGCGGAACCGGCCCGTATTGCTCGACCAGAAAGTCGATCATCGCCCGGATCTTGAGCGGCACATGAGGCGTGGGCGCATAGACGGCATGAAGCTCCGGCCCCGTCATCGTTGGCATGTCCAGTGACAGCGCAACCAGTCTCCCGGATTTCAGTTCTTCCGAGACAATGAAGGTCGGCTGATAGATGATGCCCTGTCCCGCGATGGCGGCTTCGCGCAGGACATCCCCGTTATTGGCATGCATGGGGCCGCTGACCGGGACGGTGCGTTCGCCGTTCAGTCCGAAACTCCAGCGCGCACTGCTGATCTCATCCCCCAGCGTATAGCCCAGACAGCGATGGTTCTGGAGAGCGGCAACCGTATGGGGTGTGCCACATTCCTCCAGATAGGAGGGTGCCGCGCAGACCACGAAATCGACCTGTGCCAGTCGACGGGAGCGTAGCGCACTCGAGGGCATGCGCCCGATGCGCAGTGTCAGATCCCATCCTTCCGTAATCGGATCAATCCTGCGGTCATCCAGTCCCAGTTCAACCGTGACGAGAGGATGGCGAAGGCTGAATTGGGGGAGGATCGGCCCGACATGCCTGATGGCGAACGAAACCGGGGCGTTCAGGCGAAGAATACCCCGGGGCTCCTGATTTTCAGCGGAGACTTCCTGCTCCATGTCTTCAAGATCCGCCAGAATCTTCTGACCGCGGATGAGGAAAAGACGACCCGGTTCAGTCAGGGACAGCCTGCGGGTGCTGCGATGGAACAGCGAGATCCCCAATCGGCTTTCCAGGGCGGCAATGTGCTTTGTGACCATCGTCTGCGAAAGGCCGAGCGACCGGGCGGCTCCAGAAAAACTGCCCTGGGCCACGACCCTTGCGAAAACCTGCATCCCCGTGAAGCGATCAAGCATTTATCTCACACTCCCAGTGCCAGATCATATCCCAAATCAGGGAATTATTCTTTTTGGGTGAGGGTGGCAACATCTGCCCTGTCGAACGGAGAGGGAAGCAGTGAAGATGACCCTGAAAGATCAGGACAAGATGCGGCAACCCGTTCTTTTTCTGCCGCATGGCGGTGGCCCGTGCTTCTTCATGGAGTGGGGGGAAACGTGGGATCATATGGCAGCCTATCTCCGTTCTGTCGGAACGGCTCTGCCTCGTCGTCCAGACGCCATTGTGGTCATGTCCGGGCACTGGGAGACGCAGGACATGGTTATCGGATCGGCGGCCCATCCGTCGCTGATCTATGATTATTACGGTTTTCCGCCCCATACCTATCAGCTTGAGTATCCCGTTCCGGGGGCGCCTGATGTTGCCGGGAAAATCCTTCATCTTCTGCGTGATGCAGGGATTGCCAGCACGGAAGATGCCAGACGCGGTCTGGATCACGGGGTGTTCATTCCGTTCATGCTTGCATTCCCGGAGGCGAATATCCCGGTGGTGGAAATTTCCCTGCCCACAACTCTGGATGCTGCCGGCGTCATGAAACTCGGGGAGGTTCTGGAGCCTTTACGGAGCCAGAATATCCTGCTGGTGGGTACGGGAATGACCTATCACAACATGCGCCATCTGATGCGGCCGGATGCTGTGTCGGATGCCAGATCAGTCGCCTTCGACACCTGGCTTCAGGGCGCGGTCGAGGCCCCGCCTGATCGTCGCACAAAGAGCCTTCTGGACTGGGAGCAGGCACCGTTCGCGCGGGACTGCCATCCGCAGCCGGAACATCTCCTGCCGTTGATGTTCGCCGCCGGGGCCGCAGGAACCGACGCCGGTCATCGCAATTACAGCGATATCGTTATGGGGAAGGCCCTGTCCGGTTTCCGGTTCGGCTGACTTCTTCAATTCACATCTCATGAAGGATCATGAAACAATGAAAACACGTCTTCTCAAGGGCGCAGGCGCTGCGTTCGCTCTCGCACTCCTGTCTTCCGCAGCCTACGCCGCAGCACCTGCGGATGTGCAGTCGGGCGCCTATACGGTCGAGAGCGGCCATACGCAGATCGGCTTTTCCGTGCTGCATTTTGGCTTCACCTATTATTCCGGTCAGTTTTCCGGCGTCACCGGTACGCTTCAGCTTGATGCCAGACATCCGGATGCCTCGCATCTGAACGTGACCATTCCGGTCTCAAGCGTTTCGACCACCAGCACGGTCCTGACGGAAGAACTCAAGAACAACGAGTGGTTTGATGTCGCAAAATATCCGGACGCGACTTTTGTCTCGACGCAGGTCCGCCGCACGGGCGCGGATGAGGCTCTGGTCACCGGCAATCTGACGCTTCATGGCGTGACCCATCCGGAGGTGCTGCATGTCCATTTCGTAGGCGCCGGCGTCAACCCGATGGACAAGGCCTATACGGTCGGTTTTCAGGCTGAAGCGACGATCCACCGCAGCGATTTCGGGGTCAAAAAGTATGTTCCGTATGTTGGCGATGACGTGACGCTGACAATTGCGGGAGCATTTGAGAAGGCGGCCGCGAAGTAAGAGGCTGCTTTTCATACCGCCCGTTTGAAAAGGCGCATAAAAAAACGGCCCGCAAGAGCGGGCCGTTTCCTGTTTTCAGCCTGCCCGGAAATCAGGACGTCTTACGGACTTTCCAGCCGGTTTCCTTGAGGCAGAATCCCAGCAGGATGGCAATCCCGATACCAATAACCAGCGGCAGGAACGCTGTATGGAATTGTGCCATTGTCTCCGGTGCGCTCTTGCCCATCAGGGCGGAGACGAGAGGAGACATGATCCCCGTTGTTCCGAAAACAAGGAAGTTCATGACGCCCGCAGCCGTTCCCTTGACCTCGGGAGGATTGACCTCCTTCATCGAGGAGAATGGGATCATGGCCGCACCCGAGGCGATGCCCATGACCAGCGCCACGAAGTAATGCGGCAGAACCCCGACCGGGACATAGAGCGCGCAGAGTGACGCTGCCAGCAGCACCAGTGCGCCACCGATCAGGACAGGCTTGCGGCGTCCGATCTTGTCGGAAATCCAGCCCAGAAGCGGGCAGCCGATAACCCATCCGATGGGGACCATCGACACATCCGTGGCGGCAAAGCCCATCGTCGTGTGTTCGCCCTTGCTCAGCATCAGCGCACCCCAGCCCAGTGCACCGATCGTTGTCGGAACGAACAGCAGCCCACCGGCAAGTCCGGCGATCCAGCTCTGCGGGTTGGAGAAGATGATTTTGAACGGCCGCACCAGGTTCGCCACGGACATATCACCGTGGTGCTGAGAGCTGTCACCCGTATCGCGCGGCATGACGAAAAAGACCGCGACCGCCAGCAGAAGACCGATAACGCCAAAGCCCAGCCAGACGGACTGCCAGGGGATATGGAACGAACCGTGCGGATCGATCAGAATGCGGGTCGGCTTGGAACCGAAAGCGGCCCCGGCCATGCCCATGCACTGCGTCAGACCGACGAAAAGCGCCAGCGTCCGGGCCGGGAGATACCGTGCGGCCACGTAGGACGCACCCACGAACGCGCAGATCGCGCCGATGCCCTGAATGATGTAGCCGCCAATCCCAGCAACCAGACTGCCCTGGCCAAAGATGAGACATCCAACGCCTGTGATGGCAATGAACATCGGCATGATGGCATGTGCGCCATACCGGTCCAGCAGCACACCAACGGCAAGGGCCATGAGGGCGTAGACGATGTAATAGGAGGCAATCATCAGCCCCAGATGGCTGTTGCCCCAGGCCTGCGTCAGCTCATCCTGCATGATCCCGGGCGCGGAGCGGATGGCGTACTGATAGAAGTAGAACAGGGCACACAGGAACCATGACAGCACATAAAGGGGCTGAAGTTTCTGCGGTTGCGCCGGTGAGGGATTCAGGGGCCTGGGCGGCGCCTGCGTTGTTGTGCCAGACATGAAATTCTCCAGTATGTCATGGACGGTCTGTCAGACCGGGAGCCATGACCGTGAGTGGCGCGAAAGTCTTGAAAAGAGGCTTGCCCGTTTCGGGAATACGGAATGATTTTTCAGGTAATGTGAATACTTCACCAAATCTTATTGCTGGAAGGGATAATAACGGAAGGTCACGTAGACTGTATGTCCATACGTCGTGGGATCGACGGCATGATCCGCGCCATCATTGCCCTTGAAGGCAAACTTGCGGATATAGGTATACTGAAGTCCTCCCATGACACTGCCGTAATGGCCGTCCAGAAAGTGCCACCAGCCGCCTGTGGTCAGGGAGGCGAGCGTCCTTGTCTGGGCGGAACATGTTCCGAATTCGTATTCACAGCCGGACAGGTTCAGATCCGTGGCACCATAGCCATGCTGGAAGCCATCGGCGCCCATATAGGTGCGACGGCCCGCGCTTTCCACGCCGCCATAGGTATAGAGCAGGACGGAACGGGCAGGATGCCCGACCAGCCCGAGCGATCCCATGATTTCCGGAACCGGGCTCGGATTTCCATTGTGATCGAAGGTCGTATCGGGAATGAGGCTGGGCCCGTAGCGCCCGACACCCTGCCCAGCGAGCACGTTCCCGGTCAACTGAAGCTTGTCGGTCCCGAGTGGCACGGTCATGCCCGCGCCCACGCCACCGCCGAACTGGGTGCTCTTGTGGGTATGGTTTTCTCCGGCTGGCTGAACCAGTCCACGGAACCAGCGGGCAAGGCCAAAGACCTCATAATGGCCGAAGGACGTATCGACCGCCGTCTTGAGCACGATATCAGGCGCCGGGTTGTAGCTGTACTGCGTGTTCGGGTTCAGCAGCACACCACCACTATTGGCGTAATAGACACGCGGCCCGGCCAGACGGCCATAACTGGCGGGCAGGGTTCCTCCAGAACTCAGCGCATCAGAGAAGCCGACTGTCGCCTGAGGATCTTCGATCGACAGTGCGATCCAGTATTTCCTGTCCCAGTCCTTGGCGATACGGATCTGCGGCACGCGGGTGAAGGTGATGCCCGGGATCTGGTTGTTATCCGTAACGGCGGGCAACTGTTCCTGACGGGGAATGACGCCCTTGGCGTAGTTGGTCGTCAGGCTCCATGCCTGACCTACCAGGACATGCAGTCCCCAGTCTTTCTGCGTGAACGTGAAATATCCCTGCCGCAGGCGGGGCGTATAGCCGTTGATCTGTACGCTGTTGGTCGTTCCGCCCGATCCACCGAAATCGCTTTCGACATAAGCCTGAAGGCGAACGGCCCTGGTCGGATTGGCTTCCAGAAGCGTGGAAAAACGCGAGAGCTGCGCGGAGAAGCGTTCCTCACTCAGCCCGTGATTGGGGCTGTTGGCATAGGGGAAATTGTTCCACGCCGTCGCAGGCCCACTGGTCATGTTCGAGCTTCTCCAGATATTGGAGAAGTCAATGAACCCACCCAGCCGGACCGTCAGATTGCCGATCTGGAAAATAGGCGGCAGATGATCCACTTCCGTCTGGGTAATCGCCAGCGGGCTGGATGATGTCAGGTCGATGGAAGTCCGGTGCGCTTCATTGTGCTGATTGCCGAGCCACTGAAAAAGCGGGGGCGGTGTCTGATGCGTCGCTGTAGCCGCCGGGACTGAAGGCGTGGCAGCGGCTCCTCCCGTAACAGCGGCAGGAGCGAAGCCCGCTGTTGATACGGGAATGATCCCGCTGCTGGAGGGGGCAGACGGATAAATAGGGGCGTTTCGGGCAGCGGGATGCGGTGAGGTTCCGGTACGCGCCGTCTCGACTCTCGGGGAAGGCCTGCGGGCAACCGGCGTTTTCGAAGCAGTCGAACGGGCTGTTTGTGAGGCCGGGACAGCATGTCGGCGCTGCTCGATCGCATGGAGGCGACCTTCCAGCAGACGCATCTCGGCCTTGATCGCGGCCAGTTCCTGATCATCGGCGCTCTGGGCAAAGGCCGTGACCGGGGAGCCGATGAAGAATACGGCCCCCAGGAGAAGTCTGTAGCGTCTGGGCAAGGGATTTCCCGCGGTTTTCAGGCTACCGAGAGGAGACACACTTTTCCCTTCCTAAAATCTGCACAAGGAATTCTGCCAGTTTCCGCAAGGCTACGCCGATATGCCACTGGAACCCGTCCGCACTCGGAGAGGCTTACGCCTTCACGGAAGTTTGAAAGTTGATCTATCTCAAAAATAACGAAAATTACACATTATTTATGGATCAGAATAACAACTTTTCACGGCAGATAAAAGTATATTCAGCATCCTGTCTCTCATAACCGACGATGGTTACGTCCGGTACAGGATGCCTCAATACAGTTATTCAAATACAGACTTATCCAATAATGATGCCGGTATTTTCTTATTTGGACTTCTTTTTCTTGTTCTTCGAGCGCTTCTCCTTCGATGCGCTCTGGGACGGGGCGGATGTTCCACCCTTGGCGCGCTCGATGACGTATCTGGCGTAATCATCCATGTCGCCATCGAAGGGGACGATCTGGTTGTCTGCTGCGAGCCACAGCCGGTCTGCGACCAGTTCCATGAGCGAGCGGTCATGGGTGATGAGGATGACGGCGCCTTCGTAACTGTTCAGGGCGTCCAGCAGGGCGCGGCGGCTGTCGATGTCCAGATGGTTGGTCGGTTCGTCGAGGATCAGCAGATGCGGGGCAGCCATGGCGACTATGTTCAGCAGCAGACGAGCGCGCTCGCCGCCGGAGAGCGCTTCGACCTTGGTGCCCTGCTTTTCAAAATGAATGCCGAATTGTGCCAGACGGGAGCGGTGGGACTGGTCGCTGTCCGTCGGACGGGCTTCTCGCATGATGTCGAGCGGGGTCTGTTCGGGGTCGAGCGCCTCGATCTGGTGCTGGTGGAACCAGCCGACCTCGATGCGGGGGGAGCGCGAGACTTCCCCAGAGCGGACGTCGAGAGCGCCTGCGATCATTTTCGCGAAGGTGGACTTGCCGGCGCCGTTGACGCCCAGCAGGCCGATACGGTCGTCCACATCCAGCCTGAGGTTCAGATCGCGCAGGATCGCCGGATCGTCGCCATAGCCGACTTCGACATTTTCCAGCCGGATCAGGGGGGGAGCAAGAGGACGGGCGGGTGAGGGGAGCAGGAAGGGTGAGACCGAAGCCTCGATCGTGGTCTCGATCGGGGCCAGCTTGGCCAGACGCTTGACGCGGCTTTGGGCCTGCGCGGCCTTGGCGGCAGAGGCCTTGAAGCGGTCCACGAAGGACTGAAGATGGGCGCGCTCGGCTTCCTGTTTGGCGCGGGTGGCGCTCTGAAGGCGGATCTTCTCGGCGCGCTGGCGCTCGAAATCGTCGTAGCCGCCGGTGTAGAGTTCCAGCTTCCCTTCCGTGACGTGCAGCGTGAAATCGACGGAATTGTTCAGCAGTTCGCGGTCATGGCTGATGATGAGCGCGGAATGCGGATAGCGGGCAAGGCGTGCTTCCAGCCACAGGGCGCCTTCAAGATCGAGATAGTTCGTCGGCTCATCGAGCAGCAGCAGGTCGGGCTCGGCAAACAGGGCCGCGGCGAGCGCTACGCGCATCCGCCAGCCGCCGGAAAACTCGGCCATCGGGCGATCGAGATCGGCTGTGGAGAAGCCCAGACCATTGAGGATTTCCGCCGCGCGGGAGGGGGCGCTGTCGGCGTCGATCTCGATCAGGCGCATCCAGATGTCGCCCATCCGCTCCGGATCGGCCGTTTCCAGCTCTGCCATGAGGGCAGCGCGTTCGGTGTCGGCTGCAAGGATTGTGTCGATCAGGCTGATGGGAGTAGCAGGATGCTCCTGATCCACGGTCGCCACGCGGGCTCCGCGGGGGATGGAGATCTCACCGGAATCCGGCTGAAGCTCGCCCTTGATCAGTTTGAAGAGCGTGGATTTCCCGACGCCGTTCCGGCCGACCAGAGACACCTTGGAAGGGTTGGGCAGATTGGCGCTTGCACGATTGAAGAACTGTCGTCCCCAGGCGTTGAAGACAAGGTTTTCGATCTGAAGCATGGGGCAGGATGGTCCGGTGGCGGTAAAACGGGAGCGCCATCCCTATAACAGTTTGACCGCCCCGGACAGGGACGAGGCGGATCTTTTCCGCCTCGTGCGGGTGTTAGTGTGAGCGTATCAGTGGGCGTGGTCCGCAAGCCAGTCGTGGATCTGGCTCTGGCTCGCCTGCACCGCTTCCTGACGGGCGGCAACAGTGTTGAGGGCATGGGCCGTGGCAATCTTCGCACCGGTCGTCTTGCTGGAAGAGGGATCCTTCTGCAACTCGGCCAGAATATCCGGATTGTTGGAATGTCCTGCGATGGCGGGGAGGAAACCGTCCTGCGACCACGGAGCAAGATGCGTACGGATTTCCGCTTCATGCTGGCGGACCAGCTTCCAGACGAGGTCCGGGTTTTCGCTGGCAGAGGCGACCTGTGACAGTGCCATGGAAATACGGCCGTTCGGAATGGCGCCGCTATAGGCCAGTTCCACATTGCGTCGGATCAGGTCCGGGTCGGAAGCGTTGGCGAGGGCCTGGAACAGGCGGAGTTTGAGTTCGGTCGCCTGGGTGTCACGGACCTTCTTTGCCATGATGTCGTATGTCGCGGCATCGGCATGTTTCATCGCAAGGGCCGAGACCGTACCGACCAGATCGGGACGCAGGGACGCCGGGTTTTTCAGCCAGGCCGCGAAACGGCGCTTTGCTTCAGCCAGTACGGCCGGATCGTTGAAGTCCCCGAGTGCTGAGATGACGGACGGACGCAGCATTGTGTCCAGCACGCTTTCATGCGGCTTCTGGTCCCAGCCCAGACGCTTCAGGACCGGGGCAAGGCGGCTGCGGGCATAGGCCTGGAATGCAGGGCGATCCGGGCTGCCGATTTCGTAGAAATCAAGCGTTTCCAGCTTGCCGATGATTTCCTCGAGCGTAGCAATGTCGGTCTCATGTGCGGCGGTCAGCCGGTCCACGAGGTCGAAATAGGAGGACAGCGCGCCATGCCCGGACCGGAACTGCGCGAACTGGTCGCCGAGGAGGTTGGCGCGGTCCACGGGAGCAAATTTTGAGATCGATGCGGCGATCGGGGCGAAGGCTACGTCGTCATATTGCACGCGGTAATATCCGCTCTCGCCCAGATCGAGCTTGAGGGGCGCATTGCAGCGCGGCAGGGTGAAGGTGGCGGGTTCCGTACCAAGCACCAGCTTCCTGGTTTCAAGTCCGGGGCCGCCCGCGACAACCGGAATGTTCCAGGTCAGGGATTTTGCGTTCGGATCGTGGATCGTGAAGCGGCTCTGCGTCAGGGTGTAGGTTGTCTGACCATTTTTGCAGACGGCCGCTACATTGACCTGCGGGATACCGGGCTGTTCGGTGAAGCTGCGGGCGACCTTGCCGACATCCTGCCCAGAAGCGCCGGACAGCGCATTCCACAGATCCTGACTGGTCGCGTTACCGAAGGCATGGGCTTTCATGTAGGCGCGCATACCATCACGGAAATGATCTTCGCCGAGCCAGCCTTCCATCATGCGGATCACCAGTTCGCCCTTGCCGTAGCTGATCCCGTCAAACGCGGAATTGGCTTCGCTCACATTGTGGATGACCTGCTGGATCGGATGGGTCGTGGACAGGGCGTCCGTGGCCATCGTGCCTTCGCGGGTTTCGTGCTGACGCGGCCAGATGTCCCAGTCGGGATTCATCTTGTCGGTCGCCTTGATTTCCATCCACGAAGCAAAGCCTTCGTTCAGCCAGATATTGTCCCACCAGCCCATGGTCACCAGATCGCCGGACCACTGATGCGCCATTTCATGCGCGACGACTTCATAGATCAGTTCGCGGGTGCGCGGCGTGCTGTTCTTGGGATCGAACAGCAGAACGTTGTCGATATAGGTCAGCGCGCCCCAGTTCTCCATCGCGCCGGCCTGATAGTTGCCGGGGATGGCCAGCATGTCCATCTTCGGCAGCGGGTACTTGATGCCGAAATAGTCGTTGTAATAGGGCAGGATCTTCTCCGCGGCGCCCAGTGCATAGGTCCCCTGGCTCTCGAGACCGCTCGGCGCGAAGACGCGGATTGGCGTTCCGTCCGCCTTGCCGTCAACAGAGGCCATGTCACCGGCCACCAGCGCGAGCAGGTAGCTCGACATGCGCGGGGTCGGGCTGAAGGAGACGCGCTTTGTCTTTTCGTCCTGCTGCGTCGTGCCGATGATCGGCATGTTGCTGACAGCCGCGTATTCGAACGGCAGCGTCACGTTCAGCTGATACGTTGCCTTGAAGGCCGGTTCGTCCCAGCCCGGGAACATCCGGCGCGCATCCGCCACTTCGAACTGCGTGACCAGCATCCGCTGGGGCTTGCCCTTGGGGTCCGTGTAGTCGTCAACATAAATGCCGTTCGGCGTTTTCAGGATCGGGCCGGAATACTTGATGGCCAGTGTGTGCATGCCGGGGGACACAGGTGCAGGAAAATGCAGGGTGACCGTTTCTGCCGCGTCATCCTGACGGATGACAGCCTTCTGGGAGTTGTCCAGAAGCGCGCTGGCGAGTTTGAGGCCTGCCTGATTGAGCGTGATGTCCGCCGTCGGGCTCTGGACCTCAACCCGGATGATTTCATCGCCCTGAAGCGTCAGGTGCTCCATGTCCGTTGTCAGGTCGATGATATAGTCCGTCGGCACAACGGTTTTTGGAAGCTGACCCGGCGTATTGGCAAAGGAGAAAGTTCCTTCGGCATGGGCGGGAAGCGTGAGGGGCAGGCCTGCAAGCAGGGTCGTCAGAACCAGAAGGCGGCGCATGAAACGCAATTCCTTGAATCAGTCGGAGGGAGGAACGGAACAGGCCGTTCGTTTCTGTTACAGTGACGGTGGCATAGGCCTGTCATGCGGGAAAGTGTCCGTCCCTAAAAACCTTGTCATCTCTGTTGGAGCCATCTCTTGACAGATCGGCGAGGGCGGGGCTTTTTTCTGGTTCACGGGCAATGGATTCTGCCTGGCCGATCCCGGTCGAACCGCTTCATCCGGAAGCTGATGATTCCTGTCAGATGTCCATCGGGACAAGACAGGAGAGGTGCGTCAGTCATGCGTGAAGTTCAGAATCAGTCCATGTTTTCCCGTATTATCGAATTGTTGTGGCTGAGTGGCATTCTTGTCCTGCTGTCAGTCTGCATCGGCAGTGCGTGTGCCCTGTTCCTCTGGCTTCTGGAACGTGCAACATCCTTCCGGATCGATCATCCGGCTCTGCTGTTGGGCCTTCCGGTCGCCGGAATGGCGGTGGGGCTGTGCTATTTCTGGTTCGGACGGGATATCGAGGCCGGTGCGAACCTGATCGTGGATGAAATCCATGAGCCGGGGGCGGGTGTTCAGCTTCGGATGGCGCCATTCGTCCTGATCGCAACGGTTGTGAGCCATCTGTTCGGGGCTTCTGTCGGGCGGGAAGGAACGGCCATCCAGATTGGTGGCAGTCTGGCAAGTGCCACGGCCCGGCTGTTCAGGCTGCGTGCTCCTGACACGCGTGTTCTGCTGACCTGTGGTATCGCAGCCGGATTTGGCGCCGTGTTCGGAACGCCCATCGCGGGGGCCGTGTTCGCGCTGGAAGTTCTGACGCTGGGGCGGATCGACTACCGGTTCCTTGTTCCGGCTGCCCTGTCATCCATCATTGCGGACTGGTCCTGTCGTGCGTGGGGGATTCATCATGCGTCCTATCCGCTCGTGTTTCAGGGCACCCTGAACGCGGATGGTTCGGTCTCGCATGTTGAGCCCGGACTGGTTGTACGGGTTGCAGTAGCCGCGGTGGCCTTTGGTCTGATGAGCCGGATTTTTGCCGAGGGCGTGCATCGTCTGGCCGCCATCATGAAAAGGATCTGCCGCACGTCGTGGTTGCGCCCGGCCATCGGCGGCATCCTGACCATCCTGCTGGTCGCGCTGGTGGGTAACCGGGATTATCTGGGGCTGGGCGTCTTTCCGCCGGAACCGGGGGGGGCGTCGATCGTCAGTTTCTTCGGCCCCGTGATTTATCCCTGGTCCTGGTTCTGGAAGCTGGTCTTTACGGTCACGGTGCTTGCGACCGGCTTCAAGGGGGGAGAAGTCACGCCCCTGTTTTTTCTTGGAGCAGCAACTGGAAACGTACTGGCGCCAGTCCTCCATGTGCCGGTCGATCTTCTGGCGGCTGTCGGGTTCGTGGCGGTCTTTGCGGGCGCTGCGAATACGCCGCTGGCCTGTAGCCTGATGGGGGTTGAACTGTTCGGCGGGGCGGATCTCGTCTATTTCGCGACTGGCTGTTTCGTGGCCTATGTCTGTTCCGGCCATACCGGTATTTACCTGTCCCAGCGGATCGGCATGCCCAAAAGCCGGCTCGGGGATGCGATCTGCGGCATGACGCTGCGTCAGGCCAGAATGCCGCAGACTGGCAAAGGAAACTGACCGACGGTTACCTTTTCCGCGAGGGCTGCGAAAGTGCCATGACGAGTGCCGCGATCCAGCCGATGACTGTCCAGCCCAGAAGGATCGTGATCAGCGCGACCCTGTGCTGATTGGGCGTATTGCGCCGGTAGGCGATCAGGAGCGGGACGAGGTACAGCACCAGTCCAAGCCCTGCCAGAACCGGAAACAGCCCTCCGGATTTCGCGAGAAGTCCCGAAGACGAGACAGCCTGGTCCGTCTGGGGCGGCCTGGCCGTTGCGGAAGCTGACGGGGGCGGTGGGTTGCTCCCGTGCGCCGGTTCGGGAACGGAAGGCGGTGGCGCGGACTGCGGTCCTGCTGACGCCAGCTTAGGTGTATCCGTGACGGACGCAGCCTGTTCGGGGGTTATGTAGCCGTTCTGTACGAGGAAGGCGGAAAGAGCCGTTGGGAAAGGTAGTAACGCCTTCTCCTGTGCGGAACAGCCATGACCGTTCTGTTTTTCCGATGCGGGTTTCAGGTCACAGGCAGACAGGCCGAACCCGGACTCTTTCGTGGACTGTGCATGCGCCAGCATGTCGCGCCAGCCTTCGGCAAACTCGCCCAGATTGGCCTTGGTTGCGACTTCATAAGCAAGGAAGCCGTTAGGTTCGAAGCGTCCGGCATGGATCCAGTTACGCCGCCTGTCAGCGAGATCGTTCTTCAGATAGTTCCGGTAGGCCGGATCGCGGGTAACGTTTTCAAGCACGCCATCATGGTATCGCGAGATTACGACGGGTGCTTCCGATCCGGCGTGAGAAGCAAAGGCATAGAGAAAGGACTGATCAACCGTCAGGATTTCTTCCTGGCCATTCCGGGCAATGTCCACAACATCCGGTTCACCATCTCCATCCAGCGCTCCCAGTTCAAGATGCGCCCATTGCCCGTCGGGGCGCAGATCGAAAATGGATGTAAGCGAACAGCAATGGGCGCCGCCTGTGTAAGCGGAAACCATGACCTGCGGAAATTTCGACGATGCATCCAGGTGACGGAGTGACATTCTCAGTTGCACCAGTCCGTCGTCTTCGGTGCCATAGGGAGCCAGCGGAAAGGAAGCGGGATGGGAATGTGTATTGCCGGGTGCGCGGAGCGTCAGGAAAGCCATGCTGCAGGGCGAGGCGGGGCTCGTATCGGCGTCAGTCCAGACAATCGGGATACGGCATTGCGTCGTGCGCCTGATATCCAGTGCGGCGACGATGCCCCGTGCGGAGAGGACGGCGTGAGAGCGGTTGCCTATTTCCACATGGGCAATGGGCTCAACAGGGCGGGCTGTGGCGAAACCCGTTGCAAGGCATGTGGCGGTGATCGCCAGAAGCATCACGCCTGTCAGATCTTTCATCGTAATGATGGCCGGCCTCCGCTTCCCGTTATGCGGGATCATATGTTTTCCAGGATCATTCATATCCTGTTTTGCGGAACTAACGCCAATCAGGGAGGAGCGGTTTTCATGTGTGAAACCGGGTACGCCCTCCACGATATCGGGAGGAAGGCGCAGGGAGAGGAACAGGCCGTGGCTCTGATGAGTCTGGAAGGAAAGGACTTGAAAAATCAGTTGGTTGTGCGGGATGCCATGATCCACTAACACCGGCATCAGCCGTGGAGGGATCCTGCGGAACCGGATATGCGAGGCGTTGTTGAAATATTTTCTGTATCTTCCGGTCTGCCTGTTTGTCTGCACACTGCCGGTGCGGGCCGCCTCGTGTCCGGACATGTTTGCAGGGGGCGTGCCGCCTGCGGTCCTGCGGGAGACAGCCCGGATCGGAACGGTCCAGCTCTGCAATGCAAATTATGCCGTTCTCGCTTCGGAAGCCATCAAAGGGCCCCTGTGGTCAGCCGAGGATCTGACGGAAGAAAATCTGGAAATTGCGGACCGGACACGTCGTCAGGGGAGTTTCCTTGCGGATACGCGTCTTCCCGCCAGCATGCAGGCCTCACTCGAAGATTACAGGACCTCGGGTTACGATCGCGGACACATGACGCCGAGCGGTGATGAGCCGGGCGTGCAGGCGCAGCAGCAGTCGTTCCTGCTCTCCAATATCGTACCGCAGACGGCGGAGCTGAACAGGGGGGCCTGGGAAGGCGTTGAAAGCGCGGTCAGGGGATGGGCCCGGCAGGAGGGCGAGATCTTTGTCGTGACCGGACCCGGCTACGATCCGGATCAGATCCGGACCATCGGCAGGGGGCGCATTCCGGTTCCTGCGGTGACCTGGAAGGCGATCTATGATCCGGCAGCCAACGGGACGGGAGCGTATGTTTGTCTGAATACGCGACGCCCGACCTGCAAGATCACCAGCGTGGCGCTCCTGACCCAGCTCGTGAATATTGATCCCTTTCCCGCAGTTCCCGCTTCCCTGAAGGATCATGTCAGCGCCATGCCGCCGATCCGGGAGACACCTGCATCCCTTTCGAAACAGCCCCAGGCGCGGGAACTATTGCGGGAATGGGGATCGAAGGCAGCCCAGAAAGCGCTTCGGGCGCTGGTGAAGGCGCTGGTTCAGTAAGAAGCGCGGGTCGCGGCCGGGGGGAAAGGGATCGTCCTGTCCCGGCCGAAACTGTCAGGGGCCGGGGCGCGTCTCGCCGGTATCGGCATCCAGAAACAGGGGCTGCATTCTGGGCTTGCGGGTGAAATCGAACAGGTCTTCGAGGGAACTGGCGTCAGCGTCGAAAGAGCCCTTGCCCATTCTCTCACCCTGAAGCCAGTTGTCCTCGATGAAACGGGGGATGGACGACTGGGTCAGGAAGACGTGGCTGACATAGTTCGTGCGGACCCAGGGAGAGAGCACCAGAAGGGGAATCCGCGTGCCCGGTCCGCAGCGGCCATTCACGGGGCCACCCTGAACGCCCTCCGGCCGCGCCGCTGTTCCGCAATGCCCTGGCCCATCAAGCTGATCGACCTGCGGATCAGCGGAACCGTGACGCGGCGGAGTGAAAGCGTGGTCGTACCAGCCATCGGAGTCGTCATAGGCGATGAAAATGGCGGTATCGCGCCATTCCGGTCGGGTCTGGATGAAGTTCACGAGTGTGACGATGCCACGCTGCTCGTCCAGTGGGTCCGAATAGCCGGCATGAGCATCCTGTAATGCCGGCATTTTCACGAAGGAAACGGCAGGCATCTTTCCGGCTTTTGCCGCGGTGTAGAAGTCGTGCAGGTCGTATTCGTGATTGGCGGGATCGGGCTGGCCGTTGTCAGGGCGCAGGGTGTGCCCGATGGCGGCTGTCGAAGAGGGGCGGGCATGGGTCGGGTTCGCGGTGCTTGCGTAGTACTGGAACCAGTTGTGATGGGGGATGTAATCCGTCACCGTCTGACCGACGATTGCGGACATGGTCTGACGCTGGCAGCCGGTCGAGCCGTCGGGGTTGTGCGCCGAAAGATCGAAGCCGCCCATGAATCCGCCCCAGCTTACACCGTGCCGGTTGAGCAGGTCTCCGATATTCGGACTGGTCATCCGGACCTGATTATTGGGCGTGGAGCACACGTCATCTGCGGGGTCGATGTCGTTGATCATGGTCCAGCCACCCTGTCCGTCCCCGACATAGGGCGACGTGGCCTTCAGGGTCGCGGGTTTCTGGGTCGTGGTCCTGATCTGCATTCCGTTGGTCTGTCCGGACACCACTTCCAGCGCGCCGGGCGTGGACGGTCCATAGGTATCCGTATAGGTCGCATCGCTCATGGCGAAACGCTGCGCATAGCGCCACAGGGCGGTGACGGTGTTGCCGTCGAAATACCCCATGACTTCCCCTCTGGTCCCGAAAGCGCCGACGCCGCCGGGCAGCGCGCGGCCGGTATAGCGGGGAAACAGATCCGCCCTGCCATGGTCATAGGCGCGCTGTTCGGCCGTATAGCCGTGGTTCTGGTCGGCGGTGGCAGCCTGAGTGCGGTCGAGCCGGAAGGGCAGGGAGGCGTCCCGGCCATTGGCGCGAATGGTATTCGGGTTGTGGCGCAGAAGATCTGCTGTCGCGAGTGTATCCACACGCGGCGTGTCGGAGGCCGGATGAAAGACCGGCTCACCGGAGATGTTGGCGGCGTTCGGATAGGTTGCGAAGTAATGATCGAACGAGACGTTTTCCTGATAGATCACGACCACATGTTTGATGGGTGTTCTGGTCGGGATCCGGGGTGCTGCCGTCTGATCTGCCGCCCGGGATGCCATCGGCCAAAGCAGACACAGACCGAGGGCCACGGCAGGAATACGCAGGGGGAAGTTCGTCATGACGAGCAGATCCGCAGTTGAAAACCGGAATGCCTTTGCTGTAGCGGCAATCCTGCATTCCGGTAAAGAAACGTGTCTGAAAATCAGGCTCGAGCCTTAGACCCCGGCAATTTCCAGAGCCAGTTGAGCCATGCGGAGGGCGCCCCCACGGCTGCCCGCGCCACAGATGAACCGGGCGGGATGAGCAAAAACAGCGTCGGAAACGCCGGAAACCACCGCCAGCTTTTCCCGCTCCAGACCGCCCCAGGCTTCCGGCAGGGAAACGCGCTGCCCGAAATCGCCGCGGACAGGCGGGACAGCCTTGACGTTCCACTGCTCCGGGCCTGCGGGAGAAACGACATAGACGACGGGCAGGTCATGCTCGAAAATGACCTTCTCGGTGGGCATGCCCGTTTCCATGACGAGGATGCGCTTGTCTGCGGCGCTTTCATAGGCCGCGAGAACGCGGTTCGTGGCCTTGAGGCTGGCACGGACACGGTCCACCACATTGATCAGGTGTGAGGCTACGGCTGTTGCTGCGTTTGCGAAGCCGAGGGATTCCCGGGCGCGGGCTTCCTGCCGTCCGTAGAGTTCTGCGGTATCCCATGGCGGGCTGCAGGCCGAAACGATGTCCGCCAGCGAGAGCTTGCCCATCTTGACCACCCCGTTGTCATCCTGATCGATCGGAAGGATCAGGGACTTGTCGAGACTCTGCCAGATCAGGTCCACGGTGGCGTCGTCAACCGGCGTGGAGAGGATGTTGCGGATGGCGGCGCGGCCATAATCTTTCCACAGAAGCCCGGCGGCGCTGTAGGGAGTACCGTCTTCACGAAGGGGCTTGTCCTTCATGTGGTGGTCGTAGCGGCCCTGCGGGGGATCGTAGAGGCCACCGACATCGAAGACGATATCGGCTGACTTGATGACGTCCGGGTTGCGGGTCCGGATGAAGGTCAGGCGGTCAGCGGATTTTTCTTCGAGAACACGCGCGCGCAGGTCACCCTGTGGGGCGAGCGCATAATGGAGAATGACATACCCCATGGTCTCATCGACATGGAAATTACCCGAATGGGTGAGCGCCCTGACCGGCGCTGCGCCGTTTTCGAGACCAATGGGGGTATGTTCGGACATCTGGGAACCTGTGACAGGAAGGAGGGACATATGTTGGCCCCTTTCATGCCGCAGGGCTGGCCGGCAGACAACCTTGTTGCCGGCGCGGATTTCAGGCGGCCTTGTACATCGCGCAGAGCTTGTTGCCGTCGGGGTCGCGCAGATAGGCGAGATACAGGTCCCCCATCGACGTATGACGGATACCAGGCGGATTTTCGATCGCCTCGCCACCGTTCTCCACACCGGCTTTGTGCCAGGCATTGACCTGTTCGGGGCTGTTCATTGCAAAACCGATCGTCGCGCCATTGGCAGCCGTGGCGGGCTCGCCGTTGAGGGGTTTCGTGATGATCAGACAGCCACCCGAATGAACATAGGGCAGGCGGCCCTTGGCGTCGGGTTTGGCAGGCGGACAACCGATGACGCCGAGTGTGGCGTCATAGAATGTTTTGGAACGGGCAATGTCGTTGCTACCCAGCATGATATGGCTGAACACGAAAAGTCATTTCTCCATGGAATATGGGAGGCAGCGGACGCGCTGGCCTGTGTTTTCAGTCGATATTGATATTGCGGATACCGCCCGGGATGCGGGCCTTTGAATCCCGCGGCACAAACGGAAGCCGTGTCGTGTTGTAATCCGGATTTTCCGCCATGGCCTGAAGGGTCATGTCATCGCGTACGTCCAGCGGGCGGTCATGGCCGCCATTCTCCCGGCGCGCGGTGGCGGCACAGATTCCGGCAGCGGTCGCGAAGGGGTGGTCATTGCCACCAGCGCCGCTCAGCATCTGCTCGCGAATACATTTGCTGTCCGTATGTCCCGTAACCCACGGGGCCGCAGAACAGGAGGCAAGCAGAAGCAGGCTGGGAAGAATGAGGTAACGCATGCAAGAAACCTACTCGTGACGGAGAATGGAGTAAAGCGCAGGGCCTGGCAGAACCTGACAGTCTATTGGATCGTGACTTCCGGAAAGGTCAATGGCTTATGATCCTCGCAAGTGGATCGGCCTGTTTTCAGGCGACATCACTGACGGGACATTCAAAGCAGGGGCCTGCGCGCGGCCCGGGCAATTACGGGCCTCAGCTTCCACTGGAGACATAGCCCGCCACCGCCCTGTGCCAGACCAACACCATGATCCCCAGAAAGGCAAAACCGGCGAGGGGGGAGAGGCTTCCGATCCATATCGGCACACCCAGCGGGTCAGGGTGGCTGAGGCTGAACAGGGCTGGATAGTAACAGACAGCCGCAAGTGGCAGGACAAAGGTGATGAAGCGCCGGAGCCAGCGGCCGAACATGGTCAGCGGGTACTGTCCGGCCTCGACACCGCCATAGGTCAGGACGTTGACGACTTCCAGCCCCTCGACCGTGATGAAGCACAGCGCGGCCTGCCCGATCAGGACACCGAGGAACATGGCCGCACCTCCCGCGATGGCCCAGGGCAGGACCAGCAGGGCGCTCCACTGGACGTGGGGGGCGAGCCACAGTCCGGCGAGGAGGACGAACATCCCCTGAAGAAACCGCCCGATGGGACGAAGGCGCAGTTCGTGCCCCAGAAGCAGAAGCAGGGTTGAGCGTGGGCGCAGGAGCAGGCGGTCGAAACTGCCGGTCCGGACATATTCGCCGCCGAAGACTTCAAAGCCGCGTCCCAGCGTTTCCGCAACGGCAAAAGCCACGTTTACAAGCCCATACAGGACGGCAACCGTGCCGATATCCCATCCGGCAATGCTGCCAAAGCGGTGAAACAGGCTCCAGATGCCGAAGAAGCCGAGCAGGGTCGTGACGAAATTGCCCGTCGCCTGAATGACGAACGTGCCGGGATAGCGCAGTTGCGCGATGATCGAAGCTCCGGCCATCCGCCGGTACAGTCCGATCGGGCCAAGAGTGCGGGAGGGAGGTTGTGGCATTTCAGGCACCCTGCACCTCCAGGCGGTTCACGGTCTGGCGCATCCACAGACGTCCGAGAAGCGTCAGGGCCGTCAGCCAGAAAATCTGGAGGCCCAGACCGGTTGCCGTACCACCCGGAATGGGCGTCCCGAGATAGATGCGGATGGGAATGTCGGTGATGCCGGCGAAAGGCTGTGCGAGGAGAAAAGGACGGATCCAGTCGGGATAGAGGGGCAGGGGAAGCAGCATTCCCGACAGAAGGACGGCCAGCGGGGTGCCGACCGCATAGCTGCCCAGCGGGGACAGGGTGCGGGCTGTGAGGATGTTCCACCACATGACGATGGTAGCGGAGAGCAGGGCGCCGAGCGTGATGGAAATGAGAGCCAGTGCGGCCGAAAGAAGACCGGCGGGTGGCGCAAGGCTCCAGGCCCCGAGCCCGGCAAGTATGGCAAGAGGTCCGGCAACGCAGGACAGCAGAACCGCGCGGGGGATGGCATTGCCCAGCAGGCGCGCCAGACTGGCAGAGAGCCACCAGTTCCACATATCGACCGGACGCAGGAGATCATAGACGATGGCCCCCGTCCGGGCGGCATCTCCGATGGCGGGAAGGCACCCCAGCGGCAGAAGCGTGAAGAGCGACTGCTGGATCCAGGTATAGGTCATGGCCTGTCGCAGCGAGAGCGGGGCCTGCACGTCCGGTGCCGCATGATAGACGGAGGCATAGGCCATCAGCGTGACCGCGCCGAACCACATCTGTGCCACCAGTCCTGCAACGACGGCGATGCGGTATCGCAGGCCGATCTTCCATTGCAGACCAAAGGCCGTGAGATAGGGACGCAGGCTCATGCGGCGTGATCCGCATAGAAGCGGGTAATGATCTCGTCGATCGAGGGGCGGCTGATCCGCAGGTCATCCAGACCCTGCAGATGGCCCACATGCGCGACAAGGGCGGGAGCCGGGATCTGGCGCGGATCGAAGGTGATCGTAAGGCTGTGTGGCGCACGGTCCGTTTCGGTGGCACCGGCGGGAAGCGACAGATCGGGCGGCGCACCATGGAAATCGAGTTCAAGGATGCGTTCGGACAGGGTTGTCGTCCTCAGATCCTCGAAGGGGCTGTCCGCCAGAATACGGCCGTGGCCAATGACGATCACGCGCTCCGCGAGGGCCTCGATGTCATGCATGTCGTGGGTGGTGAGCAGGACGGTGGTCCCGCGGTCCTGACAGAGTTCATGCACGAAGGCCCGGACAGCGAGTTTGGAGGGGGCATCCAGCCCGATCGTGGGTTCGTCGAGGATGAGGATCTCCGGGTCGTGGATGAGGGATGCCGCGATTTCCGCGCGCATTCTCTGGCCAAGGGAGAGCTGTCGCACGGACTGGTCCATGATCCCGCCCAGATCGAGCGCCTCGGCCAGACGCGCACGGTTGCGGGCGAAGCGCTCTGGTTCCACGCCATAGATGTCACGCAGAAGGGCGAGGCCCTCGCCGACGGACAGATCCCACCAGAGCTGGGTGCGCTGGCCGAATACGACGCCGATCCGCGCGACATGCGCGACGCGGTTCGTCCAGGGGACCAGACCGTTGACCTGCACCTCTCCGGACGTGGGGCGCAGGATGCCGGACAGAATTTTGATCGCTGTCGATTTTCCAGCGCCGTTCGGACCGATGAACCCCGCGATCTGGCCTTTCGGGACGGAAAAGGAAATCCCGTCCAGAGCAACAATATCGCGCGTCTTTCCCCGCCAGCTTCCACCTTCGCGGATCCGGTAGGTTTTCCGCAGATTCCTGACCGTGATGGCGTCAGAAGTGGAAAGAGGTGTCGGCATCAGGGCTCCGTAACGATGGGGGCGGGATTTTCTGGAAGAGTGGACAGCGGACATTCATGAAATCAAGCCGTTTCTAAAGAGAAACTCCGCGATCTCCCTGTCTGCGGACTCACCGTCCTTTTCGAAAGCGTGTTGACAGGATGATGGCGGAGACAGTGCGCTCCACACCTTCCAGTTGACCAATATCGTCAATGGCTCGGTTGATGCTCTCGGTTGTGGAAGCGCCCAGCAGGGCGATCAGGTCCGAAGCTCCGCTGACAGCGTGCAGTTCCCGCAACTCCGGAAGTGTTTTCAGATCCCGCTCCACTTTCTGGCTGTGGCGGGGCGTGATGACGATCGAGACATGGGCGCGTACCAGATCCTCATCCGGACTTTCAAGAAGCGTATAGCCCCGGATATCGCCCTGTCGCTCCAGACGTTCCATGCGCCCCTGAAGCGTGGTGCGGGAGATTCCCAGTCTGCGGGCCAGCGCGGCTGTGGGCGTGCGGGCATTGCGACGCAGGATATCAAGAATGGCTTGGTCGATCCGGTCCGTCATTCTGCCTGTTATAGACGGCAATCTGCCGTTGGAAACGGCTTTTTGGTGTCAGTCTGTCCCTTGAGATCCGGCGGCTTCGATCATGATCCTGTCCGTAACACTCCCGGAACAGGACATGACCATGAAGCAGGTGACAGTTGCAGGTGCGGGCAAGATCGGTTCAGCCATTGCGGAGCTTCTTCATCACGGTGGCTACCGGGTGACGCTGCTCGATTGTCAGGCGGACTACCTCAACAGCCTCAGACTGCCTGAAGGGATTGCCCGCAGGACGGCCGATATTGCGCAGGGGTTTGATCCGGAAGTGCTGAAGGGGCAGTTCGCGGTCCTGTCCGCGCTTCCCTTTCATCTGACGCGGACTGTTGCCAGAGCTGCCGCCACAGCAGGCGTTCATTATCTGGACCTGACCGAGGACGTAGCCTCCACGAAGGATGTGAGAGCGCTGGCCAAGGGTGCATCGCATGCGTTTATTCCCCAGTGCGGTCTGGCGCCGGGCTTCGTCTCCATTGCAGCACATGATCTGGCAGGTCATTTCGACGAGGTCGATACCATCCGGCTGCGCGTGGGGGCACTGCCGCGGTTTCCGGCCAATGCGCTGGGGTATAACCTGACCTGGAGCACGGAAGGTCTCATCAACGAATACATCGAACCCTGCGAGGCCATCGTGAATGGACGGCGTGCCCTTGTTCCCGCGCTTGAGGGCCTGGAAACCCTGGGCGTCGATGGCATTACCTACGAGGCATTCAACACCTCAGGCGGTCTTGGGTCACTCTGCGAGACTTATGAGGGGCGCGTTCGGGAACTCAATTACCGGACCATGCGATACCCGGGACATCGCGACATCATGAAGGTTCTGCTGTCGGATCTGCGCCTGTCAGAACGGCGGCATATTCTTCAGGATATTTTCACCCATGCCATTCCGGGCACATCGCAGGATCTGGTGGTGCTTTCAGTTATCGTGACGGGGACGCGGGATGGAAAGCAGCAGCAGGAAACCCTGGCCCGCACCATTCAGGCCCGGGACTTCATGGGAGGATACCGCACCGCCATCCAGTTGACGACGGCGGGATCCATCTGCGCGGTTCTGGATCTGCTCTCTGAAGGAAAAATCCCTTCCAGTGGTTTCGTCCGTCAGGAAGACATCCCTTTGGGTGACTATCTGGCCAACCGGTACGGGCAGGTCTATCAGCAGCAACATTGAGCACCCTGCCGTCATTGGGCAGCACTGCTGTCCCTGAAGATTGCTCCAGCGTAGTTCCGACGCCGTTGGCAGAGACGCTGCGAGGGGCATCTCAGTTTCGGGGAGCCGCTTTGTCAGGTCTTGAAGCATAAAAAAAGCCGCCCTGACGGGCGGCTTCTTACACATCGAAATGTGCATTAAAGCAATCAGATTGCCTTGATGCTCACTGCCGATGTTTTGCCATTGCGGCCAGACTCGAGCTCGTAAGAGACATGCTGACCTTCGTTGAGGGTGTGCATTCCAGCGCGCTCGAGTTCAGAGATGTGAACGAACGCATCCTGGCCACCGTTGTCAGGCTGGATGAAACCAAAGCCCTTGGTGGAATTAAACCATTTTACGGTGCCTGTTGCCATAACGAGGCTCCTTTTTAACAATAGCAGTCGTGTACAAAATACACACGAAATCATAACGCTTAAGGAGAACGAATGACGCAACACGCGTCGAAAACTCGCTTAAGAGCACCTGCCACAGCCAGATAGACATTATGTTCCTCACAGATGCAAGGAAAAAATGTCGGGCAACACATTATGAATTGTAACCCGCCCTAATAGTGAGCGGGCCTGTTTCTGAAATATGGGCTGAACTGGAGGTTCCGGGGAGATTGATCCGGAATATATGCCCCAACTCAGTTCTTGCAGACCAGGCGACAGACTGTTTCGATATTGAAGGCAATTCTTTCTTTCAGCGCCTCCGGAGACATGAAATCCCTTTCGAAGATTACCGAACCCGTAAAGCGGTTGGTAAAATAATAGTAGTTTATCGAGGCAATGGTGATGTTCAGCTGTGCTGCGTCGATGCCTTCCCGGAAGACACTTTCCCTCACACCCCGATCCAGAAGCAACTGAATGCGACGGACGAATTTCTGGCTGATCGTCTTCAGGGTAGGGGAGTGCCTGATATGGGCGGCCTGGCACAGGTTTTCGCTGTTGACCAGAATAATGAATTCCGGATTTCTGATATAGTATTCCCAGGTGAAACGAACGAGCGTTTCAAGCGCGGTCCTCGGGGGAAGATTTTCCAGATCAAGCTTTGTCTCTTCTGTCCGGATGTTGAGATATTCTCTTTCCAGAACAGTCCTGAAGAGACCATCCTTACTTTTAAAGTAATGATATAGCATCCTCTTGTTGGCTTTTGCATCCAGAGCGATTGCATCAACCCGCGCGCCTTCAAGCCCATTTCTCGAAAACTCCTTTTTGGCAGCTTCGAGAATGCGTAATTTCGTGGCCTCCGCGTCCCTGACACGTATTTTCGTGGAGGAAGGCATTCTGTTTTTCTCAGGGGGCATCAGGGGCCTGTTCCGCACGCATCATGGAGGCTTCTTTTGAGGGAAAGCGCCTCAAAAGAAAAGCATTCCAGAAAATCACACACAAAACGCAAAAAAATATCAACGCAACGTGATTTCATGCTGGTCGTCCCCTGCGATATGTGTAAGTAACTACATGGTGCGTTACGCGTTAGGAAGCTGGAACCCGATTGCCTCCGGTCAAATACAGGTGAGGGTTGTCTGTAAATAAGAACTGTGTGTTGTGATATTTGTTGGATATTCAGTTCGAAAAAGTACAAATCGGGCTCATGCATCGTAGAAAAGATGACAGGTCCATAGTCAGCAGGAACAGGTTTCATGAATGTTATGTCAAAAAATGGATCTTTACCGGTAAAGCCACGTGAGTTTGGTTTTTTTATTGATGGAGAATGGCGGTCCGGTCGGGATTTTTTCGATCGTTCCTCGCCAGCTCACGATGCTCCCGTGACCCGTATTCCGCGCTGCACCCGTGAGGATCTGGATGAGGCAGTGGCTGCTGCGCGGCGCGCTTTCGAGAACGGGAGCTGGGCCGGGCTGCCTTCATCAGACAGGGCGGCGGTTCTTCTCAAGGCTGCGGGACTTCTTCGCGAGCGCCGAGACGATATCGCCTACTGGGAAGTCCTTGAAAACGGCAAGCCCATTACCCAGGCGAAAGGCGAGATTGACCATTGTATCGCCTGCTTCGAAATGGCTGCCGGTGCTGCCCGGCTGCTACATGGTGACACGTTCAACAATCTGGGCCAGGGACTGTTCGGCATGGTCCTGCGGGAGCCCATCGGGGTGGTTGGTCTGATCACGCCGTGGAACTTCCCGTTCATGATCCTGTGCGAACGGGCGCCGTTCATTCTCGCATCCGGCTGTACGCTGGTCGTCAAGCCGGCCGAAGTCACAAGTGCCACGACGCTTCTTCTCGCGGAAATCCTTGCGGATGCCGGGCTGCCGAAAGGTGTCTTCAACGTTGTGACCGGTACGGGCCGTACGGTTGGACAGGCCATGACCGAGCATCAGGACATCGACATGCTCTCGTTCACGGGCTCCACAGGGGTTGGCAAGTCCTGCATTCACGCAGCGGCTGACAGCAACCTGAAGAAGCTTGGGCTTGAACTGGGCGGCAAGAACCCGATCGTCGTGTTTGCTGACAGCGACCTCGAAGACGCTGCCGATGCCGTGGCGTTCGGGATCAGCTTTAATACGGGGCAGTGCTGCGTGTCTTCAAGCCGCCTGATCGTTGAGCGGTCCGTTGCCGAGAAGTTTGAGCGCCTGGTCGTCGCGAAGATGGAAAAGATCCGCGTTGGTGATCCGTTCGATCCCGAGACGCAGATCGGTGCCATTACGACGGAAGCGCAGAACAGGACGATCCTGGACTATATCGCAAAGGGCAAGGCGGAAGGCGCGAAGCTGCTTTGCGGTGGCGGGGCCGTCGATTTTGGAAGGGGGCAGTATATCCAGCCCACGCTTTTCACAGATGTGAAGCCCTCCATGGGTATCGCACGTGACGAGATCTTCGGCCCGGTTCTGGCGTGCTTCCACTTCGATACCGTCGATGAAGCGATCGCGATTGCCAATGACACGGTTTACGGCCTCGCCGCATCGGTCTGGAGCAAGGATATCAACAAGGCGCTCGCGGTAACCCGCCGCGTTCGGGCCGGTCGTTTCTGGGTTAACACCATCATGAGCGGTGGTCCCGAGATGCCGCTGGGTGGTTTTAAACAGTCGGGCTGGGGCCGTGAGGCCGGTCTGTACGGCGTCGAGGAATATACGCAGATCAAATCTGTCCATATCGAGACTGGCAAACGTTCGCACTGGATTTCGTAATGACGAGCGGTTTTGATTACATCGTTGTCGGTGGTGGTTCGGCTGGTTGTGTTCTCGCAGCCCGTCTTTCCGAAAATCCGTCCGTCCGTGTCTGCCTCATCGAGGCCGGCCGGCGGGACACGCATCCTCTGATTCATATGCCGGTCGGCTTCGCCAAGATGACCACTGGCCCACACACCTGGGATCTCCTGACGGAGCCCCAGAAGCACGCGAACAACAGGCAGATTCCCTATGTTCAGGGCCGTGTCCTGGGGGGTGGATCGTCCATCAATGCGGAGGTCTTCACCCGGGGACACCCTTCCGATTTCGACCGGTGGGCGGCAGAAGGGGCGGATGGCTGGAGCTTTCGGGATATCCAGAAGTATTTCATCCGCTCGGAAGGCAACGCCGTGTTTTCGGGGGGCTGGCACGGGACGAATGGGCCGCTCGGGGTTTCCAATCTTGCAGAGCCGAACCCGACGAGCCGGGCGTTCGTGCAGAGCTGTCAGGAACTGGGGCTGCCCTATAATCCGGATTTCAATGGTGCATCGCAGGAAGGGGCGGGCATCTATCAGATGACGATCCGGAACAACCGGCGCTGCTCGACGGCTGTGGGGTATCTGCGGCCAGCTCTGGGACGGAAAAACCTGACGGTCGTGACGCGGGCGCTGGTCCTGAAGATCGTCTTCGATGGAACGCGGGCCACGGGTGTGCAGTACATTGCGAACGGCACTCTTGAGACGGCTGAGGCGACACAGGAAATCCTGGTGACGGCCGGTGCGATCGGAACGCCCAAGCTGATGATGCTGTCTGGCGTTGGGCCTGCTGCGCATCTGCGTGAAAATGGTATTTCCGTCGTTCAGGATCTGCCGGGTGTGGGCGAGAACCTTCAGGACCATTTCGGCGTGGATATCGTGGCGGAACTCAAGACTGACGAAAGCTTCGACAAATACAGGAAGCTGCACTGGATGCTGTGGGCCGGGCTCGAATACACGATGTTCAACTCTGGTCCTGTTGCGTCGAATGTCGTTGAGGGCGGTGCATTCTGGTACTCGAACCCATCGTCGGGCGTTCCGGACCTTCAGTTTCATTTCCTTGCAGGAGCTGGTGCGGAAGCGGGTGTGACGTCTGTCCCGAAAGGCGCTTCGGGGATCACGCTGAACAGCTATGTGCTGCGTCCGAAGTCACGCGGAACCGTTCGGCTGCGCTCGGCAGATCCGAGGCTCAATCCGATGGTTGATCCCAATTTCCTCGGAGATCCGGCGGATCTTGAGACGTCTGCGGAAGGTGTGCGACTGAGCTATGAGATGTTTTCCCAGCCATCCCTGCAGAAGCATATCCGGAAAACCTGTTTCTTTAGCGGTAAACAGCCGACGATGCAGATGTATCGCGACTATGCGCGGGAGCATGGCCGGACGTCCTATCACCCGACCTGCACCTGCAAGATGGGCCGGGATGACATGTCCGTCGTTGATCCTCGCCTGAAGGTACATGGTCTCGAAGGCATCAGGATCTGTGACAGTTCGGTTATGCCCTCCCTTTTGGGGTCGAACACGAATGCAGCGACGATCATGATTGGCGAGCGGGCTGCGGATTTTATTCAGGGGAATGCCTGAACCGGGACCTGCCCGCAGTCTCTGAAAACACAGGATAGCGGAAAAGCCGTGGTGCCATGCCGGGCTTTTTCATTCGAAATTATAGTAACTAACCAGTTAGATACGAAAGCATTGGAACATGACGAAAGTCAGGACAGCGGCCGAGGCTGTGAGCCTCATCAGAGACGGAGCCATGGTTGCCGTCAATTCGTCATCGGGGCTTCTGTGTCCTGACGCGGTACTCGAGGCACTGGGACAGCGTTTCGAGGCCACGAAATCGCCGGCGAAGCTGACAACCGTTCATCCGATTGCTGCGGGCGACATGTTCGGCACCAAGGGCGTGGATCATCTCGCTCGTCCCGGCATGATCACGAAAATCATTGGCGGTTCCTATCCTTCGGGGCCGAGCAATGCCGAGCCGCCGCTGATCTGGCAGCGCATTCAGGCGGAGGATCTGGCCGCCTATAATGTCCCGTCCGGCGTCATTTTTGACATGCTGCGGGAAGGGGCTGCAAAGCATCCCGGCGTGCTGACCAAGGTGGGGCTCGATACCTTCGCGGACCCCAAGCGTGACGGCTGCGCGATGAATGAAACGGCGCGTCAGAATCCGCTCGTCCGTCACATGGATTTTGAGGGCGAGGACTGGCTGTATTTTCCGGCGTTGCGTCCGGATGTGGCGATCATTCGCGGTTCGACCGCAGACGAAAACGGCAACCTGACATTTGAGCAGGAAGGCGCCACGCTTGGTGCCATGGAAATGGCGCTGGCGGCCCATAACAATGGCGGTCTGGTAATTGCGCAGGTTCGCCGTGTGGCAGCGCAGGGCACTCTGAAGCCGCATGACGTCAAGGTGCCGGGTATTCTGGTGGACGTGATCGTTGAGGCACCGGAGCAGCTCCAGACAACCGCTACGGCTTACGATCCCGCCATTTCGGGCGAGATTTTCCGCCCGCTCTCGACGTTCGATATCCCGGATTTCGGACCTTCCAAAGTCATGGCGCGCCGCGTTGCGCAGGAACTGAAACAGGGCTGGGCCGTGAATATCGGTTTCGGCATTTCCGCCAATGTTCCGCGTATTCTGCTGGAAGAAGGACGACATGGCGCGGTCACCTGGGTCATCGAGCAGGGTGCCGTGGGCGGTATCCCGCTTTTGGACTTCAAGTTCGGTTGCGCGAGTAACGCCGAGGCCTTCGTCGCGTCGCCGCACCAGTTTTCCTATTTTCAGGCAGGCGGTTTCGACTGCTCCCTGCTGTCTTTCCTTGAGATTGGACAGAACGGATCGGTGAATGTCAGCCGTCTCGCCGCAACCCCGCATCGTACGGCGGGGGCCGGGGGGTTCGTTGACATCACGGCGCGGGCAAAGCGCATTATCTTCTCGGGCAATTTCAATGCCGGGGCGAAAATGCATATCGAGGACGGTCGTCTTGTGATCGACAAGGAAGGCAGGATCGCAAAGATCGTGCCCGAAGTGTCGCAGGTCAGCTTTTCGGGAGCGCGTGCGACCGAGACAGGGCAGGAGATCACTTATGTGACGGAGCGTTGCGTTCTGAGGCTGCTGGATGGCAAGCTGACGGTCACTGAAATCGCGCCGGGGATCGACTTGCAGCGGGACATTCTGGATCAGGCGACGGCTCACCTCGAGGTGTCGCCCGATCTGAGAGAGATGGATGCGGCCCTGTTCCGTGATGAACCCATGGGACTGCCGCTGTGACCTTCACCCCTCGCGCCAGACGGACAGACAGGAACTGACCATGATGCTTCAGGACCGCATGTTTCTGACAGGACTCTTCGACGCCGCGGTTGGCGCGGCCGAGCCGGAGCAGATCCTGGCAGCACATCTGCCCGAGCCCCCGAAGGGACGGACGGTTGTGGTTGGCGCGGGAAAAGGCGCGGCGCAACTGGCGGCGGCGTTCGAGCGCGTTTGGAAAGGCCCGCTCAGCGGCGTGGTGGTCACGCGTTACGGGAATGTCTGCCCGACGCAGTCCATCCGTGTGCTGGAAGCCTCTCATCCGGTGCCGGACGAGGCTGGCCTGAAAGCTACGGAGGCGCTTTTCGAGGCGGTGAAAGGGCTGGAGCCGGACGATCTCGTCGTGGCGCTTGTCTGCGGGGGTGGCTCGGCTCTGCTGCCATCGCCGCCACCCGGAATGACGCTTGAGGACGAGGCTGAACTGAACCGTGTTCTGCTCGCGTCCGGTGCGCCGATTTCCGTCATGAACAGCATCCGCAAGCAGGTCTCGGGTATCAAAGGGGGCCGCCTCGCGGCTGCTGCGGCCCCTGCAAAGGTCGTGTCCCTGGTCGTCTCAGATGTTCCTTTTGACGATCCCGCGCAGGTAGCCTCCGGGCCTACAGTGCCGGATCTGGGAACGCGGGAAGACGCACGTCGTCTGGCGAAGACGTGGAAACTGCGCCTGCCAGCAAAAATCCAGTCCTGGCTGGACGGAGAAGAAGGCCGCGCACCACTGGCGACTGATCCGGTGTTCAGCAGGAACGAGGTGCGCGTGATCGCCTCGGCGCATCTGTCGCTGGAAGCAGCGGCAGAAAAGGTGCGGCAGGCGGGGATCTATCCCGTGATCCTGTCGGATGCGATCGAAGGCGAGTCCCGGGACGTCGCCAAGGTTCATGCAGCTCTGGTGAGGGAAATCATTCTGCGCGGACGGCCTTTCCGGCGACCGGTCGTCATTCTGTCTGGCGGCGAGACCACCGTAACCATACGCGGAGAGGGTGGCCGGGGCGGTCGCAATACCGAGTTCCTGCTGGCCTTTGCCCTGGCGGCGGAAGGTCTGCCGTTTTCGGCTCTGGCTGCCGATACGGATGGCATTGATGGCTCCGAAGACAATGCCGGTGCGTTCGCGGATGGTGCCAGCATGGAACGTCTGAGAGACAAAGGGTTCAACCCTGCGGATCTTCTGATGGAAAACGATGCCTACACCGCGTTCGAGGCATTGGGAGATCTGTTTGTTCCAGGGCCAACCGGGACAAATGTTAATGATTTCAGAGCCGTACTGGTTCGCTAGGACCGGCTCGGAAAGCTTCAATAATGATTGATCGGCAAGCGTGGCGAAAGCCGTAGTTTTTAACAGTTTTATCGGTAACTATCCAGTTAGTTACTTATGTGGAGTCGGCTATGTTTCTGAACGAAATGCAGGAAGAAGTCCGCGAAACGACACGCTCTTTCGTGGATAATGTCATCCGTCCCGCCGCAGAGGCGCTGGACCGCGAAGAACGCTTCCCCGCAGAAATTTATGAAGAAATGGGCAAGCTGGGCCTGTTCGGCATTGCTGTACCCGAGGAACTGGGCGGACCAGGCTTCGATACTCTGACCTATGCGGTCGTGATGGAAGAGCTGTCCCGCGGCTATGCCAGCGTGGCCGACCAGTGCGGTCTGGTGGAGCTGATCTCCACGCTTCTGGTGCGTCACGGAACGCCGGAACAGCAGAAAATGCTGCCCGACATCCTCTCCATGAAGCGCAAGGTCGCCTACTGTATCACGGAGCCTGAGGCTGGCACCGATGTCTCCGGTATCCGCACGACGGCTGTCCGGGACGGTGACGGGTGGGTTCTCAACGGCGGCAAGATCTGGATCCATAACGCACCGGTCGCCGATACCGGCTTCGTCCTCGCTCGTACCGACAAAGAAGCGGGCAACCGGGGCATGTCCATTTTCATCGTGGATCTGCATGCCAAGGGCGTCGAACGCGGCCCCAAAGAACACAAGATGGGCCAGCGGGCGAGCCAGGTCGGCGCGCTCGATTTCTCGGACGTCCGTCTGGGCAGCGAGGCGCTGCTGGGCGAGATGAACCGTGGTTTCCATATGATGATGAGCGTGCTCGACAAGGGCCGCGTCGGGATCGCGGCTCTGGCCGTCGGGATCGCGCAGGCCGGTCTTGAAGCGGCTGTGGACTACGCCGGAACGCGCAAGCAGTTCGGCAAGCACATCTCCGAATTCCAGGGCGTGCAGTGGCTGCTGGCCGATATGGCCAAGGACATCGAGGCCGCACGACTTCTGGTCCATTCAGCGGCTACGAAGATCGATCGTGGGCAGGACGCCACGCGCTCGTGCTCCATGGCCAAGTGCTTTGCCGGTGACATGGCCGTGGCCCGGACGGCCGATGCCGTGCAGGTTTTTGGCGGTTCGGGCTATATCCGTGGCTTCGAGGTCGAACGTCTGTACCGCGACGCCAAGATCACCCAGATCTACGAAGGCACCAACCAGATCCAGCGCATGATCATCGCCCGCGAACTCCTGCGTAAAGGCGCACGGGCATGAGACAGGTCGCCCTCGTTACCGGTTCCTCACGGGGCATCGGTTTCGCCACGGCGCAGGCTCTGGCGAAACGGGGCTTCGCTTTAGCGGTCAACGGGCCGTTCGATGATGAGGAACTGCGTTCGGCCGTCAGTCGTCTGTCCGAAACTGGAGCGTCCGTCATGGCGCTCCCGTTCGACATCACGGATCTGTCTGTTCATGCGGAGCGGCTGGCGCAGGTCGAGGCGGAGCTCGGGCCGCTGACGACGCTCGTGAACAACGCGGGCGTCGGCGTCCTTCGGCGCGGTGACCTGCTGGATGTGAGCGAAGCGAGCTGGGACCGGTGCCTGACGGTGAACACCAAGGCACTGTTTTTCCTCTCGCAGGCTTTTGCAAAGTTGCTTCTGTCCCGTCCGCGACCCGAGGGCGTGTTTCATTCCATCGTGAATGTGACGTCGTCCAACGCCACGGCCGTGGCGGTCCAGCGGTCCGAATATTGTGCGTCCAAGGCGGCCGCGGCGATGGTGTCCAAGGCTCTGGCTGTGCGGCTCGGCCCGGAAAACATCGCGGTCTATGACGTCCAGCCCGGTCTGATCGCCACCGACATGACGGCTGCCGTGATCGAGCAGTACCGCCAGCGTGCCGTAGACGGACTGACCCTGCTGCCGCGCGTTGGCGACCCCGAAGACATGGGCGGCATTATCGCCACCCTTGCTTCGGGCGGACTTCCCTACACCACAGGCCAGGTGATTTCGGCGGATGCCGGAATGCTTGTGCCGCGTTTCTGAGAACGGTCATGAAAATCATTCTTCCCGATGAAACCGGCCGGAAGACGGACTATCACCTGATCGGAACACCCGCACCGACAGGAACACTGGGCCGCAATCCGGCGCGCATCGTTTATTCCGCAGCGCATGTCGTCGCCAACCCCTATACGGGCAGCGCGCCATCCGGCCCCGGGGCCATCGACTGGGACAAGACGATGGCGTTCCGCCGCTATCTTGCGGGTCTGGGACTGGGTATCGCCGAAGCCATGGATACGGCACAGCGCGGCATGGGGCTGGACTGGCCGATGGCGCTGGAACTGATCCGCCGGACGAAGGCGGAACTGGCCGACGCCGATGTCGTCAATGGCTGCGGCACCGACCATCTGGACCCGGCAGCCGTGCGGGACGTGGACGCAGTTATCCGCGCCTATCTGGAACAGGTCGAAGCCATCCAGGCCGTCGGTGGCCGGATCATCCTGATGGCAAGCCGGGCTCTGGTCCGGGTTGCGAAAGGCCCGGCGGATTATCTGCGCGTGTATCGCGAAGTGCTCTCCGCCTGTGACGAACCGGTCGTCCTGCACTGGCTGGGCGAAGCGTTCGATCCCGCCCTCGCCGGATACTGGGGCACGGACAGCTTCGATGAGGCGCTGCAAACCGTGCTGGAAATGATCGGGCAGAACGTTTCCAAGGTGGACGGCATCAAGATTTCCCTTCTCGACAAGGACAAGGAAATCCGGATGCGCCGTCTGCTTCCCGCAGGCGTGAAAATGTACACCGGGGACGACTTCAATTACCCGGAACTGATCGAAGGCGACGAGCAGGGCTTCAGCCATGCGCTTCTGGGTGTGTTCGATCCGCTGGCGCCGCTGGCCGCCTATGCGGTGAGCAAACTCGGCGAAGGCGACAAGGCCGCTTTCCGTGCGGCGCTGGACCCCACGGTTCCGCTGGCCCGGGTGATCTTCAAGGCTCCGACCCAGTATTACAAAACGGGCGTCGTGTTTCTGGCCTGGCTGAACGGCTTTCAGGATCACTTCATCATGCTGGGCGGTGCGCAGTCCATGCGCCCTCTGCCGTATTTCACGGACATTTTCCGGCTGGCGGATGGCTGCGGTCTGCTCCGTAATCCGGAACTGGCCGTCCGCCGCATGAAGTCGCTTCTGTCGCTCTACGGGGCCGACTGATGCGCGACTTCACCCACGATCATTCCGCGCTGGCCCTGAATACTGCGACCCTCGGCCATAACATGCCGGGGGCAGGGGCCGGATGGTCCGCTGAACGGACGATCGACGCCTGCGCCGAGCGCGGTATCGGTGGTATCGTGTTCTGGCGTCCGGAACTTCAGGGCCGGGCTTCGGCCATCGGGCAGCACGCCCGGCAGGCCGGAGTGGAAGTCGTGGGGCTGTGCCGCTCGCCGTTTCTTGTGGGGCCTCTGGCGCCACACGGGCGGCAGGCGGTCATGGATGATTTCCGTCGTTCCATCGACGAAACCGCCGATCTGGGGGGGGGAATCCTGACCATCGTGGTGGGCGGCGTCGAGCCCGGCACCAAGGGGGTCAGGGAGAGCCTCGATATTGTCACGGATCGTCTGTCTGCGGTGCTGGATTACGCCGCCGAACGGGACGTCAAGCTGGCGCTGGAGCCGCTGCACCCGATGTATGGCGGGGATCGCTCCTGCCTGCCGACGCTGCGTGACGCCCTGGATATCTGCGACGTCCTCAATTCCAACATGCTGGGTGTGGCGGTCGATGTTTATCACGTGTGGTGGGACACCGATCTGCCCCGCCAGCTTGAACGGGCAGGGACGCGCATCATGGGGTTCCATCTGTGTGACTGGCTGGTTCCCACGACGGATTTTCTTCTGGATCGCGGGATGATGGGGGACGGCGTGGCAGACTTGAGAGGCCTGCGCGCGGGTGTGGAACGCGCGGGATATGCCGGGTTCTGCGAAGTCGAGATTTTTTCTGCAAACAACTGGTGGAAGCGCGATCCGGCCGAAGTGCTGGATGTGATGATACAGCGCTTCCGCGATATCTGCTGAGAACGGAGAGTATCATGAAGATCCTCGTCCCTGTGAAACGGGTCGTCGACTACAACGTCCGCATCCGGGTCCGGCCGGATGGGTCTGGCGTTGATCTGGCGAACGTCAAGATGTCCATGAATCCCTTTGACGAAATCGCGGTCGAAGAGGCCATTCGTCTCAAGGAAAAAGGGGTTGCGACCGAAGTGGTGGTCGTCTCCATCGGGGTTGCGCAGGCAAAGGATACGCTGCGGACTGCCCTCGCCATGGGAGCGGACCGCGCCATTCTCGTGACGGCAACCGATGACGTGAACGTGGATCTGGAGCCGCTCTCGGTGGCGCAGATCCTGAGCAAGGTCGTCGCGAACGAACAGCCAGGCCTTGTGATCGCGGGCAAGCAGGCGATCGACAACGACATGAACGCGACCGGCCAGATGCTCGCCGCCCTGCTGGGCTGGGGGCAGGGCACATTTGCTTCGGCCCTGACGGTCGAGGACGGGTCTGCACTCGTGACCCGTGAGGTCGATGGCGGCCTTCAGACCATCAGGCTGAAGCTTCCGGCAGTGGTGACGACGGATCTGCGTCTGAACGAACCCCGCTATGTGGCGCTGCCCAACATCATGAAGGCCAAGAAGAAGCCGCTCGAAGAAGTGTCGCTCGACACGTTCGGCGTCGCGGTTCGCCCTCGTCTGACAGTTCTGAAGACGGTCGAGCCGCCGCAGCGTCAGGCTGGCGTGAAAGTCGGGTCCGTCGATGAGCTGGTGTCCAAACTGAAGAATGAAGCAGGAGTCCTCTGATGTCTGTTCTGCTACTTGCCGAAGTCAATGAAGGGCGTCTGGGAACGGATACGGTCGCCAAGGCCCTGACGGCGGTTGCCACGCTGGCCGATGTGCATGTTCTCGTCACGGGTGAGAACTGCGCGGCTGCGGCCGACGAGGCGGCAAAACTGGCGGGCGTGTCGAAGGTTCTTCTTGCGAACGATGCGTCTCTGGCGCACGGCCTTGCCGAGCCTGTCAGCGCGCTGATCGTCTCGCTGGCCAGGGACTATAGTCACATCGCCGCTGGAGCGACGGCGTTTTCCAAGAACGTCCTGCCGCGTGTAGCAGCACTTCTGGACGTCATGGTGCTATCCGAGGTCACGGCTGTGCAGGACGCGGAGACGTTCGAGCGGCTGATCTATGCTGGCAATGCGATCCAGACGATCCGTTCTTCCGATCCCATCAAGGTCTTCACGGTCCGCACGGCAGCCTTCGCGGCGGCGCAGGGTGGTGGAAGTAGCTCTGTCGAAGCCGTCAGTGTCCCGGCTGATCCCGGCCTGTCGCAGTGGATCGAGGACAAGACAGTCGCTACCGAACGCCCGGACCTGACCTCAGCGAAAATCATCGTCTCCGGAGGCCGCGGTATCGGCTCGAAGGAAAACTTCGACACCATCACGACCCTTGCAGACAAGCTCGGTGGGGCGGTCGGTGCAAGCCGCGCGGCCGTTGATGCCGGGTACGCACCCAATGACTGGCAAGTCGGGCAGACCGGCAAGGTCGTGGCGCCGGATCTTTATCTCGCGGTTGGCATCTCGGGCGCCATCCAGCACCTCGCGGGCATGAAGGACTCCCGCATCATCGTGGCGATCAATAAGGACGAAGACGCGCCGATCTTCCAGGTCGCCGATTACGGACTGGTCGGGGATCTGTTCACCATCCTGCCTGAGCTGACAGCAAAGATCTGACCATGCGCAGCCTCGGGATCACCTTCGGACAGGGAGAAAAGTCATGACGGCCATTGAGCGCGAAAGCATGGACTATGATGTCGTCATCGTCGGGGGCGGGCCAGCAGGCTTGTCCGCTGCCATCCGTCTCAAACAGCTTGACCCCGACCTGTCCGTCGTCGTGTTGGACAAGGGATCCGAGGTTGGTGCCCATATTCTCTCCGGCGCGATCATTGATCCGTGCGCGCTCAACATCCTGCTGCCAAAATGGCGGGAGATGAACGCGCCGATCACCGTGCCGGTGAAGACGGATAGCTTCTATATCTTGGGCGAGAAGGGACAGACACGTCTTCCCAACTGGCTCATGCCGCCTTTCATGAACAATCATGGAAATTACATCGTCTCGCTGGGAAATGTCTGTCGCTGGCTTGCCGAAACGGCCGAAGGGCTTGGCGTCGAGATCTTTCCCGGAATGGCGGCCAGTGAGCTTGTCTATGGCGGGAAAGGCGAAGTCCGGGGCGTGGTCGCTGGCGAATTCGGGCGGAATGCCGATGGTACGCCGGGCGAGAATTACGAACCCGGCATGATCCTGGCAGGAAAATATGTGCTGATTGCCGAAGGTGCACGGGGATCTTTAGCGCTTCAGGTCATGAAGGGTTATGGTCTTTCGGACGGCAAAGACCCGCAGAAATTCGGGATTGGTCTCAAGGAAATCTGGGAGGTGGACCCGGCACAGCACAAACCCGGCACGGTCGTTCATACGATGGGCTGGCCTCTGGGTCGCAATGCGGGTGGTGGCGCGTTTATCTATCATCTGGATAACAATCAGGTCTGCGTCGGGTTCGTCGTGCATCTGAGCTACGAAAATCCCTATCTCGACCCGTATCGCGAGTTCCAGCGTTTCAAGCATCATCCGCTGATGGCGGGACTGCTGGAAGGCGGGAAGCGGATCGCTTACGGCGCCCGTGCCATTTCCGAAGGGGGATGGCAGTCCATTCCAAAGGTCGTTTTCCCCGGTGGCGCGCTGCTGGGATGTTCAGCCGGTCTTGTGAATGTCCCGCGCATCAAGGGCAGTCACAACGCCATCTATTCGGGAATGGAAGCTGCCGAAGCCGCTCATGCGGCGATCCGGGACGGCCGGAGTGGTGATGAACTCACGGCGTATGAAGCTGCCCTGAGAGAAGGGCCGGTCGCCTGCGATCTCAAGACCGTCCGGAACGTAAAACCGCTCTGGGAAAAATTCGGGCTTGCAGGCGGGATCGTGCTGGGTGGTCTGGATATGTGGACGGCGTCTCTGACCGGGGCACCGCTGTTCGGGACAATGCATCATCACAAAACGGATGCAGCGGCGACGGGGAAGGCTGCGGATTTCTCCCCGATTGCCTATCCCAAGCCGGATGGAAAGCTGAGTTTCGACCGGACAACCAACGTGGCGTTTTCGTTCACCAATCATCACGAGAGCCAGCCCTGCCATCTGAATCTCAGGAACGCTGATGTTCCGATCACGGTAAATTTGCCGGTCTATGCCGAGCCTGCGCAGCGTTACTGCCCGGCCGGGGTTTACGAGATTGTCGAGGATGCGGGGAAGCCACGCTTTCACATCAATTTCCAGAACTGCGTGCACTGCAAGACCTGCGACATCAAGGATCCGTCCCAGAACATCCTCTGGACGCCGCCGCAGGGCGGGGACGGACCGAATTACCCGAATATGTGAGTTTTACAGATCAGATCAAAGTAACGGCATCCATGCAGAACTCGGAATCCATGGCTGCCGAAGTGTTTCTTCCGATCACAGAAGAAGACCAAGAAAAGGAACACGGTTATGAGTGACGTTGGCGTTATAGAAGGCGTTCCGCGCGTTTCACTCAACGGCAGAAGTGCCCTGGTAGCCACACTGGCTGCGGTGGCAGGTCTGATGTTCGGGCTGGATCTGGGTGTCATATCCGGAGCGCTGAAATTCATCGGTATCGAGTTTCAGGTCAATGATTTCGGCAAGGAATGCATTGTCTCCGGCATGATGGTGGGCGCCGCGCTCGGAGCCCTGTTTGGTGGACGGCTGTCCTATATTCTGGGCCGCAAAAAGCTGCTGATCATCTCGGCACTGCTCTTCATTTCCGGATCCGCACTCTGCGCTCTGGCGCCATCCGTTCCCGTCCTGATCGGAGGGCGCGTGGTTCTCGGACTGGCGATCGGCGTCGCGAGTTTTACCGCTCCACTCTATATTTCGGAAATCGCCCATCAGCAGCATCGCGGGGCCCTGATTTCCGTCTACCAGCTCATGATTACGGTGGGCATTCTGGTGGCCTTCATCTCCGATGCCCTGCTGGCTTATTCGGGATCATGGCGGTGGATGCTGGGTATTGTCGGGATTCCGGGCGTGTTCTTTCTGATCGGTGTCCTGTTCCTGCCGGACAGCCCGCGATGGCTGGTTCTGCGGGGCCGTCATGAGGAAGCCTTTGACGTTCTGCACGGTCTGCGCGGCAATGATGTGCATGCCAGAAACGAGATTGGCGAAATCCGCGACCAGCTTGCCCAGTCGGATGGCGGCTATACGCTTTTCAGGAAAAACCCGAATTTTCGCCGTGCCGTCTATCTGGGTGTCGCCCTTCAGGCGATCCAGCAGTTCACCGGCATCAACGTGGTCATGTACTACGCGCCGCATATTTTCGAGATGGCGGGCTTCGGCACCAGTGCGGCCCTGTGGGGCACGGTGATCGTGGGGCTGGTCAATGTGCTCTCCACGTTCATCGCCATCGGATATGTCGATCGTTGGGGCAGGCGCCCCATGCTGATCGCAGGCTTCATCATGATGGCGCTTGGCATGTTTACGGTCGGAATGCTGCTGTATTTCGGGACGGGGAACAGCGATCTGGCGCGTTATGCGGCTGTTGCGATGCTGTTGTGCTTCATCGTCGGGTTTGCGTTTTCCGCCGGGCCTCTGGTGTGGATCCTGTGCTCCGAAGTGCAGCCCATGAAGGGACGTGATTTCGGTATCGGGTGCTCGACCTTCACCAACTGGGGCACCAACATGATTGTTGGTCTGACCTTCCTCACGCTTCTGACGACGCTGGGAAGTGCCCAGACCTTCTGGCTCTACGCCCTCCTGAATCTCGCATTCATTTTCGTGACAATGAAATTCGTGCCGGAAACCCGCGGCGTTTCCCTCGAACAGATCGAGCGGAACCTCATGTCAGGAAAACCCCTCAATCGCATCGGCCTGTAAGCGCAGGCCGGCCTTCACCCACAAAGGACGGGCCCTGGTCCCAGGGCCCCAGACGGAGACAGGATTGTGTCAGTCAAGATCGGGATCAATGGATTTGGACGGATAGGCCGTCTGACCTTGAGAAGTATTATCGAGAGCGGACGGAATGACATTGTTCCCGTTGTCATCAATGGTCCGGGGAGCATCGAAGACAAGGTCCACATGTTTATCTACGACAGTATCCACGGGAAATTTTCAGGGAAAATCCATCTTGAGGGAGATCAACTGACAATTCAGGCGCATGGTCGGACCTATGGGCCAGTCCGCATCTCTTCGGAACGCGACCCCTCGGCGGTTCGTCTCGAGGGGGTGGATGTGGTGATGGAGTGCTCTGGCCTCTTCACATCAAAGCAGGCCGTCCAGCCCCTTCTTCAGGCCGGCGCGCGAAAGGTTCTTGTCTCCGCTCCGGCAAGTGATGCGGATGCGACGATCGTGTACGGTGTCAATAACGACGCTCTCAAACCGGACATGACCGTCATTTCCAATGGCTCGTGCACGACCAACTGTCTGGCCCCGCTGGTCAAGGTCGCGGATGAGGCGTTCGGACTCCAGTGCGGTTACATGCTGACGGTTCATTCCTATACGGGGGACCAGCAGATCGTGGATCGCAGACATCGCGATCTGCGACGTGCGCGGGCAGCCGGGCTGAACATGGTGCCGACATCCACGGGTGCGGCCAAAGCCATCGATCTCGTTCTGCCGCATCTTGCGGGACGGCTGGCCGGATCGTCGCTGCGTGTTCCCACCCCTAATGTCTCGATGGTGGCGCTGGACTTCACCCCCTTCCGCGCGCCATCCTCTGTCGATGAGGTCAATGCGGTTTTTCGGGAAGCTTCCGTGGGAGCACTTGGGGGCATACTGGATTACTGTGATGGCCTTCTGGTCAGCAGCGACTTCAATCACAGCGCCGCATCCTCCAGTTTCGATGCGACGCAGACCGCTCTGATCCGCAATGGAGAGATGATCCATATCTGTAGCTGGTATGACAATGAATGGGGTTTCTCGAACAGGATGATCGATACGGCAGTCCTGATGGGCTCCCTGTAGGGATAAGTCCGTTTTGCCGGAGTTGCCCTGTCGGGCAATATGAAAGACGCTCCTCCCTGTGGTCCGTTGGACAGCAGGGAGGAGCCAGGTCATGACGATGCAGAATGTTCCAGTCCGTTTTGCGGATACAGTCACGCCGGACCTTCAGGAAAAAATCCTGAAAGCCCCCCAGTTTACAGGATGGGTCAGCAGGACACGGTCGCATTTCGACCTCCGTTCCGTCCTTGTCCGCGATGCTCTGATGTTCGGCCCGCGGGTCGGCTTCGTCGTTGTTGAAGCGGAGGCGTGGAACGACGGGGCAAGGATGCCCTGCTTTGCCGTTCTGCGGGATCCCACTGTCTCGATCATGCCGGTTGTGACCGTAAAGGATGCTCCGGACGGGAAACATGTTGTTCTGGTGCGGGAAGCGCGGCTTCCAGCAGGCCGCATGGTGACGGCGCTCCCGGCTGGCGTGATTGACGATGAGGGTGCGGATATTGCCGCCATACGCGAATTGCGGGAAGAAACGGGTCTGAGCCTGCAGGGCGGTCAGCCATACAGGCTGCATGACACGCCAGTGCTTCTGTCACCCGGTGGAAGCAGCGAGGAGATGATGCTCTACGCCGTCGATATCGTTCTGACGCAGGCTGAGATGAAGAAACTGCTTCATCGAAAAGCGGGGCTGGCAGACGAGCATGAGCATACGACCGTCTGTATTGTTCCGCTGAAGGACATGCCCCGCCACACGCCCAATGCCCATTGTCTGCTGAGCTGGCATCTTTACCAGCAGCATTGGCATCAGGGCGACCAGTAAGAAGGAGTCTGTTGTCCGCTTCGATATAGTCCCTGTCATATTGTTCAGGGCCCGGATCACTTTTGCCGCGCAAATATCGACGGATCGGAGACGCGGGTTTATTGAAGGCAGGTGAGGGACCGTTCCCGGTTCCGTGAACGGAGCACTCCGAAGGAGAGCACATGAGCCTGCAAGCGGTCGTTCCATCCGGACCGGACACCGTTTCTCCCCTGGGGGAAATCATTGCGGTGCGCGAGGCTGTTGTGGATGTGCGCTTCCCGGCAGGTCATCTCCCTGAAATCAATTCGGCGCTTGAAGTCGCATGGGACGGTGGGGCTCCGCTGATCCTTGAGGTTCACAGCCATCTCGATCCCCGTACGGTCAGGGCCGTTGCCCTGATGTCCACGTCCGGTCTGGCACGCCATGTGATGGTGCGCCCAACGGGTGCGTCGCTTCGGGTTCCGGTGGGAAATGCTGTTGTCGGGCGGATGCTGGATGTCACCGGAAATCCTCGCGACAATGGCCCTGCCTTGCCGAAGGACACTCCACGACGCGCTATCCACAGCGTCCCTCCCGCCATGCAGGTCGAAGGCGGGACGACGGACATCTTCGAAACAGGAGTCAAGGTCCTGGATCTCCTGACCCCGCTTGCGCATGGCGGCAAGGCGGCCATGTTTGGCGGAGCCGGGGTCGGCAAGACGGTTCTGACCATGGAACTGATCCACGCCATGGCTGCGAAATATCAGGGTCTGTCGATCTTTACCGGCGTCGGGGAACGCAGTCGCGAAGGGCATGAAATGCTCTCGGACATGAACGGGTCGGGTGTGATTAAACACGCCGTACTGGTCTATGGACAGATGAACGAGCCTCCTGGCGCGCGGTGGCGGGTGCCGCTGACGGCCCTTGCGATCGCTGAATATTTCCGGGACGAGCAGCACCGGAATGTCCTTCTGCTCATGGACAATATCTATCGCTTCGTACAGGCGGGAAGTGAACTGTCCAGTCTGCTCGGGCGTCTGCCGTCCCGGGTCGGGTATCAGTCGACGCTGGCGACGGAAGTCGGCGCGGTCGAGGAACGCATCACCTCCGTTGCAGGGGCCGCGGTCACGGCGATCCAGACCGTGTATGTCCCTGCGGACGATTTTACGGACCCGGCGGTGACGGCCATCGCGACGCATATGGACAGCCAGATCGTCCTGTCGCGGGATCTGGCCGCGCAGGGTTTTTATCCGGCCGTCGATCCTCTGGCATCGTCCTCGGTGCTGCTCGATCCGCTGGTCGTGGGGGAGGAGCATTGCGAGATCGCCGAGCAGGTCCGCGAAGCTCTGGCGAGGCTGAAATCCCTTCAGGATGTCCTCGCGCTGCTGGGTGTCGAGGAACTGGGCTCCGAAGACCGCAGAACCGTCACGCGCGCACGACGGCTCCAGCGTTTTCTCAGCCAGCCTTTCACCGTGACGGAGAAGTTCACGGGGCAGCCGGGCCGGAGCGTCAGCCGGGCCGACACTCTGGCCGGTTGCCGGGCCATCCTCGCGGGAGAGACGGACGACTGGGCCGAGAGTTCGCTCTATATGGTCGGGACGCTGGATGAAGCGCGCCAGAAGGAACAGGATGCCCGTAAAACGGCTCCGGCTGGAAAGACAGGCACATGAAACTGCGGATCATCACGCCGCTGAGCGTTGTCGTGGACGAAACGGACGTTGTGTCGGTGCGGGCGGAAGATGACAGCGGCAGTTTTGGCATCCTGCAGGGGCATGCGGATCTGGTGTCCAGCGTTCTGCCATCCGTTGTGGTCTGGAAATGCAGGGATGATACGCCGCATTACTGTGCCGTGCGGCAGGGTGTCCTGACCGTGAGGGACAAGGGCGGCATGGTGGAGATCGCAACACGTGAGGCCGTGCCTGGTGACGATCTGGAAGTCCTCAGGACACTCGTGCGTCAGCATTACGATGCCCTCGATGACGCACGCAGGAATGCGAATGTCGAAGCTGTCCGCCTTCAGCTTGAAGCGGTGCAGCGGATTGGAGAGGGCCTGTGGTCCGGAGCAGAAGGTCTTTTCCGGTGAAAGACGAAAACCCGCAGGCCGATGAGATGGAAGCTGCCATTCGCCAGCGCATGGACCGGCAGAAAGCCGGGGAGACGGATGGCAGCGTCAACGTCTCGCAGCATCTTGCCCGGATCGGCGTTCTCGGCTGGACCATCATCACGCCGCCGCTTTTCGGTCTTCTGCTGGGGCGGTGGCTGGATCATCGCGTCGGAACCGGGGTCGTTTTCTCGGCCGTCCTGCTCCTTGCGGGATTTGCGATTGGCGGCTGGAGTGCCTGGAAATGGATGGGTCATCCCAATGAGTGAGAGAGAGATCATCACGTCCCTCGGCTGGCTTCTGGCAGGTTTTCTGGCAGGAAGCGTCCATGTGGCGGCGCTGTGGATCAACGTGCAGTTCCTGATGCGTCCCGGAAAACGCGCCGTTGCCCTGGCGATGCTGACGGGACGCTTCCTTCTGCTCGGCGGCCTGCTCTATGTCGCGGCCCGGAGCGGAACCGCGTCCTTCCTGTGGGCGACCTGCGGTGTACTTGTCGCGCGTCCTCTCATCCTGCGGCTGATGAAAGACCGTCTCGGGCCCGGATTTGAAACCGGCAGGGAGGGGCATCTGCCATGATGTCGCCGCTCTCCAGTCCCGTCCTGTTTCATGTGGGCCCGATCCCGGTTACGCAGCCCGTGGTCACGACATGGGGAATCATGGCCGTTCTGACGGTGGGTGCCGCCTGTATTTCCCTATCCCTGACGCCAGAAGCGCCGGGACGTTTGCAGACATTCCTTGAACTGGGTGTCACGGCGCTGGACCGTCAGATCCGCGAGACCATGCGCACGGAGCCTGCTCCGTACCGCTCTTTCGTGGGCACCCTGTTCCTGTTCATTCTCGTCGCGAACTGGTCCTCGCTCGTGCCGGGCGTCCAGCCTCCTACCGCCGTTCTGGCAACTGATGCGGCTCTGGCGATCACCGTTTTTCTGGCCATCATCATCTTCGGTGTCCGTTCTGGTGGCGTGAGGGGCTATCTGCGCAGCTTCCTCTGGCCCAGTGTCGTCATGATCCCGCTCAACCTGATCGGGACAGTGACGCGGACGTTCTCGCTGATGGTGCGCCTTTTCGGGAACGTCATGGCAGGCGTCTTCATCATCGGCATCGTCCTGTCGCTTGCAGGGCTGCTCGTGCCGGTTCCCCTCATGGCACTCGATCTTCTGACTGGTGCGGTTCAGGCCTATATTTTCGCCATTCTCGCCATGGTCTTCATTTCCGGCGTGCTGACCAGGCCCGCATTATCCGCCACGTCCCAATCCATTGAAAAGACAGGATCACGTTCATGAACTGGCTCGCTCTGGCAAGTATCGTCTCAGCCGCTATGGCGGTGTCATTCGGGTCCATCGGTCCTGCTCTCGCCGAAGGACGCGCAGTTGCGGCGGCCATGGACGCCATCGCCCGGCAGCCTGAATCCGCGGGGACCATTTCCCGGACCCTGTTCGTGGGGCTGGCCATGATTGAGACCATGGCGATCTACTGTCTGGTCATCGCTCTGCTTCTTCTCTTCGCCAACCCGTTGCTGAAGTAAGCCCGTGACTGTCGACTGGTGGACAATCGGGTTCCAGATCATCAACGTCAGCGTTCTGATCTGGCTGCTCTCCAAATTCTTCTGGCGTCCGATCAGCGCCGTCATCTCCCGGCGTCAGCAGGACATCGCGACACAGCTTGCACAGGTCGCAGACGGGCAGAAGCAGCTGGATGCCGACCGCGCGGCCGTCAGCGAGACGCGCAAGGGATTTGAAGACGAAAAAGCGCGTATCGTGCAGGAGGGGCAGCAGGAAGCACAGACCGCCAGAGCCGCCATTCTGGGCAGAGCGCAGCAGGACGCGGCGGCGCTTCAGGCTGGAGCGAGGCAGGCCATCGCGCAGGAAGAGGCTGAAAACCAGGCCCGCTGGCAGGGAGACGCCGTCACGCTGGCCTGCGATATCGCAAGGCAGCTTCTGACGGAGACAGGCTCCTCCCGACTGGTAGGGGATACCCTTTTCGCCAGGCTTCTGAAGGCGATTGCCGCCCTTTCTGATCGTGAACGCCTCAGTCTCCGTGACGGATTTACCTTCGTCGCAGCCAGGGCACTGACCGCTGAGGATCATCAGGCTTATGAAAGCGCCCTCAGGACTGCGGTCGGGGGTACGCCTTCCATGACGTGGACCACGGATCTGGCCCTTGTGGAAGGATTTGCCGTAAAGACGCCTTATCTCACCGTAGCCTCGAACTGGCAGGCCGATCTTGCGCGCATCCGGGAGGGCCTGTCTCGTGCAGGACACTGATCAGGCCGCGAAATGGCTGGCATCGGCCCGTTCCAGCCTGACGGAGATCGACGCCGGACCGCAGACGGACCGGACGGGAAGGGTGGAAGACATCGGGGACGGGATCGCCCTGATTTCCGGCCTTCCCGATGCGAAACTGGATGAACTGCTGTCCTTCGGAAACGACCGCTACGGTTTCGTGCACGGACTTGAAGAAGACCTCATCAGTTGCGTCCTGCTCAACAGTGAAGGCACGATCGAGGCCGGGGACGCCGTGCAGGGAACGTCCCGTGTCGTGAGTGTCCCCGTTGGACCGGGACTTCTGGGGCGCGTTCTGGATCCGCTTGGACGCCCTCTGGATGACAGGGGCCCCGTTCAGGCAGAGGCCTGGTTTCCGGTCGAGCGACCGGCGCCGGCCATCATAGACCGCGAACTCGTGACCGAACCCGTCCAGACGGGGACGCTTGCGATCGACACGCTTTTTCCCATTGGTCGGGGACAGCGCGAACTCATCGTCGGAGACCGGGCGACGGGCAAGACCACCATCGCGGTCGATGCCATTCTGGCACAGAAGTCCAGTGAGATGATCTGCGTCTATGTCGCCATCGGGCAGAAGACGTCCAGTGTTCAGCGTGTGATCGAGACCATTCGCACCCGCGGCAATCCCGATCAGTGCATCATCTTGGTCGCGCGCCCAGCAGAGGCGCCCGGCCTGTGCTGGATTGCCCCCTTCGCTGCCATGAGCATGGCCGAATATTTCCGTGACCGTGGTCAGCATGCCCTCATCGTCATCGACGATCTCTCCAAGCATGCGGCAACCCATCGGGAGGTCTCCCTGCTCACCGGGCGGCCCCCGGGCCGTGAAGCCTATCCGGGGGATATTTTTTATGTCCATGCCCGTCTGCTTGAACGCGCCGCAAAACTTTCGGCGGAAAAGGGCGGCGGCTCCCTGACGGCTCTGCCGGTTGCGGAGACGGAAGCGGGCAATCTGAGCGCCTATATTCCCACGAACCTTATTTCCATTACGGATGGTCAGATCGTTCTGAACCGCACGCTCTTTGATCAGGGGCAGAAACCAGCCGTCGATGTGGGTGTCAGCGTCAGTCGTGTGGGTGGTGCTGCGCAGGCGCCCGTGCTGCGTTCTTCCGTTGGCACCCTGCGTCTGGATTATGCGCAGTTCATCGAACTCGAAGCTTTCACGCGCTTCGGAGGGCTGCCGGATGCGCATGTCCGCCAGCAACTGGTCCGGGGCGCGCGTATCCGCGCCATACTCCGCCAGCCGCCCCATGCACCGCTGGACCTCATGCAGGAAGTGGCGCTGGTAACCGCCTCGCAGAATGGCCTTCTGGACTCCATTCCGGAAAAGCACATCCATAACATCCAGAATGGTCTGGGCGATTATCTGCGGGCCAATGCAGCCGATCTCGCAACAGTCATTGAAGGCGGCGTGGTTCTGTCCGCAGAGCAGAAGGCGCGTTTTCTGACATGTCTGGGCCAGTGGATTGAAAACCGGACCTCAGTTTCCTCATGACAGCGCGCTTGCAGGACGTCACGGCCCGGATCGGCAGTGTCAGGGAACTGGGCGGAATTGTAGACTCCATGCGTGGGCTCGCCGCCGTTCGGGTCCAGCAGGCGCGCAGAGCCGCGGTCGCGGTCGAGACTTATGCCGGGATAATACAGGAGGCTCTGGTCCGTATCGCTCCGATGCTGCCTGCTGATCGTGAGACGCAGCCTCCGGGACAGGCGGGGCAAACAGGTGCCATTGTTTTCTGCGCTGAACAGGGATTTGCTGGCCTGTTCAGCGAACATGTCCTTGATGCTCTCCATGATGATGAAAAAGAGCATCTCTTCCTGGTCGGGACACGCGGCAACGCCATTGCCCATGCCCGGGGACTCATACCGCAATGGACTGCCCCTGCGGTTCAGACTCCCGCTTCGGTGCCGGCCCTGGCCGACAGCATCACGGAGGAAATCGGACGTCAGGTCATCTGTGGAAATCTTGCGCGTGTCAATCTGATCGTCTGTCATGCGGTAGGGCAGGAGAAGGCGACCGTACTCCGCCAGTCGCTCTTTCCGCTGGATCCAGCACTTCTGGAAAAAACCAGCCCCTCCGAACCACTTCCCATCCTCAATATCGCACCGGAAAAGCTCCTGGCCGATCTGGTGGCGGACTATATCTTTTCCCGGCTCTGTCTTGCGGCCCTGCACTCCTTCGGGGCTGAAAATCAGGCGCGCAGCGAGCGGATGACGGCCGCGCATCATGAAATCACACGCCAGCTCAAATCCCTGGAGCAGCTTCAGAGAACGGTCCGTCAGGAAGAAATCACGTCCGAAATCATAGAACTTGTCTCCGGTCCCACGCTGGCAAAACTTAAAAGGTTCAAGCGTCGTTCAGCGGCGGAATAGAGGCCGCGATTCTCATCTGGGGATCTGTTGCGCGAAAGAAACCGGAGTCAGGGTCAGGCGTTTCCCTGTACCCGAACGTATTTTCAAGGAAACATCTGCGTGCGAAAATCACTCCTGCTTCTTCTGGCTCTGTCGGTCTCCTGTGTCACGCTGACAGCCTGTGAGCATCACCGGACTTTCGGCGAAAAAGTCCGCGATACCGTCGATCCGCCGAAGGGGCCGGTCGAGCGTGCCGGGCGTTCCGTTGATCGTTCGCTTGGAAACTAGGGGGTTCTGCTGCACGATTTTTCGATCAGGGGAAACCTGAGGGGGTGAAGCGGCTTTAGAGAACGGTTAACACTGTCCTGATAGACCTTTTCCGGCGCGGTCTGCGTCTTCTGGTTTCAGGCAGTGATCGACATGTCCTCTCGCAGAACCTTTCTCAAATATGCCCTGTTCGGTGGGGCGGCGGCTGCAACAGAAGGGCTTCCGGCGGCCATCCGCCGGGCCTATGCCATCGCCCCCGATCCCGGAACGACGTATCTGAATGCCGAGCATGTCGTCATTCTCATGCAGGAGAACCGGTCTTTCGATCACATGTTCGGAACGCTGGCAGGCGTGCGGGGCTTTAACGACAGGCGTGCGATACGTCAGAAAAATGGCAGTTCCGTCTTCGTGCAGTCCGGCAAGAGTGGGGAAACCTATGCACCGTGGCGCCTGAATATTCATGATACGAAGGTGACGTGGATGGGTTCGATCCCCCATTCGCGGGACAGTCAGGTCGATGCCTGGAACGGGGGGCATCATGACCGGTGGATTGACGTCAAGCGTCCTTACAAAAAAGAATACAGACAGTATCCCCTGACCATGGGATATTATACCCGTGAGGACCTGCCGTTTTACTATGCACTGGCCGATGCTTTTACGGTCTGCGATCAGAATTACTGCGGCGTCATGTCCAGCACGACCCCCAACCGCCTTCTTTTCTGGACCGGGACTATCCGCAACCGGCAGGAAACGGATGCAAACGTCTATATCCGTAACCCGGAAATCCTGGAAGGCGGCATGACGTGGACGACCTTTCCGGAGCGGCTGGAAAAGATCGGCGTTTCCTGGAAATTCTATCAGAACGAGATCAGTCAGACGGGTGGACTGTCCAGCGCGGAACGTTCCTGGCTGTCCAATTTCGGCTGTAACGTGCTGGAGTGTTTCGACAGCTTCAACGTCAGTTCCAATCCTGGTTTCGGCGCCTGGATTCACGAACGGATCAGGGAATGTTCCGAGCATATCAGCCGGCTTGAAAAGCTTGAGATGCTGGTTTCCGGCGATCATGCCGAGCAGCTCGTCGAGGCGAAGGCACTGATGGAGGTCCTTCGTCGCCGCCAGAAATCCGCAAAGGGATATGAGAAGCTGACGCCTGAGGAGCGTGCGCTTTTCACGAAGGCCTTTGTGACCAACCGCGCCGATCCCGATTATCATTCGCTGGAAGAGCTGGCCTTTGCGGACGACCCGGACGCCCGCGGCATGCAGGCGCCGAAGGGGGATGTGCTGTACCAGTTCCGCCAGGATGTGCGGACCGGTCAGCTTCCGGCCGTTTCATGGATGGCGGCCCCTGAGCATTTCTCGGATCATCCGACGTCCGCCTGGTACGGGGCCTGGTATGTCTCGGAAGTGATGAACATCCTGACCGAAAATCCCGAAGTCTGGAAAAAGACAATTTTCATCCTGACCTATGATGAGAATGACGGCTATTTCGATCATTGCTGTTCCTACGCAGCGCCCGATCCACAGCGACCGGAAACGGGTTGCTCTTCTGCGGCAATTGGTGTGGATGGTCTGGAATATACGACAGCTCAGGATGAAATCCGGATGGGTGTTCCCGGGCGTCTTGCCCGCAGCGGGCCAATCGGGCTCGGGTTTCGCGTGCCGATGGTGGTGGCGTCTCCGTGGAGCCGGGGCGGTCGGGTCAATTCGCAGCTTTTCGATCATAGTTCAACGTTGCAGTTCCTCGAACATTTCGTTGAAAGGAAGTTCGGAACCCCCGTGCGGGAGACCAATATCTCCCCGTGGCGCCGCGCCATCTGCGGCGATCTGACGTCCTGTTTCCATCCCCATGACGAAGCGGCGCCGTCCCTGAACTATCTGGACCGGAACACGCATCTGCGTGCGATCGAGGATGCGCGGGATCGTCCCATGCCGGGCGGTTTCCGCTCTCTGTCCGCCGATGAGATCACCGCGCTGAAGGGCCAGCCGGACCTGCTGCGGAAAACCGTGCGGCAGGAAACGGGAACGCGCCCGGCCTGTGCGCTGCCTTATGAACTCTACTGTGACGGGGGCGTGGAAGCCGGGAAGGAACGTGTGAGCCTCACGCTTCGGGCGGGGCAGGCCATTCATGGACAGCGGGCTGCCGGGGCGCCGTTCAATGTGTATGACTATCGCAATGCAGGCCGTGACCTGCAGGCGGGCACCTATGCGGTGGCCGCAGGAGATACGCTGGATGTGACATTGCCGGTCGTGGGCGGACTGTATGATGTCGCGGTTCATGCGCCCAATGGCTTCTACCGGGCTTATCGCGGTCATGCTGACCGGATCGCGCTTCGGTCCGCCTGCCGTTACGAGGTCGGCAGCAAGGGGAAGGGACCAGTGATCGTTCTTTCCCTGAGCAATGCCGGAAAGGCCCCGCTGACGGTTCAGTATCGTGTCGGGGATGGTGCGCGACTGCGAACGGTCGTTGTGAAAGCCGGTGGCCATCAGGACGTCAGGCTGGATCTGTCTGCCACCCATCAGTGGTATGACGTGACACTGACCTCCCCCGAAGATCCGGATTTCAGGCATGTTTTGGGTGGCCGGATGGAAACGGGGCAACCTACGATCACTGATCCGGCCATGGCTGGATAACCCGGTCTTATGGAGTCATGATCGTGATCTGCTTTCCCGGACGGAACAGACAAGAGCCGCGATCATGATTTCAGGTCCCGCCAGCAGGACCCATTCGATGATGCTGAGGATAACCGGAGTGTCGGATGTGAGTTGAAGAACGAGGCTGAGGAGCAGACCTGCGGCGGCGCAGGATTGCAGAACGAGTCGCTGTCTTTGCGTCAGCCGGTCATGCCAGAAGACGCGGTTTCCGCGAAGGGAACCCGCGACCAGCATCAGCATTGCGCACTGTCCGCACAGGACCGACATCCAGCTCATGGCAGGATAGGTGCTTTCTGCGTCATGCGGATTGTGGCGCAGGTAAAGGCCGCGGACAGGGCAAGCGCCGTCATGCTGACAGCGGCGATTGCCGGGTTTTGCCATGGCAGACTGAGTAGGGCGACGAGCAGGCAGGCCACGGCATTGCCGCCCAGGAGTTCGGACCAGGCGCGTTCCGGGCGGCGGAGCAGTGTGTAAACCAGCATGACCCCCCAGACGACGAACACGCTCACCACTTCACAGCGCGATCTCTGTGGGGTTGTCAGGGGCAGAAGTCTGTTCGCGATGAAGAATGATGCGAAAGCGAGCGGCGTGCCCATCAGGATCCCTACATTCAGACGGGCGACCATCCGATGGCCCGCATGGTGGGGACGGCGCAGGCGCTTGAGCGTCCAAAGATGCATGCCGCTGCCAATCACCGCTGCGAGCGCCAGACCGGACAGGAAATAGAGCCAGCGCGTGAGGCCGGGCGCGAAACGGCCGACATGCAGGCCGTACAGGAAGGTGTAGGTCCTGATGACCGGGCGGTTTTCGGTATAGTCCCTGATGATGCGACCGGAGGGTCCATCAAAGGTCAGGACCCGCGCTGATGTGCTGACGGTCCCGCCATGACCCGCGATTATCGTGACGAGGGACGCCTGGTCGGAGGGGTTCAGGACATAGATCTGTTCCACGCCCGCATCCCCGAAGCGGCTCCTGGCCTCCCGCAGCATCGGCAGAAGTGGCGCGAGATGCGCAGGGTGTCCAGTGGTGGGGCGTGAATAGAGGGCGGGGTTCATCTCCCTGTAAGATGTGGTCAGGTCGTGCGGGTAGAGGGCCTGTGTACTCCAGGGCAGGAGCAGGGAGCCGAGCGTGACGGCGCCAGTCAGCGAAATCATCAGGTGAAAGGGCAGGGCAGCGACGCCCAGCAGATTGTGCATGTCCAGCCAGCTTCTCTGGCCGCGTGCGGGACGGAACGTGAAAAAATCCGCGAAAATGCGGCGATGGATGATGATCCCGGTGACCAGTCCGACGACAAGCGCCAGAGCAGCGATCGCGGCGATCAGTCGCCCCCAGGGGTAGGGAAGCTGAAGCTCGAAATGAAAGCGGTAGAAGAACTCGCCGCCCAGCGTGTCGCGGATGCCATCCGGACTACCGGTCAGGGGATCAAGGGCGCGCTGGACGTAGTCGCCTTTCGCGTCAGGCCACAATGCGGTGGCGGCGAAACTGCGGTTGCTTGCACCTGCGACGTACCAGGCATCGGCGGCCAGGGCATGGTGGCTCAGCCAGTCCAGCGCATGGGCGTCCGCCAGAAGGGGATCGACAGTCGAGGCGGAAAGTTCAGGTCTGGCCCAGAGACTGATTTCCGGCCGGAAGACACTCAGGGCTCCCGATAGTGCAATGGCGAACAGGACCCAGCCCGTAATGAGGCCCAGCGTGGTGTGGACCATGGCCATGGAGGCGCGGAACGTATTTTTCATGGGCGCCAGCCGCCCCCGATCGCCAGCGCCGTCATGAGAAGGGCCAGGCCCATCAGTCCCACCGCCAGTCGCCGGATATGAGTGAAACCGAAAGACGCGATGAAGATGATGGGCCAGAGGATCAGGCCGAGAAGGATCCCGGCCATGGCATTTTCTGCTCTTGGAAGGGGGAGCCAGAAGGCAAGACAGATCCCAGCCAGTGCGGACAGGACGTAACCGACCGGAATGGCTACGGCAAAGCGCAGGGCCCTGTCGTAGCGCGTGTTCATCCCCGGAACAGTTTTACCAGTTGAAGCCAATATTGGCCTGCGCGTTGCGGCGCTCTCCGTAATAGCAGAATTCCTGACCGTAAGAGGCGTAGCTCAGGCAGTTGGCGACAAAGTTCTTGTCAAAGAGGTTGCGGACGCTTGCGCCCACGTTCCAGCCACGCAGACTGTGCGACAGGTTGGAGAGGTCGTACCGCACGGAGGCATCGAAGACAGCATATTGCGGCACCCAGACACTCCCGTAAGATGCTTCCCCACCATAGGATTTATTGGAATAGCGCATGCCGCCGCCGAAGCCGAGGCCCTTCGCGGGGCCGGACGGCATCGTATAGAACGCGAACAGCGAGGCATTGCCCTTGCCGGACTGGATGAGCGGCTTGCCGGTTGAGTCGTCATGCACCTTCTGGATGCTGACGGCCGCCGTCAGCACGAGGTTGTGGAACGGTTCGGCATGGGCTTCGAACTCGAAACCGTCCGAATGGACCAGTCCGCTTTCGGCGCTGTAGCCGGTGTTGCCAATGCCAACGAGGACGTTGGTCTGTTCGATGTGGAATCCCGCTGCCGTCAGGAGCACTGTGGTTCCGGGAAGCTGGTATTTCAGACCACCCTCAAGCTGCTTGCCGACAGACGGACGGGCCTGACGCACGCTCTTGCCACCATCCGTGGAGACACTTCCGGACTGCGGCTGGAAGGACGTGGAATAGCTGATATACGGCGCGAGACCGAAATCGAAGTGGTAGAGGCCGGAGGCGCGCCATGTGATCTGGCTCGGACTCTGGTTGGTCGTCGTATTATACATGTTGTCGGTCTGGTGGGAGCGGTACCAGTCGTTGCGCAGGCTCCCTGTCAGGATCAGACGGCGCCAGTGGATCTCGTCCTGTCCGTAGATGCCGGCCTGATGGGAGTTGGTATTGTAATTCACCCACGGCGCAGGGGTGGGAATGGCCATCTGGTAGTTCGGATGGAAGACGTTCAGGGAGGGCGCCTCGCCGTAGAAGCCGACTTCCGAGGCGCTCTGCTGCATGTAGTCGAAACCGAACATCATGGTGTGATGCAGCGGGCCGGTCCGGACATTGCCTTTGAACTGGCTGTCGAATGTCAGGTTGTGCGTGTGTTCATTCGTCGCGATGGCCGAGCGGGCCAGTGTGTCGTCCTGACCCGGAACGTAATAGCCGCTGTCATAGACGCTGCGATACTGGGTCTTGATGTCGTCGTAGCGGCCGCGTGTGCTGAAGCTCCAGTCGCTGTTGAAGCGATGATTGAAGATGTAGGTGATGGCGCCGTGGCGGCGGTTGTATTTTTCGTACGAGGTGTCGCCGTCATAGAAATTACGCGGCAGATAGCCGAAAGGTGCCCGCTTGAGCGATCCGACGAGCGGGACGCCGCCATAGGTGCCGTTCTCAGGATCGTACTGATAGTTGCCGAGAATTGTCAGCGTCGTGGGGCCATCACCACCAAAGGTGAAGGACGGGCTGATGGAGAAGCGGCGACTTCCCGTCCGGCTGAGCTGGCTGTGCTGGCCGTTGACCGTGCCATTGACCCGGTAGCGGACAAAGCCGTTATCCGTCACATAGCCGCCGACATCGGCATCTACGCGGTACAGGTCGAACATGCCCCCAGTCGCGTTGACGCTGCCGTAGGAACGCTGATCCGTGGCAATCTTGCTGGACAGTGCCACGAGGCCGCCGGGACTGGACTGTCCGTACAGCGCCGAGGCGGGGCCTTTGAGGATTTCGATACGATCCAGACGAGAGGTGTCGGTCTGTGCGACGGCATAGCCCGTGGGGCTGTCCTGAAGTTTTAGGCCATCAAGGAATGTCGGGGCCGAAAAACCGCGCAGGGCAAACTGGTCGTAGCGGGTGCCAACGCCGCCGCCGCGAAGATCCGGTGTGATGCCTGCGGTATAACGCACGGCCTGATTGAGGTTCAGGACGTTGCGGATGTCCATCTCGTTGCGGGTGATGACCGTGACCGACTGGGCGGTTTCGATGAGAGGCGTATCCGACTTGGTTGCGGACGAGGCTAACGTCGAGGCTCTTCGTGCATGAACCCTGAGCGTCTCAACTGTTTTTGCCTGTGTGCCGGTTGTAGTGGTTTTTCTGGTGCCTGACCGCTGGGGTTGTTCCGGCGTGACGTTCTGGTCGGCTGCGAAGACTTCTCCACTCATAACGAGGGAGAGGGGTATCGCGTAAAGAATTCTGCTGCGGTGCATACCCGACCTCAATGACTGTTCGTACTGGCGTGTGGTCAGAGGCAGGTATCGCTATTGCGAGTTAGTTGCAAGTGGACTTTGGGAGAAATGAAACTTTTGAAAGATTTCGTCTTAAGTGCCTGATTATGACATACTTTTGCTGGAAAAGTTTCCGGGCGCACTGCTGGCGCCCGGGTCATTCTGCCTCACCAGACGGTGAAACCCGCATCCACATTGACAATGGCGCCCGTCATCAGGCTGGCAGCGTCGGAGGCAAGGAACTGGACGACGGAGGCCACCTCGTCAGGCTGGCCAACGCGCCCCATCGGCGTTCCGGCGATCCATGCGTCATAGAGTTCCGGTTTTTCCATGCCGAAGCGGGTCAGCGTGGTTTCGATATAGGTTGGGGCGACGGCGTTGGCACGGATGCCATGAGGCGCCCATTCGGCAGCCAGTGAACGGATGTACTGGTGAACACCCGCCTTTGACGCATTATAGGCCGCCTGCTGCTGCGGACGGTTGACGATCAGTCCGGACATGGAACCGATAGCGACAATGACACCCTTCTTCTGCTCAAGCATGATGCGCCCAGCGGCCTGACAGGAGCGGAACATGCCGTTGAGATTGATATCGACCTGCTTGAGCCACTGACCGTCCGTCATGTCCTCGGCCTTGACTTCGGAAATGCAGATGCCTGCGCAGGCCACCAGAATGTCCAGACGGCCTTCCTGTTCATGAACGCTGCGGACGGCATTCTGCACGCTTTCCGTTTTCGTGACGTCCATGACGACGCTGCCGACATCGTGACCTTCCGTGCGGAGGTCTTCCACGGCCTTTGTTGCCATGGCTTCGTCGAGATCGGCGATAATGACGCGGGCGCCGGCTTCGGCCAGGGCGGTGACGCAGGCCAGGCCAATGTTCTGTGCGCCCCCGGTCACGATGGCGACACGGTTATCAAGGCGGAGTTTTTCCATGTACATGATGTGCGGTTCCTAAAATCAGGCAGCAAGCGGATGGCGGCGACAGGCTTCGAAGGCCAGACCGTCGGGAGCGAAGAGGTGGCAGTTCTGGGGGGGGAGGGTGAGGCTTACGCGGCTTTCCACCTCCGTCAGAACCGCACCGTCTGTCTGGACGACGATGATTTCTCCGTCCGGCATACGGACATGAACGAGTGTGATGGCGCCGAGGCGTTCAATGACTTCAACGATGCCTCTATCGGGTCCCGACGTCGTGAGTTCGACGTGTTCGGGACGGATGCCGACCGTAACCTTTGTTCCGGGCAGGAGTCCGGGAGAGGTGACAGGAACATACAGGATTGAGCCGTCGCGGAGCTGGACGCTGGAGCCTGCGGAATCACCGCCCTGGAAAATGGCCGGGAAGAAGTTCATGGGCGGGGAGCCGATGAAGCGGGCCACGAAAAGATTGCGGGGGTGATGATACAGTTCGAGCGGGGAGCCGATCTGTTCGACCACGCCTTTCTGCAGGACGACGATCTTGTCCGCCATAGTCATGGCCTCGACCTGATCGTGCGTGACGTAGATCGTCGTGGCGCCGAGTTTGCGGTGCAGGGCCGAGAGTTCCACGCGCATTTGGCCACGCAGGGCGGCATCGAGGTTCGAGAGCGGCTCGTCGAACAGGAACACTTTCGGATTGCGCACAATGGCGCGCCCGATGGCGACACGCTGCCGCTGACCACCGGAAAGCTGCCCCGGCTTATGATGCAGATAGGGTTCGAGCTGGAGCGTCCGGGCGACATGCTCGATTTTCGCGCGCCGCTCGGCTTCCGGCATTCCGGCCAGTTTGAGGCCGAACTCCATGTTTTTATAGACGTCCATATGCGGGTAGAGCGCGTAGGACTGAAAGACCATCGCCAGACCACGCTTGCCGGGTTCGACGTCGTTCATGCGCTGCCCGTCGATCAGGAGGTCACCGGAAGTGATGTCCTCAAGTCCTGCGATCATGCGCAGGAGCGTGGATTTTCCGCAGCCGGACGGCCCGACGAAGACCACGAATTCGCGGTCCTCGATCGAGAGGGAAATACCCTTGATGATTTCTTCCGTAAGGTAGGTCTTGCGGAGGTTCTTGAGTTCGACAGTCGCCATGGGTCAGGCCCCGTTCGTGCAGAAATGTTGAGTGGAGTGAGCCGGGATCCGCGTCACTTGACGGCTCCGAAAGTCAGGCCGCGGACGAGCTGTTTCTGGCTGATCCAGCCGAAAACGAGGATCGGTGCCACGGCGAGGGTGGAGGCTGCGGAAAGCTTGCCGAAGAACAGCCCTTCCGGGGATGAGAACGACGCGATGAAGGCTGTCAGCGGAGCGGCGTGCGAGGACGTCAGGTTCAAGGACCAGAAGGCTTCGTTCCAGCACAGGATGAGCGACAGCAGGGCCGTGGATGCGATGCCGGGCAGGGCGAGCGGCAGGAGCACCATCGTCATTTCCTGCCAGCGTGTGGCGCCGTCCATCCGGCCAGCTTCCAGAATGGGAGCCGGGACTTCGCGGAAGAACGTGTAGAGCATCCACACGATGATCGGCAGGTTCGTGAGCATGTCCACGATCGCAAGCCCGGTGCAGGTATCGAGCAGATGCGTGTTGCGGGCCAGAAGGTAGATTGGGACCAGCACACCAACGGGCGGCAGCATCCGGGTGGAAAGCATCCACAACAGGGTGCTGCGTGTCCGCTTCGAGGGCATGAACGCCATCGAATAGGCCGCCGGAACGGCCAGTGCGATGGCGATGGCGGTCGCCCCCACCGAGACGATCACGGTGTTCAGTGCGAAATGCCAGTAGCTGGCGCGTTCGAACACCTCGGCATAGCTGCTGAGTGTCGGCATGAAGAACAGCTTCGGCGGCGAGGAAATCGCCTGCACCTCGCTTTTGAAGCTTGTCAGGATCATCCAGAAGATCGGGAAGAACAGCCAGATTGCGATCCCCCAGCCAAGGATGGTAACGCCGATCCGGGTGCTGGTTTTTGTCTTGAGCGCCATGTCAGGCCTCCAGATTGCGGGCTACGGCGCGCACCAGAAAGATTGCGACGATATTGGCGATGATGATCGCCACCACACCACCAGCGGAGGCGCCCCCCACGTCGAACTGAAGCAGGGCACGGGAGTAGATCAGGTAAGCGAGGTTGGTGGAGGCTACGCCGGGGCCACCGGCGGTGGTGACGGAGATTTCGGCGAAGATCGTCAACAGGTAGATCGTCTCGATCATGACCACGACGCTGATGGCGCGCCCCAGATGCGGCAGGATGATGTAACGAAAGCGTGCGATCGGGCCAGCGCCGTCCATGCGGGCGGCTTCGCGCTGTTCACCGTCGAGCGACTGTACGGCCGTCAACAGGATGAGAACTGCGAACGGCAGCCATTCCCAGGCGACGATCATCATCACGGTCAGGAGTGGAAAGCGCGCCAGCCAGTCGATTGGCGTGAGCCCCACAGCCCGCATCATGGCGGAATAGACGCCATAGATCGGATGCAGCATCAGGTTCTTCCACAGCAGTGCGGAGACCGTCGGCATGATGAAGAATGGGGAGATGACCATGATGCGGGCGATGCCGCGGCCGAAGAATTCCTGATCGTACAGGACAGCCAGCAGAGTTCCGCCCCCCACGCTGATGATCAGGACACCGGCGACCAGTACGAGCGTGTTCAGCAGGGAATGCAGGAAATCGGGGTCGGTCAGCAGGTACCAGTAATTGTCGATCCCAGCGAAGCCATGAAGCGTGGGGTCCACGAGGTTGTAGTTCTGCACCGAGTACCACAGCGTCATGACGAGTGGGACGATCGACCAGACCAGAAGGATCAGGACGGATGGGGAAAGGAGCAGGAAACCTGTCCTTTTCCCGCTTACCTTCGTCGGGTTCAGGGCGCTCGCCCCTGGGGGCGGGCTGTGTTCGAGAACGGCCTGCATGGTATCTTAACCTTGATCGGGCGGCGTTATCGCGCGCGGCCGGACTGGCGGAGCGCGCGGGTGATCGAAGCCTGTGCGGAGGTCAGGGCCTGATCGACTGTCATCTGGTCGGACAGGGTTGCGGCAACGGTCTGGCCGACCTGCGTGCCGATGGCCTGGAACTCCGGAATGCCGACGAACTGTGCGCCCGTATAAGGGCGGGGCTGGGCGGTCGGACCGTTTGGATCCGCCGTTTTGATGGCGTTCAGGACGAAGGAAGCGAAGGGCGCTGCCTTGACGTATTCCGGCGCGGCATAGGTGGAGGCGCGGGTTCCGGCGGGAACAGCGACCCAGCCTTTCTGTGCTGCGACCAGTTTCACGTAATCCCTGGACGTGGCCCATGTGATGAAGGTCTGGGCATCCGCGCTCTGATGGGAACTGACGGGAACGGCGAGGCTCCAGCTCCACAGCCAGGTCGGGCCTTTGCCGTAAGGGCCTTTGGGGGAGGGCGCGAAACCGACCTTGTCTGCAACCTGTGACTGTTTGGGGTCGAACAGCAGGCCGCCTGCGACGGTGGAATCAATCCAGATCCCACAGTGACCGCTGGCGAACAGGGCCAGGTTTTCGTTGAAGCCGTTGGAGGTGGCACCCGGAGGGCCGTCAGCTTTCAGGGCCGAGACGTACCAGTTGAGGGTCGCCTTCCAGGCATCAGACGTCATGGTCGGCTTCCAGGACATGTCAAACCACTGAGCGCCGAACGTATTGGCGAGCGAGGAGACATACGCCATGTTCTCGCCCCAGCCGGGCTTGCCACGCAGGCAGATGCCATAGACCTGATTGCCCTTGTCCGTGATCTTGTCGGCGAACTGGCGGATCTGGTCGTAGGTGGGTGCGTTCGGCATCGTCAGACCGGCTTTCTGGAACAGGTCCTTGCGGTAATAGGTCATGACGCTTTCGGCGTAGAACGGCAGGGCGTAGAGCTTGCCATTCGCAGTCAGGCTGTCGCGGACGGAGGGCAGGATGTCGTTCACGTCATAGGCGGCGTCGGGTTTGATCTCGGTAAGCCAGCCCTGTTTGGCCCAGATCGGCACTTCGTAGTTGCCAATGGTCACGACGTCGAACTGGCCGGTTTTCATGGCGATATCGGTCGTCACGCGCTGACGCAGGACGTTTTCTTCCAGTGTGACCCAGTTCAGGTGAATATCCGGATGGGCTTTTTCAAATTCCTGCGAAAGCTGCCGCATGACGATCATGTCGCCGTTGTTCACGGTGGCGATCGTGAGGGTGCCGGCGGCCTTCGCTGTGGACAGGGCAGAACCGGTCAACAGGAGAGCCAGAGTGCAGATGGCTGCGCGGGTATTTTTCAGACGGGACATGGAAAATCAGACCTCTGGAAAAGGGCTGCTGACGCATTGATGGTGCAGCCATGATGGGAAAATGGAGCGGAAAGGCTTGGCTTCAGGGAGCACTCTCCTTTTCCAGGGCATCGCTCATCTGCTGACGCCAGGTGATCTGGGCCGTATGCATGTCATGCGCGATGCAACGCTTGGCGCTGTGGTAAGCGGCAACCCGCCTATCGGGGAGGATTTCGTGGCCGGCATGGCTCATCCGCGCCATGGCCTGCGGTAGATCGGTATAGGATCCGCTTGCGACGGCACCGAGAATGGCAGCGCCCAGAAGAACGGAATCCGGCTCGGCAGGCAGAAGGATGCGGCAGCCGGTGGCGTTGGCATGCTCGCGCAGGAAGACGGGGTTCTTGGTGCTGCCGCCTGTCGCCAGGATCGTGTCAATCCGGTAGCCCCGGGCGTTGAGGGCATCGATGATGTCCTTCGTGCCATAGGCGAGGCCCTGCAGTGTCGCGAGGTAAAGCCGCGCGAGATCATCGACCGTGTCGGACAGGGTTAACCCACTGATCATGCCGGTAAGGTCCGGATCAGCATGAGGAGAGCGGTTTCCGTGGAAATCCGGCAACACATGCAGACTGGCAGTGATCGTGCCCGGCAGCTTGCCGCGTTCCAGAGCCTCGATCCGTGCGTTCAGCAGGGCGTAGACGCTGCTTCCCGAATCTTTGGCTTCCTGCTTGAGAGCAGGGCCGAAAGTATGGCTGGAAATGATGAAGTCGATCAGCGCCCCTGTCGCGGACTGGCCGGCTTCGTTCAGCCACATTTCGGGTACCATGGCGTTCCAGTAGGGGCCCCAGACGCCGGGTACGAAACGCGCGTCTTTTGATACAGCCATGTGACAGCTCGAAGTGCCGCAAATCAGCGATATTGAGCGCTCAAGTTGATCGTCCGAGAGAGAGCCTTCGGTATTCAGTCCGAACAGACCGATTCCACCCGCATGGGCGTCGATAGCGGAGACGCCAACGGGGATACCGGGTGGCAGTCCCATTTCCTCGGATGCTTTATCGCTCAAGCCACCATCAACAATATTGCCGAGGGGGCGAATGTCGTTCCCGATACGGCGGAAACCGTCGAGTGCGAGGTCTTCAAGTCCGATGGACCGGAAATATCCTTCGTCCCAGCGGTTTTCATGAGCAAGATAGGTCCATTTGCAGGCTGTCGAGCAGGCCGAGCGGGACAGGGAGCCTGTAGCCCGCCAGGTGAGAAAATCAGGAAGATCGAAGAAATGGGCAGCCTGTTCGTAGGCCTGTGGAAGGTGACGCTTCAGCCAGAGGAGCTTCGGCGTTTCCATTTCCGGAGAGATCGTGCCGCCCACATAGCGCAGCACATCATGGCCGCCATGGTTGATCTCGCGGGTCTCCTCGATGGCACGGTGGTCCGCCCAGAGAATGACATCCTGTCCCGCCGCGCCATCCGGATCTGTCGACAGTCCGCAGCCCTGTCCGTCAAGGACAACAAGGGAACAGGTTGCATCGAAACCGATCCCGATGACCTGACAGGGAACATCAAGCATTGCGAGCGCAGTACGGGTCGCTTCGCAGACAGCGGACCAGATATTTTCTGAGGACTGCTGGGCATAGTCAGCCCGTGGCGTCCATGTCTGGATGCTCTTGACGCATGACGCTTTCTTCCGTCCGTCGAGAGTGAAGAGACCCGCTCGGGCACTGCCTGTTCCAACATCAATTCCCAGAACCAGATCCATAAAATAACACCCAGATCATAAAAAGCGAACGTCGGGCATGAGAGAGACTCATGGACGTTTGATTAAAACTGAATATCACACTCTAACGCCGTGAACTATCATTGTTTGTGTTACATACAACAAGAAAGGTGTCCAGACAGTGCGAAAGAAGTTTTTCTGTTGAGGGTGGTTGTCCGCACAGGGACGCGCTGAGCAGGCACAGTCACGACCGGTTTTGGGAGAGCAATTTTTTGAAAGTTGTAACGGCAGGGAGGTAAGAGCGGGCCGCTTCAAAGGCGATTGTCAGCATCGGCTCGACATGTAGCTTTGTCTAACCGGTAACCAGCGCAACATGAAACTTTTTACGGGATCTAAGATTGCCCGGCCGGGCAGGAAATAGATTTGTATAAATGAGTGAGGGACATTGGGTGTGGACGACACAGATCCACAAACCATTCAGCTATAGCTTCTGATAAGTGCGTGCTAAAAATAGTTTTTAGTGGGATTTTTTTACCGGACCGAGTAGTGGGCGCAACAGGAATTGAACCTGTGACCCCTACGATATCAACGTAGTATAGAAGTCACGAAAAATAGCAGTTTAATGCGGGTCTCAGCTTGTCATCTCAATATGCTGTACAGATTTTGCACATCATGCCAGTTTGTCGATCGGTTTTTTACACTAACCGCGTTGGTGTAAAAGAAATGGCGTTTCGCTAACATCAAACCGAACCGTCAAGTATTCCTTGATGACTAAACCATTGAGCAATCCTCAAGAGTTCGTACACAGCCGCCAGAAACCGCGCTGAGCCGGCGAGTCGATGTAAATGCATGCGGCAGTCTGTTTTGTAAGCACACGAAAAGGCATCTGATTGCGGATATACAATCAAGCAGGGGCAACCGAAGTCACGGGGAATATTTATCTGTAAATATTTAAATGTTCCTGCTTTGTGCAAAAAAATAACTCGACTCAACACTTTGAGTACGCGAATTACATTTCAGCACCAGTGCGTTAATGGATGGTGAACCGGGCTGCAACCCGGCTCACCGTTTAGCACTGACTCGCAAGCATTAACGAGTTTGGTATACAGAGGAGCGTTTCGTTTGGAAACACCTTGCAGAACAGAACATTGCTTTGAAGTGTCCGAGTGTCAATGCGTCATTGACCGAAAGGGCCACATAAATGGCTTCGACGCAAAGTGGGGGCAATGTGCCACCTCATGAAATCGCCTCTATCCTGCAGCGCCTAAAGAACGGTGAGTTTCAGCATGACATTGCGGCTGAATATCACACCAATCAGGGTCGGCTTTCTGAGCTGCGGACTGGTAAGCGAAAAACATTCAAGGACAAACGTCCTCAGAACTAGCGAGATGGCGGGGCTTCGGCTCCGCTATTTTTATTTCTCACTTACATCTCGCGCTACTCCCATCATGGCGAGCGCGATGCCCGAGAGCAGGGGGACGAGGATGATGGCGATGGCTATGAGGTCATGCAGCACGGCGGCGGCCGACGAATGGCCATGCGCCGCTGGCAGGGCAGGGGTCGCCATACCCTGCGATCAACAGCCTGACATGTGTGGCCAGTGCCCTCCGGTCCACCTCAAGTCGTCCGGCCGCGCCTTGCCGGACCGTATCGTTCTGCCCCAGCAGCGCTCCGGCATATCCGACCTGCCGGCCCATCTCCGCATCAGGCAGCGCGGATAGGGGCACGAACTGGACTGGCACATTCAGGGTCTGGCCTTTCGTCCGGCTGGCATCGGCTTGTAGCCCGAAGACCGGCAGGGCCGACGTGGCCGAGACGGAGAATGAGCCAGACTGGCTGAATGTCCCCGACAGATCCATCGTGACCGGCCCGGCAATCATGGCCACGACCGGCTCGGAAGTATGCTGGGTATACTGGAGCGCTCGGACGTTGGCATTGAACCGGGCGGCCTGATCGGCTGTCCAGTTCTGCACGCCAGACACGCTGACCACACCCGCCTTAGTCAGGTCGGCCTGCACACCTGCAATGGCCCGACTGATCGTCACAGGCCCGTAGGCTCCAGCCGAGCAGGCTGAAAGAGCCAGAAGCCCGCTGAGCGCCAGCGGCCTCATGTCAGTGTCTCCCCGCTCAATCCGGTCCATGTTTTCGTATTGGGATTATACATCGCCATAACCCCCTGTGTTCCGCCATTGATGGCTTTGTCGGTTATGACGGCAAAAGCCCAGTCTCGTGGCGATGAAGGGAGGTCAGCAAACTTGTAGGCTGCCGACTGCAAAGTGCCTGGCCAACTAAATGACCCTTGCCCGTTTCCACCGGTCCAGACGAGATTGTTATAGGACCATTGGGTGTAGACGTACCCACCGCTGCCATCCTTGATTGTGAGTCCGATAGAACCGGGCAGTGTGATCCCGCCTGTGAAGGTGGCCCCTGCCAGGGGCGCGTAATCCTCGCCATTCGCTGGTGCATAGCCCAAGGCGCTTTCGATGGCGGAAGCCGTCACCTCCGCATCCGATCCCGCGGGCCCCTTAGCTCCAGCCGGTCCTTGTGGCCCAGTCTCTCCCGTTGCCCCGACCACTCCCTGCGGGCCTGTTGGCCCGGCAGGGCCGGTTTCGCCCGTATCACCCTTTGGACCGGCTGGCCCGACAAGGGACGCCAGCCATTGCGCTTCTGTCCCGACATATCCGGAGGAAACGGCGACTTGGTAGGCGCTTTCTCCCTGCAGTCCGGCATCGCCTTGGGGGCCTGTTGGTCCGGGCTGTCCAGCAGTGGCCATCCATTCGCCAAGGGTCTGCGTCTTTTCAGCGGATGTGACGTTGAGGCCCGAGCCATCACCTGAATAGGATTGCGCTTCCACGCTTGCGAACGAAGGTGTGCCGACTGGAGCTTCTTCCTCCGTCGCCATCACGACGCGGCCATTCGAGGAGTACCCGGCCGGTAGCGCCTCGGTATCTGCAATCAGCACATTGCCGTTTGTCAGTGTGTTGGATGGGAATGTATCTGAGGGGGGCGCCGTAGCTTGCGTAAGGGCTGTGATCTGTAGAACCGCCATCACCGAATAGACGCGCGCCTGTACGGTCGTAACCTCGAACAGGATCTTCTGGGTTGTGTTCGGCTGACCGCTGGCGAGGAACATCACCAACTGCGATCCAGCCACGGCACCCCACATGATCGCAAGAGCATAGTCTCCGCCCCCGGCCGTGATGACCGTTGCTGACCGGATTGCTGTCAGCGTGTCGCCTGTTCCTGCCAGCAGGGCAGAGAAATCAAAGGTGTAATCCAGACAGTCGGCCGAGGCCTTCGGGGCGCAGATAACCTGAGAGACGGTCCCGGTGCTTCCCTGTAGAACGATCGTCCGCAGCGGGGACGGCGTCAGATTGTGAACCGTCGTCATGCTGCCCTCACTTCGGCTGGCGGGAAATCGAATTCTTCCCCGTTCGGGGAAAAACCCGGCACGCCCAGCCAGTTTTGCCGTGACAGCAGGCCGTAAGCCTCGTCCGTAATCCGTATGAAGGTTGCCCAGGGCATGAAAGTGCGAGCGCCCCAGGTGTTGAAAAACACGCCGACCGCGACCGCGATGGCATGGTCGCCTGCCGGAGTATGGTCGCTGATGGCATCCCAATCCCGGGTCTCGCCGAACCCAAGAGCGATGAAGCGATTGCGCATAATGTCTCCAGACATAAAAAAACCGCCTCAGAGGGCGGCCAGGAAGGGCAAAAGTGCGGTTCGGAAAGCTTCCTCATAGGAAGGTAAAGTTGCGCGCACCGAGAAGAATGATGTGTCAATCCGCAGCTTTGAGGGGATCGCCTGCTTTCGGATGGGTGGATTCCGGGTCGAGGCTCCGTTTGGTGGCTTCGATAGACGTCAGGGACATTTTGGAGATCGGTCACAATACGGGCGACGATAAGTCTTGCTATCGTCCTTCGTGGCCGGTGTACAAGGGTTTTATGGTCATTATCTGACCCCGGAATCCGCAGTCGCTCTGTCAATTATGGCAACCATCCTGCCGGGCCAGACTTTATGTCTTTAGCAACAGAGGGACATTTTTCATGGCCATTCATGGGTTATCACGTTTCAAAGGCCGAAAGGTCCTGGTAACTGGTGCCGCCTCCGGGATCGGCTATGCAACCGCCCGCCGTTTTCTTGCGGAGGGCGCTCACGTCATTCTGGTTGACCGGGACAAGGCCAAACTTGATGACGTCATGAAAGCCCTGGAACCGCCATACGCTGCGGCGTCATTGACGGACATCTCCTCTCCAGAGCAGGTTCAGAAGCTTTTCACGTTCGTCAGAACACATTTTGGAACACTGGATGTCCTCGTGAACAATGCGGGCGTCACCACCATTGGCACAGTGTTGGATTGTGACCTGGAAGCGTGGGGCTCAGTCTGTGCCACGACCCTGACCGGCACTCTGAATGTCAGCCGCACATTTCTTCCTCTGCTAATCGAGACGAAGGGCACTATCGTCAACACTGCCTCTGTCTCCGGCATGCGTGGCGATTGGAACACGGCGTATTATGACGTCGCCAAGGGAGGGGTCGTGAATCTGACGCGTGCCATGGCCATGGATCATGGCAAAAGTGGTGTGCGCGTGAATGCGATCTGCCCCTCGGTCACACGTACAGCCATGACTGCCGATGCTGTTAAAGACGAGGCTTTCGTTGCCAGTGTCGAGGCCCGGATTCCATTACAGCGCCTGGGAGAACCGGAAGACATGGCCGCCGCCATTACGTTTCTGGCCAGCGATGACGCTGCCTATATTACAGGGCTTATCATGCCGGTTGACGGAGGTGCCACGGCTTCCAATGGCCAGCCTCCGTTTCCGATGCCGTGAGGACGCAACTTCACTGTCCTCAAGCTGCTCCTGTAACAACCGATCCTAGTCCCGCTCCGAGCGCAGAAGTCTCAACGCCTGTACCGATCGCGTGTCGTAAGGGGGCTGGAAGCCAGGAATAAACAGCCCCGATCCCTTTCGCGACCGTTCCCATGATGGACACAAGCGCGTTCACGTCCTGCCCGAACCGTTGCACGTCATTCGGGTGCGACTGCACGTAATGTGTCACATCCGTCAGGGCTGACGTCATCATTTGTACGGCCTTGACTACTGGCGTCATCATTGCCGTAGACGTAACAGCCTGGAATGCCCGCCATGCTTCTGTGAAGGAAGCAAACTGCGCGCCCGGAGCATTTTGGAGATAATCATCAGTGGAGTGTTCCCTTGCGACTGCTGGGCAAGGTTGCGCTGCTACTCTCTTGAGTACAGTGCCATATGTGCCGAAAGTGAGGCTCCGAGGTGCTGAACCATGCTCCGGGACGGGAGCCGCCCGTCTGCTGGTTGCCGAACAGAAAGCGCTGACGCTCCTTCTCGGGTAGTGCCTCAAGCTGTTGCAGATACTCCGGCGACAGATTGGCCCGGTTCGCGTCCAGGTTGATCTGCATCGTCTCATAATCCCCCTTCGCCATCCGCTCAGGCGTTGGGGAATTATCCTCCGCATGGACTGGAATGAATGCCGTTTTTCGAACCGTATTCGGCGTCGAAAGCTGGCGGATCGTGTCGCCGATTCCCGCGCGGGATTTCAGGACTGCTGGCATAGTTCGATAATACCCGAACTACAGTTGTTGGTACAACGAAAATCAGCGCAGTTGCAGCTCCTAGATCGGGTTATTCGCAGCGTCCCGACTATAGTCCTGTTTTTCGCGGGCGTAGAACGCCTGATCTTTAGCCTTTATCGCTTCTGGACCATCGGAATGATCGCGGATCGCTCCAGAACACGCCGCGAGAGATAGCGCAGTAATTCCGAGAATGAGCATTATTCTTGCGGTCATGGCGTCCTCGCATGTCGGATTGTCAGTCTTTGTCTTTGAGTCTTGAGCCCGCAATTAAAATAGGCGTTATACCGATCCCCTCCCAAGGGTTCAGGAACCAGGGGAGGAGTACCAACTCTCCCTCTCATTGACCACGCTTGGCCTTGCCGAGAACGGGACGATTGCCGCCGTTTGCTTCGTGGCATAGCTTGCTTGATGAGCGGCTGACTCTGACCAGATTTCTTTTTGCCCTGATCGAACCCCTGCGAAAGATAGGCTTTGAATAATCGTCACTCGCCAATGGAGACGACGATGCCTGTAATCCACGCCAGCGAACTACCCAATCCTCCACCGCAGGCGCCACCCAGACCGCCGCAGCCCAATCCTTACCCACCACCGGGGGAAGATCCTCCACCTGTGGAAGAGCCGCCCAATCTGGTGAACTGATAGGAGCCCGGTGAAAGCCGGGTTTCTTTTTGCCGCAGATGAACTCCCCGATCGCAGCACGCTTGAATCATCTTGCAGGAGGGCAAATCATGTCCATTCCAGTTGACAAGCGCACCACGAAGCCAACGCTCTCTTCAGACAGTCGAGCCCCCAAACTCCATGACACCAACTCTCCGGAGGGCATTGAAAATCGACAGTATGATATTTCACATCCGCGATCGAAGCCTCACCAATATCGCATTCGCCCCTTGGGCAGGTTTCTTCCGCCCTGGACGCGACACTGAAGCATGGAGTGCTTCAGGAAAGCTGGAAAATTGTAACCATAGCTATGACAAACAGTAAAAATGTATCATCCTGACAGGAGAACAATTAACAGGAGGCGGATTTGAAGCATTTTTTATTGTTGCTGGCTGTATTGGCAGTACCAAGTGTGGCCTGTGGGCAGGAAATGAAATTCAGTACGCCGCGGGCCATGAAAAACGGTCCTGTTTATCCGGAAAAATTGATTGCGAAAAATGCTACAGGTCAAGTCAACCTAATGTTTGATATTGACAAAACCGGTCATACTGTAAACTGCCAAGTGATTTCCAGCACAAACCCCGAGTTCAATGAAAGTGCATTAGATCACTGCCGACAGTCGAGATATACTCCTGCGACCGTACATGGCCATCCTGCAGTTGAGCATCATCATCACACAACCCTGAGTTTCGACTTGGACAACTGAAGCACGCGCACAAAAGGTTGGGCCTAAAGTTTCGTGACGGCATGATCGGGCATACTCATGAAAGACTGAGGAATATTTCCGAAGTGGTAGGAGATGCTTGGGGCTGCCCTCCTTTTCCGAAAGCAAGGAGAAACCCGACTTTTTGACAGCACAAAAAAAACCGCCCGGGGAGGCGGCCTGACAGTGGTGTATGGAAGCGCGTGATATTGGCCCAGAATCTGCCTTGCCAGAGGGTAACGAAACGGTACCCCCTTAAATCGCAGATACAATTAGGTTGAATCTCCCCCTCTTTTCGTATATACAATAAGGCGTGAGATACGATTGGGACGACACCAAGCGCCTGAGCAACATCGTGCTTCTCGATGTTGCTCAGGCGCTGAAGGTTTCGAGTGGGATGCGGCTTTCATCCAGGCAAGCCAGTCTTCAAACGAGCCGCGTCTTATTGCGCTCGGACCGATTGGTGACCGTCTTCATGTGCTGGTGTTCAGCATCGAAACCCGGACCGTTCGTATCATCAGCCTGCGGAAGGCCAATAAACGGGAGGGATCGCTCTATGTCTCGCAAGACTAACATCATCATGCCGACTGACGAGGAAGATGCCCGGATTAATCAGGGCATCGCACTCGATAGCGATAATCCGGAACTTACTGAGGCTGACTTTCAGGCCATGAAGGCGGCAGCAGTGGTCGTCCCGTCTTTGGCGAAGGCCAAGCGTGTTCGTGGGCCGCAAAAGGCCGCCAAGAAGCGCTCAGTCTCCCTTCGCCTCGATCAGGATGTTCTTGAGAAGTTCAGGAGCACCGGACCAGGCTGGCAGACCCGGATCAATGAGGCCCTGCGCCGAGCCTGAGCAATTGCTGCCTTCTCGTCTGGGGTAGCCTTACTGGATAGGGGCGGCAGCTAAATGGCCGTCACAAAAGTCAGCACATACCGGCCTCCAAGCCCGTCATAGGCCGGATCTGTGCTACCCTGCTTGTCCACAAACACAAAGTCTCCACCGAGGCCGAGATAATCCGCATGGATGACTGGGTTCAGGTTCTGGCAGATCGCGTCCGCCACGACGCGCGTACTATTCTGCCAGACTTCCATGAAAAGACCGGTGGAATGCTGATATACGTCCGGCAGAACAAGCTGCTGGTTCAGCACGCTATTCAGGGACTGGCTTGCCGGCGCACTCAGAGGAACGGTGACAGAGCTCATAGCATGACACTCATCCATGATGCCTGGATCGGAAGGGAGGTTGTCGCGGCCTGCACCGTCCCATTCTGAACCGTCTGGCTGCCCTATGGCGTTCGGGTATTCGTGTACCCGGCTGAAGCCGTTGCTGGTCTTCCTGTTCGGAACCGGAGCGCGCATGTCAGAGGCTCTCGAGCTGGACTGGGCTTGCATCGACCTGAAGGGGAAACGGGCTGTCGTCTGGCAGAAGCAGGGGAACGAGCGGCATATCGATCTGCCGCCTCGCGTCTGCGAAACACTGGTTTCTCTCCCGAACCGGGATGGCCGCGTGTTTCGTCCTGTTCGTACCTGAAAGTCGAGAAAGGGGAAGGGCAGGGAAATCGGGTAGGCCTATTCGGAAAACGGGCGGAGCAGCGGCGGTCAGAACAAGTCCGGGTGGTCGGTGGCGTGTCGCAAAGCCGGCCTGCCGGGGCACATGCGCGTATGAACGCCCAAGGGGCAGAAGAAACCGAAGGGCATATTCGTACCGGAGGTCACCCCGCATGATGCCCGTCACACATGCGCAAGCTGGCAATACTGCCTGCACAAGGATCTGATGCGTTTCAAGGCAGACGGCGGATGGGGGAATATCACGACGGTCACGCGCTACGCCAAGGTGATGCCAGAGGCTTATCGGGATGAGATCATGGAATGGCTTGGATTCAAGTAGGGTGCGATTCGCACGAGATCACTGGGTCCGCGGAGCCTGCACCAGTTTTGCACACATCATAATGCCGCTAGGCGCATTAATATGAACAAACTTGAACCAAGGGCCGGGATGTATCGCCTGAAGATCTAAGGGCAAGCTATTGATTTTATGGGGTTTCTTACCGGACCGAGTGGTGGGCGCAACAGGGATTGAACCTGTGACCCCTACCATGTCAAGGTAGTGCTCTACCGCTGAGCTATGCGCCCCCGGTCCGGTGAGGCGGTTTCTAGCTATCTCCGGAAAGTCTTGCAACCCCCTCTGGAGCTAAATATGAAAAAATTATGCGACTTTCTTTGCCTCTGACGTCTTTCAGGGTGGACCGACCGCGGAATACTGCGATTCCCCTCCTTGTTTCGTCTCCACACTCCGGACGGAATTATCCTGCAGATTTTCTCAGGAGCGCGTCGCTCTCTTTTCAGGAACTTCAGCAGAGTGAAGACCGGTTTGTGGACCGGTTGCTTGAAAACGCTCCTGATTTCGGCGCGACACTGCTGTGTGCCGAATTTCCCCGTGTCTGGTGTGATCTGAATCGTGACTGGCGCGAAGTGGATGCGGGCATGTTCGATCCACCACCCCCTGAAGACGAGGTTCTCCTGACAGCCAAGGTGCAGGCCGGTTTCGGAGTCATTCCGCGTTACGTCACCCGTGGACGGCAGATCTATGGGCATTCCCTCCCTCCGTCAGAAATCAGGGCGCGACTTGCGACGGCCTGGCTTCCCTATCATGAGGCGTTGGCCACACTTCTGGCCGAGATGCGGGCCCGTTTCGGTTACGCGGTTCTTCTTGAAATCCATTCGATGCCGAAACTGCCCTATGCGCGCCCGTGCGATATCGTTCTTGGGGATGTGCATGGAAAGAGCTGTCATTCGGACATGACAGCTCTTGTTGAGACCCTGCTTGGAAACAGGGGATATTCCGTTCGACGCAATGTTCCCTATTCAGGGGGATACATCACGCAGCATTACGGACGGCCCGATCAGAACATGCATGCGTTGCAGATTGAAATCTGCCGGTCCCTTTACCTCAACACGGCGACGCTTCAGCCCGGGGGCGGTTTCGAGGAGACCCGGCAGACCATGCAGCATCTTCTTGAAGGAATAGCCGCCTCGATGAAGGGTAAACCTCTCTTATCTCCAACCCGCAGTGACATGGCTTTCTGAAAACCGGGAGGGCTGTCGTTTTCAACACGATCAGCGACTGCGAGCACGGTAACCGTCAGTCCGTTGTACCCTTATTCCGCGGCAGGCTACGGCGGATTTCCTCGGAATAGTCTGCATCAGGGGAGGCATTGGGCGGGCGGTGGATGCGACTTTGCCTCCTGAGTTCAGGAAAGGGCACGCGTGTATCAAGGAGCCCCAGATCATAGGCGAGGGAGGCGGTATATCCGCTGAGCAGAACCCGCCAGTCCAGCCGGTATCGCAGCCTGGCCTGCGCGCGTGTCAGGATGCCGGTGGTGCAGTTGTCCGTCAGGGTATTGTACCATGCCGGATGCCGGGCCAGCGTGTGGATCTCGCGCAGATAGCTCTCGAAAAGCTTTCTGCGTTCTGCCGCAGAGAGAGTGAGGCGGTAGAGATAGACGCGCTCATGCCGCACATCGGTCCGTACGCCGATCAGGTCACGCTCATCCGCCGTCACGTAAAACATCTCGTAATGGTGGAAGAAACCGGCAATGGTCGAATACTCGAACGTCTTCTGACGCCGCGTTTCGATGGACAGGGCCACATGCCGCCCATCCTTGAAGCCGAAGCTCAGAAAAACATGCGCGATGGCATTTCCCGCCCAGTAGGACGTGACGAGATCCACCGATGAGAGGTCATCCAGATTGTAGGTCGCATCGTAATAGCGGGGCGTATAATCCTGCGTGGTGCGATAGATGAAATTACGTACGTGCTGGATATGGGCGAGACTTCCGTCCATCGTGACGTCGGCGGGTACCGCGTATTCTCCCTGCCATTCCCGGTCATTGCGCGGTGGATCAGTGACATACCACAGGCTCAGGGCGCCGCAGAGCAGACCGGCCCCTGTTCGCGCCGCCAGCCTGTTCGGCAGGAGGAAGGCCCCAGAAACAAGCGCTGGAAAGAGCAGTGTCAGGGCGATACGCAGGCCCTCGGGTTCGAGAGTGGAATAATAAAGGGCGGCTGTTCCGGCGAGCACAAACACGACGAGCGCAAGGATACCCATGGCGTGTGCTGTGCGCTTCCAGCGTGAGGATCTTGGCGCGATCACAGGTGCTGATCCTGCCGTAACAGGGTATAGGTGCCTCCCAGGGACGTGACCGTTCCTTGCCCTCCCTGATCCGTTTCTGGTGGCACTGTTCCGTCCTGTTCGAGCTGCCGGATCAGAATCCGACGGACTTCCGCCGTTGTAACGGGATTGGACTGGGTCGAATGGCCCGAATGGCGCACCACAAGTTCGGACTGCACGTCGGGCACATGTGCGCTTTCATACATGACGACCCCGTCATCGGCGGTTGCCAGAGGACCGTCACCTAAAACCGGAATGATCGAATGGCCCTCGATACCAGGTGCAACCGGAATGGCCGCCAGAGAGCGTATAAACGAACTGTGGGGGGACATGCCGTACACGCTGCCGACGCGCCATGGCCGCATGTTCAGTTTGCGGATTTCCGGAGAGCTTGCGAAGACGGAGCGTATGACTTCCTGAACCGACACGGGAAAGGTGACAAGCCGCCCCACCAACTGAGCCACGGACAGGCCGGCGATATAACTTCCGTGTTGCGGCGTGGAAATGAAAACAACGCTCCGGGCCTCGGGAAGAGGAGTGGGGAACAGCGCGTCGCGCAAGAGTGTTTCGTCGGCTGGACGCAGTTTCAGGCGGCTTAAGGGAACGGAGATCATGCCGTTCCAGAGCCTGTCACCCGTATTGACGACCAGCATCTTGGCCAGCAGGCCGCCCTGACTGTGGCCGATGAGGGTGATCTTTCCAAGGGCAGGGTCCGTCTTTGCTCCGCCAAGCTGGGCCACGGCTTTTTCGAGGGCCTGACGAAGCTGGAGCGCGGAATAGGGAATGGGATTGCCCGTTGCGTAGGAAAAAAACCAGAATTCGTAATGATTCCTGATGACGCTGTCTTCCATCAGGTCATTGACCATATTCGCCCATCGGGCTGCGCTGGACGCGGTTCCATGCACCAGAACGACGGGCCGGTGGCCATACTGATGGGGCTCGATGGTCAAAAGCTGCGGTCGATCTCCCTGATTGAACAGTCGGCCATCGAGAAAACCCCGATATTCGACAGACCAGTCCATCGCATCATTCAGGCTTTCGGCGAGGGTGGTCGTCTGATCGAACTGCAGAGGCGCCTGCTGCCCTGCAATGTTCTCGTTGATGGGGGTCAACTGAAGGCGGGCGGAAACATGATCCGACAGGATCTGCTGGCGGGGCGAACTCATGATCAGCATCAGGTTCATGGGAACGCGGAGGGAATTGGCGATCTGGAAGGACTGGTTTTCCTGCGTCGTCAGTCGGGGGAGGGCGCCTACGGGTTCGCCCAGACCGGGCTGGCGATAGATGTTTTCAAAACCCCTGACCGCAAGGCGGGCGACGGGGCGGATATCGGTAACCTCATGTCCATGCCAGTGGAGCTGTGCCGGATCGACAGAGATGGCGACCTGGCCGGATGAGAGGTGCCACTGCTGCGAGACGGCATTGACGGGTGTTCCGAGGGCTTCCGTCAGCCCGAACATGTACAGGTCGCAGGCCTGTCTCAGATGGGTGTCATAGGGGCTGGGGCGCTCATCCGCCGTGCCGGTGGGATTGATATAGGCGTAGGCGTAAAGGGCGGCAGCCAGAAAGGCGGCACGATCCCGATGGCGTCGTCCCTGGATGTAGTTCAGCTCCGCCAGCGCGAAAAGCTGATCGTCCAGCGTATTGGTATAGAAATGTTTCCGGGTCCGCTCCTGCAGCGCAAGAAGGGCCCGGGCGGGATGGTCCTGCCAGAGCGGCAGGAGGTTTTCGCGTTGCAGGACAGTGCGGGTCAGATTGGAGAGGCGCCCTCCGGTCAGGGAGCTCTGGTTGCGGTCCTGATAGGCGGAAGTGAGGGAAAGCTGGCGGACCGAAATGGGAGAGGCGCAGCCTGCCAGACACAGGAGCGCCGACAGGGCGAGCAGGACCTTCTTCATGGGGAAACGGCTGTTTTTGCCATGGCCGTATGAAATCCCCCTCCGGTCGCCTTGTAAAGATCGACCGACGCATCCAGCCGCTGGAGACGCGCCGTCATGTGGGAAAGCTGTGCCTGCTGGAAAACGGCCTGCGCGGTCAGGACATCGATCCGGCTGGCATATCCCTGATCCAGCCGCAGATTCGTGAGATGCAGGCGCTTCTGATCCGCGGTTTCGCGGGCGAGCGTATCGCTTTCGCGCTCCGATGCGGTTTGCTGGGCGAGGAGGGCATCCCGGACTTCCTTGAAGGCGGAGCGGATGGACTGCTGATACAGGATCACCTGTTCGTTCCTGTTGGCCTTCGCGAGCCGGACGCCGCTTTCTGTCCGCCCGAAATCCAGAACGGGCGCGGCCATGGCCGCACCAAGCGTCCAGGCACGACCGGTCGCCCGGTACAGATTGTCGATGTCGATGTTGTTCACACCGGCCAGTGAGGCCAGCGAGATCGTCGGGAAATAGGCAGCCCGCGCGAAGCCGATGTTGAAATTGCTCGCGATCAGCATCTGCTCATGCATAGCGATGTCAGGTCGGCGCTCGAGAAGTTCGGACGGCAGAAAGGACGGGCTCGCTTGCGGAACGGTCATGTCCCTGATGTCCCGGCCGCGCGGGACCGCGCTCTGCACGATGTCCTGCGGGGACCGACCGATCAGGACCGCCAGGGCACTCTCGGCCCTGTTCCGCTGGTCCTCCATGTCCGGGAGGAGTTCATGGACCGCATCACGCCTTTCCCTCACCCCCTCAAGCGTCAGGGCATCCGTTGCTCCGACGTCATACTGGCGCTGGACGAGAGCAAGAAGGTCGTCCTGTGTCTGAACCGTGTCCTTCAGGATCGCAAGATCCCCGTCCAGCGCGCGGAGACTGAAATAAAGTTTTGCCACTCCCGCGATAACGGACAGGCGCGCCGCATCCATGGCATAGACGTCAGCATGCACCCCTGCCTTTGCAGCGTTGCTGAGACTGGCATTCTTGCCCCACAGGTCCAGTTCATATGTCAGCATGCCGCCGACGAAGCCCAGATTGCTCATTTTGTTGGGGAAATGAAGGCTCTGGTTCAGGGCGCTGACCCGGCCATTCGCGAACTGCCCATAGGCGTCTGCTCCGGTAACCGAAAGCATGGGAAGCTGGTTGGCAAACGCATAGCCATACTGGGCGCGGGCCTGCATCAGCCGGTTCCCGGCCAGGGCGATGTCGTCACTGTCGTGGAGGGCCGCCTGCACCAGTTGGTCCAGCACCGGATCGCCATAGCTGTGCCACCATGTCCGGTCATCGCGCGTTACCGCGGAGGTTCCCTTCCATGTGGCGGGGAGAGGCACGGCCGGGCGTTTGTAGTCCGGGGCGAGCCATGAGCAGCCGCCGAGGAGGAGGGGGGCGAGAAAAAGCCACTTTCGCATCATGCAGCTCCTTTCGCCGGGGTAGACGAGGGCGCGCTGACATGGAACCACATCACATAGAGCGAGGGCAGGAAGATCAGCGTCAGGACCGTGGCGACGGCCAGCCCGCCCATGATGACATCGGCCATCGGCCCCCAGAAGACGCTTGAGGCAATGGGGAGCATGCCGAGAATGGCAGCCACTGCCGTCAGCATGATCGGCCGGAAGCGGATCATGGCGGCATCGACCACGGCATCCCATTCGGATTTGCCGCTCTGCTGTTCGATCTCGATCTGGTGGACGAGAATGACCGAGTTGCGGATGATCATGCCGACCAGCGCCACAAGTCCCAGCATCGCGATGAAGCCCATGGGGTGTTGTGAGAGCAGGAGGGAGGCGACAACGCCGATCAGGCCGAAAGGCGCGACACTAAGGACCAGCGCAAGACGTTTGAAGCTCTGGAGCTGGATCATCAGGACCGCCATCATGATCAGGAGCATGACCGGCATGACCGCGACCACGGACCCCTGGGATTTCGCGCTTTCCTCGACCGTTCCACCGACCGCGAGATGATAGCCGGGGGGAAGCCTGGCACTGAACGCGGCCATTTTTGATGCCAGCGCGGAGACGGCGGCATCGGGCTGCATGTTGTTCTGAAGCTGGGCCTGTACCGTCATGGTCGGAAGCCGGTTGCGGCGCCAGATGAGCGGGTAGTCCTCCACATAGGCGACTGTCGCCACGGAAGACAGGGGAACGGTCAGATCGTTGGGAAGCCGGATATCAAGGTTTCTCAACTGTTCGATCGACAGCCGTTCGTCCAGGTTGGCCCTCAGGACCACGTCGACGAGATAGATGTTGTCGCGCACCTGCGTGGCCGTCATGCCCGTGACGGTCGCATTGATGGCCAGGGCAATGGCGGAGGAGGAGAGCCCCAGCCGTCGTGCGTCTTCCTGACGGACATCGATCCGCAGTTTCCGCGCCGGGTCACCCCAGTCGAAATTGATCAGTCGCAGATTGTGGCTTTCATCCATGATCTGCGCGACCTGCTGCGCATAATCGCGGACTCGGTCAGGGTCCCGTCCGCTCACGCGGTACTGCACTGGCCAGCCTACGGGCGGTCCGAGTTCCAGCGGGAACAGTCCATGCACGATATCGGGGAAGCGCTGGCTCAGGGCCGCGTCCAGACGGTGACGGATACGTTCTCGGGCTGCGACGTCTTTTGCGACAATCACGGTCTGGGTGAAGAAATCGTTGGGAAGCTGTTCGTCGATTGACAGGTAGAACCGGATGGCCCCGCGACCGACATAGGAACTCCAGTGGTCGATATCGGGGTCATTGCGCAAAAGCGCATCAAGCTGATGCGAGACATCCGCGGTTGCCTTGATGGATGCTCCCTGCCGCAGCGACAGGTTGACGAGCAGCTCGGGTCGGTCCGAGGCGGGGAAGAACTGCTTCGGGACGAGCGGCAGAAGGAGCAAGGCGACAGCCAGCGCTCCGAGGCTTACGAAGACCGTCACGCGCGGATGGTGCATCGCGTGGAGGAGAAAGCGCCGGAACGTGGTCAGGATCCGTCCGGGCGGGCGCGGCTTTGCAGTGCCGCTCGTCGCTTCGGGATGTTCGCGCAGGATTGTCACTCCGATCAGGGGGGCGACAAGTACGGCTACGAACCACGAGACGATCAGCGCGATGCCGACGACGGCGAACAGCGAGAACGTGTATTCGCCCGCGATACTGCGGGCAAAGCCGATCGGAACGAAGCCTGCGATCGTCACCAGCGTTCCCGTCAGCATGGGGAAGGCGGTTGAGGTGTAGGCAAAGGTTGCGGCCCGGGCGAGGGTCCAGCCTTCCTCCAGTTTGCTGACCATGCTTTCGACGGTGATCATGGCATCATCCACGAGCAGGCCAAGCGCGATGATCAGCGCCCCCAGCGAGACGCGCTGCAGGTCGATCCCGAAGATTTCCATGCAGGTGAAGACGACGGCGAGGACGAAGGGGATGCAGAAGGCCACCACCGTTCCCGCACGGCCGCCGAGGCTAAGGAAACTGATCCCCAGGACGATTGCGATGGCCTCGAACAGGGCCTCCGTGAAATCGCCGACGGCGTCCTTCACGACCTTGGGCTGGTTGGCGACGAGATGCGCCTCGATCCCCACCGGCATGCGGGCGTGCAGTTCCGCCATGGTCGTGGAGATATTCTTTTCCATCGCAAGGACGTTGCCGCCGGAACTCATGGAGATTGCCAGACCGATGGCATCCTGTCCGTTGACCCGGAACATTGTCTGCGGCGGATCGGAATAGGATCTGGTGATGGTGGCGATATCGCCCAGCCGGATCTTCCGGCTTCCGGCATAGACCGTCACGTTTTTGATGTCCTCGACCGAACTGAACCGACCGGTGGGCTGGATACGGATCTGTTCGGTCCCGGTGTCGAGTGTGCCCGACGGCATGAGGACGTTCTGGGCCAGAAGCGAGGACGCGATCATGGCGCTGTTGATGCCCAGTTGCGCCAGATGATGACTGGAAAGATCAACGTAGATCTTCTCGTCCTGCGCGCCGAGAGTCTCGATCTTGGCGACATCGGGCACATGCAGAAGCTCGTCGCGGACCGTTTCGACATAGTCCCTCAGGTCACGATGGGAAAAACCCTGTGCCGTGAAGGCGTAGATGATGCCGTACGTGTCGCCGAATTCGTCATTGAAGAATGGTCCGACGGTCGTGGAAGGCAGCAGGACCTTGAGGTCTCCCACTTTCTTGCGGACCTGATACCAGATGTCCGGAACCTTCGCCTTCGGAGTGCCGGACAGCAGGTTGAGCAGGATCGTGGTTTTTCCCGCGACCGTGTAGCTTTTGACGTAATCGAAATAAGGCGTTTCCTGAAGCTTCTTTTCGACTGGATCCGTCAGGAGATGGGCTGTTTCCTCGACGGAAGCGCCGGGAAGCATGGCCTGCACGACCATGGTCTTGACGGTAAATGGGGGGTCCTCGTTACGCCCCAGGGCGAAATAGGACCTGAAGCCCGCCACACCGGTCAGGATCATGAAGAAAAGAACGAGCGCGCGATGGGTGATCGACCAGCGCGACAGGTTCACGCCACCGGGGGCTGGAGACTCAGGGGCGGACATCGGCGTCATTCAGGAGCGTGACCTTCTGATTCGGATAGAGCGCCTGCACACCTGCCGTGACGACGCGGTCACCGGCATTCAGTCCGGAGAAGACAAGCACGTCCGTAGCCGTGTAGCTGGCGATTTCGATCCGTCTCAGGGTCACGGTGGATGTGTCGGGTGCGACGATCCAGACTGCCGGCTTTCCGTCCTGAGCGGTCAGGGCTGCGGGGGGCAGGCGGATTTCCCGATGGTCCGTCAGGACCATGCGTCCGACCACGACGGACCCCAGCGTCATGTCCGGCGGCGGGGCATGCAGCAGCGCTTTGGCACGGTAGGTTCTCGTCAGCGCGTCGGCATCGGGAGCGAGTTCGTAGATCTGTGCCGTCGTGCACACCGCAGGCTCGGCATCCAGACAGACCGAAAGTGGTTTTCCCGCCAGTCCGGTCGCGCGCATCAGGGATGCCGGAACATCGAACTGGATGTCCCGCTCTCCACTTTCCGCCAGCCGGAGGACCGGCTGACCCGCTGCGACGACTTCTCCGACTTCCGCAAGCCGTTCCGTGACGATCCCATCCGTATCCGCCGTCAGTCGGGTGTGGTCCACGCCTTCCTGTGCAATCCGCATCCGGGCCTGCGTGGACTGGACCGTGCTCTGGGCTGTCCGGTAACGGCGGATCACGTCGTCATAGTCGTTCCGTGAAATCGCCTGTACCGGGAGGAGGGCAATGGCGCGTCTGCGGAGGGCTTCCAACTGGACGAGGTCGGCTTTTGCGGCTTCCATATCCGCTGTTGCAGCCTGAAGGATCTGTGTTACGGCCGTTTCGTCCAGTCTCGCCACCACCTCTCCGGCATGAACGACACTGCCGACGCTGACACGTCGTTCGATGATCTTTCCTGCAAGCCGGAACGAGAGAGTGACGGTGCGGTGTGGCGCGATCTGACCGGTCAGGGGCTCGCCGGTCGCGCTGTTTACCGGTTGCACCACAGTGGAGCGGACCGGTCGGATATCGGGAGGGGGTGTCTGTTTGTGACAGGCTGTCAGAAGGAGCAGAAGGCCACTGCACGCCATCAGAGGCAATCTGCATGCTTGACCTGTCATCGGGGCGTCTCCGTCCTGCCGTCGGGATGGGGCGTCGAGAGGATCCCTCCCATGACGGCATTCCATGAATGTTCAAGATAGTCGTCCCGTTCCTGCGCTGTCATCAGAACGTTCCGGCCAAAAAGCCTCTGCTGGTGGGGCCAGCTCAGAAGCAGTGCAGAAAGTGTCCGGCTTGTTTCTTCCCGGCCACAGGTCCTGTTCAGAAGGCCGGCTTTTTCGACACTGCCCAGAAGCTCGAACGTAAGGTTTTCCAGAGGCTCGAAAATATGCGCGCCTGCATGTTCCACCAGATCGGGGAAGCGCCAGCCTTCGGCGATGAAGGTCCGGCTCAGAGCGACCGTTTCAGGTTGCAGGACGAGGTCCAGAAGCATGCGCATGGTCTGGCGCAGGGCCAGAAGAGGGTCTGTCGAAACCATATCCTCGGGAGGGGCCGCCGCGACAAGAAGGCTTTGGCCGAGCTCCGTGATGACCGTCTTGAACAGGACCTCCTTGGAGGCATGACGCCGATAGATGGTCTGTTTGCCCACCTGTGCGACGGCGGCAATCTGCTCCATCGAGGTCGCGGCATAACCCTTTTCACCGAACAGATGCACAGCGGTTTGCAGGATCAGGGCATCAAGCTCTTCGGACATCCTGGTGTCAGGCCGTCCTCCATACCGTTTCGTAGCCATGCCATGCCTCCTTGCGGGCGTCTGTAGAACGTCAGGATGATCGGCTGTTGGTAGACGAGACGGTTCAGTCTCGCAAGTGTGGGGTGAATCGCGGAGGCTGTATGTGGATCGGGGAGAGGCTGAATCCGTCCGGTTCCTATCTGGCCGTCAGTCAGACGCTTCGGACTGAGACCTTTATTAGAAGGTCAATTGTCTCTCATTTTAAATGGAGATTGCTTTCAGTATTCCCGGATCATTGTCATTTTCAGACAACAGGCAACGGATACTGTCCGAGATCCTGGGGTTGTCCAGTTTCAGGTTTGTGCATTCCCAAAGTTCCTGTCTGAGGTTTATATCCCCTCTCAGGGGTTGCAGCACGATGCGGACACATGTTGGAACACGGCTATTATCGGAAGCGGCGCCGAGACATAGGCCGGACAGGGTCTGAACAGTCCGGGAAGAACTGGGAAACAGGACGAAAGACGTGACTTCCGATGAAAAGAGCGTATCCCGGCAGGTGATGAAAATCCGCTCCCCCAGGTAGCTGAAGGTTCCGCGGTAACGGTGTTTCCGCTTGCCGGCTTTCTCGATGTAACTGACGCAGATCCGACCTTTGAACCTGTAAATATTCATCAGTGAAGCGATGACCTGACGGGGGCTTCGCATGGACATCTTGTAGCATCGGTAGATACCAAGATGAATCTGGGCTTTGCGGATATCGCCAGCCTCGGCTGGAAGGGCCGTCTCGGCGTCATTCCTCCGCCGATCCGGGCGCTTCTCCATGAGAGCCAGCATCTGCGCGTGCGGCATCCGCAGCTCGTACTCTTCCACACCGAAGAAATCGCTCAGTTTCCGCATGATGAAGGGAGAGGGCTGCGCCAGACCTGAGAGGTATTTGTTGAACTGGCTGCGGTTGATGTCAACGCGACGGCAGACATCGGCAATCGAACGGTAAAACCCACTCAGATAACGCAGATTGAGAGCCAGATCGGTCTGGGGAGAATGATTTTCACTCATTGATTTCAACTCGGCAATATAGCGTCTCCTCAGGATATGAAATGATCCTGACTCTTCCCTTCTTCAAAACCGGCTCGGAAGCTTCGGTAAGGGAGGGGTCCTCCTGAGTAAAGCGCATAATATCTCAAAACTGATGCTACCTGATGCTTTTTCAGCATCATATCGCAACAGAAATATATCACTAGCAAAATTGAGTCGATCAAAGTTTCGATGCTTAAATGCAACATAATGTTTATGTGGCGTGATGGATGATGTCACGCGCTCCCACAGGCATGACTGACATTCAGGAGGGTTTCGATGGCTGGTACTGGCTCTCTTTCTTCGCGAAAGATATGGTTTTTCGCGGGTACAATTCTGGGAGCCAGCTTTGAAGTGCTGCTCCCCGGCGCCGCGCTTGCTGAGCCGGCGACAGCCGCGGTCAGCGCCGGTACGAAAGGACCCGACGCGCAGCCTGGCATTCACAGCAGAACAGCCCAGAAAAAAGCCGCGCAGACACATGCCCGCAAGATGGTGAAGACCACATCTTCCGTCTCTCCGGGTGGGGCACCGCAGGCGACTTCTGTTGTAGCCACCACACCGCCTTCAGTCGCTCCGTCCAGAGGGGAGCGTGCGGCGGTTCTTGCCGAGACCGGGCAGGGTGGAACGGAAAACATTCTCGTAACGGGCTCGCGTCTTACCACCAACAGTATTTCCGAAGTCCAGCCCGTCACCACCATGGACGCAGAGCAGATCAAAAAACGCGGCTATACGAATGTCGGCCTGGCACTCATGCAGGAAAATCCCAGCTTCGGGGTACCGGATAATAGCCCGATCGGCAGCCAGGGGTCGAACGGTGCAGGCCAGACCTACGTCAATATGTACAATCTGGGGTCGCAGCGGACCCTGACGCTCGTGAATGGCCACCGTTTCGTCTCTTCGGCCACATCGTCGATTTTCGGTGCTGCCAGCGGTTCGCCCGTCGATTTCTCCATGATCCCATCGGCGCTGGTCAAGAAAGTGGAAACCGTATCTGTCGGTGGCGCGCCGGTTTATGGTTCCGATGCCATTGCAGGCACCGTCAACATCAAGATGGATGACCGGTATCAGGGCATCAAGCTTGATGGCCAGTCCGGCTGGTCCCAGCGCCTGCAGGACATCAGCTATCGCCTTTCGCTCGCAGCCGGTCACCATTTTGACCATGACAAGGGATCGGTCGTTTTCGGCGCCGAATATAACCAGCAGTTCGGCATGAAGGCTTCAGACACACCCTGGACCGGGGCAAACAGCTACTATTTCTCCCGTGCCACCAGTGGCCCGTACAGCTACGTCCTGTCGCAGGGCTCGCGGGAGCCGACCTATACGGCTGCGGGCATTCCGACAATCAAGGACGGATACGCCAACAAATACGGTGTCAATTATGATGGTATCCGTTCTCCAACCGGCAGTTCGATGGTCTTCAGCAATGATGGCAAGTCACTGATTCCTGAAACCTACGATCATGCCACCAAGAGCTCGACCAATGTTGCAGGCGGCAATGGCTTCGCCACGGCGAATTACAACAATCTGATTGTCGATCAGCAGCGCCTGTCCCTGACCAGTCTTGCCCATTACGACATCACCGATCATCTTCATGCGTCCTGGGAAGGCTGGTACGGCCACACGATCTCGACCAACACTGCTCATTCGCCATATTACAGCGCCTATGCCCACGGAAAAGCCGGTGCCAAGAACGGCTCCCTGATCATGAGCACGGACAATCCGTATCTGACCACGGAAGAACGGGCCACGATCGTGAGTGCGCTGGCCAAGGCCAAACAGCCGACGGACACCTTCTATCTCAACCGTGCCAACACGGATCTGTACTCTGGAGCCTACACCACTGACGAACAGCTCTTCCGGACGGTCGCGGGGCTGAACGGGGACTTCAATTTCCTGCACCGCAATTTCCAGTGGGAAGTGAGCGGTACCTATGGTCGTTCCCTCGCTTCGACCAGCCAGAGCCAGATTGTGACGCAGAACCTGTTCAATGCCGTCAATGCGGTGCAGGGTGCCGGCGGCGCCATTACCTGCGCGCCCGGCTATACGAATGCCACCATCGCCACCAAAAGCGAAACCTGTGCTCCGCTTAATCTTTTCGGCGTCAATCAGGCCAGTCAGGAAGCCGTCAACTACGTCACTGCCGTCAGCCGCACGAATCAGGTGAACTCGCAGTTCGACATCGTGGCGGATGTGAAAGGCAAGATCGTCCAGCTTCCCGCCGGTGCGCTGTCCTTCGTGCTCGGCTATGAGCACCGTCGCGAAGGTTTCCAGTTCAATCCGGGCACGTTCAAGACGGGGCAGATCCAGGCGGACGGAACCTGCACACCCTACGGGAACAGTGTGTGCGAAACGGCCGTCAACGGCGCCTATCATACTCATGAAGCTTTCGGAGAACTGGATGCTCCGCTGGTCTCGCCCCGGATGCATGTCGCTGGCGTCTACAACCTCGCCCTGCACAGTGCGGGACGGTATGTCTATAACAGCATGACCGGCGGTTTCTGGACCTGGACGGCCGGCGCGGCCTATTCCCCGACGCGCGATATCACCTTCCGCGGTAACTACACCCGCTCCCTGCGCGCACCGTCCGTCACGGAACTGTTTGCTCCTCACGCTTCTGTCTACGATGACGCCGCCGATCCATGCGACTATGGTTCCATCAATGGCGGATCAAGCCCTGCCATCCGTGCGGCCAACTGTGCAAAGGCAGGCGTTCCAAAGGGGTTTGTGTCCCGGATTTCATCCAGTTCCGTTCTGGGTACATCGGGCGGCAATACGCATCTTCAGAACGAGGCCGCCAACAGCTTCACAGGCGGCGTCTTGATCCGTCCACGTCCTGTTCGCGGACTGATGATCCAGGCCGACTATGTGGATATCCTGATCAAGCATGAGATTACCGAACTGGGCGTCGGCGACCTGATGGATGCCTGCTATGATTCTGCATCTTATCCAAACAACAGTTGGTGCAACCAGTTTACCCGCGACCCTGCTACACACGAGATTACGAACTTCTCCGAAGGCTATTACAACATCGCCAGCGAGCATTTCCGCGGCCTTCAGGCAAACCTGCGATATGACATGCCACTGACTACCGTGGGTCTCTCTCCCAATGCCGGTGAGGTCGGGATTTCCCTCAACTACCTGCACCAGTTCTACCATGCCTATCAGGTCGGTTCCGGAAGCCTGCAGAACGAACTGGGCGGTTCCGGTAGCCCTAAGGACAATTTCACGGCCAATTTCAACTACACTCGCGGTCCGCTCTATTTCCAGTGGCAGATGATGTATTACGGGAAGTCCCGCGTCAGCCCGAATGTGCCTGTCAGTGAGTATGAATATCCGTATTACAACCAGTACTTCCTGTTCAACATGACGACGGGATACACGTTCATGAAGCATTACAATGCCAATTTCGTCATGAACAACGTTTTCGATGCCCGTCCGCAGTTTCCCTATACCGGAAGCACGTCCCGCTACTGGGAAGGCATTATCGGACGTTCCTTCAAGCTCGATATCAGTGCCGAATTCTGAATATCGACTTTCTTCCGTCGTATTTCCAGCAGGACGGCTGGCCTTTCCACAGGCTTGCTGTCCTGACCCCATGTGGCGTCCCGCTGGAAGTCTGTAGACTACAGTCGTGTGTTCCGGGACAAAGCAGGTCTCAGGGCGTCTGAGAGCCCTTTTGTCAATTCAACTTAAATCTATTGGGTTAAGAGCCAATAATCGCCTACCCGCAGGATTTAACGACTGGCAAGGCCCGTCAAAAATGGCGTCTGACGATTAAAGTGGTGAACCTCACTCAGGCAGCTTGAAATCGTGGATGTCACAGGCGACATCAGTCTGCGCATCAAGGCAGGGAAGAAGGCCGAAGCACGGGCTTTGCTGAGGAACCTGAGAGGAAACCCGGAGACTCTGGCTTGTGGATTACTTTACCGGCTTACGCGTTTTCCTGCGTGCGAGTCAGATCAGGAGCTTTTCCGGTGTTGCGGCTGAACTGGGCATGGAAGTTTCCACGGTTTCCCGTCACATCAGTCGCCTGGAAGTCGATCTGGGCGCTGCGCTGTTCAACCGGACGACACGCGGTCTTCACCTGACGGAGGCCGGGACCCTGCTTCAGGAGCGCGCCAGTCTGATCATGACGGCTCTTGATCAGGCCCGTGAAGAGATAACACTGCATAATTCTTCGCCCCGAGGGCTGCTGCGGATTAATGCTCCTACAGCTTTCGGACGTCGCCATATCATACCTTACATGGCGGAGTTTCTGGCTGCGTTTCCCGATATCCGCGTCGATGTGACACTGACGGATACGACAGTCGACCTCATTGAAAGTGGTGCGGATGTTGCAATCCGCATCGGTGCTCTCCCTGATTCCAGTCTTGTTGCAAAGCGACTGGCCGCGCAGTCGCGCATGGTTGTGGGAACGCCCGATTATATCGGGAAGGCAGGCGCACCTGAAGTGCCGGAGGATTTATTTGCCCATAGCTGCCTTCTGTTCACCCTTCATTCGGGCAACGCCTGGTACTACAGGCATGCCCATCAACCGGACTCTCCGTTTGAGAAACTGACCGTGGCCGGTCTGATGAAAGCCAATGATTCCGAAGCCCTTCTGGAGGCTACGCTCCGCGGGATTGGTCTTGCACTCCTTCCCAACTGGCTGATTGGCAAAGAGATACGGGAAGGGAGGCTTGTGCGGCTACTGGCCGATTTCGAGTGGGGGCTCTCGCCGGGTGCGGAACGCGCCATATGGGCGGTCTACCCGCCCAAAAAAGTCGTAGCTCCGAAAGTTAAAAGCTTCATCCATTTTATGAGCAGGAAATTTAAGGACCCCCTGTACTGGGAGCAGGGATAACAGGGACGGGACACTTCGATCTTCCTGCCGATCATGGGCGAACTTCCGGCAGGATCGTGCATGGCAATTTCGGCAAAAGTCCTTTGCCGCCCGCCACGTAGCTGGATCAATGTCAGACCCGCTATGGGATTCATTGCGTGACCTTATTGGGCTTCACGAAATAATGGAGATCAAAATGGACAGTCTGACGATTGATCGCAAGAGCGACACAAATGACGCCGTTTCCTCGGGACATTTCTACGAATACAGCAAGGCCGCCAATCCCATCCGGCCGAGTTTGACCCCGCGGGTTCCATATCATTTCTTTTCGCCGTCACTCTATGCGGACGGTGAGAGCCGGATCATTCCTCTTGATCTGAGTGTGGAACTGAAATGTCCAAGCCCTGCGACGGGACCTGATCTTTGCGCCAATTTCGTCCGCATCAATGCGGGAGATCGGATCGAGATGGCTCCGAATGCGACGTCGATCGTGTTCTACGTCATTCGCGGTCATGGTCGGGCGCGCAACGGTTCGGCGTCTTTCGAATGGTCGCATGGTGATTTCTTTGCGGTTCCGGCTCTCGACGGCATTAGCCTTGAAGCCTCAACCGATGCTGCGCTTTACGCCGTCCATGATGCGCCGCTGCTGACTTATCTTGGCGTGAGCGTCGATACCGCCCGTTTCCGTCCCGTCCTGTTCCGGGCAGCGGATGCGAACCGGGAACTCGACCGTGTGAAGCATTCTCCCGCTGCCGCTGAACGCAGCCGTATCAGTGTTCTGCTGGGTGCAGACGAGTTTCCGCTGACCCGGACCGTGACCCATACGCTCTGGGCAATGTATGGGACGATCGGGGCAGGGACCGAACAGAAGCCGCATCGTCATCAGTCGATTGCGCTCGACTATATCGCCGATTGCGAACCCGGCTGTTATTCCCTGGTGGGCACGGAACTTGATGAAGAAGGGCGGATCGTCAATCCCGTCCGCGTCGACTGGGAGACGGGCTGCGCTTTCGTGACGCCGCCGGGTTACTGGCACGCCCATTTCAATGAATCGGCTTCCGAAGCGCGCCTGATTCCCATTCAGGATGCTGGTCTGCAGACATATCTGCGGACGCTGGACATCCGGTTCGCCTGACGAGTGGGGTGTGCAGGGGATGATATTACACCCTGCACACCTCGGACGATCGCGGAAGAGCTGTGGTGCAACCTGAGGCAAGCTGTCGAGCAAGACACGGGGCAGATGGTTCCTGTCACCTGAGCAGATCCGCCCTGATGCCCATGCAGTTCCGGGTTTCGAGAATTTTTGCCGGAGGGTCCTTTCGTCAGTTCTTCCGGAGATGTCTTTTTATTGTTTTGCATTCTGTCTTTGTTTCTCTGCTTCCTGAGTAATCAGGTGACGCAGGAAGCAGAAGGCGTGGCTGCTACAAACCAATATGAGTAAATCGGGATTTACTTTGATGATCTTCAGATTTGAACGCGATTTTTCCGCGTCGCTTCGTTGTATTCCGATGATTGCCCGGCAGAAGCTTGATCTTGTCGGAGTGAAACTCAGTCTGCGGCAATGGAGCCGTTTTACGCGGGAGGAGCGGGGCCAGCTTGCGGAACTCCCCTGTGAAACATCCGCGGAACAGGACGTGTATCGCGGGTTTGTCGTGCAACTGATTGAGGCACGAAGTGATGAACCGCCGGTATGGCTTGCGACGCAAAGTTTTGAAGACTGGCAGGAGGCGACCCGGATACCGGAAATGGTGAAGGGGCAGGCCCTGGCAGACGGGGTGGCTGCACCCACAGCGGCGCAATGGAAGGCCCTGACACCACTACAGCGCTTCGCTTTGGTCAAACTCGCGCGATCAAAGCACGAGAATGAAAATTTTGTTCCCGCGATGCAGGAATTCGGGATCCTCTAGTCAATACGGTTCTTTATTTCGCGAACCCGACTGCGACCGAGAGAGGCGCGATCATGAGCAAAGAAAAAGAAGCTTCATTCAAGCCGTACCATCATCCTGCCGGTGGGTGGGGGGCGGCCGGGGCCACCGCAAAGGTGCTCATGGAGCAGAGCGTGCTCGTCAAGGGCTCGCGGGGTCTCCTGTCCATGAACCAGCCCGGTGGCTTCAAATGTCCGAGCTGTGCTTTTCCCGATGCGGACCATCACAAGAAGCTGGAATTCTGTGAGAATGGGGCAAAGGCGCTGGCGCATGAGGCCACCAAGGCACGGGTGACCCGCGCCTTTTTTGAAAAATACACCGTTACGGAGTTGATGGAACAAAGCGACTACTGGTTGGAAATGCAGGGTCGTCTGACCGAACCCATGCAATATGATCCGAAGACCGACAAATACATACCGGTTTCGTGGGACGATGCGTTTGCGCTGATCGGACAGCATCTTCAGGCGCTTGATAGTCCAAATCAGGCGGAGTTTTATACCTCGGGGCGTACTGCCAACGAGACGGCTTTTCTCTATTCAATTTTTATCCGGGAATACGGTACCAATAATTTTCCGGACTGCTCAAACATGTGTCATGAGCCGAGCAGCCGTGGCCTTATGCCAGCCATTGGCATCGGCAAGGGCACGATCGTCATGGCCGATTTTGAGCATGCCGAGGCGATCTTCGTCATTGGGCAGAATACGGGGACCAATTCGCCGCGTATGATGACGAACCTCGTCGATGCGCGAAAGCGTGGCGTGCCGATCGTACTCATCAATCCGATGCCCGAACGCGCACTGATCCGCTTCACCGAGCCGCAGGACATGCTCCAGATGGCGACCTTCGGGTCAACGCCGGTTTCGAGCGAATTCGTACATGTGCGGATCGGTGGTGACCTTGCCATCTTCAAGGGTATGATGAAGGTGCTGTTTGAAGCCGAAGACGCGGGGGAGGCTGCCCTCGACATGGACTTCATCAATCAGCATACGGTTGGCTTCGACGCTTTGCGGGCCGATGTGATGGGCTGCTCGTGGTCGGATATTACCCGGATTTCGGGCATTTCGGAGGAGCAGATCCGGCGGATCGCGGGGATCTATCAGAAATCCCGCGCGACGATCATCTGCTATGGCATGGGCATTACGCAGCATCAGGAGGGTGCGCGCCTGGTGCAGCAGATTGCCAGTCTGCTCATGCTGCGCGGCAATTTTGGCAAACCCGGTGCGGGCGTTGCGCCGATCCGGGGTCACTCCAATGTGCAGGGTGATCGTACCGTCGGCATCGACGAAAAACCGACGCAGGACTATCTTGATCGGGTACGCGATGTGTTCGGGTTCGAGCCGCCGCGTGAGCACGGCCACCATGTGGTTGAGGCCCTTGAGGCCATGGAAGCCGGCACGGCAAAAGTCTTTATCGGCCTGGGGGGCAATTTCGCCCGCGCCGTTCCGGATACCGAGCGTTCCTATGCGGCAATGGCAAAGCTCAATCTGACTGTCGGGATCGCCACAAAACTCAATCGTGGGCATCTGATCCATGGCCGGGATGCTCTCATCCTGCCGGTTGTGGCCCGTTCGGAGATCATCCGCACAACGGCTGGCGAGCAGTTTGTGACTATCGAGGATGCCATGTCGAACGTGACGGCATCGCGGGGCGTATTCGAGCCTGTGACGCCGGATGTTCTGCCGGAAACGGAAATTGTCTGCCGCATGGCAATGGCGACACTGCCAAAATCGAAAATTCCCTGGTCCCTTTATATGGCGGATTACGGCCTGATCCGTGACAAAATCGCCGAGGTCTATCCGGCGATCTATTCGGATTTTTCCGAACGGATCAAAAATTCCAAAGGTTTCCACCTGGACATCCCGCCGCGTCACCGGATCTGGAAGACGCCCAATGGCAAGGCCAATTTCCTCGTGCTTCCGGGTCTGGAAGCCAATGTGCCCGTCGAAGACAAGGCCATGCTTCGTCTGGCGACAATCCGCTCGCACGATCAGTACAATACGACGATCTACAGCAATAATGATCGCTATCGCGGCGTTTACAACAATCGTCTCGTAATCTTCATGAACAGGGACGACATGAAGGACCGGGCGCTTGAAAACGGGGCGGTCATCGGACTTGAGACTTATAGTGACGATGGGTATCGCCGCTATGTCGATGGCCTTACGGTGATCGACTATCCAATGCCGCGGGGCGCGATCGCCGGGTATTATCCGGAACTCAATCCGCTGCTGCCGCTTGGCTATTTCGACGGGATCAGTGGTACACCGGCCGCAAAATCCATTCCGGTCAGGGTCGTACCCAGCGTCGCATCGGGGGTGCCTATGCGCTTTGCGGGGTAACGGAATCCGGCAGAAGGCAGAATGAGCACATGGCCTATCTTGATCCATATTCTAAAGATGAATGTTCCGATGGATGGTAACTGTCACCACGGAAAACACCATACCTTCCGGTTTGATTTCAGCATCGGTGAGGGCGGGAGAGAGTGTATGCTTAAAGACGCACTGTTCCATGTGATAAAGGTGACACCTCTCGGTCTGCCGGAAGCAAATTTCTCGCTGAATATCGCGGATGAAGTTCCCATAAGCCTGAATTTCAACGAGATTTTTCCTTATGGCGTTATGATGATGACACCTGATCATCTGGAAGATTTTGCATATGGTTTTTGCCTGACAGAAGAAATCATCCAGTCCGCAGAGCAGATACGCTCTGTCGCTATCACGCATACTGACGATGGTCTCGCGGTGGACATAACGATTGCTGGAAACTGCCTGACAGCCCTGCTGAGGCGTCGTCCCCGGGCGCAGATAGGGCATACGAGTTGTGGGATCTGTGGCAGCGAAGCTGTGCCATCGGTGGAGATGACTAAGGATTGTGCTTTGCCGCTAGCGCACACGATTACGATCGATGCGCTTCGCAGGGCCCTGAACGATCTTGATGCGTGGCAGAAACTCAATGCCGTGACCCGGATGGTTCATGCAGCGGCATGGGCTGACGCTGACGGGCATATCCAGATGATCCGGGAAGACGTCGGCCGGCACACCGCTCTGGACAAACTGATCGGCGCCCGTCTGCGTGATGGTTTGACCACACAGAACGGCGTCTGCCTTCTGACCAGTCGCTATTCGTTTGAAATGGCACTGAAAACGCTGCGTGCGGGCATCGCTATTGTTGCTGCCGTCTCAGCGCCGACATATCGTGCGTATAAGCTTGCGGAAAAGATGAACCAGACGCTGGTTGCCATTGCGCGCCGCGACCGGCAGATCGTGTTCTGCGGTGGAGAACGAATTATTCAATGAATTCAGGGCAAAAGAAGATCAATGCATCAGATTATTTCTGAAATACACAATATATCATAAGTAAAAAATAAATTGTTAAAATATGAATTTAATTTTCATTAAGATATCTATCTGCGTTGTTTCGCTTTGGCAAAGCGGGATATCCAGTATCAATAAAGAAAGATACGAAGACATTTCAAAAACAATTCTTAAATGGCCAGATGCGGCGAAGCGGCAAACTGGATGAAATCCCTCAGATACTGAATCTCTTCATCAGTTTCGCGATAGCCGAGAAATATCTGTTTCGCAATGCCGTTTTTCCCGAGCTTTACCGCGTGCAGTTCAAAGCGGGAGGAATATTCTTCCACAAGCCAGCGCGGGAGTGCTGCCACTCCCCTTCCATGTGCCACCATGACCAGCATGATATCCGTGGTTTCTATCTGTTTCTGCTGCCGAGGGGCAATGCCAGCGGGTTGCAGGAACTGCGTGTAGATATCAAGGCGTTCGGACGGAACGGGATAGGTGATCAGCGTTTCGCCCGCAAGCTGCTCTGGCACGGCGAATTTTGCATTCCACAAGGGATGCTGGGGACCGACAACCAGTACCAGTTCATAGTCAAAAACCGGTGTGAACTTTAGGCCCGGTTTGTAAAGCGGGTCAGGCGTAACCACGATATCGATCTCATTGCTGAACAGCGCGCCAATACCCCCGAACTGGAACTTCTGCCGCACATCCACATCAACCTTCGGCCATCTCTCCAGATAGGGAGAGACCACTTTCAGGAGCCACTGATAGCAGGGGTGGCACTCCATGCCGATGCGGAGGGTGCCACGCTCGCCGTTACCGAATTGCTGAAGCCGGTTTTCGGCCAGTTCAAATTGGGGCAACAGCCGGTTGGCAAGCGACAATAGCCACTCACCAGCCTGGGTGAGCACAAGTGAGCGCCCCTCGCGCCGCCATACTTTTACACCAAGCTGGCTTTCGATTTTGCGAATGGCGTGGCTGAGCGCCGGCTGTGTAAGATGCAGCTTTACCCCGGCCGCTGTCAGCGAACCTTCGCGCGCCACTTCCTGAATGATCGTCAGATGACTCCGCTCAAGGATACCCATGCCTCACCTCATAGATAAATAAAATCTATACAATCATAAAAACATATCATTTCCATTCATTTTTATGAAGCTCTACCGTGAGGCACCTGCACGATTCATCTGGACATACTGCAATGGTCACGACCCATACCCATATGTGTTACGCAGAGTTCCATGATATCATCGCCGCCATCGCGGATATGGATGCCGATGTTATCACCATCGAAACATCACGCTCCGATATGGAGCTCCTCGATGTATTCGGGATGTTCAATTACCCGAACCAGATCGGGTCAGGTGTATATGACATCCACTCACCCAGCATCCCCTCGGAAGAACATATTTCGGCCGAACGGCTCTGAGTCAATCCGGACTTTGGCCTTAAAACGCACCAGTGGAGCGAAGTGATACCCGCACTGACCAACATGGTGGAGGCTGGGCGAAGAAGCAGTCTGAAAGTGTCACTACAATCAGGCCTGACGACGGGGCGTGCGTTTAGCTGCATCCTGAACCGTGCTCACCTCTGTGAGCGCCGTATATGACAGAGCACCCGGAACAGAAGGAGATAACCGATGAATGAGAGTTCACGCCCGATCCTCACGCCCCCGAACGGACACAGGAAGGTATTGCTCCATTCATGCTGCGCGCCATGTTCCGGTGAAGTGATGGAGGCAATGACGGCGTCTGGCATTGATTATACGATCTTCTTTTACAATCCGAATATCCATCCGGAGCGGGAATACCTTCTCCGTAAGGAAGAGAACATCAGGTTTGCGGAGAAGCATCTTGTGTCCTTCATCGATGCTGATTACGACCGCGATAACTGGTTCGCTCGCGCAAAGGGTATGGAGTGGGAGCCAGAACGCGGGGTCCGCTGCACCATGTGTTTCGATATGCGCTTTGAACGCACGGCCCTTTATGCTCACGAACATGATTTCCCGGTCATGACCAGTTCGCTAGGTATATCGAGGTGGAATAATCTGGCGCAGATCAACGAGTGCGGGCAGCGTGCGGTGACGCCTTATGACGGGCTTTCTTACTGGGATTTCAACTGGCGCAAGGGTGGAGGTGCCGCTCGAATGATCGAGCTCAGCAAGCAGGAAAGGTTTTACCAACAGGAATACTGTGGGTGCGCCTATTCGCTGCGGGATAGCAATACTCATCGTCGCAGAAAGGGGCGCGCGGCAATCGAGATCGGAAAATTATATTACGGAGCGGACGACGATGCCTGATCGCATGCCCATGCAGGACAAGAGGAGATTTCTCGACGCGGGAACGGACTTGAAGGAGACAGGACAAGGGGAGAATGTATTGTCACCCCTGGCATGTGACGATCTGGAGAATGACGGTCCTGAGGATGAAAACAGTCTGGGATGTCCATGTTGCATATTGCCCTGGTCTCGTTGAACCTGAGCTAGAGTGTTGCGTCGAATACGCTATACTCTGCCGCTCCATCCGTGTTTTTCATGCAGTACGCTGCGAACATGGCAATCACGACGAAGCATCCCATTGGGACAATGTACGCAAGCTGCATGTTTCCGCCAGTGGCATCCGAGATATAGCCTTGCAGAAGCGGGAGAATACCCCCGCCACTGATGCTCATAACCAGAATTGATCCGCCGTAAGCGCGATCATGACCAAGCTCATCGACGGTCAGGCCATAGATGGTTGGCCAGCAGGGGCCAAGCAATCCACTGACAAGGATGGCTGCATACACAGCCGTGAAATCATGCACCATCACCGCATAACCCAGTGCGACAATGCAGAGCAGACTGTAAACGAACAGAACCCGTGCAGGGCTGGCGTGGCGCATGAAGAAATTGGCCACCAGCTTGCCGACAAAGAACGCACAGAATGACATGATCAGGTACACGGAGGCCTGTCGTTCATTGATGTGCCCCAGCCGCATGGAGAGGCGGATGATGAAGCTCCAGACGCCGACCTGTGCGCCGACATACAGAAACTGCGTCAGAATACCGAGGACGAAGCGCCTGTTGGCGAACAGCCGTTTGAGGGCGCCGGCAGTATCAAGGTCATGACTCTGCTGCTGATCACGCCCTTTGCAGGCTGGATAACGCGTAATGCCAATAGCGATCATGACGATCAGCAGCACTCCGAGGACATAGACATACGGCTCAAGAGTAGCGTGAATCATGCCGAGCTGATGCTGCCAAGCCTGCGCGGCTGGCATGGCGGAGAGCTGCTCGCGGGAGAGGTCGCCATCCTTGAAAATCAGGTACGCCCCCATGCTGGAGCCGAGAATGGCCCCGATCGGCTGAAAAGCACTGGCAAAATTAAGGCGATGCGTTCCGCGACCCGGAGGGCCGAGCAGTGTGCAGTAGGTATCGGCAGCGGTTTCGATAAAGACCAGTCCGGCTGCGACAACAAAAAGAGCCACGAAGAAGATCTGGTATGTCGCGAAATGGGCCGCAGGGAAGAACAGACAACACCCAATGAAATACAGCAGCAGACCTAGCTGGATCGACCATTTGTAGCTGAAGCGTTTGATGATCATGCCAGCTGGAATGCCCAGTACGAAATAGCTGATGTAGAATGAGAACTGCACGAGAGCTGACTGAAAATCCGACAGCATGAAAGCTTTGCGGAACTGTCCAATCAACACATCATTGAGGCTCATTGCACAGCCCCAGAGTGAGAACAGACAACAGAGCAGGCCAAAAGCGAGTAGGGGCGTGCGGTTCAGGTAAAAGCCGTCCTGAAGTTGGACGATAGGAGCGGATTTGGCCACGGGTTGCCTCACAAAATGTCGTTTACCGCTAAAGATCAAAACTGGCTTCTCTATGTGAGAGGCTGACTTTTCAGTATCAGTTTCATGTTATGATTCGGGGATATATCACATATAATCTGTTTTAAAAGTATTTTTTCGTGTGCTTCTCGCCGCTTTGATCTTCCAGAGGATCACGTTGCATAGAGACCATGATTGCGGGACGTGCTGATGACCGATCTGAAGGGGCACGATTGCAAATTGCTCTCCTCGATCCGTATGGTGTTGGAAAGGATTTCAGGAGACATCTTTGTGCAAATTGCGCAGCCGAACCTGACCAGGAATATCCCCCACTCTTTGAAGGATTATCGTTTTCTGTTTGCCGCATCCGACCGCCCACCCCATCTGTATGGGAAACTGGTGACAG
>NZ_JBDNYY010000010.1:0-80141 GCF_047722525.1 Gluconobacter sp.
GTCCCGGATGGTTCGGCTATGGCTGGGGTATGCCCGGCTGGGGCGGCGGCTGGGGCTGGGGCGGTTGGGGCCTTGGCGTCGGTCTCGGCATGGCAACCGGAATGGCGATCGGGGAGAGCATGCCTTACGGCTATGGAGGTTACGGGGGGTACGGCGGTGGTTACGGATATGCGCCGGGCTATGCGCCCGGCTATTATGCCGCGCCAGCCTATTCAGGTGTGCCGCCCTATACCTGGGGATACTGATCTGCAAAGCCGCTGGAGTCCCGGACTCCGGCGGCTTTTTTCATGTCAGTCCGCCACGAAATCCTTCGCGTGATAGCCCTGTGCGAAGAGATGGGCGCGCAGGCTGGCGAAGTTGATCTGGGTGGGGATGATGCGGCGGACGTTGGGTTTGGCGTGGAAGGCGAGGCCGAGTCCGGCAGTAGCGAGCATGGGGATGTCGTTCGCGCCATCGCCTGTGGTCAGGGCAGCGCGGAGCTGGACGCCACGCTCTGCTGTCAGGCGTTCGAGATGGTCGCGCTTGGCATCCGGGCCGAGGATGGGACCGGCGAGGCGACCGGTGATCTTTCCGTCCTCGATTTCCAGCGCATTGCCGTAATTTTCATCGAATCCGCAGAGTTCGGCGACGCGCTGGGTGAACCATGTGAAGCCACCGGAAACGAGAGCCGTGCGACCGTTGTGTCTGCGCATGGTCTGCACGAGTTCGCGGGCCCCTTCCGTCAGTGTGACGGATTTCCAGACATCTTCGAGGACCGAAGCCGGTTTGCCGGCCAGAAGGGCGACGCGCTGTTCGAGGGCTGCGTCGAACTCCAGTTCGCCGTTCATCGAGGCGCGGGTGATGGCGGCGACTTCCTCGCCACAGCCGAGAAGGTCCGCCAGTTCGTCCAGCGTTTCGCCCGTGACGATGGTGCTGTCCATGTCGGCCACGAGGACGGCCCGGCGGCGTCCGCGTGTTTTCAGGAGCAGGGCATCAACGCGGTAGGGCGCGAGGGTCGCGCGGATGGTTGCGATGCTGGCCGAGCCAGGGCGTGGTGGGGGGCAGGGAATGTCCACCGCTTCGCCCGGGGACAGGACGATCGGGGCATTGCCCTTGACGAGCGTGCGGGCGATATCGATCGCCTCTGGTTTGAGGGGGCCGGATTTCCGGTCAGCGATGAGGGTCAGGACGGCAGGAAGGGACATGGGCTCTCGTAAGGGTCCGGCACGTGTGGCAGGAGGGGGGAATGGACGCCCCGAAGACTGTTAAGACTGCGATCATTGTGGCTGGCCCGACGTGCTCCGGCAAGTCGGCACTGGCGCTCGACCTTGCCCGGACCTTCGATGGGACGGTCATCAACGCGGATTCCATGCAGGTCTATCGTGATCTGCGGATTCTGACGGCACGGCCCGACGAGGCCGATGAGGCGGCTGTACCGCACCGGCTTTATGGCGTGCTGGATGCGGCGGTGCCGGGAAGTGTGGCCTGGTGGCGGTCCGAGGCGCTGCGGGAGATGGACGTCGCCTGGGGTGAGGGGCGCATGCCGGTTCTGTGTGGCGGGACGGGGATGTATCTGCGGGCGCTGACGGATGGACTGGTGGAAGTGCCGGACCCCGGGGATGCGGCGCGGCGTGAGGCGCGGGGACTGGCGCAGGAGATCGGGCCTGAGGCGCTGCATGCGCGGCTGGTGCAGGTTGATCCGGAAACGGCAGAGGGTCTGCGTCCGAATGATACCCAGCGGATTTCGCGGGCCTGGGAGGTCTGGACGGGGACGGGGCGCGGGTTGGCCTGGTGGCGGTCGCAGCCGGGTCTGCCGCCGGCTCCGTGCCGGTTTGTCTCCGTGCGGCTCGATCCCGAGCGGGAGGGGCTGCGCCGGGCGATCGATTCCAGATTCGGGCAGATGCTGGAGGCCGGGGCTCTGGAAGAAGTGTCCTCTCTGCTGGCACGGGGGCTCGATCCGGTTCTGCCTGCCATGCGTGCGCATGGGGTGCCCGAACTGGCGGCTGTCCTGCGGGGGGAGGTCTCGCTTGAGGAAGCGCGGAAATCCGCCGTTCTGGCCATCGGGCGCTATACGCGGCGGCAGGCGACGTGGTTCCGGCACCATGCTTTGGGAGAGGCTGGCGACAGTATGGTTTCGTTGCGCAGGCATACCCATTCTGCGCAAGAATCGGAAAGCCATTATGAAAAAATAGAGAACTTTATATCTGAACGAGTTGACGCCGCTGCGCGGTCGTCCTAAATCCCGCCGCTCATACCTTGGGAGGAAACGGTGACGGCTGCTGAAAGAGACGCAGAGACAGGCAACAAGGCGCTGACTGGCGCGGAAGTGCTTCTGCGCGTTCTCGATGAAGAGGGTGTGGAGGTCATATTCGGGTATCCGGGTGGGGCTGTCCTTCCGATTTATGATGCTCTTTTCCAGCAGGACCGTATCCGTCATGTGCTTGTCCGCCATGAGCAGGCTGCCGTGCATGCGGCCGAGGCCTATGCACGTTCGACGGGCAAGGTTGGTGTGGTGCTGGTGACGTCGGGTCCGGGCGCGACCAATGCCGTGACCGGGCTGGTGGATGCGCTGATGGATTCTATTCCGCTCGTCTGCCTGTCGGGTCAGGTGCCGACCAAGCTGATCGGTAATGACGCGTTTCAGGAAGCGGATACGACGGGCATTACCCGGCCTGCGACCAAGCACAACTATCTCGTGCGGGAACCGGGGACCCTGGCGCAGACCGTGCGCGAGGCGTTCGAGGTGGCGCGGTCGGGCCGTCCGGGGCCTGTTCTGGTGGATCTGCCCAAGGACATCACGGTTGGCAAGGCGCCGCTGACGAAGCCTGCACTGTCCCGTCTGCAGCGCCTGCGCCATCAGGGTGGCCCGGATGCGGAGGCGATCGCGCGAACCGTCGAGGCGATGAAAACGGCCAAGCGTCCGCTGTTCTATACGGGTGGTGGTATCATCAATTCCGGGCCGGAAGCGTCGGAGCTGCTGCGTCGTCTGGCGCGCAGGACCGGTTTCCCGGTCACGTCCACGCTGATGGGTCTGGGCGCGTTTCCGTCTCCCGATCCGCAGTTCCTGGGCATGCTGGGCATGCACGGTTCGGTCGAGGCCAACATGGCCACGCATGGCTGCGATCTGCTGATCGCGCTGGGCTCGCGGTTCGATGACCGCGTGACGGGACGTGTGGATGCGTTCTCGCCCAATTCGTTCAAGGTCCATGCCGATATCGACCCGAGCCAGATCGACAAGATCGTGCCGGTGGATGTCCGCATTGAAGGCGACGTGCGCGATACGCTCGAGGCCCTGCTCGAGGCCTGGGGTGATACGCCGGCGCCGGATCTGTCGGCCTGGTGGAACCAGATTGCGTCCTGGCGGAGTGTGGACGGGTTCGGCTTCACGCAGGACATGACGCCGTCCGCGATCATCCGTCCTCAGCAGGCGGTTCGCCGTCTGTATGAGCTCGCGAAGGAAACGGGCCGCGATACGTTCGTGTCCACTGAAGTCGGGCAGCACCAGATGTGGGCGGCCCAGCACTTCCAGTTCGACAAGCCGAACCGCTGGCTGACGTCGGGCGGCCTGGGGACGATGGGCTATGGTCTGCCGGCTGCCGTGGGCGCGCAGGTGGCGCATCCGGATGCGCTGGTGATCGACATCGCCGGTGAAGCGTCCACGCTCATGAACATCCAGGAACTGGGCACGATTGCGCAGTATCGCCTGCCGGTGAAGATCTTCATCCTGAACAACCACTATATGGGCATGGTCCGTCAGTGGCAGGAGCTGCTTCACGGCTCGCGCTATTCGCAGTCCTACAGCGAAGCGCTGCCGGACTTCGTGAAGCTGGCAGAAGCGTTCCATGCGACCGGGATGCGGGCGACGCATATCGGGGAACTGGATGACGTGATCCGCCGGATGCTGGCGCATGATGGGCCGGTCGTAGCTGATATCTGCGTGGCGGAAGGCGAGAACTGCTATCCGATGATTCCGTCGGGTGCGGCGCATAACCAGATGCTGCTGGGTCCGGATCAGGATTCCGAAGCGGCGGGACTGACCGAAGAAGGAAAGATGCTGGTCTGATGACGGAGACGATCCAACATTCGGTCATCTCGGTTCTCATTGAGGACGAGAGTGGCGCTCTGGCCCGCGTGGTGGGCCTGTTCTCCGGGCGGGGATACAACATCGAGAGCCTGACGGTGGCGCTGGTGGATGCTGAGCAGAAGCTCTCGCGCATCACGGTCCTGACGTCGGGCACGCCGATGGTGATCCGGCAGATCAAGGCGCAGCTCAAGCGCCTGATCCCCGTGCATGACGTTTCCGACCTGACGGAAGAAGGCCCTTATGTGGGGCGTGAGCTTGCGCTGGTGAAGATCGTCTCGTCCGGCGAGCATCGTACGGAGGCCCTGCGGATTGCGGATTCGTTCCGTGCGCGGCCCGTGGATACGACGACCATGAGTTTCGTGTTCGAACTGACGGGGTCGCCCGAGAAAATCGACGCGTTCATCGAGTTGATGCGCCCCCTTGGTCTGGCCGAGGTTTCGCGCACCGGGATTGCCGCCATCGGGCGCGGTCCTTCTGTGTTTCATCTTAAAAAGGAGCCTGTCTGATGCGGGTGTATTACGATCGCGATGCCGATCTGAATCTGATCAAGAGCAAGAAAGTCGCGATCATTGGCTATGGCAGCCAGGGTCACGCACACGCCAACAACCTCAAGGACAGCGGCGTTTCCGACATCGTCATCGGCCTGCGTCCGACGTCTTCCGCTGTGAAGAAGGCTGAGGAAGCCGGTTTCAAGGTGATGGAGCCGGGTGAGGCTGCTGCCTGGGCCGACGTTGTCATGGTCCTGACGCCGGATGAAGGCCAGGGTGCGCTGTACAAGGAAAGCCTTGAGAAGAACCTGAAGCCGGGCGCTGCCCTGGCTTTCGCTCATGGTCTGTCCATCCACTTCCGCATCATCGAAGCCCGTCCGGACCTGGACGTGTTCCTGATCGCGCCGAAGGGCCCGGGCCACACGGTCCGTTCCGAATACCTCCGTGGTGGTGGCGTGCCGTCCCTCGTGGCCGTGGCACAGAACGCTTCGGGGAATGCGCTCGAGATCGCCCTGTCCTACGCCTCCGCAAATGGTGGTGGCCGTGCGGGCATCATCGAGACGACCTTCAAGGAAGAAGTCGAAACCGATCTGTTCGGTGAGCAGGCTGTCCTGTGCGGTGGTCTCGTCGACCTGATCCGCGCCGGTTTCGAGACGCTGGTTGAAGGCGGTTATGCGCCGGAGATGGCCTATTTCGAGTGCCTGCACGAAATGAAGCTGATCGTGGACCTGATCTACGAAGGCGGCATTGCGAACATGAACTACTCCATCTCCAACACCGCCGAGTACGGCGAGTATGTCACGGGTCCGCGCATCATCACGCCGGAAACGAAGGCCGAGATGAAGCGCGTTCTGACGGACATCCAGGACGGCACGTTCGTTCGCAACTTCATCCTTGAGAACCAGTCCGGCGGCGTTGGCTTCAAGGCCATCCGCGCCCGCAACGATGCTCATCCGATCGAGAAGACCGGTGAGAAGCTGCGTGCGATGATGCCGTGGATTGCCAAGGGCAAGCTGGTCGACAAGGCCAAGAACTGATCGGCCAAATCCGGGGGGCGGATTCGGCCCTTCGGAGCACAGAAGCCTTCAGTTTCTGTCGGGCGTCGGGATCTCCGGGATTCGTTTCCCGGAGATCCGGCGCCCGAACTGTCTCTGCCATGGGATATTCAAGGTGTTTGCGCATGTCAGCCCTGTGCGCAGGAAAGGGAAAACCGCTTTCTCATGCAGTGGGGACATGGGCCGGCAGAGATATGTGACATATTGGGGAATCAGCCCATAAAGTGCTTGCATCAGGGGGAGCAGGCCGCTAACTAGCGCGCTTCCTGGCCCAAGGGGGCATTTTTGCCCAACAGGCTGTCTACTGGTTTGGGGGTACGTGATGAACGCACTTGCTCAACTGGGGATGGTATCGGAACTCCCGAGAGATATCCAGAATAGCGCAGCTCACCTCGTTGAGGAGGAGCGCAAGGATTACTTCATTGAGCGTGATGGCGAGCGTTTTGCTGGCAATCACCTGCTGATCGACTTCTGGGATGCCCGGAATCTCGATGATCCCATGCGGATTGATGAAACGCTGTGCGAAGCTGCCGTGGCGGCTGGCGCAACGATCCTGCACAGCCATTTTCACCACTTCACGCCCAATGGCGGCGTGTCTGGCGTGATTGTGCTGGCGGAAAGCCATATTTCGATCCATACGTGGCCGGAACGGAATTATGCAGCTGTGGACGTGTTCATGTGCGGTGCATGTGATCCGAACCTGTCGATTCCGGTGATGCAGCGCCTGTTCCAGGCCGGCCGGATCGAGGTCGATGCCGTGCGGCGTGGCCGGGTGCAGGACAAGGCCGCAAAAGCAGCCTGAACTGATGAAAGGGCCGGGTAACACCGGTCCTTTTCCAATACAATCCGACAAGGAAACGATGATCCATGGCTGAAACATGGCTCAACGAGACCCTGTACCCGGACTGGGGACAGCGCTTTCTCGTTACGCGTGAGCTCGCACGGGTAAAATCCGACTTCCAGGATGTGGTGGTGTTTGAAAGCTCCAGCCACGGCCGCGTGCTGGTTCTGGATGGTGTCATCCAGATCACCGAGCGTGATGAGTTCGTCTATCAGGAAATGCTGACCCATGTGCCGCTTCTGGCGCATCCGTGTGCGAAGCGTGTGCTGATCATCGGTGCGGGTGACGGTGGCGTTCTGCGTCGCGTGTTGCAGCATGAGACGGTCGAGAAGGCTGTCATGGTCGAGATCGACGGTGCGGTGATCGAACTGTCCAAGCAGTATCTGCCAGACATTGCCGGTGATGCGTGGAACGACCCGCGGGCCGAAGTCATTGTCGGTGACGGCATCGACTATGTCGCCAAGGCGGCTGATGGCTCCTTCGATGTGATCATCGTCGACAGTACCGATCCGATCGGTGTGGGAGAAGTGCTGTTCACGGACGAGTTCTACAGCAACTGCGCGCGCATCCTTTCGGACGAAGGTCTGATCGTGAACCAGTGCGGCGTGCCGTTCATGCAGGCTGATGAACTGCACGAGACGAGCCTGCGTCGTGCGAAGTTCTTCCCGCATGTGGGTGCGTATGTGGCCGCTGTTCCGACCTATGTCGGCGGGTTCATGACGCTGGGTGTGGCTTCCAAGGGGCAGGCGCCGAATACGCAGACGGTTGAGCAGATCCGCGCCCGTGCGGACGCTGCGAAGATCGTGGGCACGACGCGCTACTGGACGCCGGAGATCCATGTTGGGTCGTTCAACCTGCCGCCCTATATTGCCGAGCATCTTCCCAAAACCGGAAAATGATCGTGCGCCTGCCCCTTGTTAATGGGGCAGGCAGCTACAGCTGCTCTTTCAGGCTGCTGTTGATCCGTTCCAGAAGTGTTACGAGAATATCGCGTTCGAGGGGTGTAAACCCCTTGAGTGCTATGTCGGTTAAATGTTCCATAACGGGAACGATATTCCGACTTTTCCGCTGTCCGTCTGGTGTCAGTGTGACCAGTGTGCTGCGGCGGTCTGTCGGGTCTGGTTCGCGCTGGATCAGGCCGTCGCGCTCCATCCGGGCGAGAAGTGTCGTCATGCCTGGCTGTTCGATATCCGCAAAATCCGCGAGGGCTTTCTGATTGAGGGTCTTTCCGTCCTGCAAAGCCTGCAGCACGGGGAGCTGACCGATCCGCAGGCCTGTCTTTTTGAGTTCGCGTTCCAGCAGGAGTGTAAAGAGCCTGGTGTTGCGCGTGGTCAGGGCGCTGAGCGGGGAAGGGGCAGTCATGCGGATTCCGGGGAACGTGTGGATAGAATACATAACATGTTATGTATTTGGATTATGAAAAACCCGGCGGCCCCGTTCGGGCCTGACCGGGCTGGAAAATCAGGGCGCCATTTTGGCCAGGGGAGCGACGCAGCGGTGTTCGCGGTAGAGTGTCCATTCATCGCAGACCTGATTGGGCGGGAAGGTGCAGATGCCGGTTTCGCCGCCCGCGGTTCGGACATCGCCATGGCGACCACCCTGCTGCGTGCAGTAGACGCTTGCGGGGTTAGGAATGCCGATCAGGCGCTGGCGCGGATTGTGCTGCGGGTGTGAAGCGCAGGCCGAAACCGTGCCGCACAGCAGGGTGATGGCGAGGAGGCGTTTCGTGCTTGAAAGATGCATTGTTCAGGGGGCTCTCTTCTTCAGGAAGCGGACGCTGCGTTCCTTGATGTCCAGCTCTTTTACAGCTTTTGCAAACACCCCGAAATGCGGGGTCTTGAGGTGCTCTTCGAAGGCCGCGCGGTCGGTATAGACTTCCACGAGAATGACGGTGTCGGCTTCCGTCTCGGGGGAGAGAACCGTGAAGCTGTGGCAGCCGGATTCGTCGGCGACGGAGCGCTCGCTGTCATAGGCGCAGGCGGCGAGGAACTTCTCATAGGTTGCGGGTGTGGTCTCGAATTCGGCAATGACCGTCAGTTCACCAGCCATGATGTTCTCCTTTGCGTGTTACGGGGCAAAAGACCCAACGCATGAGCGATCGTAACGATTGCGGAGTTTTTCGGAAACTGGCAGGATCGCGGGGACCGACACGGGAGAGACCAGCCGTCAGGCTGGCGCCGAAGGAGCAACCGCCCCGGAAACTCTCAGGCCAAAGGACCGAGGCGGTCAGGACATTCTGGAGAGAGGTGCGCTTTGACGCATCCGCCGACGGGATAGCGATCTCAGGCGAAAGGACAGAAGGGGCGACATTTTTCCGGCCCGTGTATGCGGAAAGCCGGAGGCGTCTGCATCTTCACGTCTTGAGATAGAATGGACCGGGCTTTCCCTATGAGCAATTCCCTCCAGCGTACTCCTCTTTACGATCTAAATCTGGAACTTGGCGCGAAGATGGTGCCGTTCGCAGGCTTTGAGATGCCGATCCAGTTCCCTGCGGGACTGATGACCGAGCATCTGCATACGCGCGAAAAGGCTGGTCTGTTTGACGTGTCCCATATGGGACAGATCCGTATTGCCGCGAAAAGCGGGGATGTGAAGGACGCGGCTGCGGCTCTGGAAACGCTGGTTCCGGCTGATTTCGTCGGGCTTGCCGCCGGGCGTCAGCGTTATGGCCTGCTGACCAATGAGAAGGGCGGGATCCTGGATGACCTGATGGTCGCCAATATGGGCAAGGACCTGCTGGTTGTCGTCAATGCGGGCTGCAAGGTTCAGGATGCGGATAGGATAGAGAAGGCGCTGTCCGATCGTTGTGTCGTGACGCGCCAGTTCGACCGTGCGCTCATGGCGCTTCAGGGGCCGGCGGCGGAAGCAGCTCTGGCGCCGCTCTGCCCGGCTGTGAAGGACATGCGCTTCATGGATGTGATCGAGACCGAGCTGGCCGGTATTCCGGTGACGGTGTCGCGGTCCGGCTATACGGGCGAGGACGGGTTTGAGATCGGCTGTGCGGGTGCAGATGCTGAAAAGGTCGCGCGCGCGATTCTGGCGCAGCCGGATGTGCTGCCGATTGGGCTGGGCGCGCGGGATTCGCTGCGTCTGGAAGCCGGGCTGTGCCTGTATGGCAATGACATTGATGTCACGACCACGCCGGTTGAGGCGTCGCTGGGCTGGGCAATCCAGAAGTCGCGTCGTGAGGGCGGTGTCCGTGAAGGTGGCTATCCGGGTGCAGATGTTGTGCTCAAGCAGACGCGCGACGGTGTGGCGCGCAAGCGCGTTGGTCTGATGGCGGAAGGCCGGGCTCCGGTGCGGGCGGGGGCCAAGCTCTTTGCCGATGCCGAGGGGCAGAAGGAAATCGGGGTGGTCACGTCCGGGGCATTTGGCCCGAGCGTGAAGGCTCCTGTTGCGATGGGCTATGTCGCGTCGGACTATGCGGCGCTGGACACACCCGTCTTTGCGGAACTGCGGGGCAAGTATGTGCCGCTGCATGTGCGGGCGATGCCGTTCGTGGCACCCGGCTTCAAGCGCTGAACTTACAGTCGAATTTCAGATCAGGAAAAAGCAGCAATGACGACCTATTATACGAAGTCCCATGAATGGATCCGCGTCGATGGCGAGCAGGCCACTGTCGGCATTACCGCACACGCTTCTGAAGAGCTCGGCGAACTGGTGTTCGTCGAAGCCAAGGACGAGGGCACGGAAGTCGCCGCCGGTGATGCGGCAGCGGTCGTCGAGTCCGTGAAGGCGGCGTCTGACATCTATGCGCCGGTTGCGGGCACGCTGGCCGGCTTCAATGACGCGCTGTCCGATGATCCGACGCTGGTGGGCAAGGATCCGGAAGGCGAGGGCTGGATTTTCCGCATGACGGTTGCCAACCCGGATGACCTCAAGGGCCTGCTGACGGCCGAACAGTACAAGAGCCTCTGAAGGAATACGGGGTCTGCGCTGGCAGGCCCCGTTTTTCTTTCAGCCTGCCCCCGATTTCCGCCACTGCTTTCATGAAATGCCAGAGAACCTGCCCGTGACGACCTTGTGGCCTGCCCAGACCGAAGATTTCAGCTCCCGCCATATCGGCCCGCGTCCTTCCGAAATCGGAGAGATGTTGCGTGTCGTTGGCGCGTCCAGTCTCGATGACCTGATCGACCGGACCATTCCGGCGGCCATTCTCGATCGCGGGGATCACGGAATCGGTGCGGCCCTGACCGAGCAGGATGCACTGGCGCGTCTGCGGCAGATCGCCTCGCGCAATCAGGTTCTGACGTCCATGATCGGGCAGGGCTATTACGACACAGTGCTGCCGCCGGTCATTCAGCGCAATATCCTGGAAAATCCGGCCTGGTACACGGCCTATACGCCGTATCAGCCCGAAATCAGCCAGGGCCGTCTTGAGGCGCTGCTGAACTTCCAGACGCTGGTGGCGGATCTGACGGGGCTGGATATTGCCAATGCGTCCCTGCTGGACGAGGGCACGGCCTGTGCGGAAGCCATGGCGCTGGCGCAGCGCGTGGGCAAGTCGAAGGCGACGGCGTTCTTTGTGGATGCCGATACGCACCCGCAGACGGTTGCCGTGATCCGCACACGCGCCGAGCCGCTGGGCTGGGATGTTGTGGTGGGGGATCCGGAGACGGATCTGGACGCGTCCTCCGTGTTTGGCGCGCTGCTGTCCTATCCGGGCTCTTCGGGGCGCGTGCGGGATCTGCGCGGCGTGATTGTGGCGCTGCACGACAAGGGCGCGATTGCGGCTCTGGCCTGTGATCCGTTGGCTCTGGTGCTGCTGGAAAGCCCGGGCGCGCTGGGCGCGGATATCGCGATCGGTTCGATGCAGCGTTATGGCGTGCCGATGGGCGCCGGTGGGCCGCATGCGGCGTTCATGGCGACGCGCGATGCGTTCAAGCGGCACATGCCGGGACGTCTGGTCGGGGTGTCGCGCGACAGTGCGGGCAAACCGGCCTATCGTCTGGCACTTCAGACGCGTGAGCAGCATATCCGCCGCGAGAAGGCCACATCCAACATCTGCACGGCGCAGGCGCTGCTGGCAATCATCGCGTCCATGTATGCGGTCTATCACGGCCCGGAAGGACTGAAGGCCATTGCGGCCCGCACGCACCGGATGGCGGCGATCCTGTCCGCCGGGCTGAAGGCTCTGGGGGCGAGCGTCGAAACGGACGTGTTCTTCGACACGATCACCGTTCAGGCGGGTGCTGCTGCACCGCAGGTTCTGGCGCGGGCCGTAGCGGCTGGCATCAATCTGCGCGATGCGGGGAATGGCCGGATTGGCGTGTCCTGTGACGAGACCACGACGCCGGAAACGATCCGCGCGGTCTGGGCGGCGTTTGCGGGTGAGGGCGCGGATCTGGCGTCTGTCGAGCAGGCGCTTGAGGTGACGGATGCGTTGCCGGAAGGTCTGTCGCGGACGGCTCCGCTGCTGACGCATCCTGTGTTCCATGCCCATCGTTCCGAGACGGATCTGCTGCGCTACATGCGTGCGCTGGCGGACAAGGATCTGGCGCTGGACCGCACGATGATCCCGCTGGGCTCCTGCACCATGAAGCTCAATGCGACGGCGGAGATGATCCCCATCACTTGGCCGGAATTTGCACGGATTCATCCGTTTGCACCTGCTGATCAGGTTCAGGGTTATGCTGAACTGTTCGCGTATCTGGAGCGCACGCTCTGTGCGATTTCGGGGTATGACGCCGTCTCGCTTCAGCCGAATTCCGGCGCACAGGGCGAATATGCCGGGCTTCTGGCGATCCGTGGCTATCACCGCGCGCGTGGCGAAGAGAACCGGGATGTGTGCCTGATTCCGGCCTCCGCACATGGGACCAATCCGGCTTCGGCCCAGATGGTCGGGATGCGGGTTGTTGTCGTGGCGTGCGATGAGAATGGCAATGTCGATGTCGAGGATCTCAAGGCGAAGATCGCGCAGCATGACGGGCGCGTGGCGGCCATCATGATCACGTATCCGTCCACCCATGGCGTGTTCGAGGAGCGGATCGTGGAGATCTGCGAGCTTGTCCACGAAGCGGGTGGGCAGGTCTATCTGGACGGCGCGAACCTCAATGCGCAGGTTGGTCTGGCGAGGCCCGGTCTGTACGGCGCGGATGTCTCGCATTTCAATCTGCACAAGACGTTCTGCATTCCGCATGGCGGTGGCGGACCGGGCATGGGACCGATCGGGGTGGGTAAACACCTTGCGCCGTATCTGCCGGGGCAGCATGGTGTTGCGGTGTCCGCAGCGCCTTACGGGTCTGCGTCAATTCTGCCGATTTCCGCCGCTTACATCATGATGATGGGCGATGAGGGTCTACGTCAGGCGACGACGATGGCGATCCTGAACGCGAACTACATCGCGTCGCGTCTTGAAGGGCATTATCCCGTTCTGTATCGCGGCACGAATGGCTTTACGGCGCATGAATGTATTGTGGATCTGCGTCCGCTGAAGGACACGGTTGGTGTGACGGTGGACGATATCGCCAAGCGCCTGATTGATCACGGGTTCCACGCGCCTACCGTCAGCTTCCCGGTGGCCGGGACGTTCATGATCGAGCCGACAGAATCCGAAGGGAAGGGTGAACTGGATCGCTTTTGTGATGCGATGATCGCTATCCGTGCGGAAATTGCCGAAGTCGAAGCCGGGCGTGTGGCGATGGACGCCAGCCCGCTGCGCTTTGCTCCGCATACGACGGCGGATCTGGCGGGCGCCTGGGAGCGGTCTTACAGCCGGGAGGCCGGGTGCTTCCCCGGCGGTGTGAATACGGCAAAGTACTGGTCGCCGGTTGGGCGTCTGGACAATGCCTGGGGGGATCGGAACCTTGTCTGTTCCTGCCCGGATATTTCGACCTACGCGGAAGGCTGAGCGGGTTTTCCAGTTCGGTGTTTTGGCAAAGGCGTCTTCCTTCGGGGAGGCGCCTTTCTGCTGTCGGGTCCGTACGGGTCGGATACCCGGCATGGGTTCTTTATCACAAGGGGGTGAGGTATGGTTTCACGTGAAACGCTGCCCGCCTTCGAAAAGACGCGGGTGGGGCAGCTTGCATCGTTGATGAGGAGTTCCACCATGAGCCAGACGGTTCACATCACGGCCGTTGTAACGGTTCCCGCTGAACATGCGGTAGCCGCTGAGGTGGCTTTTGCGGCCTGTGTCGTTGCATCCCGCCGGGAAGAGGCCTGCCGCCAGTATGTGGTCAGCAAGGATGTCGAGAAAGCCGGCCGGTTCGTAGCAAACGAGATATGGGCTTCGGAAGCCGGTTTTGAGGCTCATCTGGCCGCGCCGCATTTCAAAGTTCTGGGTGATACCCTTGCCAGGTGTGGTGCTCAGGCCGAAATCATGAAGGTCCAGCCACTGGACGAGGCTGCCGACGCAGCCTGAAAAAGCGATTTCCATTTTTATGGGAATATGTCCCATTCGGGGAATGACTGCTTTGTGGAGCAGCCTTTGGAAAACAGGAGAGTCTCTTATGGTTTCGATGGTGACGTTCAGGGTCGATGGCATGTCCTGTCAGGGATGCTCGGGCAAGCTTCAGTCCGCGCTTTCGAATGTTCCGGGGGTCTCCTCCGCGCAGGTGACGCTCGATCCGGGACAGGCCGCGGTTCAGTATGACGAGCAGAAGGTGACGCCGATCGCACTGCAGCATGTGGTGGAAGACGTCGGGTTTGATGTCATCGCGTAAGGTACTGGTCTGAACGGTCTGCCGCTTATCGGTGATAATGAGGCAGACCGAGGCCCCTGATAAGGGCTGCGGCACGCAGGCTGAAGCCTGCGATGACGGCAAGGGTGGCTGCGATTGTGGTGCTCAGGCCCAGAACTGTCAGGGACACATAGGTTCCTGAGGCCAGGGCCACGGCTGTGACGTAAAGTTCAGGCCGGATGATGATGGATGGGACGCCTGCCAGAACGTCCCGGAAGATACCCCCCATACAGGCGCTGACGATGCCCATCAGGGCAGCGGGAATCAGTGGGATGCCGTAGGCCAGTGCTTTCGCTGAGCCGAAGACCCCATAAGCTGCGATTCCGAGACCATCGAACCATTCCACGGCGCGTGCGGGCCAGAAGCGGGCTGGCGTGAACCAGACGGCGATCGCCGAAAGCAGGCAGGCCGCAATCGGGATGGAAGTGTGCATCCAGAAGACGGGTGCGCCGATCAGCAGGTCCCGCACGGTTCCGCCACCGACGCCTGTTATGGCGGCGAAGAACATGAAGGTCACGATGGTCAGGCGTGCGCGCGCGGCTTCGATGGCGCCTGAAATGGCGAAGACGACCGTGCCTGCGATGTCGAGGACGGGCAGCGCGGATGTGGAGAAGGCCTGAAGGGCGGGAGGGATCATCGGGCCGTCTTGACGTGGTGTGGTGAAAACAGAAAAGCCCGGCACGAAGGCCGGGCTTTCCGTTGAGACGATGTTCTGACCCGGATCAGACCGAGTAGTACATCTCGAACTCTGCCGGATGCGGCGTGTGTTCGAACTTGTAGACTTCCGGCCACTTGATGTCGATGTAGCTTTCGATCTGGTCCTTGGTGAAGACGCCGCCTTCGAGAAGGAATGCGTGGTCTTCCTTGAGGGCTTCGAGAGCCTCACGGAGCGAACCGCAGACCGTCGGGATCTGGGCCAGCTCTTCCTTCGGCAGTTCGTACAGATCCTTGTCCATGGCGTCGCCCGGGTGGATCTTGTTGCGGATGCCGTCGAGGCCGGCCATCAGCATGGCGGCGAAGGCGAGGTACGGGTTGGCGGTCGGATCCGGGAAGCGGACTTCGACGCGTTTGGCCTTCGGGTTTGTCGCATGCGGGATACGACACGAGGCCGAACGGTTCGCGGCGGAGTAGGCCAGAAGCACAGGGGCTTCGAAGCCCGGGATCAGGCGCTTGTAGGAGTTGGTGGACGGGTTCGTGAAGGCGTTCAGGGCCTTCGCGTGCTTGATGATGCCACCAATGTAGAACAGCGCGTCTTCGGACAGGTCAGCGTACTTGTCGCCAGCGAAGGTCGGCTTGCCGTCTTTCCAGATGGACTGGTGGACATGCATGCCCGAGCCGTTGTCGCCCGAGATCGGCTTCGGCATGAACGTGGCCGTCTTGCCGTAGGAATGGGCGACGTTGTGCACGCAGTACTTGTAGATCTGCATGAAGTCGGCGGACTTCACGAGCGTGTCGAACTTCGTGCCGAGCTCGTGCTGCGACTGTGCGACTTCGTGATGATGCTTCTCGATCGGCAGGCCCATTTCGCCCATCGTGGAGAGCATTTCGGCGCGCAGATCGTTCTCGCTGTCGACGGGCGGGACCGGGAAGTAGCCACCCTTGACGACAGGGCGATGGCCCATGTTGCCTTCCGGGTAGGCCTTCAGGGAGGCGCCGGGGCCTTCGATGCTGTCGAGCTGGTACATGCCGAAGTTCGGGCCTGTGCCGAACTGCACGTTGTCGAAGATGAAGAACTCGGCTTCCGGACCGAAGAACGCCGTGTCACCGAAGCCGGCATCCTTGAGATAGGCTTCTGCGAGCTTGGCGGTCGAACGCGGGTCGCGGTTGTAGAAGTTGCCCGTCTTCGGATCGATGATGTCGCAGAACAGGATCAGCTGCGGCTTGGCGGAGAACGGGTCCATGACGGCCGTTTCCGGATCCGGAAGCAGAACCATGTCGGATTCGTTGATGGCCTTCCAGCCCTGGATGGAAGAGCCGTCGAACATGAAGCCTTCAACGAAGGTATCGTCTTCAATGGTCGATACCGTCTGGGTCGTGTGGTGCCACTTGCCCTTGGGGTCCGTGAAGCGCAGATCGACGAATTCCGCCGCGTGCTCCTGGATCATCTCGAAGACGCGGGCAACGGCCTGCGGGTTCGGTGCGGGCGGCTTGCCGGCTGCTGCGGGGGCAGCCTTGGGGGCTGCGGCCTTCGAGGTACGGCGCGCCGGAGCGGCCTTCGGTTTCACGGTAGAGGAAGTGGGGGCTTTCTTGGCCATCGATCTGTCGCCTTGCATCGTGTAAACGGCTGCAAAACGATTAAGCGACAAATGCCCGTCTGTCGAGTATGGGAAATTACGCCATTCTGCGGATTTGGGATTGAATCTTTCGGAAGCGAACCGGAGTTTTCCACATCTGGTCCGGAACTTGCATGCAAAGAGGGCAGCGAGACTCTTTTTGGGAAATATCCTCATGATGCCTGCTTCCTCATCTCTGGACGGCTGGAAAGACAGCGATCTTCTCTCCCTGCCAGTCGAGCGTTATCTGCATGAATTCCGGGGTGGCCTGCTGAGTCTGCCGGAAAGCGAGCGGGATATGATCGTCGCTGAAGTCCGGGCGCAGGTTGCGGCGCAGGCCCGGCTGGGCGAAGGGGCGGCGCTTGCGCTTCTGGAAAAACTGGGAAAGCCGGACAGGCTCGCGGCACGCTTTACGATCCGGCATGAACTGTCCGTTGGCGTACAGCAGTCGAATCCGTTCGGCCTGTTCTGGGTTCTTCTGCGACTGGCTGCGGGAAGTCTGCTGGCGTTTGTAGGCGGACTCGTTGTCATCGTGTTGGGTCTGATGGGGCTTCTCCTTACGGTGATGCCCGTATTGCGGCTTTTTGTTCCGCAGGACCTTTTCATGGTGGACGACAGCCTGTTTTCGCTCACGGTTACGACGGATGGCGCCCCGAAGAACGCCATTCCCCTGTCCTGGACCGCTGCCATCATTGCCTGCGGTATCGGGGTTGTTTTCATCCTGCTGGCGATGGTTCTTCTGAGGGGGCTGGGTCAGGTCCTGCTGCGTGACATGCGCCGGAAAACGCAGGCCCTGGACTGAGGTCCGGGAGAAGGGATTTCCGGTATGGACGTGGAGGGACGCGCGAAAGGCTTTTCAGCTCTTCTTCAGCCTGCAATGGTGCGGTGCTTTCTGTTTTCCGTCAGTTCTGGAATCCGTTGATGAAAACGCCCAATCAGTATCTTGTGAGCCTTCCGACGACCATTTTCACGATCATGTCACAGCTTGCCGTGAAGCATGGTGCGGTCAATCTCGGGCAGGGGTTTCCGGATACGGAAGGGCCGCAGGACATCATTCAGGTCGCGGCGGATGCGCTTCAGGACGGCCGGAACCAGTACGCGCCGCTGACGGGCCTGCCGGAACTGCGTGAGGCCGTGGCGGCGTCCAACCGTCGTTTTTATGGGCTGGAGGTTGATCCGGCGACGGAGGTTGTCGTGACGTCCGGGGCGACGGAGGCCCTGGCGGCGTGTCTGATGGCGGTTGTGGAACCGGGTGATGAAGTGGTGGTGATCGAGCCGCTTTATGACACTTATCTGCCGGCTCTGAAGCTGCTGGGGGCGGTGCCGCGCTGTGTGCGGCTGACGCCGCCGCACTGGTCTGTCCCGGAAGCGGAACTGCGTGCGGCGTTCGGGCCGAAAACGAAGGCGATCATGCTCAACTCGCCGATGAACCCGTCCGGAAAGGTTTTTGTCCGTGAGGAACTGGAGCTGATTGCCGAACTGGTCCGGGAGCATGATGCCTATGCGATCTGTGACGAGGTTTATGAACACCTGACGTTTCACGTGAAACATGTCCCGTTGATGACGTTGCCTGGGATGCGCGAGCGGTGCATGCGGATCGGCAGCGCGGGGAAGAGCTTTTCCCTGACGGGTTGGAAGGTCGGGTATGTGACGGCGCCTGCCGCGTTGGCTTCCGTGGTTGCGAAAGCGCATCAGGTTCTGGTGTTCGCGACCGCTCCGAACCTTCAGCGGGCCGTGGCTTACGGGCTGAACAAGGATGACAGCTACTATCAGGCCTTGTCGGCCCAGATGGAAACACAGCGGGACCTGCTGCGGGATGGCCTGCATCGTCTCGGGTTCGAGACACTGCCGGCAGATGGCAGCTATTTCATCGTGGCGGATATTTCGCGGCATGCGAATGGTCGCGGAGATGTCGAGTTTGCGCGCTGGCTGGTCGAACACGCGGGTGTGGCCACGATCCCGGTTTCGGCCTTCTATGATCCTGAAGGGGCTGCTGCTCCGCAGAATCTGATCCGGTTTGCATTCTGCAAAAAGCCCGCGATCCTTCAGGAGGCCTTGAAAAGGCTGGAAAAGGCCCTTTCTTAGAAGACCTGTCTGCACGTTCCTTCTTTATCCTATCCATGTGCCGGGAAAGCCGGTCTGTTCCTGTCTGGAGATTTTTCATGTCTGTTGCTGCTGATGCTCTGGGCGCTCTTGCGACGACCGATGCCCTGTTTTTCGGGCGGCCGGATTCAAAACTGACCCGCGACGATGCGAAAGCACTCGTGAACCGTGGGCTTGATGGTGTTGATGATGGTGAGCTGTTCCTGGAGTACCGGGAAAACGAGAGCATCAGCCTGGATGACGGAACGATCCGGTCGGCCAGTTTCAACACGTCGTCGGGGTTCGGGCTGCGGGCCGTTCTGGGGACGGAGACGGCTTTTGCGCATGCGGACGATATCAGCCGTGACGCGCTGGAGCGGGCCGTCAGTACAGTGGGTGCCGTCCGTCAGGGACGCAGCGGGATCATGGCGCCGGGTCCGCAGGCGACGAACCAACGGCTTTATGGAGATTCCCGGCCGCTTGACGGTACGGATTTCGCGGCGCGGGCGGCGGTTCTGAGTGAAATTGATGCCTATGCGCGGGGGCTGGATTCCCGGGTCGTCCAGGTGAGTGCCGTGCTGAGCTCCGAATGGCAGGCGGTGCAGATCATGCGGCGTGCGGATTCTGGGGGCGATGTTGCGGATCTGCGGCCGTTGGTGCGCATGAATGTGTCTGTCGTCGTGGAAAAGGACGGGCAGCGCGAGAGCGGGGGCTGTGGTCTTGGGGGGCGCTATGAGCTGGACCGGCTTCTGGCTCCCGAGACGTGGCGCGAGGCGGTGGACAAGGCTCTGAAACAGGCTCTGATCACGCTGGAAGCTGCTCCGGCGCCTGCGGGTGAAATGGATGTGGTTCTGGGTCCGGGGTGGCCGGGCATCCTGCTGCATGAGGCTGTGGGACATGGGCTGGAAGGCGATTTCAACCGCAAAGGCACATCGTCCTTTTCCGGGATGATCGGCAAGCGTGTGGCGTCTCCGGGTGTGACGGTGATTGATGACGGGACGCTGCCGGAACGTCGCGGTTCGCTGAGCATTGACGACGAGGGGACGCCGACCTCCCGGACCGTTCTGATCGAGGACGGGATCCTGACCGGCTATCTTCAGGACCGTCTGAATGCCCGTCTCATGGGAACGAAATCTACCGGGAATGGGCGCCGGGAATCCTACGCACATGCTCCCATGCCGCGGATGACCAATACGCTCATGCTGGAAGGGCAGGCCACGACGGATGAGATGATCCGTTCGATGAAGCGTGGGCTTTATGCTGTGAATTTCGGCGGTGGCCAGGTGGATATCACGTCCGGAAAATTCGTGTTTGCGGCTTCGGAAGCCTATCTGGTGGAGGATGGAAAGATCGTCCGACCGGTGAAGGGGGCGACACTGATCGGGAATGGTGCGGACGCCATGAACCAGATTTCCATGATCGGATCGGACGTGGCGCTGGATCCAGGGATCGGGACGTGTGGCAAGGCTGGTCAGGGGGTACCGGTTGGAGTTGGTCAGCCGACACTGAAGATTTCGGGCCTGACTGTTGGTGGGACCGGCTGACATCCCCGACAGCTCAAAGAGAAGGTGATCGGCAATGGGGCACAATTACGCAAAGCCGCTGACGGCTGAAGTCCGGATGGAGCGGGTTTTCTCCCGTCTCCCGGAGGACTGGGCGGTGAAGATGGAGCGCCAGAACAGCGAGGGATGGTCGGTCACGATGCAGCGTCCTGACGGGGCGCTGCATCATGCAATGGGACCTGTCCTGGTGGATGTGCTGGAAGAGGTCTGGCGTGCTCTGAGATAGGCAGTTTCAGAAACTGTTATGTGTCGCGAGCATGAAGAAGATCCGGTTTACGGCCGGATAGACCAGAAACTGGATCAGAAGCAGGACGACCATGGGGGCAAAATCAATGCCCCCTGTATTGGGCAGGATGTTGCGGATCGGGGTCATCACGGGTTCGACGATCCGGGCCAGCGTGTTGAAGATGGAATAGAAAAAACGGTTGCTGATATTCAGGATCCCGAAACCCAGCAGCATCGACAGGATGCAGTACACCAGAAGAATCCACACAAAAGCCTGGATCAGCATCAGGATGATGGCGTGCAGGGCAACCATATAAAACCTCGTCGAATGTCGGAAAGGGCAGCCGAAGGGCCGGTTGGAGAGTGCCTGTAGCCATAGCACAGAACAATGTCCTGCGTGCAGGTCTGCTTGACAGGGTGTGAGAAGAGGAGAACTATGACCTCGCCGTGGGGCTGTAGCTCAGATGGGAGAGCGCCTCGTTCGCAATGAGGAGGTCAGGGGTTCGATTCCCCTCAGCTCCACCATGGTGCTTTGTAAGTACCTGATTTTCCATAGTAAAATCCTCTAAACTGGAAACCGGTTGCAGCCGGTTTCCAGTCTTACTTGCTGTTTTGTTCTCGTTTGGGTCGCCCAAGATGAGTGACGGCGGCCGTTGCAAGCTGCTTCTGATTGACCTCCTTTGTGTACCTTTCCACCTCTGCAAGCGTCTGGTGGCCCGTGATCGCGGCGATTTGATGCGGTGTGCATCCAGCTTCAGCCATCCGGCGGGCTGCTGCTTTGCGCAGGCCGTGTGGGGAAAGTCCGCTTCGAACGCCAGCCTTAGCTGCGCATTCCGAAAACCAGTTGTAAAACGCGCCACCTGACGAAAACGGACTACCCATCTGCGTCATTAGAAAGGCCAGATGTCCGCTTTCCGAAGCCTGAATTATGGTCTGTAGTTCCGGATGCATGGGAATAGTCAGCCTTGCACCGGTTTTGCTCTGCACCACGTCGATATGGCCGTTCCTGACGTGCTGAGGCCCCATCCGGATTACATCGCCACGGCGTTGCCCTGTGTAGAGCAAGAGGGCCATCGCAAGGCGTGCGCGGGTGCCAATGTCCCAATAGGCCTCGAACTGAGCAATGTCGCTTTCTGTCCACGTGGCAAAAGGCTTCTTCTGATAGCGCAGTTTTCTGACATCGCGGGCAGGGTTGTCCGAACGCCAGCCGCGTTCAAAGGCAAATTGCAGCATTTGCCGGAGAACATTGCGCAATGCATTAGCCTGGGCAGGCGTACTGCTCAGGGCGTCAAGAATAGCCATCAGGTGGCGCGGCTGAAGGTTGGCGACGCTTTTGTTTCCGTGTTGATCCAGAAAGCCATCCAGCAGGCGTCTGTAAGTGCGCTGTGATGTAGGGCGTAGGCTGGTGAACTGGTGCGATGCACACCAGGCGATAGCCAGCGCCCGCATACTGCCGGGAGTGGTCAGACTTGCGCCGACCTCCGGAGGCTGGGCTTTCAAGGCGCATTGATAGGCACTCATAAATTCTGCTGATCCGGGCAGACCAGGCAGCGTAGTGCGCGGATACCCGGAACGCCGGAAGTAGTAATGCGGCGTGCCGTTCTTCATAACGGTCTGAACATAGCGAAGCCGCAATACAGACATTACTGATCCCACTCATTGCTTGACGTTGCGCCATCCCGAAGGGACTGCACAAACCCGTCCAGATCATGCCGGTCCCATGCTTTCACCGTCGAGCGGGGAAATGTCAGAGGAGCCGGAATATCGCCATTTTGTACTAGGCGATCAAAGGTACCTGGACTGACATCGATATAGGCCGCTGCGTTTTCTCTTCGGAGCATACGGGGCCAGTCTGGCAGAACAGGCTTCTTCACGTCAGGTCCTCGCTTTTCGGGTTATATCCTTCCTGCTCACGAATTTCGTTGACCGTCAGAATTTGGTTCTGGATGGCCACGCCATAGGACTGCCAGCGTGTGGCATAGTCACCGCGCATCAGACTCGACAGATCAATGTGCAATTCGAAGGGGCTGGATCGGCCGAAGATGGCACGGCTAAACTCTGCCTCAATCTTGCGGACCCAAGGCATGAGTGTGTTCGTGGCAAACCACAGACTGGCTTGTGCAGCGTTCGTGAAGGTATTGTTGCTGTAATCCTGCACGATTGGCGGTGGCACGCCATACACACGGCACAATTCCTGAACGCTGAATTTCCGGCTTTCCAGGGCTTCGGCATCCTCTGGTGAGATGCCAATGCTCTGCCACTTCATACCGCTGCCCAGGACCATCACGCCACGAGCGTTAGACGTGCCAGAAAACTTCTGTTTTACCTGGTCTTTCAGATCGTTGATCGCCGTATCGCCTGGACGTGTTCCACCTTCAAAAGTGATGATGCCAGAAGGGGTCGCCTGATTCTGCCACATATTCAGGCTGTAATCCTGAAGGGCAGATGCACCAGTGAAAACCGGCCGTGCGCGGCTCAGGCGGCTTCGACCGACAAGGCCGTCATCGCTTCGGTCTTTCAGGTGGAAGACTTCATCATCCAGATATGTCTTGGTCACGCCCTGCCACGCGACAACCGTGTAGCGCAGGCGGCCGGATGCAAGCCGGTCAATCTGCACGCACTGGAACGGAACCGGCTTCAAAGCCGTTGGTCGGCCGGCACCATCGTATTCGATTGTGCAGATGGCATTTCCGGACAGAAGAACGCTGGCCAGTATCCATTCCACCAGATCAGGCCATGTCTGATAATCGTTCGGCTGAACGATCAGACGCGACACAGGATGGTTCGGGGCTTCCGTGCGGGTATTTCCTGACGTGTTGTAAACGTAGGCGTTCAGGCTGGCGACAGAACTGGAAATAGCGTTTACGCAAGCCAGAACCGTTGCCAGCGCTTCCGGACTATCCGGCCCGCGTGAAAACCACATATCGGACAAAACAGGTTCGACCGGTGCCGAACGCTGCTCTGCTTTACGGTTAGGGCGAAAGAGATCCAGCAAACTCATCGCAGTGTCTCCAAAAACCTGCGGCGCTGCTGTGCTGCCATCGACAGCGCAATATAGCTGCGGGTTGCAATCGTGGTTTCGCCATAGGCCGGGAAAGCCTGCACAATGCTGATTTCCATCAGGTCTACTGCACGCAATTCGCGGCGGTCTGCCGAAGGCCATGCTTCGTCCTGGGCACGAAAGCCGAAAGACATGCCGCCCAGATCACGCCGTTCAGCCATGGCGAGAATATCCCGGCCTAGCTGTGTGTCTGGAACGTCCATTTCGAAATGCAGTCCGCGTGTGTCTTCGGCCAGCCTCAGAGTGCCTGAGCCAGTCCGTGCGAGCAGGCGGGTTGCGTCGTGATCCACGAGACCCAGAATGTCCGGATTGCTTCGGAGCGTCCTGGCGAACGCTCCGGGGGCAATCGTTTCGACAAAGCTGCCGATGGTGGCAGGCGCACCAAAGACAGCGGCATAGCCTTCAAGCTTGCGGCCTGCGGCGCGGAGTTCCACGCCGCTTGAACGCCTCTCCACGCTGCCGACCGCGCCTGTCATGGCGTGATGCCTGAGATGCGCAGGAGGGTCTGCGGGCGAACGACTAGAACGTCTGCACGCATCCAGGCGACAAAGCCGACCTGTCCGTTTTCTGCATACAGTTCGTTCAGGACGCTGATCTGAAGGCTTGTGCGCATTCCGACATAGACCTGGGAAAAATCGCCCATCAGGATCGAGGAACCTGTCTGGTCTGCGCCGACTGTTTCATTAACTGGCACGCTGGTCGATGTCAGACGGGGCAGGGCAGCAATGCCGGTTGGGGCCGTCAGAGGGTTGCCGTTGGCATCCTTGAAGCCACGAATGGCACGGTTTGTCCGTGGAGCCATGACCATGGCCGAGACTGTTCCGGCATTGACGTTTTCGAGGTCCAAAAGACCGTCCAGCATCGGGTCCCAATTCGTCAGCTTACCGTTCAGGGGGATAGCCTGAACGCCTGGGGTATTCACGACGCCAAGCGGCTGGTTTGCGTCGCCGGAGCCGTAGAGGATGGCCTGATCCAGCCCCAATGCACCTGATGCGGCGAAAGCAGACCGGATGATGCTGTCCACGTTCTGCCCATCTTCGAGCAGTTCACGGCTGATCTTGCAGCGAAGACCCCAGCCCTTTGTGGACAGCTTCACCTGGTCAAAGGTGCTTTCATCCTCGACGATAGGGGCGTTTTCTGCACGCCAGCCGCCAACGGGCGTCTTGGTGATGCGGGCAAAGGTCAGGCTTGGAGCCGTCATGGGAACGGTACGGCATCCGGCGCGGAAAGCGACGGCCTGCGCACGCAGTTCGTCCAGGACGCCAGCCGCAAGCGGTGTCGGGATGGTGGCACCACCGGAACCGATGGAACTTTCCGACATGACGCGGCGTTCCAGGTCCGTTTGCGGGCCACGATAGAGCGCACGGAGGAAGCCACCGAGGCCGAGTTCAGCAGCCGGATTTTCTGTCTGAGGCAGGAACGATGAAAGGTTGTGGCGTGCTTCCAGAACAGGAAGTGTCTGGCCTTCCTGTGTCCGAAGAATAAGCCCGTCAAAGTTTTCCGGTGTACGGGCACCACCTTCGAAACCATCAATTCGGCGCGTTTCCGATGCCGGAGCGCCACCGCCGATGCGTGTGCCTGGGGCGGTGCGGTCCAGATCATCCACCTGTTCCTGGCGACCAATCCGTGCTTCCAGGTCCGTCAGTTCCGTGCGGAGTGTGGTCCAGCGCGTTTCGGCTTCGGTCGGCCATGTATCGGCGTGCTGTTCGTTGAGTGAGCGCATTTCGCCAGCAATCTGTGTGCGGCGGGCGCGGAGTTCATGAAGGGTCATCAATAAGAGATCCATCTAAGGGAAAAGGCCATCTCTCGACGGTCGGGGAAGGGCATCCATCGAGGGAATAGGGCGTCTCCCGACGCTCTATGCTTGCCCAAGGCATTTCGTGGAGATGCGAGCATCAGCCCTCTGCTCTCAGCAGGCGGACGCGCTCAAAAGCATCTCGAATTGCAAGACTGACGTTGATTTGTGTTTTGGTGGTGCAGTTCTCACGAACCTTCTGCCACTTCTTTGCTTCTCGCTTCCAAGTATCCGGAGTGTCACCAAAATCCATGATAGACTTGATGGAAAAATCCCCGCCGCGTTCCCAACCTTCCATTGCCATAATAGCCTCTGAAGAGGGACCTTCGAGCATTCCTGGAGAAATTTCCCCTCGGATCATGGTTTGAAAGACGTAGGTTTGATCAATGATTTCCATGATCATGTCGCCAACGTAAATTTTACGTTCCACGGGTTGATTTGTCTCGTTCACATGGATGATATAAAAATAATATTCATAGTTATTGCCGTGTCTCATTTCATCTTTAGGTACGGATTTAACTAAATCGCTCCAATATTTCCGGGGTATTATTGCATCAATATTTGCCGGAAGTCCGTCATGGTTCATTTCGAATTCGGAAGAGAATTCTGCAACCATACGGGCTGCTTGTGTGATGCCAACGCCCATCTTCGTTACGGCGTGCATGAGTGCAGCACGCTTCAGCGATTTAATAGGAAAAGTACGCGAAACACCCCGTCCGACAGGGACATATTCGTCGGTTAACAAACCGGGCTCGCGATCCATGATCATGCGGATGTTATTGACGCTCAGACCACTCGCATATGCCAATTCCTTCACGTCAAATCGTCCTTTTCTGATCATAACACCACATCTGTTTAGCAACCTGAGTAGCTTATAATTATGAGCTACTCAGGTTGCAACATATTTTTCAGGAAATATGCGTCAGGTGCGCGGCGTCGTGAGCGACAGACAGAACAAGGCGAATTTCTACGCTATCAGGGAGCAGTTCGAATGCATCCACGGCTTCCGGGAAGTCTTTGAGAACAATGAGAGATTTTAGCCGTAAATCTTCATGACAAGTGGCGCGTGTCTCAGCCAGAACTTCAAGAGCATTTTGCAATTTGTCCGATTCCCGGAGAAGGAACGCTTCACGCGCTTTGTCTTCAGGGGAGCCAAGCTTCACAGGTGACAGGTCAGCAATCCGGTCCATTGCAGAATAGGCTTCATGATAAGCTCTAAACGCCTTCGAGATGGCCGTTTCCTTTCGGACGGCTTTAGCTGACAGGCTTTCTGGTTTTGCGAGGGATGCGGTGGCGATGCCGCCGAGCAGGACGGTCCCGAGGGCCGGGAAAATGTCACGACGATTTACTGAGCGCATGATATGCGGCTCCCATGGCATAAATTGCCAGAGCCTGAACGGTTATCACACCGCACAAACTCCGGGGGGTGATAAACCTGGCCATAGTCAGGCCGGTAAGGCTTTAAGGTTGCCCTCTGGACATACCCTTACCGCCCCCGGAGCGAATTCGTATATGCGGATTACTGCTCTCGTGCAGCGACCGCCATGGCATCAGGAGTTATCACACTCCATTGACGAATCTGCCTATTCAGAAACGTCCTGTCAACGGTGAAAGAAGGGGTGTATCCAAGTTTGGGCATACCCCTAAATCGAGATAATCTCAAAAAATGGCGCGGCTGATGCTGGCTCACGAGCGGCCAATGCAACTGCCACCACACCCGATACAAGCGGATCAATGCGGCCGCGTGAGCGCTGCTTTGACAGCTTCCGGTTCCCAGCCGGGTCCATGTCCAGAGCCGCGTTCGCAACGGCCCATCTCAGCAGCGGGTTGCCGCCATGACGTAAGCTACCTTGCAGAACGGTCGTTTCGAACGCTGTGATGGCTGGTGACTGGTCTTTGAAGCCCATACCGATAGGAGACATGGGCAGGCTGATGCCTTCACGATCACAGACGGCGTTGAAGTCTGCCAGGCACCAACGGTCTGACCCAATGGAAACCACGTCCAGCCCTTCGATGGCTTCTGCAATCCACATGGCGAGCCATGCGCGATCAATGGCGCGCCCTGGGATGAGTTCGATCAGCCCTTGCGCCACCCATTCCCGATAGGGCGCATGGTCGTCAGCCTGCTTTGCGTCCACCAGTTCGGACGGCAGGAAGGCCTTCACGACCAGGCGGCCGGTTTCAGGCCAGTAGAACGAAAAGGCCGTCAGATCGGATGCACCAGACGCCAGATCGAGGCCACAGAAGCAAGGACCGGAAGCCGCACCTTCGTCCGCGCAGGCGTCCCAGTCATCCGGTCTCAGAAAACGGTCATCCGGGGCTACACGCTGGTTGAGAGAGTAGGCCCGGAAGGCTGCTTCCCGTGATGGCACCCGTTGCGCTTGCATGGCCTGAGAGCGCAGGTCCTCGATACTTCGGAATGTTCCCAGGGCCGGGTTTGCCATTGCCCAGGTCTTTTCGCTCCACGGGTCGGCATCCATGGGAGCAGACCAGCAAAAGGCGCGAAAGGTCGGGTCCGGGATCGTTCCGTCCTCCACGCCTTCGCCGTAGCGCAGAAGTTCTTCCAGTGGGTTGTCGTCATCCGGGCTGCGGGTTGAGATGGCGAGTAGGAGGCTTTCCTTGTGCGCACCGGCACCCGTTGCCAGAGCGTCAAACAGATCCCTGTCACGCCATTGGGCAACCTCGTCGCAGACTGCAAAGGTCGGACTGAGACCATGGGCTTTACGGGCATCAGCCGAAAGCGCCTTAAAGGTTGATCCCGTTTCCACATCTTCCACAGTCCGGTTGAAAGCCCGAACGACAAGGCGCGTTTCAAGGTGAGGTTGTCCCTGGGCAAAAGCCACCAATTCGTCAAAGACGATGGAGGCTTGCCCTCTGTCAGCTGCCGCACTGAGCACCTGACCACGCTTAACCGCCTCCGGCCCGCACAGGTGGGCAAGCGCCAAAGCCGAGGCAAGGCCAGTTTTCCCATTCTTTCTCGCCATGGAAATGACGCCTGTGCGGACGAACCTGCGGTCCTGGTCATTGGTTTCGTACAGGGCGCGAATGATGTCCTTCTGCCAGTCTTCGAGGCGCATTGGTTCGCCAGCCAGAGCGCCACTGGTAACCGTCAGGCGCTCGATCCAGCAAATCAGGCGCTCTGCACGCGTGTCACCAGTTAAAGGCAGGTTATGTGCTTGTTTCGCAGGGATGGCGTCCAGTGGCGTTCCGAACAAAGGTGTTGGTGCTAGGGTCTTTGTCTTTGAAACCGGCTTCGCACCGGGTCCGCGTAGGCCCATTTTACTTATCCAATTCCAAACTAACTATTTTGGGACCTCCCCAACGGTCGAGGCCCCCCAGCCCTGAGAGATTTTCAGGCGACATTGAAGGCACGCCAAGGGTCGAGGTCGGCCAGCCGGTCGGTCCATCGGGTCACGCCGAAGCTGGTTGATCCCACGCCTTCGGTCTCTTCCTGGGTGACAGCGGCATCCCGTCCGGCCGCGTGATAGATGGCCGTTGCAAGGTCTAGCACCACACGCTGGATGGTTTGCGGAACGGGTGACAGCTTAGTCAGGTCCTTACCACAGTAGTCAGAAGCAATGCCTGCCGCCTGATCCAGCACGGCGTCTGCACGGCTGTCGTCAGGGCTGATGCCTTGCGCTGCCAGTTCGAGAGTGAAGATTTCGAGGTCGATAAGGTCGTTCATCAGTTCCACCAGTGGTTTGGGTCAGAAGGTTGGCCGCTCGCATCGCAGCCTTTGAGGTGAGGTTCACCGCCATGACGGCGCATGTTGTGATGACGGATGCACAGGCCGCGCAGGTTGCCGAGAGTGTCCGTGCCGCCTTTGGATCGGGGCGTGATGTGGTCAGCCACTACGGCGCGTTCATTGCATCCGGGCGTGGTGCATACGCGGTCACGCTTCAGGCATTGGGCGCGCAGACGTTTCCAGAATGCGGTTTTGTAAAAGGCGGTCATGGCTTCACCTCACGCGCAATGCGCCTGAGAGCCGCGACGATCTCAGATTTGTCCGCATGGAACTTCTCAGGATCACGCCGGTCAATGGTCAGGCGCTGCACCGCATTGGCTAAGTCACTAATGCCTTGATGGTGACACGGTGACGCATGGTGACGCACTTTCTTATATAAGTGCTTTCCGTGTGTGCCTGTGTGCGAGCGTGTGCGTATAGGGGTTATATAGGGAAATGCGTCACCATGCGTCACCGCGTCACCATACGATGTGAGTTTCCGCATCATCCGCGCTCCCAATAACGCACGCCGCCATGGCCACGCGCACCGCGCTTCCATCCCAGTCGCTCTAGGATTTTTCCGATCCGGCGTTGCTCTGTTGTGCCAATTTTCTTGTTTTCAAAGGCAAGAGCATCATAGGCGACACGCTGAACAGTGGTGCGGTTCTGATGCGCCAGATGTGCAGCAATCAGACCTTCCCATTCGTCCACCTCAAAGCGTTCTTCCTGCTCTGGTCGGATATGCTGGGCTTCAAAGTCGCCATCAGGCCACCATGGGTCGCCACGACGAAACGCGGCCATGGCTTCGGCAAAAAGCTGGTCACGGTCATGCATCAGGGCGTCTGTGTCTATCGTGCCGACCTTCACCGGCCAGAACCGGCGTCCGCCTGTTTCATCGTTCAGATAGGCGCTCTTGTTCGTGGTTCCGACCATCACGCATTGGCGACCTTCCACGACTTCCCGCGCACCATAGGGCGGTCTGTATCGTTCGACACGTCTGGTCAGGAAGTGCTTGAGCATTTCGGTGTCTGCTTTGCCCATGGCAGACAGTTCGGCCACCTCGATCAGCCATTTGCCCTTGATGTGGACAGGAACGTCTTTGCCGCTTCGCAGGTCAGGCAGGCCGTCCGAAAACCATTCTCCGCCGAGGATGCTGCACACGGTCGATTTTCGAGCGCCTTGCGGACCTTCCAGCACCATCATGTAATCGGCCTTGCATCCCGGTTCCATGATCCGGGCGACCATGGCGATCAGGAACATGCGGCCGATGCCTTCCGTGTAGGGTGTCGGCTCTGATCCCAGATAGTAAGACAGCCAGCGGTCCAGACGTTTGGTGCCATCCCAGGTGAGGCTTTTCAGATAGTCACGGACAGGATGAAATGCGCGTTCGCTGGCGATGCAGTCCACGGCCTGGTTCATCAGGTCTTTCGCTACACGGCTCAGGCCAGCAATCTGCAAGCGTTCCTGAATGTGCGTCACGTCAGAGTCGCTGATGGGTCTCGGCTTGAACGGCTCCGCCTGCGGCTCGATCGGTTGCACCAGGAGGGTCATGCTGGCCATCTGGTCATAGCGGAACAGGCCGGAATAAGCCGGGTCGGCACGCAAAGCGCACAGGACGTTGGCCACGTTCGAGATGGGCTTGCCGCGATCATCACGCAGGCACATTTCCAGCCAGTCAGGTGTCAGGATGCTTTGCGGTTCCACGTCCTGACCATCGTATTCCGGCGCTCCCTGCGCCAGTGCCAGAAGTTCAGAGGCGGCATGTCCGGCCTGTAGCCAGTCATGCACGTCACCTTTCGCAGGCAGATTGGGCAGGGTGAGGATGCGGACACGCGCTGCCTTGCCATACAATGCCTGGGCAACGTTTTCAGCATGTTTCCGGCCCGCTTCGTCGTTGTCCGGAAGAATGACGACATCAGCGCCGCGCAGTGATTTGGTGCAGTCATCTTTCCATTTTCCGGCGCCGCCTGGGCTGCATGTCGCTGCAATCCCAAGGGCAGCCAGACGGTCGGCTGATTTTTCACCTTCGACCACGAAAATGGTTTCACCGCTGCGGATAGAGGCGAGAATATCAGGCAGGCGATAAAGTATCCTGCGCACGCCTTTGGTGGACCATTCCCAGCCGCCACGACCGTCGGGCTTCTGTTGACGGAAGTCCTTCGGGTCCATCCGCACGACGCGAAACAGGATTTCGCCGTGTTCGTCCGGGTACTCGTAAGCCGCGATGATACGAGATTGCTGCTTGGTGCGCGCGGGCTTGGCTTCGATATAGCCTTGCTCTTGAAGCCATTTGACGGCTTCAGGCTTGTCCGTGCGGTTCTCGCGCATCACCAAAGCGATGACGCCGCCGCCTTCGCCGGTTTCGTGATCGTGCCAGGTGCCTTTGTGGAGATCCACGGACAGGCTGCCACGCTCACCCCAACGCCATTCGTCTTTGGACGAAACGCTCTTGTTTGGCTCGCCTAGGAGCGCGTGCGCTACATCACGCATACACGCCTTGAAGGCGGCATTTCCGGGGGCAGTCATGCTGCACCTTGAAGGCGGATTCGTGTTCCGGTAACCTGCACAAGTGCTGGCGTAGAGTTTACGAATTGCTCGTAAGTAATTGAATTATCACGAGCGGGATAATGGTCAGTTTTCGGTCTAAGTGACTGCTTTAACTGGTGAAACTTAGTCCCCTCAGCTCCACCACGGCATTTCTTACATTTCAGAAGTGACAGAAGCGGCTGGAGGTTTTCTTCTTTGGCAGGACCAGTATGTCGGCTGGCCGCGATTGTCGGAACATGACCGCTGTGTGATGCGGTCATGTCCGTGCTTGATGAAGCGAAACCGGTGCTGAGATTAATCAGCCTTGTTTGATCGGCGCGCGGCAGAGGCTTTTTTCGACCGTGGTTTGGCCGGTGTGGTCTTGGCCGTACGCTTTTCGGGTGTTTTTTTAGGCTCGATGGTCAATGTCGGGATGGGCCAGAGAGGACGGATTTTCTTTCTGGTGGCGGGAAGCGGCGGATATCGCGTCTCGTCCACACCCGGGATCGTCAGGTCAAAAAAGACCTGACGATCAAGCGTGAAATGGGGATTGTAGAACGGGTCCGTGCGGAGGGTGTTGCCCCATTTTTCAATCATGAACTGCGTTTCGTGAAAGAAGCGGCGTTCCGTTGACGGACGGTCGTCGCTGCCACGGCTGAGGCTTTCGTGGTGTTCGGCGCAGAAATCAGGTGTCCATACAACCTTATACCCTGCATCCCTGACCTTGAGGCACAGATCAATGTCGTTGAAGGCGACTTTCAGATGCTCTTCGTCAAAGCCGCCAACCAGTTCGAAAGCCGGACGGCGGATCAGCATCCCGGCGGCTGTCACGGCTGAAATTTCCTGAGGGAAATAGGCCCGGCCTGCGTAACCGCCTTCTTCACGCGGAATGCCGACATGGGCATGGCCGGCAACATCGCCGACCCCGAGCAGTACGCCGGCATGCTGGACCGTCTGGTTGGGGTAGACGAATTTTCCGCCAACAATGGCCACGAGCGGATCTGCCAGGGCTTCGTTGACAAGAATTTCGAGCCAGTTTTCCTGTTCGACGAAAACGTCATTGTTCAGGAACAGAAGGAAATCGGATGTCTCGTCTTTCGCCGCGAGATTGTTGATGCGGGAATAGTTGAACGGTTCCTTGACGGTCAGGATCTCGACATTGGGAATTTTTTCGACTTTTTTGGCGAAGGTCGCAGCTTCTTTGGTGATGGACCAGTTGTTGACCAGAATGACCTTGTAATTCGGGTAACGGGTATATTTCTGAATCGCGTCCAAGCAGCGGGCCGTCGTCGCGATTTCGTCCTTGTAGGGGATGATAATCGTGACTGATGGGGACTGATTGAACTCCCAGTCCACCGTGTAAAGGGTCATTCCCAGTTGGGAATCGACTTTTGCCGGCAGATTGCGACGGACGAGATGATCGCTGACAGCCTTGATCCCGGCATCAATGGCATAGCGTTTGTTGCCAATGTCAGAGGCTGTTGAATTTTCCGTGATGCGCCAGTGATACAGGATTTCGGGGACGTGATGGATCTTGTCTGCCGGAATGTGTTCAGAGGCGCGGAGAAGGAAATCATGATCCTGCGCGCCATCGTATTCCTTGTTCAGCCCGCCCACGGTCTGCAACGCGGAATGGCGGATCATCACGAAGTGACAGACATAGTTTACGCCAAGAAGAAGCCTGTAGTTCCAGTCAGTCTTGAAAGCAGGTTCCCTGTAGTAACCGCTGGCGTCAATCTTGTCTTCGTCGGAATAGATGAGGTCGGCGTGGCTTCTTGTGGCCTCTCTCAGCATGTATTCGACAGCGACGTCCGCGAGCAGGTCATCATGGTCGAAGAATGCGATCCATTCGCCCTGAGCCGCTGCCAGACCTGCGTTTGTGGCAATGCTGATGCCGCCGTTCTCTTTCTGGAAAATCGGTTTGATGCGGGCGTCAGCTTTGGCGAAGTCCTCGATGACGGCGCGCAGTTCGGGATTTTTGCTGCAGTCATCGACCAGAATGAGTTCCCAGTTCTGCCATGTCTGAGCCATGACGCTCTCAACAGCCGCCCGGAAATCCGTAAGATTGGGGTTCCAGACGGGGCAGACAATGCTGACCAGCGGGTTGCCTGTGATGGTGGCGTCATCCCGGGTGCGGTCAACATATTTGCGCAGAACCGGAAAATAGGCCGTGGCCCATGAATGATAGTCTGCAATCGTGAAGCCGGGTTGGGGAAGGATTTCCCGAACCTGACGGCGCAGACGGGTCAGTTCCACATGCAGGGCATCAATCTTGTCGATGACATCAATAATCAGTGATTCATGGGCATCAGTGACGAAACTGGTCAGGCAGGGGCTGTTTGTGACCTCGATCATGTCAGGCAGAACGTAGAAACGGAACTCCTGCTGATAGGGCTTGCGGTACAGTTCGGGCGGTGAAAACTGAAAGCCGCAATAGGGGTCGCAGGACAGGGCCTTTCCGACATCGCCCCGATATCTGTTGGCTTCAACCTGAGCAATTTTCTGGCCGTCGCAGGTTACGAGAAGCTGCTGGTTCCCTTTCCAGCCTTCGACGTCATTCCCACAGATAACCCAGCCGCTCAGCACACCCTGCTTCAGGCCGTCCACGAAGGAGCGCGTCTCTACCGGAAGTTTTCCGGAGAAGGCGATATGCTCCAGCTTCTGGTTCTGTGAATAGATTTCAATCTGTTTGAGACGGTTTTTGAAGGTAATATTATGGATTTCGCCGTCGAGCAGATTATGTGGGAGAAGAATATGGAAGCCTGTATTTTTTGATTTAATGCCGGCTTCGTGAACATCTTCACGCAGGTCTGTACAATGAAACTGGAGGAATTCCTGTCCGTCTGCCAGAGCATGCAGGAAGACAGGCTGGGAGGGGTTTTCAGTATCGGTGGCCCACCCCCGTATGCCATTAACGGAAAATTCATCAATCTGGCATACTATCATTTGTCTTCTCCCGCTGGACCATCAATATTTTAAATCAGGTAGAGTATTTGAAGCATAGGATAAAAACAGATTTGTTCAAAGGCACTCTTCTTGAGGTCGGGATCGGCGGAATGGCTCACAAGAGAAGGATTTTCGTTTTGTGGCGCTCCTGAACGTGATGGACAGAGTTAGCGCGGCGCAAAAAGTCCAAGATCGAGATGGTGACCGTTTGAATAATTAAGACCCTGAATGCGGTCGTATTCCACGACATCCAGGCCATATTCGAGAAGCTTTCTCGTGAAAACGGCTTCGTCCTTGCGGTCGATCAGGGCCAGGCTGCATTGGGGATGCTCATGCAGATATCCGGCGGCGGCAGCCGGACCAAGAAGCTGCGTATTGGGACCGACGAGAAAGACAAGGCTCGGCTCGGAATAGGATGACGATATCAAAACACTGTCATCGCAGGGACGGACGTCTTCGAAGAGGTCGGCAATCCGGGGACTGAGACGGATGGTCTGCAGGTTGGGGATGACACTCAGGAAGAGGCCGGCGTGAGCAATCACGGCTGCTCCCATGGCACAGAAGGCAGCCTGCCGACGCTGATATTTCAGCATCATCAGGATGGCGCCGAGCATCAGGGGCAGGGCGCCTCCAAGTGCGATCATGGCGGAGAGGGAGAAGCTGTGCTCAAGTCTGTAGAGCGCGATACTTCCGGCGAGACAGAATGTGATGCCGATGACCGCCCATAAGACACCATAGATTCCGAGAAGGGCTTTTCCCCACCGAGGAGCCGTGGTTGCGGGCCATGCCATGAGGCTTGCTGCGGCGAGGATGGCGATCGCGGGATAGGTCGGCAGGACATAGTGAGGGAGTTTGGTGGCGATCAGTTCGAACACCAGCCAGTGGGGAATGATCCAGCTGAGCAGGAAGCGGACCTGCGGGAGCTTGCGGTTTTTCCAGATGGCAGGAATGGCGAGGGCGGCGAACAGTGAGCCGGGCCAGAAGGCCAGTCCGAAAACCAGAAGGTGAAAACCGGGAGGAAGGCCGTGAGCTTCCTGACCATGGGCCACCTTGCCAAGGAAGTTGCGTCCGACCGCGCGGGCGAAGAAGTCGCCTCCGCTGATGATTTCGATGGCCACGCACCAGGGAACAACCACGGCAATCATGAGGAGCCAGCCCCAGCGCGGGCGCAGGCGCGACCACCATGAGCGGTCTTTTTCCAGAAACCACAGAGCCAGGGGGGTGCCGAAGCCGGGAATGAGAACGATCGGACCCTTGAGCATGAGACCAACGCCGAGGGCGAGCCAATAGGCGACTGCGACCCGGAGAGGGGTGGGGCGGTTTTTCTGCCGATCGGTAAAAGCGCACAGAAGGGCGGCTTCGATGCACAGGATGTCGAGCAGCAGAACGGTGTCGATGGTCGCCATGTGACTTTCGGCGACGAACAGGGTCGAGACCATCAGCAGCCCTGCCGCCATCAGTCCTGTCGCCCCGCCGAAGAGGCTTGCCCCGATCCAGGCTGTGAGGGGCACGATAACTGTTGCGGCAAGGAGGCTTGGAATCCGGTAGGGCCAGGTCTTGCGCAGGACCGAGGGGCCGAAGATTTTTTCGGCAGCGGCGGTCGAGGCAGCTTCCAGCCAGTAGATGCCGGCCGGTTGCAGATAGCGGGGCTTGTCCTGAAAGCGGACGTCGATGAAGTTGTGGGAGAGAAGCATCTGTTCGGATGCTTCCATGTAGCGGGGTTCGTCCCGATCGAGCGGTGGGAGCGTCATGCGGCCGGGGAGTGCGAGCAGAAAGGCCAGCAGCCCGAGGAGAGCATAGTGCCGGAGGTTCAGGGTCATGGGGACTCTCCGCGCCGTTCTGTCAGGCCGGACATGCGGCAGGATCCCGGAAAGTCCGGGTCCGGTGACGGCTTCAGTGTTCGGTCAGATGATCGGGCAGGTGCGTGCGGTTCTGGAGCCACATGACGCCCAGAAGGTCACGGATTCCCACGAGGGCCCGGTTGAGATTCGTATATTTCGAGCTGCCGTGAAGACGGGCGCGATGCTGGACCTCGATGCAGACCAGCGGGGCGCCGTAATGCCCCAGCAGGGCGGGCAGAAAGCGGTGAACGCCTTCGAACTGCGGAATCTTCAGGAACAGGTCGCGGGGGAACAGCTTCAGAGGAGCGCCGGTATCGGGGCAGCCGTCATTCAGAAGACGACGGCGCAGGCCATTGGCGAAGCGTGTTGCGATCCGGCGGGAGAGACGGTCATTCCGCTTGCGCCGGACGCCGACGACAAGAGGGGCTGGTCCCTGAGCCGAGCGGGCATGATCCAGCATTTTTAGAATGGCGGAAGGGTCGTCCTGACCGTCACCGTCGATGGTGGCGACCCACTCGCCACATGCGGCGGTAATGCCTGTACGGAGAGCCGCGGATTTTCCGAGGCGCTTCGGATGGCTGATGATACGTAGGCCGGGCAGAAGGGTGCGGCGGGCCTCGAGGAGTTTGCCGACTGTGCCGTCCGTGCTTCCGTCATCGATGGCGAGGATTTCCGTTCCGGGAACGGCACTGAACGTGTCGGCCAGTTCCTGGCAGACGGGCAGGATGTTTTCCGCCTCGTTCAGAACGGCCATGACGACGGAGAGCCTTATTGGCTGTCCGTCGTCATGGGAGGAACCTTGCACCGTGGAGGTGGGCATCAGATCAGGCAGCGGAACGCCGAAGGGCTTCCGGCAGGCTGTCGATGCCTTTGTCGATCAGTGTTGCGGCGATGTCGGGGCTCTCCGTCAGACGGGTCGAAACGACATCGCGGGCTGCGGCAACGGCGATCTGGGCAGCGCGATCCTGGATTTCACGGATGGCCGAACGCTCGGCTGCGTGAATCCGATCCTGCGCCATCTTCTCGTAACGGGCTGCCGCGGCTTCGGCGTCCCTGCGGGCGCGTTCTGCCAGACCGGCGGCCTCGGCTTCAGAGCGTGCGAGCATGGCCTGTGTTTCGGCCAGGGTCTTCTCACGCTCGCGGGTGGCATCTTCCAGCATCTGCTCGGCTTCGCGACGCAGGCGGGCTGCTTCGTCGAGGTCGTGACGGACGCTGTCAGCGCGCGCATCCAGGTGGCCGGTAATGGCGACCCAGAGCTTGCGCCCGAAAATGACGAAGAACAGGACGAAGGCGAGGGCGGTCCAGAACCGGGGATCGTGGAACATCTTCGTCTCCTTCAGGCGCTGACGCGTTTGACGGCGCTGGCGACAGTCTGTTCGTCCTGCGTGCCGATCAGACGCGATACCAGATCCTGAGTGGTGCTGGTTGCGATCTCGGACAGGCTGGACAGGGCCTGTTCACGGGACTGGGTAATTCGGGTTTCGGCGTTTGCGATCTCGGCTTCGAGGCGCTTGGCCGTCTCCGCAGCGTGAGCTTCCGCACTGGCGCGGGCTTCGCTCTGGATCCGCTCCACATGGGCGCGGGCCTGCTCGGCTGCTTCATGACGGGCGCTGAGAAGTTCCGCGCTGGCACGGTCGGCTTCCGCCTTGGCCTTGCGGGCGACATCCAGATCGTTCTGGATCCGGGTCCGACGGTTGGTCAGCACCCGTTCGACACGCGGCAGGGCGAAGCGGCTCAGGGCAACGTAGAAGCCGCCGAAGATGACGGCTCCCCAGACGACCTGTCCGATCAGCAGCGGATCGTGGAAGTTCAGCTGTGGCATGCCCGCAGCCACGGCACGGCCCGGCACGGCCGCGAGCGGAGCGGCGAACAGGAAGAGGCGTGGCGTACGGTACATGTTCGACCTCAGGCGAACAGGATCAGGAAGGCGATCAGCAGGGCGAACAGCGCGACGGCTTCCGTCAGCGCGAAGCCCAGCATGCCGATGCCGAAGACATGCGGACGGGAAGCCGGGTTGCGGGCAACCGAGCTGATCAGCGTGGAGAAGATGTTGCCGAGACCCATGCCGACACCGGCGAGGGCGAAAACGGCAATACCGGCACCGAGGTCACGGGCGGCCTGGGCGATGCTGATGCCGAATTCGTGAGCGGCTTGAACGTCCATTGTCAGGTTCCTTGTTGGGTCGATTAAAGGGTTAGTGCGAAGCTGGTGTGGCTCAGTGAGCGACGGCCTCACGCAGATAGATGCAGGTGAGGATGGCGAACACATAGGCCTGCAGCACACCCACCAGCAGTTCGAGGGCCGTCAGCGCGACGTTGATCGCGATCGGGGCGACGGCCAGGACATGGCCGAATGCGCCCAGACCGGCGAGCATGATCGTGAAGCCGGCAAACACTTCCAGAAGCACGTGACCCGCCACCATGTTGGCGAAAAGTCGGATCGACAGGCTGACCGGACGCGAAAGGAAAGAGATGATCTCGATCGGCACCAGCAGCGGAGCAAGCCAGACAGGCGTTCCAGCGGGCAGGAAGTGCTTGAGGAAGCCGACACCCTGAAAACGGATGGAAGCAAGGATCGAGATGACGAACACCATGATGGCCAGACCGAAGGTCACGGCGATGTGGCTGGTGTACGTGAAGGAGAAAGGCAGCAGGCCGAGATAGTTTCCAGCCAGGATGAAGAAGAAGATCGCGAAGACGAACGGGAAGAACGTCGCGCCGTTTTCACCGATCGTGCTGACGGCGAGATCGTGGACGAAGTCGTAGCTGATCTCGGCGGCGGCCTGAAGGCGGCCCGGCACAACGGCGGCGGGGCGCATTCCGACATACAGGAAGATGAGAACGACGGCAGCGGCGATCAGCATGAACAGTGGCGACTGCGAGAACCGCAGGGCTTCTCCCAGATGTCCAAGAACCGGATGGAGCTCGAACTGTCCGAGCGCGTCAATCGTCGATCCGGCTGCCACGCTGGCTTCTCCCGTCATCTTTCGGTCCGGACACCATGTCCGAATCCTTCAAAACCCGCCAGACATTCAACATGCCGGCACCACATCCTGCCAGGGCGAAAACGGACAGGAACAGAGCCCTGTACCCGAACCAGTGACCCAGCGCGTAGCCAATGGCTACACCGACCGCGAGCCCCGCCACAAGGTCGGTTCCCACGCGGATCGCCAGTCCAAGGGATGACATGGAACTGTCATCATTGCCCTCGTCGGTTACGGCGAATTCCCCAGCATGGGGATCAAGCTTCTGACGCGCACGCCGGAGGCGTTCGTCGAAGTTTCCGTCGTCACCGGCAGGGGCGTGTCCCATGAGGTCTGATCCCTTACCCTGTACGCATCCTTCTTACCCGGTCATCCAACCGGATTCCTTCTCAGCGCAGGCGCTAGCTACCGGCGAGTCCGTTGACTGTCAATGTATTCTGCTCGCCGGAGCCATCGAAACCTGTTTCCGGCCTAGCTGACCAGCTTCAGGCGACGTCCGCGGTCCTTCCATTCCGGCATCTCGCCCGAGCCGCGTCCGAAGGGGAGCATGGGGGCAGGATCTTCCGAACTGGGTTCGATCCGGGGGGCATCGGGCATGTGCTCGCCCAGATAGGCTTCAGACAGGGTACGGAAGGCATAATCCAGCATGGAGGTCGCGTAAGCCGTGGACGGATCCCCCTCGACGGTGCCTGCGGGACCGAAGCGCGTATAGGCGAATCGTTCCACGAAGGCTTCCAGTGGCGCGCCGTATTGCAGGCCGATGCTGACGGCATGCCCGAGGCAGTCCATCAGGCCGCGGGCCATGGGGCTCTCCCGGGGCGGGGTGAGGCTGATTTCGCCAAGGGTGCCGTCTTCGAATTCGCTGGTCCGCATGAAGAGACTGTGACCGCCCACGGCGGCGCGCTGCGTGAAGCCGGTCTGACGCATGGGGAGCGGACGCCGAACGCCACGGGCCAGTCTGGCCTGAAGATCAGCCAGATCGGGTTCCGGCACAGCGGGCAGGAAGTCCACGACGTTCTTCAGAACTGCGTGCATGGCGGCCTGTGCTTCCGGGCGAACGGGCGGCAGCGGGGTTTCGCCGGCCAGCGCGAGCGCCAGTGCGGATTCGGGCGTCAGCCCACGGGACGCCAGCCGGGCCAGCGTGGAGGCGCGGAGATGGCCGTCCTCGCGCAGGGGCGAGAAAGCCGGGGCGAGGCCGCAGGTTTCGACGCCCAGCAATCCTTCGGTCGGGCCGGGGGAGGAAAATCCGGTTTCGATGGGGCAGAAATGCCGTCCTTCTTCCGCCGCGTACGCTGAGGCGGCAACCGTCCGCAGTTCAGGAAGGGGCGATTCCGGCAGCGACGGCGGGGACAGCTTCGTTCCGGCGCGGGCGACCGTGGTGGCTACGGCGGCCAGGGCACGGGCGGCATTGCGGGCATCGTCGCTGTCATAGTCGAGGCCGAGGCCCGCCAGGCAGGCATCGAGATCGGTCAGGAGAATGAGTCCTGCGGCTTCGTCTTCCGGTTTCGCGGGGAGATCGAACAGGGGCAGCTCACCTGTGCGTTCGATCCGGGTCGCGGCGTGAAGGCGGCGTAGGGCATCGCAGGCCAGACGGAGGCAGGCGACGAAATGTTCGGCCGCGAATCCGGTCTCCTGCACGAAGCTGGACAGGCGGATGGTGAAGCCGGGCGTCTCGTCCGGCTGGCACTGCCACAGTGCCGTGTTCGGTGCCATCTGCTGCATCAGCAGAAGATAGGACAGGCTCCGACCCGGCGACGGCGTGTTGGCTGGCGTGCCGGGAAGGGGCGGGCACGCGTCGATCGTGTCCACCCAGCGGGCTGCCTCCGCGGCAAGTCTGACCGGCCCACCGTTCAGGGTGATCCGGGCGAGGGCCTGTGCGGCCTCGTCGTCCCAGGCGGCAGGAAGGGTGACGGAGCGCAGAGCGCTGTCATCGGGGTCGGTCATGACCTGAAGCGTCCTCATGCGAACGCCGGTCCAGTGAAGGCGAGCTGTCATGGAATGAATCTACGCCCTGTGCCGGTGGGCCGGTAAGCCGGAAAAGGGCCTGTGGAAGGCCGCTAATGGCTGGGAACATGGGGATATGGGGGATAACATTTCTCCTGGCCCCGATCCGGACGATTTCTGCGGGAGGATTGGACGCGGGAAGCGGAGTCGGGTAGTGCAGGAAAGATGATTTTCACGAGGGTATCGTCATGAGCGCTGTCACGGTCCGCCATGACCGGCTGGAGCTTCTGGCCGGGTTCGCAGTCCTGGCCTGTCTTGCGGGTCTTCTGGTTGCGGCAATGGTCGGGCACCATCAGAGCGATGACGGGGGATACCCTGTCCATGCGTCCTTCAGCCAGATTGACGGCCTGACCGTTGGTTCGGATGTGCGGCTGGCGGGTATTACCGTGGGGCATGTGACCGGGACCGTGGTCGATCCCAAGAGCTTTCAGGCTCAGGTGACGTTTACGCTTACACCCGATGTGAAGCTGCCGACGGATTCTGCTGCGATCGTGACGTCCGACAGTCTTCTGGGCGGGAAGTATATCGCGCTGTCTCCCGGTGGGGCGGATTCGGTGGTGAAGGCCGGCGGTGTCATGACCGAGACCCAGGGGTCCATCAGTCTGGAGCAGCTTCTGAGCAAGTTCATTTTCTCCGTGACGGATTCGCTGCAGAAGAGCCAGAAGGCGGCTGCGGGAAAGCCGGCTGCGGGCAGTCTGTCGGATGAGCCCTGAGCGATGACGGCTCCGGGAGCACAGGCGTTTCTGTGGGTTGACCATGAGGGCAATCCCGTGTCCTGCACGGAAAAGGTGCAGATCCTGCGGGAAAACGATGCGGAACTGCGTCAGGCCCTGCAGGATGCGTTTGACGATGGTGTTCTCATGGGGGTTGCGCCGGACGCCATGCTGCGGACGTTTCAGGCCATGCTGTCCGATCTGAAAAGTCCGTTTCAGGGTGGGGCACAGGAGACATCATCATGATGAGGGCACGTTCAGGCATAAATCTGCTGTGTGGTGCTGTCGGGGTGTGTCTGCTGGCCGGTTTTCCGGTCGCACGGGCTGCGACGGGCGTGGCGCCTCCTGCGATGTATCCGGCCACGACCTGGCAGGGACAGTCCCAGGCTGTGGTGCGTGTGCTGGACCGGCTTGATGCCCATCTGGAACTGCTGACGATCCCGGTCGGCGGCAGTGCGAGCTATCACGGGCTTTCGGTAGGTGTTGAAGCCTGTGTCAGTCGGCCGCAGACGCTGGCGGCGGATGCCGGGGCCCTGCTGCATCTGAAGGACAGCAGCGATCCCGACCGGCCGCCTTTTGATGGCTGGATGCTGGCGCAGGAACCTTCCGTCGCAACTTATGGCAGCCCTTTGTACGATGTGCGCGTTGTCTCCTGTGCGGGAGCGCCGACGGCACCGCAGGCGGGCCCCCTGCCTGTGGTGAAGGCACCCGTACTCGCCAGTGCGGAGGTTCCGGTGGAAGAGGGCGGCGATGCTCCGGCATCTCGACCCGATTCTGCCTCAGGTGGTCCCGTACCGCTTGCTCCGGACAGTCATAATCCCATTCCGCTCGCGCCGCCCAGCGGTGCGGCTCCCTCCCTTGCTCCGGCAGCACCCGTGCCGCCTGCGGGACAGCCCCTGCCTCTTCCCGAGGCCGACCCCGGTCTCGAATAGGGTGGGACGGGGCGGAATGACCCAGAAACAGGAAGAAATGACAGCTTCATGATTCAGGTTCCCTTTCCCCCGTCCCGGGCAGCCCTGCTGCTTGATTTTGACGGAACGCTCGTCGACATCGCTCCCACGCCCGAAAGTGTCCGCGTGCCGGACGGACTGACGGCTGACCTGCTGCGTCTGCGGGACATGCTCGATGGTGCGCTTGCGATCATCACGGGGCGTCCCATTGCCCAGATTGACCATTTCCTGCCGGGTATTCCCTATGCCGTGGCAGGGGAGCACGGCGTGGTCGTGCGTCCGGCCCCCGGTCAGGCATTGCGCGAGCGGGAGTTGCCCCTGGTGCCGGGGGCCTGGGTGAATGCGGCGGAAAAAATTGCGGCAGATCACCCCGGCGCCAGTGTTGAACACAAAAAAGCTGGAATGGTGCTGCATTATCGCCGTGCTCCCGAAGCGGAATCCGCTTTCCGGGAGCTGACGTCGGTCTGGCCGGTGGAAAGTCAGGGATTTCATCTTCAGGATGCGCAGATGGCCGTTGAACTCCGGCCTCTGGGGATCGACAAGGGCAAGGCGCTGCAGGAACTGATGGCAGAGCCGCCTTTCGAGGGACGACTTCCGCTTTTTGCCGGTGATGACGTCACGGACCGGGACGGGGTGAGGGCTGCGCGCCAGATGGGGGGCGCAGGCTGGCTCATCCCCGATGATTTTCCAGATGCGGCCACGTTCCGACGCTGGCTGCATGATCTGTCGGAGGGACGCGGATGGGGCGCCTGATCATTGTTTCCAACCGGACGCCTGCCCCGGGAGAGCGTACGCAGCCTGCGGGTGGGCTGACGGTTGGGCTGTACGATGCGGTACAGACCCAGGAGACCGTGTGGTTCGGATGGTCGGGGCATCAGCATGCGGACGCGGCGGAGCGGCCCGTCCAGCGCGAGCAGGTCGGGAACGTCAATTACGTGACGTTCGATCTGACGCAGAGTCAGTATGACCGCTTCTACCTGAACTTTTCCAACGGTGTCCTTTGGCCCCTGTGCCATTACCGGACCAATCTGATCCGCTACACGCGTGAAGACTGTGACGCCTATTATGCGGCGAATCAGGTTTTTGCGGACCGGTTGGTCGGGCTTCTGGAGCCGGATGATACGATCTGGATCCACGACTATCATCTGTTTCCGCTGGGTCAGATGCTTCGGGAGCGCGGTGTTACGGGACGGATCGGGTTTTTCCTGCATATTCCGTTTCCACCGTGGAGTGTGGCGCGTCTTCTTCCGCGGCTCGACATGCTGCTGACCGGGCTGGCGGCCTGTGATCTGATCGGGGTCCAGACCCCCGAAGACGCGGCCAATCTCAGGGGATGTTTTGAGGTGTATGGCCTCAAGGCGGCTGTTGAGGCTGTGCCGATTGGTATTGATCCGGTCAGTTTCCGCCAGCAGGCCATCGAGAGCGCGGCCTCTGACGAAGTGACGAAGATCGTCGATACGCTTGAGGGGACGCGCCTGATCATCGGTGTGGACCGGCTGGATTATTCCAAGGGCCTGCCGGAGCGGATGAAGGGCTTTGAGGCACTTCTGAAGAACTATCCCGAGCATCGGGGGCAGGTCACGTTCCTTCAGGTCACGCCCGTTTCGCGTGGCGGGGTGGAGAGCTATCGCCTGCTCAAGGAAGAACTGGACGGGCTGGTCGGGACGATCAACGGCGCCTATGGCACGCCGGACTGGGTGCCGATCCGTTATACGACCTGGCCGATCGGGCGCCATATTCTCGCCGGGCTCTACCGGATGGCGGATGTGGGATTTGTTACACCGCTGCGCGATGGCATGAATCTGGTCGCCAAGGAGTTCATTGCCGCCCAGGACGCAGATGATCCCGGCGTGCTGGTGCTGTCCCGCTTTGCGGGGGCGGCTCCTGAAATGCCGGAGGCGCTTCTGATCAATCCGCTGGATGCAGAAGGCATGGCCGATGCGCTGCATATTGGTCTGACGATGGACGTCGAGGCCCGTCATGCGGCATGGTCGGCGATGTATGACGAGGTTTCCCGCAACACGGCGGGAAGCTGGTCCAAGCAGTTTCTTGATAGCCTGGAGGCAATCCATCCGTGCCACTGAACAGAACGCGCCGCCCTGTTTCAACAACTGCGCTGGGCGGTCTGTATGTTCTGGCGGCGCTTCTGGCGCTTGGGGTGGTGTGGTTTGCTGAACACTGGCTGAAACTTGCACCCTGTGAGCTGTGCCTGTGGGAGCGGCGTCCGTGGTGGGTGCTGATCGGGATCGGGATCGTCACGGTCCTGCTGCCGAAGCGCTATGCCCGGTACGGGGTTTTCCTTGGTCTTCTGTGCCTGATGACCAGTATCGGGCTCGCGGTCCTGCATGCGGGTGTGGAGCACAAGTTCTGGCCCAGCCCGGCGCCCGAGTGTCGGGCTCCGGTCTTTCACGGGGGAAGCTTCAAAGACTGGATGTCGGCGATGCCCGCACGGCCGAACAAGCCGTGTGATTCGCCGGATTACCTGTTTGGTCTGCCCGTCTCCATGACGGAACTGGGCGGTCTGTATGCGGTCGTGGTGTTCTTGGTGGCTCTGGTCGGGAGCTTCCGCATGGGCCGCTCCCGACGCTGAGAGGCCGGATCAGAGGCGCGTGCCGCGTCCGCGTCCGAAGACGAGGCTGATGATCAGCAGCACCAGGAAGATGAAGAAAAGGATCTTGCCGATATAGGCAAAGTCCGCAGAAATCCCGCCAAAGCCCAGCACTGCGGCGCAAAGGGCGAGGATAAGGAAGGCAATGGTCCAGCGAAGCAGGTCCATGGGAATGTCTCCTTTGTCAGGGTCGCCCTCCGGAGAGAGGCGGGGTGTGAAAAGGCTGAACGGCAGCGGGAGGAGCAGGTTCATTTTCGCAACGTCCGATTTGCTGGATGATGCATTTGTGGAGCGCCGGTTTCCGGTCTTCCGCATCGATGGTCTATGAAAAACATGATGACCCGCCTGCCTGCCCGGAGGACCGCCATGACCCTGTTCCGCTCCCTGTATCATCAGGGGTTTGCCCGGATCGCAGCCTGTACCCTGCCGGTGACTATTGCTGAGCCGCTGACGAATGGTGAGCGGGTGCTGGGGGTTCTGCGTGCGTGCGACCGGCAGGGTGTGGCGGCCGTGGTTTTTCCGGAGCTCGGGCTGACGGGTTACACGCTGGACGATCTGCGGTTTCAGGATGTGGTGCTCGACGGGGCGCTTGAGGCGCTTCGGCAGGTTGCTGCGGGGACGCGGGATCTGCTGTCCGTGGCGGTGGTAGGGTTGCCGCTGGTGCGTGGGGATCTGCTCTATAACTGTGCGGCAGTCGTGCATCGTGGGCGCGTGCTGGGTGTTGTGCCGAAATCGCACCTGCCGCGCTATCGGGAGTTTTACGAGCCCCGGCATTTCACGTCCGGGCTTCAGACATCCGGGACGATCCGGCTGTTTGGCGAGGATGTGCCGTTCGGAGCGGATCTGCTGTTTCAGGCGGAAGATCTGCGCGGGCTGACGCTGGGCGTGGAAATCTGTGAAGACCTGTGGGTGGCTTCTCCGCCGAGCGGGAAACTGGCGGAAGCCGGCGCGACGGTCATTCTCAACCCGTCGGCGTCTCCCGTGACGATCGGGCGGACGGATGACCGGGCCCTGCTGTGTCAGGCGCAGTCGATGCGGACGCTGACGGCCTATGCCTATGCGGCAGCGGGCGAAGGGGAGTCCACGACCGATCTGGCCTGGGACGGGCAGGTGTCGATCCATGAAGCCGGGCGCCTTCTGGCGCAGTCGGACCGTTTTCCGCAGGGCGAGCGTCTGGTGGTCGCGGACGTGGATCTGGATCTGCTGCGGCAGGAGCGGATGCGGACGGGCCAGTTCGGGCAGGCGGCCCAAGAGTTCCGGACGGTCGGGTTCACGCTTGCGCCGCCCATGATGGATCTGGGGCTGAAGCGGGAAATCGTGCGCTTCCCGTTCGTGCCGTCCGATGCGCGGACACTCGCGCGGGACTGCTATGAAGGCTGGACCATTCAGGTGAGCGCGCTGCGCCGGCGGTTGCAGGCGAGCGGGGCGCAGCGGGCCGTAATCGGGGTATCAGGCGGGCTGGACAGTACGCTGGCGCTGCTGGTGGCGGTGCGGGCGGCGGACGAGCTTGGCTGGCCGCGGACGCATGTTCTCGCCTACACGATGCCCGGTTTTGCGACGGGAAGCGAAAGTCGCTCCCTGGCGCATGCGCTGATGGCAGCGCTCGGCGTCGAGGTGAACGAACTGGATATTCGCCCGACGGCGCAGACGATGCTGGCGGGGATCGGCCATCCCTTTGCGGAAGGCCAGCCTGTTCATGACATCACCTTCGAGAATGTGCAGGCGGGGCTACGGACGGATTTCCTGTTCCGTATCGCCAATTACCGCAACGGGATCGTCATCGGGACGGGGGATCTGTCGGAACTGGCGCTGGGCTGGTGCACCTATGGTGTGGGGGACCAGATGTCCCACTATAACGTCAATGCCGGGATGCCGAAGACGCTGATCCAGCATGTCATCCGCTGGCTGGCCCGGGAAGGAAAGCTGGGCGAAGGAGTGGGCCCGGTTCTGGAGCGGATCGTCAGTGCGGAGATCACGCCGGAGCTGGTGCCTGATACGGGGCAGGGCGTTCAGAGTACCGAGCAGACGATCGGGCCGTATCCGCTTCAGGATTTCACACTTTATCATATCCTGCGTCACGGGTTCCCGCCGTCGCGGATCGCGTTCCTGGCAGAGGCCGCGTGGGGGGATGCCTCTCGCGGGGCATGGCCCGCGCATTATCCGCAGGACCGGAAAATTGCCTATGATCTGGCAGAAATCCGGCACTGGCTGGAGATCTTTCTGCGGCGCTTTTTCGGGACGAGTCAGTTCAAACGTTCGGCCATGCCCAATGGTCCGAAGCTGGTCTCGGGTGGTTCCCTTTCGCCGCGTGGGGACTGGCGCGCGCCGTCTGACAGCACGGCAAAAGCCTGGCTTGAGGAGCTGTGGGATAATCTCCCTGAAACGAACACAGATTTGTGAACTTTCGACGTACAGAAGTGTAAGGGGGTTTTGTCTGTCGGCATTCGTGCCAATATGTTGGAAACCCGTCATCATACAGGAACATGACCCGTCATGGCTTATGCTACGATCAACCCTTATACCGGTGAGACGCTCAAGACTTTCCCGGATGCGACCGACCAGGAAGTCCAGACCGCGCTGACCGAAGCCTATGATGCGTTCAAGAGCTGGCGTCACACGCCGTTCGCCGAGCGTGCGAAGATCATGACGGCAGCTGCCAACATCCTTCGCCGCGACATTGATAAGTACTCCAAGCTTCTGACGCTCGAAATGGGCAAGATCTACGCGGAAGCCAAGGCAGAGACGATCCTGTCCGCCGAGATCTTCGAATACTATGCCAAGCATGCTGAAGAGCTGCTGAAGGCCGAGAAGCTGCCGGTTGCCGACCCGAAGGAAGGCGAGGCTGTTCTGGTTCATCAGCCGCAGGGCATCGTATTTGCGATCGAGCCGTGGAACTTCCCGTTCTACCAGATCGCCCGCATCATCGCGCCGCAGCTTTCCGCCGGTAACACGGTTATCCTCAAGCACGCTTCCAACGTGCCGCAGTGCGCTGCCGCGTTCGATGACCTGATGAAGGAAGCCGGGCTGCCGAAGGGTGGATTCCGCAACCTGTATGCGGCCCGTCATCACACCGAGACGATCCTCAAGGACCCGCGTGTCTGTGGCGTGGCCCTGACGGGTTCCGAAGGAGCTGGCGCCATTGTCGCAGGAATTGCGGCGAAGGCCCTGAAGAAATCCACGATGGAGCTGGGTGGTTCCGACGCGTTCCTGGTTCTGGACGATGCGGATCTGGAAAAAACCGCGAAGTGGGCTGCGTTCGGACGTCACTGGAATGCTGGTCAGGTCTGCGTGTCCGCCAAGCGTCTGATCGTGGCGGATGCCGTGTATGACCGCTTCCTGGAGCTGTACAAGGCGGAAGTTCTTAAGCTGAAGGCTGGCGATCCGATGGATCCGTCCACCACGCTGGCGCCGCTGTCCTCGCAGAAGGCTGCGGACGATCTGAAGGCTCAGGTCGAGGAAGCCAAGAAGCATGGTGCGGTTGTCGAGGTGATCGGTCCGTCGGTGCCGGAGAAGGGTGCGTTCTTCCAGCCGCTGCTGATGACCAACCTGCATGAGAACAATGAAGCCCGTCTGTGGGAGTTCTTTGGTCCGGTCACGCAGCTCTATCGTGCCAAGGACGATGCGGATGCGATCCGTATTGCCAATGATTCGCCGTTCGGTCTGGGTGGTTCGGTCTTCACGAAGGACACCAAGCGCGGCGTGAAGGTTGCCGAGCAGATCTATACGGGCATGGTCTATATCAACCATCCGACGATGGTGAAGGCTGACCTGCCGTTCGGTGGCGTGGCCCGTTCGGGTTATGGTCGCGAACTGATTGGTCTGGGCATCAAGGAATTCGTCAATCACAAGCTGATTGACGTGGTGGACATCGACGCCCCGTTCTGATTGAGGCGTATCGGGCTCTGTGAAGGGCCCGGTTCGATCTGTCAGATCATGAAAAACCCGCTTCCGGATTTGTCCGGGAGCGGGTTTTTTTTATGGCGGATCTGGAAAGGGTTTCAGTTTTTCCGGGGCTTTGCCCGTTCGGCGCTGAGGCGGATCCAGGGGTGCCTTGCCTGAACGAACGCCACGACCCGCGCCTTGTGAGCGTCCTTTTCCGTCGAGGCATTGGTCATGGACGTTTCGTGCTGGCGGTAATCGGCCAGGATCTGCGGGACGTGATGGCCGGGAAGGCCGCGTTCCGCCAGCGAGCACCAGAGATCGAAGTCCTCCCAGCCCATTGCTTCACGTGAAACATAGTAGCCGCCCACCGCGGCCCAGGCCCATTTGGTGACCATGGCCATCGCGTCGATCCGGTTGCCGGAAACGAGGGAGAGCGGGTTGAACGGCAGGTCTCCCAGAAGCTCGGGGGTGCCGGGCTGGTGATGGGTGTCTGCCGTCATGTCCATCAGGACCGGACCGTTTTCGTTGAAGCAGGCGATGAGCGGGTAGGCGTAGGCCGTACCGTCGTCCATGGAGGCCAGAAGCGTCTCGCAGGCTTCGGGGCGCAACGTGTTGTCGGCGTCCAGTTGCATGACATGGACGGTCTCGGCCGCGTCCATTCCGATGTTGCGCGCGCCGCCCAGTCCGGCATTCGTGATGGACTGTCGCAGGATCAGCCGATTGAAGCGCTCGCAATGCCGTTCCATCCAGGTGCGGGCTAGGGCGAGTGACCCATCGGAGGAGCCATCGTCCACGACGATCAGATCCAGCAGGGGGAGGGTCTGTGCCGCGACGGATTCCAGGGCGTCCAGAAGATGCGCTGCGTAATTATAGGATGTGATGACGACCGTGACGGGCGCTTCACCAAGCGCGTCATGGTGAAAGAGAGTCCGGCTGGGCGGGATGACGGGCAGGGGGGCGGGAGCAAGACGGTCTCTGGCGAGACGTGTTTCCGTTGCGAGGGCGGCCGCTTCGTCTCCGGACATGGATGTCAGGGCGAGTTTCATGCGCCGGGCCTGTGCCTGTGGGCCGAAGGGCCAGAGGATGGAATGATAGGCATCCCGAGCCATCCGGATGCGTCGTTCCGGACTGTCGATCAGGGCAATCAGGGCGTCGTGCCATTCCGTTGGACTGTCTGCGAGGAGTCCGGTTTCTCCATGGTGGATGATGCGCCGGAACGGGCCGGTCGGAGAGGCGATCGTTGCAGCGCCGGAGAGGGCGGCCTCGAAGAACTTGATCTCACTTTTGGCTTCACAGAAGACGTTTCCGGTCTCCAGAGGGGCGATGGAGATGTCGAAGCGTGCGAACTCGTCCTGCAGTTCGTTCAGGGGGACCATGTCGCGCCACTCGATCTGGTCCTGCACGGGGATCAGGCTGGGAAATTCTTCCATGATCAGGATGGGGCGATGGGTATCCGGCTCCCGGAAAAGGACAAGCCGGGCTTCGGGCCGCTGATGCAGCACCTCGGCTACGCTGGGGCAGATGGGGGCGAAATCCCGCTGATGGGTCCGTGAACCGGTGGCGTAACCGATACGGACCAGACCGTCGCCTGTCTGGACGCGGCCCGGCTCGCCACGCATACGCAGCGCCATGCGGGCGCGTTGCAGGGACGCCATGTCATAGACGTTCGGGAGCAAGTGAACGACCGGGCACAGGCTGTGCATGGCAAAAACCAGCTCTGCCGTTGTGGTGGATCCCTGATCGCAGCGCAGGAACGTGCGGCGCATGTCGGTGAAGCAGCGTTCGATGCGGTCTTCCGTCGCACCGATCGAACGGATGCCGTCAATCAGGTCGACGCGGGCATAATGGGGCACGAAGACAATATCGTCTGCGTCAAAGACGGTAATGACGTTCTCTTCTTTGGCGAGCTCGAAGATTGTACTGACATGGCCGCTGTATTCGACCCGCCAGAACACCATGACATCTGCCCAGCGGATATCATCGTAGCCAACGGAGGCGCAGGGCTGGACCCTGGCTTCGAAGCCGGCATCCCGGGCGGCGGCGGCATTCCGGGAGCACCGGTAAAGAACGCCGGGCGTATCGGGTTCGCCGGCGACGAAAAGTACGCGACGTACTGAAAAGGGCGTCGTCGGTGCGGTAGGACTGTTTTCGGTCGGAGAGGTTTCCTGAACCGGGGGAGCGGAGGGGGGGGGCGTCGGACGGACCGAGCGCTTCAAGCGTCCAAGGGCCCGAAGCCAGAGAGGGCGCGGCGGGACAGGATCAGGACCGGCTTCGACAGGAAGCGGCGCAGCCTCCGGCTCCGGATTTCCCTGTCCCTGCGTCGGTGTCTGCGTCGGAAGATGTGTATTCCTGCTGGAGAGCATCCGGAGAGAGACGCGCAGGTCCTGGATGGTCTGGGTTTTTTCCAATGACGTCTGCTGCATGGCCTGTGTCTGGGAGATCAGGAAACGGGTTTTCCGATCTTGATCGAGAAGTAGCCGGATATTGCGGCGGTACCCGAGGCTTTCCGGCGTATCGGAGAGCAGGAAGTTCAGGAAGGGCGAATCCCCTGCGACAGTCAGAGCGTTTTCCGGAGTAAGCGCGAAAGAGCCTTCAGAAAGATGCGGTCCGAACTGGAGAACGGGGTGGGCTTGGGAGCATTCCGTTGTCTTATCGGAAACGTGAAGCAGCAGTGGAGGGAAGGTTTCATCGTTATGAGGCGGGTTGGAAACGATTCCGATGTCCAGAGCGGGGAGATGAATCTCCAGTGCTACGCGAAGAGCGTGACGGATCTGGGCGTGGTGGGGGGCTGAACAGGCGATCCGACCCGCAGAAAGACCTTTTTCCTCGGTCAGGATCATCGTCAGCCAGAGGATCAAGCGAATGTGATCCGAGAGATCCTGTCGATGGAGAAGAACCCGGGTCTCTGGCTTTTCCGAAGCCAGCAGCAGTGCCAGACATGCCAGATAATGGTCCGCCTTCAGGGCGGAGAATGAAGAGGGACTAGGAAAATTCACGGATGGGCCTGTCAGGATCGCTGTGTCTGTGAAGCGTGGTGTGTTTCAGGAAAGGGGCGGTTCAGTTGGATGCGGACTGAGCAATATTAGTGATCTTTGTTTCTGGTGAAATTAACATTGACGGAACTTTTGCGATATAAAAGGATTTGATTGAAGAGTTGGATTATCCGCTCTTTTCCGTTTCCATATAATGAAAACGGAGAACTCATAGTCGGTATGGCTTTTCGAATCCTCAAATGACGGACCATGATTCCTTGTATCGTGTGCGAAGTGGATTGCTTTTGCCAATCTCGCTCTGATATATGAAAGACTCGTCGCTCGATCATTTGGGTGGTCCGAGGGCCGCCGGTGCGAGGCAACCTTTTTAGGAGTGCACGGTAATTGCTATTACTACAGTAGTTGGCGCCTCCGGCCAGACCTTCGCGGTCACGGTCAATGGTGGGCAGACCCAACTGCTCGCACAGCAGTATCAGACTGCTGTTTCCACCCTCCACACCAGTGGTGGGCTTGATTCTTATGATCTGTCTCCCGGCAGCAACTCGGCACCGGGTTCCAACACCGGTCATGGCCTGATCAGTGCGGGCGGTCAGTACTCTCTGACGGATAGCACAACGCAGTATATTTCTGTCGGCAGCTATTCGGAGACGGGTCAAGACACGCTGAATTCTGCTGTCAGCCTGGATGTTTCCGGCAACACGGCCAAGAACATCAGCGTTCTTGCTGGTGACTGGGCTGGTGTGACCCTGACGGCTGGTAACCAGGATGGCCTCTTCATTGGCGGTGTTGGCGACAACACGTTCAAGGGTGGCAGCTCTACGGGGAACTGGTCCATTGCCACGGGTGACGGCAACGACACCATTACGGGCACGAACGGCAACGACACCGTCAGCGCTGGTCTTGGCAACAACAAGATTGAGCTGGGCAGCGGCACGAACGTCGTTCGTTCCGAAGGTCAGGACACGATCGACGGCACGACCGGCACCGACACGGTGACGCTGCTGGGCGGTAGCTCGGTGGTTACGCTGGGTGCGAACGCAACGGTTTACGACACTACGTCGCACAACACCGTTTCGGGCGGCAACAACACCCTGATCACGGGTGGCAGCTCCAGCACCTACTTCTCGACCGGCGCCATCAGCACCGTTTCGGGCGGTCTGAACGACACCATTTCGGCTTCTGCCGATATCTGGCAGGTTCGTGGTACGGCCAACTCGATCACCGCTTCGGGAGCTCTGACGTTCCTGAACGGTACGGGTGCAACGACCGTTTCCGCTGGTACGTCCACGCTGTTCGGTGCTTCGGGTCTGGATCTGCTGCTGGTCGGCGGTTCTGCAAGCTCCACCAACCTGTTCGTTGGTGGTGATGGTAACGAAACCGTTTCGGCTGCGTCTTCCAACGGCACGCTGCACGCTTTCGCTGGCAAGGGCAACGAAACCATCATTGGTGGTTCCGGTGCTGATACGCTGGTTGGCGGTTCGGGCTCGGCAACCCTTACGGGTGGTTCGGGCGCTGCAAACCTGTTCGCCCTGACCAAGGGTGCTGCAGGCGGTGACTACACGGTTACCGACTTCGGTAGTGCAGCTGGCAACCTGATGGCCCTGTATCAGTATGGCCTTCAGAACAACGACGGTCTGGCAAATGTTCTGTCGAACGCCACGGTTGCTGGTGGTAACACCACGATCGAGCTGTCCGATAACTCCAAGATCACGTTCGTTGGCATCAGCGATCTGAACGCTTCGAACTTCACCCTGAGCTAATGACGGCATCTGTCATCTGACAGACCTGCATTGTTCAGGAAGGCCGGATCCGAAAGGGTCCGGCCTTTCGTGTTTCTGACGCCATTTTTTCATTCTTGTGAAAGCCTGACAGAATGCGGGAAGACCCGCGTGAAAACCTGACTGAAAGTTATCGCAGTGCGGCCCGGCTGAACGGGTTGAGAGCCGAGCAGTTGCAGAAGGAAAACCAGCAGCTCCTGCGGCAGCTTTCTCTGATTCAGACATCGCTGTCCTGGCGTGTGACGGTTCCTTTGCGGGCTGTCCGGGCGCTGATGCTGGGCAAGCTGCTTTCCGGCCGTCCCGTGCGCGAACTGCCCGGACGTTTGCTGCGTCTGTGGGGGCGGGAGGGTCTTTCTGGGATCAGGAAAACCGTCATCCACCGTTTTCGTCGTCGGCAACGCTTACGGGGTGGGCCGCAGACTGTTGGGGCCGGTATGGAGGGCGTGGATCATCCCTACAGAGCCGCACCCGGCTGCGGGACTGACGCATTGCGGCCAAAGGTCCTGATTATTGCGGAACTCAGTCTGAGGCAGTGTGCCAAGTATCGCGTCTGGCAGAAGCGGGATTTCCTGGAGGCGCTGGGATGGCCGGTTCAGGTGGTGGACTGGCGGGATATTGCCGAAGCCATGTCCGCCCTGCAGCTTTGCACGTATGTCATTTTTTATCGGGTTCCCGGCTTCGAGGACGTGATGAAACTGGTGGGGGAGGCGCATCGGCTGGGACTCGCTCCCCGCTGGGAGGTGGATGACCTCATCTTCGATGAAGGCGAATATCGGCAGAACGGGAACATCGATACGCTTCCTGCTGCGGAGCGTGATCTCCTGCTGTCGGGCGTGGCGCTGTTTCGCCAATGTATGCTGGCCTGTGGCCGGGGAATTGCATCGACCCAGGCCCTCGCGGACTCCATGCGGGAAGCGGGGCTGACTGATGTGGCGGTGCTGGAGAATGCTCTGGACGCGGAGACACTCAGGATTGCGGCGTCTCTTCCGGTGCATGAGGGATCGGACCGCATCTGGGTCTCGTATGGATCGGGCACCAATACCCATGATGCCGATTTCAGGCAGGCCGAGGCGGGATTGCTGGCGGCAATGGCGGAAGAGCCGCGTCTTTGCCTAAGGGTGATCGGGCAGTTGCAGCTTTCTTCGGCGTTCAGCAGGTTTGAAAACCGGGTCGAGCGGCTGACGGAACTGTCCTACCCGGACTATCTGAAAGCTCTGTCGCAGACGGATATTGCAATTGCGCCTCTGGAAAGGACGCTGTTCAACGACTGCAAAAGCAATATCAAATTTCTTGAAGCGGCGGTGGTCCGGGTTGCTGCCATCTGTTCTCCGTGTGCGGCTTTCCTGACCGTGCTGCGCGACGGGGAGAACGGGCTTCTTGCCGCAGATGCCGAGGCATGGCGCAACGGTTTTCTGGCTCTGGCGCGGGATGAGGGCTACCGGCGCAGGCTGGCGGATGCGGCATATGGGGATGTGATGGCGCGCTATGCCCCTGAGGCGATGGCGCAGACCCAGGCGCGGGCCCTGTTCGGTATGCCGCCATGCCGGGAGACGCCGGACCTTAAAATCCTGATGGCAAATGTCTATTTTGCGCCGCGCTCGTTTGGGGGAGCGACGATTGTTGCGGAGGAGATGGGGTGTCGGCTGGTTCGGAAGGGCGCGCAGGTCAGTGTTCTGACGTCACGGCCCTCTGTGGCGGATCTCCCTGATGGCGATATCCGGTATGATGTGGAGGGCATGACGGTCTTTGCCTCTGTCCTGCCGGACGATCAGGGCAGGCTGGGGCAACTGGACAACCCGGCAATGGCCTCCCGGTTTTCGGATGTTCTGGAGGCGTGTCAGCCGGATGTGGTGCATGTCCATGCCGCACAGGGGCTGGGGACGGGTCTTCTGCGGGTCTGTCAGGAGCGTGGGATTCCTTATGTCCTGACGCTTCATGATGCCTGGTGGCTGTGCGAACGGCAGTTCATGGTCCGTGCCGATGGACGGTATTGCTTCCAGACGACCATCGATCTGGCGGTCTGTCAGGCCTGTGTGCCGGGAGCGCGGCATCTCGTGGACCGGGCTGTCGTGATGCGACAGGCTCTGGCGGGGGCGGCGCTTCTGATCAGTCCGTCACAGGCTCATCGCGCGTTGTATCTGGCCAACGGGATCGCACCCGAGCGGATCGTGGTCAATCGTAACGGGTTTCGCTGGCCCGAGCGTCCCCGTCGGGCGCGGATCGCGGGAGCGCCGCTGCGGTTTGGATTCGTCGGTGGGACGGAGGCCGTCAAGGGATATGGTCTGCTGAAAGAGGCCATGCAGTCCCTGTCGCGGAGTGACTGGGAGCTTGTGCTGGTGGATAACAAGCTCAATCTCGGGTTTCAGTCGATCTTCCCGGAAGACTGGTCCGTTCGCGGACGGCTGCGCATTGTGCCAGCCTATACGCAGTCCGGGCTGGACGATTTCTACGATCAGATCGATGTGCTGCTGTTTCCGTCGCAGTGGAAGGAAAGCTACGGGCTCACGGTGCGTGAGGCGCTGTCGCGGGATGTCTGGGTCGTCACGACGTCTCCGGGGGGGCAATCCGAAGATGTGGTGGACGGGGTGAACGGGACCTGCCTGCCTCTGGATGGGAAGTCCCAGACCTTGACTGCGGCGGTCTCTGCGCTTCTGGACGCGCCTGAGCGTTTCGAGAATTACGTCAATCCCTGTAAGGAACAGCTTGCGACATACGATATGCAGGCAGACGAGCTTTACGGATTCCTGAAGCAGGCTGCTGGAGGGCGCGTCTAGCGTCCGAGGAGAAGGGCCGTGAGGGCGTGACGGCGGTCTTCGCTGGCGAGGGCCTGCACCAGTCTGGCCCGCAGACCTGCGCGTTTCGAGCGGTTGCGAGGTGGTGTCGAGGCCAGATAAGCCGCGATCCAGTCTGGATTGAAGAATGCCGGATCGGGGATTTCCTGTCTCCACAGATGGGTGGAGGCGATCCCGCTCGGATTGTCGCGCAGGAGTTCGGTCTTGATGAAGGGGGCATTCCCCGACCGCAGGACCGTCCGCCAGTCCGTATGCATGGGGTTCAGGGCCAGAAGACGGGCGAGACCCCGGGCATTGCTCCAGGCCGCCCCGCTGGAGAGACCGGCGGCCTTGATGGCCAGCCCGAGACCCAGTTCGCCGTGAAGGACGATTTCGTCCTTGCTCATGTCATTGAAGGGCTGGTTGAAGATGCGCCGGATCGCCGGGTGGTCCAGAGCGTCCCGGGTCATGCACAGGAACCAGGATTGAAGATGGGACACGACGGCTTCCGAGCGGACCATGCCCCAGATCTGGAGTTTCCTCTCCCGCATCTGGTCCACGATCGGACGCAAGGGAAGAAGAGGGCCGAAAACGCTGTCATTGGCGAACAGGATTTCGGCAGCGTTCCTGTCGCATCCCAAAGACAGCAGGAACTGCCATGCTCCGAAGTCCAGTCCGGTATTGGGGCGCGGATGGACCGTTGCGGCAACAGGGAGAGTGCCGGTCACGAGATCATCTTGCAGCGCCTGGGCCGCTGTTTCTGAAAGACCGGAGGCAGCGATGTGGATCGTGAAGCCGCAGGACGCGATCTGGCTGAGCAGATGACGTGTGTGGGAGGGCAGTTTTGCGTCTGTGCTGTAATACGCAAACAGGCAGACAGAATCTGACACGGACCGTCCTGCTGGGGAAAGAAACGTTAAATTCATGATATATGGTTGTTTCTAAGGCGGTTCTATAAGAAAGATTATGACATTCTGAGAAAACGGATCATCCGCCCTTCAGTTCGCATTAGCGGCATTTCTGTACCGGCAAGATGCGACCTGCACTGAGTAAATCTGGAGTTTTATTCATGAGCAAAGCGTTTCTTGCCGCAGTCCTGCAGGATTCTATAAACTGCACGGGAGTTGTGGCCCAGCGTGCCGTCAATGACATGATCGAGGCCATTATCGAGGAGCTGCGGCAGGAAGGAGGCTTTACGCTTCCCTCCTTCGGGACGTTCACGGTCTGTGAAACCAGGGCGCGGCAGGCCGTCAATCCCCGGACTGGAGAGCCTGTCGAGGTTTCTGCCGGGCGCACCGTGAGATTCAAGGCCAGCCCGGGCCTGAAACAGGTTGTCTGAAGGAGTGGCTGGGGTGGGAGGATTCGAACCTCCGCATGGCGGAATCAAAATCCGCTGCCTTACCGCTTGGCTACACCCCAAGAGATGCGCCCCCTCGGGAGCGCATGCTTTCGGCCTTCTAGTCTGAACCGGAGGGCTTCGTAAAGTCCGAAGTCAGGATTCCAGTTCGAGATCGTGATCGGGCAGGCCGGTACTGCTCAGGGCCTCGTCCATTTTGCGTCGGGCTGAAGGTTTGAGAATCCCGTAGCGCTCGGCGCGGTCCAGTGCGGCATCGAGGGCTGCCATGGTGGCGGCCAGATCGGGGCTTTCGTCCTTTTCCCAGGCCCGCATGGCATGAGCCCAGACAGCGGCCAGGGCATTGATGCGCATCATGCCGCCAAAACCCGTGCAGTCGATTCCCGCAGCTTCGGCCAGCCATTTCATGGAATCAAGCGTTGTGCCGGCCAGAAAAGCCGCCAGAGCCGGATCGTAGGGAACGGCCTGCAGGACCGCACGCACGCCTTCACGATATTCCTGAAAGATATCGAAGCGGCGCATGATCAGGTCGAAGAGATACTCGCGCAGCGTGCCACCGTTTCCATCGTCCCGCAGGGCGCTGGCATCGGCCAGACGCCCCAGCTGGAGCAGGAGAAGCGCCTTGACAGGATAACGCTTGCGCACGGTTTCGATGGGGAGGTCGGCCTCGCGGGCGGCATCCACGAGGGAAAAGCGGTGCCATCCCTCGTTCCCGGCGAGTGACAGGGCAGACTGGAGGAGGGCGGCGTCGAAAGCTTCCTGCGCCATATCCGGTGGACCGCTCAGTGCCATGTCCTCGGATTCAAAGGGGTCCTGCCGTCCGTCCATACGGGTCTCCTGTCGAAAGCTACTGGTTTATGGTGGGAGCATTGACGTTCGCCGACAAGCTCTCTCCCATAAAGAAACCGTCAGCCTGCGAGTTCGTCGGCCCGTTTTGTAGCAGCGTCAATAGCTTTTGGAACAGTCTCGGGCCAGGCGTCCGGGTTCATGAGGACGGCCAAGGCCGCGGCTGTGGTGCCGTTGGGGCTTGTGACGGCCTTGCGAAGGTCTTCCGCGCTGTCAGGCAGGTCATCGAGCATGCGGCCGGCACCATAGATCGTGCCCCGTGCCAGACGGCGTGCGATGGCAGGGGACAGGCCGTGCTGCTGGCCGGCTTTCTCGAGAAGTTCGGCCAGAAGGAAAACATAGGCGGGACCGGAGCCGGAAATGGCCGTGACCACGGACAAATCAGCTTCCTTCTCGACAGGAACGACGTCCCCGACGGCAAACAGCAGATCGTGACAGATGGTTTTCTGTTCCGCCGTTGCGGCTTCGGAGGCATAGAGACCGCTGATCCCGGCGCCGATCGCGGAAGGCGTATTGGGCATGGCGCGGAGGACGGGAATGGTCGCACCGCTCTGTCGGGCGGCGTCTGCCAGGGCATTGCAGGTTCGCCCGGCCATGACAGAAAGAATGGCGGCCCTGTTCATGCGGGCGCCCAGGGCCTTGCCGATCGCATCGATTACGATCTCGGCCGCGGCCGGCTTGACGGCCAGAACGATGATGTCAGGCTGGAAATCAGCGGGGATTTCGGCAGCCGTCCGGACGACGCTAACGGCGCCGCCCGAGCAGGTTCGGTGTCGGTCGAGAACGACGAGCCGGGGCGGTGTGGGGGAGGCGAGCCAGCCGTCGAGCAGCGCGCCTCCCATCTTGCCGCACCCTGCGAGAAGGATCGAAGGGACGGATGTCACGGTCAGGCGTCTCCTGCGCAGTCGAGCATGGCGGCGTCTATGGCATCCTGAGGGGATTTCCCGCCCCAGAGTGCAAACTGGAACGCCGGATAGAAGCGTTCGCATTCAGACATGGCGATGTCCACGAGGTCTTCCATGCTCTCGCCGGGAAGGGTCTGTACGCCACGCAGCAGCAGCGTATGTCGGTAGGAAGGGGTGCCTGTGTCGGGATCGACGGCGAAATGGCCGATCCAGAGGCGGTTATTGGCCAGGGACACGAGTTCGTGGACGTCCGGACGGCGCTTGGCGGGCGAGCGCAGGTCCAGAATGCAGTTCAGGTGCAGGGCCGAGAGTTCGTCGGACCATGTGAAATAAAGCGAATAATCGCACCACTGTCCGGGGGCCTGTGCAGCCATTTCGGACGGGCCGAGACGTTCGAACTCCCATTCGTAGAGGCCCATGACCTGTTCCATCAGGTCGAGCGGATGGGATTCTGTTTCCGTGGTGAGTGAGGTGCTCAGGGCAGGCATGGCGGGTCTCCCAAGGCCGTGGAGCCTGGCACCGGCCTGGCGCCGGTGCGGCGCTCCAGATGTCTGCGGCCGGAAGTGGAAAATCCGCTCCCGGCACTGATCACGTTATGGACCCTTTGCCCTATGTGCAAGCGTTACGCTTTGCAAAAGCCACACCGGGCCTTTGACTGTTGCAGATCAGCCTTGCGGACCGCCCTTTTCTTCGGTGGCGAGTTCTTCGACAGCCGAGAGACGCGATTCGATTTCGGCCAGACGCTGTTCGGTGGCGTCCTGTGCCATGCGCGCACGGGTGGCCATTTCCTGCACGGCGTCGAATTCGTCACGACGCACGAGATCAAGGCTGTTGAGGATTTCGTCCACGCGTGTGCGGACGATGGCGTGAAGCTCTTCGCGGGCGCCGGTCACGGCGGAAAAGGCGTTACCGGCAAGGCCTGCGAGGTCGTCGAAAAAGCGGGGTCTGTCAGCCATGATGAGGTTCCTGCTGTTCTGCGGCGTGTCATGTCGGGCGCGTCGCTTGGATCGTTATCGGGGGCAGACTATACAGGAAGGATGATTATCGTCACCGGCGGGGCCGGATTCATTGGTTCGTGCCTTCATGCCGCCCTGCGTCGCCGGGGCGTGCGGACGGTTGTGGTTGACCGGCTCAGGGACGGGGTGAAGTGGTGCAATCTGGCGTCCCATGCGCCGGATCGCATCATCACGCCTGACGCGCTTGAGGGTTTCCTTGCGTCGGAGCCGGATGTCGAAGCCGTGTTCCATATGGGGGCGGTCAGCGCCACCACGGCCCGGGATGGCGATCTGGTCTGGTCGAGCAACGTGGACCTGTCACAGACGCTGTGGCGCTGGTGTGCGGCGCGGGGCGTTCGGATGATCTACGCCTCCTCGGCTGCGACCTATGGGGCGGCCGACCGTCCGGAGATGTTCCGTGACGGGCTGGAGAACATCGATGGGTTGCGGCCGCTGAACCTGTATGGCTGGTCCAAGCAGGCGTTTGATCTATGGGTGAAGCGTGAAATCGAGTCTGGTGCGCCTGTGCCGCCGCAATGGGTCGGGCTCAAGTTCTTCAACGTCTATGGACCGAACGAATACCACAAGGGATCGATGATCTCCGTGGTGAAGGTCAAGTATGACGAGGTCGTGCAGGGCCACGCGGCAAAGCTGTTCTGCTCGGATGTGCCCGGCCTGGCCGATGGGCAGCAGAGACGGGATTTCATCTGGGTCGGGGACGTGGTGAATGTCATGCTGTGGCTGTTCGACCACCCGGAGGTCAGCGGTCTGTTCAACTGCGGAACAGGCGTGGCACGGAGCTATCTTGATCTGGCACACGCGGTCTGCGATGCGGCGAAGCGGGCGCGGGACGTCGAGTTCGTCAATATGCCCCAGAAACTGCGTGGGCAGTACCAGTCCTTTACCTGCGCGGATATGAGCCGCCTGCGCGCTGCGGGATATGATGCGTCGTTTACGTCTCTTGAAGACGGAATCGGACAGTATGTGCGCGATTATCTGTCCCGGCCCCACCCCAATCTCTGAGAGCCGATTCCTTGAGCCATCCCCTGATCTTTCCGGATTTTGACCCGGTTGCCTTCCATGTCGGTCCGCTGGCGGTCCGCTGGTATGCGCTTGCCTACATGGTGTCGTTCATCATCGCTCTGCCGATTGCGCGGCGGCTGAACCGATTGGCGCCCGAAGTGGCGACGAACGAGCAGGTGGATGACTTCCTCTTCTACGCCATCCTTGGTGTGCTGCTGGGGGGACGGCTGGGCTATGTGCTGTTCTACCGGCCGATGGATTACCTGTCGCACCCGCTGGAGATCTTCAAGACATGGGATGGCGGGATGTCGTTCCATGGCGGCGCGCTGGGCGTCATTCTGGCACTGGCGTATTTCAGCTGGAAAAGCCGTCTCAGCTTTCTGGCGTTTGCAGACCGGATCGTGCCGGTTGTGCCGATCGGGCTTGGTCTGGGACGTTGTGCGAATTTCGTGAACGGTGAACTGTGGGGGCGTCCGGCGTCTCCGGATCTGCCCTGGGCGATGGTTTTCCCGACGGGGGGGCCGATTCCGCGTCATCCGTCCGAGCTTTACGAAGCCCTGACCGAGGGCGTGCTTCTGCTGTGCGTCATGCTGTTTGCGGCCAGCCGTCCGGCAGCGCGTGAGCGGTTTGGGTTCCTCTCGGGGCTGTTCCTGTTCGGCTATGCCTGTGCCCGGAGTTTCTGCGAGTTCTTCCGTCAGCCGGATGCCAATATTGGCTTCCTGTCCGGCGGCACGACGATGGGGCAGTTGCTGTGCATTCCGATGGCGCTCGCGGGGATGGGGCTGATGGTTTACGCGATGCGCCGCCCGGCTCAGGTGTCGGCGCATGTCTGAGTCCGTACTGACGGGATCGGTTCTCAAAGTACCGCACGGATTCTTCACGCGGCTCGGGGGCGTTTCGCCTGCTCCATATGACAGCCTGAACTGTTCGCTGTCCTCGCAGGACGATCCGGCGAATGTGGCGGAGAACCGGGCTCGGGTGGCGCGGGCGATCGGGGTGGTGCCGGATCATCTTCTGGGTCTGAAACAGACGCATAGTGACATCACCGTGTCTGTGACGGCTGAAACGCCACTCTGGGTGGCTGGGACCGGGCAGGCAGGTGATGCATTGGTGACGGACCGTCCGGAGATCGGTGTGGGTGTCATTACGGCGGATTGTGGGCCTGTACTGCTGTCGTCCGAAGATGGTCGGATTGTCGGTGCGGCCCATGCGGGCTGGCGCGGAGCTGTGGGCGGAATTCTGGAATCCGTGGTCACGCAGATGGTCGCGCTGGGGGCTACAGGAATCAGTGCCGTTGTCGGGCCGTGCATTGCGCCGACGAGCTATGAGGTTGGGCCGGACATGCGGGATGCCGTTCTGGCTTACGGGGCCGAGGGAGAGCTTTTCTTCCACTCAGCACCACGCGACGGACATTTCCTGTTCGATCTGCCGGGCTATTGCGGCTTTCGTCTGGAACAGGCCGGCGTCCGGACCGTGCAGATCCTCGGCGTCGATACGCTGACGGACCCCCGGTTCTTCAGCCATCGCCGCCGCACACTCGCAGGTGGCGGTCATATCGGGCATCAGATCTCGGCAATCCGCCCGCTGGCCTCCCCGCTGGGCTGAGGACGGCGAAGGCCGGATTTTTCGAGCAGCCACCGATCGGCGGGGCGTGAGATAAAGCGGTCCACAAGGACGCCAAGGCAGAAAGACAGGCCGAGGGTCGGGATGAACCAGACCCAGCCGAGCGTCCAGTTTCCTCCGGTGGCCCTGAACAGATGGACCATCGGCATGACGACGAACATGTGGCTGAGATAGATTTCATAGCTCAGCCGCCCCCAGTGACGGGGCCATGCCAGAAACCGGCTTGCGGTGGCTTTTCCCCACCCGTTGTAAAAAGCGAGGAGCAGCGCCGCGCAGGAGGCTGTGAGGAACAGAAACGCGCCATAGCCAAGAGTTGCCCACAGAACAGGCGTGTCTATCAGCGAGAAGCCCACCCCAAAGGCTCCGATCCAGCCGAGCCAGGGCGTGAGTTTTGCGTAGAGGGCTGGTGTCAGCCGGTGCGCCAGCAGGGCTGCACAGACGCCCATGGCAATGGCCGACATGCCCGGCCCATAGGCTTCGTCCTGCCAGATCTCCGATGCGTTCCGGATCTGCCATTCCGCGAAAGGAATGGAGAGGGCGAGCAGCGCAAAGACGAGAGCGAGCAGTCTGGAGCCGATCACTTTCGGGATGCGCCCGCTCAGAAAGCAGAGGATCGGGAAGGCCACATAAAACAGCTCTTCGACCGAAAGGGACCACAGCACATCCCAGTTGGCGGGAAGATAATTCGTCCAGGCTTCGTACAGGTTCAGATGCATGAACAATGCTGCGAAGAGGGCGCCGGGCAGCGTCTGGTTGTCGTGGTGGAACAGGAAATCAGGCACGCCTGCGAGGTTGAGAACCGCGAGAATACCGAGCAGCACCAGCAGACACGGCAGGATGCGGCAGGCCCGGCGCGCTGAGAACGCGAAGATGTTGATGCCGCCCAGACTGCCCCAGCGGCGCAGTGTGTGATCAGTGATCAGGAAGCCTGAAATGACGAAGAAGATCTTCACGCCCGTCGGGCCATCCCACGTCAGGGCTTTCAACAGGCGAGCGGGGAAGACGGTGGAAAGGCCGGTGTGCATCAGGGGGATGCGCAGGGCGAGGTGATGGATGACGACGAGAATGATCGACAGCCCTCTGAGCAGGTCGATTCCCGGATTGCGTTGCGCGCCTGTCGTTGTCTGCACCCTGTAAATCCCATCCTGCAAAAGCGGAACGCTTCTGTAATGGAAATCAGGCATCATTCCGTTCGGAATGCGGCGCGGGTGAGGGCAGGTCTGAAAAAGGGCCGGAAGAGTATCTCCGGCCCTTTTTCGTCTCAGACAGCGTGGGTTCTGGCTTCCCGGTCCCAGAAGCGCAGGCTGCGGCATGTCGTGATGAAGTTCTGCAAGTCGGCGGGATCTTTAAGGGCGACGATGCCCTCATCCATGTCTTCCGGCATGATGCCCCCCTTCGCGAGTAGGGGTTTGGCGTCCGGGCCATAGCCGATGAACTTCGCATGGGCGAAAGCGTCTGCCACGAAGTCCCGCGCGGTGGCCTCGCCCGTCAGGAGCTTCGCCCCGGCTGCGGACGGCAGCAGAACGACCGCATCGTACAGGACCGAAGGTGCGCCAACGATCTTCTGACCCGCCGGAACAAGCTTGCCGTCTGTCGTTTTCACGCCGCCAACCGCCGGGGCGACCAGTTCGACGATCGTGCCTTCCGCTTCTGCGGCCTTCATCAGGGCAGCAAGCAGGTCCGCATCCGTACCATCGGTGACGAGTACGCCCAGCTTGCGTCCCTTGAACGTCTTGGGACCGTTCTTGAGGATGCTGAGCGGGTTCGAAGCAGGCAGATCCGTCAGCGGCGTGCGGGCGGCCGGGGCAGGTGTTGGCATCTTTTCCAGACGCAGACCTTCAGCCACAGCTTTGGCGAGCTTCTCATCGACGTTCAGCAGATGGGCGACGACGCGGGCACGGATGGCCGGTGTAAGGCACTTGCTGAGCTCGAAGACGAAGGCATTCTTGATATGTGTCTGCTCGGTCGGGGTCTGGCTCGTGTAGAACTGGCGGGCCTGACTGTAGTGATCGGCAAACAGTTCGCCCCGTTCACGGGTCTTTCGGCCGTTTACTTCCTCGGCATAGGGCTTGTAGCCCGTCTGCGGGTTTTCACGCGGTCCCATACCCCAGGAGTTAGGCTCATAGTTTGCACGCCCTTTCGGGTTGTGCATGGCCATGTGACCATCCTGCTGGAAGTTGTGGAACGGGCATTTTGGCGCGTTTATGGGGATATGCGTGAAGTTCGGACCGCCGAGGCGTTTGGTCTGGGTATCCAGATACGAGAAGTTCCGACCCTGTAGAAGGGGATCGTTGGTGAAGGCGATACCGGGCACGACATTCTGGGTGCAGAAAGCGACCTGCTCGGTCTCGGCGAAGAAATTGTCCACCGTGCGGTTCAGCACCAAGCGGCCAATGCGACGGACGGGGATGAGTTCTTCCGGGATCAGCTTGGTCGCGTCCAGAATGTCGAAGTCGAACTTGTCAGCAAACTCATCGTCAAAAAGCTGCACGCCCAGTTCCCATTCCGGGAAATCGCCGGAATTGATGGACTCCCACAGATCACGGCGATGGAAGTCCGGATCGGCGCCGTTGATCTTGACCGCTTCGTTCCACACGACGGACTGCAAACCCTGCTTGGGCTTCCAGTGGAACTTCACATAGGTGGATTTGCCCTCGGCATTGACGAGGCGGAAGGTGTGGACGCCAAAGCCTTCCATGAAGCGGAAAGAGCGCGGGATGGCGCGGTCAGACATGATCCACATGAGCATGTGGACGGTCTCGGGGGAGAGGGATGCGAAGTCCCAGAAATTGTCATGGGCGGACTGGGCCTGCGGGAAGCCGCTGTCGGGTTCTTCCTTCACGGCATGGACCATGTCCGGGAACTTGATGGCGTCCTGAATGAAGAAGACGGGCATGTTGTTGCCAACAAGGTCCCAGTTTCCCTCTTCCGTGTAGAGCTTCACGGCAAAACCGCGCACGTCACGGGCCAGATCGAACGAGCCACGGCCACCGGCAACGGTCGAAAAGCGCACGAAAGCCGGGACGCGCTTGCCGATTTTCCCCAGAACGCTGGCGGTCGTGTAATCAGCGAGGGAATCCGTTAGTTCGAAGAAGCCATGCGCGCCATAGCCCCGGGCATGGACCACGCGTTCGGGAATACGCTCGTGATCGAAATGGAAGATCTTCTCGCGGAAATGGAAATCTTCCAGAAGCGCCGGGCCGCGGGCACCGGCTTTCTCGGTGTTCTGGTCGTCCGAGACGGGAACGCCCTGCTGGGTGGTCAGCGTCGGGGTGTCACCGGACGCAACCTGATGGGTGGTGCCCTGGGGGCCACGCTCGAAAGTTTGATCGCCGATGGTGACGGTCGTGCGTTTGTCCGTGCTCATGAAATGCGCCTCTGCCTGTCGGCCCGGAAGTACGGGGCTTTAGGAAGTCTGGATGAGGAAGTTGCCTCTCCCACAGGAAAGGCCGTGCTCCTAACAAAGCGCTGTCAGGGGCAAGTGTTCCTGAAATAAATCCGGGAAATTTTCTGAACCCCTCAGGAAGACGGGCCGTTAGGGCAGGGACTCATGTCCCATGACGACACCGGAGTGTTTCCATGCCTGCTGATCCGCGCACCTGCTATCCGCGCCCGCCTTTCAAAGGCCAGACGCAGAAATTTCCTGGCCTTTCGGAAAAGATGATCCCGAAGCCCGATTACGGCGAAAAAACCTATAAAGGCTCCGGAAAGCTGGCGGGTCTGGCGGCGCTGATTACCGGCGGTGATTCCGGGATCGGGCGGGCGGCGGCACTGGCATTTGCCCGGGAAGGGGCAGATGTCGCGATCTCCTATCTGGAACCGGAAACGGATGATGCGCGCGAGATCGCAGCGCAGGTCGAGGCCGAAGGTCGGTCCTGTCTACTGCTGCCGGGCGACATCCGTGAGGCGGCGCATTGCCGGGAGATGATTCGCAAGACTGTCGAAGCATTCGGCAAGCTGGATATTCTGGTGAACAACGCGGCCTTTCAGAAAGCGCGGGCGAAGCTGGAAGAGATCTCCGATGAGGAATGGAAGCGCCATTTCGCTACGAACACGGATGCGCTGTTTCATCTGACGAAGGCCGCCCTGCCACATCTTCAGGCCGGGGCCTCCATCATCAATACGTCCTCGGTCAATCTCAAGACGGCTCCGGAACTGCTGGTGCCGTATTCCATGACGAAGGCGGCGATCGCGAATTTCACGTCCAGCATGGCGCAGCAGCTCGCGGGGCGTGGGATCCGGGTCAATGCGGTGATGCCGGGTCCGATCTGGACGCCGTTCATTGCGACGGGGATGCCTGAAGAAGAGCAGGAACATCTGGGATCGGATGTGCCGCTGGGTCGTCCGGGACAGCCGGCCGAACTGGCAGGAGCCTATGTCTATTTCGCCGATCCGATGAACAGTTACACCACGGGCGCGCTTCTGGCGGTCAATGGTGGGGTGCCGATGATCTGAAGCGGGTCTTTCGACTTCAGATCTGCGCGAACGCCTGCTCGTCATCGAGTGGGCGTTTTTCCGTTCTGGGGCCGAAGAGGAGCGTGATGGTGGCGCCCGACAGCAGGATCAGGGTCGTGAGACCGAAAACGCCGGGGAAACCTGCGAGCGGGTAAAGCCAGCCGATCAGGACGGGGGAGGCGATGGCCCCCAGCCGAGCAATAGCGGAGGCGAGCCCCATGCCGCGCGCGCGCAGGGATGTCGGGAAAAGTTCGGGTGTGTAGGCGTAGATGCCGCCATAGGTGCCATTCATGAAGAAGGACAGCAGGATGCCGAAAAGCAGGACTTCCGTGGGCGTCTGGCTCGCGGCCATGCCGATGGCGCTAAGGGCTCCGGCGATCATGAAAAGGGCGACTGTCCCCCGCCGTCCCAGGCGTTCGGTAAGAAGGGCGGCGGAGGCATAGCCGGGAAGCTGGGCGAAATAGATCGAGATAGCATAGCCGAAGCTGCGGGTGACGGTCATGCCGCGCTCGATCATCAGGGTCGGGATCCAGGTGAAGAACGCGTAAAAGCTGAAGGTAATGGCCAGCCACATGGCCCAGCTCATGAAGGTGGAGCGGCGCAGGTTCGGGGCGAAGAGATCCCGGACCGGACGGAAAGCCGGGGCTCCCCGGTTGGTCGTGGTGGTGAGGCCGACGGCGAGGCCCGCGCTTTCCTCGATATCGCCGACGATACCACAGGCTTCGGTCGTGCGTCCGCGTTCGTCCAGCCAGCGGGGGGATTCGGGCAGGGCGCGACGCCACCACAGCAGCATCAGGACCGGAAAGCCCGTGAGGGCCAGCGCCCATCGCCACCCATCCGCAAGGGCCGGGACGAGCATGAAGCCCATGATGGCGGCGGTGACATAGCCGAAGGAATAAAATCCCGTGAGGGCGGCGGTGAACGCGCCCCGATAGCGGGCGGCGACGAATTCGCTGAGATAGGGCGCGATGATGGTGGCTTCCGCCCCGGCGCCAATTCCGGACAGCAGGCGGCAGAAGAAGAATCCCGTAAAAGACGCTGATCCGGCCGAGAGCAGGGAGCCGATGGCATAGATGGCCAGTGCGCTCATCATGACCCGGCGGCGGCCGGAGCGGTCGCCCCACCAGCCGGACAGCAGGGCGCCCAGTCCGTAGCCGAGATAGGTGGCGCTGCCGAGCAGCCCCAGTTCCGGGCCGCTCAGGTGCCACTGGCTTTTCAGCATCGGGAGCGCGAAGGCCACGATGGCGGAATCGAGGCCGTCGAACGTATAGCCGAGGCCGCCGAGGAAAAGCAGTTTCCAGTGAAAGCGGGTAAAGGGCAGGCGTTCGATGCGGGCGGCGATGCTCATCGGGTGGGGGTTCTGCCGGAAACTGTGGAAATGGAACGCAAGCGTAGCGGTCCGCAGATGGGCTGGTCCAGAGGGGGTGAGTCCGAAAATGGTTGTGCCGGTGGCGGTTTTCCGCTACTCCGCGCCTCGCACAGGCACCCCTGGAGGTCTGTGTTGAACGAAATTCAATACGCAGGAGCGTAACAGTGGCTAATTTGACGACACTTGCTGTCTCGACGCGCGCGAAGGCTGGTAAGGGGGCAGCGCGCGCAACGAGACGTGAGGGCCTCGTGCCGGCCGTGATCTACGGTGGCAAGCAGGAACCCTCCATCATCGCACTTGATCCGCGCGTGATCATGAAGGAACTGCATCGCGGTGGCTGGTCCTCCCGCGTGTATAACCTGGCTGCCGAAGGTGCAGAGCCGGTTGCTGCCCTGATCCGTGACGTGCAGCTGCACCCGGTTTCCGACGCCCCGATCCATGTGGACTTCCAGCGCGTTGCTGCTGGCACGAAGGTTCACGTTGAAGTCTCGATCTCCTTCACGGGTGAAGAGAAGTCCCCGGGCATCAAGCGCGGTGGCGTTCTGAACGTCGTCCGTCACTACATCGACGTGCAGGCTGATCCGGCCAACATTCCGGAGCACTTCACGGCAGATCTGAGCGGCCTGGACATCCACGACAACGTGCGCTGGACGGACCTCAAGGGCACCGAGGGTGTTGTTCTGGGAAGCGGCCAGGCTGCTGACATGGTCATCGCCTCCATCGCTGCACCGACGATCGATGCCGAAATGGAAGCCGAAGCTGCTGCCAAGGCTGCTGCTGAAGCCGAAGCCGCTGCTGCAAAGCCCGGCGCAAAGAAGAAGTAATCGATGAGGCTCTGGACCGGTCTCGGCAATCCCGAGCCGGGGATGAGCCGTCATCGACACAATATCGGCTTCATGGCGGTCGACGAGATCGCCAGGCGCCACGGTTTCTCACCGTGGCGCAAGCGTTTCCGGGGGGAGACCTCCGAAGGCGTCATCGGGGGGCAGAAGATCCTGCTCCTCAAGCCCATGACGTATATGAACCTTTCAGGCGACAGCGTTCAGCAGGCCGCGCAGTTCTTCAGGATCGCGCAGGACGACATCACGGCATTTCACGACGAACTCGACCTTGCTTTCGGCAAGCTGCGTATCAAGCGTGGCGGTGGCGCGGCCGGGCATAATGGTCTGCGCTCCATGGACAAGTGCCTGCCGAGCCCGGATTACTGGCGTGTGCGGATGGGGATCGGTCATCCGGGGCACAAAGACCGTGTGACCGGCCACGTTCTTGGTAATTTCGCCAAGGCGGAAGAGCCGGAACTGGAGCGCTGGCTTGAGGCCATCGCTGATGCGGCGCCCCTGCTGGCGAAGAAAGAGCACGAAGCCTTCATGACGAAGGTTGCCCTGCTGGCTGCCTGAGAGCCTTCCGGTTGAAATGGCCGGTCAGGGCCGGTCGGATGAACAGGGCGACGACATCCATCAGGGCATGAAATCCCATCAGCCAGATCAGTGGTGTCCCCTGAACTGCGCGGATCATGAAGATCAGGCCGATGGCCGTTGTAGCCAGAACGCCTTTGAATCCCTGATACCAGTGCATTCCCCCGAATAGCAGCGTGGAGAGCACGGCGCCGGCGATTAGATTCCCGGTGAGCTGGCTTGTCAGCAGGGGAAGGGCCAGCCGGAAAAACAGTTCCTCGCCCAGACCCGCGTTCAGGCACAGCAGAAAGGCCAGTCCGGCTTCAGGCAGGGTGCGGGGGATCAGGGCGGCGAAGTCGCCGAGAGAGCCGAGGGGCGCCGGCCGCTTCAGCTTTCGGAGCAGGATGAAAAATCCTGCGATGATCAGAATTCCGCAGCCAAATCCGATGAAAAAGGCAGGCGACATTTCGGGCGAGGGTGCGCTTGCTTTCGCCGTCGGGGCCGACAGGCGCAACCGGGACAGAGCCGTCCAGCGCAGAGGCTCGGGCAGGAGCCAGAGGGTCATGAGCCCTCCCAGATCGAAGAGCAGAATGCTCTGAAGCAGCCATTTCAGGTAAAGGCGCCGCCGTTCATGGGTCTGGGTGGCATGCCGGAAGATCTTCCAGTCCTGTGCTCCCCTGCGCGTGTGGAGGATGCAGGTTACCAGCAGGATCGCAAGCCAGAGACAGGGCAGGATTCTGGCTATCGGAGCGTCATGCAGGATTGTCATGGTTCTGTTCTCTTTCCATAATGGAAAGTCAGATCATCATTTTCCATTATGGAAAGTCAATACCGTGCAGCAGGATGGATTCGGGAATGTGGACGTGAGCAGCCGTGAGGAAGCGCGTGTACAGTTGGACGCCTTGGGAGCTTTCAGGGAAAAGCTGGGGGATGAGCTTGTCTGCCCCTGGTGGAATGCCCCCGTCAGGGGCGGTCTACTGGCGCTGCTGACTTTTGCCATGAGCCTGGAGTCACCATTTATTTTCTTGGTGGAAGGGCTGTGTATCGCGTTGATGGGCATTTTCTATGCACTCGCACGACGGCGGATGGGATATTTCGTTAATGGTTACCGGCGGGGCCGGACGCGGAAGATTGCGCTCGGCATGCTGCTGGCGGTCTATGCGATGATGGCGCTGTCGGGGACTGGCGTGCGGGTGTTGCATCTGGCGTGGCTGCCCTGGATGGCGACGCTGGGCAGTTTTACAATCGGCTATGGCGCGGCCCTGCTCTGGCAGAGGGGCTGGCAGGCTGATATGACAGCGCGGCTGTGACTGCTGTTCCCCAATTTGACCCCGTCATTCATCCTCCTGCACGTTTGCAGCTTGTTGCGGCCCTGTCGGAAGTGAACGACATGGAGTTCGGGCGGGCGCGGGATCTTCTGGGGGTGAGTGACTCGGTTCTGTCCAAGCATCTCGCCCAGATGCAGGAGGCGGGCTATGTGCGGTTGCGCAAGGCGCCACTGGGTGGGCGGCAGCGGACCTGGCTGGTCCTGACGGCGCAGGGTCGTGCCGCTTTGAAGGCGCATGTCCGGGCTTTGCAGGATCTGGCGGGAATCGTGGGCTGAAAAGCCTGTTTTGCAAGGGGAGGTGGTTGTGAGCCTCTCCGGTTTCTGCGAACACAGGGCAACGAATTTTTCTGGAATGGACTGTTCCGGCTTCGGCGGTCCGTAATGATGATGGAGAGCACGAATGGGTTTCAATTGCGGCATCGTCGGTCTGCCCAATGTCGGCAAGTCCACGCTGTTCAATGCCCTGACGGAAACGGCGGCGGCACAGGCTGCGAATTACCCGTTCTGCACCATCGAGCCGAATACGGGCCGTGTGGCTGTGCCGGACCCCCGACTGGATGAACTAGCGCGGATCGGTAAGTCCATCCGCAAGGTGCCGACGAGCCTTGAGTTCGTGGATATTGCGGGTCTGGTCCGGGGCGCGTCCAAGGGCGAAGGTCTCGGGAACCAGTTCCTCGCCAATATCCGTGAAGTCGATGCCATCGTGCACGTCCTGCGCTGCTTCGAGGATGACGACATCACCCATGTCGAAGGTGGCGTCGATCCGGTCCGGGATGCGGATATCATCGAAACGGAACTGATGCTGGCGGATCTGGAAAGCCTTGAAAAGCGCCAGATCGGCCTTCAGAAGCGCGCCCGGGGTAACGACCGCGAGGCCCAGGCGCAGCTTGAGCTTCTGGAGCCGCTGCTGGCGGCGCTGCGTGAGGGCAAGCCCGCACGGACCGCCGTTGCGAAGGGGCAGGAAGTGGAAGCGTCCCGCCTTCAGCTCCTGACAACGAAGCCGGTTCTGTATGTCTGCAACGTCGAGGAAGCCTCGGCCGCGACCGGAAATGCGTTTTCGGAAGCCGTGCGCAAGCGCGCCGAAGCCGAGGGTGCGGGTGTGGTCGTGGTGTCGGCTGCCATTGAGGCTGAAGTCAGCCAGTTGCCGCAGGAAGACCGGACGGAGTTTCTTGAAGGTCTGGGCCTGACGGATAGCGGACTGGATCGTGTGATTGCGGCTGGCTACAAGCTGCTGGGTCTGCGCACGTATTTCACGGTTGGTCCGAAGGAATCCCGCGCCTGGACGATCACGGCTGGCACGAAGGCCCCTCAGGCCGCTGCTGTCATTCACAACGACTTCGAACGTGGCTTCATCGCCTGCGAAACCGTGGCGTTCGACGACTACGTGGCCTGCAATGGCGAGGCTGGAGCCAAAGAAGTCGGCAAGCTGCGGATCGAAGGCAAGGAATATGTGGTGCAGGATGGCGACGTCCTGCTGTTCCGGTTCAATGTCTGAGGCAGGGCACATTCTGGACGGTCTGGCGGAGCGTGCTCGCCGGGCCAGCCGGAGTCTGGCGCGGGCGAGTACGGAGACTCGCAATCATGCCCTCTCCGAAGCTGCGAAAGCGCTTAGGGCCCGGTCGGACGAGATCGTGGCCGCCAACCAGCAGGATCTGGCCGCGCTGTCGCAAGACCGGAATGCTGCCTTCCGGGACCGTCTGATGCTCACGCCGGAGCGGGTCGAGGCCATGGCGCGCGGTCTGGAAGACGTGTCGCGCCTGCCGGATCCGGTCGGGCGTGTTCTGGCGGAATGGGACCGGCCGAACGGACTGCATTTCCGCCGGGTGGCGACGCCGCTTGGCGTGATCGGCATGATCTACGAAAGCCGTCCGAATGTTGGGGCAGATGCCGCCGCACTGTGCATCAAGTCCGGCAATGCGGTGATTTTGCGCGGTGGCGGGGAAAGCCTGCATTCGGCGCGCGCAATTCAGGCGGCGATGGAAGACGGATTGCGGGCCGCCGGGCTGGATGCGGCCTGTGTGCAGATCCTGCCGTCTGCGGATCGTGCGCTGGTCGGGGCCATGTTGCAGGCTGCGGGGAAGATTGACCTGATCATTCCACGTGGCGGAAAATCCCTTGTGGAGCGGGTGCAGCGCGAGGCGCGTGTGCCGGTTCTGGCGCATGCGGACGGGCTGAATCATACCTATATTCATGAAAGTGCTGATCCGGCCATGGCCCGGACGGTGCTGCTCGATGCGAAGATGCGTCGGACGGGGGTCTGCGGTGCGACGGAAACGCTGCTGATTGATGCTGCGATTGCACCGACGCTATTGCCATTGCTGGTGCAGGATCTGGCGGCAAAGGGTTGCACGTTCCGGGCTGATGCGCGCGCACGCGCAATCATATCCACGCTTGCAGCGGCTTCGGCGGATGATTTCGATACCGAGTGGCTGGATTCGGTCCTTTCCATTGCTGTAGTGGACGGGGTTGAAGATGCTCTGGATCATATTGCCCGGCACGGAAGCGCGCATACCGAGGCCATTATCGCAGAAGATCCTGAAGCGGCGACTGTGTTCCTGAACGGGACGGACAGTGCGGTTGTGATGTGGAACGCCTCCACGCAGTTCTGTGACGGTGGGGAGTTCGGGTTCGGGGCGGAGATCGGCATTGCGACAGGACGGATGCATGCCCGCGGTCCGGTGGGGCTCGAGCAACTGACATGTTATCGGTACGAAGTGATCGGCACCGGGCAGGTGCGGGGCTGACCAGCATCCCGACGTCCGGTGACGGGCGAAAAATGCGGATCGGTCTGCTGGGGGGGTCTTTCAACCCCGCTCATGCCGGTCATCTGATGGTGGCGCGGCGTGCCCTGCGGGCGCTGCGGCTGGATCAGGTCTGGCTTATGGTGTCGCCCGGCAATCCGCTTAAGCCCGGCAAGGGCATGGCGCCGTTCAGGAGGCGTCTTGCCTCTGCGGAGCGGATTGCGGATGGTCGGCGAATCGTTGCGACCGACATCGAATCGCGGCTGGGGCAGCGCTTCACCGTAAAAACCGTGGCATTGCTGAAGCAGCGTTTTCCGAATGTCAGTTTCGTATGGCTGATGGGTGCGGACGGGCTGGCGCAACTGGCGCGCTGGAAGCGCTGGCGCAGGCTTGTTGCTATGGTTCCCATAGCGGTCGTTCCGCGTCCGGGGAGTGTTTCACCTGCGTTGCGGGGGGCTGCGGCCTCCGTTTTGCGGCATCAGAGACGGCCTTCGCGGGAATCTCCCGTGCTTGCGGAGCGAAAAGGCAACGCATGGACGTTCCTTTCTGCGCCGCAGAACGATATATCGGCTACAGCGTTGCGTGAGTCCGGCCAGTTCCGTCCGGAGTCCGATCAGGAGTAAAAACCATCACCAAGACGACCTCTCCCGAATCGCAGGCCAAAAAGCCTGTGCGCCGGAAAACCAGCTCCCCCGATGCGGCACTGGCCGAGGCTGCCAAGGTGCCGGGAACGGCTCGTAAAAAGGCGGCTGTTGCCGGACCGAAGAAAACGGCCGTCAAGCGCGAAGCCGTGCAGCCGGATCTTCTGACCAGCATGCTGACGGTCATCACCACGAGTCTGGATGAAGACAAGGGTGAAGACATCGTCGTGCTGGACCTGGTCGGCCGCGCGAATTTCGCTGATCGCATGGTCATTGCGACAGGTCTTGCCGACCGCCAGATCTCTGCAATGGCGCATCACATCGAAAAGAAGCTCAATGAGATCGGCATCAAGCGCATCCTGATCGAAGGCGCGAATGGCAGCGACTGGGTTCTGATCGATGCCGGCGATGTTGTCGTTCATCTCTTCAAGCCGGAAAGCCGTGAGCTTTATGGTCTGGAGCGGATGTGGGGCACCGATCTCGATGGCAGCGAAAACGAAGTCGCGGTCGGACAGGACGAAGAGCAGGACTGAATGAAACTGGTCGCAATCGGCCGGCTCAAAGCTGGTCCGGAGCGCGAACTGTTCGAACGTTATGCGGGCCGGATCAGGCCCGCTTTGACGGTGACGGAACTCGCGCCGTCAAAAGGCAGCATCCAGGAGCAGAAGCGCAAGGATGCGGCTGCTCTGCTGGGGGCCTGTCCTGACAATGCCCTGATCGTGGCGCTGGATGAAGGTGGCAAAACGCCGGACAGTCTGCGTCTGGCGGAGATGCTCTCCCGCTGGCAGGAATCCGGACGTCCCATTCATTTTCTGATTGGTGGTGCGGAAGGGCTGGATTCAACCGTGATCCAGCGGGCCGACTCCGTTATTTCCTTGGGGAAGCTGACCTGGCCGCATATGCTGGTCCGGGTCCTGATTGCCGAACAGCTTTTCCGGGCTCAGGCCATCAATACCGGCCATCCCTATCATCGGGAATCGCGGCCGGACTGAAACCGGCCCTCAGTCAGATCAGCGAATCGAACGGTTGGGTGCGTCCGACGTGAAAGCATCGTCCGGCGCTTCCGCCACTTCGGTGCTGCTCATCGGATGGCTCAGGGGATTCGAGCCACTCAGGACCGCGCGGTGATGAAAGCTCGAGACGTTCGAAGCGCGTGCCAGCACAACCTGCGGCGCGGGGGTACGATCGCCGTTGTCGGAATGCGGATAGATGAAGCCGTATGTCGGATAGATGCTGCCCAGTCGGCCGCTGCGATCATTGAGGGCGACGCGGACGGCGCTCCAGTCGTTATTGGGCGAGACGTCAACGACACGCACGTTATGTGCGATGCCGTTGGAGGCCCAGTGCGACTGGTCGATATAGATCGTACGGCTGTCTTCCACCGAGCGGACAACGGCGACGTGGCCAAGCGGCATGCGGCGGATGGCCCGGAAGTTCAGGACCGAGCCTGCCTGCGGTGCCGAGCCACGGGCGTAAACGCCGGCAGCATTGTACCACCAGTCACGCGCATTACCGTGCAGAACAACTTCCGAGGCAGCCTTTGCATAGGCGACGCACTGGATGACATGCGCATAGGAATGGTGACGGGTGCTGGAACGATGGCTGTGGAAAACAGCCCGTCCATGATGGATGGTACTGTGACGGGCCTGAGCCTGTCCTGAAAAGAACGCGACAGCGGAGAGCGCCAGAGCAGAGAGAAAGGTTTTCCGGCAACTTTTATGCTTCACGATCTTTAGGATCCTGACTGGTTGTGTGTTGTTCGGGTTACAGGGAGGTAACAACCTTCCTGCAACCCTGACAAGAGCAGAATGCAGGCCTATGTGTTAAATTTTCATTTCCAGAGAAAATCTTTTTGACACCACACTTTGCTGCAATCTCGCCATAATTGTCCGATTCAGATCACTTCGTGGTCGTGAGCATGATTTCCACGAGAATTTTCGGATCTGCCATGACCGCCTGAACGCAGGCGCGGGCAGGGGCCATGTTTTCCGGAAGCCAGGCGGACCAGATCGTGTTGAGAGCGGTACGGTCTGCGATATCCTTCAGCCAGATCTGGGCCTGCAGGATGCGCGTCTTGTCGGTACCGTGTTCTTCAAGGATCTGGTCGAGCTGGTCGAGAACGCTTCTGGTCTGTTCTTCGATTCCCTGCGAAAGATCTACTGCCACGACACCCTGGGTGAAGATGAAGCCGTGATATTCGACAGCCTTGGAGAGAATGGCGTTGGGTTCTGTGCGGATGATGCGGCTCATGGTGACACCTTGTCTGAAGATGGAAAGGTGAAGAGTGACCGTCCTGCGAGGGTGGGTCAATGATCCGGAGGGCATCACTCCCGTGTTTGACTTGTCGCACAGGGGCTGACCCTGTATCGCCACATCAGAACGGACCGTCTGGAAGGGGGAGCCATGACTCCTTTGTATGCGAAGCGGGTGCCGGTAACGCCCCTGCGGCAGAACTGCACCATTCTCTCGAATGATGAGAGCCGTGTCGTTGTGGTCGATCCGGGAGGAGATGTTGAGGATATTCTCCAGCATCTGGACGGAATGACCGTTGAAGCCATTCTCCTGACACATGGCCATCTGGATCACGCGGGTGGAGCCGCTTCCCTGAAAAGGGCTCTGGACAGGCGCCAAGGTCAGGCTGTCCCCGTTCTGGGCCCTGATCGGCGCGATGATTTTCTGTTGCAGAGCATCACGAAGCAGGCTGCCGCTTTCGGAATAACGGGCATGGAAAACGTCACTCCCGACCGCTTCGTGGAAGACGGCGAGGTGCTGCATCTGCTGGGGCAGGATCTGCATGTGGCACATGTGCCCGGACATACTCCTGGCCATGTGGTGTTTGTGGATCGTGACAACCGGCGTGTTCTGACTGGCGATACACTGTTCCGGGGAACCGTTGGGCGGACGGATTTCGCTTATGGCGATTCACGGGCGCTTGTTGATGGCATTCGAAAGCATCTTCTGACCCTGCCTGATGAAACCGTGGTGTTGTGCGGGCACGGAATGCCGACGACCATCGGGGAAGAACGCCGGACCAATCCTTTCCTGATTTCCTGAATCTGAAAGTCATATCATGCGATTTTTTTGCTGTGCGCTGGTAGCGGCGCTGGGACTGAGTGCTGGTTTTGCGAAGGCGGAGGAGCCGATTACGCAGGCGCAGGTCCATTTGCCAACCGCGCCTCTGACCATCACGACGCGCGATGGCCAGAAGCATGAGTTTAAGGTGGAACTGGCCAAGACCTACCGCCAGCAGGAAGTGGGAGAAATGTTCCGCAAGCATCTGCCTGAAAATGAGGGGATGCTGTTCATGTGGGCCACGCCTCAGGTGTCGGATATGTGGATGCGCAATACGCTTGTGCCGCTGGACATCGTTTTCATTGATTCAACGAACCACATCCATGCCATTGCGGAAAATGCCGTCCCTCTGAGTGAGGCGATCCTGCGCAGTGATGGAGTGGTCGCCAATACACTTGAACTGGCAGGTGGGGTTACAGCGAAGCTGGGGATCCGTGTAGGAGATGTTGTGACCAGTTCCGCTCTGAAGCACTGATGCTCCTGTGAAAATTCTGGTTACCGGAGTTGCCGGATTTATCGGGTTTCATGTCGCGGAAGCTCTTCTGAAACAGGGTATGGAGGTTGTCGGGATCGACACCCTCAATGATTATTATGATCCTTCCCTGAAGGCGGCGCGATTAACGCGGCTTGAGCCTTATCCGAGATTCAGATTTCTGAACGTGGATGTGACCGACCCTCAGGCCCTGCAGGATCTGGTCGAATTGCATTCCGATCTGGAGGGCGTGATCCATCTCGCCGCCCAGGCTGGGGTGCGGCATTCGCTCGTCGATCCCTATTCTTATGTAACGTCAAACGTCATGGGGCAGGTCGCGCTTCTGGAAGCATGCCGACATCTGAAAAAACTGACGCATGTCGTCTATGCATCCTCCTCGTCAGTCTATGGACGTAATCAGACTGTCCCTTTCCGGGAAACGGATCGGGTTGAACGCCCTGGCTCCGTTTATGCGGTGACCAAGAGAGCGGCCGAACTCACCTCTGAGTCCTATGCGTATCTGTATGGCATCCCGCAAACCGGTCTGCGGTTCTTCACTGTGTATGGCCCGTGGGGACGACCCGACATGGCCTATTACGGTTTTGCCAGAGCGATTTCAGAGGGGCGTCCGGTAACCCTTTACGAAGGCAAAGGCCTTTCCCGCGACTTCACCTATATTGATGACATCGTCAGGGGCGTGCTGAAGGTTCTCGGCAAGCCGCCAGAATCAGGAATGTCCCGGATATTCAATCTTGGGGGGGATAAGCCCGAAAGGGTAACCCGGATGATCGCCTTGCTGGAGCAGGATCTTGGAAAGAGAGTTCTTGTAGAACGCCAGCCCCGACCCGTGGCGGATATGGAATCGACATGGGCTTCTCTGGAAAAAGTGAAGGAATTCTGCGGCTGGATGCCGGAAGTCTCCTTTGAAGAGGGTATGAAAGAGTTCTGCCTGTGGTTCAGAAAATACCACGGGGTCTGATTTTTTCATAGAAATGCAATTTTCCTGTTGACCCCTCCCTGAGGTCCCCGTATAAGCCCGTTCACCGACGCAGCGGGGCTCACTTCTAGGGCTTCCGGGGCG
>NZ_JBDNYY010000011.1:0-71146 GCF_047722525.1 Gluconobacter sp.
GCAGCACAATGGATGCTGGGAGATCGCGGGTATGACGCCGACTGGTTCAGGGACGTCCTGGAAGAGAAAGGGATAAAGCCCTGCATTCCAGGACGGAAATCGCGCGGAAAACCGGTCAAATACGATAAGAGAAAATATAAACGCCGCAATCGCATCGAGATTATGTTCGGAAGGCTCAAGGACTGGCGGCGGGTTGCAACCCGCTACGACAGATGCCCGACCGTCTTCTTCTCAGCCATCTGCCTCGCCGCAACCGTCATCTTCTGGCTATGAGTCCTGAGCCTAAACTCGATGAAGAGGGTGTCTGAGTCTCCCCTGTCAGAGGCCGGAAATATTTTCTGTGTTATCAACAGGATAGTGACAAATAAATTGTTCCGATATCGATATGTAATACGATTTCCGATTTTGTCTGATGATATGCTGAAAATCAGAGGAAAACAAAAATTTCTTGGAATCGGCATTTTATAAATTCAACTTCTCCTTGATCATTACTCATTTGATAAAAATATTTTTCAGATGTTACTTACGGATAATGTCTCTTCCATAAAAATAAACAGAAATGATTTTCTGTTCCGTGGAGTATTCCGTGTCCAAGATGCCAATTACTTTCAGTGCTTATTCTCGTATGGAGCGAAATCGCAAAATTCTGTTTCTCTTGGTGGCTTCGACGTCTCTTGGAGGGATGCGCATTGCCTATGCGCAGGACATGGATCCTGTTCAGGGCATGCATCACCATATGAAACCGGTGGGCCACGCTTCTGTGCCGAATCACACCGGGAAATCTTCAGTGAAAAGGCAGAAGCCTCCGAAAACCATGGAAGGTATGTCAGGTGGCGATGATGACATGGAAGGGATGTACCATGGTGGTGCCCGGGTTTCGGATGCCGAGGAGGTGCATGTAACCGGGATGTCGGCAGTCCGACGAGCTGCTGCGCGCCTTCTGTCCGTGCCGGGAGGCACAAGTGTCGTGGATTCCAAAATGGTTCTTAGGCAGCGGACTTCGACTATTGGCGACTGGCTGGCATTTCAGCCTGGCGTTTATGCTCCTGCCGCGACGGGTGACAACGACGTTCATCTGTCCATACGAGGTTCAGGTATTCAGGCCGGCACTGGGTCCGCTCGTGTTGGTACGCTCGTCCTTCTGGATGACCTGCCTGCGACGAGAATAGGAGGCGCGCCAATGGAATTGATGGAGCCTCTAGGGATGCAGTATATGGAAATTTACCGGGGAGGGAACGGTTTCGATCTTGGATCGACGCTCCTCGGCGGCGCTATTAATATGCATACTTTGACAGGGTATGATGCAAAAACGTATCAGGCCCGTGTAGAAGCTGGAAGTTTTGGGTATGTCAAAGAACAACTTTCATCCGGGAAGGTTATTGGAAAATCTGATTACTATATAAGCGTTACAAATTCCTATAGATCCGGATATCAGCAGAATACAAAGATTTCAAATTTTGGAATTAATTTCAACTACGGATACAAGTTCAGTGATTCCGTTGATACACGGTTTTTCTTCCGGTATCGTCAGTCTTACGAAGGACAGCCCAACTATCTGACGCGCGCGCAGATCGCAGAAAATCCCAAACAGGCGCGTCCCGGGTATTATAATACGTACACGATTCTTCCTGGAACAAAGTATTTTGGAGACAGGACAAGAATCCGCATCGATGACAAATCCAATCTTCTGATTGGCTTTACGTATATTGATGCCCCGATGAATCATGGACTGCGGACGCTTCAGTTGCCCATGAATGTCATTGGTGCAAATGGTGTTGTTGATTACACCCGGAAAGATAAAATTTGGGGCCATAAAAGCAATACAAATCTGGGTGTTTATACAACCGTTGATGTCGGCTACAATTATTATGACTACCGCGTCAGATCCACATCAGCCTATGCCGCCTATGGGCTTCCATTTGGTGCCTCCGTTAACAGGTGGCATAGAGGAGGAAGCAACACGATATGGCATCTTAGCAATGAGACAGAAGTATATAAAAATTTGTGGCTGACGGCTGCTGGAGCTCTAAGTTACATGCCACGGAGTACGACGACGACGTACCCTGTCCAGAGCCATTTTTCTGTTAACCCTCTTTATTTTGCTCCGCGTGGCGGCTTCCGGTATCAGGCTACGCCAGATATCCGTATTTATGGAAATGTTACACGCAGTGTACAGTCAGCAACGGATAATGATTTTCTTTCCGGCTCTCAATATCAGAGCGGTCCTGCCACAGGACTGACAGAGGGATATCAGAGACTTAAGCCTCAAACCGCAACGACCTTCGAAATTGGTAGCGAAGGAACTTTTAAAGGTCAGCACTGGAGTGTTTCCTATTATCACTCAGCTGTCCGAAACGAACTTCTGTCCGTCATGACGGCGACGTCAGCACTCTATAATACGGCTGTTCTGAGCAATGCCTCTCCTACCACGCATCAAGGCGTGGAAGTAGGTTTGAATCATAAGATCTATCAGTGGGACGGCAATAGTATCTATCTGATGCATGCCTACACATTTCAGGATTTTCATTATAATCATGACCAGAATTTTGGTCACAACCGGTTGCCCGGTATTCCTCAGCATCTTTACCAGGCACAGTTTCACGCTGATTTCAAAAATGGTTTCTATTCTTCATTCGATGTCGAGGCAGCATCTTCAGTTTATGCGACATATGACAACAAGGCAAAAGCAGCGCCCTATCATATTTACAATCTGACGTTTGGTTATCTCTGGCCCAAGAAAAATCGACGCATTTATTTTCAGCTCCATAACCTTGCCAACAAACATTACGCCTCTGCTGTAATCCCGGTTTACAGAGCGACAAACGGAGATGCTGCAGCGGAAATGCCGGGTGACGGATTTGGAGTATTTTCAGGAATAGATGTGGGATTTAATTAAAACAAAGAAAATCACCTGAAATATGGATGTCTGCAGGGTATGAAACTAATGGTCAGGCATCCATGAACCTCGAGTATAAAAATAGGGCTTGAAATATAGCAGGGGTAGCGTTCGAAACCCCCTTGGTTTTGATAGACCCTTTGTGATTTCCTCTCTTGTGTGGTGATGAGGGACGCGCGCATGAAACAGGGGCGCCTTGCCCGTTTGAGCGGACTTTCTGGTCAGCTTGAAGCATTTTTCCGAACTATGGATTTTGAGGCGTTCCCACCTGATCTGGAAAAGGCTCTGGCCTATGCGGATGGGAGAAGCCGAGTGTCCTCCGTATGATCCGGTGCTGATGTTCAAAATCCTCGTGATCCACACGCTGAATACTCTGTCCTACGGAACAGACGGAGTAGTTGCTCAGCGAGCGTCTGTCGTTCACGCGCTTCTTTGGTTCGGAGTTATCGGATCGGGTGCCTGACGCGAAGAGGATCTGGCTGTTCCGCGGGCCTCTGACGCAGGCCAGCGTTATCGATATGGTGTTCAACCGGTTCGATGTCACATTGAGGAATGCTAGGTGTTTAGTCCCGGGGGTTGATGGGTTGGATTGATGATGAATTTTTCTGGCTCTGCTGTCCATATTTTGCAGACATATTCGTAAGGTGTGAGGCCACTCAGCGTCTTGAGCCTTCGCCCGAAATTATAGGCTGCCATGAAGTCGTTGAGGTGTGTCCTCAACTGCTCATGACTGTCGTAATGGAAGCGTTTGACGGTTGCTTCCTTGATCGTCCGGTTCATCCGCTCAACCTGACCGTTCGTCCAGGGATGATTGGGTTTCGTCAGACGATGTTCGATCCCGTGGGCTTCGCAGATCATGTCGAAGCGCATGGGACACGACCACGCCGCATTGCGATTATGAGGCTGCTCAGCGAACTGGATGCCGTTATCGGTCAGAATGGTATGAACCCGATAAGGGATCATGCTCAGGAGATGTTCGAGGAATTCCAAGGCTGTCTTCCGATCGGCTTTCCCGACGAGTTGTGTGACAGCGAATTTGCTTGTCCGGTCGATAGCAACGAAGAGGTGCAGCTTGCCCTCAGCAGTCTGGACTTCGGCAATATCGATGTGAAAAAAGCCGATGGGATAGCGTTTGAAACGCTGTCGTTTTGGCTTGTCTCCCTCCATGTCCGGAAGTCGGGATATCCCGTAACGCTGAAAGCAGCGATGCAGAGCCGAGCGTGTCAGATGGGGAATGCTGGCCTAAAGGCAGCCATCCATCGGCAGTAAAGTATGGCGTTGAAACGCTACGATCATCGCTTCGTCCGTCTTGGAAAGGACCGTTGATCCGAAATGGACGTTATCCGACGTCTTGCCCATCGGATTCTTGTTCTTGATCGGGGACAGATCGTGGAAGACGTCTCCATTGAGGAGCTTGCGCGTGGAGAGGTTCGTCACGCCCTGACGAGGTCCTTTATCAAGGAAAAACAGACGTCTCTTCCCGAATGGATATCTCCTTTCATTACTGATGCACAGGAGCCTGACAGTCGTCTCGTCGTTGCGCTCAAGGTCAAAGCAGAACAGGGATCTGCTTTCTTGATTGCAGATCTATACCGGCAATTTGGAACTTCCCCCAATATCGTACAAGCCAGTATCGGCGAGAGTGGCTTTGGCGGATATGGCAGGCTTGTTCTGAGCCTGCCTCAGAACAGTGCGGATATCATGGAGTGGTTGGAGAAAAGCGCTCATGAAATGAAGGTATTGGGATATGCACCATCCGTTTTTTGACCTGCTTGTAAAGGCGACTCTGGCAACACTGGGAATGGTTTTTGTTTCCGCCGGTATTGCCATGTTGTTCGGATTGTCACTTGCGATCCTTCTGACCATCACCAGGCCCCAGGGTCTGTGGCCTGTCCCGGCGATCGGACGACCACTGGGGGTGATGGTTGATCTGACAAGGGCAGTTCCCTTCATCATTCTGCTTGTTCTTCTGATTCCTCTCACCCGCTTTCTCGTCGGGACGGCTCTTGGGACGGCGGCTGCGATTGTTCCCCTTTCCATCACAGCCATCCCGTATTTTGCACGGATTGCAGAGGTTTCTCTGAAGGACGTAAACCCTGAACTGATCGAGGGAGTGCGTGCCATGGGGACAATGCGCGCAAAAGTCGTGCAGATCCGTTCTGCTGCCGGAAGCGCTGGCTGGTCTTGTCTCGGGTCTGACAGTCATGCTGGTTACGCTGATCAGTGCCTCTGCCATGGCGGGAGTGGTGGGGGCGGGAGGACTTGGTGACCTTGCGATCCGGTATGGATATCAGAGATTCAATACAGCCATGATGCTCTGGGTCGTGGGTGTTCTGGTCGTGCTGACAATAAGCGTGTAGTTTCTGGGTAATACTGTTTCAGCGGGAATCCGCTCCCGTCAGGGCCTGTTTGGAAAAACGGTCTGATGCATTCACGCTCTGAATGCCGGTGCGAGAGCAGAAAGCCGGATAGCCTGTTGGAGGCGTTCAATAAGTGGTCTTACATTTTTCGGATGGGCTGGAATGCCCGGGCACCGAAGATATGGGTATTGAAATAAAGCATGGAATTGCGAGATCCATTCGCTGCCATCCTTTCTTCGTCCTCGCACTTCCCCTGTGTAAACTCCAGTGTCCTACGGGTATCTGTGTTGTAGGTCACCATGAATAGCTGACACGGCCATAGAAATAGCTCCCGTCCAGCCCGTAGGCCGAGGCGTAGCTGTAGTTCGGATTGACCTGAAGGAGGGACTGGGCGCTCTGTGCCAGTTTGCTGAGGGTCTGTGGGCGGTGGTTGAAAACATTGTTGCCGCCCGCTGAAACCCGGATACGGTTCGGGAAAGTATAGGAAACATCGAAATCCATCAGCCAGGCAGGGGCGACCGTCTGGTCGTATGCGGCGCCACGATCGCTCCAGAGCTGGGTTTTTGAATAACGCGAGACCCTGACGGTTGTACTCCAGTTGTCTATGTTCCACGTGCCGCTAAGACGGAGCGTGTTTCGGGGATAAATCGCCGTGATATTGCCGATCTGGCTGCGATAGAGTGCCGTGACGCCAGAGCCGAGATTCACGTTCAGCGGGTTGACTCTCATGATCTGGTGCTGCTGCTGGTTCATCATGACGGTCCACAGGACGTTTCCTGCCCGTCCGAACCTGCTCAGGTAATGCGCCTGAAGATCGAGCCCCATGGCGCGGGTATGGGCTGCGTTCCGCTCGTAAGTGTAGCCATAATAACGGCCGTCATTCGGGACGATGCCCTCCTGATGAAGGATATTCAGCACGGTTGCTCCGGAAACGCCTGCACCGGAGACGGAGATGGGAACAATCTGGTTGAAAATGTCGATACGATAGGCGTCGAGCGAGATATCGAGCCGTTTCAGGGGCGTGAGAACAAAGCCTGCGCTGAAGTTGTGAGAGGTTTCGGGTTTGAGAGGCGTTGCGCCAAGGGCGCGGGCTCCAGCGTTTGTGACAGAGGCATAGTTCGTATAGGACTGCACGAGCTGGTTCGTGCTGGGCAGAATGGAATAATAAAGGGCGGTGCTCTGGAAATATTCCTGCTGAAGCGTGGGAGCATGGAAGCCGTTGCTGGCTGATCCCCGCAGGGCGATCCAGGGTGTGATCTGATAGCGCAGGGAGGCTTTTCCGCTCAGGGCGTTGCCAAAATCACTGTACTGTTCATCACGCCCGGACAGGGCAACCGTTATTTTGTCAGTCACTTTCTGCGTCAGATCAAGATAGAAAGCGCCATTCATCCGCGCATGGGTGCCAGCCTGCGAGGGAGAGGTTGCGCCCAGACCGGAGGCGAAGGGAAGCGCGGGTGTGGCAGTGGGGAAGACGTAACTGGCGGGATTGACGTAACCGCCATCCGCCCAGGCGGACCGTTCCCCTGCGTTCACCTCGTATTGCTGGTAGCGATATTCGATGCCGGCCGCGACCTGAAGAGGGTCCTTGAAAAGGCCTGTCCGGAACGGACGGCGGATATCGAAATCGGCTGTCAGTTCGGAATTTGCCAGGGATTGTAGGTGAAAGTTGTGGGGACTGTCCGGACCGAGCGAATTGTTGATGGTGTTCTGGATGCCGATGCTGCTGTCGTTGCGTCCGTAATTGACGCTGCCATCCCAGTGCCAGCCGAAGAAGTTGTCGCCCTTCAGGCCGCTCGTGAACTGGAAATCATTGTCTTCCGTCGTATCGGTTGGCAGATATCCGTCCGGATAAACGCTCATGATGTTCTGCTGCGAGTTTGACGGTCTGTACCAGGCCGCGACGAAGGATGTGCGGTGTGTATAGGTGGCGTAGGAGTAAAACCGGATCTTTTCGTTCAGCGGAATTTCGAGATTGTATGCGACGCTCTGCCGTTCGGATTCCGGGCTGCCTGAAATCTGACGGTAACGGTTGCCATTTTCCCGCGGATCCTGTGAACCGTCGGCGAGTAAAGGATACAGCAGCACCGGGCTGCCGCCCTGGGTCTTCGGAACGTAACCGCCATAATTCGTGGACTGGTTGCCGACAAATTCAGCCGTCAGGTTCAGGAAACCGTCCCGTCCTATCCGGAAGCCCTGATTGTAATTCAGGTTTCCGCCCTTGCCATAATCTCCGAGTGGACCAACGCTTGAACCATACTGGTTATATCCGACATCGACGGAACCTCCATGGTCTGCGGATTTGAGAATGATGTTGACGACACCGGCGATGGCGTCGGAGCCATACTGTGCAGCCGCTCCGTCTTTCAGGATTTCGATGTGATCTACGGCGCTCATCGGGATCATGTCGAGATCGACGGGAGACTGGCCCTGCATGGCGCCGCCGTAGAAAACAGACGACATGGTATGCCGGCGCTTCCCGTTGACCAGTACGAGCGTTTCATTCGCGCCAAGGCCGCGCAGTGACATCGTTTTTGTAGTGAAACCAAGCTGGCCCGGATATCCCGGCGTATTGTTTGCTGAAGGATCAAGCGCAACAATGGCGTTCTTCAGGCTGGTCTGACCGGTTTTCTTCAGGTCGGCCGCCGTGAAAATCGCAATGGGCGACATGCTTTTTGACGCTTTGACGGATGAGCGGGTGCCCGTAACGATAACCGCTTCAGGTGTCTGAGCGGTTGTGCTCCGGGCTGTCTGCGCCCAGCCTGTCACGGGGGGGAGCATACCCGAGACGATGCTTAACGGCACTCCCACACGTCTGTTCCATCGGATGATGGACGAAGAAATTCTCATTGCATGTCCCCGGATTTTACAAAGATATCATGCGAAGATGTTGGTTTCGTTCCGAAACAACAAATGAGATTTTCAAAGAATACAGTTTGCTGATGCTTGTTTCATGTGGGAGGAATTCTTAGATTTTTCCTGAGGTTGCGACTTTCATAGGATGTGCGCGTCAGACCCCTGCGTTGCAGTTCGGGAATGACCAGTTCCACGAAATCATTGATGCCGCCAGGTGCGGATGTGAACATGATGTTGAAGCCGTCGCAGGCGCCTGTGTGATACCATTCCTCGATCTCATCCACGATGGACGCCGGAGTGCCCGTCAGGAGACGATGACCGCCGCGCGTAAAATTATGGAGAATGTCTTTGACCGTCGGGCGGGTCTTGCGGATCCAGTCCACGATTAGTGACTGGCGGCTTTTATGGCTGTTTGTTTCCTCGACGGAGCCCAGCTCGATCGGTCTGTCTTCAGGCCACTGTGAAAGATCTGTTCCGAGGCTGGAATAGAGGGAGATGGCCCGCAGAACATCAGCCTTGTCGAGATAGTTCTGATAGCGTTCGAATTTTTCCCGGGCCTCGCTTTCTGTTCTCCCGACGATCGGAGCGAGACCCGGCAGGATACGGATATGCCGGTCATCGCGCCCATAGCGGGCAGCCCTTTCAAGAACATCGGAACGGTAGGCGCGGCCAGCGTTAATGTCATATTCGGCTGTATAGATGATCTCGCCTATGCGTGCGGCAAGTTCCTTTCCAGCCCCGGAGGCGCCCGCCTGTGCAAGAATGGGGGGACGCTGAATGGGAGGTGGCGAATTGAGCGGCCCTACCACCTGAAAAAAACGCCCTTTATGATTCAGGGGATGAACGCGGGAAGGGTCGAGCCACACGCCACTGTCCTTGTCACGTATGAAAGCCTCCGGCTCGATGCTGTTCCACAATCCCTTGACGACATCGACAAATTCATGAGCGCGTTCGTAGCGCAGGGCGTGATCGACATGGGAAACGAGATTGAAGTTCTCGCCGCCTCCGGTGGCGGTGACGACATTCCACCCTGCACGTCCGCCACTCAGCACATCGAGCGAGGCGATACGCCGTGCGATATTATAGGGTTCATTGAAAGTTGTTGAGGCGGTGCCGATCAGGCCGATGTGAGAAGACGTGACGGCCAGGGCGGCAAGCAGGGTGAAGGTATCCCAGCGTGCAAGGGCAGGTGTACGGGCGATGCGCGAAGGGTCGGGAATCGGCAGGACATTGTCATAAAGGAAAATGGCGTCGAAGCGCCCTTTTTCCAGAGTGGAGACATAGTCACGGTAGCGTTCGAATGTCAGGTCGGCGTCCGTATCTTCTCCCGGTGCCCGCCATGCGTCTCCGTTTGTGGCTGAACCCGTGAAATAGGCTCCAAGGGCGAAGGGAGCGCGTGTGCTGCGTGAGGCGGTCATGAAAAAAATATCCTAGAATGCGATGGTTGGATCGGTCACGGCTTTTGCATCCCATGAGCCCGGAATCATTCTTGTTGCAGTCATGAAATCGGAAACGCCCTGCTGTTTCCGGAGAATGTCTGGAGTGATGGGCACAACGGACGCCATTGAGGTCCGGACGACTTCGCGCGCGACAGGGAGGGAGAGCCCTGTTTCCCTGCTCCATGCCACGGCGTAATCTTCGGCATGCGTCAGCATCCACTGATGGCCGTCACGCAGAAGCCGGTTATAGGCAATGATGGCGTTCCGCTGGCTCTGAAGCGCCTCGTCTGTCGCAACGACGTAGCTCAGGCCGCTCATCAGGCGGCCACCGTTCACGATTTCCCGCGCCCCATCATCTATTTTGGCATCTGCGATATAAGGACCCCACGTTGCCCAGGCATCGACGCTGCCATTCTGGAGCGCCATTTTTGCGGCTGTGGGCGGAACAAAGACGAAGCGGACGTCGTCATCATGCATTCCGGCATCCCGCAGGGCCGCGAGCGTGAGATAATGTCCGGTCTGGCTTTTCAGTGTGGCGATGGAACGTCCCTTGAGGTCCTGTATGCTGCGGATGGGACTATCCTTGCGCACCACGATCGCCGTCATGGTGCCATCGGTCTGAATTGCCGCGACGGCCTTGATCGGACTACCGCCAGCTTGTGCGAAAACGAGAGGCGCATCACCAATTACGCCGACATCTACGGCCCCTGCCGTCAGGGCCTGGATCAGCATGGGAGCACCCGCAAACAGGCTCCATTGCAACGGGACAGGCGATCGGGTTGTCAGGCCCGCTGCGGTGAGGAGGGCCTGTGCCCCGCCTTTCTGGTCGCCGACATGCAGGGGGGTAGCTGCAAGCGCCCGGGAGCGGGACAGGGACAGCAGATGCGCGCCTGTCGCCGAGGAAAGGCCCGCGAGAAAGACACGACGGCTGAAAGGCATTGGAAATCCTTGTCAAAAACAGAATATCCGATCTCAACAGGGAAAACAGGCAACGCAAAATGAGATAGTTTTATCAATGGATTTGAAATTATTTGATGTTCCGGGACATCCGAATGGGCGTGACTGCAGGCTCGTCCGGCAGTGGCAGGGCGCGTCGTTCGTAACGTGCCGGAAGTGGGGGCTGTCAGGGGGCAGATGGTCTCCGGTCTGATACCTCCCCGGGCGTCAGGTCAGGCCGTAGCCAAGGGAGAAATGCCGATCTCAAGCTGCTCCAGGATATGAGCGCGCAGGTCCTGAAGGCGTGGATCCTCACGATGCCGTGGTTCCGGCCAGTCCACAGGAATGTCGGCCAGAATGCGGGCGGGTCTCGGACTGAAGACAATGACGCGCGAGGCCAGAAGCAGGGCTTCTTCCACGTCATGGGTGACCATCAGGGCCGTGAAGCCCTGGCTCTTCCAGAGACGGAACAGCTCCGTCTGCATGGCGAGGCGGGTGAGGCTGTCGAGTTTACCGAGAGGTTCGTCAAGAATGAGCATACGCGGGCTGTTGATCAGGGCACGTGCCAGCGCCACACGCTGGGCCATGCCGCCAGACAACTGATGAGGCCATGCTCTGGAGAATTCTTCGAGGCCGACAAGGCGGATGGCTGCGGCGACAGCTTCGGGATTTCTTTCTCCACGAATATCCAGCCCAAGGGATATGTTGCCGCGGACGGTCCGCCAAGGATAGAGCGTTGGGTCCTGAAACATGATGATGCGACTGGGATCAGGCCCGGTGATGGGCACACCATCTGCCAGCAATGTGCCTGTGTCGGGCGTCTCCAGACCCGCGACCAGACGCAGGAGAGTGGATTTTCCACAGCCCGAGGGACCGATCAGGGCAATGAACTCGCCGGGCGCGACGTCGAGGCTGACATCATCCAGAACGGGGCGGACCCCAGATGGCATCTCGTAGCTGTGGCTGAGGTGTGAAAGGGTCAGGCCAAGGGGAGAAACGGGCTGGGATGAGGTTACCATTTGAGGCCGTTCTTCTGCCATTTGAGGAAATGATCACGCAGTTTGAAGAGAAGTGTCATGAGAGTGGTGCACATCAGGGACATGACGATCAGCGCGGCGTACATGTTGGGATAAGCCGCCCATCCCTGTGCCCATTGCATGTAGAAGCCCAGACCTGATTTGACGCCCAGCATTTCCGCTACGACCAGCATGGCGAAAGAGGCGCCCAGTCCCATGAAAAGCCCGACGAAAATCTGTGGCGTGGCGGCAGGAAGCGCGATGCGCAGGACAAGGAAACGGTTGCGTGCTCCCATCGTTCTGGCGACGTCATAATAGGCGTGATCCACAGCCGAAACGCCGGACCACGTCAGCACGGCCACCGGAAAGCCGGCGGCAAGCGCCATAAGGACTTCACCGGCAAGGCGTGTGGAGGGAAAGATCACGAATGTCAGGGGAAGAAGGGCGACGGGCGGCAGAGGCCCGATCAGTCGCATGATGGGCCGCACCCAGTATCGGACATGGTGGGATCTGCCGAGCGCAACGCCTGTGATGATACCGAGAACAGAGCCGGAAACATATCCTATGGCAAGCAGGAGCAGGGAATGGAGGAGGCTGTCTCCAAGGCGCTTCCAGTCCGTCAGGAAAACATCCAGCAGATCCTGCGGTGTTCCGAAAAACGGCCGGGGAAGCAGGAGAAACTTGGCCTGAATCACTTCCCATGCGCCTAGCCCGAGGCCTAGCACCAGAGCCCACGGGGCCCGCTCCTTCAGACGCCCGATAGCCGTCAGGGCCAGCAGGCAGAGGCCGACGGCAAGAAGCAGGATGGCGAACTGACCGGTATCGGGGAAATCATCCCTGTCAGGCAGTTTCCATGTAAGCAGCGCGGCCAGCAGCCAGACGGGGCCAGCCAGCCATTGCCAGAGCATGGCTGGCGCAAGGGCCCGGTTTCCGGTCTGCGCGCGGGTGGCAGGGGGGCTGGCGGACGCAGGGATTGTCTGGCTGTTGCTCATCAGGTGAAGAGATCCTGCGTGATGCGTTTTGCGTAACGCTCACTGTCGAGGGATGGGCGGAAAATGCCTGCCTGTTTCAGGGCATCGGCATAGCGGACGATTTCCTGCCTGAAATCCTGCGTCAGGGTCTGGTGGTGATGGCCCTGCATCTTCAGCATTGCGGCGAGATCCCCGGCGTTTGCCTTGGGGGCGTAGGGCTGGAAAATGGTGGCGGCTTCGTCCGGGTTGCAGGCGATCCATGCGCCTGCTTCCAGAATGGCGCGCGTCACGGCCGCGGCGACCTTAGGCTCATTCCGGATCAGACTGCCGCGTAAACCTATGACGCAGCAGGCCAGATGAGCCCATTCGCCTTTCATGTTGTTGTCGATATCGATAAGGCCGAACTGGCGTCGCTGTGGGTAGGAAAACGGGTCGGCATCCGAAAAGGCCTGAATATCACCGCGCTGGAGTGCGAGCGGCAGAAGATCGGCCGGGAACTGTCTCCACTGAACGTCGGTTTCAGGATCGAGACCGGCTTCCTTGATGCGGATACTGAAAAAATTGCGGTCAGGACCGCCGATATCCGTGACGCCGATGGTCTTGCCTTTCAGGTCCGTCAGGGTTTTGAGCCCCGTGGCGGGCGTCGTCATGAGATACATGCATCCTGCATGCAATCCCGCCACAAGCTTGACGTCGAATCCCTGCTGGAGGGGCTTCAGCCAGCGGAGCGCCATACCGGGTGCGCCGTCCGCTTTGCCGGTGGACAGGGCTTCAAGAAGCTGGTCCGTGGCTCCGGCAAAATTGACGTAATCGATATTGAGATTGTATTTTTTGAAAAATCCCTTGGCTTTTGCGACTGGGACAGCCGCCGTGCAGATCGAGGCTTCGTTCCAGGCGATTGTCAGGTTGCGGGCTGGTCCGGGAACGGGTTCGACTATCGCCGGACCGGCAGCCTGGCATCGGTCTCCCATGTCCATCTGGTCTCCGGACTGGGCAGAGGCCTTTGAGTGAAGGCCCGATGCAACGATTCCGGCCAGACTTCCCGTCAGGACAGTGCGACGGGATGGGGAATGAATGGAAGGCATCAGAATTGATCCTGCAGGAGCGTCAAGGGCGCTTGACCGGAAGGTGATGAAAGCCCCGGGAGAACCAGGCGAGGCCGTGTTCTGCTTCAGGGTTGGTGGTAATGGCTTTGACACCACAGAACAGGACGTCATGGGTTCCTGTGCCGCGGATGGCTTCGATGGTGCAGTCAAGCGTGACGAGCGCATCTGAGAGCAGTGGCGAACCTGTTTCCCGGGTCATCCACGTAGCACTGGAGAACCTGTCTTCTGCGCTGGCTGAACGGCTGGCAAAAGAATAGGCAAGCTGGCTATGGGCGGGGGAGAGAATACTGATTCCCACGACCCCATTCTGCAGGAAGGACTGATGGGACCGGTTGCCGCGGTTGAGACAGACCAGCACGGTCGGCGGTGTATCGCTGACGCTGCTGATGGCTGAAACGGTAAGGCCCTGCCGACCGCCGGGGCCGTCGGTTGTGACGAGGACAACCGGCGCACCCAGAAGGCTCATGGCATCACGGAAATCTTCCTGACTGACGGACTGTGCTTCCTCTGTTCGGAGGAGGGTCCTGACGGTATTGTCATGCGGCATCAGAAACGCTCTTTTTTGAGAGGCCAAGGGCTTTCAGGATCGTGTCCGTTTCGGGACGGCGCATCCAGTCGGGCGAAATCTCGACGAAGCTGACGACGCGGCCCGGTGTCAGGACAAGGACGGTCGGTTTGGGGAGTTCCCAGTTCTCGGTGCCGTTCAGGGCCTCGCTGCGATCTCCCCTGGCTATGGCGGCTTCACGCGTGGTGTCATCGAAAACATAGGTAATGCCCAGAATGCGCGCGAGCGTCAGCCCCGGGTCATTCAGGACGGGAAAGGGCAGATCGTGGCGGGCTCTGATGTCGTCCAGTACAGGGAAAGGCTGTGCGGAGACTGCGACCAGAGGAATGCCCGCGGATTTCAGGGCGGGGGCAAGGCTTTCAGCGTAATAGGGAAGAGCGATATTACAGGCTGAACAGTCTGCAAATCTGAAAAACAGGAGCACGGCCGGCCCAGAGGCTGTCAGATCGTCCAGAGATACCTGTTCACCGTTCACGTCCGAGAAAAAATGGGGCGGCAGAACGTCACCGACTTCTACATGGGGCGTCCGGGCGTGATCGCGCACGAGTGCCTGCCTCTGGGCGACATTTCGGGATACAGCTTCGGGAGACCATGTCTGGCATCGTTCCGCATCGAGGGTGTCATATCGGCTTTGCAGGGAGGGAGATGAAAGAATGCTCATGCTGGATGTACCCTGATGGTCACTAAACCCGGTCAGCATGAGTGATGATGCAGCGTGAATGCCAGGGAGTTTTCCTTATGGAACAGTTTACCGCCCGTCATTGATCGGATGCCGCCTGTTCAAGAAGTTGCGCAAGATCAACGGCTGCGTCGGGAAGGCCGTTCCTCTGAACGAGGATGGTTTCGATTTCAGGGACTTCCGGAAGAATGCCCGGTGGCAGGATGGAAAGCCCCTCGGCGGCGGCAAAACGCCGGGTACGGCAACTGGCTCCCAGTCCGCTGCGCACACCTGCCCGCATGGCGGGAAGGTGAGGCGTTTCCAGCACAATCCGGTAATCGCGACGGGCTTTGGCAAGTGTCCTGAGAGCAGCTTCCCGAAAGCGGCAGGGCGGCTCCAGCAGTACGAGAGGAATCTCCGGCTGATCCAGCGTACTCGGATCTCCGAGCCATGCCATCCGGTCGTGCCCGACGATGCGCCAGGTCGCGTTGGGGCGGTCGCCGTGCTGACCGAGGCACAGGACGATATCCAGCCGGGAACGGTCGAACATTTCCAGCAGTTCCGCTGACCCGCCAACGCGGACAGTCAGGCGGCAGCGGGGATGTTCAAGCCGGAAACGGGCAAGGACATCCGGCAGGAGGGTATCGGCAAAGTCCTGAACCATCCCGATGGTGATCGGTTCCGGTTCGGAAACGTGACCCAGCTTGTGCATGATCCGGTCATTGAGCGCGAGAAGCTGACGTGCATACGCAACCAGTTCCTCGCCCGCCGGGGTCAGAACCAATTTTCGTCCGTCACGCCGGAACAGTTTCTGCTGAAGGACGTCTTCCAGCCTTTTCATCTGAAGACTCAGGGCGGACTGGGTCAGGAAAATGGTTTCTGTGGCCTGGGCCATGGAACCGGCTTCCACGATCGCGACGAAAGAACGCAGGAGCTCGGTGGGGACATTGCGGGCCATGCGTTGCGGGAGAGAGGAATGTGACATGGCAGGCACTCCACGGTGAAACGAAACGGTTATATTTAACTATATAAAAGTGTGTGATTTGTGTTTCTTGTTTGAGATATGACGTATCAAGAGTGCTATCTTGTCAACACAACAATCAATCGTGTTTTTGGGGGCGTACAGCCATGCCAGTGGAATTCATCGGGTTTGTAAGTAGCCGGAACCATTCTGAAATCATTCCGCCTTCAGGCCCTGTCATTGACCTCGATCACATCGAGACAGCCGCCAAAATTCACGAGAATGGCCGCTTCGACCGCGTGTTGATTGCTTTCCATTCCAACTCGCCCGAGAGTATCCTGCTGGCGCAGCATGTTGCGGCCACCACCCGGGAGCTGGGGCTGATGGTGGCGCATCGTCCCGGCTTTACGGCTCCCACGCTGGCGGCCCGCCAGTTGGCAACGCTTGATCAGATCTCACGTGGGCGCGCGGCAGTGCATATCATCACGGGCGGCAGCGACCTTGAGCTTCAGGCGGATGGCGATCATACCACCAAGGCCGAGCGCTATGCCCGGACCCGCGAATATCTTGAAATCGTGCGCAAGGAATGGGGCAGTCCAGAGCCTTTTGACTATGCGGGCCGGTTCTACACCGTGAAGGGTGCCAACTCTCTGGTGAAACCATATCACGGAGATGCCATTCCGGTTTATTTTGGCGGCTCGTCTGAGGAAGCCATTGCGGTGGCGGGTGAGCAGGCGGATGTTTATGCCCTGTGGGGTGAAACCTACGAGCAGGTGCGTGAAACCATTTCCCGGGTTCGCGCGGCTGCGGAAAAAGCAGGGCGCCCATCGCCGCGTTTCTCGCTCTCCCTGCGTCCGATTCTGGCTGAGACGGAAGAGGTGGCCTGGGCGAAGGCGGACGCTATTCTTGAACAGGCCCGGCGGCTTCAGGACCAGACGGGATATGCCAGGTCTTCCGTTATCCCCAACGAGGGGTCCCGTCGCCTGCTGGCGGCGGCGAAGCAGGGCTCGCGTCTGGACAAGCGGCTGTGGACGGGGATCGCTGAACTGACGGGGGCCAAAGGCAATTCAACCTCTCTTGTCGGCACGCCGGATCAGGTGGCTGAAGCTCTTCTGGACTATTACCGGATTGGAATTTCGACGTTTCTTATTCGTGGGTTTGATCCGCTCGTGGATGCTTATGACTACGGGCGGGATCTTCTCCCGCGTGTTCGGACTCTGGTTGCGGAAGAAGACCAGCGCACCGGCCAGCAGGCTGCCTGAAACATGGGCAGGGCGTCTTTTCCACTTACGGTCGTTAACCAGATCGAGCCTGCGATCGGGGCCCTGATCGCGCAGATGGATAGTCGGATCCGGGTTGTAAATCAGGCCCGGGATGTATCGGAGCCCTGGAAAACGGAAGGAGCCGATATTCTTCTGACGGGTCCGTCAACGGCCTGGAAGAACGCCCCGGCAACGCCTCCTGCGACCTGGCATCCGACCAGATGGGTGCAGATCGCCTCTGCTGGAACAGACGGTTTTCCGCAGTGGTTTCTGGAGGCACAGCCTGTCAGCACGGGGCGAGGCAATGCGGCCGTGCCGGTTGCGGAATATGTTCTGCTGGCCATGCTGGCTCATGCCAGGCGCTTTGAGAGCTTCCGCGTCTCGTCTCCGCAGGAGTGGAGTCAGCAGGGGAGCACTGTCAAATACGATGCTCCGCTCCGGACGTTGTCCGGGCAGACGCTGGGGCTTGCGGGGTACGGCGCCATTGGCCGGGAGGTGGCTCGTCTGGCCCGGAGTTTCGGTATGGAGGTTCGTGTCTGGCGCCGCAGTCCCTGGCTGGACGGGGAAGAGGCGCGGGACGGCGTTCAGGCCGTTCGGGATCTGGGAACCCTGTTCGGGGAGGCAGATCATCTGGTTCTGGCCCTGCCACTGACTGATGAAACACACAGGATTGTTGATCGCGACGTCCTGTCCCGGTCCAGGCCGGGGCTGCATCTTGTCAATGTGGCCCGGGGGGCGCTGATTGACGAGGACGCGTTGCTGGAAAGTCTGGATCGCGGGCGTCTTGCCGCCGCGACGCTGGATGTCACGTCCCCGGAACCACCGCCTGCCGGTCACCGGTTCTATACGCATCCCGGAATACGACTGACGCCGCATGTCTCCTGGTCCGGCCCGGGTGTGGCCGTCCATCTGCGAGAGCGCATCACCCGGAATATCGAGAATTTCCTTCATGGACGGCCGCTGGAATCCCTTCTGGATCCACGCCGCGGATACTGACTTCAAGGAAGATCGTCATGAGTGCCACACTACAGAACATTTCCTCCCTGCAGGAGCCCCGTGCACGAACCCATCGTCTTCAGCCCAGGAAGCCTGCCGCGACTTTTGAAGAGGAGCGGCTGCACCGCAAGCAGCGCCTGGCCGCGACATTCCGGCTCTTCGGCCGGTACGGTTTCGATCAGGGGCTTGCGGGTCATGTGACGGCACGGGATCCGGAATTTCCGGACCGCTACTGGATCAACCCGCTGGCAGTGCACTTTTCCCAGATCCGCGTGTCGGATCTCCAGCTTGTGGACCATGAAGGCAACATCCTGATCGGTGAGCGCCCTATCAACACGGCCGGCTTCACCATTCATTCCGCCCTGCATCGGGCCCGCCCGGATGTCATTGCGGCGGCCCATACACATTCGACATATGGGAAGGCCTTTTCAGCGCTCGGAACGGAGCTGCTGCCCATCAGTCAGGATTCCTGCGCCTTTTATGAGGATCATGCCGTTTTTGATCCTTTCAGTGGGGTGGTGCTGGATGACAGCGAGGGTGACCGCCTTGCCAAAACGCTGGGGAACCGGAAGGCCCTGATTTTGCAGAACCATGGCCTGTTGACGGCCGGACCGACGGTGGAAGCCGTGGCCTGGTGGTTTCTGGCCATGGACAACGCAGCCCATACACAGCTTCTGGCGCAGGCCGCTGGCCCCCTGAAGCCGATCGCGCCAGATATTGCCCGTCTGACAGCCAGTCAGGTGGGGACAGCACAGGGCGCTTATTATTCGTTCCAGCCTCTCTGGGACTGGATCGCCGCTCTTGAACCCGATTTTCTTGACTGAGGAGTTAGCGATCCATGGCGACCATTGAACCCCTGCGTGAATTTGTAACCCGCTTCACACGCCTGTTCGACGAACATTCTACGCCGGACGAAATCCAGACAGCGGGAGCCGGACTGCTGAAAACGCTTGTTTCGCGTGACGACTGGCTGCCGGAGCCTTATACGCGGCCGCATCCGGAGCGCTACAGCCAGTATCTTCTCCATTGTGACCCTCTGGAGCGTTTTTCCGTTGTGAGTTTCGTCTGGGGGCCCGGACAGAAGACGCCGCTGCACGATCATCGTGTCTGGGGGCTGATCGGAATGCTCCGGGGCAGGGAGAGCGAAACGCAGTTCACCCGCCGCGACGACGGAACGTTTGTGAAGGGGGAAACCGGCTTCCTCGAACCCGGCGAGGTCGCATTCCTGGCGCCGGGCGTGAATGACTATCACCTCGTGGCCAATGCCCTGGCGGATCAGACTTCCATCTCCATCCATGTCTATGGGGCCAATATCGGCGGCGTTTCGCGGGCTGTCTATGATGAGGGCAGTGGCGTCGAGAAGACTTTCATTTCCGGATATTCGAGTGACGATGTTCCAAATCTCTGGGACCGCTCCAGGAGCAGAGCCGCATGAACAGCATTACGAGTCTCCAGCCCCTGACAGCTTCTGAGGATGTCCGGGCGAAGTTGAAGAACGGGGTGGAAATCGCCCTGCTGGATGTACGGGAAGAAGACCCTTTCGCCTCCGCCCATCCGCTTTTTGCCGTCAATCTTCCTCTGGGGCGTATCGAGGAACGGATTGCAGCGCTGGTGCCGCGCAGGGATGTTCCTGTCGTCGTGTATGACAATGGGGAAGGGCGGACGGCACAGGCCATCCGCCTGCTTCGGACGCTCGGGTATACGGATGTTTCTGCTCTGGCAGGCGGCCTTGAAGGCTGGCGTCGTTCGGGCGGAGAAATCTTCATCGACGTCAATGTTCCTTCCAAGGCTTTTGGCGAACTGGTGGAACATGTCCGTCACACGCCCTCGCTTCCGGCCCGGGAACTGCATGACAGGATTGAACGGGGGGACGATCTGGTCATTCTCGATGCCCGTCGCTTCATCGAATACAATGTGATGTCCATTCCGGGCGGGCGTTCGGTTCCGGGCGGGGAACTGGCACTCCGCGTGAGGGATATCGCGCCCTCTCCCGCGACAACGGTGGTGGTGAACTGTGCGGGGCGCACGCGTTCCATCATCGGCACGCAGTCCCTGATCAACGCCGGGATTCCCAATCCTGTCTATGCCCTGCGAAACGGGACCATCGGATGGACACTGGAAGGACTTTCGCTTGAACATGGGGCGGACAGGAAAGGAGCAGATATTTCGGCACCGAACCTCGAAGCCGCCCGGAGCCGCGCAGAGCACCTCGCCGGGAAGGCGGGGGTCCGTTACGTTGACGCCGTCACTCTCGGGGAACTCCTGTCCAATCCCCGCAGGACGGTCTATCGGCTGGATGTGCGTTCACCCGAAGAATACGCGGAAGGGCATCTGGCCGGCTTCCGGTCTGCACCGGGAGGCCAGCTTGTGCAGGCCACGGATGAATGGATCGGGGTACGCCATGGAACCGTTGTCCTGACTGACGATGATGGGGTCCGGGCACGCATGACGGCTCACTGGCTCAGACAGCTTGGCTGGAATGAAGTGTATGTCCTTACCTCCTGGTCCGGTCTGCCGACCGAAACAGGCCAGGAAGCGCCGCAGCTTGCGCGGCCGTTGCCTGCCGTGGAAATCATATCTGTGGAAAAGCTGGCGGCTCTGACACCGGACCGGCAGACTCTCATTCTGGATCTGGCGAGCAGCCCGGTTTTCAGAAAAGGCCATATTGTCGGGGCCCGTTTCGTGATCCGGCCGGATCTGGCGTCTCAGCCGGTCATCCAGACAGCAAAGGAGATCATTCTGGTGTCTCCTGACGGTATCGCCGCTCATCTTGCCGCACCGGATCTTGCCGGAACGGGAGCGCGCGTGCGTGTCCTGAAAGGCGGCACAGACGCCTGGAAGGCCGCGGGATACCCGGTTGAAACAGGTCTTGACGAGGCAAAGGCTCTTTCTGTTCTGAATGACGTCTACAAGCGCCCTTATGAAGGAACGGATAACGCGGCGGAGGCCATGCAGGCCTATCTTGACTGGGAGTTCGGACTGGTCGCCCAGCTTGAGAAAGACGGGACGCACGGGTTCAGGGTTCTGGAGCAGGTCTGAACCCGTCTCCTACCGTAAATATCCTGAAACCCGGTCATTTCTTTCGAAATGGCCGGGTTTTCTCTGCTTCAGACCCGCAGGGTTTTCTGTCCCGCCGCGAGGAAAGCGCTGTCTCCCTGCGGGGTATGCACCCTTCCACACAGGACGTTCCGGTAATGGCGTTCCAGCGGGTTGTCCTGACTGAGGCCGGGATTGCCGATGGCCGCGACGGCTTTGCCGACTGCCGCAATGGCGTTTTCCGTAACCACCTGCTTGGCCAGTCCGGCTTCGGTGTCGCTTTCCGCTCCCTGCTCCGACAGCCGGACGGCATGTTCAATCAGGGCGGCATTGGAGAAAAGGAGCGCGTCTATTTCTCCCACAAGGATCTGAAAGCGCGGCAGGGTCGCAAGTGGCGCACCAAGATTCGTGGGGACCCGCTGATGAAGGAATGTCACCAGCCAGTCCCGTGCCGCCTGCGCAATACCATCATAAAGGGCAGCCACCACGATGGCATGCCAGCTTGCAATCGCAACGGGATTGTTTTCAGAAGCCGCGGGCGTGGCCAGCAGGCCCAGATAACGTTCCGGAATTTCCACATCCTCGAAAATGATCGTGTGGCTGCCTGTGGCGCGCATGCCGAGCTGATGCCAGCTTTTCTCGATCCGTACCCCCCGCAGATCCAGTGGCACCAGCACGGGACCGACCCGCGGATCTGCCTCGTCTGTTCTGGCCCAGACAACGCCCCATTGCAGCGCGGTCGACCCCGTCGAAAAGATCTTGCGTCCGTTCAGGCGCCATGCGTTCCCCTGCCGGCTGACTGTCGTCGCTGGCAGTCCGCCACGTGAGGGGGTTCCCAGTTCCGGTTCCACCCTGAGAGCGTTGATGAGTGCGCCTTCCTGTCGGACGCTCTCGAAGAATTCCTGCTTCACCGCATCCGACCAGAGCGACGAGTGTGCGAATGATCCGGACTGGAGATACTGCATGGCCAGAATGAGGGCCGTGGATGGGTCCCCCTGTGCCACCTGGCTGATGATTTGGACCACGGTCCGAAGGGAGATTTCCTGTCCTCCCGCGGATTTCGGAAGGGCGAGGACAAGAAAACCTGCATCATAAAGATCGTGCAGGTTTTCTGTTGAGATGTTGCCACTCCGATCATATCGCGGAGCACGCTCCGCAAAGAGCTTCACGAGGTTTTCGAGCGCGTCTCCCGGGAAAGAGGAACCGGCTGGTTTGGAAAAAGGACTGTCACCCATGGCGGATCTCCGGTCTTTCAATCTGGAAGCTGTTGTAGCTGTTGGTCAGGGGATGAAAACCGTCAGGTCAAAAGCATCGTCCAGTTTTCCAGTGTCTCTCAGGAAGCCGGCTGACCTGTAGGCATCGAGGGTGGTCTGCTCCTGCTGAACGATCTTCGGGGTCAGAGGGACAGGAGAGGCGATAAGGTGTCTGGCTACGGCGGTTGCCACGGGCAGCGGAAGCCCGGTCTGGCGCGCAAGAATATCGGCATATGCCGCCTGATGCTGTATTCCCCATGCATAAGCTGCGGCCATGCGCCGATAGAAATCGGCCAGAAGCGCGTGTTTGGTGCTCAGGGCCGTTGTGGTAGCGACAAAGAAGCTGTTGTTCGGCATCACATTGCGGCCGTCGGCAATGACGCGGGCATGGTTCTGGATCACGGCCAGAGAAATATAGGGCTCCCACGTCGACCAGGCATCAATCTGTCCTGTATCCAGCGCGGCCTTCGCCTGAGCCGGAGCAAGGTAAACAATATGCGGGGCAGGAGCAGGAATGGCACCTGTGGCCATGAGGCGCAGAAGCAGAAGATGCCCGATTGAGCCCTTGCCGGTTCCGATTTTCTTTCCGGACAGGTCTGCCGCGTTGTGGATAGGGGACGATGCGGTAGCGATGACCGCAGTGGACTCACCGCCACCCCTTGGGGGCACGAGAAAGGCGGCCTTGATGGGAAGATGGGCGCCCCAGGAAAAAAGGAAGGGTCCGTCCCCGGCAATTCCGGTATCGACCGCATTCGCTGCCAGGGCCTGAAGGAGAGGGGCCGCTGCCTCGAATTCGGTCCAGTGCAGATGATAGGGCAGGGCACGGTCCTGTCCTGCTGCTGCGAGCAGCGCCCTGCTCTGACCTTTCTGGTCCGCAACGGTCAGGTTGTCGTCGGCACATGCCGGACTGCCCTGCATCAGGGATGTGCCCAGAAGGAGGGCACTAAAGAGCATCAGGGATCTTGTTGCGGAGATCATGAGAAAAGCAGTGCGGCCATCAGAGTCTCCCAGAATATGGCGAGAGCAGACCCACCATGCCGGCCCGCTCCGCCATGAACAATCAAATCACGTCAAACAGTGGCATTGATAATACTCACCTGACATTCGAGGCTGGAAGTTGGAAAACTGCCATTTCAAATGCTGCCTGTGGGAGTTAAGTCCGATGTCAGACACCATCATCCTGACAGGAACGAACAAGACGGGTGACACCCGGAGAAAGAATTTCAATCTGGAAAAGCTTGTTTTTGCACGGCGCTATGCTTCTCCGATTCTGCTCGTCTGTCTCTGGCAACTGGCCTGCTCGTCAGGGCTGCTTTCAACGAGACTGGTGGCCTCGCCCGCACAGATTGCCGTGACGGGCTGGACGCTGGTGCGGGATGGCACGCTGCCCTACAATCTGGGTGTCTCTCTTCTGAGGGCGGCAAGCGGCCTGGGAATTGCCATCAGTGTGGGTGTCGTTCTCGCTCTCATCTCCGGCCTGTCCCGGCTGGGGGAAGACATTGTCGATGCGCCGCTACAGATCCTGCGGACACTACCGGCTCTCGCCCTCGTCCCCCTGTTCATCCTGTGGTTCGGCATTGGTGAGACCCCGAAGATCCTGCTCGTCGCCCTGGGTGCGACGTTTCCGATCTATCTGAATCTTCACAAGGGTATCCGGACCATTGATCCCAAGCTGCTGGAAATGACATCAACGCTGGGTCTGTCGCGCTGGCAGACGATCAGGGATGTGTTCCTTCCCGGTGCCCTGCCGGACTTCCTGACGGGGTTACGCTACGCCGTTGGCGTTTCGTGGCTGATGCTTGTTGTGGCCGAACAGGTCAATGCGGAAAGCGGAATTGGTCACATGATGATGGATGCGGAGGATTTCCTCCGGACAGACATCATCCTTGTCGGTCTGCTGGTTTATGGCCTGCTTGGCCTGCTGTCCGACCAGATCGTCCGCTTTCTGGAGGCCACATTGCTCGCATGGCGCCCGGACAGAAGAAAAGGACAGACGGCATGACGGGGCGCCGCGCCGAAGTAGAAGCAGGAAGCGGTACTGCTGTCATCGTGGAGCAGTTATCGCGGCGCTTCAATGGTGGCCCTCCAGTGCTGGACGGGCTGGATCTGGCCATTGCGCCGGGAGAATTCGTCGCCCTGCTGGGGCATAGCGGGTCAGGGAAATCCACCCTTCTGAGAACGCTGGCAGGTCTTGATCCGGTGACGGAAGGGGCTGTGACCCGGCCCCGGGATGTCTCGGTTGTTTTCCAGGAACATCGTCTTCTGCCGTGGAAGCGTGTGTGGAAGAACGTGGTTCTGGGGCAGGAAGACAAATGCATCCGGCAACGGGCCGAGGCAGTCCTTGAAGAAGTCGGGCTTTCCCATCGCAAGTCCGCATGGCCGCTCACACTTTCTGGAGGAGAGGCCCAGCGTGCGGCGCTTGCACGGGCACTGGTGCGGGAACCGGCTTTTCTGATGCTGGATGAGCCCTTTGCGGCTCTGGATGCCCTGACGCGCCTGAAAATGCAGCAACTGGTGGCGGATCTCTGGAGAAAACATCGCTGTGCAGTTCTGCTTGTCACCCATGACGTCGATGAGGCGCTCTTGCTGGCGGATCGCGCCGTCGTGCTGGAGCGGGGGAAAATTCGTGTGGATGTTCCCATCCCTCTGCCGCGCCCGAGGCGGCATTCCGATCCTGAATTTGAAACGCTGCGGACACTGCTTCTTGATGCCCTGGGGGTTCATGCTTCCTGAGGACATTTTTCTGTAGAGGATATCTTTTCCGTGACAACTCCTTCTGACCGCGCTCCCGGGTCTGCTGTCCTGCCACTCATTCTTGACCGTTGGTCGCCACGTGCTTACCGGCCCGAAGAGATCGCCCCCGAAGTCCTTCGGAAATTTCTGGATGCCGGCCGCTGGGCGCCATCAGCCTATAACATCCAGCCATGGCGGTTCATTCATGCGCGGCGTAACACACCGGACTGGGACCGCTTCCTGTCCTGGCTGATCCCGTTCAACCGGGGATGGGCGGAAAATGCTTCAGCCATCGTATACATCGCGTCCAGAACGATCACCATTTCCAGCAGAACGGGTGAACCGTCGCCGCTCCCGACACACGCCTTCGATGCTGGTGCCGCGTCCCTGCTGATCCAGTTGCAGGCTTCTCATGTGGGTTGGGCTGCTCATCCCATCAGTGGTTTCGATCATGATCTCGCACATGCGGGTCTGGAACTGCCGGAAGATCATCAGCTTCATGCCGCTCTGGTCATTGGCCGCCGGGCGAACGGAGAAAGCCTGCCGGAAGATCTCCGCCAGCGTGAACAGCCTTCGGGTCGTCTGCCACTGGACAAAATCGCGTTCGAGGGACGTTTCAGGAGTTAGCCGGAGAGTGAGCGCGAATTCGGGCATGAGCTAAATGTGGAGGCATCTCATTATCTGAATAATAGCCATTTTCTTAAATAAAAAGCGAGATAACGCGAAATCAATTAAATAAGTATCAATCTCATTGGAGATGAGTACGCAGTCGGATTATCAATATTATTGACCTTCCGATTCATGATGGTGTACGACTTCTCCATTAATCGTAAGGAAAATGTCCCGAAAATCCTCCATGACTACTGGATATGGTTTTTGAGGGGGGTATAAATAGGTATGATAACACGATCTCTATTTACCGATCATTTAATTGCCCTGCCAAGCGTTCAACGAGTCCGTTGATAAATAGCAGTTTTCTATATGGTTGTAGGCCCCGTAACCAGACATCCCTCTTGAACTACCGACTGCAGAACGCTGCTGTCCGGATGGAACGCGGTTTTTTGTTATGCGTAAAGCTTAGCGAATGGCCAAGGACAGGAAGCATCATAATATGAGGAGCGTACGGAGCATACAATTTGCGGCTCTGTCGCTTTGTGCCGGGATGTTTGCCCTGGGAGCCACGTCCATCGGGACGGGGCAGGCCGCGCCGCTGCCGCGCGCCATGTGCGCTGCCTCGCAATTGTCCTTCGGTTTTGACGATGAAGGCGGCATGTTCAATGGCATGTCCCAGAGTGGCACGCTGCTGGTGCTGCGGAACATCGGGACCGTGCCCTGTCAGGTGCAGGCTCTCCCGGACCTGCATTTTGTGAATGCCGAGGGTCATGCCATGAACGCGAGGCGCCGTGCGCCACGGGGGATGCATCCCGGCCCTGTGCTGCCGCCGGTTCTGGTAATGCCTGGTGCGGAACTGACGGCGCGGCTGCATTGGGTTTCGGGCGACGTCTATGACGGGCACAACTGCATCTCGCCTGCCTTGGCCGTTCTTGATCTTCCGGAAGGCGCATTGCGGCAGCCTTTTGAACGACATCTGTGCGCCCCGGCCAACGAGACACAGTTCTTCGATCAGGCCCCCCTACGGCCGGGCCCTACCCCGCCGTCGCTCTAGAGGAGAGGCATCTCCGGTTCGGAAGTGACGCCGTTCTGACGGGATGTTATTCCTGCAAGGAAGCGGAAAAGCTGTGGGGCGTTCATCTGGCTTGCATTGAAACGGAGCCAGGAAGTCTGGCTCTGATCCGGCCTGAACAGGAAGCCGGGGGCGAGCATGATGCCCTGTTCCGCGCCTTTCCGGGCAATCGGCACGGGGTCCAGCCCTGTGCGAAAGCGTGCCCACAGGAACATGCCGCCATCGGGATATGAGAAAATTTCGAGGCCGGCAGCTTCCAGGGACGATATGGCTGTCTTTCGGATAATAGCCAGTTTTTCCCGCAGTCTCTCTAGATGCAGGCGGTATCGGCCATCCGCGAGAATGGTATGAACGATGGCCTCGTTCATGGAACTGCTTGTCAGGCTGCTGGCCATCTTGAGACGCAGGATTCGGGCAGCGATCTTCGCCGGACAGGCCAGAAATCCGACCCGAAGCCCCGGTGAAATCGTTTTTGAGAAACTGCTGATGAAAATGACCCGTTGCAACTGGTCCAGATGCGCCAGCGTCGGGGTATTCTCGTTCGCAAGGCCACCGAAGATGTCATCTTCGATAATCATGAAATCATGACGTTCGGCCAGACTCAGGACGTGATGCGTGACGGAGGGGCTGCAACTTGTCCCGGTCGGGTTGTGCAGCCGGGTGTTAAGAACAAAGGCTTTCGGCTGTTCCGTTCTGGCAATACGCTCCAGTGTCGCCAGACAGGGGCCATCGTGAAGACGTGGAATGCCGATGGTCCGGAGGCCAAGGGCTTCGAGAGCCGGGAAGAGATTGCAGTAACCGGGGTCCTCCACCAGAACGGTGTCTCCCGGCTGGGTCAGGGATCTGATGCTCAGTTCCAGAGCCTGACTGGCACCATGGGTGAGGATGAGATCCGGCAGGTCACATCTGATGCCCTGTCGCAGCAGGAGTAGACGGATCAGTTCCCGGAGGCCGGCATGGCCATAAGGATTGCCATAGCCCGACATCTCCGGATCAGGGCGACGTCCCAGTGCTGTGAAAGCATGGCGGATACCCTCACGGAAAAGATAGCTGTCCGGTAGCCACCCACATCCCGCCTGAACGATAGATGCATTGTTTTCATAGGCCCGCTGGAGCATCCATGAAGAATCAATGGACGGGGTGATATCAGGATGTGTGACGGTACCATCCGCTACAGGGTCCATCTGTCTTGCGACGAAAAACCCGCTGGCCCGCCGGGCTTCCAGAACACCATCAGCCACAAGACGGTTATAGGCATTGGAGACCGTCAGGGGACTGACACTGCACTGTCTGGCGAGGTGACGGATGGAGGGCAGACGCGTGCCCGGTGTCCAGTCATGGGTGCGGACCAGGGCTGTGACCTGCTGGACGATCTGGGCGACGAGAGGGGTGGGGGAATGGGGGTCTGTCTGGATCATGGGGCTGACTGTACCGGTCGTTCTTGCGGTACAGATTAGGCTCATATTTCCCTGACTGTATATATTCAGTTCGGTTCGTATTCGGGATAGGTTTTTTTGATGTGACAGGGCTGGTGTGCAAGGCCCGGTCATGGATGCCCCCCATCATCAGTCTGCGAGGCGTATCGTGTCGAAACTGACCAACGAATTTGACTGTGTTGAGACCATCCGCAAGGGCACGTACTGGATGCCCTTTACGGCCAATCGCCGGGTCCGGGCCGACCCGCAGGCGCGGCTTCTGACGTCTGCGAAGGGGCCTTATTATTATACACCGGATGGAACGGAGCTTTTTGATACGCTCTCGGGTCTGTGGTGTTCGCCGCTGGGGCATGCGCATCCCCGGATCGTGGAGGCGCTCAAGACGCAGGCCGAGACGCTGGATTATGCGCCGCCGTTCCAGCTCACGAATCCGCAGACGGTGCATCTGGCGGAGCGGATCGCCGGTCTTGCGCCAGACGGGATGGATCATGTCTTTTTCGCCAATTCCGGCTCCGAGGCGGTGGATACGGCGCTGAAGATCGCGCTGGGGTATCACCGGCTGCGTCAGGAAGGGCAGCGCTTTCGCATGATCGGGCGTGAGCGCGGGTATCATGGCGTCGGTTTTGGCGGCATGTCCGTTGGCGGAATTGTTCCGAACCGCAAAATGTTCGCTTCGGGCATGATGCCGGGCGTGGATCATCTGCGGCATACCTATAGCCCCGAACACATGGCGTTTTCACGCGGCCAGCCGGAATGGGGCGCGGATCATGCCGAGGATCTGGAACGTCTGGTCGGGCTGCATGACGCTTCGACGATTGCGGCGGTGATTGTGGAGCCGGTGCAGGGATCGACGGGGGTGATCGTGCCGCCTGTGGGGTATCTGCGCAGGCTGCGCGAGATCTGTACGAAACATGGCATCCTGCTGATTTTCGATGAGGTCATCACGGGTTTTGGCCGTATGGGCGAAAATTTCGCGGCGCAGCGTTTCGACGTGACGCCGGACATGATCACGTTCGCGAAAGCCGTTACCAACGGCATCGTCCCGATGGGGGGCGTGATCGTGACGGATGAAATCTACAACACGTTCATGACCGGTCCGGAAAATGCCATCGAGTTCGCACATGGCTATACCTATTCCGGCCATCCGATGGCGACGGCTGTAGCCCATGCGGTTCTGGATGTCATGGAGGAAGAGTCCCTCTTTGCGCGCGTCAGGGCGCTGGAGCCGGTTCTGGAAGAGGCCGTGCACGGATTGCGCGACCTCCCCGCCGTCAAGGACATCCGCAACATAGGACTGACAGCGGGGGTGGACCTGTTCCCCGCCGAGGGTGCGCCCGGCGCGCGCGGGCTCGCCGTTTTCGAGCGTGGTCTGCGCGAAGGTCTGCTTCTGCGCTGCACGGGCGACACGATTTCCTTCGGTCCTCCATTTATTTCGACTCCGGATCAGCTTCGCGGAATGATTGATGGCGTCCGCCGTCTGATCCAGTCCATTTCCTGAAAACACAGTGAGGACAAGACATGCCGCTTCTGCATTTTCATCTTGTTGAAGGCCGTTCCGACGGTGAAATCAAAGCGCTCCTCGATGCGGCCCATGAGGCCATGCTGGAAGCGTTCAAGGTTCCGCGCGGGGACCGTTATCAGATCGTCTCGGAGCATAAGCCATCCCGCATGATCGTGGAGGATACCGGGCTGGGCATTCCGCGGACCGGAAATGTCGTGCTGTTGCAGGTGTTCAGCCGGCCGCGCGGGGAAGAGGCCAATGCGCTCTTCTATCGACTACTGGTGGAGCGGCTGGAGGCGGACTGTGGGATCGCGCCTTCGGACGTGATGATTTCCGTGGTTGAGAACCAGGATGCCCACTGGTCCTTCGGCTATGGTCGGGCCCAGTTCCTGACCGGTGAGCTGGGCGGTAAAAAGCCGGAGTAAACGCCGGGTGTTTGAACTGTCCCGGATCAGGAGAGCCCTGATCCGGGGCAGAAGTTACGTCAGGGCGTGTCTTTGCGGTGGATGGCGGCCTGCATGTCCGGGCTGAAACAGGGACGCTCCACATACTGGCCCGCGCCGCGTGTCACGCGCAGGTCGTTGTCAGCCCAGACGACTTTTCCGCCGCTGATGGTGTAGCGGGGCAGACCGGTCAGGGTCATGCCTTCATAGATGTTGTAATCGACATTCTGGTGATGGGTTTTTGCCGAGACCGTCCGGCTGGCCTGCGGGTCCCACAGGACGAGGTCGGCGTCGGCGCCCACGGAGACGCTGCCCTTGCGGGGGTGGATGTTGAAGATCTTCGCCGTGTTTGTGGAGGTGACGGCCACGAATTCCTGCGGGGTCAGTTTTCCGGTTCGTACGCCGTGGTGCCACAGCACGCTCATCCGGTCTTCGATGCCCGGTGTGCCATTCGGGATTTTCGTGAAATCGTTCAATCCCTGTTCCTTCTGTCCCGCGCAGAAGCAGCAGTGATCCGTGGCGGTGGTCTGAAGCTGTCCGGAGGCCAGACCCGCCCAAAGGGCTTTCTGGTGGTGTTTGGGACGGAAGGGGGGGCTCATGACGTGCTGGGCCGCGCCGAGCCAGTTCGGGTCTGCATAAACGCTGTCGTCGATCACGAGATGCTGGGCCAGAACTTCGCCATAGACCCGCTGACCGCGGGCGCGGGCGGCGGCGATGGCGGCGGCGGCTTCCTCCGTCGAGACATGCACGATGTAGATCGGGGCGCCGAGCAGTCCTGCGATGGCGATGACGCGCTGTGCGGCTTCGCCTTCCACGGAGGGTGGGCGGGAGAGGGGATGCGCCTGCGGGCCTGTCATGCCGCGTTTGAGGAGATCGGCCTGGAGATAGGCGACGGCGTCCCCGTTTTCCGCGTGGATGTTGCACAGGGCGCCGAGTTCGAGCGCGCGGCTGATGGAGCGCAGGAGAACGTCATCATCCACCATCAGGGCGTTTTTATAGGCCATGAAGTGCTTGAAGGAATTGACGCCGCAGTCCCGGGTCAGGGTGGCCATGTCGTCATGGACTTTCTCGTCCCAGTGCGTGACCGCGACGTGGAACGAGTAGTCGGAGACGGCTTTTTCCGCCTTGCGGCGCCAGTCTTTCCAGGCGCCGAGGAGGGAGTGTCCGGGTTCGGGGATGACGAAATCGATGATGGTCGTCGTGCCGCCCGCGACGCCTGCGGAGGTGCCCGTATAGAAGTCCTCGCTCGCGACGGAGCCCATGAAGGGCATTTCCATATGGGTGTGCGGGTCGATCCCGCCGGGCATGACCAGCAGGCCGCCCGCATCCAGGATGTCGCAGCCCGGGGGGGCTTCCAGATCAGGGCCGATGGCGACGATCCTGCGTGCGTCGTCACACAGGACATCCGCCCTTTGGGACGTTTCGGCCGTTACGACGGTGCCACCACGGATGAGAAGCATGGATTTATCCTTGCACAGAAGGGTTGGGGACGGGATTTCGGGGAATCAGGACATGCCCAGGGACAAGCACGGTCTTGTCAGCGGGCGGAAAGCGGAGAACGATGTCTGCATGACCGAGACTCTTTCTTCTTCTGCCGGCAGGGCTGCTCACAAGGCCCGCCCGGGCATTCCTCGACAGGCAGCCGAAGCGGCCATTCTCGCGGCGGCCGAGCGTGTGTTCGGCCAGCATGGTTTCCGCGGGGCGAGCATGAATGAAATTGCCCGCGAGGCGGGTGTTCCCAAGCCGAACATCCATTACTATTTCGGGACGAAAGAGGAACTCTATCGCAGCGTTCTTGAAAACATCATGACGTTCTGGCTGCGGGACGCCGATCACTGGCTGGTGCCGGAGCGGCGGGCGCGGGAGGGATTCGAGGGATATATCCGGGCGAAAATGGCGTTTTCCCGTGCCCGCCCGGATGCGTCGCGGATCTTTGCCTACGAGCTTTTGCAGGGCGCGGGAAATATCCATCATTATCTGTCTACAACCCTGCGGGAGCATGTTGCGAGACGGGCACGGACATTTGAGGTCTGGCACGGGGAGCGCCAGATGCCGGCCATCGATCCGGTCCATCTGATGTTTGCCATCTGGTCAATGACGCAGGCCTATGCCGACATGAGTGCGCAGATGAGCGCGGTGATCGGCTGCCCTGCGCTCGGTGACTCCGATTTCGAGGCGGGTCTGCGGACGATCCTGCGTCTTGTTCTGGGATTTTGCAACGACATTGGGGACCAGGCGTGATTTCAGCAAGGAAATTGCTCCCTTCTGGCGGTTGGGAAATGATTGTTGCCTGAGTGAGGATGTAATTTTCTGACCACATGGTCAAGTTTACGTTGCGGAATCGGTTCGACTTCAGTCATGGTGTGTCACGAAATGCACATGGTGGAGAGTTTTCTTCATGGATCAGACTCCGAATATCGCCGCAGACCGCCTGCCACCGGACATCCTGGCACGGAACTTTTCAGATGCTCATCCGCCCCTGACGGAGGGACAGGCCACCATCGAATCCGATCGGTGTTACTTCTGTTACGACGCCCCCTGTATCGAGGCCTGTCCGACCGGGATTGATATTCCGGGCTTCATCAAGAAGATCTCGACAGGGAATATTCCGGGATCGGCACGGACGATTCTGGAATCAAATATTTTCGGCGGATCCTGTGCGCGGGTCTGTCCGACGGAAATCCTCTGCGAAGGCAAATGCGTCCGTAATACGCAGGAGGACCGGCCCATCCAGATCGGGGCGCTTCAGCGTCATGCCACGGACTGGCAGATGCGGACGGGCGCGCAGCCGTTCAGCCGGGCGCCCCTGACGGGGAAGCGGATTGCTGTCGTGGGGGCGGGGCCTGCGGGGCTGGCCTGCGCGCACCGGCTGGCCATGCAGGGGCATGATGTTGTCGTGTTCGATGCGCGGCCCAGGGCGGGTGGTCTGAACGAATATGGGGTTGCCGCTTACAAGCTGGCGGATGAGTTCGCGCAGAAGGAAGTGGCGTTCGTCCTCTCCATTGGCGGGATCACGATCGAGACCGAGATGGTGCTTGGCCGGGATATCACGCTGGCGTCTCTCAGGGCGGACTATGACGCCGTGTTCCTCGGGATCGGTCATGCCGGTGTCAGGGCGCTGGGGATTGCCGGGGAGTATTTTCCGGGCGTGCGCAATGCCGTGGAGTTCATCGAGGAACTGCGGGCATCTCCGACGAAATCCGATGTTCCCGTCGGGCGGCGTGTGGTTGTGATCGGGGGTGGAAACACGGCCATTGATGCTGCTGTTCAGGCGAAGCGTCTGGGAGCGGAGGAGGTCACGCTGGTCTATCGCCGGGCGGCGGAGAACATGTCCGCGACGACGGTCGAGCAGGAATGGGCGCAGACGAACGACGTTACGATCCGGTACTGGTCGGCTCCCGTGCGGATCGACGGGACGGAGGACGGGGTTGCGTCCGTCACCTTTGCCCGTGGTCTCCCGAAGGACGGGCGGCCGGTTTACGATCAGGGGGACTACACGCTTGAGGCGGACATGGTTCTCAAGGCGGTGGGACAACTGTTCCTGCCGGACCCTCTGGCGGAGGACGAAATCGTTATCGAGGGTGGCCGCATCAGGGTGGATGCCGAGGGGCGGACAACCATGACGGGTGTGTATGCCGGCGGAGACTGCACGGCGGGCGAGGACCTGACCGTGGCGGCTGTCCGCGATGGTCGCAATGCTGCTGAAGCCATCACGGCGGATCTGATGAAGACGGGGAACTGAGACATGGCCGATCTGAGCATCAATATTGCTGGTATCCGTTCTCCCAATCCGTTCTGGCTGGCCTCGGCGCCCCCGACCGACAAGGAATACAATGTCCGCCGGGCGCTGGAAGCCGGTTGGGGCGGTGTGGTGTGGAAGACGCTGGGCGAGGATCCGCCGGTTGTGAACGTCAGCAGCCGTTATGGGGCGACCCGCTATAACGGCCAGCGCATGGCCGGGCTCAACAACATCGAGCTCATCACGGATCGTCCGCTGGCGGTCAATCTGGCGGAGATCAAGGCCGTCAAGAAGGACTATCCGGACCGGGCCATCATCGTCAGCATCATGGTGCCGTGTGTGGAGGAAAGCTGGAAGCGCATTCTTCCGCTTGTCGAGGAGACAGGTGCGGATGGCATCGAACTGAACTTCGGCTGTCCGCATGGCATGTCCGAGCGGAACATGGGGTCCGCGGTCGGGCAGGTTCCGGAATATGTGGAAATGGTGACGCGGTGGTGCAAGCAGTACACGCGGATGCCGGTGATCGTGAAGCTGACGCCGAATATCACGAATATCCTCAATCCGGCCCGGGCTGCCCTGCGCGGGGGGGCTGATGCGGTTTCGCTGATCAACACCATCCAGTCCGTGGTCGGGGTCGATCTGGATGCGATGGCGCCCATGCCGGTCGTGGACGGGCGGGGCACGCATGGCGGTTATTGCGGGCCTGCGGTTAAGCCGATCGCCCTGAGGATGCTGGGGGAGATTGCCCGGACGCCCGATACGTCGGTTCTGCCGATTTCGGGGATCGGGGGGATTTCGAACTGGCGGGATGCGGCCGAGTTCCTGGTGATGGGGGCGACGTCGCTCCAGGTGTGTACGGCGGCGATGCATTATGGATTCCGGATCGTGGAGGACATGATTGACGGCCTGTCCAACTGGATGGACGAAAAGGGCTTCGAGACGATCGCGGATGTAACGGGGCGTGCGGTTCCGAATTTCGTCAACTGGAACCAGCTCAATCTGAAGTTCAAAACGCTTGCATCGATCGATCAGGACGCCTGCATCAAGTGTGGTCTTTGCCACATTGCGTGTGAGGATACGTCCCATCAGGCCATTTCGAAGACGCTGCTGGATGGTGAGCGTCATTATGAAGTGATCGACGAGGAATGTGTGGGCTGTAACCTCTGCGCGCATGTCTGTCCGGTGGATGACTGCATCACGATGGTGCCGCAGCCTGTCGAGGGTGTTCAGACATGGAACGATCATCCCAACAATCCGATGCGCAAGATCCCTGCAAAAGCGGGCTGATCGCCCCGATACAAGAAATCTGGCCACGAGAAACCCGAAAACGGAGAACGACAATGAGCACACAGTCTGTATCTGGCGCGGTTGGCAATGTTACCGTGAATGGCGTGAAGCTCTGGGATGATATTCTGGAGACGGCACGTTTCGGCGGAACACCGAAGGGTGGAATCCGGCGCCTTGCCCTGACGGAGGAGGATCGTCAGGTCCGGGACTGGTTTGTCCGGGCCTGTGAGGCGCTGGGGTGTACGGTGTCCCATGATTCCATGGGGAACCAGTTCGCGCGGCGTCCCGGGACGGATGAGACGCTGCCGCCCATTACGATGGGAAGTCATCTCGATACGCAGCCGACGGGTGGGAAATTCGACGGGATCGTCGGGGTTCTGGGCGGTCTGGCGGTTCTGCGCACGTTGCATGAAACGGGGCGGGAGACACGTCATCCGATCGAGCTGATCAACTGGACGAACGAGGAAGGGTCACGTTTTTCGCCCGCCATGTTGTCGTCCGGTGTGTTTGCGGGTGTGTTTACGGAGCAGGAAGCGCTCGATACGAAGGATCGGGAGGGCGTGCGGCTGGGGGATGCGCTTGAAGGCATCGGGTATCGCGGTTCGGAAATCTGTGGCGCGCATCCTGTGGCGGCCTATTTCGAGCTGCATATCGAGCAGGGGCCGATCCTTGAAGTCGAGAACAAGACGATCGGGATCGTGACGGGTGTGCAGGGCATGCGCTGGTATGAAGTCACGCTCACGGGACGGGATTCCCATGCCGGGAGCACGCCCATACGGTTGCGGGCGGATGCCCTGGTGACGGCCGCGCGCATGATTGATGCCGTTCAGACAATTGCGCTGGCGCATGGTCCGGATGCGGTGGGGACGGTCGGGCTGATCGAGAACAGGCCGAACAGTCGCAACGTCGTTCCGGGGGAGGTGTTTTTCACGGTCGATTTCCGCGATCCCGACGACAGCATTGTCCAGAAAATGGAAGAGGCGTTTTATGCACAGGCGTCGGAGCTGGCCGAGAAGGCCGGGCTGACGTTTGAGATCGCGCGGGTATGGGATACGCCTGCGGTCCAGTTCGATCCGGAGTGCATTGCGTCTGTCGGACGTGCTGCTGAGGCGCTGGGCTATCCGGCCCGGCGGATTGTTTCGGGCGCGGGGCATGATGCGACCTATATGGCGCAGGTTGCTCCGACCGCAATGATCTTTGTGCCCTGTGCCGGAGGGCTCAGCCATAACGAGGAGGAAAGTGCTGAGCCCGACGATGTGACGGCCGGTGCGAATGTGCTTCTCCGGGCCGTGCTGGAGACGGATGTGCGTCTCTGATAGGGGTTGCTCCGTCAGACCGTCGCATGGGTGGGCGGATTTTGTCGAGACTGGGAAGGGGCGTTCATGAAGCCGGGTTTTGCAGCGGATCTCTATAACGAGGAACTTGCCCCGGTTGCGCCGGAGAACCGGACCTGGTCGTGGCTGAACATGGCCACGGTCTGGATGGGGATGGTCCATAATATCGTGGCCTACGAAGCGGCCGCCGGTCTTATGGCGCTTGGCCTCTCGGCATGGGAATGTCTGGAGGTCGTGGCGGTCGCGTACGCGATCCTGTTCGTCACGATGTGGTTCAATGCGCGGCCCGGAACGCAGTACGGGATTCCGTTCTGTGTCCTGATCCGTTCCGCTTTCGGGCCGAAGGGGGCACAGATCCCGGTTGTCCTGCGGGGATTCTGTGCGGTTTTCTGGTTTTCCGTTCAGGCTTATGCCGCCACGCAGGCGATGGATGCCATCCTCTCCACGCTGAGTGCGACATGGGCGTCTTTCGATACGCCTGTTCTGGGGATGCCGGAAAAGCGCTGGGCGTCGATGGCGATCATCTGGGCGCTTCATGCCTGGATTTCGAGCCACGGTGTCCATCGTATCAAGAACTTCGAGCTGGTTGCCGGGCCGCTGGTCATTGTGGTGGGGCTTGTCGCGACGGTCTGGGGGCTGCGGGTGGGGCATGGTCTGGGGCCGCTGTTTTCCGTTCCGTCACGGCTGCACGGGTTTGCTTTCGTGGCGACGTTTGCGCTGGGCGTGACGGGCATGATCGGGATGTGGGCGACGTTTGCCGTGAATATCCCGGATCTCTCGCGGTTTGTCCGGTCCCAGCGCGATCAGGTCATCGGGCAGGCCATTGGTCTGCCACTGACGGCTCTTGTTTTCACGCCGATGGCCATCATCACCACATCGGCGACCGTTCTGCTGTTCGGACGGCCGATCTGGAATCCGACGGAGCTTCTGCTCGCGCTCAATCAGCCGCTCGTTACGGTGATCGGAGGGGCCACGCTCGTTCTGGCGACACTGTCCGTGAATGTGGTCGCCAATATTCTTCCGGCGTCCTACGACCTTATCAATCTCTTTCCCCGTTATCTTGATTTCAATCGCGCCAGTCGGCTTGTCCTTGCTCTTGGGATTTTCTTTGTCCCCTGGCTCTGGTTCGATCATGCCGATAATATTTATCGGATGCTCGATATCATTGGCGGCACTCTGGGGCCTGTGACGGGCATCATGCTGGCTGATTATTATATTGTCCGGCGGCAGGCCCTCGATGTTGGCGCGCTTTACCGGCACGGCGATGTCTATGATGGGCGGGGAGGCTGGCATGTGCCGGCGATCATCACGCTCGCTGTGGGGGGCGTTGTTGCTTCTGCGGGGCAGGTGGTTCCGGCCCTGCATGCTCTGGGGAGTGTGTCCTGGTTTGCCGGGGTTCTCATCGGGTTCGGACTGTACCTTGCCCTGACCTGTGACTGGCAGAAGCGGGGTGTACAGATCAGGTGAGCGGCTTTCCGTGACAGTTCAGTGAAGAAGTTATCTGTTCCCGACTCGAATCATTGTGTCTCCCGTTCAGGCTTGCTACTAATTTGACTGTTCAGTCAGCTTCGTAATGTTTCAGCCCCGTGCTTCTGTAGCAGAACGTTGCAGAATGCGTCCTTTGAAGGAAAACGCGTTTCCATGTCGCTTCCTTTTATCCGAACCTGTTATGTAACGCTTCTTGCGGGTACAGCACTGGCCAGTGTGGCTGCTCATGCGGCATCCTCAGGCCATACGTCTCATGCGCCTTCTCCTGCGGCTCCTTCCGGCAGTTCGCCGGCGCCGGCACGGGGGGCGGGCAAGACTGCTGCTTCGGCTGCACCCGCCGTGAAAAGCCCTCCGCACGACATGACGGCGTCCGGCCGGATTGAGGAAGTCAATGTTTCCGGGCGCAGTACACGGACGCGTTCTCCTGGCGGTGGCCTGATGCGGGTCGAAACGGCGGCGAAGGCCATCCAGACTGTCACGCGCGACTTTATTGCCAAACAGATGCCCTCCGCGAACGTCCAGCAGCTTATTGCGATGCTGCCGAGCGTGAACGTCGCGCAGCAGGATCCGGCGGGTCTGTATTCCGGACAGGTCAACGTCCGGGGGTTCGACCAGAGCGAAGTGGGCTGGACGCTCGATGGCGCGCCGCTGAATGATATTGGTGGCGGTCAGTTTTATGCCAACGAGGTTCTGGAATCCGAGGATCTGGAGAATGTTTCCCTCCAGCCGGGTTCTGTCGATATCAACAGCCCTGTCGTGAATGCATCCGCCGGTCTGACCAGCATGACCATGACGAACCCGACGACACGCGCGGGCGGACTGCTGGATGTTTCCTTCGGCTCGTTCGATACGTTCCGCGAGTTTCTGCGCCTGAACTCCGGCTATATCGGAAACAGCGGCATCCGGGCCATGTTTGCTTTCAGTCATACGAAGGCCAACCAGTATCGCGGGCCGGGGCAGGCGGAGAAGTTCCATTATGACTTCAAGGCCGTCAAGGATTTCAACAATGGAAGTCATACCGGCCTGACGGTCTCGTATAACGACCAGGTCAATGATTCCTATCTCAACCCGAGTCTGCCCAATTACCTGAAGTCCGGTTACAGCAATAACTATGCGGCGGATTATACCGGTGTGAGTTCAGGGGCCAATTATTACCGGCTGCACGTCAATCCATTCCGCAACGTCGTTGCGGTGCTTCCCACCCATATTGTGGTTTCTCCGAAAATCACGATCGATGACTCTCTCTATTTCTGGCATGGGATCGGGAATGGCACGGGCGCCGGGCTGGTGAATGCCTCGACCGGTCTTGGCAATCAGTCTGTTGCGCTGGATCTGAATGGCGCCAGTCGTGCTCTTGCGCTGACGCCGTCCAACCAGGAACAGTTCCGGACCGGCAACACGCTCTCCCTGCATTACAGGCCGGACCGTCACCATGACCTTTCGATGGGGTGGTGGTACGAATATTCCAACGAGCTTCAGTTCTCCCCCTATGGGCGTGTGAATCAGGCGACTGGAGAGCCGTCCAATATCTGGGGGACGAGCAGTATTCTTCAGACGACGACGGGACAGGATTACAAGGTCCGCAACTTCCTGACCCTGACGCAGGTGAACATGCTGTTCATCGGCGATGAGATGAAATACTTCAACGACCGTCTGAAGATCGTTCTGGGCTTCAAGGAAGCGATGGTGACGCGCCGGACCTATAACTATGTTCCCGGCACGACCTATAACCGAAACCTGCATAGTGCGGAGCCGCTGCCGCAGGTCGGACTGTCCTGGAACTTCGATCGCAAGAACCAGATCTTTGTTTCCGGCAGCACAAATTTCAAGATGCCCTCCAATACGTCTCTTGTGGATTATTACGGCACCGGGAAAACGAAGACACAGCTCGGTGGGTCCAGCAATCCCGAATATACCATCGAGGAAGAACTGGGATACCGCTACAATGGCGATGTCATTGTCGGGTCTGTGTCCTTCTTCAACTACAATCTGTCGAACCGCCAGCAGTCCCTCAATTACTATCTGGGCGGGACGGCGAACGGGGCGTCCTACAGCCAGACCGTCAATGCTGGTGGCCAGACGACGCGGGGTGTTGATGTCCAGCTCAGCACGCGTCCGATCTGGCATCATCTGCGTCCCTATGTCACGTTTGAGTACCTGCACTCGACCATCGACAACAATATCGCGGCAACCACGACCAGCGGGACCAGTGATTTTCTGCGGACCAAGGGCAAGACGGCCATCCGGTCTCCGCATGAGATGGCGGGGATCGGCATTGATTATGACGATGGCAGCTTCTGGTTTTCCGGGCAGGTCAAGTATGTGGGCAAGCAGTACGCCACGTTCATGAACGACAATGCCATTCCCCAGTACATCACGAACAATGTCGGCATGGGATACCGTTTCCACAACGCGGGTTTCCTGAAATCGCCACAGATCCAGTTGAACATGCAGAACCTGACGGGTGCCAAGTTCCGCAGCGGCGTCTACGGTTTCACGACGAATGCAAGTGCGACGAAGGGTGTTTTCGGCGGTACGATTGCCGGTTCTTCCCCGAGTTATTATCTCCAGGTGCCGTTCAGTGCGATGGTGACACTCTCGACCGGCTTTTAAGACGAAGGGCCTGTCTTTCGTATGAAAGGCAGGCCTGAGCGTTGTTTCGGCAGAGCGGTCGGGGGAATGTGATACCGAAAGCAGGAGCTTCTTCGCGCAGGGCCTCGTTCTGTAATCTGCCCTGCGTCAATCACGTATATGCGTTCTGGTCCAGAAGTGCTCCAGATTGCATCGTGCCGAAGCCTGAAATCGAGCATCCAGATGAAATATCTGAATGATAAGATTTATTTATTTGCAGATATACAAATATAATAATTGATTTAAGGAATATTTGTAATGGATGATGTCGTTCTCGGAAAAGGGATAAATTTCTGTGGCGACATCCGAACAAAGATCTTTGAATATTTCAGAAATATTCGCTGCATCATGCAGAATACGGGATCATGTGGTCCGTACGCCCCTTCTTGAAAGTCCCAGCCTGAATGAGCGGCTGGGAGGGCGTATTCTGGTTAAACCGGAAATGCTTCAGAGAACCGGTTCTTTCAAGTTCCGGGGGGCCTGCAACCGCATTCTGCAACTGACGCCGACTGAGCGGCGAGGCGGGGTTGTGGCGTGGTCTTCGGGTAATCATGCCCTGGCCATTTCGGCTGTCTGTGCCCGGTTGGGCATTCCGGCTCATATCGTCATGCCTGAGAGCGCTCCCCAGATGAAGATCGAGGGTGCGCGACGTTATGGGGCCAAGGTCAGGCTGTATGACCGCGCGACGGAAAGCCGTGAAGAGATCGGCGCCGGGATCGCGGAAGCCGAAGGAGGGATCATTGTTCCGCCCTATGATGATTTCGATGTCATGGCAGGCCAGGGTACGGTTGGTCTTGAAATCATGGAGCAGTGCCGGGAAATGGGGTTGGTACCGGACAGCGTCCTGTCCAGTGCGAGTGGGGGAGGCCTAGTGGCGGGGATTGCCACGGCTGTTCGTACCCTTAGCCCGGAGACTGAGGTCTACTCCATCGAGCCTGCGGGTTTTGATGATCTGGCCCGGTCGCTGGCATGTGGGAAGCGGGTCGAAAATACAGGGGGGATGAGCACATTGTGCGACTCCCTGATGGCCTCCACGCCCGGTGTTCTGACGTTTCCTGTAAACCAGGCCTTGCTGGCGGATGGCCTTGTTGTGAATGACACGGAAATCCGGGTCGGGATGGCCGGTTGTTTCGAGCATTTCAAGCTTGTTGCGGAACCCGGAGGGGCGGCGCCACTTGCTGCGATGCTGTCTGGAAAATTGGATTTGCGGGGAAAGACGACAGTTGCGGTCCTGAGTGGCGGGAATGTCGATCCGGCTGTGTATTCCGGAATACTGTAAAGGCGAGGCGCGTAGGATGTCGAAGTGCCAGATACCACTGTATAAGCGGATCTTCGAAAGCAACGATGACATCACGAGGCTGGATTATACGGCGGCCGGCAGTATCGGTCTGATTTGTGAGGCTCTCCAGAAGCGCCGGTCTGGGAACAGGGGTATGGTCATCAACGGGCAGGTTCAGGCGGGTGACTGGAGGCAGATCCGTGACTGAGTCCAGACCTGTTCTTCCGGGTGGACTGATTCTTCCGCCTGTCAGCGTGCCGCGGGGGAATTACACGCCCGTCCTGTCCTGTGACGGTTTCCTGTTTGTGGCAGGACAGGGACCCCGGTGGGGAGATGATCTTCGCTACAAGGGAGTCGTGGGAAGGGATTTTTCCGTCGAGGAGGGACAACAGGCCGCGAGGCTCTGTGGTCTCAATATCATGGCGCATGTCCTGACATTTCTGGAAGGCGATCTGTCCCGTATCAGACAACTCGTCAGGGTGGCAGGAGTGATCCGGTGTACGGACGGGTTCGAACAGCAGGCGAGGGTTCTGAATGGTGCGTCTGACCTGTTCGGAGAACTTCTGGGAGAGGCAGGTCGTCATGTGCGGATTGCCACCGGGGCGTCAGCCTTGCCCTCGGGGATGGCGGTAGAAGTCGAGGCGATGTTCAGGATCGACTGATCCAGGGGTGGTGGTGTCCTGCCGGGCATGTCTCCGTGCGGGTGGCATAAAGAAAATTTATTGGTCTGGATAACAAGATAAACGTTCCAAGATCGTATCAAGCCCTACTATCATCTTCGTGAAGCAGAAGCGAAGAATACCGGGCTGTCGGGGCGGGCGATCCTGTGAATAAAGTCATTGCGAGGTGATTTTTCTGTAATCGCGGCGCAGATGAAGAAATTCCGGCAGGCTCTGGATTTTTTGTTGTTATATACCAGGGATGGGTGGAAATGTTTGTCTGGAAATACTTGGGTCGCTCTGTCTCTTTGAGTGCGGCATGTCTTTTGACGACATCGCTTTGTCATTCCGCCTTTGCTCAGGGCAGGGACGTGGCCGCATCGTCAGGGAAAAAGACTGTTCATGCGGCTCATCCCGCCGCCCTGCCAGCTCGTTCCGTCAAAAAAACAGACAGAAAGGGAGTGACGCAGGTCCGGGCGACGGAGACGGAAAGCATTGCGGTTCGTGGGACTTCCGTGCCGGGATCGAGCGTGTTTTCGTCCTCCACGCGGGAACACAGTACGGTACAGGTTTTCCGGTATTCTTCACAGCAGCTCAAGGAAACCGGACAGACCAACATTCTGGCGGCCCTGTCCCAGCTTTCCGCAGCCGTGACGTCGTCTCCCTTCGGCGGTATGGGCAGCAACGGCTTCAACAAGACGATGCAGCTTCGAAATCTTGGCGCTGACCAGACCCTGATGCTCGTCAATGGCAAGCGCCGCCATGTGGATGCGAACTTCAACTATTATCAGGCCGGCCCGAACTATGGCACGGATCCGGCTGATCTGTCCCTGATTCCGGTCAGTGCCATCGATCATGTCGAGATCATCACCGAAGGTGCGAGCGCCCTGTATGGACAGGATGCCGAAGCCGGTGCCGTCAATATCGTTCTGAAGAAGGACAGCAAGGGCGGCTCGATCAATCTCCAGAACAGCGGTTTCTATGCCGGAGATGGGCAGTCCTTCGATGGCAATGCCGATTACGGGTTCGCTCTCGGGCATCGTGGCGGTTACCTGAACGTTGCGGCGCAGATCAACAACCAGCTCTCCACCAACCGTTCCGGCGACTATCCGTCCAACCTTTATTTTGCGGGTGATCCACGCAACGAGACCGCCAGTAAGGACGTTCAGCGCCTGGCTGGAAATATCCGGATGCTGCTGGAAACGGCCAGTGTGAACATGGCCTATCCCGTGACGGACAACTGGGAGGTTTATAATACCTCCACCTTCGCCCACAAGGACATCATTGCGCCCGAAACCTATCGTGCGCCTTCAAACGATAACGTGGTGAGAGCACTCCATCCCAACGGAATGGAGCCGATGTGGCATGCCGAGGAATGGGATTTTCAGGTTAATAACGGAATCCGCGCGCACAGTTTCCTGGGTATGCAGTGGGACTTTTTCGTCAATTATGGTCGTAATCAGCAGATCAACCATATTGTCGATACGGACAATCCCACGCTGGGGCTTGCAAGCCCTACGAGCTTCTATACGGGCCAGTTCGTTTCGACTGAACTGGACGCCGGATTCAACAGTACTAAGATTATCAAGACGTCTTTCCTGCCGCGTCCAGTCAATCTGAGCTACGGTTTCGATTATCGTTTCGATACTTATCAGGTCGGCAAAGGTGATGCCGCATCTGTGGAAAACGGCGGGGTTCCCATTCTTGACGGTCCGAACGCCGGGAAGATGGCGTCCGCAGGAGCTGTGGACAAGTTCGGGATTCCCGCAGCCGCCGGGAGCATCCTCAACCGGGGTATTTTCGACGGGCATGTCAATCTTGATTTCTATGTGACGCCCAAATGGGAATGGACGCTTGGGGGGCATGCGGTCAGTTATGACGATCTGGGAGTTCATCCCACGGGATCGATCGGAACGCGGTATAACGTGAGCAAGAATCTGGCGTTCCGTGGAAACGTCAATACGGGATATCGTGCGCCGACGCTCGCGGAAGAAGGCTTCTTTGCTGAAACGACATTCCCGACCTATCGGACGGCCCAGTTGCCGGTGAATTCGAACTGGGCCAAGGTTCTGGGGGCAACGCCTCTGCGGGGTGAGCAGTCGCGCAGCTACAGCATCGGCGTTGATGCAACGCTGCTGCCAAACTGGACCCTGACGGCAAATCTTTACAGGATTTCCATCAACGACCGTCTGTATAACAGCACCCAGTTCGGCGGGACGGAGGTGGAGAGCCTGCTGTCTGCCGCGGGACTCCCTAATGTGCTTTATGCCGCTTATTACGGAAATCCGGTCAATACGGTCACGAATGGCGGGGACGTGACGACGGCCTATCATCTGAAGACACAGCATCTCGGGGATTTTGATTTCCGCTTCTCCCTCAACATCGCCGATAGCGAGATCTCGCATCACAATGCAACGCCCAGCACCCTTCAGCAGCTTGGCCTGTCGTCATTCAACCGGACGAATGCGGAATACCTTCTGCATTCATCTCCCAAGAATATCGAAAACCTGACTGTTGTCTGGCATCGGGGACCATTTTCTGCACGTGTGCAGGAGCAGCGTTATGGATCCTACACGTGGGTCGCTGCTCCTTCGCTGACACAGGCGCAGTGGACTTACGCCAAGCCGTCCTACATCACCAATCTTGAACTCGGGTATGATATTACGCGACGCTGGCATATCGCTGGAGGTGCTTTCAACCTCGGGAATCACTACCCCGGGCGGGCGAATGCGGCATCCAGGGCAGCGCTTCAGAATGCGTTTCTCCGTCCCAATAATTCGCCATACGGTTTCAGCGGCGGTATGTATTATGTCAAAACGGCCTTTCAGTTCTGATTACCTGACCTGAAGCTGGAAGGTGTTTCTGCCAGCTTTGCGATATCCTGCCGGTCCCGGCAGGATATTTTTGTTTCGGCCGATTGGTTCTTCGGGTCCTGTTCCGGTATCGTAAGGTGTCCCGCGTGAAAGGGGAACGTGCGTCCGGTGGGCCGTAAGGGAAGGCAGACATATCGATGGTAGATTTCAAGTCTCTCGAAACAGTTCTGTGGATCGAGCGGCTGGGGAGTTTCCGGGCCGCGGCGGATGCCCTGCGTATGACGCAGCCTGCTGTTTCGGTCCGGATTTCGCATATGGAAGCGCTTCTGGGGGCCAGTCTCTTTCATCGTGCTCCCAAGTCGGTGACGCTGACGCCGGTCGGGATGACGGTTGTGCAGTATGCGCGCCAGATTCTTGATCTGCGCGACGAGATGATTCAGACCGTCAAGGGACATCAGGATGCCACCGGTATCCTGCGGATCGGAGCGATCGAGACCATTTCCCAGACCTGGATTTCTGATCTGCTGATCGAGATCCGTCAGAAATATCCCAACCTGACAGTGGATCTGGAAATCTCGGTTTCGGATGAAATCTCCCGGAAAATCATCAAGGGCATGCTGGATGTCGGCTTTTTTCTGGGACCGGTCAATTCACCCAGGCTGATCGAGACCGACCTGTGCAATTATGAGACGGCGATGGTCGGGAGGGAACATTTCGCCCTGCCGAGCAATGGAAAGCTTGATCTGGGGCAGGCCCCCTCGATCTCCATCATGACCCTGTCGCGCAACACCATTCCTCATTCGGCGCTCCGGAATTTTCTGGCCCGCGAAGGCATCGTCCATCATCGGGTGGATACGATGAGTTCCCTGCCTTCCATTCTGGCGCTCACGCTGGGAGGGCAGGGACTGGCGCTTCTGCCTTATGCGGTGATGAGGGACTATCTCGCCAGTGGAAAACTACAGGTTTTTGATACGGGGATGAAGCTGCCGCTTCTGCGCTGTGTGGCAGGTCGCCTGATCAGCCATGGCTCGGCAATTGTTGAGGACGTGGTGTCGATTGCCGAGCGGGTTGCGGCCAGCGCTCCCTGAGATCAGGATGGAGCGAGCGCCTCGCGTCTGCGCGGCGACAGTGTGTAGAGTGTTGTAAAGGCCCCCAGACAGGCGCAGCCTGAGACGAGGAAGAGGCCGGAAAGCGGGGAATGAAAATAATCCCGCATCCATCCGATCCCATACGGACCGACAAGGCCGCCCAGGGCTCCGAGGCTGTTGATCCAGGCGAGCCCGGTTGCCAGTGTTCGTCTTTCGAGAACATGAGGCGTCACAGTGAAGATCATGCTCGTGACACAGAGCGCGGCTGCCAGTGCGATGGTGAGGAAAATCAACGCTGCGGCACCGTGGGATTGAAAAACGAATGTCAGGACCAGACAGACGGCCACGGTCAGGAAAGGAACAGCCAGATGCCAGCGGCGTTCGTTCCATCGGTCGGAACTGCGGGCATTGAGGACCATCGTGACGGCAGCGACGGCAAAGGGAACGGCCGTATAAAATCCGATCCTGCCGGGGGGCGGAGCCATGACCTGTTCGATGAAGGTCGGAACCCAGAAGACGATCCCGTAATTGCAGACGGCCTGACAGAAACACATGACGACAAGAAGCATGACTTCGGGCTGTCCGAGTGCGGTGAAGGCGGATGTTGAGCCGGGTATGGGGAGACCGCTGTCCGGCAGTCTGGTCAGGATGGCATGTCTTGTGGAGGCATCCAGCCAGGAAGCCGACGCCGGTCCGTCGTCGAGGCGTGCCAGAACGGCCAGTCCCAGCAGGAATGGTGGAAAGGCCTCGATCAGGATCATCCATTTCCAGGCGGGAATGGATATGAAATGATCACAGGCGCCGAGCAGATAGGTGGAGACCGGGCCCCCTATGGCGCCAGAAAGTGGAATGGCGATCAGGAAGCCGGTTGTGACGCGTGCGCGTATCGAGTCAGGGAACCAGAGAGCGAGATAATACAGCACTGCCGGATAGAAGCCTGCTTCTGCGGCACCCAGCAGGATGCGCAGCGTACAGAACTCCCAGGCCGAGCTGATCCCGATGAAGAGAAAGGAAATCAGACTCCACGCAATCATGATCCCGGCGATGGTGCGCCGTGGACCCAGTTTTTCCAGAACCAGCGCGGAAGGAACCTGGAAAATGATGTATCCGACGAAAAAAAGCCCTGCTCCCAGTCCGAAAGTGGTGTCGGAGAACTGGAGATCGTGTTCCATGGCCCTGCGGGCGAAACTGAGGTTGATACGATCCAGATAGGAAAACATGTAGCAGACGACCAGCAGAGGGATGATGCGCCGGGCTGCCGTACGGAAGAGATTCTGGTCAGAGGGCATGCACGCATCCTGAGCGGTTGGGAACGGGGAAAGAAATTATATTATTTCCCCGGAATATTCTTCTGTCAGATTCTTATAATCCGGAATCGGAATATCCGTCACGAGCATGGCGCCGGGGGCATGCGTAATGGCGAAGGGAAGGCAGCTTGCTTCCAGCACGGCCTGAGGCGTGACCCCGCAGGCCCAGAAGGCGGGCAGTTCATGAGGCCGGATTTCGGTTGGAGTGCCGTAATCCGGCTGGTGGATGTCGGTGATACCGATGTCTTCGGGGAAGCCGATCTGGATGGGGCCCCCATGCGCCAGTGGAATGCGGGAGCTGATTTCCGTGGCCTTGATGAGGTCTCTGGAGCGGAAGGGCCGCATCGAGACGACGACGGGACCCGAAAAGGGGCCGACGGGAGTACAGGCGATGTTCGTCCGGTACATGGAGACGCCCAGACCGGTCTCGAAGTGCCGCAGGGGGACGTGGCAGGCCATGAAGGCATTTTCGAAGGAAAAGGAACACCCCAGGGCAAAGACGACCAGATCGTCCTGCCAGCAGGAGACGATATCCGTTACTTCATCCGTCAATACGCCGTCTCGCCAGATCCGGTACAGTGGAAGGTCTGTTCTGATGTCGAGATTGCGACCCAGCGCCGCAGTATCGAATTCGCCGGGTTTCGATGTGCCGACAATCGGACACGGCTTGGGGTTGAGGCGACAGAATTCTGCGAAATCCCGGGCGTAGGCCTTCGGAAGAATGACCAGATTGGCCTGAATGAAGCCCGCTGCCATCCCTGCCGTGACAGTGCCGGCGCTGTTGGAACGGCACAGCGCACGGACCTCCTCGGGAGAGGAATGGAAAAAGGGAGGGACAGACAGAGAGGGCTCGGACATTGTTTGCTTCCTTTTCCGCAGATGACGGGGCAGATGCTGCGCAGTGGTTCCGGAAGGCTAACAGTCGTTCCGTTCAGTATTCAAATCATTAAAATAAATGTGGCTGTATAAATATCCGTTATGGACGGTTTTTATGCTCAAATCTTTTGACGGGGCTGCACCAGGATGTTCAGAGTGGCCGCTCCGGGATGGAACATCTCCGCTTTTGGATCTTGTATGCATATAGAAACAAATGGGTTTTCGGGCTCACCTGAGGCCGGATCTTTCGCAGCATGACGGCATCACCTGTCCGGCTTGCTCTGGGAAGTGCGATCGGCACCACGTTCGAATGGTATGATTTCATGGTTTACAACACGCTGGCGGCGCTCGTGTTCAACCATGTCTTTTTCCCGCAGGCGCTTCCCTGGATGGGAACGCTTCTGGCATTTTCGACCTATGCTGTCGGGTATGTTTCAAGGCCGCTGGGGAGTGTGATCTTCGGCTGGCTTGGGGACCGGACCGGTCGCCGCCATGTCCTGATGCTGACGCTGGCGCTGATGGGTCTGACAACGGGGCTGATTGCCCTGTTGCCCGGCTATGCCCGGCTTGGCGCGATCAGTCCTGTCATCCTTGTGCTGCTGCGGTTTTTTCAGGGGATCGCTCTTGGTGGTGAATGGGCCGGAGCGCTTCTGCTGACTGCGGAACAGAATACGGAAACGGCCATGGGCATGGGGGCGACGTGGTCCCAGCTTGGTCCCGGCCTTGGAACGGTCCTTTCGGCAGGGGTGATCTGGGGTGTGACCCGGTCCATGGATCCCGTGTCGTTTCAGGAATGGGGGTGGCGCATTCCGCTGTTTCTGAGCCTCCTTCTGCTGGCGGTGGGATGGTTTGTCAGATCTTCCCTTTCCGAAACGCCGCAGTTTGCCGAAAGACAGGCCCGGGGCGAAGTCCTTGCCAATCCGGTCGGGCAGGTTCTGCGCCATCATGGCCGTTCCCTGCTGATTGCCGCCAGTACCCGGCTCGGGCCGGATGTTCTCTATGCGCTTCTGACCGTCTTCAGCCTGACATATGTGACCCAGACCGGGGGGCAGTCACGGTCCGTGGCCCTGATGGCTGTTCTTGTAGGATCGGCCTGGGGTGTCGTCGTCACATTGCTGGCCGGACGGTTCAGTAATGCCTGGGGTGCGAAACGGATTTTTCTCGTGGGGACTGTTGCGGCCCTGCCTGCCGCATTCCTGTTCTTCTGGTTCGCGGGCACCCATCAGGCGGTGCTGCTCGGGCTGGGGATCTGTCTCGGACTGTCGGTTCATGCTGTCATGTACGCGGTTCAGGGCTCCCTCATCAGTCAGCAGTTTCCGGTCGAAGTCCGGTATTCCGGGTCCTCGATCGCCTATACATGTGGCAGCCTCGCTGGAGGAGGTGCCTTTGCGCCGCTGATCATGGTGACGCTGTTCCGGGCCACGCATCTCGAACTGTCCATATCGCTTTATGTCGTTGCCGCTCTCCTGATTTCAGGAACAGGGGCTTTTCTGGCCCGGGAGGCCCGCTGAATATGCCTGCCCCGGCGCCTGATTTTTCTCATTACTTCAGCAGGAACGTAAAATAATGGATATTCTTTATCCTGATCTGACAACGGTCAGGGAGATCATTGTCGCAGGGTGGGCTGGGCGTGATGCCGAAGATGTAAAACATCACATCGACGAACTGGCAGCGCTGGGCGTGTCCCCCCCTTCGGCCGTTCCGCTGTTTTACAGGGTGGGTCATGAAACCCTGAGTACCTCGTCCGTGATCGATGTGCTTGGCGGGCAGACCTCAGGCGAGGTCGAACCCGTCCTGCTCTGGACAGAGAACGGACTTCTCGTGGGGGTGGGGTCCGATCATACGGACCGTGAGGCCGAGGCTTACAGCATAGCGCTTTCCAAGCAGGTCTGCCCCAAGGTTGCGGGCCTGGCGTTCTGGCGTTTCGAAGACGTCGCATCCCGCTGGGACCAGCTTGTCCTGCGCTCGTTCACCGCAGGGCGGGAGCCGTATCAGCAGGGGGCTACTGCCTCTCTGCTCAATCCGCTTGATCTGGTGTCGTGCTGGGAAGAGCGGGAGGGCCGGATATTCGGTGCCGGCTGCATGATGTTCTGCGGAACCGTTCCCACACTGAATGGCATTGCTCCGGCAGAGAGTCTGACTGTCGAACTGCATGACCCGCAGACAGGGAGTTCTCTGTCGCATCACTATGTGGTCCGGGAACTCCCTGTGGTCGTGTGATCCCCGGCTTCCGTCACTCGGATCAGGGCTCATGACCGGAACCGGTGCGGGGTTTCCTTCCTGGAAGGAAGGGATTTATCCCTTTCTTCTTCCGGGCCTCCATTCAAACGATCAGCCTGATTAAAGGGCCGTTTTTGCATGGACAATAGGGACCTGTATGTCATCATCCTGTCAGTTTCGTTCTTTGACCGTGGAAAACCAGTGATATGAGCCTGTGTTTCATTACACAAAAGATTCATCCCGATGCCGTAATTTGTCTGAACGATGCGGGGATTAGAACCTGCTATGCCACGGCCCCCACGATGGAAGCCGTTATCCGTGAGGTTGGTGATGCCGATGCGGTCATCACACGCGATTTGGGTTTCAGTGAAGAGGCGCTGGATGCCGCACCGAACCTGAAAATCATTTCCTGTCATGGTTCGGGAACAAACCGGATTGCCAAGGCTGTGGCAGCGGAGCGGGGGGTTCTGGTTACGAATGCTCCCAACACCAACAGCCGATCCGTTGCGGAAATGACCATCGGGCTTCTGCTGGCGGTGGTGCGGCGGATCTGCGCGGCGGATCGTGCGGTGCGGGAGGGGAACTGGGAGTTCCGTTATACGGGTACAGGCATGGAACTGCATACGCGGACGCTCGGGCTGGTGGGGTTCGGAGCCATTGCACGGCATGTCGCGCAGATTGCGGGGCAAGGGCTGGGCATGCAGGTCATGGCCTGGTCTCCCAGTGTTCCTGCGGATGTTTTTGAGGCTGCGGGCGTGACGCGGGCGGAAAGTCTGGATGATCTTCTGCTTGCGTCCGATGTCCTTTCCCTGCACCGTCCGGCGCAGGGGAGCGGTCGTCCCACGATTGACGCTTCGGCTCTGTCGCGCCTGAAGCAGGGGGCGATCTTGATCAATACCAGTCGTGGTGGGGAAGTGGACGGTCCTGCGCTGGCGGAGGCTCTGGAGGCGGGGCATCTGGGCGGGGCGGGACTGGATGTGATGTCGCCAGAGCCTCCGCTGCCGGATGATCCGCTGCTTCGCGCTCCGAATGTGGTTCTGACGCCGCATATCGGTGCGACGACGGAACAGGCTCTGCGGCGCATGGCGATGCTGTGCGCGTCACAGGTTCAGGATGCTCTGGCGGGGCGTGTGCCGCCGCACTGTCTCTGAACGGTTGAGTTCCGCGCCCTTCCGTTTTGGGAAGGGCGCGGTGCGGTTTCAGACTGCGCCCAGTCCGCCGCCACCCGGCGTCATGAGGACGAGAACATCGTCCGGCTTCAGGACCTGAAGGCCCTTGCCGGCGAGCTTCCGGCCGAATGCGGTTTCGACACGGCCTGCGGCACCGTCCTGTCCGCCCAGTGCGCCACGGGCCGGGTGATCGACGCGGTCGAATGCTGCCAGCAGTTCGAACGGCTGCTTCTGGGTTGTGCCGATCCGCATGATCTGCCCGTCGCCGCCTTTGGTCTGGCCCAGACCACCGCTGTTTTCACGGAGTTCCTTCTTCCAGAAAATGAGCGGGCACTGGATTTCCGCGATTTCAATCGGGGTGCCGTGCACGCCGGATGGAAAGGCCGTGGCGGACAGGCCGTTCAGTCCGGGACGTGCGCCGGTGCCGCCATTCGTCGTGATGGCCAGGGCGTAGGTCTGGGATGTGTCCGATCCTTTGGGGAACCACTGGCCACGGACGGCAATGTTCCACAGGCAGGATGTGCCTTCCGCCGGGACCCTGTCGGGAAGGGGCGTGCGCAGGCATCCGAACACCATGTCCGGCAGCATCTGTCCGATGACATGGCGGGAAGAGACGGGGGCGGGGCGGGGGGCGTTCAGGACGGATCCTTCCGGCGCCTCGACATGATAGGGCGCGAGCGAGCCTGCGTTATTGGGGACATCGGGCGAGATCGCGCAGGCCAGTCCGAAGACCGTGTAGGCCCGCGTATAGGCCATCGGGACGTTGATCCCGCGACCGACCGTGGGCGGGGAGCCGTCATAGCTGACGCTGACACGGCCTTCGCTGACGGTAAGCTTTGCCTTGAGCGTCAGGGGGGCATTATAGCCGTCGATCGTCATCTCATGGGACCATGTGCCCTGTGGGAGGGCTGCAATCTTGTCCAGGACGGCCTGTCGGGAGCGTTCGATGATGAAATCGGCCAGCGGGTCGAGGGTGTCGAGCCGGAACTCGTCCATCATGTCGCACAGTGCGCGCACACCGACATCGTTGCAGGCCGCCAGCGAATAGGTATCGCCTTCCGTGTCCACCGGCAGGCGGGTGTTGGCGCGGATCATGGCCATCAGCGTTTCGTTGACCTGTCCCTGATCGATCAGTTTCAGCATGGGGATCGACAGACCTTCCATGAAAACGTCTGTCGCTTCCGGTCCGTTGCCCAGTCCGCCGATATCCATCAGATGGCTGGTGCAGGAAAACAGCCCGACCAGACGGCCCTTGTGGAATGCCGGGGTGGTGATGACGAAATCGTTGAGATGCCCTGTTCCCATCCACGGGTCATTCGTGATGTAGGCGTCGCCTTCCTTCATGGTCGAGATCGGGAAGTGGCGCAGGAAATGGCCGACGGACTCCGCCATGGAATTGACGTGGCCGGGTGTGCCCGTCACGGCCTGCGCGATCATGCGACCCTTCAGGTCGAAGATGCCGGCCGAAATGTCCTCGCATTCGCGGACGATGGGGCTGAAGGCCGTGCGGATCAGCACCTGGGCCTGTTCGCCGACGACGGCGATCAGGCGGTTCCACATGATCTGGAAATCGATTTCCTTATGGGAGTGTGTGCTCATCAGACGGCGTCCTTCATGTCCAGAATGATGTTGCCGCTACCGTCCAGATGGGCGTTGTAGCGGGAGGAAACGTAGGTTGTGGTTTCTTTTTCGGCGATCAGGGCCGGGCCGGAAATGCGGCTGCCCGGTCCCATATCCGTGCGTTCATAAACCGGCAGATCGACATGAGTGCCGGTTGCACCGTCGAACAGCTTGCGGATGTCGCCGGATTTTGCGTCGTGCAGGGCCGGGGCGGCCTTGAAGGGCGGATATTTCTGCGGCGTGGTGGACACGCTGACGGACCAGTTGAGGATCTCGACCGCGGCGTGCGGGATGACGCGGGAGAACTGCCGGGCATATTCGGCCTCGAAGGCGGTTCTGAGCGCGGAGAGGTGGTTGGTGCTGATGGCGCCTTCGGGGAGGGTGACGATGATTTCGTGACCCTGGCCGACATAGCGCATGAAGGCGCTGCGCCGGATGTGAAGCGTTTCCGTCCGGGCATCGTCCTGGACCATGCCGTGTGCGGCCTGCGTCATGTCGTCCAGCAGGGCCGAGACTTCTTCCGAATTGAAGCTGTCGTCCAGCCGCATCGGGAAGGACCGCACCAGTTCGAACGAGACCGGTGCTGCGAGAAAGCCCACGGCCGAGCCGACACCGGCGTTTGACGGGATGACGAGGCGCTGGATGCCGAGTTTTTCCGCAACGCGCGCTGCGTGAAGCGGGGCCGCGCCACCGAAGGCGATCATGGTGTGGTCGCCGATGACGGCGCCGCGTTCGGCGGCATGCACGCGGGCGGCGCTGGCCATGTTTTCGCAGACGATTTCATAGACGGCGTGGGCAGACATTTCCGCTGACAGGCCCAGAGGAGTGCCGATATCCGTCAGCAGTGCTTCGGCTGAGCGGTCCGGCTGGAGCTGGATGCTGCCGCCTGCGAAGTTTTCCGGACGGATCAGGCCGAGCATTACGTCCGCGTCCGTGACCGCGGGGCGCTTGCCACCGAGCCCGTAACAGGCTGGTCCGGGGACGGAGGAGGCGCTTTCCGGCCCGACGACGACGCGTTTCATGGCGTCCAGATGGGCGATGGAGCCGCCACCGGCGCCGATCTCGACCATTTCGATCACGGGGATCCGCAGGGGCAGGCCGGACCCTTTCATGAAGCGGGCCGTGCGGTCCACTTCGAAGACACGGGAGGAGGCGGGTTCTCCGTCTTCGATCAGGCAGACCTTGGCGGTCGTGCCGCCCATGTCGAAGGACAGGACGCGGTTCTCGCCCAGACGTTCGGCGCATTGGGCGGCGAAGATCGCACCGCCCGCCGGGCCGGATTCCACCAGCCGGACCGGGAACTGCCGGGCTGTTTCCAGCGCGGTCAGACCGCCCCCGGACGTGACGAGATACAGCGCGCCCTGAAAGCCCTTTGCATTGAGGGCTTCGCGCAGGCGGCCCAGATAGCCCGCCATCAGGGGCTGGACATAGGCATTCGCGACGGTGGTCGAGGTGCGTTCGTATTCCCGGATTTCGGGGCAGACGTCGCTCGAGATGGAAATGGTGATGTCCGGCATGGCCTCCTGAAGGAGGGTCTGGACACGGCGTTCATGGGCCGGGTTGGCGTAGGCGTGAAGGAAGGCAACAGCGATGCTTTCGACGCCAGCGTCGCGAAGCCGGGGCACGAGCGCCAGAACGGCGGCTTCATCAAGCGGAAGCTGCACGGTGCCGCGGGCATCCATCCGTTCGGGAACGGTGAAGCGCAGGTCCCGGGGGACGAGCGGGCTGGGCTTCTGCAGCATCAGGTCATACTGGTTGAAGCGGCTTTCCGTGCCGATTTCCAGAATGTCCCGGAATCCCTGCGTTCCGATGAGGGCCGTGCGCGCGCCCCGGCGTTCGATGATGGCGTTGGTTGCAAGGGTCGTGCCATGCACGAAGACCGTCACGTCGGGGAACTGGAGGCCCGCGTCCTGGATCACGAGGCCGATGCCATTCATGACGCCCTGTTCGGGCGCGCTGGGTGTTGTGAGGACCTTGCGCGTCAGACGGCCCTGCGGGGTCTGTAGAACCACGTCTGTGAATGTGCCACCGATATCAGCGGCGAGACGGATTTGTGTACTGTCGACCATGCCCATGTTTTCCGTATCGGGTTAGAGTATCGTGGAACGCCCCGGGAGGGCGCGGACTGAAGGGGAGTGAGAAGGACCATGAAGGACGGGAAAGGCGGGAGCCCGCCGCCGGTCATGCCGGCTGTGGCGGATATGGAACGGGCCTTCATCGTGTCTTCGTCCCATCTGGCGGTGCCGGGGAATGAAGACCTCAGTGAATTCGAGTTTGCCCTGACGGTCGTGAACCATGCGTTTCATCGCTGGATGTCGCGTGGCATGGCGGCGGCGGGGCTGCCGGATCTTTCGGCGCTCGACACGCTCATTCTTCACAGCGTCAATCACCGGAACCGGGAAAAGAGCATTTCGGATCTGATGTTCACCCTGAACCTGTCCGAACGGCATTACCTGAACTACGCGATGAAGAAGCTGGAGGAGCATGGGCTGATCCAGCGTCAGCGGCGTGGCAAGGAAGTGTGCGTCAGCACCACGCAGAAGGGGCGGGAAACCTGCATGGAGTACGCGCGCCTGCGCCGGATCTGCCTGCTGGAGCATATTCCGCAGAACCGGGAGGTCGGTGACGTCACCATTGCCGAAGTGGCCAAGGCGCTGCGTGTCCTGACGGGCTTTTACGAACAGGCGTCCCGCTCGGCCGCGTCCCTCTGACAGCACCGTCTCAGCCATCAGGGTGAAGCCGGAAGAGGACGGCATGGTAGCCCACGGGCCTGCCGTCCTCGGTCAGTGCCGGGCCGAGGGTGCCGTCCGCCGTGGCCGTGACAGGAAGGCGCAGGACGCCTGTTTCTACAAAGCCGATGATGTCACCGGGGCGGACGCTTTGCCCCTCCTGCATGCCATTTCCGCGGAACACGCCCATTTCCGGGCTGAGAACAGGGACGTCCTCAACCGGTGCCGGAGCAGCAGCAGTTGTGGGTTGGGGCGTCTGACACGGGCTTGATGCAATCGTGAGGGCTAGTGCGCCCGTGTCATGGTTCCAGGAGAGGTGACGGACATCGTGGTGCCGCATCCTCTCAACCAGTTTCGGAAGGTCGTTCAGAAGGTCTTCAAGAAAAGTCATGGGGCGGACTTTCGCATGAGGGCTTCGAGATAGTGCACGCTGACGCTGCCTTCGCGCACGCCGGGCTCGTTCATCAGGCGCAGATGCAGGGGCGTGGTCGTGGCGATGCCGGTGATCTGCATTTCGGAGAGGGCGGCGTGCATGCGGTTGAGGGCATCCGTGCGGTCCGTTCCGTGAACGATCAGCTTGGCGATCAGGGAATCGTAGTTCGGGGGCACGACGTAGCCGTCATACAGATGGGTATCGACGCGTACGCCGGGGCCGCCGGGCGCGCGCCAGTTCAGGACCTTGCCGGGGGCGGGGCGGAAGCTTTCGGGGTCTTCGGCGTTGATGCGGCACTCGATGGCGTGGCCTTGCGTGCGGATATCGGCCTGGGTGAAGGAGAGGGGCTGTCCCATTGCGATGAGGAGCTGTTCGCGCACGATGTCGATGCCGGTCGTCATTTCCGTGACGGGGTGTTCGACCTGAAGGCGGGTGTTCATTTCGATGAAGGAAAATGCGCCGTCTTCGTACAGGAACTCGAACGTGCCCGCGCCGGTATAGCCCATCAGGGTGCAGGCCTTCGCACAGCGTTCGCCCAGTTCGGCGATGGCCTGCGGATCGATGCCGATGGCGGGGGCTTCCTCGATCAGCTTCTGGTGGCGGCGCTGGATGGAGCAGTCCCTTGCGCCGAGCCAGACGGCATTGCCCTGCCGGTCGGCCAGGACCTGGATCTCGATATGGCGGGGATGCTGGAGGAAGCGCTCGGCATAGACGGACGGGTTGCCGAAGGCGCGGCCGGCTTCTTCCCGGGCCGTTTCAATGGCATCGCGCAGATCCGCCGCTGTCATGACCACGCGCATGCCGCGTCCACCGCCGCCGCCCGCTGCCTTGACGATCAGCGGGTAGCCGATGGCATCGCAGATCGTCTGTGCTTCGGAGAGGTCTGTGGGCAGGGCATCTTCCGTACCGGGAAGGCAGGGGACGCCTGAGCGGCGCATCTGCTGCTTGGCGCTGATCTTGTCGCCCATCAGGCGCATGATGGCGGCTGTCGGGCCTGCCAGTGTGCGGCCGGACTGTTCCACGGCTTCGGCGAAATCGGCGTTTTCGGACAGGAAGCCGTAGCCGGGATGGATGATGTCGGCATTCGTGAGTTCGGCGGCGCGCAGGACGCGGGCGGCGTCCAGATAGCTGTGCGAGGCGGCCGCCGGACCGATGCAGATCGTTTCGTCAACGAGGCGCAGATGCGCCAGGCTGGCATCGGCTTCGGAATGGATGCCGATGCTGTGCAGGCCGAGCAGGCGGCAGGCCCGCGTGATGCGCAGGGCGATTTCACCACGATTGGCGATCAGGACGCGGCGGGGCTCACGCATCGAGCGGCTCCACGGTGAACAGGGGCGTTCCGGGGGAGACGGCGTCTGCGTTTGTGGCCAGGACAGCGACGATGCGGCAGGGGAACTCGGCCTCGATGCGGGAGAGCGTCTTCATGACTTCGAGGATGTAGAGCGGCTGCCCTTCCGCCACGATGTCGCCCGGCTTGACGAAAGGGGGGGCATCGGGGGCTGGCGAGGCATAGAACTGGCCGTGCATCGGGGCTTCGATCGTCGTCTCGGCACTGGATGGGGCCGGGGCTGTTTCGGTCGCCGGAAGCGAGGGGGCTGCGACTGTCGCAGAAGTGCCGGTCGCCTGCGGGCTGCTGTTCTGTTCCCCGCGGACCAGACGGATATGTTCGCCGTCGCGGGAATAGTCGAGTTCGGTAATGCCCAGGGCCTGCATCCGGGCCATCAGGGCATCGAGGGTCTTGAGATCGGGGATCATGGGGCGGTCCGTCTTCCGGTCTGCTTCAGGTCAGGGCGCGCAGGGCAATGCCGGCGGCTTCGAAGCCCGAGCGCACCTTGCGGGCAACCTCGACCGATTCCGCGTTGTCGCCATGGACGCAGATCGTATCGATGCGTGTGGGCAGCATTTTTCCGGAGATGGTCTCGATGGCGCCGTTCTGGACCATCCGGACGGCGCGGGCGGCTGCGAAATCGGCGTCATGCAGGACGGCGCCCGGCTCCTTGCGGGAGACGAGATGGCCGTCTTCCGTATAGGCGCGGTCCGCGAAAATTTCCGAAAACACGGTCAGGCCCCGCTCGCGACCGATGCGCTCAAGGTGGCTCAGGGCGATGGCCATGATGGGGAGGTTCGGGTCCACGGCCTTGACGGCATTGACGATGGCTTCGGCAACGGCGGGATCGCGTTCCGTCAGATTGCCCAGCGCGCCGTGGGTTTTCATGTAGGTCATGCGGTGGCCCGAATAGGTGGCGAGGGCCTGTGCCGCGCCCATCTGGTAGGCCACGATCCGTTCGATCTGTGCAGGCGTGAAAGGCATGACGCGGCGTCCGAAGCCCCACAGGTCGGGGAAGCCGGGATGGGAGCCGACAGAGACGCCTTTTTCGCGCGCGATGCGGAAGGTTTCGGCCATGACTTCCGGGTCGCCGCCGTGAAAGCCGCAGGCGACGTTGGCGGAGGTTACGATGTCCAGCATCGCGCTGTCATTGCCCATCGTGTAATGGCCGAAGCTCTCGCCCAGATCGGCGTTCAGGTCGATTGTCTTGGTCATGGTGTCAGAACTCCCGGATTTGAAAACAGGGACATGAAAAACAGGATGGGGCATCAGAAAACGAGTTGCGTGCGGAGCTTCGAAATCTCCGCGGCCAGTGTCCGCAGGTCCGAGGCATCCTGACGGATGGCCTGAACCGCATCGTCGCGCGTGATTTCCCGGAAATGGACCGGGGCTCCGACGACGGTCTGGGACAGCAGGCGCAGGTCAGGCTCGATGACGGTGGCGATCTTGGGGTAACCGCCGCAGGTATTGGCATCCATCATCTGGATGATGGGCTGTCCCGCAGGTGGAACCTGTACCGTCCCGGGCAGGATGCCGTGGGAAAACAGGTTGAGCCTGCGCGTTAGTGCCAGTGTTTCCTGTCCTTCCAGACGGTATCCCATCCGGTTGGCGCTGGGCGTCAGGGTCCAGGGGGCTGTCTGGAAAGTCTTCAGGCTTTCGGGCGTGAAGACGTCATGCTCGGCGGCGGGGAGGACGCGGATATGTGTCCCCTCGGCCGGGGGAAGCGGACAGGGGCGGGAGAGGCCGTATCCTGCGGCGGGCAGGCGGATGCTGGCGGCAGGGAGACAGGAGAGCCGGTCGCCTTTGAGGAGTGCGCGGCCCTTCAGGCCGCCGAAGCTGCCTTTCAGGTCCGTTGAGCGGGCGCCCAGAACGCTGGGAACGTCCAGACCGCCATGGACCGTCAGGTAGCTTCTGGCGCCCTGGCGGGGAGCCCGGATGGTCAGTGTCTGTCCGGGACGGGCGGTGATGGCCCAGTCGCGGGGGAGTTGCAGGTCATCCAGCGTGACGGGGCAGTCGGCCCCGGTGACGGCGAAGGCGGTTTCGGTGTGGAAGCGGACGCGGAAGGGAAAGAACACGATCTCGATCCCCGCGGCATCCACCGGATTGCCGAGAAGCAGATTGCCGTGGCTCAGCGCCAGACGGTCCATGGCGCCGCCCTGGGCCACGCCCATGGCCATTGCATGGCGTCGGCCGAAGTCCTGGACGGTGTTGAGGGAGGAACCTGTCAGGATTTCGATCATGAAGCCCTCACGAAACGGACGGTGTCACCCAGCCGCAGGAGGCCGGGTTCGGGGCGGAAGGCGTCAAAGAGGCGGAGATCCGTCCGGCCGAGGATATGCCAGCCCGAGGGTGAGGTGCACGGCATTATTCCGGCATGGCCGCCGCCGATAACGACTGCCCCTTCCTCCACCCGCAGGCGGGGGGAGTCCCGGCGCGGAATGGCCAGACGGGGATCAAGCCCCGTCAGGTAGACGAAGCCGGCCATGGCGCCGATGGCGGCCACGCTGTAACGGCCGGCCATGTGGGCTTGGATGGTTTCTTCTTCCGTCAGGTTGGCGAAGCGGGCCACGAGAGCCAGATCCTCGCCGAACGCGCCGCCATAGACGACGGGGACCACGATCTCGCGGGACGGGATCTCTTCGGCCGAGGCCTGGGTCCAGACATCGCGCAGGATGGCTTCCATGGCGGATGGATCGGTTTCGGCGGCATCGAACATGACGAGAAGGTTGTTCACGCCCGGGATGGTCTGGGTAACTTCCGGCCGCGTGTTCAGTGCGCGACTGCTGGCCCAGATGCGGCGTTGTGTCATGTCGTTGAAAGGGCCGTCGGCGGCATCCAGAAGAAGGCCGCCCGCGCCTGCCATGTGAATGCGGGTCATGGGGTGTGATCCGGCTGGCGGCGACCATGGAACGGGCGCCGGGGAAGGAGGGCCGCGGCGAGGGCGCCGCACAGGATGATAAGGCCCGTAATGTAGAAGACGCCGTGGAAATTGCCTGTGGCTTCCAGCAGATAGCCTGTCATGACGGGGGCCAGGATGCCGAGGCCGTTGGAGAATGTCAGGGTCAGGCCGGTGACGGAGCCGAGGATTTCGTCTTCCACCAGAAGGTCGGCCAGAAGGGCCATGTTGGCGCCGGTTCCAGCCGCCATGAAGGCCATGGAGATGGCGAGGAGCGGGATGATGGTTCCGGCGCTGCTGCACAGGGGCAGAAAGCCCATGGAGGATGCCAGCACGAGATACAGGCATACGACCTTGCGGCGGCCGCCCAGAGAAAGGTTGGACCGGCGGACGAGCGTTTCGCCGATTTTTCCAGCCGTGATCGAGAGGATGGCTGCGCCGATATAGCAGTAGGCCGTGTAGACTCCGGACTGCGCGATGCCGAGATGCAGCGTCTGGCGCATGATGATCGGAAGCCAGGACATCAGCAGGAAGTTTGCATAATTCGCGCAGCACTGGGCAATCACGATGCCCCAGAAGGCCGGGGAGCGGAACAGGGTCGGCACGCAAATCAGGGCAAAGGGTGTGGCATTTGTGCTTTGTGCCGGGCGGGGATGGGTCAGGAGCCAGACGACGGACCAGACCAGTCCCAGTGCGCCAAGGAGCGAGAATGCGGGGCGCCATCCATAATGGGCGATGAGCCATCCGCCCGAGGCGGCGCCGCAGGCCAGTCCGATGGGGATGCCGCAGATGAACGCCGTCATCATGAGGCCGCGTTCATGCAGGGGCGCCCAGGCACGGACAACCTTGTTGCCAAGAGCGAAGGTTGGGGTTTCTCCGATCCCCAGCAGGATGCGGGTGGCGATGAATGCAGGGACAGTGGTGGTCACGCTGCCGAGGATCATGGCGATCGACCACAAAGCGACCGCTGCCGCACCGATGATGCGGACCCCGAAACGGTCTAGAAGGATCGCGCCGGGGAGATTGAGAATGAAGTAGGACCAGAGGAAGCTGGACAGGACCCAGCCTGTTTCACCTGGCGTGAGGGCGAATTCATGGGCGATCTGGGGCATGCCCACGGAAAGGGCAGCCCGGTCTCCGTAGCAGATCACGCACATGGCAATGGTCAGGGCGTATATGACGAACCGGAAAGGCCGGCGCTCTTCGGGAACGGTCTGGGAAAATGTCTGCAAGAAACTGCGCCTTTTTCCGCTAATTCTTAGAAGGTCAGCCCGGTCTGGACGTAATACATTCCGCCGTTGAAGCCATAAGGCGAGTAGTAGGCGTATTTGTATTCATTGAAGAGCGGTGCGGCCGTCGCCTTGGGAACGCGGGTCGGGTATTTGTTGCCCAGGTTGTTTGCGCCCACGGTGACGCTCCATTTCGGCAGGATCTTGTAGCTGACGGACATGTTGGTCAGGAACGCCGGGCGCTGCTCCATCGGGGCCGCCGTGGGGCTGGCGAGGAAGATGATGGAGCCGTAGCGCTGTTCCTGCACCATGACGTTCCACTTGCCGTAGTTCCAGTTAACCGTGAGGTTCTCGCGGTTCTTGGGGGCGGAGTGCAGAAGCATCTGTTCGGCGTAGGTATTGAACGTGGAGAGGCCCATGTTGGCCAGAACGGCCGGCGTTTTGTTGCGGCTGCGGATTTCGTTGTCGGAGTAGTTGAACGTGAAATCGAAGCGGAATGTCCCTGCCCGTTTGGTGTGCAGCGTATAATTGGTGTCGACGTCGCCGCCATAGGTCTGGGTGTTGACGGGGTTCGTGTAATACGAAGCGTAGGTGACGTTGTTCAGACCCGAGGCGGCGAGAATGTCGGCGACGCCTGCGCCGCCAAGGGTGGTGGTGCTGGCCAGACGGTCATTGATCGCGATGTAATAAAGATTGGCCGTGACGTTCCAGTCCTTAAGAGGGGTCGCGTCAATGCCGATGCTGTAGTTGCGGGAATATTCACCCTTGATGTGGCCGGCCCCGAGGGCCTTGGCGGCGTTACTGCTGTTGGGGAGCTGGTCCACGGCATAGTTGGCGAAAGGCGCGTTGTAGAAATAATAGGTCTGGCCCAGCGTTGGCGGACGGTAGCCGGTATTGATGCTGGCGCGGATCGCCCAGTGCTTGTTGAAGTTGTATCGCGTCCCGATTGATCCGGTTGTGACGGTGGCGAGGTGGCTGTAGCTCGTGGCGCGGCCGCCGAGGGACCATTCCCATTTTTTCGTGACGTAGAAATCCAGATTGACGTTGCCGTCATAGATGTCGCGGCCACGGTTGGTGACGGCCAGTGGGACGTTACCCGCATGGTCCGTCGCGCCGAGACCGATCCAGGAGGCTTCTTCACCGCCCGTCATCTGGAAGGTGTCGCGCCGGTATTCTCCGCCGAAACGCAGGGCGATCGGCTTGGGAAGCCACGATGTATGAAAGAAACGGGAGCCGCGCAGGCCGGTTGAAATCTCAGAGGTTATGGTCTTGCCGTCATAGAAATCGCGCGGGCTGGCATCGCCGAGAGACATGTTGTTGCTGTCGAGCGTCGAGTAGGCCTGATCATCACGTCCGTAATTGACATAGGCATCCCAGGCGAAACCGAATTTGTGCGCCTTGATGCCATTGTCTGTTTCGAAATCGTACTGGTCCATGCCGATATAGGGCTGGGCGCCGTTGGGCCAGAGATTGATGTTGGTCAGGCTGTTTCCGGCGCTGCGATAGGTCTCGGCCACATGGGCCTTGCGATGGCTGAAGGTCGATGTGCTGTAGAGATTGAGATTTTCTCCGAGCGGGACCGACATGTTTTCGCTGAGGGTTTCCAGTGTCGATTTCGGGATACCCAGACCGCGCTGTACGTCACGGCTGGCCGTTTCGTTGCGGGAATCACCAACGGGATAGAGCTGCCCGACGAAGAGGCCGCTGCGGTTGGTGGGAAGCTGGTGGGTGACCTGCGCGGCAAGATCGAGATAGCCGCCGCTTTTGCCAAGTGCTGTGGCCCAATCCGCATAACCGTTCAGCGCCTGTCCGTCGCCGGCGTAGAAGCCGCTGTTCTGGAAGTTGATGGAGCCGCCATGGGTTCTCTGTTTGAGAACGATATTGACTGCACCTGCGAGGGCATCCTGACCATAGAGTGCCGATGCGCCTTCGGTAATGACTTCGATATGGTCAATGGCCGAAATCGGGATCAGGGAAATATCTGTCGGCTCTGTGCCCCAGTTCGGACCGGCATTGGCGTTGAAGTTCGCGCCGATATGGCGGCGATGTCCGTTGACGAGGATCAGCGTATCATCGGCCGACTGTCCGCGGAGCTGCATGGTCTGGATGAAGCCGCTGTTGCCAACGCCGGACTGGGGCGGAGAGGTAATGGACGCGGAGGCCTGGGCGAGCGCCTGCATGACGTTTGTCTGGCCAGTGGCCAGGAGCTGGCTGCCCGAAACGACCGTGACCTGTGTGGTGCTGTGGACGGGGGTCGATGTGGTCATCACGGACTGTCCGGTGGGCGCTGTGCCCGTGACGCGCATTTCTTCCGGTCCGGATCTCGAAATGATTGACGTCCGGCGGGCGGCGGGGGCCTGCCGGACCGGGGTTGCTTTCGCTGGTGATGCCACGGAATGCCGGTGAGGCTTCGCGGAGGAGTGTGTGGGCGTTTTTGCCAGAGCGCTCGAACCCAGCGCAGGCGGGTAGAGTGATACGAGCGTACTTAAGGCTGCGCCGCACATCAGGAAAGCCTTGGGTCCAAAACACTTGCTCATGGGCATCCCCTTTGCCTGCCGGGAACGGCACGGCAGATCGTGTTATATGCTTTTCATGAGCAAATCACACATATAACGGAACGACAACTAAAATGTTGCCTTGTGGGAACGGAGTCGGGATTCCCATGGACAGGGCCCTGTTTCAGCGCTGGAGCGGGTTTCTTTCCTTCCGGATTTTGAAGAAGCGGATTGAATGGCAAAAAAAAATGTCAGATAATCTTATTGAGAGAAAACTTTTATGTCTGTTCAGTCATGATCTCGGAACTCAGAACATTCGTCGTTGCCGCACAGACGGAAAGTTTTGCCGCGACCGCCAAGGCCGTTGGTCTGACCCAGTCAGCGATCAGCGCCCAGATCCGCCGACTGGAAGAAGAACTCGGCTATGATCTCTTTGAACGTTCGGGGCGGTCCGTGACGCTGACGGCGGCGGGGAGCCGCATTCTGTGTCAGGTGGAGGATATTCTTGCGTCCTATGGAGCGCTTCGGGAGGGAGGGCGAGTCAGGGCGGAGAATGCGTTGCTGAGGATCGGGGCGATTTCCACTGTTCAGACCAGTCTCCTCGCTCCGGCGATTGCAAGGCTGCATCTGGAGCTTCCGGATCTGAAGGTGCGGATTGTTCCGGGTGTTTCGATGGGGCTTCTGGATCGTCTGGACGCGGGGGAACTGGATGCTGCGCTGATCGTGTGTCCGCCTTTTGGGTTGATGCCTCATATGCACTGGCATCCCATCGTGAGACAGGATTATGTCATGGTGGTGCCGGCGCATCTTGAAGGGGAAGACTGGCGTCAGATTCTGGAGACGCAGCCTTTTATCCGATATGACAGCCGGTCTTTCGGGGGGCGTGCGCTGGACCGTTTTCTGAAGGCTCAGGGGATTTCTCCGCATCAGGTGATCGAAACGGAAGATCTCCATACGATCCTGCAGATGGTCGCCAACACTATGGGCTGCACGATCATTCCTTATATCTTTGCGGTCAGTGTCGTTCCGAATATCCGTGTGCTACCTCTGGGAGAGCAGGGGATTTCACGCGAAGTGGGGGTCATGACGCTGCGCGGTCGGAGGGTGGAAGGGCTGGAAGCGCTCATCCGTTATCTGGACGAGGCTTCGCGGGACAATGCACCGCCCCGGCCCCGAACACCCTGAGGCAAGATCAGGAATCCATCTGCCACAGAAGAACAGGGGCTTCGCGGGTTCCGCCCATTCTGAGCATGGTTCCAAAAGGCGCTGAGAGGGCTGCGAATTTTTCCAGGATCTGCCGGCCTTCTTCTCCCTGCGCCAGAGAAGGCACTCCGCGTACATGCGCGGCCAGGCCGAGACTGAGGGTGATCGGATGGATTTCCAGGCTCTCCAGTTTTCCGTTCTGGTAAATGCCGATCGGCATGATCGTCTCCCAGAAGCGTGCTTCGGCGGGAAAGCCCTTGGCATCGTTGTTGCTCCGGGCCTTGTAGAGCTGGTGAGGCGTCAGGTCCGGGCTGACGCGGTTCGCCATGTAGGACTCCACCGGAAGGCGTTCCACGAGTTCATTCTGGCCGATGAAATTGCCCAGACTGTAGAAAATGGGCTTTCCGTTATGGATTTCCATGCCGCGGAGCAGGTGTGGACCGTGGCAGGCGACAATATCGGCACCGGCATCAACGGCCTGACGGGCTGCAGTGACGAGGAAATCGGCCGGGATTTCAACGTCAAGCTGACCTTCATTATTGTAGCCGCTTTCATGGGCGTGGATGCTCAGGATCACGGTGTCGGAAACCATCCGGGCTTCGGCGATCCAGCGGCTGATGGCTTCGAGATCTGTTGCATTTGGCGTGGTGACGACTTTCGTTTCGTCACCTTCCCGGAAATTGAGGTTTTCAAAGGCGAGGACGCCTTCGGACGCGGGGAAGGCAAAACCAAGCTGGATCTTGTCGTCCTTGACGCGCTGTAGCCCAAGTTTTCGATAAATATTTCGCAGAGAGGCCATTTCGTCTGCAGAAACATGATGCATGGTGCTGTAGCGAAGCGGGTTAATGCCGGGGCGCCCCTGCATCACGGTAGTCTGCGCGGCTGCTTCCTGTCCCCTGGCGAAGGTGGAGGTACAGGAGAGCATGGCGACTGTGCCGGTCGGGTGGGTGAAATAGGTCGGGCGGCGTGCATCTTCCAGATGGGTGCCGATGCCGGCGTAGCGCAGTCTGCGGCTGTTCAGTTCGTCCAGCGTCTTGCGCAGGCCCGAGATGCTGTAATCCAGCGAGTGGTTGGTGGCGGCGGCGAAAAGATCAAAGCCGGCTACACTCAGTTCATCCAGCACCCAGGAGGATGCCCCGAAATGGGTTCCTCCCATGTCCAGCGCCGGATCGCCCACAAAGTCGTTCGGAACCAGTTCAAGATTGGTGAACGAGATGTCGCAGGCCCGGATCATGTCGAAAAGTGGAGAAATTCTGGGATCAGTCCGGCTGTTGAGTTGCCGAAAGAGAATACTGTCACCTGTCAGGCAGATTTTCATCAAAACAGTCCGGGAAAGCAGTTATTTTTGAAAGAAGAGGCTTTGTGGAAGTATGGTTATAGAAGATTGATGCCCTGTCCAGTTGTGGGGTGCTTGTTAATATGATGGTTTTATCATTTTCTTCATATGTAAAAATCATGTTTCCTGTTTTTGTCTTTCGGGTTTTCCTTCTGGGGGCGGCGGGAGTGGCGTCTGCAGGATTTCCATCAGGCGATTGACCAGCCGTCGTCGCGGTGAATTGCGCTGGATGAGAAAACCGAGATTTCGGCATGGAGCCGGAGCAGGGAGCGGAATTTTCCGGAGGTGGAGTCCCGCAGGCCAGGGAAGGGCCCAGTCTGGGACGAGGGAAACGCCTGTTCCCTGATGTACGATGATGGCGATGGCGTCGAGGGAGTCAAGTTCGAGACGTTCATGGGGCCAGATCCCAGATTTTCGCAGATATTCATCGGCAAGGCGGCCGCCCCACTGGTTGCGGTCATAGCGGATGAAAGGGTGGTTTCGGAGGATTTCGTCAGGGTCCGTTGCGGACAGGTTGCCAGGCGCCAGTACGATCAGTGGTTCGGAGCGCAGGGTCTGCCAGACACAGGTTTTGGGAATATCAAAAGGGGGTTCGACGATGAAGGCGGCATCGATATTGCCCTCCAGAACCGCATTGTGCAGGCCGGATGAGGATCCGGGCGTGATATGCAGTTCAATGTCGGGAAAACATTCGAAAAAACGTTTGAGATAGGGCGGCAGGAGGCCGTTTGCGGCGCTGGATATGGCGCCGATCTGAAGTTTTCCAACCGGCGTATCGCTGGTGGCGATGGCGCAGAGGTCGCGCACGCTCCTTATGATTGCGCGGCTCTGTTCGATGATGGCCAGACCCTGTTCGGTAGGGCGGACGTTGCGTCCGTCGCGCTGCACGATGGGGCAGCCTATTTCGTCTTCCAGCGTGCGGATGCGCTGGGCGACGCTGGCAGGTGTGAGGCGGAGCTGTCGGGCCGCGGCAGCCAGTGACCCCTGTTCGATGACGATCAGGAAGCTTTCGAGGAAGCGGGTGTCCATGAGCGGTTCTCCGAAGGGGCTGTCAGAACGGGCGGCTGTGGTCAGAGCCTGTGTAAAACGGGGCGGATGCGGCTGAGTCTTTCCGGTTCTCCATCCTGGATGACGAAGGTCTCACCGACACCGGCGGCCAGGCCGCTTTCGGCGTCTCCCAGCATGATGTGAACGAACAGGACCATCCCTTTTTCGAGCAGAAGAGGGTTACCGGAATAGATCATGGGAGGTGCGTCCATCCATGAGGGGCGGAATGTTGCCCCCAGTGAATATCCGCAGGCTGAAAATCGTGCACGTTCATAGCCGAAGTGATCAAGCGTGCTGCGATGGATGTCATCCAGTCGGCCGATCGGTTCGCCGGGGCGGGCGGCCTGAAGAACTTTTTCAAGAGCTTCGACCGTGGCTGCATGCATGTGCTCCTGCTTCGCAGGGACCGTCCCGATCGTTACGGTATGTTCCGTGCAGACATTGTAGCGGCGGTAGGAGGCTGCCAGCTCAAGGACGATTTGGTCCATGTCTTCCAACTGGCGCGCGCTTCCGAAGCCCCGTCCGTAGATCGCGCGCGGGCCCGTGTTGACCATCGGGCCTGCGGCGGGCATGTCTCCGCCCCCATCCAGCATGGCGCTGACACCGGCTGCCGTGACTGAACTGTCCAGCACGCCCGGTCTCGCCGACCGGATCATGGCCTCGACCGCATCATCGGCCAGTCTCGCCGAACGCCGGATCAGCCTGAGTTCCGCTTCGGATTTGATCAGCCGCTGCTCTCGCACAATGGCGGAACCGTCTTCCAAGATAAACCGGCTGCCGAGAGTCGTGCGCATGCTTTCCCAGTTGAACCCCGTCAGGCCATAGGTGGCCAGTTCCACGCCGAGGCGTTCGCCTTCAAGGCCCAGATCCCTGAGGATTGTGGCGAGTTCCGCAGCCGGATTGGCATCGTTCGCATTGTACCAGATATGGATGTCTTCGTAGAGAGAGGCGCGAAGGGCCTGGCTCTGGTCCGGTCTGCGGGTCAGGAGGGCCACGGCTTTTCCCTCTGCGGTAATGATGCCGCACTGGAAGAACACATAGCCCGCAGTGTCGAAGCCCGTCAGGTAGAGATGGCTTTCCTGTGCGAAGACCAGAAGGGCCGAAAGACCGGAGTCCCGAAGCTTCCGTCCCGTCCTTTCCAGTCTTGTACGGTATTCGTTTTCGGGAAAGGTCAGGGAAACCGTTCTGCCGGAATCCGTTTTCCCGGAATGGCCCAGCGATGTGTCGGATGCGAACATACGGGAATCTCCCAAAATTTCCGTCAGGATTTTCAAAACGAATCCGGAAAGAAACAGAACCGTTTCTTTTATCTGGACTTAGCATTGGGACTCTGCTGGGATGCAAGTGGAATACCACTGAAATGCCGGTAAAATCGTCATGTCATCCACAATTCTGGATCTTTCTGCGGATGGGGTGTCCGTTTCTCTGACGGAACTCGCATACCAGAAGCTTCGCACCTACCTTCTGGAGGGCGCGATTCCGGCGGGAACGCTGATTGCGGAACGGCGCTTGGCCGAACAGATGGGTCTTTCCAGGACACCAGTGCGTGATGCCCTGAGTCGGCTTGAGGGGGAAAGATTCCTTTCCCGTAACGGTCGGATGCTGTTTGTTGCCACGATTTCAGTGAAGGAAATCATTGACATCCTTTCGATCAGGCGACTGCTTGAAAGCGATGCAGCGCGACTTGCGGCCCGGAACATGCCGCTCGCAAAAGTGGCTGAACTTCGTCAGGAAATCGAAGCGATGATGGTCAGCGGCCATGTCTCAGATGAAGAGCACTGGTGTGCGGATGACCACCTGCATATTGGTCTGGCGGATGCTTCGGGCAATCACGAACTCAGCAGGATCATTGATCTCCTGCGCAAGCGCACGCGGATGTTCGGCATGACGCGTATCCCCAGCCGCTTTGATGCTGGGATCCGGGAGCATCTCGATATTCTGGAAGCTGTGGCTGCGCGGGACGGTGATCGGGCGGCTGAACTGATGCGGGTGCATCTGGACGCAGCGCGGGATGCCATCATCAGAGCCCTGCAGGGAGGGACGGTCTGACTATGGCGCGTAAAAAGCTGCTGTTTCTGGGGAATGGAAAGGCGCGTATCTCGTCTGCGCGACTGGATCTGCGCTTCGTCTCTCAGGGACTGGAGGTCGAGACTTTCTGGGCCTACGGTAATGAATTTCCCGAAAATCTCGATGGATATTCTGGGATTTTCCTCTCTGGAAGTCCGCATGGGGCCTATGAGGATGTGCCCTTCATTCATCGGGAACACGAGTTGATCCGTGATGCGGCGGAACGCCGGATTCCGATGCTGGGAATCTGCTTCGGTCATCAGATTCTTGCATCGGCCCTGTGCGGACGGGATCAGGTCTTCCGGCGTGAGCAGTGTGAGGTCGGCTATAAGTGGCTTGAGGTGACATCCAAGGCTCATGCCGATCCGGTCTGCTCCCATCTGGGGGCGAAGATGCACATGTTCGTCTGGCATAATGACGAAGTGCATGCGGATCATCCCGACATGCGCATTCTCGCATCCTCCGATCTGTGTCCGAACCAGGTCTGGCGATATCGGGATCTGCCTGTATGGGGGATTCAGGGGCATCCCGAGATTACTCTTGAGACGGCAAAGGACTGGTTCGAGGCTAGTCGCGCGCGTCTTGAGCATGATGGCGCCAATCTTGGCGAACTGATGCGGGCTGCCAGTGAGGCGGAGGATGCCAAGACGATCCTAGACCGTTTTGCAGGGTTGTGTCGCCAGTGAGACGGTGTTTCCTCCTGATCGTCACGTTTGTGGCGGCGTTCTGTCTGACTTCGTCAGGGCGGGCGGGGGAGATCGTGTTTGCA
>NZ_JBDNYY010000012.1:0-56712 GCF_047722525.1 Gluconobacter sp.
TCGTCAGGCTCATAACCTGAAGGCCGCAGGTTCAAATCCTGCCCCCGCAACCACTGATACCGACACTCCCGTGAGCATCGCTCCGGGAGTGTTTCTTTTTGCAGCCTTTCCAGTGGCTTGACGCTCGATCCAGTTCAGGATCGTTCCCAGTTCTCCATACAGCATCGCGTCGATCTCACCCCGGTTTGGGCCGGGTGTCAGCACGACTTTCTCGATCAGTGCCCGCAGCGCCTCGGCAGCTTCCAGCCGCTCCTCGGGGCGGTTGAGGGCATCGGTCAGGCGGCCGACCTTCCGGGCATAGACCGCTGAGGCACTCGGCAGTATGTCCGGCACGTCATCGGGAACGTCGGAGAGTAGCGACGCCAGTTCGGCTTTGCGGGCTTCGAGCGCGTCCATCTCCGCCTTCATGCTGGGGTGGAACATGCCCTCCTTGATGGCCTCGATGATGCCACGAATCTGTTTCTCGACCTTCACCTGTTCCACCTGCCAGATATCGGCATTGGACCGACGCTCGCGGTTGAGGCGGTTGCTTTCCACCGCATAGGCACGCATGGCCTCGGCCGCGATCTCGGGGGCCATCATCCGGTCCTTGAGGCCGGAGAGCACCCGGCGTTCCAGATCAGGGCGGGGGATGGTGCGGCTGTTGGTGCAGGAACCATTGGTGACGTGGGACGAGCAGGCAAAGCGATCGGAGCCCCGCAGAGCGTAAGGGCCACCGCACAGCCCACAGAACAGCAGGCCCGACAGCAGGGATTTCGGTCGGCGCGTGCCATTCAGCCGGTTGCGCTTGTGATGCGCCCGGACGGCCTCAGTGACGTTGACGTATTTCTCAGCGATGACGTTCTGGCGGGCCTTGGTCGCCTGCCATAATGCGTCATCGACGATCCGCAGATTGGGCACGTCTGTGATGACCCATTCTGATTCTGGGTTCAGGCGTGAGACGCGCTTGCCGGTGGACGGGTCTTTGACATAGCGCTGCCGGTTCCAGACCAGCCGGCCAATGTATAATTCGTTGTTGATGATGCCGGTGCCGCGCTTCACATGGCCCCGGATGGTGGTGTCGCTCCACAGTTTACCCTCGGGGCCGCCGATGCCCTGGTCGTTGAGGGCTTTGGCGATGGCGCGCGGGCCAATGCCAGCGGCGAAGTCACGGAAGATGCGGCGGATGATCTCCGCCTGCTGCGCGTCGATCTCACGGTCGCCCCGGATCTGTTCGCCTTTGGCGTCGAACTGCCGGACGACGCGATAGCCATAGCACAACCCGCCGCCGGATTTTCCATCCTCGACCCGACCGCGCAGGCCGCGATGGGTCTTGGCTGCCAGGTCTTTCAGGAACAGCGCGTTCATCGTGCCCTTGAGACCGACATGTAGTTCGCTGATCTCACCCTCGGCCAGGGTGACGATCGGCACGCCGGCGAATTTCAGGTGCTTGAACAGGGTGGCAACGTCGGCCTGGTCGCGCGAGATGCGGTCCAGAGCTTCGGCCAGAACGATGTCGAACCGTCCTGCCTGGGCATCCTGTAACAGGGTCTGGATACCGGGACGCAGGATCATGCTGGCGCCGGAGATGCCCGCGTCCTTGTAGGCGCCGACCACCTTCCATTTTTCCCGCTTCGCGTGTTCGCGGCAGATGCGGAATTGGTCCTCGATCGAGGCGTCACGCTGGTTGTCGGACGAGTAGCGGGCATACAGGGCGACGCGGGTCATGGGATGTTCCTTATCAGGCGACCTTGTCCATCCGGCTGGGCCGGATCAGCACCTCGGCGGAGATGCCGAGACCGTCATGCAACTGGCGGATCATGTCGATCGACAGGCCGCGCTTGCGGTTCAGCACATCGGCCACCCGGTTGCGCGGGCCGATCATCGGCTCCAGATCCTTGCGGGTGAGGCCCTGCTGCTCCATGCGGAAGCGGATCGCCTCCACTGGATCGGGCGGGTCGATCGGATGGTGCTTGGCTTCGTAGGCGTCGATCAGCGTCGCCAGTACGTCGAGCCGGTCGCCGTCCGGCGTGCCGCTTTTGGCACCCCACAGGCGCCCGACCTCTTCGAGAGCCGCGTCATAATCCGCTTCGTTGCGGATGGGTTTCAGATCAGCCGTCATGCTCCACCTCCGTCACGTCGATCCTGTCATACGCCTTGTGCGTGCCGATCCATTTGATCCAGACGATGCTCTTCTCGAAATCGACTGCCACGATCAGGCGATAGGCATTGCCCTTGATGTTGAAGACGATCCGTTCCGCGCTGACGATGCTGGCCGTGGCATAAAGCCGCTTCACATCGGCGGTGCTCGTCCAGGCGGCCTTGCCGACTTCGGCGAACCAGGCGTCCAGCGCCGCCTTTACGGCCGGCTGGTCCTTCTGGCCCGCCAGACTGTCAACGAACTCTCTCAGCGTGCGACGGGCGATGATCCTCATTGACCGACCTTATATCACGGGACCATAATGGTCACAAGAAAAATACACGCCTGTCCGGCGAGGGGTCGTTCGCCGGGGGGCAACGCTGACGGGAAGGAGAGGCTACCGCATGCGACCGGATCGGGTCTGCCGGGTCTGTTTCCGCTCCAGCGCACGGGCGCGCTCGAACTGCTCGCGGGCGATCTGCCGGCCGATCAGGCGGGCGAGGGAGCGAATGGTGTCATCGGATGGGCGGAATGCGTCCTCAGTCCTTTCCGCCTCAGTGGTGGGGCCGAACACCTCGATCCTGATTCTATCGGGTCTGCGTGCCATTCTGTCCACCTTCCGGGTCATGGGGCGACAGGAACGATGAAGGACAGGACAAGGGGATTTGAGAAGACCGTGCGGCACCCCATGCGGTAATCGGCGGTGATCGCGCAGAAAAGGGAGGCTTATCGGTCGTGGAAAAGGTGATCATTCTTCTGGCGATTGGATATGCCATCGGATTCTATATTCGGGATCGCCGCGCGAAAGAGGCCCTGGCGCAGCAGGCCGCTGTTCGGCAGCAGGAAGACGAGCGGCGTCGGCAATACCGACAGGAAAATGACCTGTCCGATCCCCAGAATCAGTTGCGCTTCATTGGTGAATGCAGCCTGAAGGCTGTCCCTCCCGTCAATCGGGAAGCCGTGCGCGTGCTCTATGCGATCGACGAGTGGATCAAGGATAGGCAGCCCGACTGGCGTTTCGCCTTTGAAGTTTCGATGGGTGGTTTCATCAAGACGCCTTATGCCTCGGATGATCCGCGTCAGAAGCGGGCGTTCAATTCCTACAGCGGTAAGCGCGTCGATTTCCTTCTGATCGATCGTTTTGGCAATCCGGTCTTGGTGGTCGAGTATAACGGTTCCGGTCACGATCTATCCGGCGACGCTGACGCTCGTATGGCGGTCAAGCGTCTGGCCTTGCAGAAGGCAGGTATCCCGTTGCTCGAAATTCCCGAGAGGATGAGCAAGCCGGATGTCTTCGCTGCACTTTCGGAGAAAATTGGAGTGCTGGAAACAGACAAAAGAACAGGCTAATGGCTCCGCCCTCGCGCCGGCAAGGGTTCGCGTCAGCGAGCTGACGCCGCCCGATGGGGTGTCCCCGATCTTCCTGCACTACGCTCCGTGCGGACCGGGTGATACCCCTCCCCATCGGTCGCCCTTGCCGTTGCTACCCCGCTGCTCGCCGCGAGGCAGAGGAACAGCGGGGGCTGTTCCTCGCGGAACAAAGGGCAAAAGACCATGACCGGCAACACCAACACGGCGACCGATTTCCGCAACACCATCCTCAATGGTGACAGCGTGCAGCTTATGCGCGCATTACCTCGCAACTCGGTGGATTTCATCCTGACAGACCCGCCTTACCTGGTGAATTATCAAGGCAGGGACGGGCGGAAGGTGCGCAATGACGACAATGCGCGCTGGCTCCGGCCCGCTTTCAACCAGATGCACCGTGTCCTGAAATGGGGCGGCTTTGCCGTTTCGTTCTATGGCTGGAACCGTATCGACCTGTTTGCCGATGCCTGGAAGGCGGCGGGGTTCCGCATGGTCGGGCATATCGTCTTTCGCAAGTCCTATTCATCCTCTTCCCGGTTTCTTCGGTATGAACACGAAAGCGCCTACCTGCTGGCCAAGGGCAACGTGACACCGCCCGCAAAGCCTATTCCGGACGTGATCGACATGCCGTATTCGGGAAACAAGCTGCACCCGACGCAAAAGCCGGTGGCAGCACTTCTTCCCGTGGTGGAAGTCTTCTGTCCGAAGGGTGGGGTGGTTCTGGACCCGTTCGCCGGTTCGGGTTCGTCGCTGGTGGCAGCGCAGCATCTTGGCCGCGACTGGCTGGGGATGGAACTGGACCCTGACCATGCAGCCACGGCAAGCCGCCGGTTGGTCTGGCACGCGGCGAAGAAAGTGGCGGCATAGGGAGTGAACGCCGCAGACCCGACAATTCGGTTCTGCGGCGCTCCCTTTCTTGGCCTGTCTGTCCGCACAAATTTGCGCCGATCCGACTTCGCGGATCGGCGACGGGAAGATGGAAAATAAGCGCCACTCGCCGGCGAGTGCCCGGCTCGCGGAATATTCTTGCACGCGGGGATGAACGCCATAACGTCGTGCGATCGCGTTACGAGATCGACATATCTCCAAATGCAGTCTGCACAAAATCTTCCCTTTGCGCATCCTGATTGTCCTGCTGCCAGAGACAGGCGCAAGAGGAAGGGTAATGCGATGCCGATATCAGATTGGCAGTCGCCGGCCGCTTACGAACACGCACAAGACATAGCTGCCGCCGGCATGGCCTGGGAATATCTTCGACGTGACGACGAATACCGTCGCGCGTTCCAGCAGATGAAAACGCTTCCGGCTCCGAAGTCAGGGGGCAGCAAAGCCTTTTCCAAACGATGGGGTTTGCGATTTCCCTGTCGATCCGGCGCAGCCTGCCGGCCGCACGCCTGTCTTCTGGCTACCAGAACTCTCGCCTGACGTCATTGAACTGCATGCAGCACTTGCGGACGCGGATGATCCGGCCGTCATGCCGATCAACCTGACGGAATTACCTGATCTCGTTGCACGGCTGGATGAAGATGAAGCGTGGCATGGTTTCTGGCGGCCCGGCTCGTCGGCACATCAATTCTGGCTCCCGACACATCCACCGGATGGACGCGCCACCTATGTCCTGATCCTGCCGCTCGATAAGCTGCTGGAACTTCGCGCCGAGGCAGTGCTGCGTTTATGGCGCGCGCTGGTCGGCCGGTCTGAGGGCAAGCGGGCGCGCGACTTTCCGCAGCAGACACGGGACCGGCATATCCTGATGCTCAGGGCGTTTGATGGCCGGGCAGCTGGTGCGAGCTATCGCAAGCTCGCCGAGGTTCTGCTCCGGTTCGAAGGCAGGAAGGCCGATTGGGAAAATGATCCTCGTAAAAACCAGGTTCGTCGGCTCGTTGCCGATGGTCGGTATTATGTTCGGGGAGGTTATCGTGATCTGTTGCGCTATCCGTTTCGCTTGTCTCAGGGAGATTAAAAATAATCTATATTCTTGAGTTTTATTCGTCAAATTCTATAATTTCTGGAAGTTCCGCTTTCCCCTTTATTTTGTATTCAGAAAGAGTTCTTATTCTTCTGTAAATACTAAGTAATATTTTAAGTGATATCAATGGATCGTTTGTTCTTTCTAGAATGGCTTTAGTTGAGGGAAGGTCAAGAATTTTTGCCATCTCTCCGTTGGCAAAGGTAACTAATTTTAGTTGTTCTTTTGTTAATTCTATTTTCTTTTTTTCAACGTCCATGCGCAATAATTTGCGTTTTTGAAGATCTGTATGAATGGCATTGTAAGTTTTGTTGCATGCGCCAATAGACGCAGCGACACTACCAACTACGCCAGCTATCTGTACGGCAAGTGGAAGATTCAGAAGGAGTTCAATATAGCCTGGAGAGGCATATTGCATTTTCTGGATCAGAGGACGTCTTTTGGGGGGCGTTGCGTACTTTAGCTGATTATAAAAGCTAACAGCACTATATCCTCCTTGCCATGGAAACGCACGAAAAGCGCGCTCTATTCGTTCATCTGTCACTTCATCCGGTGATGGAAGGACGGCTTCAAAAGCGAAGTAAACCTGTTCATAAGCTCTGGGAAACTTGTAGAGATCTTCTAAAGACCAGCGCTTGTCGATAAAAATTTTATAGCTTTTAGGGTATTCCAAAAAAACTCTCCTGTATGGCGCGTAGAATACTGGAATCTCAAATCGTGTTTATTGTTCATGAGAGTAGCATCCCTGATAAGGGTGCCGGAATCAATCCCGCTTAATTCCGGCACTCTCCATCCCGCCGATCCTCCGCCACGGTTCGCCATGGTCCGCTGTCGTTACCGATAGCCGCCGAACCCAACCGGAGGCCCGATCATGCTCGATCCCAAGACGGGGTTGCCGCCCCGTTTCCTGCGCACGCCCGATGCGGCGCGCTTCCTCGGCATTTCCATCCGCACGCTGGAAAAGCACCGCACCTATGGCACCGGCCCGACCTATCGGAAGATCGGTGGCCGCATCGTCTATGCCCTCCCAGATCTTCAGGGGTGGGTCGAGAATGGTGTCCGTCGGTCCACAACCGACGAGACACCCTGCCGCGTCTTTCCCGCCCGTCCGCTGACTCCCGCCGAAAAGGCGACCCTCTGAATGGCCGGCGTCATGCCGCAGCGCGGCCAGCAGGGGCGGGAGAGCGAGCGGCTTCGCCTCGATCCCTTCGTGATCGCGGGCGGTGATGCCCGCCCCCGTGACCAGCGTGACCTTATGGAGCGCCCTTTCTTCTCGCTCTCCAAGGTAAAGCGCGTTGCCCCGATCTTCTATGAGGCCGGCGGTCAGCGGGTCGAGATTCATGGCCTGGCCGAGCACGGCATGGCGACGATCTGGGATGCCGACGTGCTGATCTGGGCCGCCAGCCAGATCGTCGAGGCGGAGAATGGCGGCCTCCGGACATCCCGCTTCCTGCGCTTCACCCCGTACCAGCTTCTGACGGCCGTTGGCCGTGCCACGGGCGCAAGGGAATACCGCCTGCTCAAGGCCGCGTTCGCCCGCCTGCAATCGACTGTGATCCGCACCACCATCCGTAACGGCGAGCATTGGCGCCGGCACCAGTTCTCCTGGATTAACGAATGGGAGGAACGGACGACCCGCGACGGCCGTGTCGAGGGCATGGAGTGCGTCCTGCCGGACTGGTTCTATCGCGGCGTCATCGACCGCTCGTTGGTCCTGACCATCGACCCTGCCTATTTCCGCCTGACGGGCGGCATCGAACGCTGGCTCTACCGCGTCGCCCGTAAACATGCCGGGCATCAGCCGCAGGGCTGGCTGTTCGAGATTCCCCATCTTCACGAGAAATCCGGCAGCCTGGCGCGTGTCTCCGATTTCGCGCTCGACCTGCGGCGCATCGCCGCCCGCCAGTCGCTCCCCGGCTATCGCCTCGCGATCCGGCGCGAAGGACGGCGGAAACTGCTGCATATTCGTCCCGTCAATTTATCCACAGTGCCTGTGGATGACGGTGTGGACGGACACGGGATTTCGGGCGCAGGGACTATCGGGACTTCGGGCGCATCACTATCGGGATTTCAGGCGCACGAACCCCAGTTAAGTCTTTGGCCTGAAACGCGGAATCGCGCTCCTAACTTAGAGTCTAACTTGGAATCTAACTTTTTGATGTTGGGGCGACCGGATACCGACCGTGGTGCCGGTGCCGCCGCCAGGCCGGGCGATCCGCACGCGTGTGGTCTTTCTCCCATGCCGGGAGACGGGCCATGACCAGCGCCACAACGTCCCGTGCGCGGGGCCACGCCCTGCTGTTCGCACACGAGGCATTGACCCATGTCGAACTGACGCACATCGAAAAACGCGTCGAGAACTGGATCAGGTTCGGCCATGAGGCTCAGGAACAGATCCTCGACCGACGCCGTCGTATCTTCTCCTTCCGGCCTGGCAGCGTTTTCGCCTTCGTTCGCTGGGCGGCCAACGATTTCGGCACCATCGCGTCACACATCGACATCCTGCGCGCCGGGGCAGCGGGAGAACCCTGCCAGACGGTGCCGTTCGTTCGACCGGGTGGTGAAATCCTGCTGAGGGTCGTGGGTTGGCCGAAGGTCGAGCAGGTGCTCCGTCATATCGACGGGGTGGAAAAGGCGGGCATCGACGCCTGCGCGGTCGCGCCCGATCACTGGCGGCATGTCGGCAACCGGTTGAACGCGGGTGAGCAGCCGCGCGCCTACACGATGGCACGTCATCGGGCCTGGCTCAGACGGCGGGAGATCGTGCCATGACCCGCTTCGGTTATGTCATGGCGACGTATTTCGTCGCGATGGGCGTGGCCGTCGCCGCCATCGTCCCGGTGCCGGTGAAGCTGCTCTGGAACGCATCCGCCAGTACGTCCCTCGGTCTCTACGACCTTACAGCGCCGAACGGGCTGAAGGCCGGAGATCTGGTCGCCGTCAGGCCACCGGAGCCGCTGGCCGATTTCATGGTCGGACGCGGCTATATCGGGCGAGGTGTGCCGCTGCTGAAGCCTGTCGCGGCGCTGCCTGGGCAACAGGTGTGCCGTGCTGGCCGTACCGTCACTGTGGATGGTGTGCGGCTCGGGGAGGCGCAGGACCGCGATCGGCGCGGGCGTGTGCTGCCGGTCTGGCAGGGCTGCCGCCGCATCGCGCCGGATCAGATTTTCCTCATGAACCCGTCCGTTCGCGACAGTCTGGACGGCCGCTATTTCGGCCCGCTCCCGCGCGCGGCCGTAATCGGTCGGGCGACGCCACTCTACACCGACACGCGCGGCGACGGCCATTTCGTCTGGCACGGTCTGCTCGCTGGTAGGCCCATGCCGTTCCTTCCCAACATCGCTACGGAGACTTCCCATGCCGCAGATCGGTAGCTTCACGCACGACAAGACCGGCTTTGCCGGACGCATCCAGACCTTCCTCGGTTCCCATGAGATCGTCATCGTGCAGGCCGAGAAATCGGACTCCGACAACGCCCCGGATTATCGCGTTCATCGTGATGACGAGGATGGTCCGGAGGTGGGTGCCGGCTGGAAACGCACGGGCGAGCGTGCCGGCGATTACGTTGCCTTGCTGATCGACGATCCGCTCCTGCCGCAGCCATTGCGCGCCAATCTGTTCCGTGACGGCAGCAATGGCGGTCTCTGGTCGCTGCACTGGAACCGTCCCCAAAAGCGTGATGGGCGGGACTGACGTCATGCGGAAGCAGACCCGGATCGTGTGTCTGCTGGCGGCGGGATGTTTTGTGTCCATGGCTCCGGTTGCTGTATCGGCGCAGACAGTCGACACCCCGTATGCCGCCGAGATCGCTGAGGCTGCACGGCGCTTCGACATCCCGGCGACCTGGATCTGGGCTGTCATGGGGGCCGAGAGTGGTAGTGATCCGGGGGCCGTTTCATCGGCGGGCGCGATGGGGCTGATGCAGATCATGCCCGGAACATGGACGGATCTGCGCGTCCGGCATCATCTCGGGCGTGACCCCTACGATCCGCGCGACAACATCCTGGCGGGCGCGGCCTATCTCCGCGAACTGCATGACCGCTACGGTTCGCCGGGTTTTCTGGCCGCCTATAACGCCGGTCCGGATCGCTATGAGGCGTCTCTGGCAGGGCGTCCACTGCCGCTGGAAACACGCGCTTATGTCGCCGCCATTGCGCCTATCATTGGAGGTGGTGTGGGTGTGCCCGTCATGATTGCGGCGCCCGATCGGTTTGCCTGGACCCGTGCGCCGCTGTTCATCGTGCAGTCGGATCGCAGCACGGCGGTCGCGTCTGTGCGCGATATGTCGGGCATTATGCCGCGATCGGATGGCTTGTTCGTCGCGGGTGGCGGCATGGGATCGCGGCCATGATGGCGATGTGCAGGGCAGGGGGTGGAGAGGCGGAAAGAGGGCAGAAAAGGGAGCGCAAGATTAAAGCAGACGGCACCCCATGGATCCGATCCGCAGGGCAAGCCCTTGTCTGCACATTGTTTTGGGTGGCACCCCCTTTGAGGGGGTATGGTGCCGGCACAGGCGGCGAAGTCAGTTCCCCTCCCGTTTTTCGCGGCACTCTTGTCTGTTTTTGGCCGTTTCGGGCGGATCGGCGGCCATGAGCGCAGACGACGACAATCGGTTCCGTACACGGCCGGGCCGTATTCGCGCCGACACGCCGAAGGTCGGTCGTGCCAGCAGCTTCCTGACCAGGGTGCGGACGGTTACGCGCCAGCAGCAGGCGGCGACCGGCGGGAGTGGACGCCCCCGAGGCGGCGGTCCCGGACATGCACCGAAGGGGGAGGGAAGCATCGCGTCCGGACGTGGTGTGCGGCGTGGACGCGGGGCGACGTTCGTGCGCGCCCGGAACCTCTCGAATGGCTGGAGCCATTGTCGGCCGGGGAGCCGCCGTGTCGTCGTCAAATCCCGCTCCGTCCGTGCCGCCGGGCGGAATGGCAAGGCCGCTGCCCATCTCCGCTACATCCAGCGCGACGGCACCGCCCGCGACGGTGCACGGGGCCGGCTCTATTCGGGGATCGAAGACCGTGCCGATGGTGATGCGTTTCTCGATCGTGGGCGCGACGACCGCCATCAGTTCCGGTTCATCGTCTCACCGGAGGATGCCGGGGATCTTGCCGACCTGACGGGCTATACCCGCGATCTGATGGCGCAGGTCGAAGCCGATCTCGGCACGAAGCTCGATTGGGTGGCCGTCAACCATCACAATACCGGCCATCCGCATGTGCATGTCGTCGTCAACGGCCGTGACGACCTGGGCGAGGATCTGGTTATCAACGGCGACTATCTCGCCAGCGGCATCCGCGAACGGGCGAGCGAACTGGTCACGCTGGAACTCGGCCCCGTCACCGAGATCGAGCAGCGCCGCAAGTTGGTCGCCGAAATCGATCAGGATCGTTTTACCCGCATCGACCGGGCGATGCTCGCGGAGGCCGAGGACCGGTTTCTCGATGTGCGCCACGAGCCGGACGATCCGCGTGGCCAGGCGGACCGGACGCTCCGCCTCCGCCGTCTTGGCAAGCTGGGCGATATGGGTCTTGCCACGGAGCACGGGCCGGGGCTGTGGGAACTGAGCGAGCGGCTGGAGCCGACGCTGCGCGAGATGGGCGAGCGTAACGACATCATCCGCACGATGCAGAAGGCGCTCCGGGCGGAGGGCGCCGAGCGCGATCCGATGAGCTTCGCGATCCATGATGCAGCACCGGCGACGCCGGTCGTCGGTCGCGTCATCGACAAGCACCTCTCCGACGAGTTGGGCGAGGAACTGACGCTGGTGGTCGATGGGATCGACGGCCGCACGCACCATGTCGCCGGCATCGACCCGGTCCGTGTCGCGGAGGCACGGATTGGCAGTATCGTTGAGATTGGCCCGCCTGATAGCGCCGGGCGCCCCTCCGATCGCGCGATTGCCAGCATCGCCGAGGGGGGCGTTTATCGGCCGAGCCGTCATCTGGAACAGGCCCGGTTCGAGGGGCGCGTGCCGAGCGGCGACTATGACGGTTTTATCGCCTCCCATGTCCGGCGGCTGGAGGCCCTGAGCCGGGCCGGTATCGTCGAACGGATTGATGTCGACCAGTGGCGTATTCCCGAGGATTTCGCCATCCGTGCTGCTGCCCATGATGCGGGGAGGGGTGGACGGGCCAATGTTCGCATCCTGTCGACTTTCGACCTCGACAGGCAGATCGGCGCGGATGGTGCGACCTGGCTCGATCGGCGGCTGGTCGGAGGTGCTGTGTCCGATCTGGTGCCTGCCGGCTTCGGGGAACAGGTGCGCGAAGCGATGGAACAGCGGCGGGAGAGGTTGATCGGGCAGGGGGATGCGACACGCCACCAAGATGGGCGCGTCAGCTACCGTCGCAACCTGATCGCCACACTTCAGGATCGGGAGGTTGCCCGTGTCGGGGCGGAATTGGCGGCAATGAAGTCCGTGCCGTTTCGGGCGGTCGCGGACGGCGAGATGGTCAGTGGGATGTTCACCGGCACCGCCCAGCTATCCAGCGGGAAGTTTGCCATCGTCGAGAAGTCTCATGAATTCACGCTGGTCCCGTGGCGGCCTGTGATCGAGCGTCACCTCGGTCGAGAGGTGGCTGGCGTTGTGCAGGGAGGATCGGTGTCGTGGCAGATGGGGCGGCAGAGAGGGCTTGAATTTTAACGGATTCAGCAAGAGTTGTTCAAGCTTGGATTTGACGATTGTGCTTCTTTAATAAGCCAATTCGCAAAAATCTGAGTTGAACCACCACTTAATCTGATCGGTTCGGGCAGGATGAGACAGAATGTCTTGGAAACCAAATTGCCCGCAGGCCAAGGCGCAATCAGACGACCGTCCGCCAGTTCTCTTTCGACATAGAGGCGCGGCACGAGTGCAACGCCAAGGCCGGCCAATGCAGCCTCGATCAGCATTATATGTAAATCGTAACGGGCACCGATCGCGGGGTTCGTCAGTGTGATCCCGGTTTCCCGTGCATATCGTTGCCAGGCGTCCGGGTTTTGCCGTCGATGCAGGCGCGGCAAATCATCCAGTGTCGTCGCCCCATCCCTGTCCAAAAGCGTGGGATGGCAAATGGGTACCAGCACTTCATTCAGCAGGTGGTGTGTCCGCATTCCCGTCCAGGCCGGATGGTCGAAATGGATCGCGGCGTCGAAACCGCTGCCGGCAAGGACAAAGGGTTCCATCCGCTCTGCGAGATGTACCGTGACGTTTGGATGTAGTTCCTGAAACTGTCCCAATCGGGGAATGAGCCACCGCGTTGCGAAAGTCGGGATGGCGGCGATATCGAGGCTCGCGCCATCGCTGGGTTGCCCCATCAGCACCTGACTGTCTCGTTCCAAGCGGTCGAGTGTCTCGCGAACTTGAGCGGCATAACGCTCTCCGTTCGGTAAAAGCCGAACACGATTTCCGATGCGCTCGAATAGTATGACGTCGAGGAAGGCTTCGAGCCGGGCGATCTGACGGCTGATCGCTCCTTCGGTCAGGGCTAGTTCATCCGCTGCGCGGGCAAAACTGCCATGACGAGCGGCAGATTCGAAGGCCATGAGCGCGGAGTTACTTGGTATCTTGCGGCGCATGAGCGGTTCCCGGCTCAGTGATTCATTTCTTTGGTCAATCCCACCGTGACATTAGGTCACTGAAGGATGATCCAATATCGATATATGTGCCGAGATTATCCGATTACCATGACAAACAATCAACCAAAGATGTGGTCAGGCCATGTTAACGGTTCCGATCAAGGGATGTCAGATGATCTACACGGTGGAATGCAGTTTTGCCGATCCGCGCAGCGAAGCGGAATGGAACGACTTCTACAGCTTGGACAAGTTACCGGCTTTGGTTTCGGTCAGCGGCTTTCATACGTCCCAGCGTTTCAAGGCGTTGCGCGAAGGTTGCCCTGTCTATCTTGCCATGCACTCGGTAGACGGTCTCGATGTCCTGACAAGTGAAGAGTATCGTCAGAAGGGCGGTGGCAATTTCGCGCGGTGGCAGCCTCACATTACCGACTGGCATCGCAATCTTTATGCTGGTCTTGATCGCGCTCCCTCCGTCGGGCCTGACAAGATTCTGGCGATGAGCGAGAAAGGCCCGGAATCCTTGATCCGCTTGGGCTTCGCCTTCAACGAACTGCACGCGGTGGCGTTGGAAAAATTCCCAGAATATCGATGGCTCGCCAGGTTGAAGCGCTCCCAGACGTTCGAGGCTCTGCCGACGGATATTCATCTCTATGAGCCGATGACCGCACAGTTGGTCAATTCCGAAGATACTGTTTCCAGAAAGCCTCGGCAGGCCAGCGATGCCTAACGTTACGCTTTTTATATCGCAGGAAAAGATGCCGTCGGAAGAGACACTTACGACGCTCACTCGGGAATGCACAGCGCTTTGCACGGACCTCCTCGAGGCAGCACTGGACAAGGTGCATATCATCTACGTCGCCGTCCGGCACGGTCGTGGACATCCGGTTTTTGCCGAAATTCAATTTCGGCTGGAAGTGTTTCGAACAGCTTCTGTCATGGAAAAGTTCATGGAGGAAATCGGTGACAGCATAAAGCGTAATACGGGCCTTTCCGCCCGTATTCGCTGCTTTGGATATCCGACCGAAAACATTCACGCCCGCAACTGAATAACTGCCAGGCAGAGAACTCAGGAGAGAATAATGTCGGCTACACAATTCCCCTTCCAGCAGGTCGGAGATTTCACGATCACGGCGATCAGCGATGGCAATCTGAGCGCCAGCCTGGATCTCCTCTCGAATATCGAGCCCACGGATGCCGCGCGGATGGAAGAGGAAGCGGGGGTGAAGGACACCTCCGCCATTCATATAAACTGCTATCTGGTACGCGGGGGTGGTCGCACGGTCCTGATTGACGCTGGGGCTGGTGGTTTCAAGCAATGGGGAGGCCTTTTGGCGTCCAATCTTCCACAGGCCGGAGTGCAGCTTTCCGGGGTCGACACGATTCTGCTGACGCATGCTCATCCAGATCATGTTGCTGGGCTTTTGGATAAAAACGGGGAGGCCGTCTTTCCGAATGCCGAGCTTGTCGTCCATAGGCGAGAAGTCGAGTTCTGGCAGGATGATGGCAATCTGAGCCGCGCAAGCGAGCGGGCGCGTGGAAATTTTCTCATGGCGCGTCAGGTATTCGAGAATTATCGTGACAGGTTACGTCTTTTTGAAGGTGGCGAGGTGTCCCCCGGCCTGACGGCTGCGCCGCTTCCGGGACATACGGCAGGGCATACAGGCTATCGCCTTGAATCCGGCGGTCGAAACCTTCTGATCTGGGGGGACATCGTTCATTTCCCGGAGATTCAGATTCCACGCCCGGATGTGTCGATCGCTTTCGACCTGGACCCAATTCTCGCAGCTGAGACACGGGCACGACTGCTTGACCTTGTTAGTTCTGAACGGTTGCTGATTGCCGGTATGCATCTTCGCGAACGTGGTTTTGGACGCATTGAGCGAAAAGGTCAGAGTTACAGCCTTGTCTATGAGAATGAATAAAAGAAGGAAAAGGTAAATGTTGTTCTCAAAGCTCGGCTCCACTGGCCTTGATATTTCGCGTCTCTGCTTGGGGTGTATGACTTTCGGAGAACCGGATGCCGGCGTTCATAATTGGACGATTGGCGAAGCTGATAGTCGGCAGATTATCAGGCGAGCAGTCGAGTGTGGGATCAATTTTTTCGATACTGCGAATAGCTACTCAGCCGGCACCTCTGAAGTGATCGTTGGTAAGCTCCTTAAGGAATATACCCGTCGAGACGAAGTAGTTATCGCCACAAAGGTCTTTTTTCCTGAACGGATGCTGGAAGGGAATGCTGCTCCTAATCGCAAGGGTCTCTCGCGCAAAGCGATCATGACCGAGATCGATGCCAGCCTGACGCGCCTTGGAACCGATTATATCGATCTCTATCAGATTCACCGTTGGGATTATGGTACGCCGATCGAAGAGACGATGGAGGCGCTTCACGATATCGTAAAGGGCGGTAAGGCCCGATACATCGGTGCTTCATCAATGTTCGCATGGCAATTCGCCAAAGCGCAGGAGACGGCGCGCCTGAATGGATGGACGCGTTTCGTTAGCATGCAGAATTATCTTAATTTGCTCTATCGCGAGGAAGAACGCGAAATGATCCCGTTGTGTGCGGATCAGGGTGTCGGACTCATGCCGTGGAGTCCATTGGCACGTGGTCGGCTGGCGCGTCCTGTCGGCCAGCAGACGAAACGGAGCGAAAGCGATACTTTCGGTCAGACTCTCTTTGCAGCGACGGAAAGGGCGGACAATACAGTGATTGGCGCAGTTGAACGTGTTGCCGCCGCGCGTAACGTAACTATGGCGCAAGTGGCACTTGCGTGGGTTTTGACCAAACAAGAGGTATCGGCCCCGATTGTGGGGGCCTCTAAATCTTATCATCTTGATGATGCGATCGGCGCGCTGGAGATCGTGTTGACCGATGATGAGATTACCATGCTGGAGGCAGATTATGTGCCGCACCAAGTTGTTGGATTCGAATGACAATATAAAATAAAGTACTTATAAATTATAATAAAAAATATAAATAAATTATGTCTATATATGGTAAAAATATTATTTGTGTTTATTCTTCTTCAATAAGAACGGGAGGGTTTCGTGTCTTCTAAAAATAAAGAAGTAGTACATAGTGACAATGGCGATAATATCGCGAGTGAGGCAAATTCAATGTTCTCTCTGAAAGGCCGGCGCGCGCTCGTTCTGGGGGGCAGTTCAGGACTGGGGTTCGGTGTGGCTTCAGCTCTTGCCCAACTTGGAGCAGAGATATGCATTTTAGCTCGGAACCAGGAGAAACTTAATGAATCTGTCGCAGAGCTTAAGAAAGTAAATGGAAATATTTCAGGAATAAGTTTTGATATTAGTAATTTTGATAAAATATCTTCAGTTATTGAAAGTGTTCGCCAGTTAATTGGAGATCCAGATATTTTTATAGCTAATGGCGGTGGTCCGCCGCCGAGTGCAGCCGTGGAGTTCGACCCAGTCGTCTGGCGTGCTCAGTTTGAGACAATGTTGTTAACTACCATGGCATTCACAACAGCTTTTCTACCGTCCATGCGGCAGAATGGCTACGGACGTATCGTGATGATTTCGTCAGTCAGTGTTGTAGAGCCTATTCCTGGCCTTGTTTTGTCAAATACCTTGCGTGCCGGCCTGGCAAATTGGGGTAAAACGCTGGCCTCGGAAGTGGCTGCCGATGGTGTGACAGTAAATACGCTCATGCCCGGCTTGTTCGCAACCGATCGCGTTAAAAGGCTGAACCAGCTAGCTGCGCAGGCCAAAGGTGAAGATATCGAGACGATAGCAGCTAAGGAACAAGCCGCAATTCCCATCCGGCGATACGGCCGGCCCGAAGAGTTTGGTGCCGTCGCGGCTTTTCTTGCCAGTCCAGCGGCTTCTTACGTCACAGGCGCCCTTATTCCAGTTGATGGCGGATTGATGAAGAGCTGACTTCTTCATTTTTCTCGCGGCAAAAATATGAATGAAGTGATTCCGATGGCTCACGCAAAGTCGCGCTTCCCCACTGGGGCAGAAACTCTCGTCTCTAGCCTTGCTGCAAGTGGCATTGATGTTTGCTTTGCCAATCCAGGAACGTCGGAGATGCACTTCGTCGCTGCGCTTGATAAAATCAATGGCATTCGACCGATCCTATGCCTTTTCGAGGGCGTCGCTACCGGGGCAGCGGACGGTTATGCCCGGATAGCAGGAAAGCCCGCGTCTACTCTTTTACATCTTGGGCCAGGTCTAGGTAATGGTCTTGCTAACCTTCACAACGCGAAACGTGCTTCCGTACCCATGGTCAATATCGTCGGAAATCATGCTTCTTATCACCTGCAATTCGATGCGCCATTAACCTCAGATGTCGCAGGGTTTGCGCGTCCTGTATCCGATTGGGTACATACGTCACAAAGTGCTCGAACAGTCCCTGCGGATGCTGCTCGCGCGGTGCAGGCAGCCAGAGCAGCACCTGGACAAATAGCAACGCTTATTTTGCCAGCAGATACCGCGTGGCTGCCTGGGGAACGCGCGTCCGGCCCGCTGCCTGTTTCTGGGGCCAGCGATGTTTCTGCTGCGGCAATAGATCAATGTGTCGCGGCCTTACGGAGTGGACGAAAAACAGCTATTTTGCTCCGTGGCGCTGCCCTAACAGGAGCAGGACTGAGAGCGGCCGGGCGTATTGCTGCGCAGACACACGCCAGGTTGTTCTGCGATACCTTCGCGCCTCGTATTGAACGAGGTGTTGGGCGGATTCCGGTAGAGCGTCTCCAGTATCGCGCGGATGAGGTTGTGCAGCAGTTGTGTGCTTTCGAGACTTTAATTTTAGTAGGAGCTCAACCGCCAGTTGCTTTCTTTGCCTATCCTGGCAAGCCGAGTTGGCTCACGCCGGAAACATGCACGATTTTAACACTCTCCTATCCTCATGAAGCCGGATCGGAAGCCGTTGAAATGCTAGCTAACGCATTGGGGGCTCCGGAAGTAAGATTAATTGGTTCCCAGAGTAACTTTACGTTGCCAGAGGATGATATCTTAACCGCAGAAGCTGTCGTACAGATTGTCGCGTGTCTATTGCCCGAGAATTCTATTGTAGCTGATGAGGGGCTGACCTCTACTTTCCCTAACTATGACTTGCTTGCTACAGCAGCACCACATGATCATTTGAACCTTACTGGGGGTTCGATAGGTGGCATTCTTCCGCTCGGTACTGGCGCTGCGGTTGCGGCCCCCGAGCGCAAAGTTGTTTGTCTAGAAGGTGATGGTAGCGGTATGTATACCCTACAAGCACTATGGACGCAGGCCCGTGAAAAGCTCGATGTAATTACGATTATTTTCGCAAACAGATCTTACTCTGTTCTGAATCAGGAGTTGGAACGAGTTGGGGTAGCGACTGCCGGGCTGCGGGCGCGTTCGTTGTTTGACTTGCGAAATCCAGAAATAAATTGGGTGAACTTGGCCCAAGGTATGGGGGTTGAGGCTGTCAGCGTTGATACTGTTAAGGAATTTTATGATGTATTGTCATCGGTTTTTCTGAAACGTGGTCCCTTCCTCATTGAGGCTGTGATTTAATAATGCGTCGGATACGCCATATTTCCGACGTGACAGGAATTGCAGGCGGACGCATCCCGCTTATGACGCTTATCCAGCTCCTCTCGGTTGCACAACATCTGAATTTTCGCCATGCTGCCGGTGCACTCGGGGTCGCGCAATCGAGCGTTAGTGCTCGGATCAAGGCGCTGGAAGAGACGCTTGGCATCGTCCTGTTCGAACGGCGTCATCGCGGCGTCCGGCTGACCGAGGCCGGGCGCCGTTTCGTCACTGAGGTGTCGGCAGGTATCGAGCAGATCGACCATGCCGTCAGAACGGCTGGTGCCGTTTCCGATGGTACAGTGGGTCGCCTCGCGATTGGGCTGAACGGCTCGATCGCGACAGGGTTTCTCGCCGATTTGCGTCGGCGCTACAGCGCAGCCCACCCGGCAATCGAGCAGAGCATCATCGAAGGACCGTCGTTACATACTCTCGCCATGATACGCGACGGCACGCTCGATGTGGCTTTTATCATCAATGTCTCCAATGTGCCTGACTGCCATAGTCGGCACCTCTGGAGCGAGGCCCTGGTGATTGCTCTTCCTACCGCGCATCCGCTCGCAGATCTGGAATCCCTCGGCTGGGCAGATCTCCTCACGGAAAACTTCCTTGTCCGGTCGAGTGGCGCCGGGCCGCAGGTTTTCGAACATATCGTCCGGCGCGTGGCCGAACATGGACGATCGCCGCGCCTCCAGCGGCTCGATGTCGGGCGGGATACGTTGATGCACATGGTTGCCGCAGGAGAGGGGATCACGCTAACCCACGAAGCAGGGGGTCATGTGCCATTCCCCGGCATCGTTTTCCGTCCGATCTACGACGAGAAGGAACAGGCCCGGTTCAGCGCCGTCTGGTCGCCCCAGAACCGTAGCCCCGCGCTGCGGAATTTTCTGGATCTCGCCACGCATATGAGTCGTCTGGACGATTTGACCATGCGGGGTCAAACCATGTCATCCTCGTTTTCAGCCAAAGCACCGGGACAGCACGAAACTGGCGGCGCACCTTTATGAAGCGTCGGCCTGTCGATACAGCCTGTTATCAGGAGGAAAATCCCAATGACCCTTGAAACCTTCCGTCAGATCTACGGTCTCGACGACAGCCCGTCACCGCTCGACCGGTCGGTACTGATCCTGATCGACATCCAGCGCGAATATCGCGACGGACGGGTGCCGCTTACCAATGTCGATGCGGCGGCGGATGAGGCAGGACGGCTGCTCGATCTCGCGCGGCGCGAGGGCGTGCCAGTCATCCATATCGCCCATGACGCAGGACCAGGCGCTCCCGCCTTCGCCAGCGATAGTCCGTATCGCGATTTCCTGCCCCAGGTGACGCCCCGCGAAGGGGAGACGGTTCTGTTCAAGACCCATGCGAATGCGTTTATCGGCACCGGGCTCGCGGACCGGATCAAGGAGACAGGTCGGAATGAGGTCATCATTGCCGGGGATACGGTGGGTGTCTGCGTGTCCACCACGGCCCGCGCGGCGGCGGAGGAATACGGTCTGCGCGTAACCCTTGTGGCGGACGCCATTGCCGCACGTGATGTCGCTGATCCGCTGGGTGGAACGATCGCGGCCGAAACCGTGCGCCGCGTTGCGCTGGCCGAGCTGGCGGATATGTTCGCCGTCGTCGTGAAGGACAGCACCGTGTGGAAGGACTGAGGGCGTTTTTCCCCCTCAGCCGGTCAGCGCGGGCTGGCCAGGACAGCTTTCAATAGCGCCCCTGGTTCCACGTCCAAGGCCTCCGCAATCTTTCCCAGAATCGTAACGCTTGCCGAAACCAGGCCGGCGCGATCGGCCAGCTCCTCTTGCGTCATGTCCCTGTCATGACGCATCCGACGCAGGTTGACCGCCATGACCTCCTTGAGATCCATGCCATCATCGAGACCTGCGCCGGAACGATCGTTCCAGGAATGATCGTTCCTATTCGTCCCGACCCGTGGTATCCTCGCCCTCTGGCGGGGGCTTTTCTGCGCCAGGTGCGAGACGAATGAGAAGATCGGCGCCGGAAACGCCAAGGGTGGCTGTTATGTCAGCGAACTCGATGACATCGATTCGTCGCTCGCCATTCTCGTATTTGGCGACGAAGGATTGGGGCTTGCCGAGGGAGGCCGCCAGTTCCGCCTGCGTCATACCCCCGGTCTTACGTGCTTCGACAAGAAGCGATTGCAGCAAAAGCTGCCGGGGTGTGCGCAGGGATTTCTTCACGCGGAACAGCTCTCCGACGGGCAGGGGAGCTGTTCCGATAATCCCGATTCAGGATTATCCCATTTTAGGATATGTTTGACTGCAATCCTGCTGGAGGGCTGTCGGATGACAGCAAGACCCGAACTGGACCCCGATGTCGATGACCTGGCCCCGACCGTGCCGGAGATCACGACCTACGACGAAGTGCATTTCATCACCTATCTCCGCCTGCTCGATGCCGAGGCTGATCGGGCCGACTGGGCGGAGGTGGCGCGGATCGTGCTGCATCGCGATCCGGCGGACGCAGAGCGCACGCGCATCTGCTGGGAAAGCCATCTCGCCCGTGCGCAGTGGATGACGAAAATCGGCTACCGGAAAATTCTCGAGCAGGCCGTGATCGACGCCCGCGCAACCCGGCACTGACCGTCCTTTTTCTACGCCATGGTATCCGGTGGTACGATCGCGAATCATTATATATTGCCTGCCGCTGGGTCGCCCCTTCTCTGATCGGTTTCATTCCTCAAGCCGATTGGAGCCCCGATGTCCGGAAGCCGTGTCCTGTGGGGGCAGGTCGCCCTCGTTCTGCTGATCGTCTTCGTCGCCATCTGGAGTGCCACGGAATGGACGGCCTGGCGTCTCGGCTTTCAGCCCCAGCTTGGCGCACCCTGGTTCATGGTGGCGGGCTGGCCGTTTTACGATCCGCCGGCCTTCTTCTGGTGGTGGTATTTCTACGACGCCTACGCCCCGTCGATCTTCGTGGCGGGCGGGTATATCGCGTCGTCCGGCGGCCTCATCGCCATCGTCGTTGCCATTGGCCTGTCCGTCCTCCGGGCGCGGGAAGCCCGCAACGTCGCCACATATGGCTCGGCCCGCTGGGCGGATGCTGCCGAGGTGAAGGAAGCCGGGCTGCTCGACCCCGACGGCGTGGTGCTGGGCCGGCTGGATCGGGACTATCTCCGGCACAACGGTCCCGAGCATGTGCTGTGTTTCGCGCCGACCCGCTCGGGCAAAGGCATAGGGCTGGTCGTGCCGACGCTGCTGACCTGGCCGGGCTCGGCGATCGTCCATGACATCAAGGGCGAGAACTGGGGGCTGACCGCCGGATTTCGTGCGCGCCACGGGCGCGTGCTGCTGTTCGATCCGACCGATCCGGCATCCTCGCCCTACAACCCGCTGCTGGAGGTCCGGCGTGGTGACAGGGAGGTGCGCGATGTCCAGAACATCGCCGATATCCTCGTCGACCCCGAAGGTGCTTTGGATCGACGCAACCATTGGGAGAAGACCTCGCACTCCCTGCTGGTGGGTGCGATCCTGCATGTCCTTTACGCCGAGCCGGACAAGACGCTGGCCGGTGTCGCGAATTTTCTTTCCGATCCGAAGCGGCCGATGGAGGCGACGCTGCGTGCCATGATGTCCACGTCGCATCTCGGCAAGGCGGGCGTGCATCCCGTCATTGCCTCTTCGGCGCGCGAGCTGCTGAACAAGAGCGACAACGAGCGCTCAGGTGTATTGTCCACCGCCATGTCGTTCCTGGGCCTCTATCGCGACCCCGTGGTGGCAAAAGTGACGGCACGATGCGACTGGCGCATCGCGGATCTCGTGTCCGGCCGCCAGCCCGCGAGCCTCTATCTCGTCGTACCGCCATCCGACATTGCCCGCACCAAGCCGCTGATCCGCCTGATCCTGAACCAGATTGGCAGGCGGCTGACGGAGGATCTGCATGTCTCCGCCCATCGGCACCAGTTGCTGCTGATGCTCGATGAGTTTCCCGCCCTTGGTCGGCTGGATTTCTTCGAGAGTGCGCTGGCCTTCATGGCGGGGTATGGGATCAAATCTTTCCTGATCGCGCAGAGTCTCAACCAGATCGAAAAAGCTTACGGCGCGAACAACAGCATTCTCGACAACTGTCATGTCCGCGTCGCGTTTGCCACCAACGACGAGCGTACCGCCCGGCGTGTGTCGGACGCGCTCGGCACCGCGACCGAGATACGTGATTCCACCAATTATGCCGGCCATCGCCTGTCACCCTGGCTCGGGCATCTCATGGTCTCACGACAGGAGACGGCACGACCTCTACTCACGCCCGGCGAGGTGATGCAGCTTCCGCCGACCGATGAACTGCTGCTGGTCGCGGGCGTCGCCCCCGTCCGCGCGAAGAAGGCGCGCTATTACGAGGACGCGCGGTTCATGGAGCGTATCCTCCCGCCCCCGGCCACCGGAGCGCAACGCCCGTCCGCGCCTCCGTCCGATGATTGGTCGGCGCTGGAGACAATGGCGCCATCAGGAGGATCAGCACCGGGTGGGAACACGGGCGCTGATGGTGATCCCGCCAATGCCGGCATCCGCCGCGAACCGGAATTGCCGGAGCATGAGGACGTCGTGCCGCCCGAGCATCCGGGCGTGCAGGAGTTCGATGTGCTCGACGACGAGCCGGATGTCGATGCCGCCAAGGCGCGCGCCATCCGCCAGCAGGCCCGCTCGGTCGCCCGTCAGGCGACAATGGACCCGGCCGACGGCCTCGATCTGTGAGGATGCCCATGTCGAGCAAGACCCGCATGAATGTGTATTTCGAGCCCGAGCTTCTGAAGCAGGTCGAAGCGCTGGCGCTGCGACGCAACGTCTCGAAGTCGGCGGTGATCGAGGCCGCCGTCGCCTCCTTTCTCTCTGCCGACGCATCGGAGCGGCTGGAAGCGGTGTTCGCCCGTCGCATGGACAGGATCGACCGCCAGATCGCCGGGATGGAAGAAGACGTCGCCATTATGGGTGAGACGCTGGCACTGTTCATCCGCTTCTGGCTGACCGTCACCCCGCCACTGCCTGACAGTGCCCAGGCATCGGCTAGGGCGAAAGGCGTCGAGCGGTTCGAGGGTTTCCTGCAATCGCTCGGGCGAAAACTGGCCACTGGAGATCGGTTTCTCAGGGAACTGTCGCGCGATATCGACACGCGGCGCAATGGAGGTGAAAATCCCCAGTAAACGTCAGATTGAGTGGGCCTGTCGCAAGGATTCGTCAATCCCGCCGATCGCCGCCGTTTCCACGCGATGACCGCACGGTGAGTGATAGTTGTTGAATCGAGCCGAAATGGCCTTCTTTTAATCATCCCCGTATGGGGGCCATCTGTTCCGGTCCCGTTCGAGCGGGGATCAGATGGCGGTTTCGCACCATAATTCGGAAAGTCAGGCACGTGGCATTTCCATGCTGCGCACAGCGATGGGGCCGGCGATCGCAGGGCACCTTGCCGATCCTTCCGTGGTCGAGGTGATGCTTAACCCGGACGGGCGGCTGTGGATCGACCGTCTGTCGGAGGGCCTGTCCGACACGGGCGACGTCATCACACCCGCCGACGCTGAGCGCATCGTGCGCCTGGTCGCGCATCATGTCGGGGCGGAGGTGCATGACGGTGCCCCGCGTGTCTCGGCCGAATTGCCGACCGGCGAACGGTTCGAGGGATTGCTGCCGCCCGTCGTGACGGCCCCGAGTTTCGCGATCCGCAAGCCCGCGGTCGCCGTGTTCACCCTTGATGACTATGTCGCCGCCGGAATCATGACCGATGCCCAGGCGGATTTCCTGCGGCATGCGGTCTCGGAACGGAAAAACATCCTCGTCGCGGGCGGCACAAGTACGGGCAAGACCACGCTGGTCAATGCCCTGCTGGCCGAGGTGGCCAAAACCGGCGATCGCGTCGTGCTGATCGAAGATACGCGCGAACTGCAATGCACAGCACCCAATCTCATAGCGCTGCGGACCCGCGAAGGTGTGATCACTCTTTCTGACCTTGTCCGCTCCGGCCTCCGCCTGCGACCAGACCGTATTCCCATCGGTGAGGTGCGTGGAGCCGAAGCGCTCGATCTGGTCAAGGCGTGGGGGACCGGCCATCCCGGCGGCATTGGCACGCTGCACGCCGGATCGGTATTGGCCGCCCTGTATCGTCTCGAACAGCTGATCCAGGAGGCGGTGGTCACGGTGCCACGCGCCATGATCGCCGAAACCATCGACGTCATCGCCGTGCTTTCGGGGCGTGGCAATTCCCGCCGCCTTTCCGAACTGGCTGAAATCGACGGCCTCGATCCCTTGACGGGCGCCTATCGCATCCGTCCGGTCAGCTTCTCTTCTCCCGAAACATCCTGCTCTGCCAATGGAGAATCATCATGATTCCGCCCTCACGTCTGCGCGCCGTGGTGTGCGCTGTCGCACGTCCTGACCGGCATGTGCCGGATCTTCGTGTATTCGGAATATCCATGCTGCTGTCGCTTGCTTTCGCGTCATCGGCATGGGCGTCAGGATCCAGCATGCCGTGGGAAACGCCCCTGAACGAGATTCTGGAATCCGTGCAGGGACCGGTGGCGAAAATCATCTCGGTGATCATCATCACGGTCACGGGTCTGACCCTGGCCTTCGGGGAAACATCCGGCGGGTTCCGCCGCCTGATCCAGATTGTCTTTGGACTAAGCATCGCTTTTGCAGCGTCCAGCTTCTTCCTGTCGTTCTTCTCCTTCTCGGGCGGAGCGCTAATCTGATGGCGGGATATGACGATGACGCGGTGCCGGGCTTCCATGTCCCGGTGCATCGCTCGCTGACCGACCCGATCCTGCTGGGTGGCGCGCCCCGTGCTGTCGCCATCGCTAATGGCACGCTGGCGGCTGCGATCGCCCTTGGCCTGCGGCTGTGGCTGATCGGGGCCGCATTCTGGATCGTGGGTCATGGGCTCGCGGTCTGGGGTGCCAGGCGCGATCCTTTCTTCATCGAGGTGGGGCGGCGGCATCTGCGCTATCCCGCCTGGTTGCGGGTCTAAGGAGGGCAGGGCGATGATGTCGCTTGGCGAATATCGCAGTCGTGCCGCCCTCCTGTCTGATTTCCTGCCCTGGGCCGCGCTCGTTGAGAAAGGTGTAGTGCTGAACAAGGACGGCAGTTTCCAGCGCACGGCGAAAATTCGAGGCCCTGATCTGGACAGCGCCACACCGGCCGAACTGGTGGGTGTGACGGGGCGGTTGAACAATGCCCTGCGCCGTCTGGGGTCAGGCTGGGCCGTGTTCGTGGAAGCGCAGCGCGTTCCGGCCACGCTCTATCCCGAGAGCGATTTCCCGGATGCCGCCTCGCACATGGTGGACCTTGAGCGCCGGGAAGCCTTCGAGGATGAAGGCGTGCATTTCGAGAGCCGGTATTTCCTGACCCTGCTCTGGCTGCCACCGGCGGAATCATCAGGTCGCGCCGAGCGTTTTCTCTACGAGGGTAGGGAGCGCGACGGGCCGGACCCGTACGGCATCCTGAATGCCTTCGTGGATCGTAGCCACCGGCTTCTTGCTTTGCTGGACGGGTTCATGCCCGAAGCCTCCTGGCTGAATGACGGCGAGACGCTGACCTATCTGCATTCCACTATTTCAACCCGGAACCAGCGGATCCGGGTACCAGAAATTCCGATGCATCTTGATGCACTCCTGGTGGACCAGCCGCTCTCGGGCGGACTGGAGCCAAAGCTGGGCGATGCGTATCTGAAAACCCTGACGATCACCGGTTTCCCGTCACGGACCTTCCCCGGAATCCTGGACGATCTGAACCGGCTGGCCATGCCCTATCGTTGGTCCACCCGAGCCATCCTTCTGGACAAGACGGACGCCACAAAGGTGCTGACGAAAATCCGGCGTCAATGGTTCGCCAAGCGCAAAAGCATCGCAGCCATTGTCCGGGAGGTGATGACCAACGAGGCGTCGGTGCTGGTGGATAATGATGCCGCCAACAAAGCGGCCGACGCCGATCTGGCTTTGCAGTCCCTCGGTGCCGACGATGTCGGACAGGCGTATCTTACCGCGACCATCACGGTCTGGGATGGCAGTGCCAGCATAGCGGCGGAAAAACTACGCCTCGTCGAAAAGATCATACAGGGGCGCGATTTCACCTGCATGGCGGAAAGCCTCAATGCCGTGGAGGCATGGCTGGGATCTTTGCCAGGGCATGTCTACGCCAATGTCCGCCAGCCGCCGGTTTCGACACTGAATCTGGCGCATATGATCCCGCTCTCCGCCGTATGGGCCGGGCCGGAGCAGGACGGGCATTTCAGGGCAGCCCCGTTGTTCTATGGCAGGACGGCGGGTGCCACACCGTTCCGGTTTTCCCTGCATGTCGGCGATGTCGGCCACACGTTGATCGCGGGACCAACGGGTGCTGGCAAATCCGTCCTGCTGGCGTTGATGGCGCTCCAGTTTCGCCGTTATGCGGGATCGGAGATTTTCGCCTTCGATTTTGGTGGTTCCATGCGGGCGGCGACGCTGGCAATGGGAGGCGACTGGCACGATCTCGGTGGCGGTTTGACCGATGATGATCCATCGGGAGAACAGGGTGGCAATGTCTCGCTCCAGCCTCTGGCGCGGATTGATGATCCCGATGAGCGAAAATGGGCCAGTGAATGGCTCGGCCAGATCCTTGTCGGAGAGGGGGTGACGCTGACCCCGGAGGTGAAGTCTCACCTCTGGTCGGCCCTGAATTCTCTGGCGTCATCGCCCAGCTCAGAACGCACGATCTCAGGTCTGGTCGCACTCCTCCAGTCTAATGCCCTGAAGCAGGCGCTGGCTCCATACTGTCTCGGTGGTCCTTATGGCCGCCTGCTCGACGCTGATAGCGAGCGCGTAGGTGACGCCGACGTGGTGGTGTTCGAAACCGAGGGCCTGATCGGCTCGGGCGCTGCATCATCCGTGCTGTCCTATCTGTTTCACCGCATTGAGGGCCGTCTGGACGGGCGGCCCACCCTGCTGGTCATCGATGAGGGCTGGCTGGTGCTGGATGACGGCGATTTTGCCGGCCAGCTCCGGGAGTGGCTGAAAACCCTGCGCAAGAAGAACGCCAGCGTCATCTTCGCCACGCAGTCCCTGTCGGACATCGCCAATTCCCGCATCGCGCCGGCGGTGGTGGAAAGTTGCCCCACGCGGATTTTCCTGCCCAATGAACGGGCGATCGAGCCGCAGATCATGGCGCTTTATCGGGACTTCGGCCTGAACGACCGGCAGATTGCCATCATCGCTCGCGCGGCCTCGAAGCGGGAGTATTACTGCCAGACCCAGCGCGGCAACCGGCTGTTTGAACTTGGGCTCGGTCCTGTTGCCCTGGCGCTGTGCGCGGCCTCCGGCAAGGACGATCACCGGCTGATCGACAGTGTGCTGGCGGAACACGGGCCAGACGGCTTTCTCCCGGCTTGGTTCGAAGCACGCGGCGTTGCGTGGGCGGCCGACCTTCTGCGTGACGATCGCCGATCGGAGGGCGTGCCATGACGGAAAAACTTTTCCGCATCCGGGCAAAACTTTTCCGTCGTATGGGGCTGTTGGCATCCGTCATGGCCCTGGCCGTTGGTGCCGGCGTCAGTTCGGTGCAACCCGCCCACGCGCAATGGGCGGTCTATGATGGGGCTGCGCATGTCCAGACCGTGCTGATCGCGGCGCGGGAATTGCAGCAGATCGATAACCAGATCACGTCTCTCGCCAATCAGGCGCAGATGCTGGTCAACCAGGCGAAGAACCTCGCCCTGCTGCCCCTGTCGACATTGTCGACACTGCAATCGACAATTTCCCAGACCACGGCACTGCTCGGGCAGGCGCAGAACATCGCTTATTCGGTGACCTCGGTCGAACAGCAGTACCAGCAGGCGTATACATCAATTTCGTCGGGCATGTCAGACAGTGCCCTGTTCAGCCAGGCACAGACACGCTGGCAGAATTCCGTGGGTGGGTTTGAGGATGCCCTGAAACTTCAGGCGCGTGTGGTAGGAAACATTCCCTCTGACAGTAGCGCCATGACCCAACTGGTTTCAGCCAGTCAGAGTTCGGCCGGGGCGTTGCAGGCCGCACAGGCCGGAAACCAGCTTCTCGCCCTGCAATCCCGCCAGCTTTCGGACGTGGTCGCGGTCCTGTCCGCCAATGGCCGGGCCGCCGATCTGGAGCGGGCGCGGCAGGCAGTAGTCGAGGCGGAAAGTGCGGCGCAGTACAAGCATTTTTCCCAATATAACGCCTACAGTCCGACTTCGGTCTCCATGTTCGGCAGCAACGGGAACTGACGGCCATGGCGACCAATGATGTCGGCGTCATCGATACTTTCCTGAACACCTTCACCACCACCATCGATACCGGCTTCGGTCTGGTGAAGGGGAATGTGATTTCATTGGCAGGTACGCTGTCGGTGCTGGACATCGCACTGGCCGGTCTGTTCTGGGCCTGGGCGGCGGATGAGGACATTATCCAGCGTCTGGTGAAGAAGACGCTCTATATCGGGTTCTTCGCCTGGGTCATCAATGATTTCGATGCGCTTTCGAAGATCGTCTTCGACAGCTTTGCGGCCCTCGGTCTGAAGGTCGGCGGTGGCAGTCTGGCGCTTGGAGATTTTCTGCGGCCCGGCCGTCTGGCCTCCACGGGGTTCACGGCGGCGCAGCCGCTTCTGGACTCTGTTCACAATCTCCTCGGTCCTGTCGCCTTCTTTACGAATTTCATCCAGATCTTCGTGCTGTGTCTGTCCTGGCTGATCGTGCTGGCAGCCTTTTTCATCCTCGCCGTGCAGCTTTTCGTAGCGCTGATTGAGTTCAAGCTGACCACGCTGGCGGGTTTCATCCTGATCCCCTTCGCGCTGTTCAATCGTACGGCTTTCCTCGCCGAGAAGGTGCTGGGCAATGTCGTCTCCTCGGGTGTGAAGATCATGGTGCTGGCGGTCATTTCCGCCATCGCGTCCGTTCTGTTCGCCCAGTTCACGACGTCCTATGGCAGCGATGTGCCGACCATCGGCCAGGCTGTCTCGGTGGTGCTGGCGTCTCTGTCGATCGTCGGACTCGCCATCTATGGCGGCAGCATCGCCAATGGTCTGATCTCCGGTGCTCCGCAGCTTGGTGCGGGCGCGGCAGTCGGTACCGGCATGGCGGTTGGCGCCATGGGTACTGCCGCTGTTGCCGCGCCCGCTGCCGCAATTTCCGGAGGTGCCGCTGCGCTGGGCGCAACAGCCGCTGCCGCGCGGGGAGGGGCCGCGATTGCCGGGGCAGCCACATCCGCCTATTCGGCCGGAGCCGCAGGTGCGTCTGGCAGCGCGGTCAGCATGGTCGCCGGGGTCGGAGGCATGGGCCGGGCTGTCGGCGGGAATGTCGCGCATGCCGTCAAAGGGGCGGCCTCACGTGCCGGTTCATCCCTCAAAGAAAGCTATGCCGCCGGTGGACGCTGGGCCGCACGCGGGATGGGCGGCGAAGGCGGAGATAGCGGACCGGCACCTTCTGGTGGCGGTGGTCCTGCTGGAGAAGGGGGTGGCGGCCCTACCGGTGAGGGTCCGTCTGGTGGCGATGGTGGCGGTTCCGGCGAACCGCCCCGCTGGGCTCAGAAGATGAAGCGCCGGCAGGCCGCGACCCATGCCGCCGAGGCCGCCCATGTCATCCGCTCCGCCGATGGCGGGGGCGGATCTTCCTCAATTGATCTGTCGGAAAAGGAATGAGGACGATGTTCCGTCGCTCGACCACACGCTACGGGACCACGCCCGAACCGGTGACCCCGTACCAGAAAGCCGCACAAATCTGGGATGAACGGATCGGCTCTGCCCGCATCCAGGCCCGTAACTGGCGGCTGATGGCGTTCGGGTCGCTATTCCTCTCGGCCGGGCTCGGGGGCGGGCTGGTCTGGCAGTCTGCGCGCGGCACCATCACGCCGTGGGTCGTGCAGGTGGACCGTCTGGGCGAGGCGCAGGTCGTGGCCCCGGCCACGTCCGGCTACATGCCTGCTGATCCGCAGATCACCTGGTATCTGGCACAGTTCGTTCACGACGTCCGATCCCTGTCCTCCGATGCGGTGGTGGTCCGGCAGAACTGGCTGCATGCCTATGATTTCACCACCACGTCCGGTGCGCAGGCGCTTAACGATTATGCCCGCCTCAATGATCCGTTCTCGCGCATCGGGCACGAGCAGGTCGAACTGGACATCGCCTCGGTGATCCGGGCTTCGCTCAGCAGCTTCCGTGTGGCCTGGACCGAACGCCATTACCGCGACGGCGCGTTCACCGGCACCGAACGCTGGACCGCTATCGTCTCGGTCGTTCTGCGCACGCCGCGTGACGCCGACCATCTTCGGAAAAATCCCCTCGGAATCTACGTCTCCGCCATCAACTGGTCGAAGGAGCTGGGCCAATGATCCGTCGTGCTCTCCCGCTGCTGGTCCTGCCTCTGGCCGGATGCGCGCAGCATTACCATCCGCCTGTTATCCGGTACGACGATGCTGTTCAGGCCACGCGTCTGCCGGATCCGCCGAAACCGGTACAGGTTGTTGAAGTCCCGCAGCCACTTCCCCTGCCGGGCCAGCTCAAGCCGCTGCCCTCACGACGCGTCACCCATCCGGCCCCCGAAGTCGCCGATCCGACCGCGCGCGTGACGCAGGCCAATCTGGCGGCGCGCATCCAGCCCACACGGGCTGGATTCATCAATGCAGTGCAGGTCTATCCTTATTCTCCGGGCGCCCTCTATCAGGTTTATACCTCGCCCGGCGAAATCACCGACATCATGCTCCAGCAGGGCGAAAAGCTGGTGGGCACCGGGCCTGTCGCGGCCGGTGATACCGTGCGCTGGATTATCGGTGATACTGAGAGCGGGGCAGGGGCGACAAAACGGATTCATATCCTGGTCAAGCCGACGCGCCCGGACCTGACCACCAATCTGATCGTCAACACCGACCGGCGGACCTATCTGGCGGAACTGCGCTCCACGCCAGCGACTTACATGGCATCGGTGTCGTGGGACTATCCCGAGGACGACCTGATTGCCCTGCATCGGCAGGACAGCGCCGCCGATGATGCTGCCCCCGTGGATGCGGGGCTGGACTTGAATGCTCTGAATTTCCGTTACGCCATCCAGCCGGTCAAAGGTGGCACGCCGCCCTGGCTGCCCGGCCGGGCCTTTGATGATGGTCACAAGGTCTATATCGCCTTTCCTGCCGGCATAGGGCAGGGGGAACTGCCCCCGCTGTTCGTGCTGGGAGCCGATGGCGGTCCGGAACTGGTCAACTACCGGGTGCGGCAGAACTGGATGATCGTGGACCGTCTGTTCGCTGCCGCCGAACTGCGGCTGGGCGACAAGCATTCCGAGCAAAGGGTGCGCATCGTCCGCACTGACGGACGGCGGACATGAGCGGGCAAGCGCCGAGAGTGGACGAAAATCCTGCGGCTCCCGCCACAGGGGGAAATTCCGTATCACCACCTCCCGATCTGCGCCTGCGGGCGGAACGGCCGCGCGTGGTGCGTCTTAACCGCACCGTGGTCTGGGCGCTCGGCGGGGCAGGGATGCTCGCCATTGGTCTCGCGCTCGGCTACGCGCTGGAGAACAGCAGCCACAAAGCGCCGCCTGCCGCCAGCCAGGACACGGATGTGCGTCCGTCCGCCGATGGGTTGGCAGGGCTGCCCTCAGACTATGTCGGCAACGGCGTGCCGAAGCTCGGTCCTGCACTGCCCGGTGACCTTGGGCACACTATCCTGAAGGCACAGGGGCAGGGGAAAGCTACATCAGGCGGGGAGGATCGCCGTGCTGCCCAGGAGATCGAGGCGGCGATCGCCAGCAGGCTGTTTGTGCAGACGGGGGAGCGTGACCGGGCCAGCGAACAGGCGACCCCGCCCGCGCCGGGCGCTTCTGCCACTCAGGGGCGGGCGTCCGCCACGGCCGGGTCACAGGCCGGAAACCTCGCCTTTCTGGAAGGGCAGCCCGATCGCGCGACGACCAGTCCGGACCGCATCGCGCCGCCTGCCTCGCCCTACGTCCTCCAGGCGGGCACGGTGATCGCTGGCGCGCTGAATACGAAAATCAGCTCCGACCTGCCCGGCCAGATCGTGGGCCATGTCACCCAGAACGTCTATGACAGCCCGACCGGGCGCTATCTTCTGATCCCGCAGGGTAGTATCCTGTTCGGGGCCTATAACAGCGGGATTTCCTTCGGACAGCAGCGTACCCAGATCATCTGGACGCGGCTGATCTTCCCCGATGGTGAGAGTCTGGTGCTGGAGAAGCTCCCCGGTGGCGATGCCATCGGCCAGTCCGGGCTGTCCGACGAGGTGAACAACCATTGGGGGCAGTTGTTCAAAGCGGCCCTGGTGACCACGCTCCTCAGCGTCGGCTCCGAGGCGGGGACCAGTCAGAGCGAAAACAATCTGGCCCAGGCCATCCGTTCCGGCGCCAGCAACGGCTTCTCCATGGTTGGCAACCGGCTGGTCGATCGCAGTTTGAACGTGCAGCCGACGCTCACCGACCGGCCGGGCCTGCCATTCACGCTCGTTTTGAATCGCGATCTGGCCCTCAAGCCCTGGAAAGAGAAGGAACCTCGCCCATGACGAAGCTGAAGCTTGGGCCGATTGATGATGACAAGCCTGTGAAGGTCACGCTGGAACTGCCCGCCGTGCTTCACCGTGATCTTGTTGCCTATGCCGAGATTCTGGGTCGTGGAGCCAGGCAGGCGCCCACCGATCCCACGCGTCTCATAGTGCCCATGCTGACCCGGTTTATCGCCACCGATCGGGGCTTCGCTAAGGCGCGGAGAGAGAAGCTCTAGCGTAAGGGACGCTGATTGGTTACAATCAAGAGAAGAGACTGATCTGGTGTCATCGGAGTTTTTGTCTGGTCTGCCCCGCCAATTTTCTGGATTCCTTGGTAAGATTTTTTTGATAAAAGCAATCGAATCGTAAGGTTATAAAGTGAACTGCTCAATGGACGGGAGGAACGGCCATCTACAGCTCAGTACAACTGTCTGCGTTTACACGCCTATTTTCCGCTGCTGTTTTTCGGGAGCTGGCGAAGAAGGGGCGGTCTGGTCTGTTCCGTCGGCTTGTCGACCAAACTGATCTTGAGGCTCGTTGTGGCTTGCAGGCAAGCGTTGGTGACGTTTTCGATGCGGCTTTCGACACACTTAAAGTGGCGGGGAAGCGTGACGAGTATGTCTATCGGACGGCAATCAGTCACAAGATACTGATGGGCACCCACTCACTGCGTACTGCGTCGATGCTCAATGAATTCCGGGCGGGATCATGCAAAGCTGACCTTGTTGTTTTGAACGGTACAGCGACCGTTTATGAGATAAAATCCGAGCGGGATAGTTTGGTCCGTCTCGCCAACCAGGTCGAAAATTATAAACGTGTATTCGCGAAAGTTAACGTTATCGCGAGTGAAAGTCATGTAAACGGCGTCTTATCTACTGTTCCGTCAGACGTTGGTGTTATGTGCTTATCCAAACGCTACCAGATCTCAACGGTGCGGGAAGCTCTGGATAGCCCTGAGCGGATTTGCCCTGCATCTGTATTCGAGTCACTTCGGGCTGCTGAAGCGACTTCGATTATTAGAGCGTTAGGACGTACTGTGCCAGATGTTCCTAACACTCGACGTCATGCTGTTTTACGAGAGCTTTTCATTGATCTCGATCCAATGAGTGTGCATGCCGAAATGGTACGTGTTCTCAAGCGGACCCGTAATCTTGCGCCACTGAGTGAACTTGTCGAGCAGTTGCCGCAATCGTTGCAAGCTGCTGCCCTATCAATTCCCGTTCGCCGGACCGATCATGATCGGTTGGTAGAGGCCGTCAGAAGTCCGCTGGATGCGGCAATGGCATGGAGCTAAAGACCGCATGTATTATCCTTATTTTCGTGGAAAACAATTCGAACTGATTACTATTCGTGAAATGGCCACTTTAATGGCTGAGAACAATTTCACTCCGATCATTGAACCCGTTAGAGAGGCGTTAGGGGGACTTGAAAAAACCCTTAAAGCAATTTGCTCTGCCGGTGGTCGTGCAATCGTTATTGTAAATCCTCATCACGGTGACCATCAAGAAGATGGTGCTAATATTAGTCAATTGCTCAGAGATGGTTATTCCTGTCATGAATCTATCGTTGCAGGAATCTTGTTGCGTAATGACATGAATGTAGAAGATGTCCTTACGTGTTATTCATCTCACGCTGATCATCATCCAGTATTTATTCATGCCGGCTTTAGTGCACCGAAATTGCTGGTTGCGGAGCTGGCAAGTGAAATGAAGAATATCAAGAATGTCTTCATTGAAGATCATGCTAAACTTCTTTATCGAAAGCATTTTGTTTCAAGTGATCGCGTTCTTGTGCAGGATGGTTTTAATCGTCAGAGGAATGCTGATTACCCAGAAATTGAGGAATTTTCTGATTTGCATGTGACATATTCAGATCTTGGTATGTCTGGCTTCGGAGATTTTTTGACGGTTGGTGATAGTTATAGTGAAAGCGGAGGCCCCGCGTATGCAGTTGCTCTCCATTTGACTTTTATAGATCCTGACCAAGACGATATGATGTATATCTATCATTTTGTGTCAGATACTAAAGATACTCCAACAGATCCTGCCGGGAAATTCGGGCAAGCACTTGATAAGCTAATCAAGAAACTTAATACGAAGAGATCGAAGCTACTCGAAACTAGTGCGATTAAGGAGTTTCGAGAACTACATGCGAAAGGTCATTTTCCAGGGCTGGGTTATGTAAAAAAACTCTCAATGAAACATCATATCGAGACCTTAGCAGCCTATCTCGGTTGAGGCGCGTATGGCTAAAAGATACTGTTGCCCTGAGTGTTTTGGTGACGTTGGGCTTCGTGGCAACATAATACCGTCACTCAAATCTAAGCAGGGCACATGTAGTTTTTGTGGCACGCTAAATGTACCTTTAGTCGAGCCATCGCAGCTTGCGGATGTTTTTGGGGCGCTTATTAACATCTATGAACGTAATGATGATGGCAAGCTTTTGGTTGAGTGGTTGAAGGATGATTGGAATCTCTTTGACCATCCCGCAATGGACGTGGCACATGCTAAAGAATTGCTCAGTGAAATTCTGGATGATGGCGAAATAGTCCGTCAATATTTTGCTCCTTCCGAGAGTTACATTAGCAAGGGTTTAGAGCAGTGGGAAAAACTTCGTGATGAAATGATGTATAGGAATCGTTGGTTTCTCGACGTGGAGATCGACCTTGATCAGTTGCGAGGACATTTGGCGTTGCTGATTGCGTCGAACTTGCCGCACCGCTGGTTTCGCTCCCGTATCTGTGTCGACGACGAAGATTATCCGATCGACCAGATGGGTGCGCCACCACGTCGTAGGGCCTCGCACGGTCGTGCCAATCCTGCGGGTATCCCATATCTTTATCTTGGATCGCAACCAGGCACTGCAGTGGCAGAAGTCCGACCACATACCGGCGAAAATGCTTGTGTGGCTCAGTTTGACATTCCAAGTATTAAAGCTGTCGATTTGCGTAATCCACGTAAGCTTGTTTCGCCATTTATTTTGACCGACACTACTGACATAGGCCAGTTACGAGCTGCTCTCCCGTTTCTGGAGCGCCTTGGCGATGAACTGACCCGACCGGTGCTACCTCACGGTGCCGCTATTGATTATATTCCTAGTCAATACTTATGTGAGTTCATTAAGAAAAGCGGCTTTGATGGGGTCATTTATCGTAGTTCTGTGAGTGACGGGTTCAATCTGGCGCTTTTCGATCCCGAGAAGGCTTCTTGTGATTCGGTTGCACGCTACAATGTTTCTAAAGTGGCCGTTGATGTAAAACCGGTCAAAGAGGATTAGCGTATTTGTCATCTATCGAAAGACTGTATGAATTTTATTTTTGATTTATATAGAAAAAATCAATGACTGTCGGTATCGGGGGCTGCGTGCCCCCGCAACCATCTGAACTTGCGATACGAACGCATCAAGAACGCCACTGTCCCGATGGACCGTGGCGTTTTTCTTGCGCGCCGCGAACTGCAGGATCGCCGCCAGATCACCGCGCAGGATGATCGCCAGTTCGCCGTCCGCCGGTTGGAGCGTGATCTGCGAAATGAGCGTGCGCAGGCGCTCGGCAGCCTCGGTCTTCGTCTCTTCCGCCTGAAGGCTCTCGTGCAGGCTGGCAATCCGCTTCTGGTAGATCTCCGCCATGTTCGGATGGAGAAGGGGAGGCGGCTCTTCGGTATTGGCGACCTTCTGTTCCAGTTCCTCCTTGCGGGCTTCGAGCGTCGTCATTTTTTTCATGACCCGCTTGGATGCCTCAATGTCATCTGAGGCAAGGATAAGATTCAGCGGTTTATCCAGTTCTCTGTCGATGCGAGGAATTTCATTCCGCATTGCTGGGAGATCGGCACCAAGTTCCATGCGTAGTCGGTTCACCTCGCGGGTGAATTCGTTGCAGAATTCCTTGAACAGCTCCGGTTCCATCAGATGTGTCCGGAGACCGCTTAGAACCGATGCTTCCAGTGCGTCGCGACGGATGTTGAGGCGGTTGTCGCAGGTGCCCTTATTACGCGCCGTCGAGCAGCCCAGCAGATCCTTCGAGATCATGCTGTACCCACCACCACAGCAGCCGCAGCGGATCAGCCCCGCAAAGAGATGGCGGGGACGGCGCCGCTCACTGAGGGCCTCGTTGCCCCGTTCCGGCTGGCTGAAGGTTGTTTCGGCCTGGCGTGCCTTTACAGCGTCCCACAGATCCTGCTCGACGATCCGCAACTCCGGCACGTCCTGGATCACCCATTCGGATTCAGGATTGAGGCGCGAGACGCGCTTGCCGCTATCGGGGTCTTTGAGGTAGCGCAGGCGGTTCCAGACCAGCCGACCGACATACATCTCGTTGTTGAGGATACCGGTGCCGCGTTCCCGATTGCCGTGAATGGTGGACGGCCCCCACTCACGGCCCTGTGGCCCCGGAACGTCGTCACGGTTCAGTTCCATGGCGATCGTGCGCGACGACTTGCCCCGCGTGTAATCGGTGAAGATCCGCCTGACTGTGCGGGCCTCCTCCTCATTGATGGTCCGGTCGCCCCGGATGCGCTCGCCTTTCGTATCGAACTGGCGCACCACGTCATAGCCATAGGAATTACCACCGCCGGACTTGCCGTCCTCGACGCGTCCGCGCAGCCCTCGCCGGACCTTCTCGGCCAGATCCTTGAGGAACAGGGCGTTCATGGTGCCCTTGAGGCCGATATGCAGGTGTGTGACGTCTCCCTCGGACAGGGTGATGATCCGCACGCCGGAGAAGGTCATCCGCTTGAACAGACCGGCGATATCTTCCTGGTCGCGCGACAGTCGGTCCATGGCTTCGGCCAGTACGATCGTGAAGCGGCCACGCGTCGCGTCCTGGATCAGTTCCTGAATACCGGGGCGGAGCAGGGAAGCGCCCGAGATCGCCCGGTCGGTATAGCTGTCGACGATCGTCCAGCCCTGCTTTTCCGCGTGAAGCCGGCAGAGGCGTAACTGATCCTCGATCGAGGCATCACGCTGGTTTTCGGACGAATAGCGGGCATAAAGCGCGACCTTCACAATCCCATCTCCCTACTCCTGGAAATCGCGTCGCCTCGCGGCCTCCACTTCAGCGTTGACGAAATCCCGTGCGGCCTGACGGGCCAGAAGCCGGACCAGACTGACCAGCCGCGGATCGGCTCCACTGCGTAATGGTGTCACGTTGGCGTCCGGGGCGTCGAGAACGAGCCGCAGCTTGCCAGCTATCGTATCGCGTTGGCGTGCCATCTTCCCGTCCTTTCTGCATGGACCTTTGGTTAGCTCTAACGGCAGTGTGGATGTCGGACGGGATGTGCGTGAACAGAAAAATACGCGGAAACAAAGAGATGGATCGTAGGAAGAGGGCTTTGGGATAGTCGCGAACACGCGCGGCTATCGCTGCCCGCACTATCACAAATTGGTGATGTCGCGACTATAATAGTCGCAATTTATCGCAGCGTGTATCGACTCGCAGGTTGGTTGGGACGGATCGGCGTTCCGTAAAGCCGTATCTACGCGGTTCCGTGGATGCGATCCGGCGTCTGGTGGGGCCGGGAGAGAGGAAGAGGGAAGTGGGGTTTTCGTGACGGATTCAGGGGTGGGAGAGAGGCTTCCGCCCGTCCGTCACGGAGTGTCCCGTCATGGCGAGCGCCATCCAGAAAATCGCCCTCAATGCGTCCCGTGATATCCCTTTCAACAGGCTGGTGCTGTCGCAGTCCAATGTGCGGCGTGTCAAGGCCGGCCTGTCGATCGAGGAACTGGCCCGCGACATCGAACGTCGCGGGCTGCTCCAGAGCCTGAACGTCCGGCCCGTCCTGAACGGGGAGGGGGCAGAAACCGGCGCTTATGAGGTGCCTGCCGGTGGCCGCCGGTTCCGCGCCCTCGAACTGCTGGTGAAGCAGAAGAAACTGGTGAAGACGGCCCCGGTGCCCTGTGTCGTGCGGGAGGCCGGATCGGCCATTCTCGCCGAGGATGATTCCCTGGCCGAAAACGTGCAGCGCGTGGCCCTGCATCCGCTGGACCAGTTTCGTGCCTTTCGCGACATGCTGGAGAAGGGCATGTCCGAGGACGAGATTGCGGCCGCATTCTTCGTCGTGCCGACCGTGGTTAAACAGCGCCTGCGCCTGATGAGCGTGTCGGACAAACTGCTCGAGATCTACGAGCAGGATGGCATGAAGCTCGAGCAACTCATGGCCTTCTCGATCAGCGATGACCATGCCCGTCAGGAACAGATCTGGGAGATCGTCTCCCAGAGCCACAATCGCGAGCCTTATCTGATCCGCCGCATGCTGACGGAGAAAACCGTGCGCGCATCGGATCGCCGCGTGCGCTTTGTCGGGCTGGAGGCTTATCTGGCGGCCGGCGGGCACATCATGCGTGACCTGTTCGAGGCTGATGATGGAGGATGGTTGGATAATCCGACCCTGCTCGACCGGCTGGTGATGGAAAAACTGGCGTCAGCCGCAGAGGATATCCGTGCCGAGGGCTGGAAATGGGTCGAAACGGCGCTGTCCTTCCCCTGGGGGCACACACGGGACTTCATGGAGATCGAAGGCACGCCTGTTGTGCTCTCGGACGAAGAAGCGGCCCGTCTGACAGCGCTGCACAGCGAGCAGGAAACCATCGAGGCGGAATACGCGCAGGCCGATGAATTCCCCGAGGACGTCGATATCCGGCTGGGCGAGATTGAGCAGGCCATTGAGGCGCTGGAGGAACGCCCTGTGTCCTTCGATCCGGTGGACATGGCCCGCGCTGGTGTCTTTGTCAGCCTGGACACCGATGGCACGCTGCAGGTCGAACGGGGCTTTGTCCGGCCAGAAGACATGCCGCTGGAACCCGAGGATGTCGCCAGCGATGGCGATGCCATGGATGGCATTGAAGGCTATGATGATCGGGATGAGCCGGAAGGCATGACATCCCAAGAGATCGAGCCTGAAGAAGAGGACGGGTTGAAGCCACTTTCCGACCGTTTGCTGACCGAACTGACGGCGTGGAGGACACTGGCCCTGCGGGATGCTTTTGGGGCCAATCCGCATATCGCGCTGACGGAACTGCTGCACACGCTGGTGCGCGACCTCTACTGGCAGGTCTCGGGCGCGGGTTGTCTGGAAGCCTATGTCCGGGAAATCCCGCTGCCGGTGCATTCCCCCGACATGCCGGGTAGCCTGCCAGCCCATGCGCTGCGCCAGCGCAACGAGGGCTGGAAGCATGACCTGCCGGAAGACGAGGATGCATTCTGGCTGTGGCTCGACCGGCTGGACGACACCAGTCGCATCGCGCTGTTGGCGCATTGCCTGTCCTTCGGGATCAATGCGTTGCATGAATCGTCCCATGGTCCGTCTCTGGCACGCAGCGTCCGGGAGCGGCTTGCGCGAGCTGACCGTCTCGCCACGGCGCTCAAGCTCGACCTGGCCGAGGCGGGCTGGCAGCCGACGGTGGAGAATTATCTCGGTCGTGTCACCAAGGCCCGTATTCTCGAAGCCGTGCGCGAGGCGCGTGGTAACGAGGCCGCCGACCGCATCGCCCATATGAAGAAGAGCGACATGGCGCAGGCTGCCGAGCAGTTGCTCGACGGCTCCAGCTGGCTGCCCGAGGTGCTGCGGACAAAAGGTTTTGCAGGGCAGCTTGAAGCAGGAGGGATCCAAATTTGCGCGTCCGATAGTTCTGAGGCCATCGCGGTAGAGTGATACGAGTCCCATTTATAGAGCGGCTTTCGATCTCCGGGAGCCGCCTTCTTGCTGCCTGGAGGCTTCCGTTTTCGTCCTCATGTCTGTCATTAAGATTGCTGCTGCGTGTTTTATGGAGCCAGCGCACATAGCCTATTCTCTCGATTTGGTCGTTCAGCCGATCGGTAAGCGCAATGGTTGACGCGGTGCACCGCGACCGTGATCGCCTTTCCGGTTCCCCCCGTCATTTCTTTGCTCATAATCTCATCCTCAACGGAACATCTGACTTGCGGATCGTCTGTGAACTATGTAAACAATATATGTGACCGATGGTCACAGGGGGCTGGAATGGCAGAAAACGACGACGACCTTATCGGTATCAACGAAATCGCGAGTATGGCGAGTGTGTCGCGTCAAGCTGTCGCGAACTGGCGCGCGCGCTTCGCGGATTTTCCGAAGCCGCTGGCTGATCTCAAGGCAGGACCGGTCTTCAGGACAAGAACGATCAAAATATGGCTTAGGAAAAGGAAAGTGCCAATGGCCCGTGTCGTATCACTCATCAATCTGAAGGGGGGCGTCGCCAAGACGACCACCACGGTCGCAGTGGCGGAAACGCTGGCTTCGAAGTTTGGCAAGCGCGTTCTGGTGATCGATCTTGATCCACAGACCAATGCGACCACCATGCTGATCGGAGAAAAGCGCTGGAAAGAGATCAATGAAAAGGGGTGGACGCTTGCGACTTTGTTCAAGGATGCGCTGGATCCCCATAACAAGATATTCGATCTGAAAAAGACACTTCAGAAGAAAGTCTCTGACGTGCAAGGGGCCGAAAAAGTTGACCTGTTGCCGTCTAGCCTTGATCTGATCGATGTCCAAGATAAGTTGGCCAGCGCGCCAACGGGACAATTCTACTCCGTAACGCCGATTGACCTTCTCCGCCTTGCAGTAAAATCAATTCTTGACGATTATGATCTCGTCTTGGTGGATTGCCCACCAAACCTCGGAATCATCACATTGAACGGGCTTCGCATTTCCGAAGGTTATATTATTCCGACGGTTCCCGACGTACTCTCGACCTATGGCATCCCCCAGATCGTCAAAAGGGTTGGTAATTTCTCCAGGGAGATCGGAGAGGACATTGAGCCGCTTGGTATCCTGATCACGAAATATATGGAGAACTCCACGGTTCATATGAACGTCTCAAGGGATCTGCGCCGTCGTAACGATCCGCCGGTGTTCGAAACCGTGATACGTCAGGCAAACCAGATTGCCGCCGCAGCCGAAATGCAAAGTGGACGACGGACACTTAAGCAGAAGTACGGTTATGGTGACTTGACTACTCGATATATCGAGTTCGCGCAGGAATTGCTGGAGAAGATGGAGATCGAGGCATGAACCTGAAAGACACTCTTATCAGGATAGCCACCGTGGTCGCCGAGGAGGCTACGCGAAATCCCGAATTTCAGGCACGTCTTGAAGCAGCCTTTGCCACTAGTGAGCCAGCGGCGTTGCATTCGTCATCACCCTCCAGAGCTTCATCGCAGCGGGGGGCTGAAGTCGATGGCAAGAATATGAGAAAACGGCGCGGCGGCAGGCGATCTCCGGCGGTTCTCGATCCAATCGATCTGGTAGTTCATGGTGAGGTCAGGCTACGCGAGCAATTGGCGAGCCTCGAACTGGACCTGCTTCATGACATTGTCGCGCAGTATGGAATGGACCCGGGCAAGCTCGTCATGAAATGGCGGGACCGGGATCGGGTAATCAATCGCATTGTGGAGATGGCGTTGGCGCGGGCCACAAAGGGCGATGCCTTTCGGAAAGAATGATCTTCCACAGTCGTTACTTTCAAGACAGAAAGACGCAGGAGGCCAGTAATAATCGCATACTCATATTCTGTGCGATCTCATGCCGGGTACCGCTGTCCTGTGGTCTTGAAGTAGACCGGCCTCAGTCCGCGTCCAAGCCACATATCAGGTCAACGGAAACAGAGTAGGCACGGGCGAGTTTCGCCTTCGACGCAGATATTTGGCGGAGAGTTTTGTACCCCAATTAGCAGACGTGAATTATTTTACAGTACAGCAGCCTACTTGGTCGAACGCGAACAGGAATTTTATCGGCCTTCAAAAGGGGATAGCCTGATCTTCCTAGATAATCACTTTGTGGATTTGGTCATTTCGACCAGTAGTTTGGGCGAAACTTTAAAATTTTGAAAGAGACGCGATTGGATAACGAAAAACCACCCACACCGAGAATGAATGCGGGTGGGCGGGCAACAGAAGCCGGAATGGATTTCCAGGCTGAGGTCGGCACCTGGCTTGCCGCCCATCTGTTGGCACGAATGCCGGTTGGCGGACGTTTCGGCCTTGCCAATGCCGCCTTACCTGTTTCGATCCAGCTCGAGACAGGTGATGGACTTGACGACATTCGCCTGGCACAGGACGACGCTAGCCTCATTGATCTGCAAAGCAAGACTAGCGCGGGGCTTTCCAAAAGCGTCGAAAGCCCGCTCGGCAAGACCATCAGTCAGCTTGTTCGGATCGTGATGAATGCCCGAGCCGCCGGTAATGTGGTCGATCCAATGAAAGTGCGTGCGGTGCTGGCAGTTAGCGCAGGCGCGTCGCGTACGCTCGATGCGCTGGAGCGAGGGTGCCGCGCATTCGATCTTGGCGGCAGTTGGGTCGGCACTAAAGCCGGGCGTTCTGCGGCGGAGAGTGAAGCACTTGATCTCTTCGAGACGCATGTGCGGGCTGCATGGTTAACACATTCGACCACTCCGCTGACCGATGAAGAACTCGTGACAATGGCACGGATGTTTTGTGTCGTACGTTTCTCGATGAACGAGGGAGAAGACAACTGGCGCGAAGCCTCGCGTCTGCTTGGCGTAAGGCTCTATGGTTCAGAAGCTGCTGGTGATGCACCATTGCGCGCATTGAAGGGCATTGTTCGGGACATGATCGGCAGCGGTGCAGCCGCCGATCGCGCTGGTCTCCTGCACGAGCTTCGTCGGCTTGGCCACAATGACGTGGCCGCTGCCGATTACGCCGCCGATCTGGAACGCCTATCGACCGCGACCAAGATGGAGCTTACGCGTCTTGCCGGACACACGCGCCTGCCGATCGCTGGCGGCATTCCGATCACGCGTGCCAGTGACGGCCCGCTTGACGCGGCTCTCGATACTGGCTCGTTCATCGTGGTCGGCGAGCCCGGTGCCGGCAAAACCGGTGCTTTGGTCACGCTGGCGCAAATGCACCAAGCGGCGGGTGACACGGTTGTGTTCCTCTCGGTCGACCGCTTCCCGGGCGTGGCCATCGCCGCCAGTCTTCAGTCTGAACTGGGGTTGGCACATCCGCTAATTGAGGTGCTCGCCGCCGCGCCGGGTTCGGGACGTAAACTGCTCATCATTGATGCGCTGGATGCCGCGCGTGGGGGGGCAGCGGAAGGCGTTTTCTCTCAGTTGATCGAAGTGCTGAGTACATCTGCTCCTGACTGGACTGTGATCGCATCGATCCGTACGTTCGATCTGCGCAATGGGCGTCGGTTCCGCGATGCGATGCCCGGATCTCCTCCAGATCCCACTTATGCCGAGCCCGACTTAGGCAATGTCCGGCATGTCCTGGTGCCGCGGCTGGCGGAAGATGATCTTGACGCCGCTGGTGCCGCTTCCTCAGATCTTGGCGCATTGTTTTCCGCCGCGCCCGACAAGCTGCGCGATCTGCTGCGTAACGTCTTCAACCTCTCGCTCGCCGCACAACTGCTCGCGGATGGTACAAGCCCCGACAGCATCCGCACCGTCGGTACGCAGTCAGATCTGATCGACGCCTATGAGGATCGCCGGCTCGTTGGAACACCGATGCATAGGGCCGCAGCTGCCACGGTCAGCGCCATGGTGCAGCGTCGCCGCCTTGCGGTGCGGAAGGTGGTCGTCGAGCACGATCAGCTCGACACGGTCATCCAGACCGGCGTGCTTACCGAATCTGGCGATCTGGTCAGCTTTGCCCATCATGTGCTGTTTGACCATGTTGCCGGTCGCTTCTTCCTCGAATGGGACAATCCTGCGCGACTGATCTCACAAATCAGCGGTGACAGCGCGATCGGGCTCATGCTCGCACCGGCGCTGCGCTTTACAATAGAGCGACTGTGGCGCGATGACGCAAACGACAAGGCTCAGGTATGGGGTTTGATCGCGGATATCTCCAGAGATCCGGCGGTCGACCCGGTGCTCGCCAATGTTGCACTGCGTACCGCGATTCAGCGAGTGAGCACGAAAGCCGACATCGCGGGGTTGGTTGCGTTGATTGCCGCCCGTCCGAATGATGAGACGCTTGCGATAATGCTTTCACGGCTTGCCCGCTTCGTCGGCTTGGCGGTCGGTGCTGCAGGTAACATTCTGCCAGACGAAGCGCTCGCGTGGGCGATGGTCGCCGACGCCACGATCAGCGCGCATTCGAGCAATTTTGTCGACGCGACACGTTTCCTGCTCCAGATCTTGTTCGACAATGCTGATCTTAATGAAACTGAATTGCTTAATGTGTTCAACGGCGCAGCACGGGCACTGCTCATTTTTGCATGGGCCGCTGATCCGTTGATGCAGCAGACGGCAACTAACGCGATCCGTTTCGTCGGCAAGAGCTTTGCAGCCGATCCTGTCGCATCGCGAGCGTTGCTTGACCGCATTCTTCGTGACCCGCATTTCTCTCTCCATGCCGACAAGGAGGCTCCCTGGCTCTCCGAGCAGATCATACCGATCGCGCATGCCGACGCCGATTTCGCGATCGAGATCTACCGTGTGCTTTATTCACGCGACATCACCGATAACAGCACCTCGTTCATGGGCGGGCAGATGAGCCGGATCCTACCGCTCTCGTCGAACCGCAGGCAGGACTATAGCCACTGCCGCTACAATCTGGGTCGGCGGGCTACCCGCCTCCTTAAGTTTGCGGTGCCGCTCGGAACGCGTGCGATCATCGAGGCATCACTTGGCGACACCGATCGCACGATGCCCGTGGGCGACGACCGCAAACAGGTCGCTGTGTCGGGCCGCACGCCGTTCGACCTACTTGGTTACGATAATGAGTATAAAGCCTGGGATGACACAGAAAATCGCCACGGTACGCAGGACGACGATGTGCTCGCTCAGTTCGTCACACATCTGCGTGGCTGCTCGCCTGCCGTCTTTGCCGAGACGGTTGAGGCGGCCGCAACCGGCTATGCCGGGTCAGCCGTATGGAAGCGTATCCTAGGCGTTGGAGCTGAGCGTGTCGACGAGGTAGCGGATCTGTTGTGGCCGTTCGCATGCAACATCACGATCCTGACGCATCGTGATATCGTCCGCGACGCGGTCCACTTTCTAGCTATGGTTTATCCGTTGAGGTCGATTGAGGAGAGGACAACCTTCGAGAATGAAGCGTTGCGGCCGGACTTGTTTGCGGATGAAGCCGAGCAGCGCTGGTGGCGTCACACGCTGAGCCGCTTTCTGTCATCGGTCGATGTGGTCGCGATCGCGACGGATACAATGCGTGCGCTGCGAGAGAAACTACTCGAGACGAACGAACTGGTCAGCAATGCGTCGACGCGCTCGGTGTCAGTGTCCTGGGAGTCATCGCGCGGAATCACACGCACCCTCCTCGCCCGCGAAGGTGTTGATGTCGAGGAGGGCCTCGACGCACAGATGATAGCCCACTCCGAAGCGCTATACGAGAAAGTAGGGGCTACACCTTCGGACAGCGAGAGTATGGCGCTCGCCGTGCTCTGGGAAAATGTTTTAGCAACGATCGCATTCTATGATGCGCATGCCGATACGATACACGAGAAGGTCCAGCAGCCGGTCTGGGGACATGTAGGCAATGCCATTGAGCGTATTGCCACTGCCCCAACCTATGCGCCCGGTGTCGATGGTATGCCATCGGTCGACGAACTGCTTGCCGTGTTGCGTCGGCTATGGGGGAGCCGTTTCCCGGAGATCAAGAATAAGGATGAAGATTCCAGCCTAACCTGGAGCAATTGGGACGTCCGCGTTTACGCAGCCAACGCATACGTCTCGCTTGCTGGAAGGTTTGGTACAGATCGCCGCGAGATCGTCGACATGTTCGATACGATCCTTTCCGATCCCGTACCACAGGTCCGCCTGCAGGCGACTCAAAACCTTCAGGTGTTGAGCCACGTTGCACCCGAGAGAATGTGGGGTCTTGCTGAGCGCATCGCGCGGATTGAGCCACATAACGGTGTAATCAGCCATCTTCTGCATGATGTTATTCCGCGTTTTATCTGGCACGATGTTGAGAAGTGCAAGGCGATTATTGAGATCGTGCGTGCTCGCAGCGAGACGATCCGCCGCGACGATAAATCTGGACGTGACGAAGTTGCCAAGCAGCTCGGCAGTCTAACGGCGCAGCTCTGGTGTTGGCAGAACGAGGCCATTGCGCTCGAATGGCTTAAGGCATGGGTCAGCGATCCTGCCGTACACCGCGAGTTTTGCACGGCCTTCTTGTCGATGCTGCGCGGCGCCTTCTTCGCACGCTACATGGATGGCGAGAAGCGCGATACTGAGCTTTCTGATCGCTCGCAGCAGGCGGCGATGATCATCTTGGATGCATGCTTGGCGGCCGCAGAAGCCAGCTATATCGCAGTTACGAGTGGAACGGTCGGTGACGTTGAGCGCAATGCCGCCGTTACCACCTACAACTCAGGAGAGGCCGTGATCGGCCACCTGATGAACCAGCTTTATTTCGGCTCGGGTGCGTATGCCGACAATCGCGAGGGACTAGTCGGGCTTATATCTCCTAAAGAGATGCATCGGTTTCTTGTCAATTACCGCCCGATGCTCGCACTGCTTGCGGCGTCGCATGAACCCTCGACGCACCATCAGCTCGTTCAACTTTACGAGTTTCTAATCCCTGGCGATCCGGTCGGTGTGTTTGACAGTCTCCATGCACTGCTTACTGGGGCAGCTAAACGAGAAGGCTATCATCATGAAAGTCTCGCTGTATCGGTGATCGTGCGGATGATCACCCGTTATATCGCCGATTACCGCTCGGTCTTCGAGGATAATGCACGTCGCACCGCACTCGTGGAAATTTTACGCCTGTTTTCCGACATCGGTTGGCCGGAGGCATTGAATCTGCTCTATGATCTCCCCGACTTGCTTCGCTGATGATGACCAGCCCTTGATACCAAAACAATGCAGAAGACGATCTTTAATCCTGCCTGAACTGCCTGTTCGTTTGAAGAAGACAAGTAGATAGACAACTGTCGCCTTATGGTAGACATCCACGCGGTTGTGACGGTTGCCATAAGGCGACATTACCAGGCGGACCGCGATAGATCGAGTTTGGGACACATCAGCCACACGCGCACCTAAGCAAGATTGACAGGTCTCGAGTGTAGCCGACGTTCACGAGAGGGACGTGGCCAGCCAAGCAAGGAGCACACGTGTTCACCCACGGGCAGCTGCCGTAAGGGAGGGCGCCCTTCAAGTGAAGGTCGCCATGCATAATCTTAAAGTCCTTATTTTTTCCCTAACTGGGCATGTAAAGCATGAGTATGATCAACGCATCTACACATCCCTCCAAACGCAAGGTCAACGAACAAGCAATCCAGCGATTGTTCGCACGGTTGGCCAAGCAAAATGCGCTGTTTGCTGCGATTCAAGGTACTGAAGCAGTCCGCCAAGCTGCCACCGCTCTCAGGGGACCGCATATCATTCCTGCCCTGTCCATCGACTCTTTGCAGCGGGAGCGAATTATACTTGCTGCTGACGAGGCGTTGAACGCGCTCGGCGATGTTGAAATCATATCCGACAATACTAGCATTTCGCGTAACCCCGGAGAGATACTTCGCCCGGACTTCGTGCTCTTCAATCGCAAACTTGGGCGGCTTATCCTTGTCGAGTTGAAGGACGACAAGCAACCTGAACGCCAGGCTGTCACGGAATTGCTCGCATACGAACGCGAATTACGGAACCATTTTCCTTTCATGGGTGGAATGGACGTTGTGTTTGTTCTCATCGCGCGCGAGTGGGGTGATCTCCTCAATCATGCTTATGCGGCGCTTGCGGCACGAGGCCGCCCATCGCTGCTGGCACTCACTGTGTCGGGGGAAGAACCAGATTTGGCATTCACGGTGCGAACCGATCAGGCTTGGTATCGTCACTTCCAGGTTCATATCGCACCAGCGGCACTGAGATCGCGTACCTATCGTGTACAGTTTAAGGATGTGGACCCAGAAGCATCTTGGCTGGCACTGAGAGAAGCCGGAGATCTCATGCGCCAAGCAGCAGACCGGGCCGGCCAGCATGGCTTTAGCTGTATCTGGGAAAATGGATACAATAGTAACGAGGTCGGGATTATCATATATGCGGTGGATCCCGCGCATCTCCATATTCCGGTCGACCCGGTAAATCCGACTCGCGACAGTGACTTCGCGTCTTTTTTCAGCAGCTTCTTCTCGACTAACGAGATGCGGTTCGAACCTGGGCTAGAAGCAATCCTCCTGCCCTTGCGTCAGGCATTGCGGAATCGTGCGACGATCGAGCATTTGCGAGACGGCACTTGGCACGATGACATGACTTGGCTTGAGGATCACGGTAACATCGTCACCGGATATCAGTATTGGGGGATGGTTGCCGACTTCGCGGGGCAGATCGGAACAAGTGCTGCCGCCCGGGAACATTTTCATCTCGATCAATCTGTCGGCGTCGGTTCCCCAGTGGTCGGTCTGCAAATCATCACAGCAATGACCGGCAGCCAACCGTTTTTTGGAGGGCGCATCGGGGCGCGATCACTTTTTGAAGTCGGCGTCTTGCTGCAAAGTGCTATGACGCTGGCCCAACAGGGTTCAATCGATCAGGCAAAATGGATATGGGTGAATTGCAAGCTCGCCGTTTACAATGCTGAGCTAGCCGATCTAGCACGCAGTTGGGTCGATCCAAGCGGGCCTATGGAGCCGCTCTACCTCTTCGCCGAACCTACTGCAGAAGCTGCGGAAAACATAAGACAATTTGGCGATTGGCTGCTTAAAGAACTCGATGAGTCGCCTTTGTCTGGCATCTTTAGAGCGGCCTTTAAGGCGGGATTCACACCGAGTCTATCGCCAACTTGCTCTGCAGAGGCATATTGGCAAGTCTGCCTAGACCTGTGCGCGTCGATAGACCAGCATCAAGATTCCCGAGATAAGTGGACTACTGCGATCACTTCGCTGCCCGAGTGGCTTCAATCCTGCGAGACCGCCTTCGCCCTGTTTGAAAGGATGTCTGCCACGGTTGATGCTAAGCAATGCATGCCTATTCTGGTCGACCTCAGCGATGCTTGGATACCGCCGTTACGTCGTCGACAGGTTCTCGCCCATAACGTGGCTTTCGATGTCGAGGATTTACGGCACGGCATTGATGATATGTTGCGCAATTTACCCGAGGGCCAGCTGCCCTGCATACTTATTGGTGCAGATGGGGGAGTGGGTTCAAGCATCATCGACCAGCCCGAAACAATGGCTCCGCTCGATCACACGCAGCAGGTCGCGGTGCTTAATCGTGCTTCAGGCCGCGATCTACTCATCGTCCTCGACTGGAGCGAGTTAGCAGATGGAACGCTTAAGGCGCTTCGCAGCAACATAGACGGAAAAATCATAGAACTTCATGAGTGGGGGTATGGCTCATTCAATTCCTTGAGGAGAATCGACAACCACTGGCTCGGCGAAAAAATTGATTTCAGTGACGATGGCCTATACCATCCCGGAACAGCAGGTGCGCGTTTTTTGGAAGTCAAACATTCGAAAGATATTGCTCCAGAAATCGCAATTGTCATTAATACTACCCAACCGCTCGATAGAACTGTGACGCCATACTACGAGATGAATCCGGGAGCCTTCACATATAAAGGCGTCTGGCTCGGCTACATTATCGTTGATGTGGCTCTTGATGGCTCTTTCGAGCGACATACTCTACTATTCGACATTTGTGATCCAGCTAGCCAAAATGCATTATCTCATATGCGAGCGCAGGCGCACATTCATTTTTTGCATTGCGATCCATCAGGTAACGTTGTTGCTTTCCACGAAATCAAAAACACTTTCTCTCTCGACAATATCATAGAACTAGCATCGCAGATTTGTCCCGGCACGGCACAAGGCAACGCCCGACGCATTCTGTGTGATAATAAGGCCGACGCCCAAGAACATCTGGAAAGCGGCCTTGCAGCGAATTCAGCACAGATCAAATGAGGTAATTGGGCTCACAGGGAGAGCGCGTACGAAACTTGTGTACCATGCAAGCTCATCAGCAGCAAAGCGTATGGCTGCTTTCGGTCATCCTTTCCCAGTAATCGACATTCCCCCCATTGCGGTCGTAATTTCGGGTAGGTGACAGTGCGCCATACTCCGGGATGAGGGGTAAGGTGTCTTCTGCGGTTGCATGGGATCCCGTGTGGGAAGCGGTGATCAGAGGCAGAGGGTGGCTTCGCCTTGGGTGCCGAATAACCGGTATCAGAGGAAAGTTTCCCATGACCACAACCACCATCCTGCCCCCTGCGTCCCGTGGCGCCGCTTCTGGCGGGTTCCGGATCGATCCTTCGCGTGGGGAGCGCAGCGCCCGCGTCTCGTCCGAATGGTTCTCGCGGCCCGATGACGGGCGCTACTTGTCCCTGTCCGACCTGCATGCCTCCACACTGGCGCGGGCGGAGCAGGCCACGGCCCGCACGGTGGAGAGCCGCGCCATTCGCGTCGAGGCCTCGCGCGACAATGCCGAGCGTCTGACCCTGACCGTGCCGGGACAGAATGAGCCGATTGCGCCCACGCACTGGTCGTTCGGCCAGATGTGCAGCCTGGTCGGCGCGCCATCGTCATACCTGCGCAACCTTCCGGCCCCGCTGGCGGCGATCAATCTCCAGCACGGGCTGCTGTCGCACCGCGCCGAACTGGTCAAGACGCTGGAGACCGAAGACGGGCGTGTGGAACTGCGCGCCGTCACGGGGCCGGATTACGGCCGCATCTGGGACCATGAACTGGTCGGAGCGGTGCGCAAGATTGCCGGTGACGGCACGGGTGATACCAACTGGAAGGTGCCGGGTGTGATCGACTGGGCCACCATGACCCATAATCCCTATGTGGACATCACGAAGGAAACCACGACGCTGTATGCGTCCGACCGCGATGTGTTCCTGTTTCTGGTCGATGATACGCATCCGATTGAGGCGGGACGCCTGCCCAACGGCGACCCCGATCTCTATTTCCGGGGCTTCTACGCCTGGAATTCGGAAGTCGGTAGTAAAAGCCTCGGTATCGCCTCCTTCTACCTGCGCGGAGTGTGCCAAAATAGAATGCTCTGGGGCGTGGAAAATTTCGAACAGATTACGATCCGGCATAGCAAGTTTGCAGCCTCACGCTTCGTGCATCAGGCCACACCAGCGCTCCGGAATTTCGCCACGGCCAGCCCGGCCTCGTTCGTCTCTGGCATTCAGGCCTCGCGTCGGGCGCTGGTGGCAAAAACTGACGAGGACCGCGACAGTTTCCTGCGTCGGCGTGGGTTCTCGAAACCGGAAACCACCAAGATCATTGAAACTGTGCTGCACGAGGAAGGGCGCAAGCCGGAGAGCGTGTTCGATTTCGTGCAGGGGATCACGGCGCTGGCCCGCACCAGGGCCAATCAGGACACGCGGCTGGATCTGGAGGAGAAGGCCCGCAGGCTGATGGAGCGTGCTTCCTGAAAGCAGCTTCTCTGTCTTTCCGTAAAGACGTTTTTACGAGCCCGGCCACTGTGCCGGGTTTTTTCGTTTCGGGAGTCATTTCGATGGCCGATTTCTTCACGCATTTTTCCTGCGTGCTCGATGTGGGCACGGTGGACAATGCCGCAAAGGCGCTCGACCTTTACAATGAATTCATGGACGAACTGGCGGCGGAAGATCCGCCCTCTGACGGTTTTGTCCTGTCGATCGTGCCTGAATATGGTGGCACGAAACTCTGGATGCACAATGAGACAACAGGCGATCCGCATCAGGTGGTGGAATTCGTGCTACGCTGTGCGCGGGCATTCCGGCTGCGGGGACGATGGGGGTTCCAGTGGGCCAATAGCTGTTCACGTCCCCGGATCGGGGCCTTCAGCGGTGGCGCGCATCTGCTTGACCTTGGCCGGCGCAAGACGATTTCATGGATGACCACCGATCGCTGGCTGGCGATCGCCCTGGATGGGGGCAATCCCGACACAGGAGGGCAGGGGTAATGGCCTCGCATGATGCAGGCGATCTCGCCCGCCGCCTGGCGGAGAACGCGGAGGCGGCGTGCCGGCGGTATCTGTCCGCCGGTCGCCGTCACGGCAATTACTGGCTGGTCGGCGACGTGCGGAATGTGCCCGGCCGGTCGCTGTTTGTCCGGCTGCACGACACCGCCAACGGCAGGGCCGGAAAATGGACCGATGCCAGTACTGGTAAGCACGGCGACTTGCTCGACGTGATCCGCGAAAGCCTCGGCCTGGTGGATTTCCGCGACGTGGCCGACGAGGCGCGTGCCTTTCTCAGCCTGCCGCGTCCCGATCCGGCACCTTCTTCAAGGGATCGTCCCGCGCAGGAAGGCGGTCCCGCCAGTTCATTGGAAGCCGCACGTCGACTCTGGGCCATGTCCGGGCCGATCGCGGGCACACCCGTAGAAGCGTATCTCCGTAGACGCGACCTTACGCTTTTGCACGGAGCCGGCGCCCTGCGCTTCCATCCGCGCTGCTTTTACCGGCCGGACGAGGACGGTCCGACCGAGACTTGGCCCGCCATGATTGCCGCCGTCACCGACCTCGACGGCACTCTGACCGGCGTGCATCGCACCTGGCTGGCGGCGGACGGCCTTGGCAAGGCGCCGGTCGATCATCCGCGCCGTGCCTTGGGCGGGTTGCTCGGCCATGCCGTGCGCTTCGGGGTGGCATCCGACGTGCTCGCCGCCGGGGAAGGCATCGAGACGGTCCTGTCGCTGCGGCAGGTTCTGCCCGATCTGCCACTAGCCGCCTGCCTGTCCTCAGCGCATCTCGCCGCCATGGCGTTTCCGCCCATGCTGCGCCGTCTCTACGTCCTGTGCGATGATGACTCGGCCGGGGATCAGGCGCTGGCGACGCTGCACGCCCGCGCGGATGAGGCAGGGATCGAGCTGATCGGTCTGTCACCGCGTCTGGCGGATTTCAACGACGATCTCCGTGCCCTTGGGCGCGGTGCGCTGCGGGCAATCCTGCATCCGCAACTCGCGCCATCGGACGTGGCACGCTTTCTGGAGACCGCCGGCACCTGAGCAGGCCGGAAAGAGGGGCGGGCGGTTTCCGTTTTCTGTCGGCGGTCCTGTTGTGCCTCCCGTTCGGCAGGTCCGCGCCTCGGCCTTTCAGGTGGGGAGCGGGCGTCAGCCGGGCCGGGCCTTCAATGGCGGGGACGGCTATTTTCCGTCGCGCCCCTGTGGGGGCGCTTTACATCGCGAAGCAAAATAGCCGGCCCCCTGCCATCCTCCGCTGCGCTGCGGCCGCGCGCGAGCGCGCGGTTCCGGCCCATCCCTGGTCTGACGCTGTCCGCCCCCGGAAAGGCCGCGGAGGGCGCGGCCGGAGACCTGGGAGGACCGCATCATGACCCGCACCGACGATTTTGAGCCGCCGCACGCCGCTTCATCCACCGCCCATGTGCTGGCCGAACTCCAGATGTATGGCTACCGTCCCTTCGAGGACGAGCCGGACCTCAGGCCGCTACCCGAAGCTCCGCGCATCGGGGGTGCCGTGGCCGACGTCTTCGACGCCATCGCCGCGACCCTGACCGACACACGGCTGGAACCCGACCTCGAGGCATTGCTCTGGTCCACGGTCAACATCTTCCATCGCATGGTCGGCCAGGTCGAACGCGAGCTTGACCGCAACGAGGTGGCGCAAAAACGCAGTCAGCAGGAGCAGGACGGCAGCGAGATCCGCTCGGTGGAGCTGGAGCGGCTGATCGCCGAAGGGCTGACCCTGATCGAGCGCCGCAACGCCTACGAGATCTTCCGCGACGAGGCGCAGGAGCAGTTCGAGCGCCTGACCCTGAGCGCGTGGCGACCAAAGGTCGGCTCGCTGGTCTCACGCCGCACGATGACGGCCTCCATGATCGACAGCCGCGATTTCCTCAACGCCCGACGGCGTGCCGAGGGCGAATTGCTGGTCCCGCCCGGTCCCAAGGTTGTCGTCACTGGCGGTCTCGATTTCGACGACCATATCCTGATCTGGGATCGGCTCGACAAGGTCCGGGCCAAGCATCCCGACATGGTGCTGCTGCACGGCGGTTCGCCCAGGGGCGCCGAATTCATTGCCTCACGCTGGGCCGATCACCGCGAGATCGTGCAGATCGCCTTCAAGCCGGACTGGACCAGGCATGCCAAGGCAGCGCCTTTCCGCCGCAACGATGCGCTGCTCGACACCCTGCCGATCGGCGTCATCGTCTTTCCCGGAACCGGCATTCAGGAAAATCTGGCCGACAAGGCGAAAAAGCTCGGCATCCCGGTCCTGCGGTTCGGAGGCGGCGCGTGAGCGCCGTCTTCACTCCGGATTGCCCGTGACGGAGATCCGCGCAGCCCGGGCGTAGAAGGCGAGTTCGGTATCGCCGGGCGCCAGAAGATCGAGCAGGCCTTTCATGTCCTGCATGTCCGAATGGGACTGAAATGGCCCCGGCTGCCGCTCGATCGCCAGCACTGCAATGGCGAGTGCCTTTTTGACCAGATGCAGTTCGCGTCCCGTGATTTCCGCCATGATGTCTTCTCCATGCGAGGAGATAACGATGCATGTCCGCGTGCCGGACGCCAGTACGATTCTCGTTCCGTCGACACATCATTTTCGCTATGATGCGAGTGCGCCGTGGTGGTGGTGGCAGGCGCACCCGTCCGACATCGTCGATTGCACGGAGACCACCACCATGTTCATCCTTGCTCCCTTCCTGCTCGTTGCCGGCATTGGCTTCCTGTGCTGGTTCTTCTTCACCGTCGCAGTTTTCGCACTGCCCTGCGCCACCGATCTGATGGCTGCGCTCTGGGCCTTTGATACCGGTGCCGGCCTATTGGGTGCGGTCATCATCGGGTTTGTCGCGGGAGCCGCGACCTTCATTCTCGGCCAGATCGCATTCGCCTGCGTGCCTTGGGCGTGGCTCAGGCTGCTGATTGTCCTGCTCTATACCGTGCCCGCTATCATCATGGGCTACAGCACCACACATGGGATTGCCCAGATGATGATGCCGTCTGCGGCATGGCAGTTCTTTTTTTCCGTCATCGGCGCGATCGCGGTGGGGATCACCGCTTTCATCCGCTTTACAGCCGTGGCCCCACCCGGACCGTACGGCGGAAACATCGCGCGCGTCTGACCCCGCCCCGGCAGACTGCAGGCAGGTGACCAGACCAGATGCGTCGTCTGCCTGCCAGTCCTGTCATCAGGGGAGGGCGGCTCACGTGGTGTTAGCTCGCCTCAACGCGTTACTGGCCCTTGCCGCTTTCCTCTTGGAACCACTCGGTCATGGACGGCCCTCGTCCGCGACCGGCTGACAGAAACAGCAGATAGCGCGGCAACCTGTCTGGCATCGTCCCCGGAACGGGTCATGTCATGGCCTAAAACGAACGCGTGACGACGCTCATGCTCTTTCCTGCCGGATCCTGCACGCCGAGGGGGCCTCATGTTCTCCGTGATGGTCGCTCTGTCGGGCTGCGCACGCATACGGCCTCTGAAAATGGCTGATCTAGCCGAGGGGCGGCTGCGCCTCGATCGTCTCTGGCGCAACGGCAGGCCGTAATTTTCTTCCCCTGACGGCTGCGCCGTCATTCCTCGCGAAACAAGAAAATTCCGTCCCGCCGTCCTCCGCTGCGCTGCGGCCCTGAAGGGTGCGCCGCCGATCGCCCCCGGCTCGTCGATCGCCATCGAGGCCGCAATGGTGCGGGCTCGATAACAGAGATCACGGAGCAGTATCATGGCCACCATCGGCACCTTCAAGAAGTCCGGCAACGAGTATGTCGGCGAGATCGTCACCCTCTCGGTTCAGGTCCGCAATGTCCGCATCGTTCCCGATTGTGTTGAAAAACTCCACCTTGCGGTAATTGCTGCCTGCTGATTCAGTATC
>NZ_JBDNYY010000013.1:0-51425 GCF_047722525.1 Gluconobacter sp.
ATCGCCGCACGCTGCTGCTGGCCGCCGGAAAGCGCGATCGGATACTTGTCCGCATGACGCTCCAGCCCGACCCTGCGCAGAAGCGTCCTCGCATGTTCGCGGATCTCGTCCTTTCCGCGCCTCTGAACCAGACGCGGCGCCAGCATGATGTTGTCCAGAATACTCAGATGGGAAAACAGCTCGAAGCTCTGGAAAACCATTCCCGCCTTCGCCCGCAGCGCGGAATGATCGGTCTGTGCGGAACGCACCGCCATGCCATCAACCCAGATCTGCCCGCTCTCGAACGTCTCCAGCGCATTGATGCACTTGATGAGCGTGGACTTGCCCGATCCCGATGGCCCGCAGACCACCACCACTTCCCCTCTGCCGATTTCCGCCGAACATCCCCTGAGCACCTGAAAGGCGCCATATGATTTCGTCACATTGTCCAGCGTGATCATGACGGATCTCCATAAAAACGTGCGGGAGAAAAGATCTCCAGATCGGATCGTTCGGAACGGTGCAGCACCATGTCCGCGACATGCCGCCCCATGGCCGGGGCGAGCGTGACCCCGTTGGCCGTCACAGCCGTGAAGAAGCCCGGAACATCCGGGCTTTCCCCAAGGATCGGAGCGCCATCGATATCGATGTTCATCGCAGCCCAACTCCTGACGACATTTACGGCCCCCAGAGCCGGAACAAGCCTCTGCGCAACCCAGAGATTTCCTTCGAGATTTTCCCGTAGCGGCCGCGGATGGCCATGCACCGGATCAAGCCCCGCACTCCATCCCCCGCCAATCAGAAGGGAGCCGTTCGCGGCCTGTTTAAGCGTCAGATGACGGCTCGCATGCGCCAGAAGCGAAAAGACCAGCGGAGCCACGGGCTCGGTCACGATCATCTGCAACGGTGCTCCAAAGACCGGCAGACGCCGCCCGACCAGTTCCGCAACCTCCCCCGCATAGGCGCCGGCCGCATTCACCACCGCCCCGGCCGACCAGTTCCTTTCACCTGCGCTGATACGGAACCGGGAGCCCTCGCGCTGGATCGCGGACAGGGCCGTCAGTTCCTCGACCTGCACTCCCGCCCGTCGTGCCCGCGCCAGAACCGCCAGCGTCGCCGCCATGGGGTTGATCTTGCCTTCCTCGGAACAATACGCCCCGCCCAGAAAGCCGTCCCTCAGATTGGGCTCGATCCGGCGCAACTCATCCGGCTCCAGGATCCGCGCATCAACGTCGAGAGACTGCTCGACCGCGACCTTGCTGCGCAGACGGTCCATGTCGGCTTCGGTTTCCGCAACCACCAGTCCGCCGCTGACCTTGATTTCCAGATCCCGGTCGAAGGTCCCGCGCAGCCCCTCCCACATCCGGATGGACTCCCGCTGCAAGGCCAGCGTCCGCGCGGGCATCGACGGTCCCTCCGTATCCGCGCTGGCATCGAACGCCATGAGCTGGGCATGCAGGCTTCCCGCATTTCCACCTGACGCGAGGGCTCCGGCACGTCCGCGTTCCAGCACCACGACACTCTTCCCGGCTTCCGCCAGAAACAATGCTGCGAAAAGTCCAACAATCCCGCCGCCCACGACCACTACGTCGACAGTTTCGGTAGCAGCAGAACTGCTCTGCACCACAGCACCCAGTCCTGATGGAATCGGAACGCGGACATGGCCGCGCCATTCCGGCTTCTGTCGTGCAAGAGCGGCCACCGGAACCGGCCGGAGGGGAATCTGCGGGGCCGTAAAATCCCTTTCGCTTTTCGGCTCGGGCAGAACCTTCATCAGCGACGCCTGACAGAACCGTCCCTGACACCGCCCCATTCCGGCCCGCGTCGCCCGTTTGAGCGTCGCCAGATCCCTGATCCCGTCCTCGGATACCCGTGCCCGGACAGTTCCCGCCGTCACACACTCGCAACGGCACAGGATGGTCGTGTCCTCCGGCGGGGGAAACGCCACAGCCGGATGGTAAAGCTTCCACAGAAGGGTCTGAAAACGCGCATTGTCGCGGTACATCCGGCGACTGCGCTCCAGAGCGGGCGGAACAGGCTTTCCCGCCTGCTCCAGCAGTCGTGCAGCACACAGCGCACCCTGGGCCTGCGCCAGAAATGCGCCGCCAAAGCGCCCGGCCTCACCGATGACGGACACATCCGCCTGATCGGTTCGCCCGTCCGGCTGCCGTCCCGTTTCGGGATGGGTCACGGGCCAGTCACGGATTTCCTGCCGGCATCCCAGAAGCCGGGGCAGTTCGCTGGCAGGCACAAACCCGTCCCCAAGACAGACTGTCTCCGCCTCGATGGAACGGTCTTCAGCTCCGGCCTGCGCCACGATCACACGCTCGGCACGGTCCGTGCCCTCGATGCGCGTCACAATGCTCTCCCACAGCACTGGCACCCCTGCCCGCCGCAACGTCCAGAGATGCTGCATTCCGGCAAGAGCCAGACGTGGCGCCGCCGCCGAAAGCTGCCCGGCCAGAACCGGCCGTTTCACAGGCGCGGGCGCTGACTCCACAACGGCCACCACATCGGCTCCACGACCGACGAGTTCCGCCGCGAGCTGAAGATTGAGCGGCCCGTTTCCGGCAATGACGACCCGGCCGGGAGACACCGCTTCGTAGGCACGCAGCAGCGTCTGGCCCGCCCCCGTCGTAATGACGCCCGGTAACGTCCAGCCCGGCCGTGCCGCGGGCGTTTCCTGCGCACCCGTTGCCACGATGACGTGCTGCGCGCGGATATAGAACGCCTCCCCGTCCCGCAGCCCCCCGATGACGAGCGCGCCGTCCTCACGATAGGCGCACCAGACGAGTGTATCGTGCCACAGACGCGCACCACTGGCCCGCATGGCTTCGATCAGATGCCGCCCCTTGCGCGCCTGATCGTCCTGCCGCTCCGGATGCACCGCGTTCTGCTTGAAATATTGCCCACCCGGGATGTGACGTTCATCCACGACAAGAACGTCCACACCGCCTCGTGCCAGTTCCGTCGCGGCCACCAGCCCTGCCGGCCCGGCGCCCACCACCAGCACCTCGCAGACATGCTCGGCCAGCCGCTCCTCACCCCGCGCCAGAGGGGCTGAAACAGCCGCATCGGGAAGGCGACCGTTGCTGCGGACCCTCATCCCAGCCTGCACCGGCGTCATGCACCCCCGACGGGACATCTGCCCGTCCACTTCCAACAGACAGTCCTGACAGGCCCCGATCCCACAGAACGGCCCGCGCCCTGATCCATCCGGTGCCGTTCGATGCACGAGCCGCCCCGCAGCCATCAAGGCGGCGGTCAGCGTTTGCCCGGGTTTCGCAGAGACAGGACTGTCATTGAATGTGAAGCTCAGCCAGTCCGACATCAGCGTGCATCCTGTGTCGTGACAGGCAACTCGACAGTATCAATCGCCACAGATTGTTGCTGGCGGCGATAGGGCCGCTCCGCATAATGCTCGATCCGCCGCTGCAGAAAGTCCCAGGCCGTCGTCGTCATCAGATAATACAGGGCAGCCACGGAAAACAGTTCCAGCACCATGAACTGGTCTTGCACCAGGATCTGGCTGCGCTGCATCAGCTCTTCCATGGAAATGACAGACGTCACACTGGTCGTCTTGAGCAGACCATTCACCGAATTGCCCAGCGGCGGGATGATGAGCCGGAACGCCTGCGGAAACGCGATGCGCCAGGCGATCTGCCGCTCGCTCAGCCCCAGCGCCCGTGCTGCCGCGATCTGCCCGGTCGGCACGGCATTCAGACCTGCACGGATGATTTCCGCCAGATACGCCGCCTCATTCAGCGTCAGTCCGATGATCGAACACGCCATCACGCTCAGCCGGATATCCAGCTTTGGCAGTCCGGCATAAATCACAACCAGCTGGACCAACAGCGGCGTGCCCCGGAAAAACCAGACGTAAAACCGCGCGGGCCAGGACAGCAGACGACGCCGGGACCGTTTCATAACGGCAATCAGCAGCCCAAGCAGGAACCCCATCACCATTGAGACGGCCGTCATGTAAACCGTGATGAGCGCCCCGCGGAAAATATAGGGGCTGCCGAGATAAGTGAAGAAGCCGTGCCAGCTCCAGATCTGCATGTCGATGCCCCGTATCAGTATGTCGTGTCAGTGTCTGTCGGAAGGATGGGACGGCCCCGAGACCGCGATCCGTCCGGGAAAGGGCGAGACGCCATACAGCGTCATCAGGCGGGCCAGCGTTCCATCCTCACGCATGTTTTCCAGAACATCCGCCAGTTGCTGCGCCAGAGCCGGGTCCCGCAGCGCCAGCGCGACCGGCGTGGGATACAGCCCCGTCAGGACCGGCCTCACTCCGCCCTGAAGCGCATTGCGCCGCGCCACGGCATCAATGGAAAACACGGCCGTCACCTGTCGCGCCCGCAGGGCGGCAAAGGCAATGCCCACGTTCTGGAAAGTCTTGATATCGAAACCCGGTCGCCCGGCATTCCGCAGCGCCTGATCGGCCTCCCGGGCGTGATGCTCCTCGATCCCGCCCATCTCAACCCCGATCGAAGATCCTGACAGATCCTCGAGCCGTGCAGGATGCAACGCGGAATCATCATTCAGGGAAACACTGATCGCCTGGATTTCATAAGGGATCATTTCCATCAGCCGCGCCCGCTGCGCCGTATAGAACATCCCCGTATTGATGACGTCCCACCGCTTTTCGAGCAGCCCGAGCGTGAGCTGCGCGAAGGACGTCGAGAGCGTGACCGGCTTCAGACAGAGCCTGCGGGCAATCTCGTTTCCGAGCTCGATCCGCATCCCGGCAATCTGCCCGTCCACCGTCACATATTGCAGGGGCGGCAGCGTCGGGTTGGTCGCCATGACCAGATGCTGCGGGGAAATCAGCCCCTCAACAGCCTCCGGACACGGCGCGGCCTGCGCCCCGAAAGCGAGCACCACACAGAGCAGCCCCGCCACCCGGCTCAGACCTGACACAGGGCCGCCCCCCATATCAGGCGCGCTCTTCGAACCGCAGGTCCAGATCGCGGACGATCTGAAGCGCGCGGGCATCATCCGCTTCCGGCAGCGGCAGACGCGGCGCGCGCGGACCACCCACATCGAAGCCCATATGCTTCAGCAGGGCTTTCGTCCCCGAGACATAACCCTGTCCACCCACGAACTGGATCAGCGGCACATGGCGGAAATACATCTCCCGCGCCTTGCCAATATCCTTGTAACCATCACAGAGATTGAAGATCTCGCTCATGACATGCGGCGCCACGTTGGACGCAACAGCCACCCAGCCGATCGCGCCTTCGAGGAAGCTCTCAAAGCCCATGATGCCACCAAAGACCGAGAGCCGGTCGCCGCAAAGCCGGATGATATCCCGCACGCGGGTCACATCCATCGTGGATTCCTTGATGAGGCAGCAATTGTCGATATGGGACAGGCGCGCCACGAGTTCCGGCTTCAGATCCACATTCGCCGTGGCCGGGTTGTTGTAGAGCATGATCGGCAGACCGATCGCATCCGACACCCGACGGTAATGGACGAACAATTCGTCATCCGTCGGCGTGGAATAGAACGGCGGAATGATCATCACGCCATCCGCCCCGAGCTTCTCGGCTTCCTGGCTGTAGCGGATCACGTCATAGGTATTCTCGGCCCCCGTCCCGATGAAGACCGGAACGCGCCCCGCCGCCTGCTCGATGACCGTCTGTGCAACCAGCGTGCGCTCGTCATCCGTCAGCGACAGGAACTCGCCGGTTGAGCCCAGCGGGATCAGACCTGCGATGCCCTGTGCAATCTGCCAGTCGGTAAAGCGCCGCAGCCCCGGAACGTCAACGCGTCCTTCGCTGTCATACGGCGTGATCATGACGGTATATGTGCCACGAAACTTCATGGGTCTTTCCTTCCTCAATGTTCCGGGTCCGACCGCGATCCGGTCGGGTCCGTGGCGGCATCACCGCCATGGGTATTCATGAACGCCGCGATATCCGGCTGCTGCGCCGCACATCCACGACCCTTTCCGACAGCCCTGACCTGACCGTCCTCCAGAAGAACGATCCTGTCCGACAGCGATGAGACGACACCCATCGCGTGGGAAACCTGAATGATCGTCATGCCGTCCTGCGCCAGATCCCGCAGCAAAACGCCGACATCACGAACCTTGTGCGGATCGAGCGCCGATGTCGGCTCGTCCAGCAGAAGCAGCGCAGGCCTGAGCATGAGCGCACGCGCGATCGCCACACGCTGCTTCTGGCCGCCCGACAGATCGGCTGGCAGCATGTCGGCCTTGTCCGCCAGACCCAGCCGCTCCAGCAACGCCCGGGCCTCATGCTCGGCATCCCGACGCGAACGCTTCGCCACGACCGTCGGCGCCAGCGTCAGGTTCCGCAGAACCGACATGTGACCAAACAGCCCGTATTGCTGGAACACGATCGCAGCCTGCTCCCGCAGGATGCGGGCCGAGGCTGGCGCGGCCATATCCACGATGCGCCCGTCCACGCCCATCTGGCCCTGCCAGACCGGCTGAAGCCCGATCAGCGTCCGCAGGAACGTGGTTTTTCCGGAACCTGACGGCCCGATGAAACTCACAATGTCCCCACGTTCGGCCTCAAATCCAGCGTGACGCAGGGTTTCGTTTTTCCCGTGGCGGACGCAGATGTCCCGGACATCAATGTACGGCAATGCGTTTCTCCAGCAGGCGGCTCAGACAGGTCAGCGGATAGGAAATCGCGAAATAGAGCAGCAGCACGACACAGAAGACCTGCGCCGAAGGCAGCCCGCGATTGGTCAGGATCACTCCGGCCTGGCTCAGCTCCCCAACCCCGATCTGGGAAGCCAGGGCCGTGTCCTTGATGAACAGCACCAGATACCCCACAGCAGGCGGCACAACGGCGGACATCGCCTGCGGCCCGATCACATACCGCCACCGCGCCCAGAGCGGCAGGTTCAGTACCAGCGCCGCCTCGAGCTGCTCCACCGGAACCGTCTTCACGCCGCCATGCAGGATCTCGCAGAGATAGGCTGCGGCAATCAGCCCGATGGAGCCGATCGCCACAACGGTCGCCGACACGTCCACACCCATCATGCCCGCACAGAAAAAGACGATATACAGCGTCACGATGAACGGAATGCGCCGGATGATCTGCACATACAGCACTGCCAGCATCCGCAGCGGAAACGCATAGCGCAGGTCCGACAGCCGCAATGCTGTCAGAACGATTGCCCCGGTAATCCCGAGAATGCCACCGCCCAGCGACAGCACGATCGTCCGGGCCATCGCCTGAAGCAGAAGCGCGATGTCATAATGCGAAAACGCGATCATACCATCCGCTCCATCGTGCGACGGAACAGCGCGAACACGCCCGTCAGTGCGAAGGACAGCACGGCATATAATCCGCCCGTCACGAGCATGACTTCAAGGATACGGAACGTTGTCGATCCGATATCATAGGCGCGTCCCGTCAGGTCCTCGACGCCGAAAATGGACGCCATCGCACTCCCCAGAATCATGATCTGGAAATGGTTGGCCAGCGCCGGGAACATCGTACGTCCCGCATAGGGCAGGATGACCCGCAGATAGGTCTGGCGCCGGTTCAGCCCCAGCGTCAGCGCAACCTCATGATAGACCGGAGGCACCCGCGCCATGCCCGCCCCGAGAATATCCGCCAGATAGGCCGCCGCATTGAGCGTCATCCCGATCACGACCGACAGAAACGGCGAAACCATCAGCCCCATCAGCGGCAGGCAATAGAACACCGCGAAAATCTGCGAGAGCTGCGGCGTATTGGTCAGGGCCGTGCTGTAGCTGCGGCTCAACCTGCGCCAGGCCCCCTGATTTTCAAAACGCAGAACGGCCAGCCCGACCGCCAGCGACAGCCCGAACACAAAGGCCAGCGCCGCAATCAGGACCGTCACGCCCACACCGCCCAGAAGAAACGGGAGACGCGCAAAAATGGGACGGAAATCCAGTCCGTTCATGGAGCGCCTTCCGTCCCGACCGGATCGAACCAGCGCCGATGGATCTGCTCAAGACGCCCGTCCTGCTCCATCCCGTCGAGAATACGGTTCACATCCACGCGCAGGGCCACGTCCTGCTTCGACATTCCGATGCAGTCATCCCCTACCGGCGGGGCAAATCCGCGAATGATCCGCCAGTGGACCTGAGGCTGGGAGGGGAGGTAATGGCCGACATATTCGATGACATCCACCATCGCATCGCCGCGACCCTGCGCCAGCGCCCGGATGGCATCGGCATAGCTCTCCAGCAGCAGCATGGGCGCTCTGGGAACATGCTGCTGCAGATAGGCAACCGCCGTTGAACCACGCACCTCGATCAGGCGATGCGCGCCCGATTCAAGATCCGCGAAAGACGTGATGCCCCGATCCTCGGGAGCAATAACCGCAAACTGTTCGGAATAGAGCGGCCGCGAAAACGCGATGACCTCCGCGCGCGCAGGCGTCAGCGTCAGACCGCCCAGAACGATATCGACCTTCCCGGCCATCAGATAGGGAATGCGCCCGCTGGAGGCGAGCGTCACAAAGCGTGGCTCAACCCCCAGACCCTGCGCAATCGCCCGGCCGATATCGACATCATATCCGACAAGTTCATTGTGATCGTCATATTCCCCAAGCGGGGGCAGTCCGGGTTCCACACCGATATTGATGTGTCCGCTCGTGCGGATGGCGGCACTGTCCCTAGCCCCGGCTCCATCGCCCCACAGGGCGCCGGAAACAGCGCAGAACCCCAGCAACAGACTGTTCCAGTTCGCTCTCAAGAAAGGTTTCCCTGCATGCTGTGCGACTTTGGGGTTGCGGTTGCCCGATCACTGATCTAATCCAGATATACGTTCTGTATACGATAGAAAACCCTTTAAAAGAAATTTCTTCTCCGGACCGATCCCGATAGGAAACAAGATGCAATCCGTAACCTTCACCTTCCTGAGCCAGGCCATCGAAGGCATCGAGGGAGAACCGGTTGCAGCAGCCCTCAGACGCGCCGGAATCACGGAACTCGGCCAGTCCGGCGTCGATGGCACACCCCGCGGCGCCTTCTGCTTCATGGGAAGCTGCCAGGAATGCCGCGTCCGCATCGACGGCGTCGTCGCCTATGCCTGCAAGGCTCCCGTCCTCCCGAACATGACCGTCACGCCCTATGTCCAGTCCTGATTTCTCTCCCGTTACCGTCATTGGTGGCGGCATCGCCGGTGCAACATGCGCCATCGCACTTTCCCGGCATGGCCTCCCCGTCACCCTGATCGACGAGCAGCCCGCTGCTGGCGGACAGATCTTCCGCGCGCCGTCACCCTATGCCCGCCAGACTGTTCCGCCCAATCACGAATTTTCCGGCGGCGATGCCCTGCGAAAGAAGCTGGCGGCATCAAACGTGGATGTCCGGTTTTCCACCCGGGTCTGGGGCCTGTCGCCTGAACTGACCCTCGACCTTCTCGGACCGGAGGGCATCGACCAGCTCCCCCCTTCGACGGTCGTGGTCGCCAATGGCGCCACCGAGCGGTTTCTCCCGTTCCAGGGCTGGACAACGCCACGCATCACCGGTCTTGCAGGCGCCAGCATCCTGATGCGCAACGGAGGCACCCTGCCCGGCCAGACCGTCGTGGTCGCAGGCTCCGGACCACTGCTGTTCTCGGTCGCCCATCAGGTGCTTGAACTGGGAGGCAGGGTCGCTGCCATTGTGGATGCAGGCCACCGCTCCGACTGGCTGCGTCTTGGCGCCGTGCTGTCGCTTGACCCGGCGCGCCTGACGCAGGCCACAAGCTGGATGATACGCCTCCGGAAGGCTGGCATCCCGATCCACCACCGCGCCCATATTTCGGCAGCGCAGGAAACGGACACCGGCCTGCTCCTGACTGTCAGCGAGATGGATCATCCCGAGCGCCGCCACGTCTATGCTGCCGAGGCCGCAGCCTGCGGATATGGGCTCAAGCCCTCCACTCTCATCACGCGCACGGCTGGTGTCCAGCACCGTCATGATCCTGTCGGCGGCTATCTCGAACCCGTCACCGATCTCGCAGGTCGCACCAGCCGCCCCGACCTCTACGTCACGGGCGACGCCGCCGGCATCCGGGGCATGGCCGTGGCCCGTCTACGGGGCCTGATCACGGCCCATGCCATCGCCCATGACCGGAGTGTGATCTCCACCAAAGCTTACGAGGCCTTGACGCGCTCCCCCCTGCGTCAGCGCCGTCGTCTTGAAGCCGTTTCGCGCCGGATGCTGCCTCTGATGAACGCTGGCAGCGCCATTCCCGCCCATCTTCAGGACGAAACCATCGTCTGCCGCTGCGAACGTGTGAAGGCGGCCACCCTGCGTTCCGCCATTCAGGCCGGAGCCGAAGACCTGAACCAGCTCAAGGCCTGGACACGCTGTGGCATGGGGCCGTGTCAGGGCCGTATGTGTGAGGACAGTGCACGCGGCCTGCTCACGGCAGCCTGCGGCAAAACTCCCGAAGAGGCAGGCAGCTTTACAGCCCGGATGCCCTTCTTTCCCCTCCCGCTCACAGCCGTGACCGGGGACTTCACCTATTCCGACATTCCCCTGCCAAAGGCGGCCCCGCTATGACTCCCGCGCTGCAGACCAGACCGGACGTCTTTGACACGGTCATCGTGGGTGCCGGTGTCATGGGCGCCACAACCGCGCTTTTCCTCGCGCGCGGCGGCCAGAAGGTCGCTCTGATCGACCGACAGGACATGTTCCGGGCCGCATCCGGCGTCAACGCAGGCACCCTGACCCTGCACATGACACGCGCCCAGCTCATTCCCCATGCCATCCGTGGGCGTGAAATGTGGCTCGACAGCACAAAGTGGCTCGGCGAGGACGTGGGGGCCCTCGCTACACCTGGCCTCTCGATGGCGTTTACCGAAGCCGAGGAAGAGCTTCTGCGCCAGCGCGCGCAGGTCCGGCAGGAGATGGGAGCGCCGATTGAAGTTCTGTCAGCCAAAGAGGCCATCAGGATCGAACCCGGCGTGAACCCGACCCTCCGCGCCGCCGCCTATTGCGCGCTGGACGGTCATATCCCGACCTATCGCGTCGGCGGGGCCTATGCCCGCGCGCTCCGGCAGGCCGGGGTCACGATCATCGAGAACAGTCCGGTCGAGGGCATCACGCCCGCCACTGGCGGCGGCTATGACGTCCGAATTTCCAATCGTGCCCACCCCATACAGGGCCGCAGGATCGTACTCAGCACCGGCGCCTGGCTTGAAAAGATGCTGGGCTGGCTCGGATACGACATCCCGATCCGCTGCCTCATCAACCAGCTCGTCGTTACGGAAACGCTTCCGCCCGTCATGGGGAGCGTCCTGAGCATCGCCAACGGCCTGCTGTCCCTCAAGCAGTTCGCCAATGGCAGCGTGCTGATCGGCGGCGGCTGGCAGGGGGAAGGCAACATCCATCAGGGCGGCACCCGCGTCATTCCCGAAAACCTGCGCGGCAATGTCCGTCTGGCCCAGCATGTCGTCCCACGCCTCGACGAAGCGCAGGTCCTGCGCGTCTGGCTCGGGCTTGAATCCGAAACGCCGGACGCCATGCCGCTGATCGGCGCGCTGACGCCTGATGATGACGCCTTTGTCGTCGGCTGCGTTCATTCCGGCTTCACGAGCGGCCCGTATATGGGCCGCCTGCTTGCCGAACGCATTCTGGGCGGCAACCCGGATCTGAGCGCCTTTGACCCCACCCGCTTTTCCACCCCCGCAGCCACTGGACCACAGTCATGATCCCAGCATCCCCCACACCGTTCCGGGGTGTCTATGCCGCAACGCTGGTACCCTTTCTGGAAAACGGGGCGCTGGATGAGCCTCTCTTCAGGCACCACCTGTTCGACTGCACGCGCGCTCAGGGCATCGTGGGCATCCTGTGCAACGGCCATGCGGGCGAGAACCATCTCCTGAGCCGCGAGGAAAAGCGGCGCGTCGTGGAACTGGCCGCCGAAACCATCGGCGCGGACCGCATCATCGTCTCGGGAATCCTGTCCGAAGACCTCGACGAAGCCTGTCTTCATGCCCGCGATGCCATCGCGGCCGGAGCGGACGCGCTGCTCGTGTTCCCGCCGTTTTCATGGGCGGTCTCACAGGATCACGACGCCATCATCGCCCATCATGCCGCCATCTGTGAGGCCGTTGACGCCCCGATCATGCTGTATCAGTCATCAGTCGGCAGCGGCGGCATGGCCTATTCCCTTCCTATCCTGGAAAGTCTGCTCAGGCTCCCCGGCATCGTCGCCATCAAGGAAGGAAGCTGGGAAACCAATGCCTATGACAAACACCGCAGGCTCGCAGCGCGCGTGGCGCCACACGTGGACGTCATGGCCTCGGGAGACGAGCATCTCCTGCCCTGCTTCGCCATTGGAACAACCGGCAGTCTCGTCAGTCTCGCCGCCATCCTGCCTGCCTCGCTCGCAAAACTGTGGCGCGCGATGGAGAACAATGACCTCTCCGCCGCCCGCAAGGTGCATGACGTCATCCAGCCGCTGGCCAATCTGATCTACGGCCGAGCCCCCTCGGGACGCGCCACCCTGCGCCTGAAAGCCTGTCTGGTGATGCAGGGAAAATGGCCCTCCTGCCGCACCCGCAAGGCTTCTGATATCATCGCTCCGGAAGAATGGCAGGAACTGTCAGCCGCATTGCAGGACGCAATGATTCTGGAAGGACCGTAATGGGCGATTACATGGTGGCCGAACGTGAGCTGAATCTTGCGGAACTGGCCTATACACAGATCCGGCGCATGATCCTCGAAAAAGAGCTTCCCAGCGGAATGTCCGTCGTGGAAGGGCGCCTCGCCGATCATCTCGACATCTCGCGGACTCCTGTCCGCGAGGCCCTGATGCGACTCGCCGCCGAAGACCTTCTGGTCAAGCAGGGCTCGCGCTCGTTTGCAGTCCGGAACGTCTCGGCCACCGAGTTTTTCCAGGGCATCCACATCCGAGAGATCCTCGAGAGCGAGGCGATCAACCTGTCCTTCGACAGGCTCGATCGCGCGATGCTGGAAAACCTTCGCAGGGAGGTCATCGAGCTTGGCGAAACCCCGGAACAGACCGCCGCACAGTGGCAGCTCGACGACAGACTGCACCTGATGTTCCCGAAAGTCTCGGGCAACTCGGTCCTCCTGCGCTCCATCAACGAACTGCGGACTCTGACCCGCCTGTGCGAAGTCACCTACCCGCTCGGCCGTGTTCCTGCCTCCACACGCGAACATCTGGCCATTCTCGACGCCCTGCTCGACGGTGATAGCACCGGCGCACGCACAGCCATGGTCATGCATCTGCGCAATGTCGCAACAGACTGCATGGACATTCTCAGGGGCGGCTGACCACCCCTGCCCATTTCAGGAGAAACCGTCATGACGACTTTTGATATCGTTATCCGCAACGGCATGATCGTCACCGCAACGGATAAGTATATTGCCGATATCGGAATCAACGGATCAAAGATCGTGGATATCGGTTTCGACCTGACAGGCCACGAAACCATTGATGCAACCGGTCTGCTCGTCCTGCCCGGCGGGGTCGATGGCCACTGCCATATCGAACAGGAAGAAGCCGACGGCACGATCCACGAAGACGATTTCGTCTCGGCTACCGGATCGGCGCTGCTTGGCGGTACCACAACGGTCGTCTGCTTCGCCTCCCACGTCCCCGGCCGTGGTCTCGTGGAACAGTTCGATGCCTATCGCAAGAAAGGCGCCAACTCCCGCATCGACTTCGCAATCCACCAGATCATCACCCGCACCGACGAACAGACCATCCGCGATGAAATTCCCGTCGTTGCCGAGCGGGGTGCCGCAGGCCTGAAGGTCTTCATGACCTATGACGATTTTCACCTCACGGATGGCCAGTTCCTCCAGGTTCTGGAAGCCGCCCACAAGAGCGACATCATCGTTTCCGTACACTGCGAAAACTATGACGCCATCCGCCACCTGATCATCAAACACCTTGCCGAAGGCCGGACCGAGCCCCACGGCCACGTGACCTCACGGCCGCCCTGCGTCGAGCGCGAAGCCACCTACCGTGCCATGACAATGAGCGAACTGGTCAACCAGAAGATCCAGATCTTCCATGTCTCCTGTCCGGAAGTAGCCGAGGAAATCCGCCGTGCCCAGGCACGCAAGGTGAAGGTCGTCGCGGAAACCTGCCCCCATTACCTCACCCTGACGGAAGAAGACCTCAAGCGGGATGGTTTCGAAGGCACGAAATACATCTGCAGCCCACCCCTGCGTACAAAAACCGCTCAGGAAGGCATGTGGCAATACATCCGTAGTGGCGTGATCAGTATCATTTCCTCAGATCATTGCGGCTATACATTCGATGGCGCCGTCGGGAAGGGCCGCCACGGCCGGGATGCGGATTTCTCCCTGATTCCCAATGGGATGCCCGGTCTCGGAACGCGCCTGCCGGTTTTCTATGACGCGGCCATCAACGGCGGAAAAATCGATCTGACAGACTTCGTACGCCTGACCGCTACCACCCCTGCCCAGCGCTACGGACTGTACCCCGAAAAGGGCACCATCGCTCCGGGCTCAGACGCCGACCTCATCCTGTGGGATCCCAAAAAGTCCGTTACAATAACCAATGACCTTTTCCAGAGTAATATCGACTACACGCCTTACGAAGGGCGGCAGGTCCAGGGATGGCCGGTCAAGGTCTTCCTAAGAGGCGCTCTGGCCATGGAAAACGGTGAGCTCATCGCCCAGCCAGGTGCCGGTCAGTTTCTGAAAGCACGCCGAAGCTGAAAAGACCCGCAGGGGCAAGGTCGAGAAAATCCATGAAGGACAAGCCGGCCTTGTCAGAGCAGGTAGCGATGCGGTGCATCTGCCTGATGCGTGTAGATACGATCACAATCTCTGTAGCGCTTCCAGCCAGTTTTCTGCGGAGCGCTGCGGCCTTTGTGTGAAATAATGAACGGCAGAATAGCGTGAATCAGCAGATCCTGCTGGAAACGCTCGCCGTCATGGAGGATGCAAAAATCCTCATACAGGCGTGGAGGAGAGCGCATTGATGCGACGATCTCTGCGGCTCTCCACCCATTAAAATCCAGATCCGACGATCTGTATCAGACCGAAAGTTCTTTTCGAACGATTTCCGCACCTGCACTCAGGGCACGCAGCTTGCCCCGTGCCACTTCGCGCGACAAAGGTGCCATCCCGCAATTTGTGCAGGGATAAAGCTTGTCGGCGTCTACAAACTGAAGGGCCTTTCGCAGAACATCCGCGACCTGCTCTGGTGTCTCAATAGTTTTGGTTGCCACATCAATAGCGCCGACCATCACTTTTTTGCCGCGGATAAGCTCAATCAGATCCATCGGGACACGGGAGTTCTGACATTCCAATGAAATCAGATCGATATTGGATTTCTGCAGCTTGGGAAAGATTTCTTCATATTGCCGCCACTCTTCCCCAAGGGCATTTTTCCAGTCGATATTGGCTTTGATGCCATAGCCGTAGCAGATATGGACCGCCGTCTCGCACTTCAGCCCTTCGATGGCTTTTTCCAATGTGGCAATGCCCCAGTCATTCACCTCATCGAAGAAAACATTGAATGCAGGTTCATCGAACTGGATGATGTCAACGCCGGCGGCCTCTAGTTCCCTGGCCTCCTGATTGAGGATTTTGGCAAATTCCCAGGCCAGTTTCTCGCGGCTTTTGTAGTGGCCATCATAGAGCGTATCTATCATGGTCATGGGGCCAGGCAACGCCCACTTGATCGGCTTCTTCGTCAGCGTGCGTAAAAACTTAGCATCCTCGACAAAAACCGGCTTCTCCCGTGTCACGGCGCCGACGACGGACGGCACGCTCGCATCGTAGCGGTTGCGAATTTTAACCGTCTGACGGTTCTCGAAGTCTACCCCACTGAGATGCTCGATAAACGTCGTGACGAAATGCTGACGCGTCTGTTCACCGTCACTGACAATATCAATGCCGGCCCGGTCCTGATCGTCCAGGATCAGGCGCAACGCATCCCGTTTGCCCTCGATCAGTTCCTCACCATGTAATTTCCAAGGTGACCAGAGCGTCTCCGGTTTCGCGAGCCAGGATGGCTTGGGGAGGCTACCGGCTGTTGCGGTGGGAAGCAGTGTTTTCATGAGAGATGACCTTGGTGTTTCTGATTGATCAAACGGCGTAACTGGCAGACCACTGCTCAAGGATATCCTGATACGGCTTGATGAAGCTTTCTTCCGTATACTTGCCCTGTGCCACCGCCAATTGGCTGCGCTCCTCCCGGTCATAGACAATCCGGGTCACAGAATAATCCTGATGCTTCAGACTTGGCTGGTAACAGTCAGCCGCCCCGGAATTGGCGTTGTAAATTTCCGGGCGATAAACTTTCTGAAAGGACTCCATCGTGCTGATGGTGCTGATAAGCTCAAGAGGAGAGTAATCGGAAAGAAGATCCCCGAAAAAATAGAACGCCAGAGGGGCAACACTATTGGGGGGCATGAAATAACGGACCTTCATGCCCATTTTTTCGAAATACTGATCCGTAAGAGAAAATTCATGCTGCTGGTATTCAACGCCCAGAACAGGATGCTGATTGTCTGTCCGATGATAGGTCCTGTTGCTTGAGACACTCAGACAGATGACAGGCAGCTTCTTGAAATTCTTCTTATAGACGGCAGAATTCACAACGCTCTTGAAAAGATTTCCATGCAGATCCCCATAGTTATGGGGAACGCTGAATTCTGATTTGTTTTTATTATGCTCCGGCAACAAGACGCTGAAATCATAATCGCGCACATACGAGGAAAAACTGTTCCCCGCGAGACCTTCTATGCGCTTATTCTCTTTTTTATCGACAATCGTCGTGTTCAGAACTTCAATCAGCGGAAAGCTATCGTTTCCGCCTGCAAAATCGAGATCCATGTCAACGGAAACGATTTCAAGCTCGACGGAATAGCGATCCCTCCTCGGATTATCCCAGTGCGCTAAATCGTTGAAACGATTGTCAATCATCGCCAGAACATTACGCAGGTTTTCCTGACGGCTCTCCCCTCTCGCCAGATTGGCGAAATTGGTCGTGAGACGCGTCTTATCGGATGGATGGTAATTCTCATCGAAGCGAAGTCGATCGATACTGAACTTAAAGTCCTTAATCATTGTGATCCTGCATCCCATTTCCTGCCGAAAAACCAGAACTTGATTTAAGGGATTCCAAGAAGACCCCAATTTTCGTTTCTGACTCTTTCAGGCGATAGTCATCATGTCTGTTGTTAAGAGCGATGCCTGCCTTATGCCGGAACGAAGCAGTGAACAAAAATGATTTTATTTCATAAAATCATGAATATCGCTCATGGGAAAGGGTGGACGTGAAGGGGATTGCAAAAGCGTTGATTGATGTCCTTGCGGCATGATTTCATTCACAACGCACACTGATGAATGGTTTTCCATCGCCTGGACATGAACAAGCAAAAATCCCAGTCTTTTTCCAGGTCGGGGTTTTTGAAGCGTTCATATCGCAATGTGAGAAAGTTGCGGTCAGCGTACAACCCAAGAGAACATCATATCTGCACTTTGAAAGTCGTCGTCCAACATGACCGCTCGTCGGAATTTGCCAAAACCAGCTTGCCGCCATGGCCTTTAATAATCTGTCGGGCGAGTGGTAACCCGATCCCGTTCCCGCCTGTCTTGAATGACACAAACGGTTCGAAGATCTGTTCCCGAAGCGTTATGTCTATACCCGGCCCATTATCACGGACCTTGATAATGATCGCGTCATTCGTAGCTTCAACAGCCAGTTGCACACGAGGGGCGGACTGTTCAAGAGCGGCCTCTGCGCCATTGTTCAGGAGGTTCACGAGCGCCTGCTCCATCTGCGCGGCATCTAGCCGAACCATGAGCCGACCGGCAGGGATGACAACATCCAGTGCCACGCGTTCTTCCCATCGCGCGACGAATAGCCTGGCGATCTCCCGTACCAATGCACCGAGGTCCGTCAATTTCAGGTCTGGCTCAGGCAGCCGTGCCAGGTCGCGATAACCGCGAACGAAACGATCCAGCCCTTCGGCACGGCGACGGATCGTGCAGAGCGCCTCCCGGATCAGGACATCTGTTTCATTTTTCTCGGCAAACAGGTCCTCTGCCGTGGCCGACAGGGAAACAATGGGAGTAAGAGAGTTCATGATTTCATGACTGAGAACCTGAAGCAGATCCCGAAGCGCCTGCGCTTCGGCGGCGTTCAGTCCGGCTTCGACGTCTGTCAGAGCCAGATAGGCGACGATCCCCCCTGCCCCGCCGCCCTTTCCAACCGAAAGCGCATAAACACGGGGCGCACTGCCGGGCGAGGCCAGCCTGATCAGGCGTTTCTCCGGAGCCGTCGCATCCCTCTCCAAAGCCGTGACAAGTGCTTCCGGCGGTTCACGGAGGACATTTTCCGTCATGAACAGGCGCCGTGCCGCACGATTGGCAGCATGCAGCGTTCCATCGACATGCTGCACCAGAAGCGGAACCGGTGCATGATCGAGCAGGGCACGATTACGGAGTTTTTCCCGGTCCACAGGCCGCACGACAGAGGGTTCATGCCGCTTCAGCCGTCGTGTCAGACGGATCTGCGCCGCAACGATGGAACCCGCACAGAGCAGCCCGAAACAGACGATCAGTAGGGCCGTCGCATAAAAGCCATGCTGCCACGCCGGCAGTACGAGCAGACAGGCCGCAACAATTCCAGCGAGCCTCAGAAGGGTTTCAAGTGCAACCCGCATCTACAGTCCGTATCTTGCCATACGACGGTATAGCGCCGGTCGGGTCAGGCCCAGTTCCCGTGCGGCCTGCGTGACATTGAAACCATGCTTGCGAAGGGCGTTCTCGATCAGGGAGCGCTCGGTATCGCGCAATGTCGGTGTCCCGTTCGGAACGATATCCGGAGCTTCGAATGAGGTGCCCCATGTCCCTGTGACGACAGCCCGTTCGACAGCCGCGCGGAGACCGCGCACATTCTGCGGCCAATCCTGCCCACACAGGACCGCACGACGCTCCTCGCTCATTGCCGGCTCCGGAAGTCCATGGCGGGTCGCGAAATAGCGCAGAAAATGCGTACTCAGGGCAAGAATGTCCTCCGGCCGTTCCTGAAGCGGCGGCAGCGTCAGGATCACGATCCCCAGATGCAGCATCAGCCGCGGATCAAGCGTGGCCTCCAGAGCCGCGCGATCCAGGGTGGACAGAGCGATCACCCGTGGTGGCAGACTCTCGTCCAGCCTGTCGGCCAGACGGCGCTGCATGGGCAGGGACAGAGTTTCAAGATTGCGGAAGATCCACGTTCCGCCCTCATCGGGCAGGACCGCGCAATCTTCCGAACGGATCATCACCGGAGTAGCGTCCTCATGTGACAGGGCATGAATACGCCGTGCCAGCAGCGTCTTTCCAACACCCGTCGGCCCGGTGATAAGCAGCGGAGCACGCGTAGCGGCCAGACGGTCTGCTTCGGCGACAATACGCCGCAACGGGGTTGAGGCCACGATCATCACAGGCTCGGCGTCTGCCGCCTGACAGCCCTGGCGATCCTTCAGCGTTGCACCGACGAGCGTCAGAAGGCGCTCATTGTTCCAGGGCTTCATGACGAAATCCACCGCTCCGCCCCGCATTGCCGCCACCGCAACCGTCACGCCGCTATGCCCGGTCACGACGATCACCGGCAGATCGGGGCGCAGGACCAGCATGTCCCTAAGCAGGGCAAGCCCCTCGGCACCGGTCGTCGCCCCTTTCGTATAATTCAGGTCCAGCAAGACGAGATCGACGGAGCAGGCGGCGAGTTGCGTCAGGGCCTCTTCAGCCCCGTATGCGGACAGCATGTCGATACCGCGGCGGTGAAAGAGCAGACGTGCGGCAACCTGCACATCGCGATCATCATCGACGAACAGCACACAGGGCGTGAGGGCGTCACCTTCCCCCGATTCGTTGCGAACATCGATCATTTCGGTCTTGACAGGCCTTTTCTTGGTGTCCGTTTTCGGACACTCCGTTCAAAAACGGACATCCCCACATAACGATCAGTATTTTTATCGTTATCTATCAATAAGATAACCCCTGAGAACTCCATGATACACTGTTTGACAAGAGGAGAAACAGTGCATGGACCGCCCCGTCCCCGAAACCCATCCAAAATCCATAACCCGACCTGCATCCGGGGCGGGCATGGACCGGACCGTCGCACCATCGCGCCGAAAGATCCTGATCCGACGCGGCCTGCGTTATGGCGCCCCTGTCGCGGTCGCAGGTCTGCTCTGGGCCGGGTGGCGCCTTGTTCCCGCTTCCGGCACGCTTTCGGTTCCGCAGGACCAGTTGACGCTGGCGACCGTCCGGTCCGCCCCTTTCCTCGACTACCTTCCGGTCCGCGCCACGGTCGCTCCCCTCAATGTCACCCTGATTGACGCCATTCAGGGCGGTGAGGTTGCCGAAGTCGTGGCGAAGGACGGCGCGCTCGTGAAAAAGGGCGATGTTCTGGCACATCTGACCAATCCTCAACTCCAGCTCGACGTCACATCCCGCGAAGCGCAGATCGCAAGCCAGCTCGGTGCCGTCAGTGCCCAGCGCCTGACCCTGCAACAGACCCGCACGACCGAGGAAACGCAGCTCGCCGAGGCCCGCTACAACCTCCTCAAGGCCCAGCGCGAGCTCTCGATCCGCCAGCAGCTTCACGGGCAGGGATTTGAATCCGACGCAAACGTCCAGTCCTATCGCGATGAGGCCGACTATTACGCACAGCGTCTCAGGCGCCTCGAAACCGCTCTGACGCAGGATCTGAAAGTCGCGGACCGGCAGGGAAACGAGATCGACGAAGAAGCACAGCGGCTGCGCTCCAATCTCGATGTCGTGGAAGCCAGTCTGGGCGCGCTGCTCCTGCGGGCCCCCCTGGACGGGCGTCTGACCAATTTCGACCTTCAGCCGGGACAGTCGCTGAAAGCCGGCGACAAGATCGGTCAGATCGACAGCGAGGGGCAGTATCGCCTCGATGCGGATATCGACGAGTTCTATCTCGGTCGCGTGGCCGTCGGAGAGCGGGCCGAGGCCGATCTTGGCGACACGAAACTGCCGATGACCGTGTCACGCGTGCACCCTCAGGTCACTAACGGCCAGTTCCGCGCGGAACTCACTTTCGACACTCCCCCCCCGGCAGGACTTCGACGCGGAGAGAGCGTCGATCTGCGCATCACGCTCGGTGAAACCCATCGCGCGCTCGTCCTGCCCAACGGCGCATGGCTGGAGGCCAGTGGCGGCTCCTCAGCCTTCGTCATGGCCTCGGGCGATCATGGCGCTGACCGCGTGTCAATCACGTCGGGCCGTCGCAATCCCGAACAGGTCGAGATCACCGGCGGCCTGCATGACGGCGATCGGGTGATCGTCTCTTCCTACAATTCCTACAAGAATTTCAGTCACCTCGCGATCCACTGACACGACGCATTGCAGGACCAAATACCATGCTGATCGACCTCTCCCACATCCAGCGTCTCTACCGCTCCGACGAGGTGGAAACGACTGCCCTGCACGATATCGACCTCCAGATCGAGAAAGGCGAGTTCGTCGCGATCATGGGCCCGTCGGGCTGCGGCAAATCCACGCTGCTCAACATCCTCGGCACGATCGACCGGCCGACCGGCGGCTCATACCGCTTCGGTGAGCATGAACTGACAACGATGAACGAGGCCGAGCTTGCGAAATTCCGCCGCGAACATCTGGGCTACGTGTTCCAGAGCTTCAACCTGATCGACGAACTGACGATCGAGGAGAATATCGAACTCGCCCTGATCTATCGCAACATGCCCAAAGCCGAGCGGCAGAGCCGTGTGTCCCATGCCATGGATCATGTCGGCATCGCCCATCGTGCGCGACATTACCCGTCCCAGCTTTCCGGCGGCCAGCAGCAGCGTGCAGCCATCGCCCGCGCCATCGTAGGCGAACCCAGCCTGATCCTCGCCGACGAACCGACCGGCAATCTCGACACCGAGAACGGCGCACAAGTGATGGACATCCTCCAGCGCCTCAACGACGAGGGCGCCACCATCATCATGGTCACGCATTCCCCAAGCCACGCCGACCTCGCCCGCCGCCGCATCGACATGCTGGACGGACAGGTCGTCGTCTCCGCCCGCAACGCCATCTGAAGCGGTAGAAAAGGGGGAACGGGGCCATGAGGACGATGATGTCGGATTTCTGGCGGCTGGCCGTGCGCTACAGGCTCTATACCGCCCTGAACGTGATCGGTCTGGGCCTTGGGATCGCCACCTTTCTCACCCTTGCACTGGTGGCGCGTTACGAACTGGGCTGGGACGGCTTTTACCGGCAGTCCGCATCGATCTACGAACTTCAGGCTGATTTCGTGATCGGCAGCGGCACATTTCATATGGCCGAGATCCATGACCCTGTGCTTCCGGCAGTCGAGACCCGTATGCCCGGTCTGCAAGGCACGCGCCTTGAACAGATATCCGCAGATCTCGTGGTGCCTTCGGAAATCAGCAAAACAGTGCATTACGACCAGACGATCAGCTTCGTCGATCCGAATTTCTTCGACCTTTTCGACCTGAAATTCACAGCCGGTTCGCCAGCCGTTCTCTCGTCGCCCGAAAACATCATTCTGTCGGCGACCATGGCGCGGCGGCTCTTCGGAGAAAAACCCGCGCTCGGCCAGACCCTGGAGGTCACGCGTCACGGGAAGACTTCCGTCTACCGTGTCGCAGGACTGCTCCGCGACCACCCGTCCAACACCACGATCACGACCGATCTGATTGCCGCGATCCCGAAGACTGGTGCGGACCGCCCGTGTGACGGTTGGAACACGATGTGCGCGCAAACCTACGCGCTGCTGCCCACAGCCGCATTGCGCCAGTCCTTTCTTCAAAGCGCCCATGACGTCCTGATGGCCTCCCCGATGTCTCGTGCCATCGAGCAGAAAGATCCGGGGGGTGAAAAAATGACCCTCAAGATTGTTCCTCTCCCGCTCGTTCATTTCGGCTCCGATGGCGTGGCGAATGACGGGGCGTCGCGCAGCGTGCTGTTCGCACTCGCCACAATCGGCACCCTGTCCCTGCTCGCGGGGGCGATGAATTACGTCAATCTCGCCACCGCGCAGTCTCTGGGGCGCGCACGGGAAGTGGCCATCCGCAAGGTTCTCGGCGCCTCCCACACCCGGCTGATGATCCGCTCTCTTGGAGAAACCCTGGTGCTGACGACGCTGGCGGCCATGCTGGGACTGGTGCTGACGGAAATCGCCGTGCCGACGGTCGCCAGCCTGTCGGGTTGGTCCGTGACGCTGGATTACGGCTGGACACTCCCCCTCCTCTGCGGCGTCATCGTCGTCCTCACGCTGGGCGCCGGCTTTTATCCTGCCTTCATGCTGTCCTCCTTCTCACCCGCACCGGTCCTTGCCTCCGCCCGCCTTCCGGCACAGGGACGGTTCGGTGCACGGATCCGCCTCTTTCTCGTCGGACTCCAGTTTGCATTCGCCGTGACACTCGGGATCTGCACCCTCGTCGTCAACGCGCAGGCGCTGCATCTGCGTCATCTGGACCGGGGCATGACGATCCCCGGCCTCGCCATTATCGCCACGGAAAACCTCAACGCGCTGGACAGGCAGCAGACCGCCGTCGTGAACCTCCTGCGGGCCATGCCCGAAGTCACCGACCTGTCCGTCTCGGCGGGAGGGACACTCGGGCGCTACGAGGTCGGGAGCGTCCACCGCGCAGCCGACCAGAAAGCCTTCATGGCGCAGACCGTAGCCCATGACGCCGCGTTCTTCCGGACCTTCCGGCTGCACCTGCTCGCAGGACGGCTGACAACACCCGAACGCGCGACAGATGTCACACACACGAAAAACGGTGATCCGGACGTGCTGGCGCAGAACTTCGTCCTCAGTCGCGAAGCAGCGCGCAAGCTCGGTTTTTCCGCGCCGCAGGCCGCTCTGGGACAGACCTTCATGTTTGGTGACAGCCATATCGCCGAGAAACGCACGATTGTCGGTGTCGTCGAGGACGTCATTCTCAATTCGGGGCAGGACACCCTGCCTCCCCCGATCTACGAACTTCAAACAGCTCCGATCGAGCAGGGGATCATTGCATTCCGGACCGCACCGGGTGCGATGCCCCGTGTTCTGAGCGCAGTGCGCAGGGCATGGCCGACACTGGCACCCGGAGTTCCGTTCGAGCCCCAGCCCATGACCGACATCATCGCGGAATCAACCCGGGGCGATATCGCACGCGGCCATCTGTTCAGCATCGGCGCGGCGGTCGCCATCGCCATCGCCTGCCTCGGTCTGTACGGACTGGCGGCTTTCAACGCCGAACGCCGGATGCACGAAGTCGGCATCCGCAAGACACTGGGCGCGACAACCGCACAGATCATGCGCCTGCTGCTGGGGCAATTCCTGCGCCCTGTCCTGTACGCCAGCCTGATCGCCTGGCCGCTGGCCTGGGTGTTCATGCGCACCTGGCTCACGGGCTTCGACAACCGCATTGCGCTCACGCCCCTGTATTTCGTGCTCACCACGCTGCTCGCCGCTTTGCTGTGCGCGCTGACAATCTTCGGCCGCACCTTCGGCCTCGCCCGTGCCGAACCGGCCCGTGCGCTCAGAGCGGAGTGACGATCATGCTCTTCCGGAAAATTTCTCCTGTTTTCACGGCCTTCTTTCGCCAGATGCGCCATCATAGGCTCTACACGACCATCAACATCGCAGGGCTGGCCCTGGGGCTGGCGACCTGCCTCACTTTCGGGCTGATCATCCGTTACGAATTCACGTTCGACCGGTGGCTCACAGACGCAGGCGACATCTATCGACTGGACGCCGTCAATGCGTCGGACGGGAAACCGGCGGAAATCGCGGATGCCCCGTTCCGGGTTTACGACGCGCTCCGGACGGCCTTCCCGGAAATCACACATGCCACGCGCATCCGTCCGGAGGGTATTTCCATCATCACGCCGGACGATATCCGTTCGTCCAACGCACTCTATGTCGATCCCGATTTCTTCGCGACCCTGCCCTACCCCCTCATTCGCGGTGATGCCGCCACCGCGCTCTCGGCGCCAAACAGCATCGTTCTTTCAGCGGAACGCGCACAGGCCTATTTCCACACCGTCGACGTGATCGGCCGCAGGCTGAGTGTCGATCACGACGGCCGCAAGGCAGACCTCACCGTAACCGGTGTTCTCGGCCCGGTCCCGGGCAATACGACGCTCAGACCCGACATGCTGATCCCGATCGACAGTGCAATGCTGGCCTCCCCGGCTTTCATGGAATGGGGGATCGAGGGCGGATATCTCTTCTTTCGTCTCCGCAGCCCCTCCGACGCCAGACACATGCAGAATGCAATGGTGCAGTTTTCCAACGACCATGTGCCCACACAGATCCGGGAGAAGGGAGAATTACGGGACTGGCGGGTCCGCGGACTGCCATCCGTACATTTCCTAGACGGGAGGCTCGGCGCATCGGACGCCAGTCGAAGCGGCGTCGTCATGCTTGGCCTCATTGGCGTTCTGGCGCTCCTTTCCGCCCTCACCAACACGATCAACCTCTCCACCGCCCGTGGTCTGCTCCGCGCACGCGAAGTGGCGATGCGCAAGACGCTGGGCGCCACACGAAGCGATCTGATCGTCCAGTTCATGGGCGAGGCGATGCTGCTCGTCCTGTGCGCATCCATCCCGGCCCTGGCCCTGCTTGAAATCGCCATCCCGACGGTCAACGCGCTGGGAGGGTGGGAGGTCGTGATTCCTTACACCCTTCTGCTGCCGGCACTTCTGGCGCTGACGGTCGTCGTGGGCCTGATGGCGGGCGCCTATCCGGCGCTCTGGCTTTCATCCTACCAGCCCGCAAAAGTCCTCGCGGCCTCGCGTATGGCAACGATGGGCCGCCTTGGCGCCGTCGTCCGTCTCGGGCTGGTGGTCGTGCAGTTCGGCTTTGCGATCGGGCTGAGTGCCTCCAGCGTGGTGATCCTGCGCCAGTCCGTCTTCGTGCGGGACATGGACCGTGGCTTCGAAAGCAGCGGGCTGGCATTCATTCCATTCATCGACAATGTCGGCCCACCGGCCACACAACTGGCACTCATGGACGCTTTCCGCGGCATTCCGGGTGTGACGACGGTGTCCAGTCTTTATACCATGCCGGGTGGTTTCGGGTTCTCCGCCGCGGACTACTTCTTCCCCGTCAACGCTCCTGACCGTCGCCCCCATCTCGAATGGCAGGATGTCGGCTCCGACTATTTCCAGCTGTTCAGACTTCACCTGATTGCCGGACGACTGTTCGACGACGCGCATGGCGAAGACGACCAGCAGAAAGGGGACGGCACGCACTCAGTCATCATTGATGTCAGTTCCGCACGCGCACTGGGCTACACAACGCCGGAAGCCGCGCTCGGCCAGACGATCCGCAAGGATGCCGGTCAGACCTTATGGCAGGTGATTGGCGTGGTGAACGACGTACGCCTCGGCTCGGCCCGCTGGGAAAACGTCCCCTCGGTTTACTTCTACACCTCAAAACCCAAGCACTTCGCAAGCGCGGGCATCCGCTTTGAAAACCGTTCGAAACAGAGTGTCAAAACTGCTCTTCAGGCAATCTGGCGGCAAAGAGCACCCGGTCTCGCATTCCGGGCCCTGCTGGCCACCGATCTGCTGTCCAGTGACTATCGTGACGACGAACGGCGCGGCGAACTTCTGGCCATCGGCGCGGGCGTTGCCATCTTCATCGCGGTGATGGGCATGTACGCCCTCGCCTCCTTCACCGTCGCCCGCCGGATGCTCGAAGTCGGAATCCGCAAGACGCTGGGCGCAACGACCAGCCGGATTCTGGCTCTGCTGATGGGGCAGTTCCTCAGGCCGGTCGTGGGTGCAGGGCTGATCGGCTGTGCTCTGGCATGGATGGCGATGCAGAACTGGCTGTCGGGCTTCGACGCGCGCATCGCCCTCTCCCCTCTTTATTTCGTCTCGGTCTTCACAGCGGCGCTTCTTGTCGCCGCCCTGACCGTCCTGTTCCAGACCTTGCGCGTCGCCCGGGCCGAGCCTGCCCGTGCCCTTCGCGCGGAGTGACCGTCATGCCTCTCGCCATCCTGCGTAGCATCCTCCGTCAGGCCCGGCGTCAGCCGCTGTATCTGGCGCTCAACGTCATCGGGCTGGGGCTCGGCATGGCGGTCTGCCTCGTGCTGACCCTTCAGGTCCGTTACGAATACAGCTTCAACGCGACCATTCCCGACGCGGCCCATGTCCTGAGGCTGGACTCCCATCTCATGTTCCCGGGCAGCGGGCCGCAGGAATATGCCGATGTCCCGTTCATCGCCTTTCCGTTCCTGCGCACCGATTTCCCGCAGATCGTCGATGCCACACGCTATGAGGCGGATGATTACCAGCTCCATAACGGCGACAAAAGCATCCCTGCGGACGCGGCGATGGTGGACCCATCCTTTTTCAAGGTCATTGCCCTGAAACTGGAGCGCGGGAACGCACAGACAGCCCTGAGCAGGCCCGACGCCATCGTCCTGTCCGCCAATACTGCCCAGGCCCTGTTTGGCACGACGGACGTACTCGGACGCACGATCACGTCTGATCATGAAGGACATCACACCCGTCAGACGGTTACGGGCGTGCTGGCACGCGCCGCGGGTCCGGTCACGATCGCCCCGGACGCCATCACGCCCTTTCCATCCGATGAAATGCAGAAACCACAGTTCACACGCTGGGGTTCAAGCTCGGGCAATATCTTCCTGCGTGTGCGGAGCGAAGCCGACCGGACCGCCATCGCACGAAACCTGACCCGCTTCGTGATCGACCACGCCTCTGGCTCGGCAGATGACGACAGCAGCGAAGGCGTCCACCCCGAACGCCGTTTCGCCCTGTCCCTCGTCAGCCTGCGCGAGACGCATTTCAATGACCTGCATGTCATCGCCGGTGATGACGCGACCGATCGCTCGGTGGTGAATATTCTCGCACTGATCGGCGCTCTCGCGCTTCTTCTTGCCGTTCTCAACGCCGTCAATCTCGCCACGGCCCGCTCTGGCCTGCGGGCGCGGGAAGTCGCCATCCGCAAGACGCTCGGCGCCACGCGAAAGGCGCTGTTCGTCCAGTTCGTTGGCGAAGCGATCGGCAGTACCGCCATTGGCGGCGCACTCGCGCTTGCGCTGTGCGAGATCGCCCTCCCCTTCACGGCCGCCCTGACCGGCACGACGCTGCATATGGATTACGGCTTCACGCTTCCCTTTCTTCTCGGGATCGTGCTTCTGACCGGTCTGGCCTGCGGGATCTACCCCGCACTTATCCTGTCTTCTTACCAGCCCGCACATGTCCTTGCGGCAACGCGCATGCCGTCTGGCGGACGTGGGGCGGCACGCCTGCGGAACGGCCTCGTCGTCGTGCAGTTCGCCTTTGCGGTCACTTTCGCAATCTGTACCCTCGTGGTGAACCGGCAGGCCCATTTCATGCAGTCACAGGACCTGGGCTTTGCCCGTGACGGCATTCTCATCAGTTCCGACATCATGACGAGCGATATCGGAAAGCAGCGGGCGATCCTCGAAGTCCTGAACCATACGCCAGGCGTCGTCTCCGCATCGCTGTCCGAACTGACCCCGCATATCGACAACCGCCACCGCTTCAACGTGACGCCTGTGGGACCGCATCACGAAGACATTCATGTCCTCGGCGATACGGTCGTCGGAGACTACGCCACGACCTATCGACCCCGCCTGCTCGCGGGCCGCTGGTTCGACAGCAGCCATGGCGAGGACAACAGTCCCGGCGACAATGCGTTCCACAAGACGCCCGGAAAGACATGGAACGTCGTCCTCAACCGCACAGCCGTATCCCGGCTGGGCTTTGCCTCACCGGAAAGCGCTATAGGCACGCCCCTCAAAAGCGGTCCCGTCACGCTGCGGGTCATCGGCGTCATGGAGGACATGCGCTTCGTCTCCGCCCGCGATGACGTCTCACCGCAGATCACGTTCAATTCGACGGCCGCCCTCGATTATCCCCACGCGTCGGTCCGCTTCTCGGGCGTGCCCGAAAACATCATGAAAACGCGCCTCAAATCGGCCTGGAACCCGGTTTTCCCCGATGATCCAACCAGTTTCCGCACGGTGCAGGACCGCATGTCCACGTTTTATATCACGGAGCAGCGCCGGGGATGGATGTTCTCCATCGCCTCGGGCATCGCGATCTTCATCGCCTGTCTGGGTCTTTATGGTCTGGCGTCCTTCACGGCCCTGCGCCGGACACATGAAGTTGGAATCCGCAAGGCACTCGGGGCCACGACGCACAACGTGCTGACCCTCATGCTCGGTGATTTCCTGCGCCCTGTCCTGCTGGCCTGCGCGATGGCAGCCCTTCCGGCCCTGTTCGTGACGCGCTCCTGGCTGTCCGGTTTCCATCAGCGCATCGCGCTCTCCTGGCTCGATTTCGCAACCGTCGTCCTCGTGACGGTCGTCATCGCCGCCCTCACCGTCCTCGGACAGACCCTGCGCCTCGCCCGTGCCGAACCGGCCCGCGCGCTCAGAGCGGAGTAAACGCCATGCTTTCCCATATCGCCCTCGTTTTCTGGCGCGGCATTCTCCAGCGCCGCCTGTTCACAACGCTGAACGTGCTGGGCATGGCGCTCGGCATGGCGACGTTCCTGACGCTTGCACTGATCGTGCGTTACGAGTTCAGTTTCGACCGCTGGATCCCGAATGCCGCGGACATCTACCGGCTGGATGCGTTCTCCACCCATGAGGCCTCGGTCTCGAGCATCCGCCTGATTGACGCCCTGCACGCCGAGCATCCGGACTGGAAGGCAACCGCTGTCATGCGGGGCTTCTCCGGGGCGACGGTAAGTGCACGCGGAAACGCATGGGACGTTTTCATCGCCCGCACCGACGCCCATCTGTTCGATGTCTTCGCCCTTCCCCTTGTGGAAGGGGATCCGCGCACGGCACTGGGGCCCGACGGCGTGGTGCTGACACGTACACAGGCCAGACGCTTCTTCGGACGGGATCACGATGTTCTGGGACAGACAGTGGATCTCACGCAGAAGGGCCATACCGAACGACTGCACGTCACGGGCGTCCTGAAGGATCTGCCGGCCAATACAACGCCGCAGTTCGACCTCCTCGTGCCGTCATCAGCCGCGGCGCTGCATGCCTATGATCTGTGGGAAATGAGCACATCCGAAATCTGGGTGCGCGTCCCGCCAGACATTGCCTCCCGTCTGCCAGATCTTCTGAACGGCATCGTGCAGCGCCATGCGGCAGGGCTGTCCTCCGAAGATGCGAAGAGTTTCAGCATACGGGCCCGCCCACTCACCAGTCTGCATTTCTTCGATGCGACCATCGGCTGGGGCGGTGCGGACAGGCGACTTCCCGTCATCCTCGGTGTCGTCGGTCTGCTGGCACTCGGGGCGGGACTGGTCAATTTCGTCACAATGTCGACCGCCCTTGCGGCAACCCGCGCGCGGGAAGTCGCGATGCGCAAGGTGCTTGGCGCCACGCTCCTGACGCTGGGACTGTCGTTCACGGCCGAAGCCGTTGGACTGGCCCTGATCGCCGCCGTTCTCGCGCTCGTCCTGACCGAACTGACCCTCCCCTGGATCGCAACGCTGAGTGGCTGGCCCGTCACACTCGATTTTGCATTCGCAGCCCCCCTTCTGCTGGCTTCAGCCGTGATCGGCGGAGCCTGCGCGGGAGCCTATCCGTCCTGGATCCTCTCGCGCTTCCGGCCGGCCGCCGTCCTGGCCTCGACCCGTCTGCCGGGAAGCGGGCGCCTCGGCAGCCATCTGCGCGAAGGACTGACCGTCCTGCAATTCTCCTTCGCCGTGACACTGACCATCTGCACACTGGTCATCTGGCGCCAGACCCACCTGCTCCAGACGATGGACCGCGGGTTTCACCAGTCCGGCCTTCTGATGGACTACCTGCCGAACACTCCGTCCGAACGCCAGCGTCAGCAACGGCTGGTCGATCTTGTGCGCGGCATCCCGGGCGTCACCGGCGTCACGGTTTCGGACGATGCTCCCGGCGGCGGCAGCGCGGGCATGACCTTCGATACGACGCGCCCGGGAACTGCCACGCCCCCTCTTCTGGCCGTGATCGGAACACAGTCTTCCACGCTTCCTATTCTGGGGGCGCGTCTCCTGGCCGGTCGCCTGTTCGACACCTCCCATGATTACGACAGCCGTCCCATGCCGGTCGCGCCATTTGACGGTTTCCTGACGGGCCAGACATGGACGTTCGGCATGCATAACGTCGTCCTCAATGAATCCGCCGTCCGCGCGCTCGGGTTTGCGACTGCCGCAAGTGCCATCGGAACGCCAATCACAGTCCATGGGAAGGACGTCCAAACGATCATCGGTGTCATCGTCGACATGCGGTTCAGGAACAGCCGGGCCAGCGTCACGCCCGCGCTTTATTACGCCGTGTCAGGTCCGATCAGTTACGGCGTGCTCTCCGTCCGTTACGATCACGCGCCCGAAAATGCCATCCGTGCGGCCCTCGCCACCGTCTGGAAACAGGTCTACCCGGAAAGCGCGCTGAACCTGCGGAGTGTCGGCGACATCATCGATAACGATACACGGCCGGAACAGCAGCGCGGAACGCTGATGATCATCGCCTCCTTCGTCACCCTCTCTATTTCCTGCATCGGACTATACGGGATTGCCGTGTTCAACGTCCGCCGCAGACTGTTTGAAATCGGTGTACGCAAAGTGCTTGGCGCAACGGCGCAACAGGTGACGCGCCTGCTCGTGCTGCAGTTCCTCCGCCCCGTTCTGATTGCCAACATCCTCGCCTGGCCGATCGCATGGTGGGTGATGCGCAACTGGCTGTCCGGGTTCGACCGGCGGGTCAGCCTCTCTCCGCTCTATTTCGCCCTGACCGCCCTGGTCGTGCTGGCGCTGGCCGTCGTCACCACCCTGCTCCAGATCCGCCGGGGCGCCCGAAGCGCGCCCGCCATTGCTCTTGGTTCTCCATGAACAGCCGCCCTTCCGACCTTTCAGGACCCCGCACGACCATGAGACACAGCATACCCGTCGTCCTTGCCCTACTGGTTGCGTCCACGGCCTCTTTCCCTGCCATTGCTGACGCCCAGACGCTTCAGGAGGCCCTCGCCCTCGCCTACCAGAATAATCCGACACTGCGGGGCGAGCAGGCCAACCAGCGCGCCGTCACCGAAAACTCCGCACAGGCACGCTCGGGCTGGCGACCGACCGTGCAGGTCAACCTGGATGCCTCCTACCAGCAGGGGCCGTATACCGGGGCCTTTGCGCTCGGATCCTATACGTCGAACTCAGCGCAAGGCTATGTGTCGGCCCAGCAGACACTTTATTCCTTCGGCCACGTCGCCAATCAGGTCCGCGCGGCCGATGCCCGCTCACGCGCGGAACAGCACCAGCTCAGGCTCGTCGAGTCACAGGTCTTTACCAACGTCGTCACGGCCTACATGAATGTATTGCGGGATCGGAACATCCTTGACGTGCGGCGGGCGGATCTGGAGATGCTGACACGGCAGGTCCAGTTGACGACTTCACGCTACAATCTCGGCGGCCAGCCATCCGAACAGGTCACGCGCACCGATGTCGAACAGGCGGAAACGCGCCGAAGATCAGCGGAAGTCGCCGTCACGCAGGCGCGGGCCACGCTCGCAGCATCTGTTGCGCAGTTTCGTGCCGTCATCGGCGCGGACCCGGACGAACTGACCATGCCCGCCAGCCTGCCCGGCCTGCCTGCGACACTGGATCAGGCCCTGAAAACCGCGCTCGCGCTCAATCCGCAGCTCGTCCAGATGCAGGAGACAAAGAAAGCCACATCCGCCGACATCGACACCGCCCGCTCGCAATGGGGCCCGCAGATTCAGGTTCAGGGCACCTTCGGGACGATCGGGCCAGCCTCTCCGTTCCGCGGAGGCCAGTATGGCGAGGAGGTGACCGGTCTCGTCGAGCTCGTCCAGCCGATCTATAACGGAGACCTGTACAACTCCCAGATCCGGCAGGCCCGAAACCGGGACGAACAGGCCCGCGAGAGCATTGAACTCGCCCGACGCACCGCCCTTCAGGACGTCGCGACCAACTGGCATGCCGTCGAAAACGGGCTGGAAGCCATCCGGGCCGGGATTGCGGAAGTCAGGTCCGGCGAAACCTCCCTCAAGGGATATCAGATCGAATACGGCTACGGACTGCGCAGCACGACCGACGTGCTCTATGCCGATCAGAACCTGCGCTCGGCACAGGTGGAACTCGCCAGCAGCCGTCATGACACCATCGTTGCCGAAGCAACGCTGCTGGCCGCGATGGGTCGGCTTCAGAGCGGCGACCTTCTGCCCAACCTTCCCCATTATGACGCAGCGGCGAAACTCCAGCGCGCCCGTACGCGCGGCTGGGAACCGCTTCAGGCACCGATCTCCGCCATCGACAAGGCCGGCTGGTAAGAGAGGAAAACACTCATGTTCGCAGATACCCTCAGGGCAACCTGGCGCACCCTCTCTGGTCAGAAACGCTATACGCTCCTCAACCTGTCGGGCCTCGCGCTCGGCATCGCCGTGTTTCTCACGATGGCGCTGATCGTGCGTTACGAAAACAGCTACGATACCAGTTTTCCGAACCCCTCCCGTCTCTACGTCGTGGACGAGGCATTCCGCCCGGCCGGCCACGCACCGGCCGACAGCGATTTCATCAGCTTCGTGCCTTTCCCGTTTCTCAAACAGGATTTTCCGGAAATCAACGCCGCCATACGGCTCATGCAGGAAACGCTGGTGGTGCGCGCCGGGAAAACACTGGCGCAGGAGCGCGTGACGATGACGGACCCGGATTTCTTTTCCGTCTTCGAACTACCGCTTCTCGTCGGAGACCGATCTACTGCGCTGGATGGCCCCGGAAAAGTCGTGATTTCGACCGACATGGCGCGCAAGTATTTCGGCACGGAACAAGCTCTGGGAAAGCGGCTGCGCATTGATAACGGTCAGGCGGAAGCAATTGTCACCGGTATTCTGGCACCGCAACCCCCAAACCAGACAATGAAATTCGATTTCATCGAGATCATCCCGACAAGCTGGCTCTCCAAATATGCCTTCACGAACTGGGGTTCGATGTGGGGCACGATCTGGACCCGCATCGACGATCCACGCGCCATCCCCCGCATCCGGGCCGGACTGGCACATTATCCCTACCAGCATCCCGGCCACTGGACGAAAGACCTGCTGCAGGAGATGTTCGGTAGCGGAGGACTGGATCTGCTGCCCCTGAAAGAACTCCATTTCCACGCAGCAGACATCGGAGAAGGCGGAAACAGCCGCACTCTGGTGCACATTCTTGGACTGATCGGCCTGGCCGCACTGGCAACGGCCATCATCAACTACGTCAATCTCGCCACAGCACGTTCAGCCTTGCGCGCCCGCGAAGTTGCTGTCCGGAAAGTACTTGGAGCAACGCGTCCGCGCCTGATCGCACAGTTCATGACCGAAGCCTATCTGATGGTCATGATCGCCGCCGCGCTGGGCACAGCGCTTACGGAGCTTGCGCTGCGCTGGGTCAATCTGTGGGGCGGCTGGGATCTGTCGATGGACTGGAGTTTCATTCTCGCAGTCAGCACGCTGGTCGTTCTGGTAGCGGGAACACTTGCGGGTTTCTACCCTGCCCTGGTGATCTCCGGCTTTCGTCCAGCCGCCGTTCTGGCTGCCAGCAAGACCCCCGCAGGCGGTCGCATCGAAAGCGGGCTGCGTTCCCTGCTGGTCGTGCTCCAGTTCAGCTTCGCCATGACACTCGCGATCTGTAGTCTCGTCATGGATCTTCAGGCACAGCACGTCAGAACGCTGGATCGAGGGATGACACAGGACGGCCTGATCATCATTCCATCGCTTGACGACTCCTCTCTCGTCAGCCGGCAGAAAGAGATCATCGCGCGTCTGGCGCAGGTTCCCGGCGTTCGTGTCGCAACCCGCTCGGATATTTATCCCTATAACGCTGTCAATAACGAAGACTGGCTTCGTGTAGGCCATTCCGAAAAGCACTCCTTAAACTGGGGCCGTGCCGCGGAAGGATATTTCGATGCGATGGGGGCACATCTTCTCGCAGGACGCTTCTTCGATACCCATCATGGGCAGGATTACCCGAGCAATCCATTTCTTGCCGGGAATGGCACCAGCGTGATTCTGTCTCGTCTTGCAGCGGAGCGCCTCGGTTTTGCTTCGCCGCAGGATGCCATCGGAAAGGACGTTCAGGAGGCAGGAAGTCCCCAGACCTACAACGTCATCGGTGTCATCGACGATATCAGGATTCATAAGGCAAGTGCTCCCATGAGGCCTCTGCTTTTTATGGGCGCGTCCGGCTCTTTTTCCTATATTGGCGGCCTGATCCGCTACAATGGTGCCACCGCGCAGCTCGAAATGAATCGCCTGGCGAAAGCATGGGCCGAGGTGGCTCCTGATGTCGCATTCTCTGCCCAAACGGCATCCGATATCTTCGCGGATGACTATCGCTCGGACGAAAGCCATGGCGCGCTATTCGGCATCGGTTCAACCGTGGCGATCGGTATTGCATGCCTTGGGCTCTATGGCCTCTCCGCATTCAACGTCTCGCGACGGCGTCAGGAAATCGGAATCCGCAAGGTTCTTGGCGCTGGAACGCGGGATGTCCTGCGCCTTCTCCTCACCCAGTTTCTCCGCCCGGTCGTCTTTGCGAGTCTGATTGCGTGGCCCGCGGCCTGGGGGCTCATGCGGATCTGGCTATCGTCCTTCGACGACCGGATCAGCCTGACGCCTCTGCCATTTCTCGGAGTCACGGCAGCCGCGATCATCATCGCCATACTGACGATTATCGCCCAGACCCGACGCATCGCAAAACTCCCCCCCGCAATCGCCCTGCATCAGAGCGGATAAAAAATCGCTACCAGCGATAATTTCCGGTTTCAGCCTTATTCTTGATCTCACAGATCGGCAATCTTGCTCCCCACCGGAAATTCCTTCTCTCCGCAGAGAAGGAATTTCCGAGGCTCAGGATCCATTGATTTGATGTAGAGAACTGTCTCAGGCTCTGCGAGGAGCCTGAAGATGAGTGACCTGTATTGGCTGACGGACGAGCAGATGGCTCGTCCTGAACCGTTTTTCCCGAAGAGCCACGGGAAACCTCGCGTAGATGACCGTCGCGTGCTGAGCAGGATCATCTTTATCAACCGGAACGGCCTGCACTGGCGCGACGCACCGGAGGCGTACGGTCCACACAAGACGTTTTACAACCACTGGAAACATTGGGGAGCCATGGGTGTTTTCGTCTCGATGATGAAGGGTCTAACCCTCGGTAAAGACGTTTTTCGGGCGAGAGGGATCAGGGCATGTGTTCCCGGGAGAAATCCCGCGACCGCATCACGATCATGTTTAGAAGGCTCTGGGACTGGAGACGTATCGGCCATGCGCTATGACAGAGGCCCACCATCTTCTTCTCAGCCCTCCGTCTCGCTGCAACCGTGGTGTTCTGGCTATGAGGCATTAGCTTAGTTCATGCTTCTTCTGCCGACTGCATCTCCGACAGAAATACCACGCGACACAAGATCATTGATCGATTACCAAGCAGCGGATCGTCCCAAAACGGCCGAGGGGTTACAGACCACAGATAGACGATCGCAGCCTTCAGCACGGGGTCTGGCACTTGGCCAGCAGTTACAACACCAGTCCAGAAAGACCTAGCGCCTTCCTCTGCAGCCCATGCTTTATGGCAAATAATAGAACTAGTTACGCATCTCTTATTGCTATAGTTGGAACATATTTTTTTATGTTGCGGCAAACAGAATATGGTTTGACATTCATATTATATATTTGCCTCAATGTAGGAGCGGGGCCTCGGGGTCACCGCTTCCGATTGTGGTTGGTTCAGCATTTCCAAGTCGTCATCCGGCGTAAGGCCGTACGAGAAAGGTTGAGCGATGAATGTCAGGGATCTGGAATACTTCATTTCTGTAGCGGAATGTGGTTCGTTCTCCCGTGCGTCGGTCCAGTTGGGCCGCCCTCAACCCGTGCTCAGCCGGCATATCCGTGAACTTGAGACCGAACTGCGGGTTCCACTCCTTTATCGAAACGGTCGTGGCGTCGTCATGACACAGGCGGGTGAACGCCTGAAGGAGCTTGGTGCCACGATCATCCGCCAGATCCAAGAAGCACAGAGCCAGATTCGCCACCTTTCACCGGACCATCTGGACTCTGCCGCCATCGGAATGCCTGCGAGCGTCAGCGCCATTCTTCTGCCCCCGCTCGCCCGTGCCCTGCGTGACGCCCATGCGGATGCCGAACTCCGTTTTCTTGATGGCTGCAACGGCGATCTGCTGAACAGCCTGAATGCCGGTTCGCTGAATGTCGCACTGCTTTATGATGCGCCAGGGATTGCACACCCCAATCTGGAAGCCGTGCTCTCACAGCCTCTCTATCTCATCGAAACCTATACGGCCGGACTGGAAACACCAGATACCGATGTGACCATCGAAGCCGCTGAACTTGCCAGCATCCCGCTGGTTCTTCCTGGGAAACGCCATGGCCTGCGGCAGATCGTCACCGCATGGGCCAACCGGAACGCGCTTGATCTGACTGTACAGTGCGAATGTGATTCCTATTCTTCCATGCTTCAGGTGGTCTCTTCCGGCATGGCAGCGACCCTTCTGCCAGCAGCATCCCTGAAACGCGAAATTCTCTCCGGCTATTTTCGCTGCCGACTGATCACGAAACCCGCACTCTACCGCACCATCGCACTCGCGGCATCCCAGAGCCGGCCGGTCAACGCCGGACTTGTCACTCAGATCAAGAAAATGATCGAAACGGTTCGGGACGATTTCCTCTGGCCGCAGATCCCTGGAAGCCCGGAGGTAAACCTACGTGCACTCCCCGCGCCCCCGCTGAATGGCACCTTACAGGCCGTAGAAGAGATCGTTCTCTGAGGCCATTCAGGACGAATGACCTACCCCGCTGCTTTCAGACTGAAATCCTGAGGTATTCCTGCGGTTTCTGTGAAACACCGCGGATTGCAGTCACTTCGAACTCCACCTTCAGGTCATCGCGCGCCAGCGGCGTGCAGGCCATTGTCGCGGCCGGATCAATTCCTCTGAAAACCTCTCCCAGAACCAGCGACACAGGAGCCATGTTGGCGCGATCCGGAACATGTGTGATGATTCGCACCACATCGGCGAGCGACGATCCCACAGCATTCCGCGCCCCCTCGATCGTCTGAAGTGCGCGCCGGGCCTGAACCGCCACGTCAGGCGAGATTTCCCGCGTCCTGTAGTCGACACCCGCCGTATTGGCGACGAAAAGCATGTCCCCCACGGGCACCAGTCGCGAATAGCTGTTGCGCTCTTCGTACATGCTTCCTGATTTGACCTTGATGATATCCGGCATCTGTCTTTCTCCGAAAAAAAGAGGTCTCATCAAAAAGTATTGCTCACCGCAGCATTTTTTTCCTTCCATAACAGCTATACATAAAACCGCCTTGGTCCCCTTCCAGCGTCATGGAACAACATGGACTGGACCTTTCAGCACAGGAATTCGCATCATGACTGAACAACCCATTATTTCCCTGGGCCGGGACGTCGCTATGCCTCAGTTGGGGCTGGGTGTCTGGCAAACTCCTGTCGATCAGACGGCAGATGTCGTCAAATGCGCAATTGCTGCTGGCTACCGCGCTGTCGATACCGCCGCGATCTATGGCAACGAAGAAGGTGTCGGAACGGGCCTGGAAGGACACCCCGAAATTTTCCTCACAACCAAGCTCTGGAATACGGATCAGGGCTTCGACAAAACCCTCCGCGCCTTCGACGTAAGCAGCCGCAAGCTGGGCCGGGCGTCAGTCGATCTCTACCTCATACACTGGCCGGCACCGCGCCTCGATCTCTATGTCGAAAGCTGGAAGGCCATGATCCGCCTGCGGGACGAAGGCCGCGTTCGCGCGATTGGTGTCTCGAATTTCACGCAAACCCATCTTGAACGGGTCATCGGGGAAACGGGTATCACCCCGGCGCTCAACCAGATCGAACTTCATCCCGAGTTCCAGCAGCACAGCCTGCGGGACTTTCATGCCTCAAAAGGCATCCATACCCAGTCCTGGAGCCCGCTTGGACAGGGGCGCACGCTGAACAGTCCGATCATCGGGAAAATCGCGGAGAAGCACGGCAAATCTCTGGCGCAGGTCATCATCCGCTGGCATCTCCAGAGCGGCCTGATCGTGATCCCGAAATCGGTCACGCCCTCCAGAATTGCTGAGAACATCGCCGTTTTCGATTTTACACTCGACGCGGATGATATGGCGCAGATCGCGACGATGGACCGCCCCGACGGCCGCATCGGTCCTGACCCTCTGACGGCAGATTTCTGAGGCCTTCAGGTCCTATTCGGGAACGAACCCGGATAGGACCTCTCAACGACATGTTGAAGCAGGGATTAACGACCTGTTTCAACAATGAGATTAAGATGTGGCTCGACGACGGCACGTGTTCCCGGCGGCAATACCGTCGTCGCGTCCATCTGTTCGATGATTGCCGGCCCGGCGACCTCATTCCCACTCCTGAGCAGGCTGCGTTCATAGATAGGGCACGACACAAAGCCTTCCGTCTCAGGAAACCACACGTCGCGCGCGCCCGTAATGGCGGACTGCGCATCAGGTCCGGCATCCGGATGTGCCGTGAATGCGGCTTTTTCCACCTTCCCGATCGCCTCGATACGGAAGGTCACGAACTGAACAGGGTCCGTCTGTGACGCAAAGCCGTATTGCGCTTCATGTGTCGCGATGAAGCTGCGGACCATATCGGTCACACTCTCATCGCTCATGGTTTCGATCGAAATCGGCATGTCCACCGCAAGTTCGTAATTCTGCCCGACATAGCGCATATCCGCGCTCATCCTGAGCCCGCGATCTTCCTCACGGACATTTTCCTGAGCAAACCAGTGATTGGCCTGTTTCAGCAGATCCCGGAAGATCGACACAATATCGGTATACATTCCCGGATGCGCGACCATGATCTGCGTGCTTGAGAAATCCGCCCGCAGGTCTGTCAGCAACAGGCCAAGTGCACACATCACCCCGGGTGTCAGGGGAATAATGACACGCTTCATGTCCAGCTCCTGTGCCAGACGTACTGCATGCAGCGGCCCTGCTCCACCCAGCGCCATCAGGGCATAGTCACGCGGATCATGACCCTTCTGCACACTGATGACACGCACGGCGCGTGCCATATTGGCGGTCACGACCGAGATGATCCCCTGCGCCGTCGCCATCACGTCCATGCCGAGCTCCCCGGCCAGAAGACCAATACGCTCCATGGTCAGATCCCGCCGGATCGCCATACGGCCGCCCAGCAGGAATTCCGGATTGAGGGTCTGCAATGCGACGTTGGCATCGGTTGTGGAGGGTATGAGGTTGCCCTGATCATAGCAGACGGGTCCGGGAAAAGCGCCGCAGCTCTGGGGGCCAACCTTCAGCAGGCCGCCATTGTCACGATAGGCCAGCGAACCGCCCCCTGCACCGACCGTATGGATATCCAGCATGGGCGCCTTGACTGGATAGCCATGCACTTCCGCTTCACCGGTCAGACGGCACGTCCCATCCTTCAGCAGGGCAACGTCGGTACTGGTTCCCCCCATGTCAAAGGTGATGATGTTGGGGATGCCGATGACGCGTCCGATGGCCTGCGCCGCGACAACACCGGTGGACGGCCCAGAAAGAACCGTTCGTACCGGCAGGGCACGGGCCAGATCGAAACTGATGACACCACCATTGGACTGCGTAATCCGGGGCGCAACCGAGAGACCCAATTCCAGAAGACGCGCACCCAGGCGGGCAATATAGACTTCCATGACCGGACCGAGATAAGCGTTCACAGCCGTCGTCGAGAAACGCTCATATTCACGGAACTCAGGGGCGACCTGATAGCTTGCGCAGGTAAAGGCCTCGGGAAACTCCTCCCGGACGATTTCATAGGCACGGCGCTCATGCTCAGGCTTTATGAATGCATACAGAAAGCCGATCGCCACTGCCTTGACGCCGGCTTTTTTCAGGGCCCGTGCCGCATCGCGCACGCTTTCCTCATCAAGCGCGACTTCCACCGTGCCATCGTGCCGCACCCGTTCCGGCACCTCGAACCGCAATGCCTGAGCCACCAGGGTTTCCGGCTTGTCTTCCTGCGTATCATACAGGCTCGGACGCTGCTGGCGGCCAATCTCCAGAAGATCACGAAAGCCATCCGTGGTGATGAACCCGGTCAGCGCGCCCTTGTGCTGGATGAGCGCATTCGTACCGACAGTTGTCCCATGGCCCAGAAAGCTAATCTCCGAAGTTTCGGCCGAAACCGTTTTCAGTCCTTCGGTGATGCCGGTCAGAATTCCGCGTGACGGATCATCCGGCGTCGAAGAGACTTTCCAGATCGAAAACCTTTTCGATTCCGTATCATAAAGACAGATGTCACAGAACGTTCCACCAGAATCGACACCAAGTCTCCACGCCATTTTCCGCTCCGCTCATTGATTGCGTCGTGATCTGTTGAGGATACCCACCTGTTACGGCGCGGAATAAGACCCGTTTTGAAATAACAGCTATGCCAAGACACGCCGCAAAGAGTCATGGCACGTCTTGTCATCGATAAAAAACGACCCTGTTTTCAGTTCGAGGACGAAAAAAGATGGCGCCGAAGGTCATTCCCGTAAAATCGGATGAAAACCTGCCCGAAGCTGTCGATGTCGTCGTGATCGGCGGCGGCATTATCGGTGTAACGACCGCCTTTTTCCTGGCGCGTGCAGGCGTTTCCGTCGCACTCTGCGAAAAAGGCGTTGTCGGGGGCGAACAGTCGAGCCGAAACTGGGGCTGGACGCGTGTCATGGGGCGCGATGAACGTGAACTTCCTCTGGGAATGAGCAGCCTGAATCTCTGGCGCGAGATGAACAGACTGACCGGGCGCGAAACCGGCTTCCGTCAGTGCGGCATCCTCTATGCCTGTGACAACGAAAAACAGCTCGACGAATTCCGGAACTGGAAAGATATCGCCGACCGGTACCAGATTCAGACAACACTCATGAATGGCGCTCAGACGGCCGAGATGGCAGCAGGATCACAGCGCGCCTTCCAGGGCGGTCTCTTCTGCGGCACGGACGGCAGGGCAGAACCGACAATGGCCGCATCGGCCGTCGCCGAAGCCGCGCGGGAGCACGGCGCGGCAATTCTGACGCATTGCGCCGTCCGCGCCCTGGATCGGCAGGGCGGCCGGATCTCGGGCGTCGTCACCGAACGTGGCCGCATCAGATGCAGCACGGTCGTTCTCGCCGGGGGGGCATGGTCGCGGCTTTTCGGGGGGAATGAAAGCATCAACCTTCCCTCGCTCAATGTGCTCGGCAGCGTCATGCGCGTGGACAATGTGGAAGGCGCTCCGGAAGAAACGGTGGGCGGCAGCGACTTTGCCTTCCGGCGCAACATTCAGGGCGGCTACAATATCAGCCGCCGGAACGCGAGTGTTTCGGAAATCACCCCCGATTCCTTCCGTCAGCTGCGCCAGTTTGCCGGCTCCTATCTGAAGAACCACAAGGAACTGCGCCTGCGTCTGAGCCGGGCCTTCCTGGACGAATGGAAAATGGAGCGTCGCTGGACACCCGACAGTGTCACGCCTTTCGAAAAAATCCGCACACTGGACCCCGAGCCATCACACGGCCTGCTGGAAGAAGCCGCACGGATCATCAAACGCGATTTTCCGCCCTTCCGCACCATGCGTGAAGTGGAACGATGGGGTGGGATGATCGACGTCACGCCCGACGCCGTGCCCATCATCGACCGTGCCGAAAAAATTCCGGGGCTGGTTCTGGGCGTGGGTTTCTCCGGTCATGGCTTCGGTATCGGACCAGGTGCCGGAAAGCTGTTGTCCGAGATTGTCCGGAACGTGACGACCTCTGTTGATCCGGCCCCCTTCAGCTTCACACGTTTTGGCTAACCTTTCCTGTCTTCTCTCACTATCCTGACGACGCATCGGAGATCCCGCATCATGACCTCTTTCCAGCGCATCGCCCTCGACCCTGTCACCGTCGAAATCATCGGAAGCGCGCTCGCTTCCGTTGTGGAAGAGATGGGCGAGGCTCTCGTCCGCACCAGTTATTCAACGAACATCAAGGAACGCCGCGACTGCTCCACCGCCCTGTTTGACCAGTTCGGCTATACCCTGTGCCAGGCCGAACACATCCCGATGCATCTGGGATCGTTCATCGAATTCATCCCCCTCGTCATGGACCGTTATCCCACAGCCCAGATCGAACCGGGCGATGTGTTCATCGGCAATGATGCCTTCGTAGGCGGCGGCACGCATCTGCCGGACATCGTGCTGGCCGAACCGATTTTCATGGACGGGGCGCTCGTGGCCTGGGCCATCAACACGGCCCATCATTCGGATTTCGCCGATCGGGGTGATGCCCATATCTTTCAGGAAGGCATTCGCATTCCGCCGATCAAGCTCTACAAGCAGGGGGTTCTGCAACAGGACGTGCAGGACCTGATCCTCCTGAACTGTCAGGTACCGGACGAGCGGATCTCCGACCTTCGCGCCCAGATGGCCGCAAACCGGCTCGGTGTCAGCCGTTTCAAGAGCCTCTGCACGAAATACGGCGTTGACGTCATGATCAGCGCAGGTCTGACCCTTCAGGATTATGCCGAACGCAAGATGCGCGCGGGCATCGCAGCCATTCCGGATGGCACCTACACGGCCTCCGACCTGTTCGAAACCATCGACCATCCCGAGATCATGGAAATCGGCTGCCAGATCACGATTACGGGCGATGAAATGACACTCGCCTTTCAGAGCCCGCCGCAGGTCCGCGCCAATCTCAACATGACGCGTTCGGCTCTGCTGGCCACCGTGTATTACGCCATAAAATCGATCGTCGATCCGACGATCCCGCCCAATGCCGGTCTGGCCCGCCCGCTGCATGTCGAGACTGAATCCGGAACCCTGCTCTGCTGCGCCCTTCCCGCCGCCGTCATGGGACGGATTTCGACGTGCCAGCGTGTTGTTGATGTCATCATGGCAGCACTGGCCCCTGTCTGCCCCGAAAGCATCACCGCAGCGACCAATGGCTGCGTCGGCTCTGCAACCTTCAGCGGAACACGCAAGGGCAGCAACAAGTTCTGGATCTATCTCGAGACCATCGGCGGCGGGTCCGGTGCGCGCTACAACAAGGATGGTCTGGACGGCGTTCAGGCGCATCTGACCAACACCTCAAACCTGCCCATCGAAGCGCTGGAGACGGAATACCCGCTGACCCTGCTGCGATACGAACTGGTCGAAGGCTCAGGCGGAAACGGCAAATTTACCGGCGGCCGGGGCCTGCGTCGCGTTTACCGGGCAGAAGAGGAATGTTACGTTTCCACCAGCATGTCCCGCCTCTCGACGGCACCCTGGGGCCTGAATGGTGGCGGTCCGGGTGGTATGGCACAGGTGAAATGCACGGCGCCGATGGTCCGTGGCGATGCCACACTCGCTCCCTCGGATATCGTGGAAATCGTAACCCCCGGCGCGGGCGGCTACGGAACACCGGACGCTCTCTGACCCCTGACAAGGAGATCACATCATGTCGGAACAGTGCTCTCCCCTTCCCTCCGGGCGCGTTGCCCTCATCTCGGGCGCATCCCGGGGGATCGGCCGCGCCATTGCGGAGCGTCTTGCAGATCAGGGCTGGCGCATCAGCGCCGGTATGCGGGACGTGGATGGAAGCTGGCTTTCAACGCCCCATCTGACCTGCCCGTATGATGCTGCGGATCCAGCTTCGGAAGAAGCCTGGGTGGCAGAAACGATACGTGTGTTCGGCCGGATCGATGCCGTGATCCTCTCAGCAGGCATCATGATCCCCGGGTCGATCCTTGAAACCGACGACACCGATCTGGAGCGTATGTTCCAGGTCAACGTCCGCTCTCCCACACGGCTGGTCCGAGCAGCATGGAGCGCCCTTGCGACTGGTGGGCAGGGGCGCGTCGTGCTGCTGTCCTCCATGTCAGGAAAGCGCGTCAAATCCGCGCGATCGAGCACTTATGCCATCACGAAATTCGCTACGTCCGGCCTTGCCGCCGCAATCCGGCGCACGGGTTGGGACAGCGGAATCCGTTCCATCGTGGTCTGCCCCAGCTTCGTCGCCACAGACATGACGCGGGACGTCGCAGGCTGGGCACCGCAGGACATGACACAGCCTGCCGATATCGCTGTCATGGTCACAACAGCGCTCGACCTGCCCAATACGGCCAGCGTCTCCGAACTCTGCTTCACCTGCCAGGATGAAGACATGGCCTGATCGCAGGACAGGGGACGATCAGAGCCCCGCCGTCAGGACAGGAACTCGATATAACTCCTGATTTTCTCAACGATCTGTCCGGTTTCGTGGTCAGACAGTTCATCCGTCGGTTTGGCAACGGTCACCGCCGCCCGGCATGTCCCGTCTCCTTCGAGGATGGGCAGGGAAATACCGGATATGCCCTGGATCACTGCGTTACGTCGGGAATCGTAGCCCGCCTCACGAACGTGATCCAGAAGATCCTGCAAAGCCTCAAGGTCAACATTCAGTTCCTGATAGCGCGATGCGTTCGCCTGCAGGATCGCCAGCTGGTTGTCCGGGTCCTGATTCGCCAGAATGACCGTGCTTCCCATGCCATAACCCAGCGGCAGACGCCCCCCCAGCCCGTCATGACCCAGAACGGGCAGACGGCTGTCGGTGATGTACATGTCAGTAATGATCGCATCCAGACCCGTACGCTCAAGCAGAAACGCCGAGGCCCTGAACTCCCGCCCCAGCAAGGCGAGATAGGGCTTCCACTGCCGGATACGCTCCACGGGATTTGTCCTGAACCGTCCCAGCGCCAGAGCTGCCGGGCCGAGACGATAGCGGCCCCGCTGGGCCGCCTGCACAACCAGACCATGTCTTCGCAAGGCCTGCAGGGACCGGTGGACGGCCGATTTTTCTGCTGAAACAAGCTCGGCCAGTCGGCCCAGCGCCAGTCCCTGCGGCCCGTGTTCGTTCAGAATCATGAGAAGCTGCGCGGCGCGATCGGAGTTCTGGGAATACTGCGCCTGCTTCGCAGCGGGGGCATCCTGTACCGGCGTCTTTCGCGTCGATGCTCTCTCCTGGACGAACGACACCGATGTCACCACGCTATGTTCCTTCAATAGGCCGTTCCGGATGCGTGCCCGAACAGCAGATCGCACCGATCATCCCCGCAATGAATGGCAGAAGAAGAGCCATGGACCAGCTTCCTGTCATCCTGACGATATACACCATGACGATTGGCGCAACACCACTGGCCGCATTTCCCCAGAACGTCGTCCATCCGGCCACGATCCCCGCCTGCCCGGACGTCAGGTCCTGAACGGAGGTCCAGATGGAAATCTGGCTGAGGCCCGAACAGCCCAGGGCAAGTCCGAAAATCACGATCATGCCCGTCACATTCTGTACATGATCGCCCACCAGAAGCAGCGTACCGCAACAGAACGTCCCGATCATGCCCATAGGCGTCCGGGCCTTCCACACGGACCCCGTCCGCCTGAGCACAGCGTCCGCGATCATGCCGCTCAGGAACACGGAAACGTAAAGGAAGGCCCATGGCAGGGAATACAGCCATCCCATCGACGTAAACTGAAGATGCCGGTGATCCATGAGATAGAACGGCATCAGCGTCAGGAAAAAGGACTGGATGGTCAGCAGGCACATGTAATGAACGCCGATAAACCAGAACTGCCGTGAGCGCAGAAACCGTTTCATGGGCACACGGTCTGCCTCCGGCTTCACGTCTTCGACCGTCGGCTCCTCCGTGGCCGGCCGATCACGCATGAAGATGCTCCACAGGCAGCTCCAGATCACGCCCCCCACGCCAAAGACGTAAAACCCGAGCTTCCAGGAGTAATGCGCCGTCATCTGCGTCAGCATCGGGCCACCGATCACCGATCCCAGATAGAGAAAACCCAGAAGAACCGCGTTCGCCCGAGCCCGCCGTCGGGGCTGGAACCAGTTGTTGATGGTCACGATGCTCGAAGACCAGTCAGGAGACTGTCCGACCCCCATCGCAAGACGGATCAGCAGGAAGCTGGCAAACGAACTGCCCATGGGCGTCAGGATCGTTGCGACCGACCATGCGAGACAGCCGATAAACAGGCATTTTCTGGGACCGTAACGGTTCACCAGGGCGCCGGCCGGAATCTGAAGCAGCGCGTAGGTCCACAATACGCTGGCAATGATGATGGAAATCTGGACGAGGGAGAAACCGAATTCCGCCTGTATCCGGGGCGCTGAAAGCGTCATGGCCTGACGGTCCAGCGACATGAGCAGATTGATCGGCGCCACCAGGGCAAAAAGGATGACCCAGCCACCGCCCCAGGACGTCCGGACAGGACGCATCCCGAATTCGTCGACAAGACCCGCGTCAATTTCGCTCAAACTGCCCTGCCTCCCCCGTCGTTCCCCCATCATGTTGGTTCCCTTACGAAACGTTCAGGACAACAGTATGCAATTTCCTGATGTGCGACCAGTATATCAGTTATACACCCGGCCCGGCCGTCAGAACGATTTACCTGCAGTTTTTGAATAACAGCTATGTGTTGGATTCCGGCGCCCTTCAGAAGATGCTTTCAAAATCGTAACGACAGCAACCCCGCTCCACCGATCGCAAACCGCTGCGAGCCCTGAAACCGGAGATCATGTCAGTGGCATCTTTCACATTCTCCAGACGCCTGTCGGCAACCACACTCCTGTTTGCAGCCAGTGCAATGTCCCCCATAGGCGCGCAAAGTGCCACGTCCTCCGCGAAGAACACGCAACCTCACAACAGACATAGCACTCCCCCCGCATCCCCGCCGAGCCGCAAACAGGCAAGCGCAATCACAGTTCAGTCCGATCCCGAACAGATCCATGTCTCAGCCGGACGGCGCATGGCGGGTGGCTTCATGAAACGTCAGGTCGCCCCGGAGTCCACAAGCTCCATCACTGCTGCGGCCATTGCGCGCAAATCAGCCATCGCCTCGCCGTTGCAACTCGTCTCCACCCTGCCAGGTGTCAACTACGGCACGCAGGATGCGTTCGGGCTGAGTATCCGCAACACGATCAGTGTTCGCGGCTTCCAGCAAACACAGTTGGGCTATACGATCGAAGGTGTCCCGGGTGTCGATCAGGCCTATTACAATCCTTATACTGAAACATATGCCGACAATGAGAATCTGTCTGACATCACGCTGATTCCCAGCACCTCACGGATAAACGACCCGGTTCAGTCCTCCTCGGGTGGTGAACTGATCGAGACCGTGCGGGATCCTTCAGAAAAAGCCGGTGGCATGATCTCCTATGCGGCGGGATCCTACCGCTCGCAACGCGTATTCGGACGGCTCGACAGCGGTTATATTGGCCATTCCGGTATCCGCCTGTTCGGCTCCGCATCGTATACTGCCGCTGACATATTCGCCGGTTCGGGACGCAGCAACAAGACACATGTCGACTTCAAGGCGCTCAGGGAATGGGGCTCTATCGGCCGCAGCAGCCTGTTCGTTTCTTACGATGCCTGGAAGAATGCACGTAGTAACCCTTATACGCTTGCAGCCTATGAAAATGCCACAAAGACGAACAATAATTTTTCCGTAGGGAACTACGCTTCCAGCTATATCCCTGGAGTGACGACCAACTACTGGAAGAACTACCTCTATCACCGCAACAGCGTTCTGATTTCATTCCAGAACGAGTTTTCGCTCGCCCGTCACCTGAACCTGCATATCACGCCCTATTTCCACTGGAACTTCTCCAACAGCCCGGGCCAGACTTCGCTCAACCCTGCCTCCCTTTATTCGGGAGACCAGCGCGTTACTCTGGATACGTCCAACCTGACGCTCGTCAATGGACGCGTCAACGGTCTGGCCAATACGGCGCAGCGCGAATACGAGACAGGCGTCAACACCTATGTCCAATATGATCCGATCCACAGCAACCACCTGATTTTCGGCTACTGGTTCGATCACTGGAACATGGATGCAACCTCCGGTGTGACGCCTCTGGATATTAGCGGAAACGCACCCAGCTATATGGGCAAGGACCTGCTTTACGCCACAAATGGCAGCCTCATCGCGGGCGCAAAATATCAGATGTCCACGATGATCAACAACTTCTACGTTTCGGACACGCAGAGCTTCTTCGATGACAGGCTTAAAATTACTGCCGGCGTGAAGGAGATGATGTTCTACGTTTCCGGAACCAACCAACTCGCCGGGCCACAATACCATTTCTCCCAGGCCATAACGCAGCCCATGCCGCGCGTATCGGTGTCGTACAACATCAACAAGGACATGCAGGTCTATATCAATGGAACAACCAACGCACGGCCACCCGTCCCACTGTCCACCTATCCCAACATCTACAGCACTGCAACTGGAGCGATCTCCCAGAGCGGCTCGAACAATGCCCGTATGGAATACACGATTAGCGAAGAACTGGGCTTTCGTTACTACGGTGCTTTCAATTTCGACGCAGCGTTTTTCAATGCCAACCTGACGAACCACCAAGTCACGACTCAGGCCTTCATCAACGGCGCATCAACCAACATCGCCATCGCAGCAGGCGGCCAGACCGTACGCGGTGTGACAGCAGAAGCATCCCTTCATCCATTTTACGGCTTTGCGCCTTATGTGAACGGGCAATATCTCCATTCCACGATGGACAACAATTTCAACACGGCCTCGGGCACTCTGCGGACTGCCGGAAAAATTGCGGTTTTCAGCCCGAAATTTATGGCCAATGTCGGCGTAATGTACACAAAAGGACCGTTCTTCGCCAACGTAACGTTCAAATATGTTGATTCCCAGTACTCCACCTTCATGAATGATCAATCGATGCCTGCCTACAAAACCGTCGATCTAGGCTTAGGTTACCACTTCCCAAAATGGTTTGTCCTACATGAGCCAGTCCTTCGTCTGAACTTCATGAACCTGACGAACAAGGCTTATCTCGGCGGCATCAGTACCGTCGTCGCCAATGCACGACCAACGCGCGCCACGAACGGACAGATCGTCGCAGGCTCAACACCTGCCTACTTCCTCGCAGCCCCCATGACCTTCGTCATCAACATTTCGTCGTCCTTCTGAGTGGAACCAGACGTTCCACCGCTGGATCAGAACAACAATTAACGCCGCTCTGCGATGACCTCTCGCAGGCCAGCGTTTCATTTAAAACCAACACCAGACAATCGCGCCACACATCACTAGGTGGAGGGTTCTAAAAACCTCTTAGGTTACTCTGCCTGAGATCCGATTCACTTCCTGCCTTTGGGGTAAGTGGCTGAGAGAACAGGCATGGCACGAGGCGATCTGACGGATCAGGAATGGGCAGTTATTGGTCCGCTTCTGCCGCCTGAACGCGGACGTTGGGCTCGACCATCCGGAGACAGTCACCAGTTTCTCAATGGTATGCTGCATGTTCGGCGAACGAGTTGCCTCTGGTGGGACATGCAAGAGCATTACGGCAAGTGGAACTCCGTGTATGTCCGCTTTCGCCGTTGGGCTGAACAGGGCGTGTGGGACGCTCTGTTGCAGACCTTGTGGATCTCAGGCTGACCGATGACTGGCAGCATATGCTCGACAGCACCGTAGTCCGTGCCCATTCGTAGGCCAATGGGGCCAAAGGGGGACTCATGCAGAAGCTTTTGGTCGGTCACGCGGCGGCTTTACGAACAAAATCCACGCCCGATGCGACAATCAGGGACGTCCTCTCGGCTTTGTCCTCACCGGTGGGCAGGTGTCGGACTATAAAGCCGTAAATGCCCTGCTGGACCCTCCGGCTCCAAACCCCAAAGCCATGCTGGCTGATCGGGGCTATGACAGTAACAGCTTCCGCTAGGACCTGCTGATCCACGGGATCCTGTCGGTTATTCCCTCACGAAAAGGCCGCAGCGTTCCACAGAAAACAGACTGGCGACGTTACAGGGACCGCAACCGCATCGAGCGGATGTTCAACAGGCTCAAGCAGATACGCCGCATCGCGACCCACTACGACAAGACCACCTTGTCCTTCATGAGTTTCCTCAATATCGCCGCAGCAAGGGTGAAGATGAAGCTTGCTGCGATGTGGATTGCAGACATTAATGTATGAGCGCAGCGATCACATCTGGTTGCAACACGTCGCCAGTCTTTCAGCTTTGCAAACATGTTTTCGATCAGATAGCAATTTTTATACCGATGCGAGTTGTAAGGCAGCTTCGATTTCCGTCTGAGAGACAAATGGAGCGGATTGAGTCGTTTTTCCCTCTGGCTCACGGAGTGCCATGCGTGGATGACCGGCGTATTCTGAGCGGGATCGTGTATGTGAGCCTTTTATGAGGCCGCGCATATACATCGCAATGGCGTCGCCCAGATCGCGACCTGAAGGCAGCGTGACCGATTCCTGCCCTTCCCGCCTCTCTGGCGGCACACCATCCCACGCAGCGTTGCTACGTGAGATTTCGTTTCCTGATGATTCCAGTTGGCATCGTAGAACGCAGAAAGCCCGCTCGGAGAGCGGGCTAACTACTTGATTCTTAATGTGATTCATGGTTGCGGGGGCAGGATTTGAACCTGCGGCCTTCAGGTTATGAGCCTGA
>NZ_JBDNYY010000014.1:0-50374 GCF_047722525.1 Gluconobacter sp.
CGCCGCGTCGGTGAACGGGCTTATACGGGGACCTCAGCATAGTGTCAAACAGAATCAGACTCGCACTTGTCCACATTCCCAACACCCAAAAATCCCCCACAAAACCCACTTATCCCCGTTACCCATTCGAATTTCGTAATGATAAAAACCAGAAAAAAGCGCCTCGCAGGCGCTTTTTCCTGGCCGAAGCCGGTTCTGACGGGGGTCAGTCTGCCGAAACAGCTTTCCCGTCGATCGTGAGGGCCTTGTCATTGGCCGAAACCTTGATCGTTTCCCCATCATGGATGCTGCCTTCCAGCAGCAGACCGGCCAACGGGTTCTGCAGGCTACGCTGGATAACCCTCTTGAGCGGACGGGCACCATAAACAGGATCATATCCTGCCGCGGCCAGCCACTCGGTTCCCTTCTCGTCCAGTTCCAGGTTGATCTTACGATCTTCCAGCAGCTTCTGGAGGCGACTGATCTGGATCTTGACGATCCGGTCCATGTCCTTGCGTTGCAGACGGGAGAACAGGATGATTTCATCCAGACGGTTCAGGAACTCCGGCCGGAAGTGATTGCGCACCACCTGCATGACCTGCGGACGAACTTCGTCCACGGATTCACCGTCCGGCAGATTGGCCAGAACGTCAGACCCGAGATTGCTGGTCAGCACGATGATCGTGTTGCGGAAGTCCACCACACGTCCCTGCCCGTCTGTCAGACGTCCATCATCGAGAACCTGAAGCAGGATGTTGAAGATGTCCTCATGGGCCTTCTCCACCTCGTCAAACAGGATCACCTGATAAGGACGACGGCGAACGGCCTCGGTCAGCACACCGCCTTCATCGTAACCGACATAGCCCGGAGGAGCACCGATCAGACGGGAGACCGCATGCTTCTCCATGAATTCGCTCATGTCGATCCGCAGCAGGGCCTTCTCATCATCGAACAGGAACTGTGCCAGAGCCTTGGTCAGCTCGGTCTTGCCAACACCCGTCGGACCGAGGAACAGGAACGAACCGATCGGACGGTTGGGGTCCTGAAGACCGGCGCGTGCCCTACGGACAGCATTCGACACGGCAACCAGCGCCTGCTCCTGACCGACAACACGCTCCCGCAGCGTGTCTTCCATCCGGAGCAGCTTGGCGCGCTCGCCTTCAAGCATCCGGTCCACCGGAACACCGGTCCAGCGGGAGACGACCGAAGCCACACCCTGATCCGTCACGGTATCGGCGAACAGGCCGCTCCTCGAGGAGGCATCTTCTTCTTCCTGAGCCTTAGCGATCTGTGCCTCAAGATTCGGGATCAGGCCGTACATCAGCTCGGACGCCTTGCCGAGATTGCCCTGACGCTGCGCGACTTCCACATCGGAGCGCGCTGTGTCGAGCTGTTCCTTCAGCTTCTGGATCGCATTCACCCGATCCTTTTCAGCATGCCATTCGGCACCCATTGCATCGGACTGCTCTTCCAGATCGGCCAGTTCGGCCTCAAGCGCGACCAGACGATCCTTCGAAGCCGTGTCGTCTTCCTTGCGGATGGCTTCACGCTCGATCTTGAGCTGGATGATACGACGATCCAGTTCGTCCAGCGCCTCCGGCTTGCTGTCGATCTGCATCCGCAGGCGGCTGGCAGCCTCGTCGATCAGGTCGATCGCCTTGTCCGGCAGGAAGCGGTCCGTGATATAGCGGTTGGAGAGGGTCGCGGCTGCAACGATGGCGTTGTCCGTAATGCGGACACCATGATGCAGTTCGTACTTCTCCTTGATGCCACGCAGGATCGAGATCGTGTCGGCAACGGACGGCTCACCCACGAAAACCGGCTGGAAACGACGGGCCAGAGCCGCGTCCTTTTCAATATACTTGCGGTACTCGTCGAGCGTCGTCGCACCCACGCAGTGCAGCGTGCCACGAGCCAGTTCCGGCTTGATGAGGTTGGACGCATCCATCGCACCATCGGAACGACCGGCCCCGACGAGCGTATGCATTTCGTCGATGAAGAGGATGATCTCGCCTTCAGCCGTCTCGATTTCCTTGAGAACAGCCTTCAGACGTTCCTCGAACTCACCGCGATATTTCGCACCGGCGATCAGCGCACCCATGTCGAGCGACAACAGCTTCTTGTTACGCAGAGCCTCGGGCACATCGCCATTGACAATGCGCTGCGCCAGCCCTTCGACAATAGCCGTCTTACCCACGCCCGGCTCACCGATCAGGACCGGATTGTTCTTGCTCCGGCGCGCCAGAACCTGAATGGTCCGGCGGATTTCCTCGTCACGACCGATGACCGGATCGAGCTTGCCAGCCTGGGCGACCGCCGTCACATCACGGGCATATTTCTTGAGCGCGTCAAACGTATTTTCCGCCGAGGCACTCGTCACGGTGCGCCCCTTGCGGATTTCCGCCACGGCGCGTTCCAGAGCCCCAGCACTGGCCTTGCCGTCCACCAGCGCCTTGCCCGCCGGCGTATTGCTGGCGGCAATCGCCACAAGCAGACGATCCTGAGCAACGTGACTGTCACCAGCGACTTTCGCAGCAGACTCGGCAGCGTCGAGCAGCCGGCCGAGATCCGGCGTCATCTGCGGTTGCCCGGCCCCGGCGCCCTGCACTTTCGGCAGTTTTGCAAGAGCGGCATCATTGGCGGTCTGAACGGCTTTCGGATCACCACCTGCGGCGCGGATCAGGCCAGATGCCGCACCCTGTTCATCGTCCAGCAGGGCCTTGAGCAGATGCTCCGGCGTCAACTGCTGGTTGTAATCCCGAAGCGCAATGGTCTGTGCTGCCTGAAGAAAGCCCTGGCTGCGTTCGGTGAAATTCTGAATGTCCATTCTCTCAAATTCCTCTGATGCCCCGTTACGGCGGCATTGATGTGCTTGGCCGCCCCCGGAGGCAACGGCCTGTGATTAATATTTAGGCAGTCATTTTTTCGTTTCAAGGGCCTCCCGAAGACGTTTTGCCGGTCCCTGCAGAACCAGATCGGCCTTGGAGAGACGATCAAAGGCATTCCGGTTCTGATGCCAGTACGGATAGATCAGATCCGGCGCACTGACATCATCAAGCCGACGAACCTGTTCCTGCGTCAGACGGAGCGACGCGGCCGCCAGATTGTCCAGAAGCTGGCTCTCCTTGCGCGCTCCCAGAACCAGAGACGTGATCCCCGGCTTGTGCAGCGTCCAGGCCAGCGCCACGCGGGCTGCGGACACATTATGCTCTTCCGCAATCTGCACCAGGACCTCGATCGTGTCGTAAAGCTTGTCGAGATTCCGGACTTCGGGTTCAGGCCACCCCGAGATACGCCGGGAATCTTCTGGAGCCGTCTTGCCGCGCCGGTATTTCCCTGTCAGCAGACCACAGGCCAGCGGGCTCCACACCTGAACGCCCAGCCCCTGATCCACAGCCAGCGGAAGCAGTTCATATTCGGCATCCCGCGCTTCAAGGGAATAGTAGAGCTGCTGACTGACCGGTGCGACCAGACGGCCCCGCTCTGCAGCCCCCAGTAATTTCATGGCCTGCCAGCCAGCAAAATTGGAAATCCCCGCATAACGGATCTTGCCCTGATCGCGCAGGGCCTGGAGCGCCTCAAGCGTTTCCTCGACCGGCGTCAGGCCGTCCCATTCATGCAGGTAATAGAGATCGATATGGTCCCGCCCCAGACGACGCAGACTATCGTCGCAGGCATTGAGGATGTGATGGCGCGACAGGCCCTCTTCGTTCGGCCCCTTCCCCGTCGGGAAACGCACCTTGCTGGTGACAAGCAGTTCCCGGCTGCGTCCCTGAAGGACACGGCCAAGGATTTCTTCCGCCTCACCGCCGGAATAGGCGTCCGCCGTGTCGAACATGTTCACGCCATGCTCCACACAGATATCCACCATCCGCGTTGCTTCCGCGACATCCACCTTTCCGGTAGCGGCAAAATTCCCCTGCCCCCCGAACGTGACCGATCCGAAATTGAGTGCTGAAATCCTGAGGCCCGAGCGACCAAGCTGACGATACTGCATATCCATCAGACTCCTTCTTGCTGAGACATACCGTGATACAGAACACCCGAGCCTGGGATCGGTCCCGGTAAAAACGCTCCCACTCCCGAAAACGTGAGACCGCTGCGTCATCCCGCGTGGAAACCCTGTTCACAAATGGCGCGCCGGTCCATGATCGACGTCAAAATCCTGTCCGCTGTCATTCTTACGGAGATGCAATGCCGTCACATTTCCTGCGTCGTGCCCTTTGGGCCTGCGCCTTCATCTCTCCGCTGCTGTCCGCCGGGATCGCCGATGGGGCCGAACCTGCCGCCTGCATGGTCGATCTCGCAAAGACCCGGAACGGCGCACTTGGCCTGCCGAACCATGCCGAAGTCACACCGGATGGTCATTCTGTCCTGTTCCTGCGCTCGGGACCATTCGACACTCATCTGCATCTCTACCGCTACGACCTGCCGGACCATTCACTGCACGAACTGGCAGCCCCGGCCTCGGGTCCAGAGCATCTGTCGGTCGAGGAAAAGGCCCGGCGCGAACGGGCACGCCAGATCATGTCGGGCATTACCGACTATCAGATGAGTGAAGATGGCGGTACGGTTCTCGCCTCACAGGGTGGGCAGCTCGAACGTATCGCCACGGATGACGGCCGGGTCACGCCGATTGAAGGTCAGTGGATCGCACCGCGCCTGTCCCCGAACGGCCTGACCCTTGCCGCGGTGCGGGACAATGACCTGTACAGCGTCGATCTCCTCAGCGGGCGTGAAACACGTCTGACAACCGGCGGCAGCGATACCCTGACGCACGGTCTTGCTGAATTTGCTGCCGCTGAAGAACTGGAGCGCGCAGATGGCGCGTGGTGGTCCCCCGACAGCAAAACCATCCTGTTCGAGGAAGCCGATAACAGCGCCGTCGAAAAGCACTACATCACCAATCCCGAAGCTCCTCAGGCTGAACCCGTCTCGTTCCGCTATCCCCGTGCCGGGACGAACAACGCGAAAACGCGCTTCGGCTTGGTGGATGCAAAAGGCGGCGCGGTCCGGTGGATTTCTTGGGATCACGAGGCATGGCCCTATCTCGGCCGCGTCGTCTGGCGGAAGAATGGACCTCTGTCTGTTGTGCTGCTCAACCGCGCCCAGACGCAGGAACAGCTTCTCACGATTGACCCCGCAACCGGCGCCACCCATCTCCTGCTGGCCCAGTCCGACCCGGCCTGGATCGAGCTGGACCCCCGCGCGGCTTCCGGCGGCCACAACCTGCCCGTCTTTCTGGACAATAACGCAGGCTTCCTCTGGGCAGCGGACCGGGGCAAGGACTGGCAGCTCGAACTCCATACCCCCGATGGAAAGCTCCAGCGTGTCCTGACACCGCCGGGCCTGTCCTATGTCGCCTTCAACGATTACGACGCCGAACACAACACGATCACCGTGACGGTCCGGGCCAACCGGCTGGACAATGAGGTCGTGCATATCGACCTTGCAACCGGTGCCGTAACGCCGTTTGTGACGGAGCGCGGCCTTCATAATGTCCATGTCACGAATGGCACGCACACGGCCATGGTGGACACGTTTGCCAGCGCGGCGGGCACGCGCCAGACGCTGGTGCGGGATGCGAACGGCCGGGTGATCGCAACGCTCCCGAGCATGGCGCAACCGCCGAAATTGCCCGTCCATGTGGAGTTCACCACAGCAGGCCCGCGCGATCTCGACGCGGCCATCATTCGCCCGGAGAACTTCAGCACCTCAAAGCGCTATCCGGTCGTGCTGTCGGTCTATGCCGGGCCGGGTGTAAAGCTGGTGCGCGATACACCGACGTCCTTTCTGGATGATCAGTGCCTCGCCAATCAGGGCTACATCGTCGTCACGCTCGATGGACGGGGAACGCCGGGACGCGATCATGATTTTGAACGCGCCATCAAGGGCAACCTGATCGACCTGCCGCTTCAGGACCAGATCGATGGACTTCAGGCTCTCGGAAAACGCCATCGTGAAATGGATCTCTCCCGCATCGGCGTGCATGGCTGGTCCTTCGGCGGCTATTTCACCGCGATGGCGACCATCCGCCGTCCGGACGTATTCAAAGTCGGCGTCGCAGGCGCGCCGCCCGTAGATTTCGCGGATTATGACACGGCCTATACCGAGCGTTATCTCGGTACGCCGCAGGACGATGCGGAAGGCTATCGCAAAAGCAACGTCCTGACCTATGCCGAGACGCTGAAACAGCCCCTGCTGCTCATGCACGGCATCACGGACGACAACGTCTATTTCGAGAATACCATGAAGCTGACGCAGGCCCTGCTTCATGCCGGCAAACCCTATGACCTGCTGCTGCTGCCGGGCACGCATATGCTGCCCGATCCTGTCATCCGCGCCCGTGTGGCCCAGCGACGGGTACAGTTCCTGAGCGCAGTCCTTCATCCGGGAAAGTAATGTATTTCGTGCCGCCATGAAAAAAGAGGCCGGATCACATGATCCGGCCCCTTTTTTTGCACCCTGTCCCCGTCATCAGACAGCGATGTCGTCGAACAGCCCCACACCGGACCGAACGGCCATGGCCTGCCGGTAAGCTTCGACCTCCGGCGGGTAAACCACCCCCCGGATCAGCGACATGCTATGCAGATGCGCATAGAGATGGATGTCATCGGTAGACAGTTCACCGTTCACGGCTTCAGGCGAGCGGATCAGCGGAGCCAGCTCTTTCAGCAGCGCGTTCAGTTGCGCCAGTTCGTCGGTCTTTTCTTCCAGCAGGGCACTGAACGATCCAACGGACGGCTCCTTGCGATGGATGAAGCCTGCACGTGCGGAAGTCGTCGCGAATTCCGGGAGCGGTGCCGCAGCGGCACGCGGAAGAAACAGACGATAGAGCGGCGTTCCCGCCTTCTTCAGCCATGCAGGGATTTCGGGGTTCGTTGCGCCCGTCAGGACAGGTGTCCCGATCGCATCGATATGGGCAACGATATCCATGCTTTCGGGCATGAAGTGGCCGTCTTCCTCAAGAATCGGGACAACCTTGCGCCCGACCATGCGAACCGGCCCCTCCACATCGTCATTGAGCAGGATATGCTGCTCATACGGGATGTTCTTCAGTCCGAAGATCATCCGCGCCTTGGTGCAGAACGGGCAGTGTTCATAAACATAGAGAATATAGGGTGCGCTCATGCTGTCTTCCTGTGTCTAACGGACCATCGGCCTGAAAGAACGCCTTATTCAGGCTTCCCCGACCGATGATGAAAGAAGAAGGGGGTCAATATCTATGGCAACGAGCGCCTGACGCCATTTTTTCGCGTGATCGGTCCCGAACACGATCTCGTCAGTCGCGGGTGCCACAAACCAGGAACTGTCACGCAGGATTTCCTGTTCGAGCTGCCCCGGAGCCCAGGCAGCATGCCCGAGCGCCATCATGGCCTGCTTCGGCCCCTGCCCGGCTGCCAGTTCACGCAGGATATCCAGACTGGCGGTCAGGGTCGTGTGGCCATCAACGTCCAGACTGCCTTCCCCGGCCCAGTCCGCCGAATGCAGGACAAAGCCCCGGGAGTGCTCGACCGGGCCACCCATGCACACACCGATCCGCCGCTCGGGAGGGCTGGGCTCGATTCCCAGTTGCGCAAACAGGTCATCCAGCCCCGGCTGGGACAGGCGCTTGTTGACGATCAGCCCCATCGCTCCGTCCTGCTCCGAATGGGCGCAGAGATAGATCACCGTCCGTTCAAAGAACGTCTCCGCCAGTGCTGGCGCGGCCACGAGCAGTTTTCCCGTAAGACCGAGTTCCATGCGACCGGCGTCTGTCAGGTTGTCATTCCGTCCGTCGAGTGTTTTCTTCATGCCTGCCAACATGGGTGCATCCCTTCCCGTATTGCAAGCGTTTGCCTTCAGGAGTGTTAATGACATCCAATGTCATTGACCCGGGTATCCCGAACCGCCCCTGCCGGGTGCGGACCGTCTGTCAGGAGATTGTCATGCCTCTTACCGTCCTCGTCACCGGCGCCACCGCAGGCTTCGGCCACGCCATCGCAACCCGCCTTGTCCGCGAAGGCCACCGCGTCATCGCCACCGGCCGCCGCAAGGAACGTCTGGAAGCCCTCAAGGATGAACTGGGCGAAAGCGTCCTGCCCTTCACGCTCGACATGACCGACCGCGACGCCTTGCGCGCCCTGCCGGCCGCCCTGCCCGAGGAATGGCAGGACATCGACGTCCTCGTGAACAACGCCGGTCTCGCACTCGGCATGGAGCCCGCACAGGACGCTGAACCCGACAACTGGGAATCGATGATCGCGACGAATGTCTCGGGCGTCGTGGAACTGACGCGTGCCCTTCTGCCGGGCATGGTCCAGCGCAATACGGGCTACATCATCGCCCTGGGCAGTACAGCCGGGACCTATCCCTATACGGGCGGAAACGTCTATGGCGCGACCAAGGCCTTCGTGCACCAGTTCACCCAGAACCTGCGGACGGACCTGCTCGGCACCCGCATCCGCGTGACGAATATCGAGCCCGGCCTGTGTGGCGGCAGCGAGTTCAGCAATGTGCGTCTGGGCGACGATGCCAAGGCGGCGGCCGTCTACAAGGACACAACCCCGCTCACGCCCGAAGACATCGCCGGGACCGTCTCCTGGCTCATCGGCCTGCCCTGGCACGTAAACGTCAACTATCTGGAGATGATGCCGGTCTGTCAGGCATCGGGTGGGCTGGCGGTAAACCGTCATGTCGGCTGAAACCGGTCTCCCTTCCCAGCTTCGCATTACGGACGGGAAAAACTTCCGTCTGTCTTCCATCGCCACGAACGACAAGCTCGGCCGCCAGAAAAGTGCCTCCCGCACCCGTATCCGCGACTGCGTGGACCGGATGTCGATCCTGCAACAGCGGCTTGCGGCCTATGCCACGCACGGCATCCTTGTCGTGCTTCAGGGCATGGACACCGCCGGCAAGGACGGTGCGATCCGTCATGCCTTTTCCGGCCTGAACCCGCAGGGCGTGCATGTCACGTCCTACAAGGCGCCGGTCGGTATCGCAACGCGTCATGACGACCTGTGGCGCATCCACCTCGCCGTGCCCTCACGCGGCGAGATCGGCATTTTCAACCGTAGTCATTACGAAGATGTTCTGGTCGAGCGCGTACATCCGGACATGGTGCGTGCCCGCGGTCTCAATCCCGATCTTCCGGATTTCTGGGATCACCGTCTGGGCGATCTGCGCAATTTCGAAAGCTATCTGCGCCGGCAGAACATCATCGTCCTCAAACTGTTTCTGCATATCTCGCCGGAAGAGCAGCGCCTGCGGCTGCTCAAGCGGCTCGACCATCCTGAAAAACGCTGGAAGTTCAGCCCGTCAGACCTGAAGGAACGCGAGTTCTGGCCGCATTATACCGCAGCCTACGAGGAAGCCATCCGCGCAACCGCGACGCCGGATGCGCCCTGGATCGTGATCCCGGGGGACCATAAATGGCTCGCCCGCGTGCTGGTGGCCGAGGCCCTGCTGGATACGCTTGAGAATCTGCACCTCAAGGAGCCGGAACAGAAACTGTCCGATCCGCTCAAAGAGGCCCAGCAGGCTTTGCTCAAAGGAGCGGCCAAGACCGTCTGATCCCGACCATGCCGCTTCTTTCCCGTCTCAGGCGCTTTCTGTCTCCCTCCGCCAGACCATGTGATCTGGCGGAAATCGCCCGGAGCAGGACCGTTCTCGAAACCTGTCCCAGCCGACCGGTTTCCCTGCTCTGCGCGTCTGATTTGCCTCATCCAGAGCGAAATCCGTTCCGGGACTGGGAAAGCATGCCAGTCACGATCAGTCGGTTTGCTCTGCGCGATATCGTCTTGGACCAGCCGTTGATGACGCTGTTGCATGCGGGGCAGACAGTACCGGATACGGCCTATGTTCAGGATCCCGAAGCCGTCCGCGCCCTGCAGATCCGCCCTGCGGATGTCATCCGCTGCGCCCCCTTCAAGGGCATCACGGCAAGCTGTGTCGATCACTGGGCCTCGAACTTCTATCACTGGGTCGCCCATACGATCCCGACCCTGCATGCCCTGTCCCAACTGAACGAGCCGGTGCGGCTTGTGCTGCCCGAACACATGCACCCCTGGCAGTTCGAGACGCTGGAGCTTTTCGGCCTGGCCTCTGATGCCCATATCCGCCTGCAACAGGGCCGTCAGTATGCGTTCAGGGCGCTAAACTACATCACCTTCGTCAATGGCAGCGCCGACTTCGCCGTCTCGGAACTCTCCCGTACTGCCTATGCCCGGCTGCGGAAGGCCACAGGCGCCGCGACAAAACCGGCGGGGCGACGGCTTTATATCGAGCGTGGCAGTTCGGCCAACCGGCATGTCCCCAATGAAGCCGAACTTGCGGACGCGCTGGAAGAACTCGGCTTTGAGCGCGTCCGTCCCGAAACCCTGTCCCTGACCGAACAGATCCACCTTTTCAGCGAAGCCGGGATGGTCATGGGCATGCTGGGGGCCGGGATGGCCAACATCGCCTGGTGCCAGTCGGGGACGCTCATCTACGAACTCGTTCCGTCCCACCATATCAACCCCTGCTTTGCCGCCATGGCGACACAGGGAGACCTGCAATACTGGGCCGATGTCTTCCAGACAGGGGCCGCGCAGGAAAACCATACGGACAATGCCGCCATCCCGCTCCCGGTCCAAAACATTCTCGACCGGGTCCGCGACCTGATCGCACTCCTGCCCAGCGCCTGAAAAAACAAACCCCGCCGGAGACCTGCTCCGGCGGGGTTTTGCTTCTCGGATCCCTGAAGAAGGATCAGGACCGGCGCTTGCGGCTCGAACCATCACCCTTCGGGCCATCACCGGCTGCGGGCTTGGGGCGACCATAGCCCGAACCGCCACGGCCCTTGTAACCGCCACCGGCGCCACCACGCGGCCCCCCCTTGAAGCCACCGCCCGAACGGCCACCGCCGCCAAAGCGCTTGCCTTCACCGGGATTGCGACCACGAGGGCCCATACCACCGGCGGGCGCTTCGGAGGGCTCGATCGTCACTTCGTCGGCTTCCGCACCGGCGAGGCAGGACTTGAAGCGGGCAACGCTTTCATCCGCGATCTGGAAATAGGTCTGTTCCTGATCGATGCGGATGCTGCCGATCTCGCGCTTCTGCACGCCACCCAGACGGCAGATCAGCGGGATCAGCCATTTCGGATCGGCGCGCTCGGTGCGACCGACGCTCATCTTGAACCACTCACCCGCCATGACGTGCTCTTCACGCGGCGCGCGCTCGGGGCGCTCGCCACGTTCCGTGCGGCGCGGAGCCTCGACGGACATCGGACGGATCTGCTCGACCTTCGGGAGGCGTGCACGGTACAGACCAACCAGCGCCGCGGCGAGCTTCGTGGCGTCGTACGTCTCGACAAGCTGGTTGACCAGTTCGTCGGACATGTCGTCCACGGCGTTCGTCAGGATCGGATCGTGCATCAGGCGCGTCTTGTCCTGCTCGGCAATGGCGTCCGCCGTGGGAACAGCTTCCCACTCGGCCTGGATCTTCGCCATCTGAAGTAGACGCTCGGCCCGGCGACGCTGGTTCAGCGGAACCATCAACACGCTGGTGCCCTTGCGTCCCGCACGGCCCGTACGGCCCGAACGGTGCAGCAGGGTCTCGGCAGCCGTCGGGATGCTGGCATGGATCACGAGGTTCAGTGCCGGCACGTCAATGCCGCGGGCGGCAACGTCCGTTGCAACGCAGACACGGGCCTGACCGGAACGCAGGCTCTCGATCGCACGGCTGCGCTCGTTCTGGCCCATCTCGCCGGAAATGGCGACAGACGCGAAACCACGCTCAAGCAGAGTCGCCTGAACCTGATTGACCATCATACGGGTGTTGCAGAACACCATCGCCGTCGGGCTTTCGTAGAAACGAAGCACATTGACGAGCGAACGCTCGATTTCCTGCGGCTGCGTGATGACGCAGCGATAGGTGATGTCGGAATGCTGCTTGGCGCCCGACACCGTGTCGATCCGCTCGGCATTCTTCTGGTAACGGCGTGCCAGCGAGGCGATCTCGCGGGCGATCGTCGCGGAGAACAGCAGCGTGCGACGCTCAGTCGGAGCGGCGTCGAGCAGCTTTTCGAGCTCGTCACGAAAACCCATGTCCAGCATTTCGTCGGCTTCATCAAGGATGACGCAACGAAGGGCGGACAGATCGAGGGAGCCGCGCGACAGATGGTCGCACAGACGGCCCGGCGTGCCGACAACGATATGGACGCCGCGATTGAGTTCGCGAGCTTCACTGCGGGCATCGGTGCCGCCAATGCAGCTCGCGATACGGGCACCGGTTTCGGCATAAAGCCACTTGAGTTCGGACTGGACCTGAAGCGCCAGCTCACGCGTCGGCGCAATCACGAGCGCCATGGGCTGAGGGGACGGCGGAAGGCGATCGGCATCTCCGAGCAGGGTCGGAGCGATGGCCAGGCCGAAGGCGACGGTCTTGCCCGACCCCGTCTGCGCGGAAACCAGCAGGTCGCGCTCGTCCAGCCCCGGCTGCAGAACTGCTTCCTGAACAGGAGTCAGCTGTTCGTAGCCACGTGCCTCAAGGGCGCGCTTAAGGGCAGGATGGGTATCGGGAAAAGGCATATTTTATGAACACTCGGCAAACGTCACGCCGACGACAGGATGCGGCGGCTGGAATGCCGCTGCATAAAGACTTCCAGCCGAAAATGCCAGAAAGAACGTATGGAAGGCTTTTTCTTGTCCCGCCCGTCACCTCCGGCACCCGGAACGCAGCCCCTGCCCTGTTCAGTTTCTGGGCTTGCGACCGATCACGGCATGAACGGTATCGCGCCAGGCCGTGAGGTCCTCGGGCGGAACGACCTCACCCGTATCCAGCTCGGCCAGTCCGGCGCGGGACATCAGCACACTGGCCAGACGCACCCGATCGGCCGGCTCCAGCGCCTGCCAGATCGCAACAGCCTTTGCAGCATGGAACTGGTCGGAAAACGTCAGGATCAGCGGTGATCCAGGCTTGAGAACACGCACCACCTCCGTCAGCACGGCCAGAGGCTGCGTCAGATAGGCCAGACCGTCACACAGCGTCACGGCGTCGAAACTGTCCTCCTCGAAGGGAAGCGTCGTAACCTCGTTGAGGTCCTGCACCACCCGCTCGCCCAGAACGGGATTGGCATCCAGCGCGGATTTCGAGACGCCAAGCCCCACCACACGCTGGAACGTCGCTTCTTCGGGATAATGGCTCAGGCTTCCGGCCATCAGATCCAGCACGGAGCCGCCAACGGGCAGAGCCGTCTGATACAGCGCCGTCACAGCCGTCCGGGCGCCCATGTCCATCAGCGAATCCGGCAGACGCTGGGCATGGAAAATCGTGTCAGGCTCGCTATTGGCGCGCGTGAACGCCGCTGCGTGCATTCCTTCAATCTGTTCCGGGCCGCTCATGTCCACTCCTTCTGGTCCAGCAGCCGAGATGAGGGCATGTTCCCCGTGCGTCAACCCGCGCGATGCTTTATGAGAGGCCCCATCATGACCCTCTCCTTCACGAAAATGCACGGCCTGGGCAACGATTTCGTCGTGATCGACGGCCGTCAGGACGATCCCGCCCTTGAGACCGCAACGATCCGCCATCTGTGCGACCGGCGCTTCGGAATCGGCTGCGACCAGCTTGTGCTCCTGACAGCACCAACGCTGGAATGCGCCGACGTGCATGTCCGCTTCTTCAACCCGGACGGCTCGGAAGCGGGAGCCTGCGGCAATGCGTCGCGCTGCGTGGCGAAGTTCGTCGGCGGCAATCCGACCCTTCAGACGGCCGCCGGCCTTCTCCCCACAACACGCGACGGCGATCTCTTCACGGTCGATATGGGCACACCGCGTCTGGACTGGCAGGACATACCCCTGTCCCAGCCCTGTGACACGCTGCATCTGCCCCTGCATGACGCAGCCGCCTGCTCGATGGGTAATCCGCACGCCACGCTGTTCGGTGACGCCTCCCGGGCGGAAGCACTGGGACCGGACCTCGAACGGAACGCCCTTTTCCCCGAACGCGCCAATATCGGCTTCGCCCAGATCCTGTCCCCGACCCATATGCGTCTGCGCGTCTGGGAACGTGGTGCGGGACTGACCCTCGCCTGCGGTTCCGGCGCCTGTGCGGCCGTCGTGAACGCCGTCCGCCGTGGCCTGACCGAACGCACCTGCACCGTGACGATGGATGGCGGAGACCTGCGCATCACATGGCGTGAGGACGGGCATGTCCTCATGACCGGCCCCGCCGTCACCGTCTTTCGCGGGACAACCGCGTGACAGCCTCCGTCCTGACATTCGGATGCCGCCTCAACGCGCATGAGAGCGACGGTATGGCCCATCATGCGCGCGGTCAGGATGACACCATCATCGTCAACACCTGCGCCGTGACGACCACAGCCGAGCGACAGGCCCGGCAGGCCATCCGCCGCGCTCATCGTGAGAATCCGGACGCAAGGATCGTCGTTACCGGCTGCGCTTCCGACATCGCACCGGACCGCTGGGCCGGTCTGCCGGGCGTGGTCAAGATCGTGCCCAACGCGGACAAGCTCAAACCCGCAACATGGGGAGACAACACGCCGGGTCTCCCTCCCTCGCGCCATGCCCGGGCCCTTCTGCAGGTGCAGCAGGGCTGCGATCATCGCTGCACCTTCTGCATCATCCCTTATGGTCGGGGAGAATCACGTTCCACGTCCACCGAAGAGACCATCGCCCGGGCGGAAGCGCTCGTCGAAGCAGGACATCAGGAGATCGTCCTGACCGGCGTGGACATCGCCTCATGGCAGGGACCTGACGGGGCCGGGCTGGGCGCCCTGTGCCGTGAACTGCTCCACCGTGTCGAGGGCATCAGACGCCTGCGCCTCTCATCCATCGACCCGGTCATTCTGGATGCCAGCACCGGGGATGCGGACCTGTGGTGGCTTCTGGAAAACGAACCCCGGCTAATGCCGCATCTGCACCTCTCCCTGCAGGCCGGATCGGACCTCATCCTCAAGCGCATGAAACGCCGCCATGATACGGCCGGGGTCGCCGCCACGCTCCGCCGCGTGCGGTCCATACGCCCGGAAACAGGCGTCGGCGCCGATCTGATCGCGGGGTTTCCCACGGAAACGGATGCTCTCTTTGAGGAAACCCGTGCCTTCATCGAAGAGCAGCAGATCCCCTTTCTGCATGTCTTTCCCTACAGCGAACGCCCCGGAACACCCGCTGCCCGCATGCCAGCCGTTCCCAACGCCGAGCGCCAGAAACGCGCGGCATGTCTGCGCGACATCGGCGATGCAAACCGTGACCGTTTTCTGGAACGCCTCATCGGCACCGAATTCGATATTCTGGCCGAGACGACGGATCGCGGTCATTCACCAGAGTTCGCCGCCGTGCGCCTGACCCAAACGTCCCCCCCACCAATCCGCGGAAGTTTCGTCCCGGTACGGGCCACGGGGCTGGAAAACGGGACACTTCTGGCGGAAATCCGCAGATGAAACGCCTTCAAATCCTCCAGTCCTCTTGACGTCCGGCCCGACCTGTCCGAACTCCCATGCATGGCTGGATTTTTCTCACGACTCAAACAGGGTCTCTCGCGGTCGAGTTCGCGTCTCGGCGCCGTCTTCACGCATCGCAAACTGGATGAAACAGCTCTTGAAGAGCTTGAGGACGAACTGATCGCCGCCGATCTCGGACCGGCCGTGGCCGAACGCGTCATCGAGAGTTTCCGCAGCACCCGCTTTGGCAAGGACGTTACGAGCGAGGAGATCCGCGAAACGCTCGCCACCGAAATCGCCCGTGTTCTTGAACCTGTCGCCATTCCCTTCGAGCCCGATCCGAAGAAAAAACCCCATGTCGTGCTGGTTGTCGGCGTTAACGGCGTCGGCAAGACCACCACGATCGGCAAGATGGCCCGCCTTTACACGGAAGAGGGCAAGTCGGTAATGCTGGTGGCCGGAGACACGTTCCGCGCCGCCGCCGTCGAACAGCTCGAAGTCTGGGGCAAGCGGGCCAATGTGCCCGTCATCGCCGGCAAGCACGGCGCCGATGCCGCAGGGCTGGCCTATGACGGCCTCAAACGTGCCACCGAAGCCGGAACCGACCTCCTCCTGATCGACACCGCCGGACGCCTGCACAACAAGGGCGCGCTGATGGAGGAACTGGCCAAGATCATCCGCGTCATGCGGAAGTTTGACGAGACAGCGCCCCATTCCGTCCTGCTGGTTCTGGATGCAACAACCGGCCAGAACGCCATCGAACAGGTCCGTGTTTTCCGCGAACTGGTCAACGTGACCGGACTGATCGTGACCAAACTGGACGGCTCGGCCCGCGGCGGCATCGTCGTGGCACTGGCAGAGCAGTTCAAACTGCCCGTCCACATGGTCGGCGTCGGCGAACAGGCCGAAGACCTGCGCCCCTTCTCAGCTCAGGAATACGCAAAGGGACTGGTCGGAGGCTCCAACGATCTGGCAGCCAGACTGATGGAAACCTCAACCGAAGACACCGCTTCCGAGTAAGACATCCCCTCCTGCCGGTCTGCGCATATCTCAGGTGGCAGGGGGCTCATCGTCCGAAGACATCCATTCGTCCTGAAGATACGCGATACGCTTTTCGATGGATTTGCGCTCGCGCCGCGCTACGTCCGCGTTCCAGAGTCGTCCGCCAATGGCCGAGGCTTCCGCAACAAGCCAGGCCGCCCCGGCCGCAAGCCAGTCGAGCGCCAGAGTGAGGGGCTGCGTGATCTGCGCAATACAGGTCTCCCAGTCCCCATTGGCGGCCCAGACTTCATGCAGGGGGTGAACCATGGCGGCCCCCACATAAAACAGGACAATCATGATGCGCTGTCCATCCGCGTTCGGATCAAACAGGCGCAGGGCAACGAGAGGAAGCAGCAGCACCCCCGCAACCAACAGGCTGCCGGGGACATAGGAGAGCAGCAGACCGATAATGATCCCGTGCCACCAGCGAAATCCTGGAGCGCGAAGCGTTCCCTGTTCTGCCTGTCTAGCGGATGCCATGAGTTTTCCTCACTGACAGAACTCCAGCCAGACACTCGCCATTGCCACAGCGATGCCCGTCAGAAGTGAAAAGAATTCTCCAGAATTGCGCGCTTCACGATCATTCGCCGCTTTTCGCTCGGGAGCTTCATCCAGAACACGCATCAGATTGCTGATCTCAGCCTCTGCGTCCTGAGCCTGCCGCTGATCCAGCCGAAGGCCGGTCGGGTCGTTGACGGTTGCCAGGAACGTTCCCAGATTTCCTTCTTCTGCGGCCTTGCCAAGACGCACACGCCGTCGGGCACGCGACGTCCGGCTCCGCCACTGGCGCAGTTCCGTTTCCAGCAGCGGCAACGCCCGCTGTGCCAGGAAACTGAGCGGCGTCCTATCGAATTTCCTCTGAACGGCAGCAAGCAGTGTCAGATCCGCGAGCCAGCCCGGCAATCCGGCTTTCTGGGACTGCGAAAGGGGAACGATTCCCTGCCGGGCGCAATTTGATTCCAGGAAAGAGCGCATCTGATCATCCAGAAAACCGCTACGCCCCAGAACATCCTCCGGCAGGTCCTCGATTCCCACATGCCGGTTCAGCCACTGCAACAGACCTTCCGGCAGGGAAATCCGGACTTCCAGACATTTCTTCGAAAGGCATGGAAGAAAGCCGTTCATGTCATAGGGAAGCCGCCGGACCAGTTCCGTTCCCTTGAGACCCGTGCGCCGCGCCGCTACGGATAATGCTGTTATCTGCAGCCCCTGTCGCTGGGGAAGATGCGCCGACATGAAAGCATCCGGGTTTCCTGACATGAAACTCAGGATATTGCGGATTGTCCGCTCGTCATCCGGAACGGCGGGCTGGACTGTTGCCTGAACCAGCATCTGAGGCAGTGCTTCGGGCCAGAACCATAGGCCGCCCCAGAACATCGGCGCGGCAGGATCAAGGACGGAAATCGCATGCGTGATGACCATCGTGGCCGGATCGACCGCCCTGCTTCCACTCACCGGGAAAAATGAGGCGCTTGCCTGCTCGATCAGGCTCGCCATGACGGACAGTTCCAGTTCGCGATGCAGCCAGTTGCTGACAACCTTTCGTTGCAGCAGCGCGGAAAACTCGGCGGGATGTCGCCCGGCATACCACGCCAGGGCCTGCGGCGTCCGAACGGCATTCCCCCCGATCACGAGCGGAATGCGCGCGGGAATAACCGGACGGACCGTAAAGAGCTTGCTGGGTGCAATCGTGATCAGATCGCGCGGAGAAGGACGGCTGACAGGATCATCGGCCAGCATCGCTGTCAGAAGGGAGCGCAGCCCGATGGGCACGCTATGCCCCTCCATGTAGGCCGCAGGGGTTCCCATCTCAAAACGCCGTTTGAGGATATCCATATCGGACAGCCCTTCAAGGGGCAGTTTTCCAATGGAAAGCGCCAAGATGAGGACACCCAGCGAAAAAATATCACAGTCAGTCGTACCCTCCCCCCGCGCGGAAGGGCGGCAGACCGCGGAGGACAGGGGCTCGAAAAGAACAGGCTGTTTCTCAGCCGGTGCTCCAACTCCCAGCGGCCCCAGAACGACCTTGTGCAGTCCCTGCCCGACAAACAGGTTATCGGGCCGGATATTGCGGCAGGTCAGTTTCGCCGCTTCCAGATTCTGAAGGAGCGAGGCCAGCGGACGGATGACACCGTCGATCAGTTGGCTTTCTGTCCAGAGACCGAGGGATTCCGCAAGGGAGGGGCCGGGAGGATGTGGGCAGAGCAGCCACAGGGCGCCCTGCGCGTATTCATGGGCGTGGATCGGAATCAGGCTCTCATGACGAAAGAACATGATTTCGGAAAGACGGGCAGAGGGCGCAAAAGGCGCCAGAGCGAGATAGGACGCGCCGCCTGCCGTCGTGTCCTGGGCGCCATATGTTGCGCAGCCCCCAAGATCAGGCTGCTTGCGGTCCAGGCTGATCAGATACCGCTCGGCAATGAGCAGTTCCTGGCTATTCTCTGCCTGCGTGTCGGCCATTGAAATCCCGTTGTTTCCCTATCCGGTCTTTTGTGCCGGACAGGGATTGAGACTTCGTTAATGCAAAGGTCGATTCCAGAACCGAAAAGATCAGTCCTCGAACGGATCGCGCATCAGGATGGTGTCGTCGCGTTCCGGACTGGTGGACAGCAGCGTCACCGGCGCTTCGATCAGCTCCTCGATGCGGCGGACATACTTGATGGCCTGTGCCGGCAGTTCGGCCCAGGAGCGGGCACCTGCTGTCGTTTCCTTCCAGCCCGGCATCGTCTCGTAAACCGGCTTGACGCGCGCCTGTGCACCCGGAGCGGACGGGAAGGTCTCGATCTTCCGGCCATCCAGTTCGTAGCCCACGCAGATGGAGATCTCGTCCAGACCATCCAGCACATCGAGCTTCGTCAGGGCGATACCGCTGACGCCACCGACGCGGACAGCACGACGGATCAGAACCGCATCGAACCAGCCACAGCGACGCGGACGGCCGGTAACGGTGCCGAACTCATGACCGCGCTCACCAAGGGTGCGACCGGTCTGGTCGTGAAGCTCGGTCGGGAACGGCCCCTCACCCACGCGGGTCGTGTAAGCCTTGGCGATCCCGAGCACGAAACCGACGGAAGACGGGCTGACACCGCTGCCCGAAGCCGCCACGGCCGCAACCGTGTTGGAACTCGTGACGAACGGATAGGTGCCATGATCGACATCCAGCATGACAGCCTGCGCACCCTCGAACAAAATGCGACGACCAGCACGACGGGCTTCATCCAGACGATCCCAGACCTGACAGGAGAACGCCAGAAGGCGCGGCGTGATCTCGGTCAGGAAATCCTTGAGCTGGTCCTTGGTGAACGTCTCGGCGCCCAGACCGGCCAGCAGGGTGTTGTGGTGCAGGAGCAGTTCGTCCAGCTTCCAGTCCAGCGTCTCCGGCTCGGCCAGATCGCAGATGCGGATGGCGCGGCGGGCCACCTTGTCCTCATAGGCCGGGCCAATGCCGCGACCGGTCGTCCCGATCTTGTGGTCACCCCGCGCAGCTTCACGGGCACGGTCGAGCGCGCCATGCACCGGCAGGATCAGCGGGGCGTTCTCGGCAATCCACAGCGTTTCGGGTGTAACGACGAGGCCCTGTGCGGTCACGCGGTCGATCTCGGTCATCAGGGCTTTTGGGTCCACGACGACGCCATTGCCGATCACGCCGATCTTTCCACGCACCAGACCGGACGGCAGCAGGGAGAGCTTGTAGACCTGATCGCCCACGACCAGCGTATGACCGGCGTTGTGACCACCCTGAAAACGGACAACGATATCGGCGCGGCTGGCGAGCCAGTCGACGATCTTGCCTTTACCCTCGTCCCCCCACTGGGTTCCGATCACGGTGACGTTGGACATGAGCTGACTTCCTAGAACTGACGGTGCAGGGATGAAATGAAGAAAACCCGGAGATCAGAGCGGCTGGGCCGCGCCATTCTTCCAGACATGGGTGCAGAGCAGATGCCGTGCCTGAGCGGTCAGGTCCCCATCGTGCGACAGGGCGGAAACCGTGGCATATCCGGCTTCGTGCAGACCGGACAGGCTGCGCGCATCAAGATCGACCGGCACATAGCAGCGTGGACGGGAGGCCGAGGCGGGCGCTGCACGCAGAAGAGCCTGCGGACGCAGTGTCAGCCCGCAGGCAGGCTCCTGACCTGCGAGATAGCGTCCGCCACGTCCCAGTTCCTCACGCGAACTGGTGGAGAAGACCGTCACACAGAGCCCGGTATGATAGCGCCATCCACGGAAATCGACAGGATCGATCGTCAGACGCAGATCCGGGCTGCGCTCGCGGATCGCCGCCACGGACGCCGCCAGACGCTTAAAATGCCCGGCAATCTCTTCGGGGTAATCCAGCTCCGTCAGCAGATCCAGCGCACGATCGGCAGGCCCTGCGGCCCGCAGCATCACTGCCAGCATCCCGGCAATCGGACCACCCAGTTCCGCCACGGCACTGGCATCCTTGCGATCCAGCGCATGAAGCAGGGGCTCACGATCGGCTTCGGGAATGACCCCTTCAATCAGACCCAGCGCCAGAGCCGGCATGGACAGATCGAACGAGACCCCCTCGATCCCGAGTTCCGCCAAAGCTTTTGCGCCGAGCGCGATGACTTCCGCATCGGCCTGCGCACTGTCAGGACCGATCAGTTCGATCCCGGCCTGCGAGACCTGACGATCCGCTTCACGGCCCGGCGTGCCGACAACGATGCAGCTTCCCGAATAGGACAGACGCAAGGGGCGCGGCGCGTCCTGAAGGCGGATGCTCGCGATCCGCGCGATCTGCGTGGTCATGTCCGGACGCAGCGCCATCATGCGATGCGAGTTCGGGTCCATCAGCCGGAAAGTCTGAGGGGCCAGAGAAGCACCCGATCCGCCGAGAAGCGATGTTTCGAACTCCAGCAGGGGCGGCCGGACGCGCTGATAACCGTGACGGGAAAAGGCTTCCATCACGCTGGCGATGCCACGGGCTTCGGCTTCAGCCTCACCGGGAAGAAGGTCGGCAAAACCGGACGGCAGGAGGGCGGCGCTCGGGGTCTCGGAATACAGGCTCATCCTGAAAACTCCGCACGTGTCTGCTCATGAGCCCAGTCGAGCCAGGGTAGCAGCGCTTCGATATCAGCCGTCTCGACCGTCGCACCACCCCAGATCCGCAAACCGGCAGGGGCATCACGATAGGCTGCCAAATCGTAACCCGCTTCTTCCTTCGCAACGAGCCCGGTCAGATGCTTGACCGCCTTGCCCTTCGCCTCGTCAGACAGGCTTTCAAACCAGGGAGCCGTGATTTTCAGACAGATCGACGTGCTGGAGCGCGTCTCTTCCCTGGCAGAGAGGAATGACACCCAGTCCGCTGTCGCAATCCATTTCGTCACGGCAGCCAGATTCTGCTGTGACCGCGCCTTCAGAGCATTCAGACCACCAATCTGCTCGGCCCAGCGCAGACCGTCCAGCGCATCCTCAACGCAAAGCATGGACGGCGTGTTGATCGTATCGCCTTCAAAAATGGCTTCGATCAGCCCCTTTTTGTTGGCCAGACGGAAAATCTTGGGCAGCGGACGCGGAGACGGCTGGGCCAGACGGGCGGCGGCACGCGGGCTCAGCGCCACCATGCCATGCGCAGCCTCGCCCCCAAGCGCCTTCTGCCAGGACCAGGTCACGATATCGAGCCGATCCCAGGGCAGATCCATTGCAAACGCCGCAGACGTGGCATCGCAGATGACCAGCCCTTCATGCTCGGGCGGAATGGCGCTGGTGTCCGGAATACAGACACCCGACGTCGTACCGTTCCATGTGAGGACGACGTCGCGGGTCCAGTCCACTTTCGTCAGGTCAGGCAGTTCACCATATGGTGCATCCAGAACCCGCAAATCCCCGATTTTCAGGACGTCGTGCAGATCCTGCGCCCATGTACCGGAGAAGCTTTCAAAGGACAGGACATCGATCCCGCGCTCACCGGCAAGCGCCCAGAGGATCATTTCCACAGCCCCGGTATCGGAGGCCGGAACGATGCCGACGCGCCAGTCCGACGGAATGCCGAGCACGTCCTTCGAGCGGGTAATGACCTCTTTCAGCCGCGCGCGGCCTTCGGGCGCACGGTGCGAACGGCCCAGCAGCGCCTGATCCAGACCGGAGAGTGACCATCCGGGGCGCTTGGCGCAGGGACCTGAGGAGAAGAACGGGCGGGAGGGTCTGACAGTCGGCTTGGACATGCTCGTTCCGGGCTGATCGGTCCTGAGGCCATTCCGGCAGGGAATGACCGCTCATGGTGCGAGAGAGGGGATTCGAACCCCTATGCCTTTCGGCGGTCGATTTTGAGCCGACTGCGTCTACCGTTCCGCCACTCTCGCGCGGGCGGCCCGAACCCTAATGCATTCCCCGCAAAAGTGCCAGAGTGCAAAATCCGGGCCGCAGAATGAGGGCTTTAAAGCTCCAGCATCAGGAGCAGGTTCTGAATCGCGGCCCCCGAAGCCCCCTTACCCAGGTTGTCCAGCCGCGCGGTCAGGACAACCTGCTCACCATTATGGTGGACGCGAAGTTCCATATCATCCGTGTTGGCGAGCGTATCCGCCACAAGCTGCGTCTCGGCAGGAACGACACGCACATGGGCACATCCGGCATAGGCGTCCTGAAGCATGGCTTCGAGTTCCGCGGCCGAGGGCTGCCCCGGCAGATCCTTCAGATGCAGCGGGATAGAGACGATCATGCCCTGCGGGAAATGCCCGACCGACGGCACGAACAGCGGCTGTCGCGTCAGGCCGGAATAGTGCCGGATTTCCGGCAGATGCTTGTGCTTGAGGTTCAGTCCATACAGGAAGAAAGCCGGACCGCCGTTCTTCTCATGCTCCTCGATCGCCACGCGCCCTGCCCCGCTATACCCGGAGACGGCGTTGATCGAAACGGGATGGTCGGCCGGAAGCAGCCCCGCCCGGACCAGCGGGCGCATCAGGGCGATCGCACCTGTCGGATAGCAGCCGGGATTGGCCACGAACCGAGCACCCTTGATCGCAGCAGCCTGTTCCGCATCCATTTCAGGGAAACCATAGACCCAGCCATCGGCAATGCGGTGCGCCGTACTGGCATCCAGAATCCGGACATCCAACCCTTCGGCCAGTGCCACGGTCTCGCGTGCAGCATCATCCGGCAGACACAGGATGGCGACATCGGCCTGCTCAAGCATGGAGCGACGGGCCGCCGTGTCCTTGCGCAGCGCCGGATCTATGGACAGGATTTCCAGACCATAAGAGGCCGGAAGCGCCTCGATGCGCTGGCGGATACCCAGACCTGTTGTGCCTGCTTCTCCATCAATGAAAATGCGTGCCATGCGCCATCCACCCTGTCTGCAAATCCGGGCGCCCATTCATATCGGGCAGTCCCCTGAAACGTCCGGCAGTCGTTTTACGTCGGGAATGTCAGACTGTCACCCGTCACCACCATGCCCGGCGCTTTCATCCCGGGAGCAGCACGGGTATGAATCCTTCAGCACGACAACAGCAGGATCTTCCCATGACGCAGTCCGACCGGCCGTCCCTCCAGCCGCAGCCCCGGCAGATCGACCGCCTGCTGGACATCATGAAGCGCCTGCGGGATCCCGAAAGCGGCTGCCCCTGGGACGTGGCGCAGACTCCGGCCACGATTGCCCCGTTCGCCATCGAGGAAGCCTACGAGGTCATGGACGCCATTGCCCGTGACGACCGCAATGCCATTCCGGACGAACTTGGTGACCTGCTGCTTCAGGTCGTCTTTCAGGCCCAGATGGCGCAGGAGGCCGGACAGTTCGACTTTGAAACGGTCGCGGGAACGATTGCCGACAAACTCGTGCGCCGTCATCCTCATGTGTTCGGGAACGCTGCCCCCGATGACGATGCGTGGGAACGCGAAAAGGACGCCGAGCGCCAGCGCAGGGCCGAGTATGGCACGCTGGCCGGTGTCGCCCTGCCCCTGCCCGCTCTCATGCGCGCCGCCAAACTGACGCGCCGCGCCGCCCGCGTCGGCTTCGACTGGGACGCCGCCACCGGTATTCTCGACAAGGTCCATGAAGAAATCGACGAACTGAAGGCCGAAATTGGCGGAGACCATGACCGCATCGAGGACGAACTCGGCGATGTCCTGTTCACGGTCGCAAGTCTGGCCCGCAAGCTGGATATCGACCCCGAAGCTGCCCTGCGTCGCAGCAATGCCAAGTTCACACGCCGCTTCGAAGCCATGGAAGCCATGCTGGCCGCGAAAGGACAAACGATGGCCGAGCAGGATCTGCCGACGATGGAAGCACTCTGGCAGGAAGCGAAGAAACTTCCCGGGATGAAATGAAACTTCACCCGAAGCACAGGCATCCATTGTGAATGGAGTGCTTCTTGGCGATACAAATGTAACAGACACTTCGACTGCGAGTGAATACAATCCGTATCACTCGGTTACAGGTCTCCTTATCCTTTGTTAACTTTCAGAACCGAGAATAAGGCCGTACCCACCATACGGAGTCTTTTCGTCATGACAGGCATTTCTTCCATCGGCTCTTCCGCCATGAGCAGCCTTTACAGCTCAGGCAGTGCGTCCTCTTCCAGTTCGTCCTCGTCGTCCAGCGGCACGTCCTCGACGCAGGAAACGACCACGACCAAGCTGAACGCCGATGGCTCCACGACCACCATCGTCGAAGATGCCCAGGGCAACATCATTTCCGAGACGACCTCCGGCGGCTCCTCGAACTCCGGTTCCAGCAGCGACACGAGCCACCTGCTCAGCGTCTCCGCCTGATCCAGCACCGCGGGCAGCCGGTGACGTCAGGCGCTGCCCATCCTTCTCCTCCCGAACCCGCCATCAGGGCACAGCATTTTCCCGAGCCGTCATGATCGCCCCGAAAAGGCGTTTTCATGTGACCCGAACCTGCTAGAGAACGTCCCCATGACGGATGATCTCGCCCCGTTCGATTTCGAACTCCCCCGCGACCATATCGCGACAGAACCTGCCCGCCCGCGCGACAGTGCAACGCTGTTGCATGTCCAGCCCGGTCTGGCCCCCGATCCCCATGTGATCCGCGAGTTGCCGGATTTCCTGCGTGAAGGGGATCTGCTGATTGCCAACAATACGGCCGTCATCCGCGCCCAGCTTGCAGCCACACGCGGCGAGGCGAAGATCGGCCTGACGCTCGACCGCATTCTGGCAGACGGAAGCTGGCATGCCCTGGCACGCAATTCGCGCAAGCTGAAGCCGCAGGACATCCTGCATTTCGGCGATGATCCGGTCACGGCCACCGTTGTCGAAAACGAAGGCGACGGCGCGGTCAGCATCCGCTTCTCGGTCGAGGGAGACGACTTCGATGCGTTTCTCGAACGGGTCGGAGCGCTGGCCCTGCCCCCTTATATCGAGCGCCCCTTCGGCCCGACGAAGCAGGACGATGCGGATTACCGCACTATTTTCTCGCAGTATCGCGGCGCCGTGGCAGCCCCCACGGCCGGCCTGCATTTCACGCCTGAAGTGCTTGCCGCGCTGGACGCAAAGGGGATCCAGCGCCGAACGCTGACGCTCCATGTCGGTGCCGGCACGTTCCTGCCCGTCCGCTCCACCATCGCCGAGCACAAAATGCACGCGGAATGGGGCGAGATCGATGCGGAAACTGCGGCCGCCATCAACGAGACCCGTGCGCGTGGCGGCCGGATCGTCGCCGTTGGCACCACGTCCCTGCGCCTGCTGGAAAGCGCGGCCCGCGAGGATGGCACCGTGGCCCCATGGCGCGGCGAGACCTCCATTTTCATCAAGCCCGGATACCGCTTCAAGGCAGTGGACGTGCTGATGACGAACTTCCATCTGCCGCGTTCGACGCTGTTCATGCTCGTCTGCGCGTTCAGCGGCACCGAGACCATGCGTGAGGCCTATGCCTACGCCATCGCCAACGGATTGCGGTTCTATTCGTATGGCGATGCCTGCCTGCTGGAGCGCGCGCCATGAGCGATCATAAAACCGATCACGCCACCAAAATGACCTGGGTGCCCGAAGCAAGCTGCGGCATGGCACGCGCCGGCCATCTGCACACCCGCCACGGTACGGTCCCGACCCCGACCTTCATGCCGGTCGGAACCGTCGGCACGGTCAAGGGCATGACGATGGACGCCGTGCGCTCCACAGGCGCGGGTATCGTTCTGGGCAACACCTATCATCTGATGCTGCGCCCCACGGCGGACCGCGTGCAGAAGCTGGGCGGCCTGCACAGAATGATGGACTGGCCCGGCCCGATCCTGACCGATTCCGGCGGATTTCAGGTCATGTCGCTTGGTGCGCTGCGCAAGCTCGACGAAGACGGCGTGACGTTCCGCTCGCATATCGACGGCAGCAAGCACCGCCTGACACCGGAAATCTCGACCGACATCCAGTTCAAGCTCGATGCCACCATAACCATGGCGTTCGACGAATGCCCCGCCCTCCCCGCCACGCCGGAAGTGCTGCGGAAATCCATGGAAATGTCCATGCGCTGGGCCGCCCGTTCCCGCGAGGCTTTCGTGGCACGCGAAGGGTATGGACAGTTCGGCATCGTGCAGGGTGGGACCGAGCGGGACTTACGCGAATACTCCATCAAGGCCCTGACCGATATCGGCTTTGAAGGCTATGCGATCGGCGGGCTGGCCGTGGGCGAAGGTCAGGAACTGATGTTCTCGACGCTGGACTTCACCACACCGATGCTGCCGCAGGATAAGGCACGGTACCTTATGGGCGTCGGCACGCCGGACGACCTTCTGGGTGCGGTCATGCGCGGCGTGGACATGTTCGACTGCGTGATGCCCTCTCGTGCTGGCCGGACCGCCCGCGCCTATACCGAGCGCGGCACGATCAACCTGCGCAACGCCCGTTTCGCCGACGACACCCGCCCGCTGACGCCCCATGACGACACACCGGTCGCCGGGCGTTACAGCCGCGCCTATCTGCACCATCTTTTCCGCGCCAACGAAATGCTCGGCCCGATGCTGCTGACCTGGCACAATCTGGCCTATTACCAGCGCCTCATGCGACAGATCCGTGCCGCCATTGTGGACGGCACCCTTAATGCGTTGGCCACGAAACTGCGCGAAGACTGGGCCAAGGGCGACTGGACCGAAGACGAATGGCCTATGCCGGATCTGGCCCTGTAAACTGGGGCTTTGCCCCAGCCCCCACAAAGGGACGCGGTCCCTTTGATCCCGATTCATGAAGTGGGGTGAAGGGGGCAAGACCCCTTCCGGGTGCAGGGCAGAGCCCTGCATCATCCCAGAAAGATCCTTCCATGCGCCACATCGTCTCCGCTTTTATTCTGAGCACCGCTCTCGCAACCGGAACGGCCCTCGCCGCGCCGGAAGAAATCCGCGTTCTGGTCGTGGCGAATTTTGAAGTCGGACACGACACCGGAGACGCGCCCGGCGAATATCAGGACTGGGTGGAGCGGCTGCATCTGGACGAAACCGTCCCCATCCGCGGCGTGCCGGACCAGCTCCGCCACAATGCGGAGGGCGTGTATGGCATCGTCCTGCGACATGGCGATATGGACCTGCACGCACTGGCGCTCGACCCGCGCTTTGACCTGCACCACACCTACTGGCTGTTTACCGGCATTTCCGGCGTCAATCCGAACATGGCATCGGTCGGCAGCGTCGCCTGGGCACAATGGGTCGTGGACGCGGATGCCCTGCGGGAGATCGACGACCGGACCATTCCGAAAGGCTGGCCTTACGGACTCTACGCGATCGGCGCGAGCCGCCCGGACACCCTGCCCGACAATCCGAACCATTATGGTTCGGTGACGGATGTGGCGCAGTTGACCAAGGCCTATCCGCTCAATCGCGGGCTGGCGCGCTGGGCGTTTGCCCTGAGCCAGAACGTGACGCTGGCGGATGATCCGGTCATCGCTGAACGGCGGAAAGCATGGCACGGATATCCGCAGGCCCAGAAGCCACCGATGGTTCTGATGGGCGAGACGCTGGGCACGGAACGCTACTGGCACGGCGCGGAACGCAACCGCTGGGCCGAAAACTGGGTCACGATGTGGACTAGGGGTCAGGGGCGCTTCGTCATGACCAATGAGGAAAGCCAGCACTACCAGTACGACATGCGAATGCTGGCCCGGCTGGGTTATGTCGATCCGGAGCGGATCATGGTCCTGCGCTCAGGCAGCAATTTCGACATGCCACCGCCCGGCGTTTCGGTTACGGCTTCCATGGGCGATGAAGGGCCGGGACAGGCTGTCGCTTACGACAACAACGAACGGGCCGGAGAGCCGGTGGTGCGTGAACTCACCACCCACTGGAACCGCTACCGAGATCACATCCCCCAGCGCTGAACCGAACCCGCACAACGCTCCTGCCCTTCCCTGCGTTAACACGGGAGAAAAGGCAGGAGTGACATGCAGAACATCATCACGCTGACAGCGCAGGGTCTGGTGGGCGAAGGACGGCTTCAGCTTGAAGAGCTCGTCCTGGCCTTCATCCTGTCATCCCTGGTGGGGATGGAACGCGAAATCCGCCAGAAAAGTGCCGGTCTGCGGACACATACCCTGGTGGGTGTCTCTGCCGCCCTGTTCATGCTGATTTCCAAATACGGCTTCATGGATGTCATTGATGCCGGTCGGATCGTACTCGATCCATCCCGCGTGGCGGCACAGATCGTCTCGGGAATCGGCTTCATCGGGGGCGGCGTGATCTTCATGCGCCGGGATGCCGTCAAGGGACTGACAACGGCTGCTTCCATCTGGTTCACCGCAGCCCTTGGCATGGCCTGCGGAGCGGGCCTGCCCATTCTCGCCATTGCCACGACGATCGCCCATTTCATCGTGATGGTCCTGTTCCCCGAACTGCTGAAGAAACTTCCGAGACCGGGCGAGCAGTCCACGGAACTGACGATTTCCTACGAAGACAGCCGGGGACTGCTCCGAACCATTCTGGTGAGTTGCACGGAGTTGCGCTTCGCCATCGACGGGGTGCGCCTCGAAGAGCAGTCCCCGATCCCCGAACAGCTTCTCGACGAGGCAGACCGCGAAGGCACCACCCCCACTTCTCCGTGCCCGCGCCTCGTCACGCTGACCATGCTGGTGCATGGCAGACGTCCTGTCTCCCATCTCATCACGGGGCTCGGCGCGATCGATGGTGTTCATGAAGTCAGGAAAATCGACCCTGACCATGACTGAACGCCATCGTATTTACCGGGCTGTCGGCATCGTCTTTTCGTACCGGTCCCAGTGCGTCGCCAGTTCCTTCACGACCATGCTCCCTACCGTATAGGCGGCATCGACCGAAGCCTGAAACCCGGAAAAGCCGGTCTCATGGGCTTCGTCCGACAGAAGCTGCGCAGCCGTCGTGCCCGGTGGCTGCATATCGAAATTACTGGCCGTCCGCAGGATCAACGCACGCTTCGGATCAACGCGTCCGGCTTTTCCCTGAAGCGCCAGAGCCTGACAGAACGCGACGTCTTCTTCCGCCGTCGTGGCCATGACACCCTGTCCATCCGTCCAGTATTTCACCCAGCGCTCGGCCCACTGGTTCATTTTCGCGCCAACCCAGAAGGTTTCGCCCGAGATCGTGTCACCAAGCTGCACGGAAGGCGACTTCTGGGCCGCAGCAAAACCGGTGTAACGCAGGCGGGACGCCTTCAGGCCGTCATTGTCCGGCAGCGCGATGTCCTTCGTCAGGCCATAGGCCCACTGCACAAGCGCCGGATCGAGCGTATATTCCATGTCTCCCATACCGGAATGGAGCGGAGGACGGGGCTTTTCATCCGGTGTGCTGCCCTGAACGGGCGTGAACCCATCCGGCCATGACGCAGGGATTTCGCGCGGATCCACCAGATGGGACAGGCCCCCATTGATGACGCGCGGCGCCCAGACGGCCGAACCGATGGTGCCGAAATTCGGATCAATCCCGCCAATCCCGGCCAGCACGAAATACGCATGGCGCAGATCGAACCGCGGATCGAGTGCGAGCGCCGTGATAGCGGAGGCCATATGCTCCGGCCCCTCGCCACTCGCGATGCCCAGAACATGCAGGTCCGGATTGTAGTGCATCACGTCATGATCGGTGCCTGGGGCGGGGATCGTCTTCTGTAACGGCAGTTTTTCGATCCAGTTCTGGTATTCACCCGCCGTGTCGCCCGTGTCCTTGCCAATCTCGAAGGTGGTGACGACAACGACACGTACGGGAATCGGCGCATGGGCCATTGCCGAACCAAAGGTGCAGAGGGACAGGAGCGCAGTCCCGAAAACGGTTGAGACAGATTTCACTGGTAAAGTCCCTCATGTATGACAGTGGCTTCAAACGTGCCGAACCGTTGTTCGAGTGCCCATTGCAGACGGGCCTTCTCGCTGGATTTTAGGAAAGTTGTGCAGGAAGCAGATACGACGGGCAGCGTCCGACAGGCGGACACGAACTGCCCCGGATGATGATCGGCCCAAAGGCTTTCGCCCGGCACGAAAGCATATTCCAGCCCGGTGCGGGACAGGGTTTTCAGATCGGCATAGGACAGGTCATAGGTCTGGGCCGCGCGAACATATTCCTGCGTCAGGTCACCACGTGAGACGCCCTCGTCATCCGTAGACAGTGCCATCGGCACGCCGGCCCGGCGATAGAGCGGGAATGGATGGGCCGCACCTTTGACGCCAAGGATCTCGTCATTACTGGTCAGGTTGATTTCCACCATCACATGACGCTTTGCCATTTCGGCCAGAAGGGATGCAGGATCATCTTCAAGCGCCACATCCACGCCATGTCCGATCCGGCTGGCTCCCGCCACTTCGACGGCCGCACGGATATGGTGCCGCAGCCCTTCCGTCGGAACCAGACCGGTCGTGAGTTCACCGGCATGCAGGCTCAGTTTCACGCCCGGATAAACGCCATTCAGGAAATGGAACATCCGCATGTGCAGGTCATAATCACCCATGGCCGTCAGATCGTCTTCGGGCGCGACAATGTTCAGTCCCACAAAGCGCCGATCAGCCTTCACGGTCGCATAACCGGCGTCGAGCTGCGCATAGACAGCCGGCGCGGGGAGCGTACGCAGGGTCTGGAACAGGTAGCGCACCGTCACTGCACATCCCGGATGGGCCTCCGCGGTGCCGCATTTCAGGACGCCCCGTGCCTGAGCCTCCATCTGGTCCGTCTCGGCGCGGGCTTTCTGCACCAGCGCCGGGATCTCCGGTGCAAGCGCCTGATGCGCGGCGGGCAGGTCATCGCCCTTCAGCGGATGATGAAATCCGGCCCCGATCATCGCGCCGATGCCGGGCGAGATCATCAGTTCCAGATAGGTCACATGGTCACGGGCCGCACGATCCTGTGCCTCGGCCAGCATATCCCCTTCATGCGCGGCCGCGATTGCATTGAAACGGGCGAAAGCCGCGAAGAAATGGTCGTGTCCGGAAGCATCCCCGGGAGAGGGTACGAAAGCACGCATGGACAGCGCATCGATCAGAGCGTTTTCCGAGTCTGCGTGATGCGACAGTTCGGTGGCAGGAACTTCCCCGTCTCCCGGATGCGTGCAGGCATGATCGAGGATGCGTTTTTCCTTCAAGGACACACACAGATTGTCTCTGGCCGCCCAGTCCAGCATGTTTTCGGCGTAGATGGCCCCGACCAGATGGTTGTGCAGATCCGCACCTTTGGGAAAGGTCCTGAGAAACATGTTCAGCCGGACCGGATCGTTCCGAACATGGTCGTAAACCTGCGCAGCAGACGGCGCTTCGGCCCGCGCGTCAGGGATCATCGCCAGAGCAGAAGTCATTCCCAGAAAAGCGGCCGGGAGAATACGGAAGAAAGAATATCGCATGGGCTGACGATGCCGGTCCGTTTCGGACGTGGCAAGCCATTTTCAGATCGTGACAAACCCTGTCCGCAGATGCCCTGTCCGATCACTGGAAAAGCTGGCCGGGTCGGCCGCCCGGTGGCATAACGCACCCCCGCAGCCGTCCATTCACCGGAGAGGACTGTCCCTCCCATGTCCGTTTCCCCACGACCTGACACAGGGCTCGAAAACCGGATTGCGGACCACGCCCGCCATCTCGGCTTCGATGCGGTCGGGTTCTGCAAAGCCGAACTCGGACCTGAAGTGGCACAGGGTCTGCGGGAGTTCGTCGCGCAGGGCCATCATGGAACCATGGAGTGGATGGAAACGCGGATCGACGAGCGCGCCCATCCGAAGGCCCTTTGGCCCGAAGTCCAGAGCGTGATTTCGCTGGGCCTGTCCTATGCTCCAGCCGAAGGGCCGACCAGAGACCCCGACTGCGGCAATATTTCCGTCTATGCCCGCAACCGCGATTATCACGATGTCATCAAGGGCATGCTCAAGCATCTGGCGCAGTTCGTCGTAAAACTGGGTGGTGCGGAAACTCAGGTGAAGGTCTTTGTCGATACAGCCCCCGTCTCCGAGCGCGCACTCGCGGAAAAAGCGCGCCTCGGGTGGACGGGAAAGCACACCTGCCTCGTCTCACGAGACCACGGCTCATGGCTGCTGCTGGGCGAAATCTACACCACACTGGAGCTGACACCGTCCGAGCCCACGGGTGGGAGTTGTGGTTCCTGCACGCGCTGTCTGACCGCCTGCCCGACAGATGCGTTCACGGCACCCGGGAAAATGGATGCAAGGCGCTGCATCTCGTATCTGACGATCGAGCATAAAGGCCCGATTCCGCATGAACTGCGTCCGAAAATCGGCAATCACATCTATGGCTGCGATGACTGTCTAGCCGTCTGTCCCTGGAACCGCTTTGCCGAAGCGGCGCGTCACATCAAGCTCCAGCCCCGTCCGGAACTGATTGCCCCGAAACTCGACGAACTGGTCCGGCTGGACGATGCGACGTTCCGGAAGGTCTTTTCCGGCTCACCGATCAAGCGGATCGGTCGCAACCGGTTCGTGCGCAACGTGCTGATCGCCATCGGCAATTCCGGCGATCAGGCGCTCGCCTCCTGCGCACGGGAATTGCTGACAGACCCTGACCCGGATATTTCGGAAACAGCACAATGGGCCTTAACGCGCCTTGAGGAGCAATCTGCATGAGTGATCTCGTCAAACGCAGCCTGTCGCTGTCAGGTCACCGCACGTCGGTTGCGCTGGAACCCGAGTTCTGGGCGGTGCTGGACGGGATCGCGCTAGCACGCCAGCAGAGCTTCGCCTCGCTGGTCGCGTCTCTGGATGCGACACGGGACCCGGAACGCCCGCTGGCCTCGGCCCTGCGGGTCGCGGCCCTGACGCATCTTCAGAAAAGCGTCAAAGCCCCGGACTAATTCCCCGCGCCAGTAGCTTGCAGCCCCAGCCAGTCCGGATGTTTCCGCTCGATCCAGCGCAGAACATAACCCTGCAACCGGCGAAAGACCGGAATGTCCTGCGAGAGCAGCATCACGCCGATCGGCAACATCCATAACCCAAGAACCGGCAGGATCGACAGGACACCGCCCAGCATGAACAGGACCCCCGCTGGAATCCGCACCCACTTCCGGTCCGGCTCCCGCAGCCAGTTCAATGCTTTCTGCAACCGCTCGGGCAGGCGCTGGATCAGCAGGTCCATCAGTTCATCGTCGGAGCGGGACGGGGAAGAAGCGAGTGTGGACTGGGGGGGCATGAAAATATCCGTCATGAAACCATCTGAAGAGCCTCTGCTACAAAAGCATGAGACGGCCATCAGTTCGTAATCCGATACCCATACCACACGCAGAACAGGATGATTCTCCCCTCAGCAGGTGTGCCAATGCGATCTGTCATTTGCCGCGGTTGGCGAGCGTGCTAGATTGAGGTCATGGCTATCTGGGGCAAGATGTTCGGTGGTGTCGCGGGCTTCGCGGTTGGTGGTCCTTTCGGAGCACTGATGGGCGCGGCTCTGGGGCATGCCGCCGATAACGGTTCACTTCTCAACCCGTCCACAGGCGGCTGGAGCGAGCGTTTCCCCGCACGCGGCCGACCCGATCCCAACAGTGCGGCCTTTTTCGGCGCCGCCAAGATCGCCGCGGCCCTTGGTAAGCGCGATCAGCTTTACGCCATCGGACTCGTCGCCCTGTGCGCCAAGATGGCCAAGATCGACGGCCCGGTGAACCGGTACGAAATCAACGCTTTCAAGACCTGCTTCCAGTTCCCACCTGATAACGTCAAGGAAGTTGGCATGCTGTTCGATCGCGCCCGCGACCGGACGGACGATTTTGAGATGTATGCCCGCGAAATGGGCAAGGCCTATGCCGACAACACGGCTCCCCTTGAAAATCTCATGACGGCGCTGTTCCGCATTGCCCGCGCTGATGCTGGCCCAACCCGCGAACTGCACCCGAAGGAAATCGACTTCCTGCAGCGCGTGCACCGCGCCTTCGGTCTGCCACCGGGCGCGTGGGACCGGGCGGAAAGCGGGAACAGCCGCGCCGCCAGTACCAGCGAACCCGATGCCTACCGCATTCTTGGCATCACGCGCACCGCGACCGATACCGAAATCCGCGTGCGCTGGCGCACCCTGATCCGTGAGCACCATCCGGACGTTCTCGCGCAGAAACCCATGACAGAGGTCGAGCGTAAGCGCGCGCAGGACCGGGTCGCCCGCATCAATGCAGCCTGGGACCGGATCAAGCGCGACAGGCAGCTTTGACCTTCCGCAATCCTGTGGAAACTTTCTGTCATCCTGAAGCGTAAACCAGTCTCAACCGGCAAGAGAGACGTGCCATGGGACTGATCCTTCTTGTAATCCTGATCCTCCTGCTGATCGGTGCGCTGCCGTCCTGGCCGTACAGTTCAAAATGGGGCTACTACCCTTCCGGTGGCCTTGGCCTGATCGTGGTGATCGTCGTGATCCTTGTCCTGATGGGACAGATCTGACCTCAAAAAATCCCCCCAGATAAAAAAACCGCGCTCCGTGAGGGGCGCGGTTTTTTTATCTCCTTCGGGAAAGAGGATCAGGCCGGTAGGGCGGCCTTCACTCCTTTTTCGCGGATCACCTTACGGAGCGCGATGACCTTCTGGTCCAGTTCCGATGTGTCCAGATCGCGCCATCCGTCGAACGCCGGGAGCTTCAGAGAACTTTCGAAATCGTCAGCCTTGGCCAGCTTCCACTCGGCTTCGCCATAAGTCGGCTCGGACGATTCATACGTCCCGCCCTTCTCATCGCGACCACAGAGCATTTCGAGATAGGACGCAATCCCGAACGCAATCCGCGAGAGATCGCGCTTGCCTTCAATGGCCCGGCGCACGGTCTCCGTCCAGAAAACCTGAACCTTGGAGCAGCCATCGCTCGCGATCCGCAGCGTCTGATCGGACATGGCCTTGTTGGAAAAGCGGCTGATGACGCTGTCCCGGTAGCCCTCAAGCGTCATGCCCGGCGGCGCCTTCAGGGTCGGGATAACGTCCTTGTTGAGATAGTTCTTCAGATTGCCGAGCAGCTCGCTGTCCTCGATGGCCTCATCCACGTTCTCGTAGCCGACAAGGATCCCGGGAAAACAGAGCGTGATGTGACCGGCATTGAGCATCCGGATCTTGACGTGTTCCCAGTCCGTCACGTCATCGACAAGCTGTACGCCCGCTTTTTCCAGCGGCGGACGACCATCGGCAAACTGGTCTTCCAATACCCACTGGTGAAAATCCTCGGCCACCAGCGGCAGGTCGTCATCCAGTCCGCTGGCCGCGTTCAGCTTCCTGGCGATCTCTGAAGAAACAGTCGGGGTGATGCGATCGACCATCCCGTTCGGGAACGTCGCGTTCTCTTCGATCCACTTTGCCAGTTCCGGATCCCGCGCCTTCGCATAGCCCAGAAAAGCCTTGCGGGCGACATTGCCGTTATGACGCAGGTTGTCACAGGACATGACCGTAAAGGCCTTGCCACCTGCTTCCCGCCGGCGGCGGAGCGCCTCAACGACGTAACCGAAAACGGTGGACGGTTTTCCGGGCTTCTGAAGGTCGGCCTTCACCGCCGCATTCTCCAGATCGAACGCACCGGTCGTCTCGTTGATGTTGTAGCCACCTTCCGTGATCGTCATGGAGACGATGCGGATCGCCGGATCGACCAGATGTTTCAGCACGGCTTCCGGATCGGCCGGGGCCAGCAGGTAATCGCGCAGCGCGCCCACCACGCGTACCGTGCTCTTGCCGGAGGGAGCCGTCTCGGTCAGGGAATACAGGCAGTCCTGCTTCTTGAATTCCTCGGCCTTTTTCTTCGAGCGGTCGCTGCCGGTCAGGCCGACACCCACGATCGCCCAGTCAGGCGCATGCTCAAGGATCTGCTCGACATAAAATGCTTCGTGCGCCCGGAAGAAGTTGCCCACACCGAAATGCACAATTCCCGGCCTGATCCCGTCGATGTCATAGGGAGGGGCCTGGACACTGGCAGGAAGAGACTTGAGGGTTTCGCGCGTAATCATGGAATTCTCCGTGGTTTCGGACCGGTCGCTGTCGGGGACCGATAAGGCCGGGCATGTGCCATCATAGCCCCGGAACAACGTAAAAGCCGAATGACGGTTTCAACAGCTCCCGGCCTTCCTGACCGACAGACGCGCCCTGAAAAGACGCTTCAGAGCCCTTCCACGGCGCTGGCATCTTCCCGCATGACCACCCCTACGGCCCGCTCGAGGTCTTCGCGGAACAGGGACATCACAAAGCGCATTTCCGGCCGGGTCTGCTCTTCCAGACGCGGCAGGAGATCCAGGATTTCCTCGTCTTCGGATTGCTGTTCATGCCGGTTGCGCTTCGTGAGCAGTTGCTCCTCACAACTATGCGCCAGGGCCCGGAGCGCATGGCTCAGCCCCTTGTACAGCGGCAACAGTCCCGTATTCCCTGCCGCCCGCCCCGTCGCAATGGCGCGCGCCACCAGCATCGTGTCGTTCAGCAGACGCCGCATCAACCGTGGCAGGGCCGCCAGAACCGGATCACGCTTCTCCAGTTCCTTCAGCCGTTCGCGCCGGGCCTCGGTCACGGCATCTTCCAGTTCCGTCAGAAGAGCCACACAGTCGTCGTTCTGACGCTCGATCGCCGTCCACCCCGTGTTCTGATCGAGCGCACTCTTGAGAAGTTGATCCATGCGCCGCAGCAGACGTCCAGCCGTATGGAAGGCCTGTTTGCGCGCGCTACTGTGCAGGATGAAAAACGACACCACGATCGAGACCACCACGCCCACCACAATGGCCAGAAGCCGCGTGATCATGGGCAGGAACGGACTGCCCTGACTGGGGAAAAGATACACGATCATCAGCGTGATGCAGGCAAAACGCAGCGTCGGCTGGATGGCCGTCAGGAAAACCAGCGGCGCCAGCATCAGCCAGAATGGAACCCAGCGCAGCCCCGTCGTGATTTCCAGCACCACCGCGCAGACACCCGCCAGCGCACCGATCAGTGTGCCGCTGATCTGGTCACGCGCTGTCGTCATGGTCTGGCTGATGCTGGACTGCGTGACAATCAGGGCGGTCACCAAGGCCCAGATCGTCTCCTGCAGATGCATGAGCGAACCCACGATCCAAGCCACCACGACCGATACCAGAACGCGGATGGTCTGGCGCGTCGCAGGGCGCATCACTTCGCGCCAGTTGCTGTTGCGGGGCGGCACGGACAGCCATTTCCGGCTCAGACGTGTCAGAACGCTCATGGCAGGTTTCAGCGCAGGGAAACGACGTCAGTTCCCAAGGAAAGGCACAGGCACCCAGCGCAAACCGTCATCGTCCTGAACCAGCAGCAGCACTTCCGTCTTTTTACGATCATGCAGGCGCTGTACGGCCTTTGCGAAATCGTCCGGCGTGTTGATCTGGTCCTGCCCAACCTGCGTGATGACATTCCCTTCTGCAATCCCGCGGGATGCGGCAGGACTTCCGGTCTCGACCCGCGATACCAGAACTCCGCGCTGATCGTCCGACAGCGCATACTGCGTGCGTGCATCCGCATCGATCGAACTGACCGTTACCCCAAGCTCACCCAGAGCGGCGTGACGATGTTCAGGCTGATGCGTATCCGATGGCGGCATATCCGGCGGTGTAGGCGACTGGCCCAGTGTAATCGGCAGCGTCTTGAGCGCACCCTTGTGCCAGACCGTCAACTGCGCCTGCGCACCCGGCAGAATGGAGGCGATGATCCGCGGCATGGTCTGACCGGTGACGTCATGATCGCCCACACGCGTAATGATGTCACCGACCTCAAGCCCGGCCTTCGCAGCCGGGCCTTTCGGATCGATTTCCGAGATCAGCGTGCCCTTGCCATTGGAGCCATCCGGTTTGTGAAAATCGAGCGTCTCGGCAATGTCGTTCGTCACATCCTGGAACTTCAGCCCCATCCAGCCACGGGAGACGTGACCCGTACGGCGGAGCTGGTCGATGATCCCGCGCGCGTCATCGGCTGGAATGGCAAAGCCGATGCCAATAGAATCGCCGCCCGCCCCGCCATAGATCAGCGTGTTGATGCCGATGACTTCACCGGACAGGTTGAACAGCGGCCCACCAGAATTGCCGCGATTGATGGCGGCATCCGTCTGGATGTAATCGTCATACAGACCGTGCTCGACGTTTCGTCCGCGCGAGGAAATGATGCCCGCCGTCACCGTTCCGTTCAGCCCGAACGGATTGCCGATCGCCAGAACCCAGTCTCCGATCTGCGCCCTGTCGCTTCGTCCGAGTGGCACCGTCGGAAGCGGGTGCTTCGGCTTGACCTCCAGCACGGCCAGATCGACCTGACTGTCCCGCCCCACGATCCGTGCCGGCATCTCAGTCCCGTCCTGCAATGTGACGCTGACCTGATCCGCCCCTTCGATCACATGATTATTCGTCACGATGATGCCCGAAGCATCAATAATGAAACCCGAGCCCAGCGCCTGCTGACGCCGTGGCGGATGGTTCGGCGCGGGCTTGTGCTTCAGATAATCGTGGAAAAACTTCTCCAGTGGCGATCCCGGCTGGAACGGCGGCACCTGCGGACCGTCAGGATCGCTGGAATCGGGGCCTTTGTCATCAGTCTTCGCAGGCTTGAGCACGGCGGAGGTCGAAACATTGACCACCGACGGCAGCAGCCTGTTCGCCAGATCCGCAAAACTCGACGGCACGGAACGTGGGGTCGGTGTCGGCACCGAAGACGGCTGGCTCGAAACAGGCGGTACATTCTGTGCAAAGGCCGGAACGGCACTCACACCCCATCCCCCGGCAAGGGAGACAGCCAGACCGGAAACAGCAAGACAGGCCATACGACGGGCGCTGGAACGGACGAACAGGTTTTTCATACCCGCACGCTAACGCAGAACGTGGCCCTTCGTCACCATCCCGCCGTTCAGGATGCGTTTTCGACCCGACCATGCTAGGGTCAGAGTCCTTTCCGACATGATATTTCCCCTGATGAGAGCCCGGCATGACTGACACCACGCCCCCGAACGACATGCCGCCTGGCCCCACCGAAACGTCCTCCAGTGCAGAAACGCACATCACCGACATCCTGAAATCCGAACAGGATGCTCAGGGCTCGAACGTCCTGTCTTTCGCGTCTCTGGAGAGCGTGTCGGTGCAGAATGGTCATGCGCATGTCTCACTGGCCACATCGCGCGACAATGCCTCGCGCGTAGAGCCGCTGCGGGCACGCGTCGAGGCCGCCATTGCAAGTCTGCCGGGCATCACAGGCGCGACCCTGTCCTTTACATCTCACCGTCCCGCCACGCCGGCTGCGGCCAATGCGCCTGCGCAGGGCGGAGGCCACCGTCCTTTCAATCTGGGAGACAAAAAACCCCGCAATGCCGCCAGCAGACATGCCCCTGACACGCTGCTGCCCGGTGTCAGGGCCGTCATTGCCGTTGCGTCAGGCAAGGGAGGCGTCGGCAAGTCCACCACGGCCGTCAATCTTGCGGTCGGTCTCGCGCGGCAGGGACTGAAAACCGGCCTGCTGGACGCCGATATCTACGGGCCCTCCCTGCCCCGGATGCTGGGGCGGAACACCCGTCCTGAAGTCGTGGATGGCACGATCCTGCCGATCGAAGCCTGGGGCCTGAAAAGCATGTCCATCGGTTATCTGGTGGATGAAAACCAGGCCATGATCTGGCGTGGTCCCATGGTCATGGGAGCACTGACGCAGTTTCTGGGCGAAGTTGAATGGGGCGAACTCGACGTTCTCGTGATCGACATGCCGCCAGGCACCGGAGACGCCCAGTTGACGCTGGCCCAGAAGCTCGGACCAAAGCTCGCGGCGGGGGGAGCGGTCATCGTATCCACGCCGCAGGATATCGCGCTGCTGGATGCCCGCAGGGGCGTGGCCATGTTCGAGCGGATGAAAACCCCGATCCTCGGCGTCGTGGAGAACATGTCCTATTTCTGCTGCCCGAACTGCAACCACCGTACGGAACTGTTCGGACATGGTGGCGCCAAAGCGGAAGCGGAAAAGATGGGTGTTCCGTTCCTGGCGGAAATCCCGCTCCTGGCCGACATCCGCGCAAGTGGCGATGAAGGAACCCCGATCATCCTTTCCGCGCCCGGCAGCGAAGCCGCACACGCCTATACGAGGCTCGCACAGGCCGTCGCCCGCGCCCTGTCATCCGAACACAGTCCGAAAGAGCCGTCATGATCCGTATTCTTCTCATCGGTGCCTGCCTGACGCTGACGGCCTGCTCCCAGACCGTCACGCATCGCGGCCTCTCTCAGGACGGCTACGGCTTCACACAGGATTCGCAGCACCTTCCTCCCCCTGCTGACCTGATCACGCCCATTCCCCACTAAAATCCCGACCAGAAACAGAGAATCGTTTTCCGACGCTTGACCTGACAGGCCCAGCCATGGAAAAAGCCGCACTGCTGATGCCGGGTTAGCACAGTGGTAGTGCAGCGGTTTTGTAAACCGAAGGCCGGGGGTTCAAATCCCTCACCCGGCACCAGATTCTCTCAAAGCGCAGTCGTATTATGGGCGAGCAAGAAATTGCAGCGCCCGCCGACGGATATGTCTGCTCGTCTCCGATATGAGCCGGAAAATGCCGTTCAAACCGCGACTTGCAGGCGAAATCTTCCGCTCACCCCTCCTCTGAAAGAGGGATCCGCCACCTGAAATGAATAATGCACAAGTATTGCATATGCGAGCGGTGGAATGTGGGTATTCCAAAAATTTCCTTGACAGCCTTCCACTGAAATCCCGTTCAGCCGCAAAGGTGAGAATTTAAATTACATAATTTAATCAATAACTTACCCGAAAATACGCGAACAAGAACACGAATCGGAGGGCTCTAAACAGAGGCCTCAGCCTTGTGGATAACTCTGTTCGTAAAAAAACCCGCGATCGTTGTGACGAAATTCACACCCATTCGGTCCGAATCTCTCACAAAGCCCACACAAGTAAACACAGGAAAAGATTCCTGCCTTTACCTGCTGTTTGCAAAATTGAATATTCTATGAAGCAGGCCATAAAAAATGAATGGCAATAGACGTCAGAACAAGTCCCACGGCTATTCCAGCCCATACCAGAAGACTGGGCGCCTTTTCAGGTATATCTTCAACAGGATTGGCAGACTGCGCTTCACGCGCCTCAAGCATCAGACGCTCAAGGTCGTTTCCGGCCGGTCCGGGGCCGGAGTCAGGATGCGCCATCCAGAACCGCCGCCATCTCCGACCACTCACGTTTGGTCAGTCCGGAATTTTCCTGCGTGACGGTTTCGCCCACCAGTCGCCGGCGCACCACCTTCAGCATTCCGGCTGAAAGCGTGAAGGCACCGAGCCGATATTCCTCGAAAGCGGCCGCAGTCGCCGGGACCCAGGCCTTGAGGATTTCAATCATCTTTTCTGCATAGACGCGGATTTCGTATTGCGCATGCGGATCAGCGCGCAGGGCAAGGAAGTGCATCAGATTGTGCAGATCGATCTTCCAGTACCACTGGGTATAGGTGTTCAGCGTCAGGTTCATCCGAGCTAGTTCACGCGCCAGACCTGTTCCTTCCGGATTCAGGAGGCTTTCGTAGTCGTCGTAGCACTGGCTGGCATCGCGACGCAGGATCTTCAGAACCTGATGCGCCGTTTCAGGATCAAGCGCCTCGCTCCGTCCCTGCCGGTTCGAACTGCTCTGGGCAGCAACCTGATCCAGCGCCGGCAGATAGAATTCCCGATCCAGAATGGAATAGCGCGCCGAATACTCATTCACGCTCGCCATGCGATGACGGATCCACTGACGCGCCACGAAGACGGGCAGCTTCACATGAAACTTGATTTCACACATCTCGAACGGCGTCGAATGACGGTGACGCATCAGATAGCGAATCAGCCCCGCATCCTCGGACACCTTCTTCGTCCCGCGCCCATAAGACACCCGGGCCGCCTGCACGACCGCACCATCGTCGCCCATATAGTCGACAACCCGCAGGAATCCATGATCCAGCACCTCGAAAGGCGTGAAAAGCAGGTTTTCCATCGCCGCCACGGTCGGACGGGACGTAAGTTGGGGTTCGCTACGCTGCGCTTCGATCTCGGCGCGCTGTTCGGATGTCAGTGCCATGGCGGCGGCTTTAGCATGCGCTTTCGCCCGCCGTCATCCGAATGAATCGGATTGACACGATTCCGGAGGCTTAATTTTTTTCACGACCGCCTTTTCCCTTGCGGTCCCGCATGGGCGCTCCTATGTTCAGCAGTGCAAGGGGTTCGTCCCCGGCTATGGCGATAAACGGTAAGTGAAATAAGTGTTGTGGACCCGGGGGCAGTGCCCGGCGTCTCCACCAAGACCAACCCCTCGTAAAAGGGGTCTGTGGGGACGAAACAGGCTCGACACGCATGGTAAAGACTTATCTTTTGCCCGGCATTGTACCACCGTCATCGGGCTAAACTTACAAGTGCCAACGATAACTCAGAGGTGCTCGCTGTCGCTGCATAAGCGATAAGCGCGGTTCGGGAGGGCACCGGGCAACAGAAGCCCTCCCACCTCATCATGTCCCCGACATTCTGCAAAGACGGCTTGCCATATGCGCCCGTCTGTCGCATCCCTTGAGCAAGTTGACCGAAACATCAGGCTTGCGACCATGAGCGACGACGATCACAACGGCCAGGACGGCTTCGAGCACGACCTTCCCGAGAGCCTTCTCCCCTATGATGACTGGGTGGAAGACGCCTACCGCGAAGTCATGCTCCGTGCGATCGAGCATGTCGCGGCGGAAGGTCTGCCGGGCGCCCATCATTTCTATCTGACATTCCGCACGAACCGTCCGGATGTGATCATCCCTGCCCGTCTGCGCGCGCAGTACCCGGAAGAGATGACCATCGTCCTGCAGCACCAGTTCTGGGATCTGGCGCTGGACCGTGAGAAGAACGTGATCTCTGTAGGTCTGTCCTTTGGCGGCGTTGGCAGCATCCTGTGCATCCCTGTCAATGCCATTACGGCCTTTGCCGACCCCCATATCCGCATGGCCCTGCGCTTCAACCACTCGTCGCTCGACGATGACGAAGACATCGAGATCCCCGAGGGTGCCGTGGAACCCGACGATATCGATCCGGCCCATCATCCGGACGTCCAGCCCGAAACGGCCTCGTCCGACGATGTGAAGAAAGATGCGGAAGTCGTCAGTCTGGCAGCATTCCGCAAGCGTCCCCCGACCTGATTTCCGTTCTTCGGGGATTTCACAAATCGGATTGGCCAGACAGGATTTTTCCGGCCTATACTGACCGCAATGTCGCTCTCATGAGGGATCCCCATGCGCTTTACCGTCGATCGACTTGACCATATCGTGCTGACCGTCCGGGACCGGACCCTGTCCGCATCCTGGTATCAGCGTGTTCTGGGCATGGATATCGAGGAATACGGCCGCAACAATCGTGTGGCCCTCAGCTTTGGCGGCCAGAAGATCAATCTGCGCCCCGAAGGCTCGGAAGGCTGGGACACGGCCGGCGATGCGGCTCCCGGAACTTCGGATCTGTGCTTCACGACAGCCATCGCCAGCGAACACATCATCCGGCATCTGGAAAAATGCGGGGTGGAAATCGTGGAGGGGCCCGTTGCCCGTCTGGGTGCCCTTGGCCCGATTACATCCGTCTATTGCCGCGACCCGGATGGCAATCTGATCGAACTGGCCTCCTATAACGGCTGAAGGACGGCAAAGCAGACGCTCCACCGCCCCGCTGCATCACCAGTTTTTGGAAATCAGCCAGAACTCTTCTGAGGTCAGCGTAATGGCGTTGCAGTCCTTCGTCTCGGCGGCAGCCTTGGCAAGGGCATGGATGCGTTCGATCATGATCGTCTTGCGCTGATGCGCTTCGGACGTTTCCTTCACGGTCGACAAGGTCTGCAGGGCAGACTCCGACGCTTTGGCGACACGCGCGGCATCAATGGCGGCATAAGACATGAACTGTCTCCCTGAATGTAAAAACCGGTAGCGAGCCTACTCCACCCCCGCCTCGATACCAACTCCGCCAGCCGAAAGCTGTCCGGCTAGACCGGAATGACCGCCACTGCCGCCTCATAGGCATCCAGAACGTCCTCAGTCGGACCATCCATCCGGATTTCCCCGCTTTCCATCCAGATGATGCGTGTGCACCACTGCCGCAGGACCGACAGGGCATGGGATGTCACGATCAGAATTTCCGCGGCATCCACCATACCTTCCAGCCGTGCCTTGGCCTTGTCCTGAAACTTCTGGTCCCCCGCCATGAACCATTCGTCCATCAGCAGAATCCGCGGACGCGGCACCGTTGCCAGCGCAAACCCCAGCCGGACGGACATGCCCGAAGAATAAAGCCGTACCGGAAGATCGAAGAACGCTCCCAGATCAGAGAACGCCTCCACATCCTTTTCCAGTTCCTGCGTCGCAGCCCGGCCCATTCCCATCCGGCAGGCAAAAAGCTGGATGTTTTCCCGCCCTGTCAGTTCACTGTTCATACCCGCGTTCGGGTCAATGAGGGCATGGGTGTCGCCCTCGATGTCCAGCGTTCCTTCACCCGTTTCATAAATACCGGCCAGGACACGCAGCAATGTCGATTTTCCAGCGCCGTTATGCCCGACCAGACCGACCCTTTCTCCTTCCGAAATCGTGCAGCTGACATTGGAGAGGGCCTGAACTTCCACGACCTGGGAGGTATCGCCACTGATCCGCATTCTGCCGCCCACGGCCCCTGTCTTCGCGGCGACGGTGCTCTTGGCCCGCGCCAGAAGCGTCTTTTTCAGAGAGCGGGAACTGCCATGAAGGACGGGGAAAGACAGGGAAAGATCTTCAAGATGGATATGGGCCATGATGTCAGATCCAGAAAACTAGACGCGCCCGCGTCCGGATAAATGACCGTACGGCAATCGCCCAGAATACTGCGCTGGTTGCCAGAGCAATTCCCCATATGTGCAAGGCAGGCACATGCCCCAGCAGAGGCTCGCGCACGATTTCCAGCAGGGGATAGAATGGATTGTACAGCAGGAAGGACGCCTTCGCTCCAAGCTGCTCCGGCATCCAGATGATGGGTGTCACATAAAACACGATCTGCAACAGCGCCGCCACGATCGGCGTCACATCCCTGAAACGGGCGCAGAGCGATCCGAACAGCATGCAGGCGGCAAACCCGTCGAGCGCCCAGAGCAGAAGCGCCGGAATCGCCAGAATGGCATTTATCCCCGGCCACAGATGATAGATGACAAACACGCCGAGCGGCACGACGATATTATGGGCAAACACGATCGCATTGCGCACCACGACCCGGACCGCATACAGCAGAAGCGGTAGCTGGACGGATCGCACCATGGCCTCGGCATCAAGGAAACAGGAACAGGATTCCTGGATCAGGCTCGAAAGCCCGACGCTCCAGAGCGTAAGCGACAGCGACAGAAATGGCAGATAGGTCGCAAGCTGCATATGGAACAGCCTGCTGTAGAGCACACCCATGGAGGCCACCATCAGGGCGGACGTGATGGTCAGCCAGAACGGCCCCAGCGCGGATCCCCGATACCGAAGACGGATATCGAGCCATCCCAGCCTGACTCCAAGCCGCCACAGACGTCGCGTTTCCTTCCAGTCAGCCCAGGCCCTGGCAGCGGGACTGCCGCGGGGACTGTCACGACTGGTATGCCTGCGCGGCGCTTCGTCCCGCAGGGCATCTGAAGCTGGAGAAGGTATACTCATATCGTTCGCCTACCCGATCCCCCCTACTCCGGCAAGAAGGCGTAACCGTGAAGTTCATATTCGGGAAATGAATCTTCGCTACACTGCCTGATATGCACAATTCTCCGTCAGAAAATCTGTCTTCCGGAACCCTTTTTCCTAGTTTCGCCGTAATCCCCGTGTATGCTTGATTCATTGAGACAAGTTTTCCTCAGGTGCCCAGACCCGATGCCCAGACCCGTCTTTCCGTCCCGGACCATCCCCCGCACGCTGTCTTTCATCCGTGCGGGTGCTGCGCTCGGTATGGTTGGACTGCTTGCCGCCTGCGCGGGTGGCAATGCCGATATGGGCTCCTCTTCGGAACTCCCGGTGTCACAGGAAGCGGCCAACTACCGCGCCCACGCGAAATCCTATTACGCCCCTCCCGGCCCACCCAGCGATCCCTGGGGGCCTTACATTCAGGAAGCCTCCAGCCGCTTCGATGTGCCCGAAGCCTGGATCCGGGCCGTCATGCAGCAGGAATCCGGCGGACACCTGTTCGATCATAACGGCAATTTCATCACATCGGTTCCGGGCGCCATGGGCCTTCTTCAGCTCATGCCTCCGACCTATGACGACATGCGCCAGCAGTACGGCCTGGGTGAAGACCCTTACGATCCGCACGACAACATCCTCGCTGGCACGGCCTATCTGCGCCAGATGTACGACATCTACGGCTCACCGGGTTTCCTTGCAGCCTATAACGATGGCCCCGGCAGCCTCGACCGCTATCTCCGTCGCGGACGCGCGCTGCCCCGCGAAACACGCCGCTATGTAGCGGCCATCGGTCCCCATATCGCTGGCATTACACCGCACAACCGCTCGGCCGCTGACCTTCTCGTCGCCCAGCACGATCCCAACTCCCAGGTCATGCTGGCCCAGAACACAGCATCCGCAGACGTGACCCCGGTTACCTCGCCTTCCGAACGACAGGCTGTCAGCGCGGCCTGGAACCATCGGGAAGCAGCGGAAGCCTCGTCGGACAATTCAGACACCGAGACACCGCCGTCGACGACCCAGACCACTCCTATCCAGATCGCCTCCGCAACCGGCACCGACGCGCCGACAAGCATCAGCGCAGCCTGGGCGGCGCGGGGCTATACGCCGACGCCCGTCCGCCCTCCCGTACGGCAGACATCCGTTCCGGCCGACGAGGTTGCGGATAACCGCGTGACGGCTCAGCAAATCCCGATCGGGCATCATCTGCAGCCCCAGCCGATCATGGCCGTCATGCCTGCAGGCCGGCCGCAGTATCACATGTCCCTTCCGGCGACATCCACCCCGTCCCGAATCACAGCGACAACAGGAAACTGGGCCATTCAGGTCGGCGCTTTCGCCAATGCCCGCCAGGCAAACGTCGCGACCTCTGCCGCCCACAGCAAGGGGGGCATCGTGGTGGCATCGGCAAAACCGCAGGTGGAAAGCGTCAAGGGAGGCCGTTCGCATCTCTATCGCGCCCGCCTGACCGGCCTGACGCATGAAAATGCGGTTGCAGCGTGCCGCCGTCTGTCGCACGGTTCCCCCTGCGTCGTGGTTCCTCCCGGCGCATATTGATCCGTTTGTCGGGCCTCTCTGTTGGGCCCGCTGTTCTGACAGGGATACAAGACCCCGATGCGCCGCTTTCCTGCAACGACCGCTTTCTGTGCTGTCGCCCTCTCCGGCGCCCTGACGCTCTCTCCGGCGCATGCCGCTCTTGAAACCGGAACCCATGCCCCGGATTTCTCCGCGCCTGCCAGCCTCGGAGGACACGAGTTCACCTACCATCTGGCCGATGCCCTCAAGACCGGCCCTGTCGTCCTCTATTTCTACCCGGCAGCCTTCACCAAGGGCTGCACGATCGAAGCCCACGAATTTGCGGATGCGATTCCGGAGTTCAAGGCCCAGGGCGCAACCGTCATCGGCGTTTCCATGGACCCGATCGACAAGCTGGACCGCTTCTCGGTCAGCGAATGCCGCAGCACCTTTGCCGTTGCTGCTGATCCGTCCGGCAAGATCACCCGCAGCTATGCCGCCAAGATGCCCCTGCTTCACATGGCCAGCCGTACTTCCTACGTCATCGCGAAGGACGGCCATATCGCCATGAGCTATGCCTCAATGTCTCCCGACGAGCATGTCGCACGTGCGCTTGCGGCAGTGAAAGCCCTGAAGCAGACCCCGTGAGCACACGTTCCCACTCCGCAGGTCCGGACCTGTTCGGACAGCATCATGTCGGCGATTCACGTCCCCTGAAGCTGGCTGAAGACATCATCAGCACCGCGATCTATGGCGGCCCGCAGGACTGTTACCGTTACACCCTGCGCCGTGTCTGGGACGACAGCCGCCCCATGATTATGTGGCTGATGATGAATCCCTCCGTGGCAACCGAGTTCGGCGACGACCGGACAGTCGCCAAATGCCAGCGCTATGCACGCGCCTGGGGCTACGGCGGCATGTTCGTCGGCAACAGCTTCGCCTATCGCTGCACGGACCAGAAACGTCTCCTTGAGGTTGCTGATCCCGTCGGTCCGGAAAACGATGCCCATCTGCTGGGCATGGCCCGGCAGGCCGATCTGGTCGTGCTGGCTTATGGATCCCCACAGGCCAGAGGACTGCGCGCACGCGGAACCGAAGTCGCCCGGATGCTTGCTCATCACGGCATCAGGGTTACGGCCCTGCGCCTGAGCAAGAGCGGACGCCCCGAGCATCCGCTCTATCTGCCCTCCGTCCTCACGCCGCAGCCGCTCGATCCGGACTTGCTGGACTGAGCGATGCTACGGGCAATGGCGGGCGTGCCTTCAGTTCGCTGACTTATCCTCCTCGTGGATCTCCCAGACCAGCAGCACATGCTGGTCATGGTTGGGATAGGTTGCCTGCGGCTGGATCGAACCGCCCACCTTCTTGTCCTTGTACAGAGCCTGAATGGCCTGCTGGTCAGCAGAAAGCAGTTCGTTCGAGACAGGGCCACCCGCGCGGAGCTTCGTCGCCGCTTCCAGATCAGCGGTCGAGACCTTTCTGTTTCCGTGGAACTCCACCTTGTCCAGCACCAGAGCGACTGGCTGGGCCGGAGCAGCCGCAGCCTGTTCCTCAAGGATCAGTTTGACGGAAACACCCTTGCCGGCAATCTTCATCTGCTCCCCCAGACTCGCCCCGACATTCCGCGACGAATAAAGGGCCCCCACCCGCTTCTGTGCTTCGGCCAGATCATTGCGCGTGACGGTCTCACCGGCATGATAACCGAAAGCCTGCAGGATATCCGCCGTCGGAACCTGATGATTGCCCTGAACGGCCACCGTCATCAACTTTAGCGGAACAGTAGGCGCCGGGATGGCAGCAAGCGCCTGCCCGGTGGTAATCAGTCCGGTGAAAGTTGCCGCGGCGAGCGAAACGCCAAGGAAACCGGGAACCAACAGGGAGCGAAGGGACATCTGGCAATCTCCTGTAATGAAAAAAATGAGAAAATCTCTGATTTTTACGCTACAGGACTTACCGGCTTTGGCAAATCCTCTCCTAGAGCCATGTCGGAGGAACATCTTCCGGCGCAATGCGTTCAGTACTTCCAAGCCCTGGCGCACCTTCTCGTTCGATCCATTTCGTTCGATACTGGCGCTGCGGGTCCGTCTGCGCGTACGAAATGCATATCGATATCCGTGGTTTCTCCTAAGGCTTCACCGTCTTCCGGAGATCTGGACGACCGCCCGTTTCCCGTTTCCTCAACCCCATTGAAAAGGCCATCCCCGCTTCATGACTGTACTCGCTTCCTTCGCCCGGACTTCTCCCCGAATCCGTTCCGAACACCTGCGGTCTGTCCTGATGGGGCTCTTTTCCGTTTCCGCACTGGCCGTCACTGTCGAGACTGCACAGGCGCAGTCCGCTCCTGATCCCAACAGTGCCCGCCACCGCGTTTCCCGGGCCGCTGCCCTGTCTACCCCTGCCCCTGCCCCGGACCCAACCCCACAAAACCACGCAAACCCCCCCAAATG
>NZ_JBDNYY010000015.1:0-42509 GCF_047722525.1 Gluconobacter sp.
GTCTGCGACACGCACCAGCCCTGCTGCTGAGGACCTGTCATGACATCCACCCGCATCAAGGTCGCCCGCGCCTCCATCGTGCTGAGTGTGGTGGTCCTGGCCATCAAATACGCGGCCTATCTGGTTTCGGGGTCGGAAGCCCTGCTGTCTGACGCCATCGAGACCATCCTGAACGTCGTCGCTGCAGTAGGTACGCTGTGGGCCATGTCAGTCGCGGCCCTGCCGGCCGACGACAACCACCCCTACGGCCACGGCAAGGCGGAATATCTTTCCGCCGTCATCGAAGGCGTGCTGGTCGTCCTGACGGCCATCGGCATCCTGGGCATTGCCATCCATGACTGGCGCCACCCCGAACCGGTCATCGCGCCGTTCTTCGGTGTGGCCCTCAATGCGCTGGCCGGTCTGGTCAATCTCGCCTGGGGCCGTTTCCTGATCGTGGTCGGCAGGAAGCAGTCCTCACAGGCATTGCAGGCCGCGGGGGAACATGTCGTCTCCGACGTCTGGGCGACGATCGCGCTCGTGACGGGCGTGTCTCTGATCCCGCTGCTCGGATGGGACCGGCTCGATGCGGTGATGTCCGGGCTGGTGGCACTGAATGTCATGCGCGCCGGCTTCTCCATGATGAGACATTCCCTGTCCGGCCTGATGGACGAGGCCCCCTCGCCCGAACAGATGGACGCCATCAAAACCGTCATTTCCTCGAGTGCCACTGGTGCGCTCGAAGCCCATGATCTGCGCATCCGCAAGGTCGGCGCCCTGTCCTTCGTGGAGTTCCATCTCGTGGTGCCGAGCGCGCTCACGGTCCATGACGCCCACGAAATCTGCGACCAGATCGAAGCCGCCATCCGCTCCGAACTCGGCCGCGCCTCCATCCACATCCATGTCGAACCCGAGGACAAGGCCAAGCATTCGGGCGTGCTGGTCCTGAGCTGAGACACGGCTGCACGTTGTCGTAATCGTGGAGAATCCATCCCCCACTGTGCGGTTTATGACACAGCCGGAGACGGATTCAGCCTCCCACGCCGCACCGGACAAGAACCCTTGACCCCTCTCCCGCGTTGGTGGCAGGTGCAGAAAGTCAGCGCACGGGCCTGAACCGGGCGTATCCTCCACAGCCCGACCCTCCCTCCCGGACGTCCGAATATTGGCCGATACACCGCCTCCTTCTCCTGTTGCCGCCATTCCTCCCGAGCCTCCGGCCACGGACGCCCGCTCCGCCCAGCACGCCATGCGCCGCAAGGACCGCATCCTGCATCTCCGCCGCTCGGCGAAAGTCACGACGAACCAGTGGCGTCGCACGGCCATCTACTGGATCGGTGCGGTTCTGGTCGGTATCGTGGCGGTTCTCTTTGCACGACTGGGTGACTGGGCCGCGGGCGTGCGCCATCAGATCCTGGCCTGGCACCCCGCCGCCATGCTGGTCGTCGCCCCTGCGGGTCTGGCCCTCATCACCTGGGCCACACGCACCATCTTCAAGGGTGCGCAGGGCTCCGGCATCCCCCAGACGATCGCCACGCTGCATATCGAGAACGTCGCGGTCGTGGACCGCGTGCTGTCCCTCAAGACGTCCCTCGGCAAGATCCTGCTGACATCCTTCGGACTGATCTGCGGCGCCTCCATCGGCCGCGAAGGCCCGAGCGTGCAGGTTGGTGCCTCCATCATGCACGCCTTTTCCCGCCTGCTGGGGCAGTCCAACATCGCTGCCCGGCGCAGCATGATCCTTGCCGGTGGTGCTGCCGGCATGGCGGCCGCCTTCAATACGCCGCTGGCCGGCATCATGTTCGCCATCGAGGAACTGTCCCACTCCTTCGAACAGAAGACCTCCGGCCGTACCCTGACCGTGGTGGTCCTGTCCGGTGTCACCGCCATCGCGCTGATCGGGAATTATACCTATTTCGGCCACGCGGACGTGGATGTCCCGGTCGGGACGGCATGGATCGCAGTGCTGACCTGCGGCATTCTGGGCGGCCTGGCAGGCGGCAGCTTCTCAGCCATTCTCATCAAGGCATCGCGCGGCATTCCCGGCCGGGTCGGTCAGTTCGCCGCCACGCGCCCGATCGCCTTCGCCGCAGCCTGTGGTTTCGTGCTTGCCCTGATCGGCCTCGTTTCAAAGGGCGCCACCTACGGCACAGGGTACGATCAGGCCCGGGCCATCTTCAACGGCACCGAGCACTACCCGGCCTCGTTCTTCATCCTCAAATATCTGGCGATGGTCGTGTCGTACTGCTCCGGCATTCCGGGCGGCATGTTCGCACCATCCCTCGCCATCGGCGCGGGAATCGGCGGCTGGGTGGAGCAGTTCCTGCCGCACACCACCCCCGGCGCGGTCGTGCTTCTGGGGACGGTGGCGTATTTCTGCGGCATGTCGCAGTCGCCTCTGACCGCTACAATCATCGTTATGGAAATGTGCGACAACCAGCAGGTCACGCTGGCCCTGCTGGCCACGTCCTTCCTGGCCTTCGGCGTCTCGAAAATGATCTGCCCGCACTCGCTCTACAGCAGCCTGGCGGACCGCTTCATGGAAGCCAATGACCGCGGCCATCATCCCCGGCCGTCACCGCAACCGACGCCCTCCACACCAGAGAAAAGCGAAAAAGCGGCGCCCTGATCCTTCAGGCCGCCGCTCTGCGGTTCCTCAGGGTTCGGTCAGCAGGGAATGCATCGCGGCATCATGCTCCGCCGCGCACTGGGCAGCATCGGGAGCCGGCTGCGTCCCCTGCATGGCAAGCAGTTCCCTGCGGGCCGCCGCCAGATCGTCCTGAAGCTCCGGCTGGGCCAGCAGCGTGTCCATGAGCGAGGAGGCGTTCAGATATCCCGCCTGAACATCGGATTTCCAGTGTGCCCCGCAGACAATCCGGCTTTCCCCGATCACCCGCCCGCGCTGGAGAATGCCCGAAGCGTGCTCCGGCATCAGATGCGCCAGAAGCAGCGCCATGCCGTATCCCGCTGTCGTATGCCCTGAAGGATAGGATGAATGCAGCCCCAGCCCCTCAGGGGAGGTGCAGATCGGCAGGTTCGTGCCTACGAAAGGCCGTGTGCGGTGCCAGTATTTCTTGACCTCCGAGGTCCGGCGTCCAACGGCATGACGGATGCGCTCCAGCACCCGTACCAGATGCGGCGCCTTGGCCAGATCAATGTCGAAACCCGTCGCACAGGAGAAGTCCCGGACCAGATGCGCCGGCGCCAGATCGGCATCGTTCTGCGCCAGTGTCCAGCGTGGGGTGTCCTTCAGCGCGCGCGTCACCCGGAACACCCGGTCATCATCCATCTGTGCGGCGCTGCCCGGCGCGGGAGGGGGCGCAAGCACAAGCCGCTCGTCGGGCGCTGCGCTTTCGGGCAGGATGCCTCCCTGGGCGGAGGCGGTTCTGTTTGGCGCAGGCGCGCAGGCTGAAAGAACGGTCGCACACAGGAGCAGCGCAACAGGCAGACGAATGGCAGATTGCATGAGCCAGAAAATCCAGTCAGGAACACGGAAGGGAAAAACAATCCGTATTCATAACGTTCCCGCTCCACCGCGCGAAGACCTTTTCGCATGAAAGCCTCGTGACGGTTCTCACCACCAGAGCATGCCCCGCCCCCCAGAAGGACCTGCCCCATGTCCCATCGTTCTCCCCGCGTCTCCATCCGCTACTGCACCCAGTGCAACTGGCTGCTCCGCTCAGGCTGGATGGCACAGGAACTGCTTTCCACGTTCGGACAGGCTCTCGGTGAAGTCGCCCTGATCCCCGATACCGGGGGCTGCTTTGAGATCCATGTCAACGACACACTGGTCTGGGAGCGTAAACGCGACGGCGGATTTCCCGGCCCCAAAGAGCTGAAACAGCGCGTACGGGACGTCATCGACCCCGACCGCGATCTGGGACATACGGACCGGCCTGCCAGCCAGCAGCCCGAAACCTGAGCGGCTGTCAGTTCGTTGCGAGCGACAGCGTCGGGGCGGTCAGACCGGCACACAAACCCGTCGGGGCGTAATGCAGTTCCGTTTTTCCGTGGCGTCCCAGCCCCGCCCTGAGAAGCCGCACGCCAAATCCCGTCCGCTCAGGCGGCGTGACCACCGGGCCATCCGTTTCCCGCCAGACCAGTGACATGACGGCTTCACCATCTGTTTCCGCAATCTGCCAGCTCAGGAAAACCCTGCCTTCCGGCACGCTCAGCGCCCCGTATTTCATGGCATTGGTCGCCAGTTCATGCAGGAGCATCGAAAAGGATGTGGCCGTATCCGGGCCCAGCTTCAGGAACGGCCCCGAGACCATAACCCGTCCCTCCACACCCAGCGGCGTCAGCACCCCACAGACCAGACTCTTCAGATCCGTGGACTGCCAGTTCCGGCGCATCAGCAGGTCATGCGCCGCACCGAGCGCGACCAGACGGGAGGTGAAAGTTGTGAGCGGCCCCTGATCGTCCACCCCCCGGAAGCCCTGATGCGCAAGGCTCTGCACGATGCTCAGCGTATTCTTGAGGCGATGGAGGATCTCATGATTGACGATCTCCTGCCGCGCCTCGGCATCCCATTCGTCCAGCGCCGTGAAAATCCGGTCCGCGGCCGTACGGATGAAGGACGTCTCATCCAGTGTCCATTCCCGCGGGGTCGCACTGTGAACGAACAGGCATCCCGTCAGCTCGCCATGATCCATCTTCGGAACCACGATCTGGGCCTCCACCTGCACCGCACGGCAGGCTTCCTGCTCCTCGCGCATCCAGGACGAACCGGACAGGTCATCCACGATGAGGACGGTCCCGCTGCGCAGGAAATCCGAGACCCGGCGGAAGGCCTGAAACGGGAACTGCCCCGAGATCGGCAGCACGCCAGAGGCGCACCACCCCTGCTCCACGGTAAAGAGTTCGTCGCGCACCGTAATTGCCGCAAATCCGACCCGCTGGACGTCGAGCCTGTTTCCCAGAAGCCCGCAGGCCTCCGCAAGCGCCTGCCGCCGCGTCGGGGCAGTCCGCAGGGCATCCCCGACCGCCAGAAGGGTGGTCAGACGGCTGGTCGCGTTTCGTTCGGGTGTAATGTCCTGAATCGTTCCGATCAGGCGGACAGGACGGCCTTCGTCATCACGATCCAGCACGCCCTGACGCAGGATCCAGCGTTCCTTCTGATCGTCGGCCCGGACCACGCGATATTCGAGTTTCAGAGGGGCGGCCCCCTCCAGCAACTGCGACAGGACCGGAATCAGCGGCCGATCCTCCTCATGCACGCGGGCGACCCACTGACCCACCGTCAGGACATCGGTAACCGGCAGGCCGATAATCCGGCAGACCTCGGGGGAAACGGCAATGTCCCCGCTGGTCAGATCATATTCATAGATCCCCACGCCACCCGCCGCTCCCGCGGCCTGTTGGAGGGCGTATTTTTCCATCGCCTGACGCCGTTCCGCATCCGCCTGCCTGGCCTGCCGCGTGGCGCGTTCGCGACGGATCTGCTGGGCAGCGAGACGCCGCTCCTGCGCCACTGTCTCCCGGCGCAGTCCCATCAGCCGCATGGCCTGCCGCGACAGGGCGGCCAGTCCGTCCCGTTCCTGCTGCGAGAGCCCCTGCGGACGTGTCTTCAGATCAACGACACATAACGAACCGAAAACCTCGTTCTCCGACGTGAACAGCGGATATCCGGCATAGAAACGCAAACCGGGCATGCCGCAGACCAGACCATTCCGGCGCGTTCCAGGATCCGCCGTCATGTCCGGGATCACCACCGGTGCTTTGAGCGCAATCACCGCGGCGCAGCCGGAATTGGCAAGAGCGCCATGAGGCTGATCCGTCCCGACCCGCGCGGAAAACCAGAGCTGCTCCCCGTCCAGAATACTGACCAGGGCAATCGGCGTACGGCACAGTGCAGCAGCGGCCACGGCAATATCGTCGAGATCGAGATCCGAAAATGCCTGCAGATCCCCATACGCATTCAGATCAGCCGAAGCGTCGGATGAAAGCACTGTCTTCAAATGCTTTTGCTGAATCGACCCCGTGCTCTGCATGGCACGAACATACCCTTATTTCATCGTGGCACAATCCGACGCAAGACGACGGGAAAAACATGTTCCGATCATGTAACATAAAATGACCGACGACAATCCCTGACAATACCTCATCTCCTGCCGACGTCACGTCATCGTGACACCAGTAAGCGCAAAGCACTCCTACATATCAGAGAGACGCCGCGATCATTTCCATAATGGATGTCATGTGATTTCGCGCACACCAATGCAACAAATACATGGACAGCATCATGTCAGAGCCGAAGTCCGTTCCGGAAGAAGAGGAAAATAGTGGGGAGGCACATCCCTCACATTTTCACCTTCCCCATTTCCATCTTCCCCATATCAAGATCCCGGCCATCCACTGGCCGCACTTCCACATCCATTTCCATGACCGTCCCCTCGCCGGCGAACCCCATCCCGAGCGACCGTTCCACTGGAACCTTTACGGCTGCGAGGCCCTCGCCACCGCCATCCTGATGATTGCCGGCCTGACCTGCGTCATTTTCCTCTCCGCACCCGGCACGTTATTCAGCACCCTTCTCGCACCCCACCCGACCTTGCAGACAGCCCTGTGCGGCCTCTGTTTCGGTCTCGCGGGCACGGTCGCCGCCATGACACCATTTGGAAAGGTCAGCGGAGCCCATCTCAACCCCTCCGTGACACTCGCCTTCATGCTGTCAAAGAAAATCGTCTGGATTGACGCGCTGGGCTACATCATCGCGCAGATTCTGGGCGCCGCACTTGGAACAGGGGCCGTCTATGCCTTCGGGATCATTTTCAAGCCCTGGCACCTGTTCTCGACGGAAGTGCATTACGGCGCGACCATTCCCTATACCGACATCTCGATCTGGTACGCTCTCGGCTCCGAAATCCTCGTGACCGGTCTGCTCATCATGATGCTGTACTGGCTGGCGGCCCATCCACGATACAAGTGGATCACGCCCTGGATCGGCGGCCTGTTCTTTTTCGTCATGAACCCGATCACCGCATGGATGTCCGGCAACAGCGCCAATTTCGCCCGCAGCTTCGGCCCGGATCTGTTTGCCGGCAACTGGAACGGGCTGTGGATCTATCTTTTCGGGCCGTTCATCGGCTCATCGCTTGCCGTGCTGCTGATCCAGTCCGATATTCTCGGCAAGGTGCATCTGCTTGAAGCCCGTCTCGTCAACTTCGGGCATCACGGGCGCGTCCCCCATCTTGAAGACCCTGACTTCAGACACGCCGCCCCGGAGCATTACGACGCCTATCGCGCTCATCTGCAGACACTGGCACGCCAGCAGTCCCCTGAGGCCCAAAGCGATCTCCAGCCCGGTGACATAGAAAACGGGCCGGCCTGAACTGTCAGACCGGCCCGCTCTCAAAATCGGTTCCGAAAGTCAGCCCGCGCTGGACAGGTCAATCGCGGCCAGAACACCGTCTTCGGTCCCGAACACCAGCGCCCCGCCCTGCGGCGTAAAGCCCAGCGACGTGACCTTGCCGCGCTGCGTGTCCTGCCCGGAGCACAGCGGCAGGACACGCTGGTCACTACCCCCGATTTCCGCGAGCACAACCGTCCCGTCCTCATATCCCGCGGCGATGATGTCTTCCTTCGGGTTCGGGCAGACCGCACTGACGAACAGCCCCGGCAGACGCGCCAGCTCGGCCGGAGCCTTGCCCATCGGCCCACCGCCAAAGAACGGCCACAGAATGATCGCATCCGCCCCGGCCGTCGCCAGCCAGCGGCCATTGCGCGTGAACGCCAGCGATTTCACCTGCTTCGGATAGCCGCTCATGCGCATGTTGTGCCCGTCCGACAGACGCCAGCCATGCAGGTCATTTTCCTGCATGGACGTCACCAGCGCCTCGCCGCCCGGATGGATGGCAATCGCGATATGACTGCCCTTCCATTCGAACGGCCGCACCGTATCGACCTTGGCCTGCACGAACCACACCGACGCACCATTATAATGCGACGCCGCAATCCGCTTGCCCTTCGCATCGAACACGATGCCAGTCACGGTCGAAGGATGTTCCAGAACCTTGAGCGTCTGATGCCCCTCCGCCGCACGGACCTCGATCTGCTTTCCGGTGGAGAACGCCAGATGCCCCGGCGTGCTCGCCACACAGTCGATCCAGCGACGGCCTTCATGCAGGGTTTCGGTCCGCCCGTCAGCAAAAGTCCGGACGAGCTTTCCGTCCTCGCCACCTGACAGGAACGCATCCGGCCCGCAATCCTGCGCGAGACACAGCCCGCCATCATGTGCCGGCACCACGATCCAGTTCTCCGGCTCCCGCAGACGGTCCCGCGGAATGAGCACAAGCCCCCCATCCGCCGTCAGTGCCGCAAAGCTGTGTCCGTCGCGCGAAGAGACGACATGCACGACCGGGCTCTCAAACCGGCGCTCTCCGCCCCGGTCGGTCAGAAGATCACCCATCATTCCGCTATGCAGCTTTCAAAGCCGCGACGAAGCTGCGGACGGTTGAGATTGCGGCCGATGAACACCAGACGGGACTCCCGGCTCTCACCTTCACGGAACGGACCGATGAAGTCCCCATCCGCCATCATGTGGACGGCCTGAAACGCAAAGCGGTCTTTCTCGCCCTTGAAATGCAGGATGCCCTTCGCCCGCAGGATATCCGCACCCTGTTCCTGAAGAATCGCCCCGATCCACGCCTGGAAACGACGCTGGTCGATCAGTTCCTTGATGCTCAGGGAAATGCTGGTGATGCCTTCCTCATGCGAGTGATGCTCGTTCTCCAGAAAGTCTGGCATCGTCTTGAGCGCGCGCGTCAGATCAAAGCCGCCACGGTCCAGAATGTCCGTCAGCTTGACGCCGCCATGCTGCGCCTCATGGATCTGCGCCACCGCATTGATCTTACGCAGACGGGTCACGATCTCCTTGCGACGCTCCTCATCTGCAAGATCGACCTTGTTGAGCACGATCACATCCGCAAACGCGATCTGGTTCACAGCTTCGGGACTTTCGTCCAGCGTTTCCATGACGTTGAACGCATCCACAACCGTCACGACCGCATCCAGACGCGCCTTCTCCCGCAGGTTCTCATCCACGAAGAACGTCTGCGCGACCGGGGCCGGATCGGCCAGCCCGGTCGTCTCGACGATGATGCCGTCAAAGCGGTTCCGCCGGCGCAGCAGACTGCCCAGAATGCGGATCAGATCCCCGCGCACCGTGCAGCAGATGCAGCCGTTGTTCATCTCGAACACTTCCTCGTCGGCATCCACCACGAGGTCGTTGTCGATCCCGAGTTCGCCAAACTCGTTCACGACGACCGCATATTTGCGGCCATGCTCGGCCGTCAGGATATGATTGAGAAGCGTCGTCTTGCCGGCGCCGAGAAAGCCGGTAAGGACCGTCACGGGAACGGTCCCGGTCCGTGCCGGGGTCGCAGTAGTGTCAGGGGTGCTGGACATAAGGCCTCCGTAATCTGCCTTACGATATAGGCCGGTCCCTGCCCGCTTGAAACCCGTCCTCGCCGTGGAATGTCCGATAGGCCAGCGCCAGCCCGAGAAGCAAAAAGCCCCAGCCACTCAGAGGCAGGTTCAGGAAGTCCGAAGACGACGCGACCGGCCATTCCTGAATGAACACGGCGGCAAACAGCCCGATCGAAATTGCCGCACCATTCCGCCCCGGCCAGATCGCCTTCAGCCAGGTCGCAATCATCAGCACGAACAGAATAAGCCCCGGCACCCCGGCATTGACCAGCGCCTGAAGGTAATGGTTATGCGGATGCTGCACACACAGATCCAGCCATCCCTTCTCCGGCACTGCTTCAGACAATCCGGAAATCCCATGGAACGTGGCCGGATCCGAACAGAAATGCCGGTAGGCGTCATAACCCTGCCCGATCCAGGGATGCGCCTGCGCCATCACAACTGCATGGGTATAGATTTCCCCATAAGGAGACTGGCCGAAATGCGTGAGCTGCTGCCGCGCCAGCGTCACGAGATGGAAGAAGCTGCCCGGCGAGAACACCCGCGCCACCAGCACCAGAACCGGCAGCATCGCCGCCGCTGCCAGTGCTGCCGGACGCATCGGCCGGTACAACAGCGCACAGACACCAATCCCCAGCAGGGACAGTGCAAGCGGCATCCGCTGCCCGGCCAGAACCATGATCCCGACCGCCAGCACCGTTGCTGTACAAAGCCCCAGCGTCCGCACCGGACGGCTGCGCGCGCCCTCTGCCACCGCACACCCGACCATCAGCAACGGCAGAATCAGCCGGGACAGCGGTGCCGCAGCCCGCGGATGCGCGTACGGTCCGGTCAGCGTTCCATCATGAAAGCGCGGAATCCCGAACAGATTGCGCCCGAACACGGCCTGGATCAGCATCTGCAACGCGATATAGACACCGCACGCACAGGTCAGCCACAGCACGCGCCGGCGCCAGACCGCATCCTTCAGCAGCCAGCAGCCCAGTGCCGCAGCGGCCAGCGGAAAGCGGATCGCCAGCAGCGACTGGACCAGCGCCCCATGCCCCGGCGACACCCACACCGTGCAAAGTACCTGCCAGCCCCACCAACAGAACGTGGCAACGACCCAGGGTTCCCGGAACCAGTCCCACCCGCCCTGCCGTCGGCCGGTCAGACCCGAATGCAGCAGCAGCAGGACGGCGAGAAGATCAAGATCAGCCTCGCCAGCCACGCGAACATGCGTCAGGGCCAGAGGCAGGACCACGGCAGCCCAGCGGCCGATCCGGGTCAGAACGGAAGGAGAGAAACGCATCCCGCGTGGATGGAAGGTTTCATGAAATCATGCAACCTCTCCCGGCGCGATACGCTTTTTCGTTACCGTCCATTTCAAGTGGAGACACTCATGGCATCCGACACCATCCGCATTCCCGGCATCGACACCCCCTTTTCCCGTGTGGCCCTCGGCACCTGGGCCATCGGCGGCTGGATGTGGGGCGGTCCCGATGACGAGAATGGCGTCCGCACCATTCACGCCGCCATCGACGAAGGCATCAACCTGATCGACACCGCCCCGGTCTACGGCTTCGGCCATTCCGAGGAAATCGTCGGCCGCGCCCTGGCTGAAAAGCCCAACAAAGCCCACGTCGCCACGAAACTCGGCCTGCACTGGGTCGGCGAAGACGAAAAAAACATGAAGGTCTTCCGGGATTCCCGCCCGGCGCGCATTCGCAAGGAAGTCGAGGATTCGCTGCGTCGCCTGCGTGTGGAGACGATCGACCTCGAACAGATCCACTGGCCCGACGACAAAACTCCGATCGACGAGAGCGCCCGCGAGCTTCAGAAGCTCCATCAGGAAGGCAAGATCCGTGCCCTCGGCGTAAGCAACTTCTCGCCGGAACAGATGGACATCTTCCGCGAAGTCGCCCCACTCGCCACGATCCAGCCACCGCTGAACCTTTTCGAGCGCACGATCGAAAAGGACATCCTGCCCTACGCCGAAAAGCACAATGCCGTCGTGCTCGCCTATGGCGCCCTCTGCCGTGGCCTGCTGACCGGCAAAATGAACCGTGACACGACTTTTCCGAAGAATGACCTGCGCTCGAACGATCCGAAGTTCCAGAAGCCGAATTTCGAGAAGTATCTGGCCGCTGTTGAGGACTTCGAAAAGCTGGCCCAGAAGCGTGGCAAGTCCGTCATGGCCTTCGCGGTCCGCTGGGTGCTGGATCAGGGACCCGTCATCGCTCTCTGGGGTGCGCGCAAGCCGGAGCAGGTCTCAGGCGTAAAGGATGTCTTCGGCTGGTCCCTGACCGACGAAGAAAAGAAAGCCGTGGACGAAATCCTCGCCCGGCATGTTCCCGATGCCATCGACCCCACCTTCATGGCCCCGCCCGCCCGGGACTGAGGCCGTCAGGACTGCGGCGGACGGACGGCAAACGCAATCGCCGCCTGCCGCAGTTCTTCCTGCCGGACACGGGCAGCCTCGACATCAAACAGCGCCGCTCGTTCCCGCCCCCGTTCTCCCAACTGGGTTCTAAGCTCCTCATCGTCCATCAGACGGCTCAAAGCCTGCTCCAGCGCTCCGGCCACGTCCGGCGATGCCAGCAGGGCGGCGTCTCCAACCAGATCCGGCAACGCGCCCACAGGTGACGCAACGACCGCCGCGCCACAGCCCATGGCCTCCAGCGCAGTCATACCGAACGGCTCTTCCCAGCGGCTCGGCACCACCACAATCGCAGCCTCGGCCATGGCCTTCAGAACTTCGCCATGCGGCCGATATCCCGTCATCATGACGCCCGCCGCCGCCGCCCGAGGCCGCAATGCCGCCAGATAGGGCGTTTCCGGTGACGCCGGCCCGAAGCGGTCCGCCCCCATGATGATGGCTTTCCATCCCGGATGACGCGCCCGGATGTTATCCCAGGCCCGCACGAACGCATCCACGCCCTTGTTCGCCACCACCCGCCCGGCGAACAACACCGCCCTCTGTCGCTGTCCTGCAACCTGGGCGGGCAATTCAGAAAAGTCGATGAAGTTGGGCTGCACCTCCGTCCGGATCGGACCACACCCTTCCCGGAAACGCCGGACCACCCAGTCCGAAACCCCGCAGACCAGAACGTGCCGCGCAAGATCCTCCCGCTGCCGCACCGAGCGCGCGCCGCGCATGGTGCAGGGATCATTATGCAGCACCAGCCTGACCGGTCCGAATCGGGCAAGAAAACGCGCCAGATCGGGCCGATTGTGAATTTCCGTCAAAGCAGGACGGCAAAACCGCATCATCGCCACACATGCCACCCGGAAACGCCAGTTTCTCGGCAACGGAATTCCCGGCAGGATTAACGGCAGATACTGCCCGCCAGGCAAAGGCGTCCCAATCCGTCCTATGCCTGCCACAGCGTCTGAAAACCGGGCTCCCCGGCTGACAAGCAGGGAAATCGCCCCGGCATGGCCCGCCTCGTAACGCTCCCGTGGTGGCAGGATGGTCAGAACGGGATGACGCATTATGTCCGGATCTCCCACTAGAAACATTTTGTTGCAGTTTGAGTAATTCATCATTGACTGACATTTCCAGTTTCTTAACAGAAGCCGGGCCATCCTTCTCCAAGACAGAGGGACAGAAATGATTGTGCATATTTCCCAGAGGACCAGCCAGGAAGGGGGCCGGCACTGCGCGGACGGCCGCCTCCCGGAGCCTGCGCCACGGGAAAACATCATGGCCTTCTTTCCCCTTCACCATCTCGCCGATGCCGCCAGCGAAGGACTGGCCATTCTGTATCAGGACAGGATCATCGAAGCCAACCGGCCTCTTCTTTCCTGCATCGGCACGGATCTCCAGAACATTCCCTCCCTCCGTGACATCCTTCCCGCCGCCCTCAAGGCCCCGCCGGACAACAGCTATCGCCCCGGCGTGCTCCTGACCCTGGAAGGACAGACTCTTCACATCCAGTTCCGGCTGACACCCCTTCGTCGAAATGACCGGGACTGTCTGGCCCTGGCCATCACCTTTCCGCCTTCCCTGTCAGGAGTGAACAGCACGCCCGTTCCGGAACACGTCACAGGCCTTTTCGGAAAGGAAGAGTTCCAGAAAAGTCTGGGAGCGTTCTTCGGAAACGGCGCAACCCGGCAGCCAGCGGGGATTCTCCTGCATGCCAACATCAACCGCTTCCACACCATCAGTGAGCGCTATGGCTCCCGGGTCGCCGATGGGGTTCTCGCCGCAATCGGACAGCGACTTCGGACATTCTTGACCGAGGACTGCATCATCGCACGGCTGGCAGGCGACGAATTCGGTATTTTCTGTCCTTTCCCTTACGAGCACCCGGCGCAGGCAACCCGCTGGGCACAGATCATCCGGGACATTTTCCACACGACCCTGTCGGTGGGCGGACGCAGGATCCATCTGACGGCCAGTATCGGCTGCTGCCTCATTCCCTTTGATACCTATCGCTTTGAAACGGCCTCCCACTATGCCGAACTGGCCCTGAACGAGGCACGCCGTCTCCAGTCTCCGGACTGGATCAGCTTCAATCCTGTCATGCAGGCCGATGTCCATCACCGTTCCGAACTGGAACATGACCTGCAACAGGCCCTCGAGACGAACCAGTTTTTCCTCGAGTTCCAGCCCCTGGTCTGCCTCAGGACCAACAGGGTTGAATGCGTCGAGGCCCTTCTGCGCTGGCAGCACCCGACACGGGGCGTGATTGCGCCCAGCGAGTTCATCCCGATCGCGGAGGAAAGCGGTCTCATTGTCCCGATCGGCCGCTGGGTCCTTCTCGAAGCCTGTGCTCAGGCAAGCAGACTGCCCGCGCATATCAGGATCGCCATCAACATATCCGCCATCCAGTTCCTGCATGATGACATATATGCCGCCGTCATCCAGACCCTGTTCCAGACAGGACTGGCAGCGGACCGGCTCGAACTCGAACTGACGGAAAGCATCTTTCTCGACGCCATCCAGCGCAATCTGGAGACCATGACCAAGATCCGCGCCCTTGGCGTCAAGATTGTCATGGACGATTTCGGGATCGGCTTCTCAAGCCTCAACTACCTGCGCAGCTTTCCCTTTGACCGGATCAAGATCGATCGATCCTTCATCCAGGACATGCTGAACAATCCACAGGCCCAGAGCATCGTCAGCGCCATCATGGCACTGGGTCATGCCATGTCGATGGAGGTGATTGCCGAAGGTGTTGAAACGGCCGCGCAACTCGACATGCTGCGGCATACATCCTGCACTACGGCACAGGGCTTCCTGATGGGACGCCCTGTGCCGCTCGCAAACCTGTCAGCCTATCCGGGAATGACCGATCCTCAGGGCGATCCCGAACAGACCAACGATGTCTCTTCCGGCCACCATTCCTGACACCGTCAGGATTTGCGCTCCTCGGCAAGACGTTCACGCCTGACGAGGCGACGGGTCTCCCGCAGCCTGCGATATTTCTCGACTGCGGTCAGAGACGCCTTGTCTTCCACGTCAGATGACACATTCTTCCGTGAGCCCGGACAAGCGCGAAACGAAGACCCTTCTGTTTTCCTGTAAGATGCCATCATCTTTCCATTCAGAACATTTGATACGAATTGTAACGTGCATCTTGCAGCCTGTCGAGCGTCTTCAAAAACCCCTTCCGGAATACTGAAACGCCCGATGTCGAAACAACCCCTGCCCGGCATCCCTCATATTTTCAGAACATTTTCAGTGACGATGAAGTCGAACAGACTGACAGGTCCGATAGGCACTCCCTCGACCTCCGCCGCCTTCGCAGCCTGCATGTCGGAAGGCTGGTCCCCGAACAGGACACAGCGGGCCGGATCCAGCTCCCAGCGCTTCAGAAGATCGACAATCATGCCGGGTCCGGGCTTGCGATCCTCGCTGACGCCCCGATACTGCTCGATTTCCGCTTCGGGATGCATCGGGCAGTATCGCCAGTCATCCACGGTGCCCCCCTCTTCACGAATGACGTCGATCACCCAGTCCATAAGCCGCAGAAGATCGTCCTCGGAATAGAATCCCCGGGCAATTCCGGACTGGTTGGTCACGATGAAAACGTGATACCCGCCGTCGGTGATCCGGGCGATGGCCTCGCGGACACCTGGCTCCCACTCAAACCGCTCGCGTGTTCCCACCCACCCGAAATCCCGGTTAATAACCCCGTCCCGGTCAAGAAAAACCGCCGGACGACGCAGGCTACGCGGCAGTTTCCTCCCTGCCATTTCAAGAGCCACGTCCGGATCGGCCACGTCCCCCACATCATGAAACTCTCCTGTCAGGGACAGGCCACGCAGCACTCCGCTGCGCGCCAGTATCGGCAACACATCCCGCTCCAGCGAACAGGTTTCAGTCAGGATTTCAAAGACCGACGCCTCGAACAGGCAGATCCCGGTACTCACCAGTCCTGCCTCTTCATATCTTCCACTGTCACGATGCAGCGAAATGATGGTGCCTTCCACTCCCTGCAAACATATCTCCGCCTGCTGACCCGCTTCCTCAACCGGGCGCAGCAGGAGCCAATGTCCCGTCGATGCAGCAGCCAGAAACCGGGCCAGATTACAGGAGAACAGCGCCTCCCCGCGGCACAGGAGAAACCGCTCGTGAAGATATTGCCGGGCATGATGGAGCGCGCCCCCCGTTCCACACCTGGAAGGCGCGTGACTTATGACAATCCTGGCAGATTTGGGCAGAAATGACCGGAGTTCCCCGATCGCGGATGTGACAGCCTGCGAACACCTTTCAGTCAGCAGAACAAACTCTTCGACGCCGAACCGCTGCATCTCCCGCATGACCCAAGCAAGAAACGGCCTGTCCCCACAGGGCATGAGCGACACGGGCAACGCCTGCGCAGCAGAATTTTCAAGCAGAATGACACACTGGCAAACCGTAACGCTGCGCACAACCGCACTCTCCGCGATCAATAATCCGCTCCATCATACCCGGGAGAACCAGCGTCCCAACCCCTCCCCTTGCTCATCCGCCGGGGCTTACCTACACTTTGCCACCAATACTGTTTGACAGACCGGCCTCGTCGTCGGCCGCCACAAAGCTAGTCCGGACACATGAACGCAGATTATACCATCTGGATCGACGTCGAAGACATCTTCCAGTATTTTGAAAACAACTCGCGACCAAGCGGAATCCAGCGGCTTGTCTACGAAATACTGCACGTTATCCGTCAGCAGGCGGCAACAAAGCCGGGGATCGGCAATATTGCCCTTATCCGCCGCGGGCTGGAGGGGACACAGCTTTTCTCCCCCGTCTCCTTCGATGATCTGGAAAACCTTTTTGCCGTTCGCGCCGACGAAAAAGTCGCGCATGACAGCCGCCCGGCACCCCGCTCGCGTCCCACGCCACGTGCGCTTGTCCGGCGACTGCGCCACACCGTCATCAGACGCATCGAGAGCCTGCCACCCGAACTGGCACGCCCGCTCCTGATCATTGCCGTCAACCAGTTGCGCGCCCTGCGTCTGCTGCGCGGCGTCGTGCAGAAGCGGTTCCACCGCAAATCCCCCTCCGCCACGTCCCCGGCGCAGACTGTCGTGCCGCCCCGGAACACTCCTCTGACCACCCTGCCAAAACCCGGCGATATCTTCCTGATCCTCGGCGCCGCATGGTCGGAACCGGGCTTCGGCGAAAGACTGGCCGGAATGCGCAAGGCCTATGGAATCCAGCCCGTCCTGCTGCTGTCCGATCTCATCCCCGCCATCCGGCCGGAATGGTGCGCGCTGTCCCTGATCCGGGATTTCAAGCACTGGCTGGATACGACCCTTCCCCAGTGTGGCCGCCTGCTGGCCATCAGCCATGCCACGGCGAAAACCATTGAGGACTATACGCGCAAGCACCGCCTGAAGCTGCTGGCCCCCGTCCAGACTGTTCCGATCGGCAGTGGCTTCGGACCGCCCCGCAAGATCGAAGGCGACCGCCCGAAAGGGCTTCCCGCCCCGGAGACCTACGTTCTCTTCGTCTCCACGATCGAGGCCCGCAAGAACCACATCCTGGCTTTCCGCATCTGGCGCCGCCTCGTCGCGGACCTGCCCCCCGAACAGGTCCCGACGCTCGTCTTCGCGGGCCGGGTCGGCTGGCTCGTCTCCGATCTCATGCAGCAGCTTGAAAACACCGAGTGGCTGCGCGGCAAGATCCGTCTCCTGCGCGATCCGTCGGATGACGAACTGGCGCATCTCTACGATGGCTGCATGTTCACGCTGTTCCCCTCGCTTTTCGAGGGCTGGGGTCTGCCAGTTACGGAAAGTCTCATGAACGGGCGCCCCTGCGTCGCCTCGAACGCAACATCCATTCCCGAAGCCGGCGGCCCGCTGTCACGCTATTTCGACCCAGAAAACATCGATGAGGCCTATCGCGTCGTCCGCGAGACGATCGAAGATCGCGAGGGCCTGAAAAAGTGGCAGGAAGAAGTCCGGACACAGTTCAGACCCACACCCTGGGAAAACACCGCCGATGCCATCCTCGACGCCTGTCACGCGGCCCATGTAGACGGGAGCGCAGCATGACTCTCTGGATAGACGTCGATGACCTGCTGTTTCACCTCGTCCATCATGGAAGGCCGAGCGGCATCCAGCGTGTCGTATTCGAAATCAGTGCGGCCCTGAGGGCCCTGCATGGACAGGACGTGCAGTTCGTCCGCCGTGGTCCGAACAAACACGATCCCCGCGATTTCCGGACCATCGACTGGACAGTCATCGACGGCCTGCTGCGACAGGTCATGAAAGGCAGCACCGCGAAAACCGGCAAAGCTGCGCCTCCCCTGTTTTCCGCCATGCAGCCCACTGACAGCATCTCCCCCCGTCAGACCCTCACCATGCTTCTGGGGATGGAGACCAAGGTTCTGGGCGGCCTGGCAGGCCTGTGGGCCGGCATGGGAAAACTGGCTGTCAGTGAAGCTCGGGGCATCCTCAGAAAGCGCCGCCAGAAGCCGATCCCGACGCAGCATGCCGAAGGAACGCCCCTGGCCAACGCCATCCAGCCCGGCGATGTCTTTCTGACGCTGGGCTCTCCCTGGCATCACACCCATTATGTGCACACCGTCCGATGGCTCCGGGACGAACTGCGCGTGTCCTTCGCACTGCTGATGCATGACCTCGTGCCCGTCCGCTGCCCCGAATGGTGCGATATCGGCATCATCACGACCTTCAGGGCCTGGCATCATGCCGTCCTTCCACTGGCGGACATGATCTTCGCCAACAGCAGGGCCACGGCCCAGGACGTCCAGTCCTATCTCGCGGAAGAAGGCATCGGCACGGACATCACCGTCCAGCACGTCCCCATGGGAACAGAGTTCGGACTGGCGGATACATCCGTGCCCCCCGAACCTCTGGTGAGAGAACCCTATGTGCTGTTCGTCTCTACCATCGAGGCCCGCAAGAACCACATGCTTCTCTTCCGCATCTGGCGCCAGCTCCTCGAGGACATGCCTGCGGAGAAGGTCCCGACCCTGATCTTTGCCGGACGCCCGGGCTGGCTTGTCTCCGATCTCATGCAGCAGCTCGAGAACACGCACTGGCTGGACGGCAAGATCCGCTTCATCCAGAACCCGTCCGATGCTGAACTGCGTCGCCTGTATGCCGATTGCAGCTTTAGCGTTTTCCCCTCCTTCTTCGAAGGCTGGGGCCTGCCGGTCACCGAAGGGCTGGCCATGGGCCGCCCCTGCATCGCCTCCAACACGACCTCCATCCCGGAGGCAGGAGGCTCGCTGGCGCGCTATTTCAATCCCCGCGACCTCAAGGACGCCTACACCCTCATCCGCCAGTCCATCGAGGACCCCGAAGGTCTGGCCGCATGGACCCGGAAAGTCCGGAGCGACTTCAAACCCGTTCCCTGGACGGACGGGGCAAAGGTCATCCTCGATACCGTCCTGCGCTGAACGCATCTCCACCCCTGCGCCTGAAACTTTCAGGCGCAGGGTTTTTCATGACCAGGGTCTTGAGTTGAAACCGCGGATCACGCACATGCAGGAGCCTCCGGTTCAGTGCGCGACGGGCCGTGCATGGCTTAATCGCCGACCACCCTCCTTTCCGGCATCCCAAGGAGCGTTCCCTTGAAAATCAACGGCATTTCCTATCGCAGCCTCTGGCGCCCTTCCGATGATAACCGCAGCATCCGGATCTTCGATCAGACCCGCTTTCCCTGGAATGTGGAGATTCTGGAACTCCGGGACGCTGGGGCCGTCGCGGAAGCCATTACCACCATGCAGGTCCGTGGAGCACCGCTGATCGGGGCCGTCGCGGCCTATGGCCTGGTTTTCGCGTTGCAGGACGATGCCTCCGACGAGGCGCTGGACAAGGCCGCAGCCTTTCTGGTCGCCACCCGTCCGACCGCCATCAACCTGCGCTGGGCCATCGAACGCATGGTCACGCGCCTCAGAGCCGTTTCTCCGGAAGAACGCGTGGCCGCAGGTTACGCCGAAGCCGATGCGATCTGCGACGAGGACGTGCAGACCAACGAAGCCATCGGCCGTCATGGACTGGAACTGATCCGCGACATCTGGGAGCGCAAGGGCCGTCAGGGACAGGTGAACCTGCTGACGCACTGCAATGCCGGCTGGATCGCAACCGTGGACTGGGGCACCGCGCTCGCCCCGATCTACATGGCCCATGACGAAGGCATCCCCGTGCATGTCTGGGTGGACGAAACACGCCCTCGCAACCAAGGGAGCCTTCTGACGGCATGGGAGCTTGGCAGCCATGGCGTGCCGCATACCGTGATCGCCGATAACGCCGGCGGCCACTACATGCAGGCCGGACGGGTGGACATGGTCATCGTGGGCACGGACCGCGTAACCGCACAGGGCGATGTCGCCAACAAGATCGGCACCTATCTCAAGGCCCTCGCGGCCCATGACAACAACGTGCCGTTCTGGGTGGCGCTGCCGTCCTCCACGATCGACTGGCGCGTGCGCGATGGCGTGACGGACATCCCGATCGAGGAACGCAGCGCTGACGAAGTGCTGTTCATGACCGGTCTCGACAGCAACGGGGAAGCCGGTCGCGTCCGGATCGCACCGCTAGGCAGCCCGGCGGCGCACCCCGCTTTCGACGTCACGCCCGCGCGGCTCGTGACAGGCCTCATCACCGAACGCGGCCGCTGTGATGCATCGGAGGCCGGGCTGCAATCCCTTTTCCCCGAGCAGAAGAAAACCCTCTGACGGGTGCCCTCCTTCCAGAACCGGGACTGCGCAATGCCCTCTCCTGTTCCGGTTTCCGGGGAACCACCTGCGGCCCTTCTTCCGCTATGGTTCCGCATCATACGGGGTTTCCTGACGGCCAACGCCATTGCCGGAATGGTCGTGAGCGTTTTTCTTCCCGGTATCGGGCTCGGCGCTGGCATGGCCCTGTCCAGCCCCGCCAACGAGCCGCTTTTCGGATGGTGCCTGCTTTTCTATCTCCTGTTTCTGCCGGTCATCTGCATCGTTACGGTCATCCTCCTCTTCAGGATGGCCCCCCTGTCTCTGACACGGATGATCATGAACACGCTGGTCTCGACAGTTCTGCTCGGCGTCTGGTTCCTTCCGGCGGGTGCGCCACTGCTTCAGAAAGCCTGTACGAAAATCATGGCAGCCCATGCGGCCAGCCATGCTCCACCGCGCGCCCGTCCTTGACGCCCCGGTCGTCTTGGCCCTTCATTCAGCACGGGAAACACATCCCCCAACGAGGATAACAGTGCCAGATTCGCATATTTTCAGGCGAGCAGCTGCTACGGCCGCCCTGCTCGCACTGGCTGCATGTTCCAGCCAGCAGAGTGTCCGCCCGTACCCGGCCCGCACGCCGAACGCCCAGTATGCGAACGGAACCACTGGCCCGGCTGGCTATGACAGCCACGTCCCGGATTTTGCCACCCGCAATTTCGAGCCGTTCAACCGGCAGGACGTCGCGGCCATCGCCCTGCGCGAATGGCGCATGTTCGGCTCCCCCGTTTCGGACGATGACCCCGAAGACCGCCCCGAACCCACCGACGCCGCGCTGAAGCCCGAACGCCTGCCCGGCCTGTGGCAGCGCGTCGGCGAATACTGGTGGATCGGGCAGGACCCGTATGAGACTGAAGTCGGCTGGACAGGCAAAACGGACGCCCAGGGCGCCCGCTTCGAGATCGAGCATGACGGACATTACGCCTGGTCCGCAGCCTTCATTTCCTATGTGATGCGCGTCGCCGGAGCCAATGAGCGCTTCCCCTACTCGCCCAATCACTCGACCTACATCAACGCCGCCGCCAGCGGACAGTCGAACGGCGTCAGCGCCCATGCTCCCGGCACCTATGCCCCGAAGATCGGCGATCTGATCTGCGTCGGCCGTGGTCGCAGCAAGACCATCACCTTCTCCATGCTGCCCACCAGCTACGGTTTTCCGGCCCATTGCGGCATCGTCTCGGCCACAAACCAGAACGCCCAGCCCTTCGGTCACGAGCTGAGCATCGTGGGCGGCAACGTGGACGATGCCGTGGCACTGACCCATGTTCCCACGGACGCCAACGGCATGATCGCCGACCCATCAGGCCACAGCTATGACAGCCGCTATCCCTGGTGCGCCGTGCTGGAAGTCCATTATGATGCGGATCAGGAACCCGACAGCGGCATGTGAGTGGACGGCAGGCCGCTGGCACGCCAGCCCTTGCCGGGGCCATGCTGGTCCTCGAATCCGTCCACGATGTTGCTGACATCCGCATAACCGGCATTTTCCGCCAGCAGAGCCGCATGATGCGAGCGCATCCCAGACCGGCACAGGAACAGCAGCGGCGTATTCTGGTCGGGAACAGCCTCGACCAGAGCCTCCACGAACTCCCGCTGCCGGTCCGGCTGCCAGGTCAGACACAGGAGCGGCGCCGTCATCGCCGCCGCGTCCGGCAACCCCACATGAACCCATTCCGGATGCGTCCGCACATCCACGAGAATGGGGCCGGGCACCTCTGAAGTCTCATTTTCAGGCTTTTTTTCAAGCATTTCCCATGCCTGTCTTGCAGTCAGGACCTTCATGCTCTTCCTCATCCTTCCAAAACGCGTTCTATAATTCACCCAGCACAGGCCAGCACAGGACTGAACGTATGACTGACATCTCACCGAACCGCCAAACCATTTCCCCGGCCCCCACGAACGGCTGGCAGACCGTCTCCCCGGGCATGACCGCTGCGATCGGAGGCACGCCCCTCATCCGCCTCAGACGCGCCTCCGAGGAAACGGGCTGCGACATCTACGGCAAGGCCGAGTTCATGAACCCGGGTGGCTCCGTGAAAGACAGGGCCGCCCTGGCCATCATCGAGGATGCCCTGAAAAGCGGCGCCCTGAAACCCGGCGGAACCGTCGTGGAAGGCACGGCGGGCAATACGGGAATCGGCCTCACGCTGGTCGCCCATGCCGTCGGCTGCAAGGCCGTGATCGTCGTGCCCGAAACACAGAGCCGTGAGAAGCTGGACTTCCTGCGCATGATCGGCGCGGATCTGCGCCTCGTGCCCGCCAAGCCGTATCGCGATCCCGGCAACTACGTCCACGTCTCGCGCCGTCTGGCCGAAGAGATCGGCGGATTCTGGGCCAACCAGTTCGACAACACCGCCAATCGCGAGGGCCACCGCGCCACCACGGCCCGCGAGATCTGGGAACAGACGGGCGGGAAGGTCGATGCCTTCACCTGCGCCTGCGGCACCGGCGGCACGCTGGCCGGCATCGCGCTCGGACTGCGCGATCAGGCACAGGCTGCGGGCAGGACGGCCCCGCGCATCGTTCTCGCCGATCCGGAAGGCTCCGCGCTCTATGGCTGGGTCAAGTCCAATGACCTCACCGCCTCCGGAAACTCCATTACCGAAGGGATTGGCCAAGGCCGCGTCACGGCCAATCTTGAAGGCTCGCACCCTGACGATGCCGAACGCATCCCCGATGCGGAAGCACTGGAGCAGATTTTCTCCCTGACATCGGAAGAAGGCCTCTCCGTCGGCGGCTCGTCCGGCATCAACGTGGCTTCGGCCATCCGGACCGCACGCAGGCTCGGCCCCGGACATACGATTGTTACAATCCTGTGCGACGGTGGGGCCCGATATCAGTCCAAGCTGTTCAACCCGGAGTTCCTGCGTGCGAAAAACCTGCCTGTTCCGCCCTGGCTGGCATAACATCGCTCCCATCCCAACCCTGTCCGGAAACGCCGTTTTCCGGACAGGTGGCATGAGCACTCCGAACGCGGTCACAGCATTCCCGAAAGGCCTCTGGTCATGAGCACGGAAACACTGCCCCATCTTCTGGTCGTGGATGATGACCGCGAGATCCGGGAACTGCTGAGCCAGTTCCTCGAACGCAACCATTTCCGCGTCACAGCCGCCCGTGACGCCCGCGAGGCGCGCAAGGCCTGGGCCAACGGGCATTACCAGCTCGTGGTGCTGGACCTGATGCTGCCCGGCGAGAGCGGCCTTGAAGTCGCACGCTGGCTGCGCTCGCAGGACAACGTCCCCATCATCATGCTCACCGCCATGAGCGACGAGACGGACCGGATCATCGGCCTCGAATTCGGCGCGGACGATTATGTCGCCAAGCCGTTCAATCCTCGCGAACTGCTCGCCCGCATCCGCGCCGTGCTGCGCCGGACGGTCGATGTCGAAGACAAGCGTCAGGCCGCCGACACCCGCAAGATCCATTTCGCCGGCTGGTGCCTCGATCCCGTACGTCGCCGTCTGCTGAACCCGGACGGGGCGGAGGTCTCCCTCACCGGCGGCGAATACGACCTGCTCATGGCACTGCTCGAACGCGCCAACCGCGTCCTGACACGCGACATGCTGCTGGAACTGCTGCGGGGCCGTCAGGCCGGGCCGTTCGACCGCGCGATCGACGTGGCCATCAGCCGCCTGCGCCGCAAGCTCGAGGATGACGGTCGCAACGCGCAGGTCATCAAGACGGTCCGCGGTGGCGGCTATGTCCTCGCGGCAGAGGTCGAGCGTCTCTGATCCCGATGCACATCCTTCCACGCTCTCTCGTCACCCGGACCAGCCTCCTGCTGATCGTGGGTCTTGCGGTCGTGGAAGCAGCGGGACTTGCGATCCATGCGCTCGACCGCTTCGATCTGGAAGAACGCAGCCAGGTCCACGAAGAACAGGTGCAGGTCTTTTCCATCTACCGCACGGTGGCGGAAGCCAAACCCGCCGACCGTCCCGATGCGATCGACGACCTGCACGTCCCTTCCAACGTCACCGTCCTGCTGCTCAAGGAGCCGGATCCGCTGATCGAAGGGCATGAAATCCCCTTCCCGGCGATTGCGCCGCCTCCCTTCATGCACCGTCTGCACGACGATGCGCCGGGCCACGAAGGCTTCCCTCCCCCCATGCCCGGACAGGATATGCCGCATCCCGGTCCGGGCATGGGTGAACCGGGGATGGGCGGCCCCGGGTTCCCGGGACCCGGCATGGGACCGCCACTGGGGCTGCCCGGACCTGAATTCCATCATCCGGACATGGATCACCTGCCCGGAGAGCCCCACTTCCCCGGCGCCATGCGGCGGCGTGACATGCCGCCCTTCATGCGCTGGGCGCTCCTGCCGTCCTCGCTCTATCCGCGCAAGGTCCTGATCGGGCAGAAAATGCGCACCCATTCGACCTCGATCCTCCTGCCGGACCGGGATTGCTGGGTCGTGGTCCGCTTCGTCACTCCCCTGCCCAATCCGTTCGGTTCCCCGACCTTCATGATCGCCTTTCTCATCATGTCGATCGCCGGAAGCGCGCTGATCGTCTGGGCCACGCAGCGGCTGATCGCGCCCGTCACGACGCTGGCCAACGCCGCCGAAGCGCTGGGTCGCGACGTCAACACGGCAGCCCTGCCAGAAAACGGCCCGTCCGAAATCCGCCGCGCCGCCATCGCCTTCAACACGATGGCCATGCGCATCCGCCGCTTCGTGACGGACCGCACACTCATGCTGACCGCCATCGGCCACGACCTGCGTACCCCCATCACGCGCCTCAAGCTCCGTGCCGAATTCATCGACGACGACGAACTGCGCAACAAGGTCCTGGCCGATCTGGACGAAATGGAAGCCATGGTCGCCGCCACACTGGCCTTCGGACGCGACAGCGCTTCGGCCGAACCCATCGTCTCGCTCGACCTGCGCGCCCTGCTCCAGACCATCATGGACGAGGCGGCGGAAAGCCTGCCGGACAAGGCCGATGATTTGTTCTACGAGCCGCCCAATGTTCCGGTCCGCATCAAGGCCCGTTCGGTCGCGCTCAAACGCGCCCTGAACAACCTGATCCTCAACGCCCTGAAATACGGTGGCAGCGCGCATGTCACGCTCATCCCCGCCACCAATCCGGGCGAGAAGGGCAATGCGGTCAAGATCCTGATCGAGGATAATGGTCCGGGCCTGCCCGAAAGCGAACTGGACCGGGTGTTCGAGCCTTTCGTCCGCATCGAGAGCAGCCGCAACCGCGAAACCGGCGGAAGCGGGCTGGGCCTGTCCATTGCCCGCACCATCCTGCACGGTCAGGGCGGCAATGTCCGCCTCGAAAACCGGCCCAGCGGCGGCCTGCGCGTCATCGTCACGCTGGCCCCGTAATTCTGGTCCGAACGGCCCCGCATCTTGATCAATGGTGCCGGGCCTTCCATGCTGGGGGCTTCCCCCATTTTCTGATCAGGTCTTTCTCATGAAACAGCGTGAACTTGGCCGCACCGGCATTGCCGTCAGCGAAATCTGCCTCGGCACCATGACCTTCGGTCAGCAGAACACCGAAGCCGAAGGTCACGCCCAGCTCGACATGGCGCTCGACCATGGCATCAACTTCATCGACACGGCCGAACTCTATTCCATCCCACCCCGCGCCGAGACGCAGGGTTCAACCGAAACCATCATCGGAAGCTGGCTGAAAGCCCGCGGCGGCCGTGACCGCGTCGTCATCGCCAGCAAGGTCGTCGGCCGGACTGCCATGCCGTGGTTCCGCCCCGATGGCGAAGAAGCCCGCCTGACGCCGCGCCAGATCCGCTACGCCCTCGAAGGCTCCCTCCGACGCCTCGGCACCGATTACATCGATCTCTACCAGCTCCACTGGCCCGACCGGAAAATCGGCCTGTTCGGCGAAGGCGGCACGACCTTCCGCGATCTGCCCGAAGAAACCTCCGTTCCCATCGAGGACACGCTCGGCGTGCTCAGCGATCTCGTAAACGAGGGGAAGATCCGCCATGTCGGCCTCTCCAACGAAACCGCCTGGGGTGTCTCGAAGTTTCTGGAAGCCTCCCGCACCGGCCTGCCCCGCGTGGCCTCCATCCAGAACGCCTACAACCTCATCAACCGGACGTTCGAGATCGGGCTGGCGGAAATGGCGCTTCAGGAGAAGGTCGGGCTATTGGCCTACTCCCCGCTGGCTCAGGGTTACCTCACCGGAAAATACTTGAACGGCGCCCGTCCCGCCGGCACCCGCACCACGCTGTTCAACCGTGGCCAGCGCTACCAGAAGCCCGGCGTTGATGAGGCCATCACGGCCTATCTCGATCTGGCCCGCGAGGAAGGGATCGACCCCGTCCAGCTCGCCATCGCTTTCGTCACATCCCGCCCCTTCGTGACATCCAACATCATCGGCGCCACCAGCCTCGAGCAGCTCCGCACCATTCTCGGCGCGGAAAACGTGACCATCACGCCCGAACTGGAAGAGAAGATCAACGCCATCCATCAGGTCCACTCCAACCCGGCTCCCTGAGGACAGATCGTCTGACGCCTCCCTCCGAGGGCGCGACCCAAATGAGTATCATTTTCTTTGTATTGCGGTACCGAATGATACAGGCTTGAGTCGCGTCACAACTCTGTAGGAGGCCTCACGCGCCGGATCGTCTTCTTTCCGGCTCTTGCCTCCTGTCACGAGGACATGCTCACGGACCAGAACATGACCGTATGCGAGAAGGCTGACGATATCATCCATTTCATGCCCCTGCAGGAAACCTACCCTGCCCAACCAGTTCAGGATTTCTCCTGACAGGGAGAACGACGGGACCCGGATGACCTTTCCGCTCCCGCAGCCTTCCACGCAGCGGAATATCCATCAGGTCACGTGGCAGGTTCCCGATTCACATCTGGGATATTCACTCAGGCCGCACGTCAACGATCAGAGTCGGATCAGTCGCGCGGCAAAGAACCCGTCCATGCCACCGAGTTCACTCCACAGACCCGGATGGGTGCGGAACATCCCGTCCCAGGTCCGCGCGACGGACATATCCGCCAGTTCGGCTTCGGAGAACGGATCGAACTTCCAGCCGCCGCGCGTAATAGCCGCCTTGATCCGCTCTGGACCTTCCTCGTCCTGCAGCGAACACACGGCATAAAGCAGCACGCCGCCCGGTTTGAGCATCTCGTGTGCCGCGTCGATCAGCGCATCCTGACCTTCCGCCAAGGCCGTCACATCGCGCGGGCGCTTGATCCACAGCACATCTGGATGACGGCGCAGCGTGCCTGTTGCAGAACACGGCGCGTCAAGCAGAACCATGTCTACCGGCGCGTCCGGACGCCATGTTGCGGCATCCGCCACAACCGTCTTTGCCGACAGCTTCAGACGCGCGATGTTTTCCTCAAGCCGCTTCGCCCGCGCTTCCTCACGCTCGACCGCCACGACATGCGCGCCCGCTGTCGCAAGCTGCGCCGTCTTGCCGCCCGGCGCAGCACAGAGATCCACGACGGTCTTGCCCGCTACGTCTCCCATGAGCTTCACCGGCATCGTCGCCGCCACGTCCTGCGCCCAGAACGCCCCGTCCTCGAAACCTTCCAGCGTCGTGATCCGCGTCCCGGCCGGATAGCGCACGGAGCCGGTCGGCAACACTTCGCCACCCTCTGGCGCAACTGCCCCTGGACGCAGGGTCAGATCCAGCGGCGCTTCACGATGCAGGCCACGCGAAATCGCCCGTGCCCGCTTGCCCCACGCACTCCACAGCCAGGGCGGCACATCCAGCCGATCCTCGTCCAGACCGTCCAGCAGGTCGTGCCCTTCCCGCGACACGCGCCGCAGCACCGCATTGGCCAGCCCCGCGAACGGTGCAAGACCACGGCGACGCAGCAGATCCACGATCGTGCCCACCGCCGCATGAGGCGGCGTTTCCAGATGCAGCAACTGCGCCACCCCCATCAGCAGCGCACAGCGCACCGGCTCGGGCGGCTCGCGGCGCAGCAGCGGCTGAAGCAGTTCGGTCATGCTGCCCAGATGACGCAGCGTGGTCGCAGCCAGCCGATGCGCGGACGCACGATCGCGCGGATCCAGTCCTTGTCCGGCACGGTCCAGCGTCGTTTCCAGCATCCGGCGATGCTCGACCACGCCACAGACGATATCGAACGCAAGGTCGCGCGTCGGGTCCGGCGCAGGCCGGCGCTGCTGCGTCCGCCCGTGGGAAGAACCCCGGGACGGACGTGAACCGCCATTCCGGTTTCCGGAAGCCGGATTACGGGGCGACTTGTGGGAAGTTTTCTCGGTCATGACTGGTTATCGGTCTCTCGCATCCTGCCGAAATCGCATCTTGCGGCCACGGACGCAATGGAGTCTTCTCCAGACATGTCCGATCTTATTGCCCAGAACCTTATCAGCGGGAACCTCGCCGCCATCCGCAACCGCATCGCCCTGGCCTGCGAAAAGGCCGGACGTGCAGAGGCGGACGTCTCCCTCGTCGCCGTCAGCAAGTTCCACCCGATCGAGAGTGTCGAAGCCGCCCTGAAAGCCGGCCAGCGCCTGTTCGGCGAAAACCGCGTGCAGGAAGCGGCCTCCAAGTTTCCGCAACTCCGCAAGAGCTTCCCCGACCTGCGGCTGCACATCATCGGCGGCCTTCAGACCAACAAGGCCACCGAAGCCTGCGAAATCGCCGACATGATCGAAAGCCTCGACCGCCCCGCCCTGTCCGATGCCCTCGAAAAAGCCGCACAGAAAGCCGGCCGCCTCCCCGAGCTTCTCGTTCAGGTCAATACGGGCGACGAACCGCAGAAATCCGGCGTTCCGCGCGAAGAAGCCGACGCCTTCATCGAAGCCTCGCTCGAAAGGTTCGGCCCCAAGATCCGCGGCCTGATGTGCATCCCCCCCGAAAGCGAGGACCCTACACCCCATTTCCGGCTTCTGCGCCAGATAAGCCAGCGTCACAGCCTGCCTGTGCTGTCGATGGGCATGTCCGCGGATTTTGAAACCGCCATTGCCGAAAATGCGACCCTCGTCCGGGTCGGAACCGCCATTTTCGGAAGCCGCCCCGCGCCACAATCCTGACACGCGGCTTGCGTCCACCGCAGAAATCTTGTCATGAGGGACAGTTGCCCTGATGCGGAGCCGCGCTTGAAGAGCGTTGTGACAGTAGACAGCGGCACTCTATTGACGCCCGTAAATGGAACCAGCAATGCCTGAACATGACGGTGACCACGCCTCCAGCAACCTGCCTCACGGCGTGGGGATTCCCAACGACTCCGGTGAAATCGTCCAGACGATCGAACAGGCCCGCTCGGAAGGGCATACCCACGAAATCGGCGGCGAAGAGGATGGCTCCAGCCATCACCGTCCCGCCGGCATGGGCGCACTGCTCGCGGTTCTGGGCGTGGTCTACGGCGATATCGGCACAAGCCCGCTCTACGCGCTGCAATCCTCGGTCAGCATCGTCAGTTCCCCCAAGGCCCCCGCCCAGCCCTGGGAAATCATGGGCCTTGCGAGCCTGACCTTCTGGGCGCTGATGCTCATCGTCACCATCAAGTACGTCATCCTCATCATGCGGGCCGACCATGATGGCGAGGGTGGCATCATCGCGCTCATGTCGCTGGCCCAGCGCGTCTGCAAGTCGCAGCATTTCCGATGGCTGTTCGGCCTCGTCGGCATTGCGGGCACCTGCCTGTTCTTCGGCGACAGCATCATCACCCCTGCCATTTCGGTGCTCTCGGCCGTTGAAGGCATCGAAACATCCGTTCCCTCCGCCAGCCACATCATCATCCCACTGGCGATGGTCGTGCTGGTCGGACTGTTCTCTGTTCAGGTGCTGGGGACGGGCAGGATCGGCAAGGCATTCGGGCCAATCATGGTGTGCTGGTTTGCTGTCCTCGCCATCCTCGGCGTCAAGGGCATCTTCCTTTACCCGCACATCCTGCTCGCCCTGTCCCCGACCTTCGCGCTCGAATTCATCATCATGCACGGCTACCTGTCGTTCATCGCACTGGGTTCGGTCGTCCTCTCCGTCACGGGTGCGGAAGCGCTTTACGCCGACATGGGCCATTTCGGACGCGCGCCCATCCGCAAGGCGTGGCTGTTCTTCGTCCTGCCCTCCCTGACGCTGAACTATTTCGGACAGGCTGCCCTGCTGATCCACGATCCGCACGCCCTGTCCAACCCGTTCTACCTGCTGGTGCCGCACTGGGCGCAGATCCCGATGCTGATCCTCGCGACCTTCGCGACCGTCATCGCCTCGCAGGCCGGCATCTCGGGCAGCTTCTCCCTGTGCCGCCAGCTCATCCAGCTCGGCTACCTGCCCCGCACCCGCATCGTACACACCAATGCGTCAGAGGAAGCGCAGATCTACCTGCCCTCCCTTAACTGGATTCTGGCGTTCGGCGCGCTGGTGCTGGTTATGGCCTTCCGCTCCTCCTCCGCACTGGCCGCGGCCTATGGCATCGCCGTGACCGGCACATTCCTGTGCACCTGCGTTCTGGCCATGGTGGTGTTCCGCCGCGTCTTCGGCTGGAAGTCCGCTACGGTCGGCATCGTCTTCGGCTTCTTCTTCATCGTGGACAGCATCTTCTTCTCGGCGAACGTGCTCAAGATCCCCGATGGCGGCTGGGTTCCGCTGGCGATCGGCATCATCAGCACCATCATCATGACCACCTGGAAGCGCGGCCGCAGCCTCATCGCGGCCCGCCAGCAGGCAGATTCCATGCCGATGGGCTCTTTCCTCGCCCGCCTGCCGCAGTCCCGTACGATCCGGGTGCCCGGTCTGGCAGTCTTCCTGACCGCCAATCCCGACATCGTACCAAACTCGCTGCTGCATAACCTCAAGCACAACAAGGTCCTGCACGACCACATCATGTTCGTGACGGTCGAAAACCTGGACAAGCCGGAAGCCGAGCGCGGCCACCGCGCCATCGTTCAGGAACTGGCCCCCAACATCCACCGCGTCATCGTCCGCTACGGCTTCATGGAGATGCCCAATCTTCCCCGCGCCCTGCTGGAGCTGAACGCACTCGGCGTGGCGTTCGACGCCATCCAGGCATCCTATTTCACGTCGCACGAACTCGTCGTGCGTTCGCGCGTGCCGAAGATGCAGCTCTGGCGGATGTGGATCTTCCTGCTCCTCCTGCGCAATGCCGCCTCCACAACAGAGTTCCTGCGCATCCCGCCTGACCGCGTGGTGGAGTTCGGTGTCCGGATCGCCATTTGACAACCGCATCTCAACCCGGGCCCCTCTCCCTCTACATCCACTGGCCGTTCTGTCTGGCGAAGTGCCCCTACTGCGATTTCAATTCCCATGTCCGGGAAGTGATCCCGCAGCAGCGCTTCGCCCAAGCCCTGCGCCGTGAACTGGCCCATGACGCCGCCCGCCTGACCCGCGACGGCGTCAAACGCCCCCTGCGCTCGATCTTCTTCGGCGGTGGCACGCCCTCCCTCATGGCACCCGAAACGGTCGCCGCCCTGATCGAGGACGCGCATCGCCTGTTCGATGCGGAAGACGACCTCGAAATCACGCTCGAAGCCAATCCCACCAGCGTCGAGGCCGGAAAATTCGCGGCGTTCCGTCAGGCGGGCGTTAACCGCGTGTCGCTCGGCGTGCAGAGCCTGCGGGACGATGCGCTGCACAAGCTCGGCCGCGAACACTCCGCCACCCAGGCCATCCGCGCACTCGAAACCGCACGGACACTTTTCCCGCGCATTTCCTTCGACCTGATCTACGCCCGTCCGGACCAGAGCGACGCCGACTGGACGGACGAACTCACCACCGCGCTCGACCTCGTTGCCGATCACCTGTCGCTGTATCAACTCACCATCGAACCCGGCACGAAGTTCGAAGCCATGCACCGCCGTGGCGAACTCACCCTCCCCGACGAAGACACAGCCGCCCGCCTCTATGACCTGACCGGCGAGATCGCCGCCCGTCACGGCCTCCTGCCCTATGAAGTCTCGAACTATGCCCGCCCCGGCGCGGAAAGCCGGCATAACCTGACCTACTGGCGCTATGCGGACTATATCGGCATCGGCCCCGGCGCTCATGGCCGCCTGATGCTGGATGGCGAACTTTACGCCACCCGCCGTCACCGTGCGCCCGAACCCTGGGCCGAGCGCGTGGAAAAAACAGGCTCCGGCAGCACGGAAGAAACCCTCCTCACCCCGGAAGAAAAAGGCCGCGAAGCCCTGCTGATGGGCCTGCGCCTGTCCGAAGGCATTAACGAGGCTGCCTTCGCAGTTCGCACGGGACGGGCACTCATGGACTGCGTGGACCCGGCCCTGCTCGAAGCCTGTATCGAGGAAAACTACCTTGAACGGAACAACGGCATCCTGCGCGCGACGGGCGAAGGACGGCTTCGGCTTGAAGCAATACTGGCGCGACTGGTCACTTGAAGGCATGATCCCGTCTTAATCCATCTGGAAGAGACCATGCGCCGATCCATTCTCTCTACCCTCCTGGCCGCCTGCACCGTTCTGGCCCCGCTTGCCGCAGCGAACGCTGCTCCCGCTCCGAATTACGTCGTGCTCGACAACGACTTCCTCGGCCCGGGCGGCTCCAACATCCAGTCCATCATCCCCCTGCTCAACCGCCCCGGAGTGACGCTGCTCGGCCTGACCTCCGTCATCGGCGATGACTGGGAAAATGCGGGCACGGCGCATGCCCTCCGCTTTCTGGAAATCGCCCGCCAGACACAGGTCCCCGTGGCTGACGGCGCCACCACGCCGCTGGTCAATACGGTGGCGGAAACCAAGCTGCGCGAACAGCAGTTCGGCGTCATTCCATGGAAGGGGGCGTGGGGCGGTCTCGGTTCCATCGCGCACGTTCCGGCCACACAGCCGCCCATCGGCAAGCTGCCGGAAGGCGCGCCGCATATCGCTGCCGATCCGCTCCCGGCCGCCATGTTCCTGATCCGCGAAGTTCACGCCCATCCACATCAGGTCACGATCATCGCCGCGGGCCCGCTGACGAACCTCGCCCTCGCCATCCGGATTGACCCGACTTTTGCCGAGACAGCCAAACAGCTCGTCTTCATGGGCGGTCTGCTGGATGCGAGCATGATGTCCGTCACCGGCAATGCCGACTTCGCGTCCGACTTCAACCTGATCATGGACCCGGAAGCGGCCCGGATTGCCCTGACGGCCCCATGGGCTGCCATCACCTGCGTCGGCAACGTCTCGAACGACATCATGATGACGCCCGAACTCGCAGACCGGATCGATACGAAGCACAACGCCGTCACGGACTATCTGAAAAAGTATCAGGCGCCCCTGCCGCTGTGGGATGAACTGACCTCCGCCATCGCCGTTGATCCCACACTGATCACGAAATCCGTCACGGCGGTCATGGACGTCAACATCGAGCACGGGATGGATTACGGACACGCCCACATCTGGCCGGACTCCACGGCTCCGAAGGGCATAAAGCTGCGGAAGGTGAAGATCGTACAGTCCATCGACAAAGCACGCTTCATCAACGAGTTCGTCTCGCAGTCCCAGAACGCCCTGGGCACGCACTGAAAACTTGAAGGAGGGCAACCGACACACATGCTGAACATCATCAAGCTGGCCGTCGGCTGCCCAAGCCTCGAAGTCCTGCGCGAGCGGCTCAACCACTACCGCATCAACGGCCACGCCACCGTCCAGACCCGCACCATGCCCAAACGGGCGGAAGAAGTGCTGGATGGCGGCTCCCTGTACCGCGTCATGGACGGCATGATCCTGTGCCGCCAGCCGATCATCGGGCTGGAATCCTGCCAGCGTGCGGATGGGAGCACGGGCACGCTGATCGTCGTCTCCGACGACATCATCCCCGTCCAGCCCCGCCCCATGCGCCCGTTTCAGGGCTGGCGTTACCTTGATCCCAAGGATGCCCCCCCTGATCTGGGCACCAGCCACGGTCAGGACGGCATCGCCGAGCTTCCTCCCCAGCTCCGACGGGAACTGGCCGAACTCGCCCTGATCTGACCCTCCCAGAGCGACCTGCCACATTTTTGCTGCATTCCGGGAACGGTATGGAACATGAAACGTCATGCCCCTATTCCCGGGAGCCAGAAGATGTTCCCCTCCGCCCTGCCCTGACCGTCCCAGAGGCGCTCCGCGCGGGCCTGAACAGAAGGAGTGCCGCCTTGCCCCCCTTTCCCCGCCCTTCCCGAGCAGGCACGGCTGCCGTCACCCTGTCGGCGGCCCTTTCCATCGGTCTCGGCCTGACAGCGGCTGCTCCCGCCGCCCACGCCCAGACGACCGGCACCCAGCCCGCAGCGGTCTCCAGCGCCCCGCTCCTGCCCGGCAAAATCGTCTACGCCCAGCTCACGACGCCCGACCTCGCCAAAGCCAAGACATTCTATGGCAGTCTTCTGGGCTGGACCTTTCAGGACCGTCCCGTCTCCCGCGGCCATTACGCCGAAGCGCTCGTGAACGGCCATGTCGTCGCGGGACTTGTCGAGCGTCCCCTGCCCGATACCGACAATCCCCCCCGTCCCATCTGGCTTCCCTTCATTTCAGCGCCTGACGTCCCGGGTCTGGCAAAATCGTCCCGCCAGTGGGGCGCAAAAGTGCTGTTCCGCCCGACCCTCATTCAGGGCCGTGGCGAGCAGGCCATCATCGCCGATCCACAGGGGGCCCTGTTCGCCACCCTGCGCGCCCCGCAGGGCGATCCAAACGATACAGACGCCACCGCACAGGGCGATTGGATCTGGAACGCCCTCCTGACCTCCACCCCCTCCGCCAGCGCCGGCTTCTACCAGAAGCTCTTTGGCTATCAGGTCGAGGCCGCACCATCTCCCGACACCAACCAGCGCTACATTCTGGAATCCCAGTCCGTGGCGCGCGCGACCGTCAACCCACTCCCCCCGCGCCTGCCCCCCAATGCCCGCGCCCGCTGGCTCAGCTTCGTGCAGGTGGACAGTGTGGGCAGCGCCGCCGAAAAGGCCGTCCAACTCGGCGGCCACGTTCTGGTCGAGCCCCATCTCGATCACCAGAACAGCCTGATCGCCGTCCTCGCCGACCCGGCGGGTGCCGCTTTCGGCGTCATGGAATGGCATGATCCCATCGCGGCAGGAGACGCGAAATGACCCGTCGGACAACGAAGACCTTCGCCCGCATCGGCGGCGCGCTCTGCCTGCTAGGCATGCTGTCCGGCTGCGTCGGCTATGACGGATACGGGTATGATGGTTACGGCGGCTATGGCGGCGGTGGCTATTACAGTGGTTACAACAGCGGCTGGAGCGGTGGATGGGGCTCCGGCTGGGGGCCAGGTTATGGTGTCGGCCCCTATCGCGGACGGGGCCCCGGAGGTCGGGGACCCGGTGGTCCGGGTCATGGTCCCGGCGGTCACGGTCCGGGCGGGCATGGCCCCGGGGGCATGGGTGGCGGCGGCCATGGCGGCCCCGGTGGTGGACCCGGCGGCGGGGGGCACGGCGGTCCAGGCGGAGGTGGCCCGGGCGGCGGCGGGCACGGTGGTCCAGGCGGAGGTGGCCCCGGCGGAGGTCACGGTGGTGGTCATGGCGGCGGTGGACGCCGCTGACCCTTCCGGCCTATCCAGACATGAAAACGCCGGAGACGATTTCCCGTCTCCGGCAATCAGTCTCAGTTCCCTGGGCGTGTCAGGTCCCGGAATCACCTTTTGGACTGTCAGAGCCACGCCCTGCGCGCTCCAGAGCTGCGATCTCGGCCATGACGTCTCCGTTTTCAATCTTCAGGGCGATCTCGGACAGGGGCGCGCCTCCTGCAAGGGACGCAGCCGTGTCGCTCCATCGCTCCCCGGCCTGAGCATCGCCCTCACACAGCCCGGCTGAAATATCGAAACGCAGCAGGGTCGCCTCTCCACTCAGCCGACGCAGCGACCGCAACAGGGCGTGAGCCTGCGTCGCCCGTTCCCCCACGGCAGAAACACCGCCCAGAATGGGCAGCGACCCGCGGGCAAACTCCGCCCGGGTCGTATCAATGCCTGCCAGCCGCTGGATGCGATCCGTCATGACCGGATCTTCCCGCTTCAGCACTGCCGCCAGATAACGCAGGTTCCCCACGACGGCCGTCCGCAACAGGCCATCCATGTCCTGCCCGCGCCGTTGTGGACAGACAATGAAAGCACAGAGCAGCCCGATCACGCTGCCGAGCGTGTTGTCGAGCATCCGCATCCACGCCACACCCTGCGACGGCATGATCATTTCCGTCACAACGATGAACTGTGCGCTGATGAACACGACGAGCATGGTGTAATTCACCGCCCGCATCGCGATCGCGCCGATCACGAACACGGCCACCGCCGCGAGCATCTGGGCCGAGCCCGGCAGGAATGGCGTCAGCAGCAGCGCCAGCACCCCCCCGCCTACGGTCCCAAGCACACGCTCCAGCGCCCGCACGAGCGTCGTCTGTCCGGATGGCTGAACGACCAGCAGCAGGGCCACCAGAGCCCAGAAGCCGTAATCCAGCCCCAGCCACAGACTTGTCATGTAGGTCGCCAGAAGACCAACCACGAGACGCAGCGCGTGCTGCCAGATTGCTGGGGTCAGCCGTGCCACATGCCGGGGCAATTCCGTATCGAACGGCAGGCGCTCCTTCTGCGCGAGCCCCTCGGCCAGCGTCCCCAGCGTCCGCGCACTGGTCGCGACCAGTTCCCCGACCGGACCAGCCGTCGCGGGAATACTCCCTGCAAGAGCCAGTCCTTCAGCAGCGAGATGTCCAAGATCCGGTGCAGGTTCGAGGGCGGCGTCGCTGGCATGCTGGCAAAGCGCTGAAAATGCCGCCAGCGTGCCCCGCGCCTCGAAATCCAGACCGCGCGTTTCGACGAGATGCTCGACAGCCAGCATGGCCGTAAACAGGCGCTCCGCCCCGGCAAGGGATGCGATCAGACGCCCGCGCATACCATAACTTGCATGACCGGCATCGATCTGAAGCGCCAGTCCGCGTGCGCGCTCGATTGCCGTGCGCACATTCTGCCGGTGAACGGTTTCCTGTAGTCGGCCCGCAGCAATCTCGCCCGCCATCACCGAAATAAGCCGGTAACAGCCACCCACGGCCCGCCGGGCGGGCGCGTAAGGATGCAGCGGCCAGATAACGAGGCACAGGAGAATGGCCCACAGGCCCCCGCCCCCAAAGGCCCCGGCAATAACGAATGCGTCTTGAAGATCATGGGCAGGGAAGCCCGTCCCCGCCAGCATGACACAACCCAGAAGGGCACAGAGCAGCGCCATGGAGGGCCGCAACGCCCGGGCCATGCCCACCATCAGCCCTGTCACAACGAGCCAGGGCAGCACGCCCCAGAGCGGGTAAACCGCGATGAGAGACGTCACGCCCCCGAGGATCGCGCCACCGACCGTGAAAATTCCAAGGATGCGAAGCTGTTCGCGCGCGGTACCGCCGGGCTCGATCAGGCAGCTCCAGAACGCGGCAAACCCGGCCCAGGCCAGCACAGCCTGATGTTCGTAAATTGCGGGAAGAAGTGCCACCACGGTGGCGACCGCGGCCCGGCTTCCCTCAGCCGGAGCGATCTGCTCCGGACTGACGGGGACCGAATGGCGCAGCAGAAACTGCGTCAGAAAGTCGAACGGCCTGCCCCGGTTCAGGGCAGGCCGGGGTGACGGTCCAAAAGAGAGAGGATCGCGGACCATGTCTCAGCGACCGGTCAGAATACGCTCCACGAGCTGGCCGACCGTCGGGACAAAGCCGTTCGCATAGAACGGGTCAGTTCCGAAGCGCCACGCATTCGTGCCGCCAAACATGAGGTTATGATCCATGACCGTATCCTCATCCGCGCCGGGCGGAATATGGGAAATGGTCTGGAGCGTCTTCTGGATGCAGAAGGACCGCGGGTCCGCCTTCTGACCATTGGTGTACGGCTCACGCTGCATCCAGTTGGAGAACCGGCACTGCGACAGGCAGCCCATGCAGGCCGTCTGGTCAGCCAGGATCTCGCGCGCGCTTTCCGGCGTCACGAAAACCAGCGTGTCATCGGGGGTCCGGAGCGCCTCGGTGAAACCCGCAGCTTCCCATTCCGTGATGCGCGGGCGATCAGCCGCCGGGACGAAGACCTCGCGTTTGCGGGCACCGACGCCATAGGACGCCTCGTATCCGTCCCCAGCTTCCGGACTGTAAGGAACCTGCCGCTCGGAGCGCGCGCGCAGATCGTTCAGAAAGCTGTTCTTGACGGCGGAGGAGTAGAACCCGGTCGGGGAGAAGCGGTTGAGATACACATCCCCTTTCTTCAGCGTCAGAAGGCGACGCTTCCAGGCATTGGGGATGGGGCTTTCCTGCGTCAGCAGCGGACGGGTGCCGAACTGGAATGCAATCGGCCCAAGTTCCGGATTACCGATCCAGTCCTGCCATTCCTCGAGATGCCACACGCCACCGGCCATGATGATCGGCGTCTCGCCCAGTCCATAATTGCGCATGACGCGGCGCAGTTCGAGAACACGGGGATAGGGATCTTCCGGAGACAGCGGGTTTTCCGTATTGGACAGGCCGTTATGGCCACCCGCACGCCACGGGTCTTCATAGACCACGCCACCCAGCAGTTCGGGAGCCTTGCTGTACGCACGGCGCCACAGGGCGTTGAACGCACGTCCCGAAGACACGATGGGATAATAGGGAATCCCGAAACGGACCGCGATGTCCGACAGGCGATAGGGCATGCCCGCACCACAGGTCAGGCCATGAACAAGCCCCGGAGCCCCCTCGAGGATTCCGATAATGACGTCCTCGGCCCCGCCCATTTCCCACAGGATATTGACGTTGATCCGGCCCTTGCCGCCCGAGATGTCGTGGGCAATCTTCGCCTGGGCGATACCACCGTCGATCGCGTAGCGGATCAGCTCCTGCTGGCGTTCGCGGCGCGTACGGCCATGATAGATCTGCGGAACGGGATGGCCGTCCTGATCGTAGCTGTCCGCATTGACGGCCGAGATAGTTCCGATTCCACCGGCGGCGGCCCAGTGTCCGGCCGAGACGCCCGTGGAGACGGAAACACCTTTGCCCCCTTCGATCAGAGGCAGCACATCCTGACCACCAAAACGGAGGGTATCAATAGATTTCATGGGGACTGGCTGTCTCCGAAACTCAGAAAAAAAAGGCGGGGCCTTGCGAGCCCCGCCCCAACACTCATTCGGCGTCGCGACGGGGCGGACGGCCCGGCTTGGCCCCCACGCTTTCCGTAATATCGGCGCCTGTGGCCTGATCGACAACCCTCATGGAGAGCTTGACCTTACCGCGGTCATCAAATCCGATGACCTTGACCTTCACGGCATCGCCCTGCTTGACGACATCGGACGTCTTCGCAACGCGGCCTTCAGCCAGTTCAGAAATGTGAACCAGGCCGTCACGCGGGCCGAGGAAGTTCACGAACGCACCGAAATCGGCAGCCTTGACGACCTTGCCGTCATAGATGCGGCCGATTTCCGGCTCGGCGACGATGCCTTCGATGCGGGCGATGGCCTTCTGGGCCTGCTCGTCATTGGAAGCAGCGATCGTCACGGTGCCATCGTCACCGATATCGACCTTGGCACCCGAGTACTCGACGATCTCGCGGATCACCTTGCCGCCGGAACCAATCACATCACGGATTTTTTCCTTTGGCACGGAGATCGTCGTGATCTTCGGAGCATTGCCCGAAACATCCGAACGACCTTCCGTCAGCGCCTTGGCCATTTCGCCGAGGATGTGGATACGGCCTTCACGGGCCTGTTCCAGCGCGATCTTCATGATTTCCGGCGTGATGGACGTGATCTTGATGTCCATCTGCAGCGCGGTCACACCGTCAGCCGTACCCGCCACCTTGAAGTCCATGTCGCCGAGGTGATCTTCATCGCCCAGGATGTCGGACAGCACGGCGTAACCACGGTCTTCCTTGATCAGGCCCATGGCAATGCCGGCAACCGGACGCGGCAGCGGAACGCCGGCATCCATCAGCGCGAGCGAGGAACCACAGACCGTCGCCATGGAAGACGAACCGTTGCTTTCCGTGATCTCGGAAACCACACGCATCGTGTACGGGAAGGCTTCCTTGGTCGGCAGCAGCGGGTGGATCGCGCGCCATGCCAGCTTGCCGTGACCGATCTCACGACGGCCCGGGGAACCCATACGGCCACACTCACCGACTGAGTACGGCGGGAAGTTGTAGTGCAGCATGAAGTTGGAACGGTATTCACCTTCCAGCGCGTCGATGATCTGCTCGTCCTGACCCGTGCCGAGCGTTGCGACCACGAGGGCCTGCGTCTCGCCACGCGTGAACAGGGACGACCCATGGGCGCGCGGCAGGATGCCAACTTCGGCCAGAATCGGACGGACCGTCTTCAGGTCACGGCCATCGATACGGATGCCCGTCTTGAGGATGGAGCCGCGAACGACCTGTGCCTCAAGCTCCTTGAGCATCGGCTTAGCCAGTTCGACATCCAGACCTTCCTCGGCCAGGATCTCGTTGATCCGGTCCTTGGCTTCGGCGACCTTCTTGTAACGGGCCTGCTTCTGACGCTCCTTATAGGCGTCCGCCATCAGCTTGTTGCCGACCTTCTCGACGCGCTTGCGAAGGGCGATTTCTTCCTTCGTCAGCGACGGCAGATCCCACGGTGCCTTCGCAGCGTGCTCGGCCAGCGCGATGATCGCGTCGATAACCGGCTGGAAGGACGTATGACCCAGCGTGACGGCTTCAAGCATCGTCTCTTCCGAAAGCTCGCTGGCTTCGGATTCAACCATCAGCACGCCTTCAGCCGTACCGGCGACCATCAGGTCGAGCGTGCTGTCCTTGATCTCGTCATGCGTCGGGTTCACGACCAGCTTGCCGTCGATGCGGCCGATGCGCGCGCAGGCGACCGGGCCGAAGAACGGAATGCCGGACATGGTGAGAGCAGCCGAGCAACCAATCAGGGCCACGAGAGCCGGATCGTTCTCGTTGTCGTAGCTCAGGACCGTTGCGGTGATCTGGACTTCGTTGCGGAAGTTCTCCGGGAACAGCGGACGGATCGGACGATCGATCAGACGTGCGTTCAGGACTTCGGCTTCGGACGGCCGGCCTTCACGCTTGAAGAACCCACCCGGGATCTTGCCAGCGGCGTAAGCCTTTTCCTGATAGTTGACCGTCAGCGGGAAGAAGTCCTGTCCCGGCTTGACGCTCTTGGCGCCAACGGCGGTGCAGAGCACAACCGTGTCGCCGTATGTGATCATGACGGCGCCGTCTGCCTGGCGTGCGACCTTGCCGGTCTCCAGGATCAGAGGGCGTCCGGCCCATTCGATTTCCTTACGGAAATAATCAAACATGCATGTTTTCCCAAATTAAGGATGAAACCATCCCCGGGCGTCCGGCAGGTGGCGGAGCAGCGTTTCGGACGGCATGGCGGTGATGGCGGGAAGTCCCCGGCATGACACCATGTGGCCTGAAACGCCGGTCGCGCACCCGCACCGCCGGACAGGCGATGGCGGGGGTGTCCGGGAGCAGGCTCCCGGACAGATCAGCTCAGCGACGCAGGCCGAGACGCTCGATCAGGCTCTGGTAACGGGCCTGGTCCTTGCGCTTGAGATAGTCCAGCAGGCTACGACGCTGACCGACCATCATCAGAAGACCACGACGGGAGTGGAAGTCCTTCTTGTGGGTCTTCAGGTGCTCGGTCAGGTTGACGATACGCTCGGACAGGATTGCAACCTGCACTTCCGGCGAACCCGTATCCGTCTCGCTCTGCTTGTACTCAGAAATCAGTGCCGTGCGGCGTTCTGCGGTAATCGACATCGTGTTCTCCAAAAAACTCGTGGTTTTCCAGCATCCGCGCTGCCCTGAGCCGCCCATGACGGACATGACACAGACCCAGCACGTGCTCTCCGATCATCGCGCGCCACAGATGGTCTTCCCCCTGCGACGATGCCGGCAGAGGATGCACGAGGTCCGCGGGGTCTATCGACTGCCCCCAGACGAGCATCCTTCCCTCCGCATCGGTGACGGCCAGCGCCGGGATGTCGACCAGCGCGGTCGCCGCATCCAGCAGAGGAGCCGGAAGAGCATCGGCGTTGTCCACAGTTTGAGTCGATTTGTCCAGTG
>NZ_JBDNYY010000016.1:0-40979 GCF_047722525.1 Gluconobacter sp.
CGTCCAGAGGCTTACCTGGCTCTGTCGGCCGACTGGCCAAACAGCGTCCGATCATGTTCTCGGCATTGTGCGGCCTGCTGACCGCCGTGATTGGACTGATCTCCAAAGGGAATACTTACGGGACGGGCTATGTGCAGGCTCAGGCAATTTTTGCAGGGACCGACCACTACCCGGCCTCGTTCTTTATCCTGAAGTATCTCTCGATGCTGGTCTCGTACTGCTCGGGAATTCCAGGTGGAATGTTCGCACCCTCTCTTGCAATCGGAGCGGGCATCGGCGGATGGATCGAACAGTTTCTTCCGCATACGACCCCCGGTGCCGTCGTGCTGTTGGGGACGGTCGCCTATTTCTGTGGTGTTGCTCAATCGCCGTTAACAGCAACGATTATCGTCATGGAAATCTGCGATAACCAGCAGGTGACGCTTGCACTTCTGGCAACAGCCTTTCTCGCGTTTGGTGTCTCCCGGATTGTCTGCCCTCAACCTCTTTATACCGCCTTGGCCGACAGATTTCTGGAAACAATGGACAAACCCGCCGCACGACTCAAGCCCATGCCTGCGAAACAGGAAGCTGCCTCTGAGGAGAAGTTACCGATCTAAGCTTGAGAGTCGGGTGGTGGGGAACAGTCTCCGGACGACCCATTCCATCGTGAGTCCTTGTGCGATAATCGTGAATACCACCACGCCGTAACAAACCGGCAACAGCAATTCGCGTAAGTCTCCGGCTGGCAGTCCAAGCGCCAGAGAGACCGAGATGCCTCCACGGAGGCCACCCCATGTCAGGATACCAAGGACGCGGCCTCGTTCCCATTGCCTGAGATGGGCCGGAAGCGTCGAAAGGAGTACGCTCAGGGCCCGTACAGCAATGGACAGAGGGATAATGGCAAGCGTCGCCAGAACTGCAAATAAATGCGGCTTAATTTCCAGGATTTCAAAGCCGATCAGCATGAACAACAGGACGTTTAGCACCTCGTCAATAAGGGTCCACGCAACGTCGAGGTCTTTGCGAGACGCGTCGTCGAAAATGGAATGGCTATAGCTTGTTCCAAAGCTGAGACCGGCTACGACAACAGCAATCGCTCCTGACATTCCAAGCTGATTGGCAATGCTGAAGGTGCCAGTGGCCAGGGCCAGCGATGTCAGCAGATCGATATGAGGATCCCGCTGCCCTTTAAGCACTCGCAAGGCAATCCACCCGGTCAATGCGCCCAACAGACCGCCACCGATGGCCTCCCGGCAGAAACTCAGCACAATCTCGGAGGCACTCACTTCGTGACTTCCTCCGGTTGCCAGTCCGATCGTGACACCGAAAATAACAACACCCACGCCATCGTTGAACAGGCTTTCACCTGCAAAAACAGCCTGAAGCGGTCCCGGCAGACCCAGACGTTTTAGCATTCCCACGACTGAAACCGGGTCCGTAGGTGCGAGAATGGCACCGAGCACAATGCACCATGTAAAGGGAACCGCGTGTCCCAGCAGAGGAAAAACGGACCACGCGGCGACCGCAAGAAACGCTACAGCCAGAATGGTTCCCAGAATGGAGAGGGTTGCCACAGACATCAGCTTTGCCCTCAGATGTCCGACATTGACCTGCATGGCCCCGGCAAACAGCAGGAGCGACAATGCACCATTCAGAAGGGCCGCAGGGAGATTGATGGCTCCAAGCACTGATCGTGGAAAAGCCTGAAGGTCGCAGGCCGGAAGCAACAGGTTCAGGATCATGACCACAAGCGACGTCAGCAACGAGAAAATCAGAACACCAATCGTGACAGGAATACGCAGTGTCTGATGATTGAGAATGCTGAAGCCTGCCGAAAGGGTCAGAAGCAGAGCAAGAAGGCTGATGGTATCCATGCCGCCACCGCTGGACACTTCCGGGCCTGACGTCAAGGGAAACCGGTAATGTCCGCTATCGGGAAAGCATGACAGGTCTTGGAACGGCGGAGATGAGGCGTAAGCGGACCTACTGCTAGACCGCTCCGGATGGAAAGCTCTCGCTCCGAACCCGCATAATCGTCTGCCGACTTGTGGAGAATTTTCTGGCAAGTGCAGAAACGCTCATACCCTCCGCCAGGTCCTTGAGGACGCCTTGCTTCTCACCTTCTGACAGTGTGGAAGGCCGCCCCAGGGTCTTCCCTTCTGACTTTGCCCGCTTGAGACCAGACTGCGTGCGCTCAATCAGTAGATCCCGCTCGAACTGTGCGACAGCATTCAGAACCTGCATCGTCATTGTGCCGGAAGAACTGGTCAAATCAGCACCGCCAAGTGCGAGACAGTAAACCTTCACTCCCATGGCCCCCAGCATTTTAACCGTGGTGCTGACATCCGTGGCATTGCGACCAAGACGATCAAGCTTGGTCACGATCAGAACATCTCCAGCCACCAGCCGATCCATGAGACGGGCAAAGCCACGTCGCTGCGCGATAGAGGTACTCCCGGAAATCGTTTCGGTAACAACCCGACGAGGCTCAACCTGAAAACCGGCAGCTTCGATTTCCTGAATCTGGTTCTCGGTCGTCTGTTCGACGGTTGAAACGCGGACATAGGCAAAAGTGCGTGGCATAAGGTTCAATTCGTCCGAATAGGATGTCCGAAATATCTACCATGTCCGTAACACTGTAAAGGTAATTTACGGACAGGGTGCTTTTTCCCTGTCTGAAAACGATCGTTTTCGGACACCCGAATTTTATGGCACCAACAATAAAAATGACCTAAACACGGAAAATGACTCAAACCAAGATTGCAACCTTTTAGAACGGGAGATCAGTTACATGATTCGTGTCAACGTTATGCCGAATGGTCGACTTGTTCTGCCGGTTGGCTTGCGTAAGTCGCTTGGCGTCGAAAAAGGCGGCCAGCTCATGGCGGAGATCGTAGATGGGCAAGTTCGCTTAATGACGCCTGATGCCTCGCTTGATCGGGCCAGGGCACTGTTCCGAAAATATGTCCCGGCCGGCACCTCGATTGCGGACGAAGTCATTGCTGAGCGACGCGCTGAAAATGCGCTCGACAGCCATGACGATGGGGTGAAGCGCTGATGCCGATTTGCGTCATCGACACATCCGCTGTCTTTGCGGACCTGAATGAGGAAACAGGGGCTGAAGAAGCTCGGTACTGGCTGCGCGATGCAGCCATCTCCGCAATCAACCTGCAGGAGATCGTTTCTAAAGCTGTTGATAAAGGCGTCCCGGCCGAAGGAATATCCGAACTTATCTCAGCTTTGCGCCTAGACGTGCGGCCTCTTGATCAGAACCTGGCTCTCGCGGCCGGATTGATGCGCGATGCGACCAAGCGGGTTGGTCTCAGTCACGGAGACCGTGCCTGTCTGGCGCTAGCCAAAAAAATGGGTCTCCCCGCGGTCACGGCCGATCGGGCATGGGCTGAAATTGCGGACGCAATCGGAGTTGAGGTGGTTCTCATTCGATAGTCGTACGCAGTGTAAACCCTATGCAGGTTTTCTGTTCCACGGCTGCTTGCCCCCCAGAAGGAGCCGCTCGAAATAAGCGGATCTTCCGGTTTCGCCTTCATCTCGGACATTCAAACGCCCAAATGACTCTCCGTAGAGCCGACCAGACATTAGCATATTTTTGATTGACACATACCCTCCCCTATAGGGTAGGGAAAAGGCATGGCACATGAAACTCACCCTCTCATCAAGCGCCGCCTGAAACAGGCGCACGGGCACCTCGCAAAAGTCATGGAGATGATGGATGCCGGGCGGTCATGTTCAGACCTGGCGCAGCAACTCGAAGCGATCGAAAGTACGATCCGAGGTGCCAAGCGACTGCTGGTTCAGGATCATCTTGAGCACTGCATCATCGACGCCATCGCGGACGGGAAAATGACCCGTGAAGACGCGATGCAAGAATTTTCCTTCCTCACCAAATATTTTTGAGCAATCGAGCATGATCTCCTCGCGGTTTTATCCTGGATCGTGGGGCGGCAGGATTTGTGTCCTGTCCTGCGTGGGCGCCGCTCTCCTGCGGCCCCCTGTCTCTCTCGCGGCTGACAACACGGTCATTCCGTTTCATGCTGCGCTGGTCGCGGCATGGGAAAACGATCCGGTTCGCCGCGAACTGGTGACGAATACCCAGTCGGCGGACGCGCGCGCTGCGGCGGCGCGGTCCTGGTTCGCGGGTGGCCCCGTCCTGACCGGCAGTTATTATGACGACCGCGCCGCAGGCACCAATCTCGGCTACATCACCTGGCAAGGCGGCGTGTCCGTGCCGCTCTGGCTCCCCGGCCAGGGCAGCGCGACAGAGCGCGTGGCGCAAGCTGATTCCAAGACGGTGTTGTCGCGCGTCGATGTCGAGCGGATGGCTGTCGCGGTTCGTGTTCTCGAACAAACGGGTGCCGTCATCCTCTCTGAACGTCGGGTCATTGCAGGACATGCGATCGTGCGCTCGTTCGAGCATATCGCCGAGTTGACAGCACGTGCCCATGGACATGGTGAGGTGGGCACGGTGGAATTGCAGGCGGTGACGGCGCAACTCGCTGACGCACGCGGCGAGGTCGCGAAGGCGAACACCGAGTTGGCCAGTGCCCGTTCCCGCCTTCAAACGCTTCTGGGCGTCCCAGGTGTGCCAGATCTGATGGCTGCCGATCCGCGATGGCTCGACCGGGTTCCCCTCGGTGACACGCGCAAGATCGAGGAGCAGGATCCCCGCGTGCAATCAGCGCATCGAGAGGTCATCGCCGCGCAGGAACAGATGCGCCTGGCACGCGCCAGTTTCATGCCGAACCCGGAAATCGGCGTTGATGCAATCGATCAGGGACAGTACGGCAGCCCGTGGGCGACGCAGGTCGGGGTCAACTTCCGCATTCCCCTACCAAGCGATGTGACGCATACCCCGCAGATCTCGGCCGCGCGTGATCGTTTGGCAGCCTCAACGCGCGCTGAAATTCAGGCCCGAAGGGCCGTGCATGACGAACTCGCCCAGGTCATGGCGAGCCTCGCCGGAACGCAGGAAGCCCTTCTTCAGGCTCGTACGAGCGCCGCGCAGACGATGCGGCGTGCCGACGCCATCGAGCACTCCTGGACCTTGGGTGAGACCCCGCTGATCGAAGCCTTGCGCGCCCGAACCGACGCGTGGCGGTCTCTACTCGCGCTCAATCAGGCGGAAGTATCCTGGCACGGCGCCATCATCCGAACCGGTATTTCGACAGGAACGCTTCCTTGAAAACCAGATATCTTCTGACCGCAGCCTTGCTGATGGGCACGTCTGTCGTCACGCTAGCTCCCGGTCGGGCCGAAACGGCCATCTGGATGCGCTCCGTGCATCTGGACGCGGCCGCGCAGGCCAGCGAAAAACTCTCCATCATTCAGGTCGTATCCGGCACACTGCAGGCCAGTATACCGGCGATGGCTTCGGTGACCAGCAACACGGCGCGATCCGTCGCCATTCGGCCTGCTGGAAGCGGTAAGGTCACTGACGTGTCGATCACGCCCGGCCAGCAGGTCCGTCAGGGGCAGGTCATGATCACCTACACGGATCATACCCTTCACGAACTCTACCTCCAGCAGGATCAGGCCCGCGCCGCGCTAGCCTCTGCGCGAGCGGCCTTAACCGAAGCCACCAAAGCCTATCAGCGCGGACGTGCCCTGGACGGTAGTACCGTGTCGACCGGCGAGGTGCAGCGGCGTCTTGCAGCAAGGCAGCAGGCCGAAGCTGCCCTCGCGGCTCGTCAGGCCGACATCGGAACGATCGAACATCGCCTGCACGAGGAATTCACGTCCGTGACGGAGACCATCGGCCATGGCGAGGATTCGCGGCTGATTTCTCCTGTTAACGGTGTGGTGCAGAGCCTTGCCACGGCGGTTGCAGCAGATGTTACAGCAGGCGAGACAGTCGCGGTCGTGACGGATCTGTCGACGGTGTGGATCGTGGCACAGATCCGACCGCAGGATGCTGCCATGCTAGCCGTCGGAGGCCGCGTCACCGTCCGTCCGTCCGGAAACGCAAACGTTGCGCCGCTGGTTACGACGATCAGTACGATCGACGGCATGGCCGACCCGGCAACCGGGTTATTACGTGTGGTCAGCGTCGTGGAAAATCATACTATCCCCCTGCGCCCTGGAGAGATGCTCGACGCACAGATCGAGACGACGCATGGTGTATCGGGACTTATCGTGCCAACCACAGCCATCCAGGATATTGCCGGACATAGCATCGTCTATGTGCCTGACGGAAAAGGCGCGTTCCAAGCTCATGAAATACGCATCCTTCTGGCGACGGACGATCAGGCGGTCATAGAAAGCGACCTGCATGCCGGCGAGCAGGTGGTTGGCGCGGGCAGCTTCGCTCTCAAGGGCACAGCACTCCTTGCCGATCAGAGCGGCGGCTAAGACCCATGCTGGAATTCATCCAAAAAAATGCCTTCATGTTGCTCGGCCTTGTCGCGGCGCTACTGATCGGCGGACTGATGACGATCCCCGGCCTTCCGGTAGAACCCGTCCCGGATATCTCGCCGCAGCAGGTCATGGTCTCAGTTACCGCTCCAGGCCTCGCGACGGAAGAAGTGGAGAGGCTGATTACTTTTCCGCTGGAATCCAGCCTTACGGGGATACCTGGAGTGGTGGATCTTCGCTCCATTTCGCGTACAGGCGTTTCCGCTGTCTATCTTCAATTTGCTGATTCAACCGACATCGATCTCGATCGCACGCGTGTCAGCCAGCGCCTTGCCGCAGCGAGGGAGGCCATATCCGTTCCGGGGATCGCCATCTCCATGGGACCGCTCGCCACTGGTATGGGCGAGATCATGCAAATCCAGATCAAAGGTGCTGGCTATTCGTTGACCGACCTCAACCGCCTGATGACCTGGAGTGTGGTGCCACAACTGCGCCTGGTGAACGGTGTGGTGGATGTCAACGTCAATGGTGGCGCCGAGGAGACCTTCGAGCTGACACTCGATCCGTCTCGGATGGTCGCTTTCGGTGTGTCTGTCCATGATATCATGCAGGCGATCGATACCAACAACGCCTCCTCGGGCGGCGGGTGGATCGCCCACCATGACGAGCAACAGGTTATCGTTGCTCGCGCCCGCGTCGCGGGGCTGGAGACCTTGAGTGCCATTCCAGTCAAGATGGGGCACAACGGCCACGTCATTCGTGTCCGTGACATGGGAACTGTGGGTATCGGCGCGCGCACGCGCCTGGGGGCTGTCACGCGTGACGGAGAGGGAGAGATCGTCAACGGCGTGGTTCTGATGCAGAATGGCGCCAGTTCGAATGCAACGCTGGCGGCGATCAACGCCGCGCTTCCAGGTATCCAACAATCACTGCCCCCGGGCGTAACGCTGGACCCGTTCTATACGCGTGCGACGCTAACGTCAGAGACGATCGGAACCGTCAAGGAAAACCTGGCGCTCGGGGCCGCACTCGTCATTGTCGTGTTGATCGTGGTGCTGGGCGACTGGCGCGCGGCACTCGTCATCGCTTCGGTCATTCCCGCGGCCCTGATTTTTGCCATGGCGGGCATGCGCTGGTTTGGCGTTTCGGCAAATCTGCTCAGTCTGGGTGCGATCGATTTCGGCATGATCGTGGACAGCTCCCTTGTGGTAGTTGAGCATCTTCTCACAACACGTGGCCAGGCAAACGACCAGCGCACCTTCAAGGATCTGGCTGGAAGTGCGCTGACCAGCGTCATCCGTCCGGTCAGTTTCTCGATCCTTATTATCATTCTGGTCTACCTGCCGATCCTTACGCTCGAAGGGATTGAAGGCAAGATGTTCCGGCCGATGGCGCAGACTGTCATCATGGCCCTGCTGGCATCGCTTCTCTACTGCATCGTCTGCATACCAACCCTGGCTGCACTGATGATCCGGTTCGGGGGAGAAGAGCGCGAAACGCGGTTCGTACGCTTCGTTCGCCGCCATTACGAACCTGCCCTGGCCTGGAGCGAGCATCACGGTCGTCTGCTGATCGCAGTCACGGCAGGCACGTTTGCCGTCGCGGTCTTGCTGGCAATGCGACTGGGTGGAGAATTTGTACCGCAGCTTGATGAAGGGGCGCTGCTGGTGACCTCGTTGCGCCTGCCTAGTGCATCTTTGGATACCGTCATCCGAGGCGTAACGGAGCAGGAACGTATTCTCAAGAGCTTCCCCGATGTGGCTACGGTCGTCAGCAATACCGGCACCTCGGCGATCCCCACCGACCCGATGGGGACAGGGGAAACCGACACTTTCATTTTTCTCAAGCCACGCGCGCAGTGGACAACAGCGCGCACCGAAGCAGGACTGGTCGATAAGATGAGTGCGGCTCTGGCTGAACGTCTGCCTGATGCCGAATATTCATGGACTCAACCCATCCAGATGCGCATGGACGATTTGCTGTCAGGCGTACGGACCCAGCTTGCCATTTCGATCTACGGCGATGACCTGGCGACCTTGTCACATCTGGCGGACGAAACGGTGACAGCCTTGGAGAGCGTGCGGGGTGCGGCCGACGTGACGTCAGTTGGCGAAGGCACTGTTCCCTACATGCATGTCGATGTTGACCGGGACGCTGCGGCGCGTCTTGGCGTCGCGGTTCCCGACATTCTCCAGACAGTCGAGGCCGTAGGGGGGAGAATTGGCACCACCGTCACGCTGGACGAAGCCATTGTCCCGACGCAGGTGCGTTTCGCACGGGATGCTGTTCGCTCAATGGACCGGATTGGCCGAATACAGGTGCGTCGCGCCGACGGCACAGGCTGGGTTCTTCTGGGAGATGTCACGCACATTTCGGTTCTGGATGGAACCTCACGTATCGACCGTGACAGTCTGCGGCGGCGAATCATCGTCCAGGCCAATATACGCGGTCGGGACGTCGCCAGTTTCGTCGCCGAAGCCCGGAAGGTCGTAGCACGACAGGTACATCTCCCGCCCGGATACCGCATGAGTTGGGCTGGACAGTTCCGTAACCTGGAATCAGCGTCCCGGCGGCTTGCGGTCGTCCTGCCAATCGCGCTTGCGCTGATCTTCGGGCTTTTGGTTGCCGCCTTGTCATCGGTCGGTGCCGCCGCGCTGGTCTTCGTCAACCTGCCGGTTGCAGCAACAGGAGGCATTCTGGCGCTGGTCCTGCGCGGCATGCCGTTCAGCATCGCAGCGGGGATCGGCTTTATCGCGCTGTTTGGCGTCGCGATCCTGAACGGCGTTGTATTGATGTCGCAGATCCGGATCTACCGGGGTGAGGGCATGACTGCGGCCAAAGCGGCCTTCGAAGCGGCCCGCGTGCGATTACGTCCCGTCATCGCCACTGCATCAGTCGCAAGTTTAGGCTTTTTCCCGATGGCCTTTTCCGGAAGTGCCGGAGCGGAAGTGGAGCGGCCATTGGCGACCGTCGTGATCGGTGGCCTCGTCTCCTCTACCATTCTCACGTTGCTGGTTCTCCCCTCACTCTATGCGCTGGCTTTCGGCCGCAAATCTTCCACAGGCAGTGCGCCTTGATGAGACCAACAGACTGCAATCCAAGGGAGGAAAGAGTGTCATGCTGAACATTCTTCGGCACCGTAGTTACCGACATCTATTCGCGGCTCAGGTTATAGCTCTGATCGGTACCGGGCTTGCGACTGTGGCTCTGGGTCTTCTCGCATTTCGCGTGGCGGGTGAGAACGCTGGCGCCGTGCTGGGTACAGCACTGGCCATCAAAATGCTTGCCTATGTTGGCGTGGCGCCGGTCGCCGCCGCGTTCACCGAACGCCTGCCGCGACGGGTCATGCTGGTATCACTCGACCTTATACGCTGTGCTGTCGCCGCCTACCTTCCGTTCGTGAGCACGGTCTGGGAAATCTATGCTCTGATCTTTATTCTACAATCAGCATCAGCCGCTTTCACACCGACCTTTCAGGCGACGATCCCCGATATCCTGCCCGATGAACATGATTACACAGATGCTCTTTCCCTCTCTCGTGTCGCTTATGACATGGAGAGTGTCGTCAGCCCGCTTCTGGCGGCAGCACTTCTGACGCTGGTGTCATTCAACCTTCTGTTCGTCGGCACTGCGATCGGATTTTTGTGTTCTGCAGCTCTTGTTGTCTCAGTCGCCTTGCCCAGCCCGAAGCCAGCCAAACCGCGCAGCATTTATGAGCGTACGACACGTGGCATGAAACTTTATCTTGCGACGCCGCGCCTGCGTGGCCTGCTCGCGATCGATCTTGCTGTGGCAGCGGCAGCCTCAATCGTTCTGGTGAACACAGTCGTGTATGTCCAGGGACACTTTGGGTTGAATCAGCGTGCTACAGCTCTGGCACTTGCCTGCTTCGGGGGCGGCTCGATGCTGGCAGCGTTCGGTCTGCCGCGCATTCTGGACCGTATAGCTGATCGCACCGTCATGCTCGGCGGCGCAGGTTTGCTTGTAGTCGGCTCAGGCCTCGCCATCTTCCTCCCCACCTACAACTGGCTTTTGCCGCTCTGGATATTACTGGGAATAGGCTATTCCAGTGCTCAAACGCCGACCGGGCGACTACTTCGTCGTTCCGCTCATGCCGAAGATCGACCTGCGCTATTTGCTGCCCAGTTCGCTCTTTCACATGTTTGCTGGCTTATCGCCTACCCCCTCGCGGGGCGTGTTGGTGCCGCGTATGGATTACCTGTCTCCGCACTCCTGCTTTGTTTACTGACAGCAGCGGGCGTCGTTATAGCTTTACTCGTCTGGCCCAGACAGGATCCTGACACCTTGATACACGGACACGTCTCTTCCTCTGAGGATAATCCACATCTTAAAGATTTGGAAAATGGCCAACACGCGCATTCCTACGTAATCGACGACCAGCACGCAAAATGGCCACGTAAAACGTAAATTGAGCACCCAGTATAAAAACTTTCGCCGCAAAGCAGACTTTCCGCTTTCCCCCCCAGAGCTGCCTGAGAGACACCACGCGGGCGGCCAGATACCGTGATGAGAAACTGGGGCATTTAATGTGAAGATTTATACAACGCACACGAAAGTGCATTTTACGTACGCGTGGGGTGAGCACCGTTAGAATTCGTGTCATCGCTCCACGCCTCAGTTCGGTACGATTTTCTGCGTCGCCACATCGTAGTGGAAGAGATGTAGCTGCCCGTCCTCGATCAGTTTAACGGCTTGGCCAACGTGTTCTGGCAGCACATAAAACCACTCTTTTGGCGAGATCTTCTTTCCAAGACGATCCACGACGAATAATTCGGCAGGGCGTGCGGATATAAAAAAGCGATGCAGAAGATCCTCAACTTTATGGCGGGAGAGGTTCTTGAGGCTGTATGTGGCGACGATATCCACTGGAGCTAGTAGAAATGTTGGATCGTTACGGGCATCAGCTACACGGCGGGCGACATCCTGACTGGTCACACCAATTTTGTGTAAGATCATCCGCTGCTCTCGAATGGCAGGATCCTCTGAGCGCGACCGGGCGACATAGATTGTGCCAGACAGTTCGAGTTGATCACTCTCCCATTCTGGATCAACCGGACCAAGACCCACCTTCTGCACGGTGCGCGCAGTCTTGTCTTCGGATAGCGACTTCCGGAAGGAAGACATTAAGGGATCGCTCTCTGTCCCGTTAGAGAAGATGACCCGTAACCGGTGATCCCGAGAGCCGCCGCGAGAGGTCATCTCAGACTTCTCAGCAATCATGGCGAGCAAACCGTTCCGGATGAAAAAATCCCCTTCTATGGGCTCAATAATGGCCCATTTCTTCACCGCTCTTACTTTTCGCTCTCCCGTCTCAAGAGCACGCTGTACGGCTTCAAAGCGCTCACGAAATTTCTCAAAATCCCGGCAGGGTACAAACTCAGCGCGATGATCGGGTATCGCCCGTTCGCTTGAGGGGGTTGTGTGTTGGAAGGTGACGAGTGAGGGATCAACCTCCAGTTCGTCATCATCAAAGATATCATCGAGACTTTCCGGGATGGCCGCCTGAGGAACCTCGTCCTTCCACGAACGAGGCGGGGCGACCGGCTTTTCGTCGAGAAGACCTAAGCTATCGGCTGCTCTCATTTTTTCTGTCGGTGAAGTCTTTACCGCGCCCCAAGTCATCGCCAGCTTCATCTCGTCATGGGCAAGTGCCTCTGGGTCCGGCAAGCGGCCGTTCTGCTCGACAAAACGGGTAACGTCCAGCAACACCGCGACGCCACGATCTGTGGTGTTTCCACTTCGGGTACCACGTTGTTTGAGATCCAGAAGACCAAACTCGTCGTGTTCGCTGTAGATGTCATCCAGAGAGGGGCGCACCATTATTGTGCTGCCTCGCGTAGACGCTTGGTTTTTTCGGCTTTCAGCCAGGCAAGCGCTTCGGCCATGCGTTTCTCCAGTGTGTTAGCGGAGTTCACATTGGGCTCGCGGCCTTCTGTCGCGCGAAATGCTTTAATGCGCGGCCATAAAGTCCGTGCTTCGTCTCCACTCATATTCACCCGCAAGGCGACCATGGCGGATTGCACATGCGCGAGGATCTCAGCATTCAAGGACTTAGACGCGACTTCGAAGCGTTCCTGAAAGACGTTGATGCTATCAATCAACTCAATATCGATGTCCCGAACATTGATAAATTTCTTCACCATGGCCAGCAGAGTGTTCGGAGCACTGTCAGGTGTCTCCTCACCACCATCGTTCGCTTCGCCTGTCGTGGGGGCACCTTCGGTTGGTGGAGCACCAAGCACGGATTGCGCGCCCGTAATATCCTGCTCGACTTGCTTGCGGGCCAATGTCAGGACGTTCATATGCGCAGCCAGATGCTGTCGAACAGATTCAGCCTCTTCTGTGTCCAACGTCTCGTAACGTCTTTCGATGATATCCGTCAGAACCATTTGCGTTGCGACTTCAGGGGCGGTCTCCGGTGAAAGCACACGGCGATCCATTTCCTGATAGGCCGTCGCCATCAGATCGTTCATGTCCTTTTCACAAATCGCCCGCGCACGGTCTGTGGGTGGCTCCATGAGGCCTTTAATCCCGATGGTGACATTACCTTCGTCATCCGTGCCAATCGGTGCACGAACATCGCCATCTTCCCGACGGTAGAATTTCAGGTTCGGAGCGAGGACCTGCTCCATCAGCAGTGAGCCCGAGATCGCTTTCAGCATATCATTCACAGCATCAGTGACCACGCCCGTTTCAACCCCTGGCTCAGCGACAAGGTTTGTAAACAAGGCACGCGGCTTGCCGGGCGCATCACGCGTCGCACGACCGATGATCTGCACGATCTCAGTCAGAGATGAGCGGTAGCCGATGGTCAGAGCGTGTTCACACCACACCCAGTCAAAGCCTTCCTTGGCCATGCCAAGGGCGATGATGATATCGACTTTGGCTCTGTCAGCGTCATCATCACGCTTACCATCCGCTCTTCTAATCTCATGAGATAGAGCAGTCTTCACATTGTTGCGGCCGGGACCATCATCTACCAGATCAGCAATCTTCAGAAGCCGTCCTTCTGCTGTGCGGACCAAATCAAAGCCGGTCTCAAGGTCTCGACCTTCATGCTTTCCCAAGAAATCAAGGATCCGACCCACCTCGTTGTATTTGTCATCAAATGCCTCAGATGAGCCGCGATGCGGGATATGGATAATCGTCTTTTGATTGGGGTTCAGAACCCCTTCAAGGCCGTTGATGTAGTTCCCTTTATAGAACTCGTAATTGATGCCGAGGGCTTTGAGGAAGGTGTAGCTCTCTAACTGCTCGTAATAGCTGTAGGTAATTTTGGTGAAGCGGTCTTCGTCTTCCTCCCGGAGAACCGGATCTGAATCCCCACGGAAGTAGCTGCCCGTCATTGCCATGATATGGCATGCGTCACGGGTAATCAGGTTCCGCAGAATAACGCCGAGGCGATTGTTGTCCGATGCCGAGACGTGATGGAACTCGTCTATCGCAATGAAGCACCGATCAAACGCTTCGATACCACTGGCCTCGATGACAGCATCAACGCCGAAGCGGAATGTCGCGTGGGTGCAGACCAAAACCTTTGCGTCGCTTTGCAGAAAGGCTTGGAACGCCTTGACCTTTTCTTTGCTCGCGTCGTCGCCCGTCAGGCAGAGGTTCCAGCGCGGCTCAACCTCCCAATTTGCCTCAAAGCCGTAGCTCATCAGGTTGGTAGAGCGAAAAGAGCCACCGATTGACGTTTCGGGAACGCAAACGATCACCTTCTCCAGCCCCTGATGTAGTAGTTTATCAAGTGCCACGAACATGAGTGCGCGGCTTTTACCCGCAGCCGGGGGGGCTTTGAGAAGGAGAAACTGCGCTGCACGAGCATCGTAGGTGCGGGCCTGCATCGGGCGTTGGCCTAATGCATTCGTCTTGGCTGTTGACGTGCCATAGGTGACGTTGAGCATCTCAACCATGGGTCAGGCCTTTTTCTTTTTGCTGGCAGTTTCTAGCGTTTTGATCTTGGCCGCATAGAGCTTGAAGAGTGTTTCCAGGCGTTCCGTGTCGTTGCGGAAGGGACGACCGATATACATGCTCTCCAGCAAGTCATCGTTTTCCTTGTGCACGGCGCGAAGGTCGTCAGGCATTTTGTCCGGATCGTACAAATCCGCGATCGTTTTGGGGTAATGGGAGTAGCGGCATTTCAGGATGCGGCGCGCTGAAGCCGAGAGGGCTTCCAACTGCTCGTCCGTGAATTTCGGGACTGGGAAAGTGTTCCAACCAAGCGTGTTCGAATAGCGGAAATCGGATTTCAATTTGCCGCAGACCGTGCCGATCCAGACGAGATGAAGACGGGACGCAATGAGCGCGATGCACCATTCAGGAGCGTCGTAGAGGACCTGATTGAGGTCCGATGAAATCACGTCAGCTCCCACTCGTTCCACTGGAAGGTACGGGCGGCGCTCTGAAGTAACGCGGGGGACGAGGATGGCGTGGTTTTGGGGAGCGATATGTTCACGGAACTGATGAGGGCGTTCAGCTAGTTCAATGCCGCCTTTATCTTTCATGTTTAAACGAGCGTCTCTAGTTGCAGAAACGCGCTGTGCTATATCCGTAATTTGCAGCGCTTCAGGTAAATCCTCATTGGATATCCAAAGACAATATCTTTCGAAACCCTTCACCACTTCTTGAGAACCCATAAATTTACGAATAAATTTTTTTGATTGGGGGGAGTTATGAATAATTTCCTGTTTCTGATCAGGAAGTAATAGGAGATTTCCCGCGTCATAAGGCATGCAGCCAAAGGTCATTTTAGGCAAAGAAAACAAATTATCATTTGAAGGCGAGATGAATATATTCTGTTCATCTATTAAATAGCTGTTGATGTTTGAAGATGTTTGTGAAACATCACCTTCGAAAATACGCTTTGCCGCTTTCGATGTATTCCGCAGTCCAACAATCACACAAACCACAGCAGCGTTTCCCGCAGCATTATTCCGCCATTTAAAGGACCGGTGCGCAAATCCAATTTCGACGCCTCCGGTGAGGATTTCTGGCCAGAGATTTGCCGCTGATGCACCTTGGCAAATCGAGTTGGTTGAAACCAACGCTGCCTGTATGTTGCGTCCCCGCAGATAATTAGCCGCCTTAAAAAACCACGCCGCAACAAAGTCGAATGCACGAAAGGACTTCACCTTTCCTAAGAAAACGTGGTCCATGCTAGCCTTTTGCTTGAAATCCTGCTGCGCTTTTCCCAGAAATGGGGGATTCCCAACAATAAAAACTTCTTCGTCCTTATTGGGAGGCGCGCATACAGCTTCCCAATCAAGCTCTAGGGCGTTGTCTCTGTGAATGCGGGCAGCATCCCGCAAGGGCAGGGCCGCAGGACAACGTCCGAAAACCGTCTTAAAATTCGCATTGGCCTGATATTCAGCGATGAACAGCGCAAGTTTCGCCGTCTCGGCTGCGAAATCCGAGATCTCAATTCCGTAGAAATGATCAATTTTAATGCGCGAGAACATCTCGCTTGTACCCATGGCATTGCGACCATCAAGCTCCTCCAGACGCTGCATGATACGCGTCTCGCGTGCCCGGAGTTCTCGATAAGACACAACAAGGAAGTTCCCCGATCCGCAGGCGGGGTCAAACACACGGATGTGCGACATACGACCCAGTGTTTGCTGAAGTGCGCGAGCACGGTCCCAGCCTTTATGGATCTCCACGTCTAGATCATCGAGAAAAAGCGGCCCTATAACCTTCATGATATTTGGAACTGAGGTGTAATGCATTCCCAGTTCAGAGCGTTGCTTGGGGTCCGCAACGGACTGGATCATCGAACCGAAAATATCCGGATTGATCTCACCCCAATCCAGCCTGCAGGCCTCACGCAGATAACGGTAGGCAGCAGTATCGAATTTTGGTGCATCAATGGCGCCAGCGAACAGACCGCCATTCACATAGTCTAACTCTCCGGTCCATGCGGGAAGAGCCGTTCGCTGATTCTTGGGAAGATTCATCGCCCGGAAGGCAGCAATAATGGCCTTATGGGCTTCCTCACCTTTATCACCTGCATAGGTGAAAATTAGGCGGGAAAATTGCTGCTCTGGAAAGATGCCGACGTCTTCGGCAAACATACAGAAGATCAGTCGCATCATGAGTTGGTTCATCTCATGACGACGTGCCTCTGTTCCCCAGTCGGGGTTTGCCCTGATTAACGCGTCATAAAGCTTGGCAAGTTTCCCAGTCGCCTTCACATCGATCGGGTTTTCCTCAACGGCGCGATACCGCTCTTTGCCCGCAGCGGGGAGGAAGAAGCCGAACTGATCCCCCAACTCTTTGAAGGCGCAATGAAGTGTTTCGCCCGAGGGGGTATGCTCCGCCGCAATCATCTCACCATCTGTTGCGAGCAAAATGGCGGGTTTGGAGGATTTGGTTTTCTTCGAAGCTCTCAACTGCTCAAGAGTAGTGTCGCTCTTCCCGGCTGGGGCGGGGGCATAATGAAATCTCTTGCCGAACAAGACCCCGCCCGGAAGGTCAGATTTATTGGTCGACCCGTTACGAAGTTTTGAAATTGCCGCCTGTGAGGCATCTGTCGCTTCAGCAAACGAGAAGGGAAATTCTTCTGCATCAAAGGACACCTCTGCGATCTTGGAGAGGGCATCGTAGATTTCAGTCGGGTTCATGTCGGGCCTTGGTGTGCAGCAGAGTTCAGCAGGATCAAACAACTGGCGATATTACTGCAACCGTGTGTCACATATGACAAGGTAAGGCCGGGACGTCCGGAGAAGGATGCCTATGTTTGTGTATCACTGCTTTTGGCTATACCGGCATGAGCCGCCCATGGACTTATGGACAGCCGTTTCACGGCCGCTCGCGTCATGATGGACAGCCCTGCAGGCTGACCACAGGGCGCGGCTCTGCCCACAACGCCACAGGTTCAGCACCAACAACAATGTTTTCATTCTTAAAATAAAATCGGCCGATCCGGTGTTGTCCCCTACCGAAAGTCCCGTGCCTTCAACAGCTCCGATCCCTGAAGCAACGGCGTGCGGTCTTCCAGGCTGAGCACAACGACATGAATCACATCGCCTTCCTTCTGAAGCCTACCCTTGCAGGCCAGAAGACGGGACGCGAGAAGGGGGCGGCGGTATTTTTCCTGCAAATCCTTCCAGACAATCAGATTGGCCGTGCCGGTTTCGTCCTCGATCGTGACGAACATGGTGCCGTTTGCCGTCCCTGGCTTCTGCCGCATCAACACCAGTCCGGTGAGCTGGATCCGGCGTCCATCCCGTAGATACGGAAGATCCCCACAACGAACGCCCCCTTCTTTTCGCAGTCCCTCCCTCAGAAACGCGACGGGATGACCTGTCAGACTGAGGCCCGTGGCCCGGTAATCCTCATGCACCGACGCCCGCTCTGACATCTGCGGTAGGACAATGTCAGGCTCGATTACTTCCGGCAGTGGAAAGTTCCGCCCGCGATCCGCCGCTTCGAACAACGGCAGTGCCGTGTCCGCAAGCCCCTTGATCGACCAGAGAGCAGCACGGCGCATCTGACCAAACACTCGAAACGCATCCGCTTCCGCGAGACATTCCAGGGCCGAGACCGGCACATCCGCACGCCGCCAGACGTCATCAATACTCTCATAATCCGGCATTCGGGCCGCGATCAGGGCCGCCCCGTGTCCGTTCGCCAGCTCGCGCACCATCCTGAACCCCAGCCGGACCGCCGCGTACCGTCCGTTTCGGCCGCGCTCCAGGGTGCAATCCCATCGTGAAGCATTGATACAGATCGGCCGGATCTCGACGCCATGGCGTTGTGCGTCCTGAACAATCTGCGAGGGCGCATAAAACCCCATGGGCTGACTGTTCAGCAGGGCGGCACAGAACACATCCGGATGATGACATTTCATCCAGGCCGAGGCGTAAGCAATCAGTGCAAACGAAGCAGCGTGGCTTTCGGGAAAGCCGTAGCTGCCAAACCCTTCGAGCTGCGCGAAGGTCTGCTCTGCAAACTCCTGTTCATACCCGTTGGCCAGCATCCCGCTCACCAGTTTGTCCCGGAACGGCGACACCCCCCCGGTCATTTTGAACGTCGCCATCGCACGGCGGAGCTGATCCGCCTCGCCTGGCGTAAAGGCCGCGCAATGGATCGCCACCTGCATTGCCTGTTCCTGGAACAGCGGCACGCCCAAAGTTTTCCCAAGGATCCCGCGCAGGGTCTCGGACGGATAGGTGACAGGCTCCAGTTTCTCTCTCCTGCGGAGATAGGGATGAACCATATCTCCTTGGATTGGCCCGGGCCGGACAATCGCGACCTGTATCACCAGATCATAGAAAGTCCTGGGCTTCATGCGCGGCAGCATCGACATCTGCGCCCGGCTTTCAATCTGGAATGTCCCGAGCGTGTTGGCTTTCTGGATCATGCGATAGGTCTGCGGATCCTCGGCCGGGATCGAAGCCAAGTCCATGCGGGTCTGATACACGGTGTGCAGCAGCTCGAACCCGCGACGCAGACAGCCGAGCATTCCCAGACCCAGAACGTCCACCTTCATGAAGCGCAGCACGTCAATATCGTCTTTGTCCCAGACAATAATCTGACGTCCGTCCATGGCGGTCGGCAGCAGGGGAACAAGTTCGTCCAGGCGATCCTCGGTCAGCACAAATCCGCCCGGATGCGTCCCAAGCTGGCGCGGGAAGCCGAGAAGCTGGCGGGCGAGATGAAACGTCAGGCTGAGGCGTCTGTCCTTCAGGTTCAGGCCAAGGTTGGCAGCGCGCGCCTTGCACAGGTCCGGATCCGGCAAGGACGAGGCAATATGTTTGGAAAGCTGGCCGGTCAGATCCTCCGGCAGGCCCAGCACCTTGCCGACCTCGCGCAACGCCCCTTTGGGCTGATAGCGCTGCACGGTTGCACACAGGGCCGCGCGATGACGACCATAATGCCGGTAGATCCACTGGATAACTTCCTCTCGGCGGTCACTCTCGAAATCGACGTCGATATCGGGCGGTTCCTGCCGTTCGGCCGAGATGAACCGCTCGAACAGCAGGCCCGAGCGAACCGGATCAATACTCGTGATGCCCAAAACATAGCAGACGGCCGAGTTCGCGGCAGATCCCCGTCCCTGACAGACAATCCCAAGCGAGCGGGCATGACGCACGATCGTGTTTACGGTCAGGAAGTACGGTGCGTAGGACAGAGAGCCGATCAGCCTCAGCTCGTGGGCAATCTGCGTCTCGACCTCAGGCGGCGCCCCGGCCGGGTAGCGACGCGGCAGTGCAGCCTGGACCAGGCGTGTCAGGGTCTCCTGTGCGCTTTCGCCCGTCCTCTCGGTTTCGGTCGGATACTGATACGTCAGGTCATCGAGACTGAAGGCGCAGGCCTCGGCAATCCGCCGCGTGTTGGCCAGAGCGTCCGGAAAGGCGGCGAACAGGCGGGCCTGCTCTTCCGGGGCTTTCAGATGACGATCGGCGTGGATATGACGGCGGTTGCCGAGAGCATCGATCGTGCAGCCTTCCCGGATGGCTGTGACCACGTCCTGAAGGACGTGCCGGCGCGCATCGTGGTAAAGAACGTCTCCCGTCACAATGCAGGCCAGTCCCTGGACTTTGCAGAGAGCCGCAAGCGCGTGAAGCCGCGCCCGATCTCTCGGCTGCCGGAGCATCGTCAGCGCGAGAAACCGGGTTCCTTTTTCGTTTGCCCTGTGTCCGGGCAGATCCAGCAGGCTCTGAACGTGCCCGGGAAGCGCTGCCAGATCCTCGGGAGGTAACAGGATCAGGGCGAGGTCCGGGGCCGCGGCGACGAGATCCTCCCAGCCCAGAAGGAAAACATCCCGTTCGCCCCGGTGATGACCAAGCGTCAAAAGCTGGCAGAGACCTGCCCAGCCCGCCCGGTTGCGGGGATAGGCCAGGAGCGCGCTGCCATCGCGTAGAGCCAGACGGCATCCGGGCAGAAGACGAAGACCGGCCTCACGCGCCGCCAGATGAGCGCGGATCACCCCGGCTACAGTGTTCCAGTCGGTCAGACCGATCGTGTCATAGCCCAGGGATTTCGCCTGGAAAACCAGCTCATCCGGCTGGCTGCCCGAGCGCAGGAATGAAAACGAAGACGTGACCTGCAATTCGACGTAAGGCGCCCTCATGGCCTAGCGGCGGTGGGGATGGGGATGTCGGCTGCTGTCAGGCGCGTTGCTGGTCGGCGCGCGCATGACCACGAAGCCCGAGCGTTCCAGATAGGCGACAAGCCGTTCGGCCACCAGACGGGCCATCAGCTCGGCGGCGTCATGCGTCCGCCTGCGTCCGTCATAGCACAACGCGTGCATCAGGACTTCGGCCACGTCCGAAGTGCTGGCCGGGATCAGGTCATCGCGGGGGTCCATTAGAACATCCCCTGTAGAAACCAGTCACCTGAACCGGACCAGCCGTGACTTCCGTCGCCTTTGCGAAACAGCCACAGGCGCAGGCCGGTCGTGGTCTCGACCTGCCAGTAATCGCGGATCGCGCCGTAGGCTTCAGCCGTGTGCCACCACTCGCCAAGCAGACGTTCAGGGCCATCGGCTGCAGCAATGCGATGCGTCTGACGTTTCAGGACGAACTGGCGGGGCGCACCGTCCGGAAGCAGGGCAGTCACCTGCACCCGGACGGGCAGATCGAACAAAGTGTTCGGCCGCGCCCAGAGCATCTGGCCCGCGAAAGGCGGTTTTGCCATGTCGCCTGGAGAAACGCGAGCCTGCCCGTCTTCCGGCCAGGCGGAAAACCGGGGCGCGAGCTGGTGAACCGAAACAACGCCCGGACGATTCAGTAACCGGTCGATCAGAGAGGCCGGGAGGCCCGTTTCAGAGGATCCTGCTTCGTCTGGCAAGACAGACCGCTCGGGCCCGGCTTCCAGCGGTTCGTTCGCGCTCACGGTCAGGATGACGGTTTCAATTCCAAACTCTGGCGCGATCTGCGGGATCTGGTCCTTCAGCAGGCGCGTCAGACGCGTGATGTCAGCCGTGGGATCGGACGTCCCCACGCGGACGGCCTGGATGGATCCGTCCACGCGAACACAGAGAAAGTCGAGCTGCCGTGCCCCCTCCCCGCGTGCCATCAGCCTTTCGCAAACAACCGGCACAAGGGCTGCAATCACTGTAGCAATGGCCTCCGGCGTGCTGATCGGCTCGACCAGAGAGCGGGTCAGGGAGATCCGGTCCACAGGTTGAAACACGCTGAGCGGGCGGACCTGCCGTCCCAGAGCCTCATCGAGACAGGTCAGAAGCTCTGCCCCAAAACGCTTGGCTAGAGGTGCGCGCGGGAGGTCCGCCAGCGCGCCGATCGTGTTTAGTCCGAGACGGCTAAGGCGGGATAGCGTCTGTTCCGGCAAAGGAAGCGCTGAACAGGGCAACGGCTGCAGCGCCTGTTTCTGCTGACCGGGAGGCACGAGACAGATCCGGTCGATCGCCGAGCGGGCCAGGGCGCGTGAGGCAGCGGCCGTATCGCTCAGCGCCACGGAGCAGGAATGCCCCCTCGCCTTCAGGCGTTCCCTGACGAGATCCAGCATGGCCGTCTCACCCCCGTAAAGATGGGCGCATCCGGTGGTATCGCTGTAGAGGCTGTCCGGAGCATCGAACGCGGGCAGCGGCGACAGCCAGATCAACCATGAGCACAGATTGGTCAGCGCGACCCTCTGTGCCTCGGCGTCCTCTTCTGCGGTCAGAAGATCCGGAACCAGGGAGCGGGCCTGTGCCAGCGGCATTCCGGGTGTGCGGGCCGCGGGGCGGGGCCGCCGGCGGGCCCCCCGGGGCGGGGGGGGGGGTTTTGGGCCCGCGGGGGCCACGCGCGGCCGGGGGGGGGGGGAGGGGTGCGGGGGGGCCCCAACCACCCCCCCCCCGGGGGGGGCCGGGGCCCCGCGCCTGGCGGGGGGCCCGCCCGGGGCCCCCCCCCCCGGCACGCACACCAGTGACGGTGTGGCGGTTATGTGCCAGCGCGTGCACAACGAGCGGCCTGTCGGGCGGGAAGTCTTCCGGGCGGGAGAGCTGAAGGCGCTCGGTGCGCCAGAAGGGCATCCAGAGAGCGAGAAAGCGGCGCATGATCGGTGCAGTTGAGGATCCAGTGAGCAGGGCGGCCTCCCCTCACCCGCAGCAGCGCGGCAGAAAGGCGTCGGGAACCGGGAAGCGGCATGGCCAGTCCCGGAAAAAATCGTGGCGCTGAGGGATGAGAGAGGATCCGCCAGCGCGTGGCGCACGCGCAGGGATCTTTCCCGGGAGCGCGTGTGAGGGGGGCCGAACGCAGGAAGAAGCCCGTGTTGCCACTCGCCTCTACGGCCAGATTGAGGCGACGGATTTCTTTGAGGGTTGGGACGTGGCTTCCTGCGATCACGGCCAATGCGCGTTCTGGTCCGCGCAACACGTCTTCTGCGACAGCGAGCAGGCTGGCCGGGTCCGTTTCAATGCAGACCAGATGGTCCAGTGGAACACCGGACTGATGCAGCCCGCAGGCGTTCAGTTCGGCAGGTGTGTCGCTGATCCAGAAGACCGGCCCCCTGCCCTCTTTCAGGATGGGCAGCAGCATGGCGAGACTGGCCCCCGTCTCCAGAGGATCGGAGATCAGAAAGTCATGCAGGCTACCCGTTTTGAGGCCACCGCCGAGATGGTCATCGACGGCAGAATGCCCGGTAGGCAGCGTGTCAGTATGGGAATGAGGAAGGCTTCGACGCTCCAGGCGTCGGACCTGCTCGCGCAGTCGCGCCACGGCGTCCGTTGTCATCTTTGTTCTCCTTAATGAGAACATAAAGAGAACAAAGGGGCGCGCGAAGCAACCTAAATTTTGATGGCAGAAATGAAGGTAGTTAGAGATATTTTTATAAGCCTCTGAAAAACCTGAAAAATATTTAACAAGCAATTCTACGCCTGTACATGTGTATATGTACATGTACGCCATAACATGTAATAATTGACATGTAACAAACAACATGTCATTCACTACATGTAACTTTGTAAATGCTGGTTCTGTCGTGAGGTATTTCTATGGCTGTTTTATCTATAGCTTCGGCTAAGGGCGGATGTGGGAAGACCACCTTGTCGATCATTCTGTCGACTGCCCTTGCTCAAAAGGGGTACAAGGTCCGCCTTCTAGACTGTGACTTAAATCAGCACGCTAGCGAGTTTGGGGCGAAAAATGGGATGCAGGATCTCACCGTCAGGCCGTCCATAGACGAGCATAACATCTTGGCTGAGGTAAGAACGGCGGAGAGCGAGAGTGACCTGACGATCATAGATCTGCCTGGTGGATCATCTACTCTAGCCTTGAAGGCTTTGCAGCGTTCCAATTTCGTGCTTGTGCCATGCCAGGCCAGCCTTCCCGATGTGCGCGACGCGTTCAAAACTATCGCGCAGATTGACGATGCAGAGGATCTGGCACGAAGCGCTATTCCTCGCGCTCTTATCTGGAGCCGGGTGCTACCTGGATTTGAATCGAGAGCAGCAAAACACGTTCGGGAGAGTGTTGAGCAGCAAAACGTACCAGTCTTTAAAGCTGCAATGCTGGAAAGAGCTGCTTTCAGAGAAATGCACATCACCGGAACGAGCCCGGTTGAAAACGCAGGTGCATCTCCGGCGGCCCAGAATGTAGAGGCTATAGCAGAGGAGCTTCTTGAGAAGCTATCAGCTCTTGCGGAGAGTGCCAGATGACAAAAACGCCTCTGCCCCCCATCACCGATGCGCTGATGGCTCGTCCCGCTAAACGACCTAATCTACGTGATCTCAAAGCCCCGCAGAGTGTCGAAGACCGCAACGTCTCAGAAAACAGTCGTGCATTGGGGACAAAATGGGGCGCCCAGACATCATTAGATGATCCCGATCCCGCGATGACATCCTTGCGGATGGTTATCCCAGAGTATGTTGACCGACAGCTATCGCTAAAAGCTGCGGAAGCCAAAGTCACAAAGCAATATCTCGTTTTGAAGGCCCTCGCTGAAGTTGGGTACGAAGTGAGGGAAACCGATCTGGTCGAAGACAAGCGTAAAAGGCGACGACGCTGAGTTTCTAAACTATAGGTACATGTTAAAAATTACATGTACCTATATACGATTGAAGGCTCGTGAGTGATTTCTGTCACGCGGCGAATACTACCCGGGAGCGCGTGAGCGACTGTGAGGATGGCCGAGAACGTATGTATTTAATTACATGTGCTTATGTACATGTAATTAAATACATGTAACTAAAAACATCAAATGAGAAGAAACAAGGAAGGGGGAAAGGGCTGGCTGGAAGCCGCCCAGCCCGCAACAGGTGGGTCAACGCGTGTCCTCGCCATGCTCGCCGGCTACGCCGTCTGCGCGTGGCTGCGGGCCGCGTTGATCCTGCCGCTGCGCGGCACTGTTGCAGTCTGAACAGCCCCCAGCCGGACGCGACGATGTTCAAAAACCAGAAATGGATCGAGCATCATGCGCCGTCATTACCTTCCTTACGTCCCAACACCACGCGGTCGGCCGCCCATGCGGTGGACCGATACACAGGAGCCCGTCTCCTGCCGCAAATGCAATGAGCACTGGGCTGGCGGTGATCCGGCCCTGACAATCCCGTGTACGGGCTGCAACGCGCCGGCGCATGAGCCCTGCCGTCGCAGTGCGGGGGGCAATGAGCGGGTGTGTGCGTGCCGGGATGAGGCGGCAACCCAGCTTGGACTCCTCTCACGCTGCGAGGGCCTGAGCTGGGACAACCGGCACGTCAAGCCGCTTCTCCTGCGGGATGCTCCGATCGCCAGTGCCCTGATGTGCCGCTCTGTCCGGACAGGTGCCCCGGTCAGCAGGTTCGTGTCATGACGCCGGATCTGACGTCGTATGACAGTATCATCGTGGCCATCTCGGGCGGCAAGGACGGCCTCGCCTGCCTTTTTGCCCTCCTTGAAGCCGGTGCCCCGGAGGACCGCCTGGAACTGTGGCACCACGAGGTGGACGGGCAGGGGCCGTCCTTCATGGACTGGCCCTCCACCTCGCCCTATGTGAGCGCGCTGGCGCGGGACTTCGGCCTGCCGCTCTATCGCTCCTGGCGCGAGGGCGGCTTCGAGCGGGAGATGCTCCGCAAGGACGCACCGACAGCCCCTGTTCTTTTCGAAAGCCCTGAGGGTCTGATCCGCGCAGGCGGGCAGGGGCCGAACGGGACGCGCCTGCGCTTTCCCCAGGTCTCCGCCAGCCTGACGACCCGATGGTGCTCCAGCGTCACCAAGATTGACGTCGCCGATCGCTCCCTACGCGGCCAGGACCGCTTCCTGAACCGCCGCACCCTGTTCGTAACGGGCGAGCGTGCCGAAGAAAGCCCAAACCGTGCCCGCTATGCCGCCTTTGAGCCGCACCGCACGGATACGCGGCATGGCACGCGACGTCGCCGTCATGTCGATCACTGGCGGCCCGTCCACCAGTGGAGCGAGGCGCAGGTCTGGGACAGCCTGAAACGCTGGAAGGTGATGCCGGCGCTGCCCTACCGCATCGGCTTCTCCAGACTGTCCTGTGCCACCTGTATTTTTGGCGATGCGCGGCAGTTTGCAACGATCCGCTGGCTCGATCCGGCCCGCTTTGAACGCCTCGTGCAGTACGAGCAGCAGTTTGGCTGCACGATCAAGCGCACCGTGTCGCTGGAGCAGCTCGCCGAGCAGGGCAGGCCGTATGCCGCCGCCGTGGCAGCGCCCGAGCTGGCCCGCGCGTGCCTCTCGGCGCGTCCGATCCCGACTGTCTTCACACCAGCCTGGGAGACCCCGGCCGGAGCGTTCGGGCAGGGCGGGGGGCCAACCTGAAAAAAAAGAAGAAAAAACAGAAGGTTGAAAAAAGAAGAAGAGGGGAGGGGGGCAGCACAGGCCAGCCCGCCCTGCAAGAGGTGGGTCCGTCCGTGTCCTCGCTGCGCTGCGGGCCGGGCGGTCCCGACGCTGTGCGTCGCTCTGGCAGGCCGCACTGTCCTGCGCTCGCCGGAGAGGGTCAGGAAAGGAAATAAAGACAATGTCAGACACCCTCGAACGCCCCGCACAGGCGCACGCCTTCGATCTGAAACAGGCCCACGAAGAGGGCTGGACGATCCTCGAAGGCTGCGGACCCGACAATGACGAGACGCATCTGGTGGGTCTGCATTGCAGCGATCCTCAGGCCTGGTGGCGCGTGGCGCGGAAGGCAGGCGAGGGTTCCACCTACCACCGTGAGGCGCTGGCCCGCCTCTCCGAGAACGAGCGCGAGCAGATCCGCCTGCGCTTTGGTCCCCTCTGACCCCGCGCTGATCCGGGAGGCCTGACGCCTCTCTCCCCGAACTGATCCTGTTTTCCGGCCCCCCGGTCTGCCTCCGCGCAGCACCGGGCGCTGCCGCTTGTCCGGAGTTTTTCCATGTCCATGTCCCAACTGAGCTTTTTCGATACCTCAGCACTCGGCGGCAGCCAGTCCAATCTTTACTGGGGTGATCTTCCCGGAGACCGCGCCCTTGAGGAAGCCGCCGCTGCGGTTCGACAGGCGACACAGGCCCCTGCTCCGATCCCTGCCGTCCTGCCGAAGGTGGATTTCGTCCTGAGCGGAACGCGTGGCCTCGCCCAGGGCTGGAAAGAGCGTGCCCGCGACAATCTGGCAGCGATCCGCCTTCTGGCCACGCTGGAAGCAGAAGACCGCAACGCCAGCGCTGACGAGCAGGCCGTGCTCGCCCGCTTTACGGGGTTCGGGGCCGGAGAGCTGGCCAACAGCCTGTTTCCGCGTGCCGGAGAGACCTTCCGGTCCGGGTGGGAAGAGATCGGCAGCCAGCTTGAAGCCCTGACCAGCCAGCAGGAGCGAGCGGGTCTGGCACGGGCCACGCAGTACGCCCACTACACGCCCGAACTGATCGTTCATGCGATGTGGGATCTGGTGGCCCAGATGGGGTTCCGGGGCGGCCGTGCGCTGGAACCGGGCTGTGGCACCGGGCTTTTCATGGCGAGCGTGCCCCCGAAGCTCGCTCCGAAAACCGCCTGGACCGCGATCGAGAACGACCCGCTGACAGCCCGCATCACGCGCAAGCTGTTTCCGAACCAGTGGGTCCGCGCTGAAGATTTTACGACAGCCAAGCTGGCGGAACGCTACGATCTGGTGATCGGCAACCCGCCGTTCAGCAACCGTACGGTCCGGGGCACGGACGAGCTGGGACGCCTTGGCCTGTCCCTGCATGATTATTTCATCGCCCGGTCCATCTCCCGTCTGCGTCCCGGAGCCGTGGCGATGTTCGTGACGTCGCGGTGGACGATGGACAAGTCCGATGCCGGCGCGCGGCGCACGATCTTCGAGACGGCCGATTTCGTGGGTGGCGCACGTCTGCCAGCCGGGGCCATGCGCGACGATGCCGGAACGGATGTCGTGGTGGACGTGCTCGTGTTCCGCCGTCGCGCACCGGGAGAGGATGCAGGCGATGCGACATGGCTGGACGTGGCGGCGCTGGAGGACACCGATCAGGGCGAAGGCCCGCTGCGGATCAACCGCTATTTCGCGGAGAACGGCCAGCAGGTTCTCGGTCGGCACGACTGGACGAGCGGTCAGTTCGGCCCGGAATACACCTGCAAGGCCAACCCGCTCCAGATGCTGGACGAGGCCCTGCCGCTCGCCCTCGGCCGTCTTTCTTCGCTGGCCCGCTTCCCGGCCCCGCAGACGCTCGATGTTGCGACGGTGCAGCACAATCATGCCGCCGAGGTCGGAACAGCCGCAGACGGTGCCCTGCTGAAAGAGGGCAGTTATCTGCTGCACAAAGGCGTGCTGCACCAGATCATCGACGGCGAAACCGTGCTGGTGAAGGTGAAGAAAGGCGAGCAGAAGGAAGGAATCTTTCAGAAGCACGCGGCCATCATCAAGGGTCTGATTCCTGTGAGGGACGCGGCCCGTCTGGTGCTGCGCGCCCAGGTGGAGAACCTGCCCTACAGTGCCCATCAGGCGGATCTCAAGCGCGCGTATCAGGCGTTCAGCCGTCAGTTCGGGCCGATCAACCTGACGAACACCACGACACGGGTGGATGAAGAGACGGGAGAGGAGAAATCCACACAGCGCCGCCCGAACCTTCAGCCGTTCTATGACGATCCGGATGTGTGGCTGGTCAGCTCGATCGAGGAGTATGACGAGAAGAGCCAGACCGGCCGTCCGGGACCGATCTTCAGTGAGCGCGTCATCCAGGCCCCGTCCGAGCCCGAGGTTCACGGCGCCCATGACGCGCTTGCGGTTTCCCTGCATGAAACGGGTGGCGTGGACGTCGAGCGCATGGCGGAGCTTCTGGGCCGCCCCGGTGATGAGGTGCTCGCCGAACTCGGATCCTCGGTCTATCTCGACCCGATCCGCAGCACAGGCGGCCGTGAGGTCTGGGTGACGGCAGACGAAGCCCTGTCAGGCGCGGTCCGCACCAAGCTGGCGCAGGCCCGGGAGGCTGCCGAGCGCGACCGACGCTATCTGCGCAACGTCGCCGCCCTTGAAGAGGTGCAGCCCGAAGACCTGTGCCCGTCCGACATTACGGCCCGTCTGGGAGCCCCATGGATCCCGGTGCCGGATGTTGAGGCCTTTGTTGCAGAGGTCATGGGGGTTCGCACGACCATTCACCACACGCTGGAGGTGGCGACCTGGAGCGTGGACAAGAGCGGGTTTTCCGGCAAGGCCGAGGCCACCTCGGTCTGGGGGACGCAGCGCCGTCATGCCGGGGATCTGCTGGACGATGCGCTCAATCAGGCCAGCCCGAAAATCTGGGACACCTGGCGCGACGAAAATGGCGAACACCGTGAGCTGAACACGAAGGAGACCGAGGCGGCCAAGGAGAAGCTGGCCGCAATCAAGACCGCGTTCGAGACATGGGTCTGGCAGGACACCGACCGCGCCGAGCGTCTGGTGCGGCTGTATAACGATGCGTTCAACAACCTTGTCCCGCGCACGTTCGACGGCTCTCACCTGAAGCTGCCGGGAGCCAGCACGGCGATCAGCCTGCGCGACCATCAGAAGCGGGTGATCTGGCGGATCATCGCCAAGGGCAGCACCTACATGGCTCATGCGGTGGGGTCCGGAAAGACGTTCTCGATGTGCGCGGCCGTGATGGAACAAAAGCGCCTCGGCCTGATTTCCAAGGGCATGATCGTGGTGCCCGGACACTGCCTTGCGCAGATGGCGCGTGAGTTCATGATGCTCTACCCGAACGCCCAGATCCTCGTGGCGGACGAGACGAACTTCGTGAAGGACAAGCGCCAGCGGTTCCTGGCCCGGGCGGCCACAGGCAACTGGGACGCCATTGTCATCACCCATGATGCCTTCAAGTTCGTGCCAGTCGAGAGCGCCTTTGAGCAGGAGATGGTCGAGGACCAGATCGCGTCCTATGAAAGCCTTCTGGAGAATGTGAGCCGCGATGACCGACTGTCGCGCAAGCGCATCGAGCGCCTGAAGGAGGGAATGGAAGCCAAGCTGAAGGCCCTGTCCAGCCGCAAGGATGACATGGTGCATCTTGGCGAGATCGGGGTGGACCAGATCCTCGTGGACGAGGCGCAGCAGTTCCGCAAACTGTCTTTCGGCACGAACCAGTCCGATCTGAAGGGGATCGACCCGAACGGCAGCCAGCGCGCCTGGGATCTGTTCGTGAAAACGCGCTACCTCGCCAAGCGTAATCCCGAGCGCGTGCTGGTGATGGCGTCAGGCTCGCCGATTACCAACACCTTGGGCGAGATGTTCTCGATCCAGCGGTTCATGGACCTGCCAGCCCTTGTCGAGCGTGGCCTGCACGAGTTCGACGCCTGGGCCGCAAGTTTTGGCGAGACCCGCACGGAACTGGAGCTTCAGCCGAGCGGTCTTTACAAGCCTGTCACGCGGTTCTCCGAGTTCGTGAATGTTGCCGACCTGATGGCGATGTATCGCGACTTTGCCGACGTGGTGCAGCAGGACGACCTGCGACGCTACGTCAAACTGCCAGAGGTGGCGGGCGGCAGACGTGAGATTGTCGTGGCCGATAGCGGGGACGCCTTCCGCGAGTATCAGAAGACGCTTGCCGAGCGGATCAAGACGATTGAAGAGCGCACGGGCAAGCCCCAGAAGGGTGACGACATCCTGCTGTCCGTCATCACTGACGCCCGGCACGCTGCCATCGACCTGCGTTTCGTGAGGAACTGGGCGGATAATGACAACAGCAACAAGCTGAACGTCATGATCCGCAAGGTCTTCCAGATCTGGCAGGACACGTCCGCCAATCGCTACACCGACCCTGAGACGGGACGGGAGTACGAGCTGCCGGGTGCCACGCAGATGATCTTCTCGGATCTGGGCACGGAATCCGCCCTGGAGACACGCGGGTTCTCGGCTTATCGCTGGATCCGCGACGAACTGATCCGCATGGGCGTGCCGCGCGACGAGATCGCCTTCATGCAGCACTACAAGAAGAGCACGGCCAAGCAGGCGCTCTTCCGCGACATGAACTCCGGGCGCAAGCGCATCCTGATCGGATCGTCCGCGACCATGGGAACGGGGGTGAACGCGCAGCAGCGCCTGATTGCCCTGCATCATCTCGATGTGCCCTGGCTGGTCTCGGACATCATCCAGCGCGAGGGCCGGATCGAACGGCAGGGCAATCAGAACCCGGTGATCCAGCTTTACGCCTACGCCCTGAAAGGATCGGTGGATGCGACGAACTGGCAGATGCTGGAGCGCAAGCAGAAGTTCATCTGCCTTGCCATGTCCGGAGACCGGACGATCCGCCGTCTGGAGGATGTGGGGGCGGAGGCCAACCAGTTCGCCATGGCGAAGGCGCTTGCGTCGGGTGATGAACGCCTGATGCAGAAGGCCGGACTGGAGGCCGAGCTGGCCCGCCTGGAGCGATTGCAGGCCGCGCATCACGACGATCAGTATAACGTCCGCCGTGCCATCGACCGTGCCGAGCGTGACCGTGAGACGGCGCAGGCCGTGATCCCGCGTCTTCAGAACGACATCGCACGGCGCGAGCCGACGCGCGGTGAAGCGTTCCGGCTGGTGTGCAAGGACCGGGAGATGACCGAGCGTGAGAAGGCCGGTCAGTGGCTTCTCTCGCAGGCCCGCCTTGCGGCGAAGTCCGGGGAGAAAGGCAAGTGGACCCTTGGCACGGTCGGCGGCTTCGAGATCCTGTGCGAGACCTGGCGCACCCGCTTTGACGGGGAGGAGACGTGGGACGCAACCCTCGGCCTTGTGCTGGACGGGCGGATCCTCGGCATGGACTTCGACCGCGAGACAAGCCCGGTCGGGCTGGTCAGCCGCATCGAGAACGCGCTGTTGCGGTTCGAGGCGGAACTGGCGGACGCGCGCCGTCAGGTGGAGGAAGCAGAGCGCAAGCTCCCCGGATACCGCGCCCGTGTGGGGCTGGCGTTTCCGGAGGCGGCGCTGTTGCAGGAGAAGCGCGAGGCCATGGCGGCCCTTGAAGCAGATCTCGCAGCCGATACGGAGCGCCGCGAGGAGGCGGAAAAGGCTGAAGCAAAGGCCGCGCTGGAAGATCAGGCCGTCATCGTAGAGACCGCCTGATCCTGCCCTCGCTGTGTCCGAAATGGACACAGCGAGGGCGAGGAGTAGAGTATTGAGTTTGTACCAGTGCGGGAATTATTCGCAGCTTTCTAAATCAAGTGTAAAAGTTAGACTACCTTCATTTCTGAACGATCGAAATACTCATTGACGGCCGACGGTTCGTCGATAATTCGAGCGAAGTTAAGATCTGCTTCGGTGACAACTAAATTAGTTGCAGACTCCGGTAAGGGAAGAACTGCTCTTCCGCCATCAACGCTTACAAGCATTTTTCTTACCAGAATGGACGCTCCGTAGAGTACGTCATAGTGCGTCTTGTATGCACTTTTGTCGGCAAATCGCTTTGTCCACACTTCAGGAAACTCGCGTCTTTCGTCTTCCTCAACACGCTTGATATTGAGAAGTAGATCGCACTTGAATGTGAATGTTCCGAGAGTCTCGTCAATAACCCAATCAGAACGAGACGATGTGGATAAAATTTCCATTGCTTCATCATAATTCATTGTATTCGGTCCCCTTAAATATCGGTGATCTATCAAGGTAGGTGTGTTCCGAGATGAATACAATCCGAAGAACTATTCTGATTAGTAACGGTGCTCGTGTGGAAGCGCGAATGACATGAGGAGCAATCCGAGGATTGTAAAAGGAAAAAGAGGAAAGGCGGGGCTGTCACGAACCAGCCAGCCGCGCAAGGCTCAGGCCGGGCGCGCTTCGCGCGGCCTTGCGCGGCTGGCTGGCCCGTGACGCGGGAGGGACATCTGAAAAATTATAGAAAGAGCGTCCCATGGCCGAGCTTCGCCGTGTCGATCCGAAAACCCTTGTGCCCAATCCGAACAATCCGCGTTCTTCCATCGGAAGTCTGGAGGAACTGCGCAAACTCGCCCTGAATATCAAGGCGATTGGCATCCTCCATCCCCCGGCCGTCCGGGAACTGGAGGACGGACGCCTGATGATCGTGGCAGGCCACCGTCGGACGGAAGGCGCCATCTATGCCGGTCTAACCGAGATCGACGTGTATGTTGGCGATCAGAGCGAAGACCTCGATGCCCTGGCTGCCGTCAGCGAGAACTTCGTTCGTCTGGACATGACGGAGCCGGAACAGTGGCACAGCGTCACCCGCCTGCGTGAGCAGCTTGGCTATACAGATCCGCAGGTCTGTGCCGCCCTGATGGTCACGCCGAGCTATCTCAAGCGTCTCAGTCTGCTGGCGAAGCTGCACCCGCCTATTCTTGATGCCATCGCCCTCGGCCGAGGCCCTGACGAGCGGCAGCGCAAAATTATCGCGCAGGCCTCACTGGACGAGCAGCGCAACGCGTGGGCGGAAATGTTTTCCGAAAGCGTCGAAGACGACGAGGATCCGGCCGAGTACCGGGTAAAGGCCGAAGATCCGGAAGACACCGTGGCCTGGGGCGCGCTTGCCCGGAACCTCGAACAGAAGGAATGGTACGCCCGCAACGCCCGGTTCGGCGACGATCTTGCCCGCAAGCATAACATCGTCTGGATGGAGGATCTGTTTGCCGAAGCCGATACAGACAGCCGCTATACGCTCGATGCTACGGCTTACGCGGCCGCACAGCAGGACTGGCTGGACAATGAGCGGCCCGAAAACTCCATTGTCCTGACCTCGGACGAATACGGATATGCCCGCGCGCCGGAGGGCTTCATCACCATGGGCACCTGGATGGCGACACAGGAGGGTGAGGTCATCGGTTATGGCCTCAATCCCCGAACCCTGAAGATCGTGGAAGAACGCTGCCGTCCTTACAGCGCCGCGAAGGTTAACCACTCGGGCGGCTCTGCCACGCCAGAGGCCCCGAGAGAGCGACCGGACGTCTCCGGGACCGGCCACAAGATGATCGGCGAGATCCGCACCGTCGCTTTGCGTGAGGCGCTTGGTGAGGTGTCCGAGACAGCCGACCCATGGGATCTGATCGCTGCTCTTCTGCTGGCGCTGGAAGCCGAGAACGTCCGGGTGCATGGCGATGCCAGCGGAAACAACTGGTCAGAACCAACCGCGCGCACGCTCGCGATGGCTGACCTCTTTCCCGAAGGCAGCCTTGTCCGTGACGAAAAGCTGATCCGCCGCCATGCCGTCACCGTCCTGCAAAGCATCCTGAACTGCGATGTGTCGATGCACAGCGGCAGCGGTCTGCCCGCGCAGCTCGTGGGCGTTCTGTTCGGTGCCGACCAGAAGATGCCGAGCATGGCCTTTGAGGCGTTCCTCAAATGCTACAGCAAGCCGGGCATCACCAAAGCCGTGCAGGCCGAAGGACTTGCCCCGCAGAATACGGGCAAGGAGATGCGTGCGGCCCTGATGAACCATGTCGGGGAAGGCCACTGGTTGCCCGAGGTCGCGTCGTTTGCGCAGGCGCAGGACGTCTGGACGCAGAAGCAGAAGAAAAAACAGGCGAAGATCCGGGAGCTGGAAAGCGTGATGAACGATGAGGACCTGGAGGAGATGCCTGAAGATGATTTCGAGGAAGCAGCCGATGATGAGGCCGACCTTTCAAGCGGCCCTGTCGTGTCGGTGACGGAGTCTGCCTCCGAAGAGCCTTTCCCTCCCGAAACGCCCGAGACCGCGCCCGAGCAGACGGCGCACAATGAGGCCATGCAGTTCATGCGTGACCATCTCGAAATCGTGCTCGCGGCCTGAAGCCGGGAGAGGGAAAAGAAAAGAAAAGGAAAGGGGGGGAGGGGCGCTGCCATCGCGCTCCGTCCGGGTCAAAAGGTGGCTCCTCACCGGCTTCGCCGCCTCCGGTGCCGGCGCACGCGCCGCTTTTGACCCGGCCGTCCCGCGCTGACGCTGGAGAAGACATCACGAAAATCCAAAGGAAAAGGATCAGACGATGTTCGTCCCCTCTCTCGTTCCCGTTCAGGTCGGCACCCGCGTTTACACCCATCTCTACAGCCGGGGAGCCGGGATCGTCATGGCCGTTTACGGCGAGGCCAGCCCGACCACCGTGCGGTCCCTGTCGCGTGGCGGGGCCATCGTGTCGGGCGGGAGCGCGTCCTATGACATTGTCTTTGCCTGTGGCTCGATCTCCCGTCGTCTGCCCGAGGCCATTCTGCGCGGTGTCCAATGGCGGATCGACGCCGACAAGGGACTGGCCAGTCCCGAGGAGATTGCCTTTCTCCGCACTCATGCCGAAGAGGTTGAGGCCGAGAAGGTCGCGGCTGAGGCGCGCGCCAAAGCGGAACATGCCGCCGAGGTCGCAGCGCTCCGCGTCAATCCGGACTATGCCCATCTGGAGCAGGGCGATGACAGCAGCGGCACGCTGGCCGCCAAAAACATCCGCCGAATGCTGAAGAAGGCTTTCCCGAAGGTCAAGTTTTCCGTCCGCAAACGCGACTACGGCAGTGTGACCGTGCAGACCGAGGAGGATCTGGACGAGACGGCGACCGAAACCCTCCAGGCCATCACCTCGCGGTTCAAGTCCGGATATTACGACTGGCAGTCCGACTGCCACCTGACGAGTAACAGCCCCTGGCAGGACGTGTTCGGCAGCTCCGAATTTGTGAGCGACTGAGCCTTTTCTTTTTTCGTCCGCCCTTCAAGGCCGCCCGTTCCGGGGCGGCCTTTTTCATTTCTGGAGCCCGACATGCCTGTTTTTATTGTGACGCTCAGCGAGCGCCAGCTTCTCTCCGACCGCGTCAATTTTCAGGTCGAGGCCGAGACCGCCGAGGCAGCCGGTCAGCTCGTGCTGGACGCGACGGCCGACGAGGCGAATGAGAGCGGGCTGCGCCCTGTTCACCTGCCGGACGGTCAGAAGACCGTTCTCGAACCTGACGACGTGGACGGAAACGAAGTCTCGGTGTCCGTTCGCCCGGTCGATCAGCCGGACGCTGTGGCCACGCAGATCGGTGCGTGCTGGCATCTGGATCTCTCCGCCCCTGAAGCGCGCCGCCTTCTGCCTGTTCTGACCGGGGCCATCGTGGACGAGGACGATCCTGTGACGCGCGCGCTCTGTGCCCGTCTGGCGCGACAGGTCGCCAACCTCGCGCAGTAGGAGACGGGAAAAGAAAAAGGGGGAAGGGGAAAAAGGGAGGGCAGGCACCACACCGGAGCCTGTCTGGCAAAGGGTGGGTCGGCCGTGTCCTCGCTGCGCTGCGGGTCGTCCGATCCCGCTGCGTTGCAGCGCCTTTGCCAGCCAGTCCCCGCTGCGGTCGCCGGAAAGGGTCATGGAAGAAAAAAGGAGAATGACATGGCCGACATTTCCGATCTGCGTCCCCGCAACCGCACAGAATGGCTCGAACTGGCCGAGTTCGTGGCAGGCATCGTGCTCTTCGCAATCTTCATCGTTCTGGTGGTGGTGCTCCCCTCCTTCCTTTGAGACCCCCGAGATCAGGCGCTGTGGAGATCACCATGCCGACATACACGCTCGCCGCAATTCCTGCGGCCTCTCACGGGAGCTTAATCTCCTGTTCATCTCCGGCCCGTTACAAAAAGACGCGGATCGAGGTGGCTGACCTTGCAGGGATCCGGGCAGCCGTTGCCGAGTACGGCACGCGCCTGCACGATGATTACCCGGAGGCCTCCTTCCTTGTGTCTGTTACACCCGAGCGCGTGGGCGATCATCCCGAAGGGTTCAGCGAGGCCCGCTGGACAGGATCCCTCGGCACCGAACACTGGATCAGGGTCATCCCTGAAGACACACCGTTCAAAGCCTACCTTACTCAGGTCGAGGCGATGCTCGCCCATGAGGTGCGCTCATGAACGGGCCGGAACCAGCGTCCCTCGCGTGTCCCGCGCTGCGACGGCCGCCGATCCAGCCTCAGGGCCTCACCGCAACGCAGTTCAGCGACGCGGCCGAGAAGGCGAAGATCGGAAACGCGCTGCTGTCATTCATCGCACGCGGGTTTCCGCAGAGCGCCTGGAACCGCACGCTCTACAATCGCCTGAGCCAGATGTTCGGGCATATCGCCCATTACGACATCCACGGCTTCTGGGGCGCGCAGTTCTCCACGACACAGGCACGTCTGGGCTTCCTGCGCGGCATCGTCCTGTACGGCTGTTATGGCGATCCCGCCTGGACCTGGTCGGACGTCGAACGCGACATTCGCAACCGCCTCATCGGCAGCGGCCTGATCGAGGCCTACACGCGCGCCCTTGCCGCAGAGCAGGAGGCACGCGACCGGGCCGATCTGGCGCGTCTGGCGGACCGCTTCCGGATCGCCCTGCCAGCCACACATCAGTCTCCCCCTGCCGCGCCCGTGCAGGCCGAGCTTTTCTGACACGGGCAAGCGAAAAGGACAGAACAATGGCTCAGACCTTCAGCCTTGCCATCGTCATTGGCAACCTTGGTGCCGATCCGGAGATCCGCACCGGGCAGGACGGACACCGTGTGGCCCTCTTCCGTCTGGCAACCGACAGCCAGCGCACCGACACAACGACGGGTCGCCGCGTCCCGCAGACCGTGTGGCACAGGGTCGTCTGCCACAATGACTTTCTGACCGATCTTCTCGAACAACGCGCCCGCAAGGGCCAGCTCGTGTTCGTGCGCGGCTCTTACGAAGTCCGCGCCCGCACGGATCAGGGGCCGCCCGAGCCCGAGATCGTGGTGAGTGCGCAGGACGGGGATGTGAAGATCCTCTTCGATCCCGGACGCTGACCCCCTCTCTCTTTGAAACCCACATGCAAACCGGCCCTGGAGCCGGTCTTTTTATACCTGCTTCCTGACGGAGGCGGGTCTCAGGAGGCTTTATGTTCTATTCCACACCCGCACCCCTCACAGTTCCCCGCAGTCAGGCGCGCGCCCTGAGCGCCCGCCTGATGGCAGAGGCCGTCTTTCTCGAAGACAGGGATCAGTCCGTCATGCTGCCATCGCGGCTGACGGCCGGTTTCCGCCGCAAGGCCGCGACGCTGCGCCGCCGCTCGCAGGAGAAGCTCCTGGACAGCCTCGATCGTCCGGAAGGTGTGGCATGAGGACGGCGACGGTGGACCGCCGCGCGTATTCACGCCGTTTCTGGGAAGGAAAAACGCGGTTCTCACAGGCCGTGAGACGCACACTGGCGGAGCTGGAGCGACAGAAAGGGCAGACGAAAGAGGAAGACGGGATGGCCGACACAGGGTCTTCGAAAAAAAACTGAGGCAGAGGGCGTTAGTCGCAGATGGCACGGGCAGACTGGGGACACTTCTTGAAGGATCCGTTCATGCCGAACCATCAGACGTTGCCGCTTCAACCACCCCTTGCGGGGTGGCACGGAGCTGTGTTCCGACCTCGCCGTCATGCGATCAGTGTGACAGTCACGGTCCGAGGGTCTCAAGACAACCCTTCGGGCTCCAGACCGCGTCTTTCGTCAAAAGAGGGCCGCGTTCATCGCAGGACGTTGTCCCGCGCTGCCCGCAACCCGCTTTTGCCGATCCGCAGTCTTCCGGTCCTGACACCCTCGGCCCGCAACTGTCGTGTTCCTGGCAGGACGGGACGAGAAAAACGTCTCCACACATCTCCTTTCAGCGGCAACACCGGGGGCTGCGCTGCCCCCGAAACCCCCGCAGGACGAACAAGAAAAACTGGTTTTTGTCGTTCTGGACGCAAGAACTATTTCACTCAATCAAGTAAATATATTCCGCGTTATTCTGTTGTATTCATTGGATATTATCGCGGTAATTTACTATACTTTTCACAGATCGAAAGTAACGGACGTTCGGGAGGATATTCCGCCATGGCTTACCAGAACACGCCCCAGCAGATGAACGACGAACTCCAGAAGTTTCGTGACGAGATCAGTTGCATCGTTGTTCTGGAGCAGGCCGGTTACAGGTTCGTCCGCTCCGAAAGTTCCGCCCGTCACATGCGCTTTCGTCGCGTGAAAGGCGAGAGCATCATCGTGACCCACGGTGGCAAGGGCTGGTGGGATCCGCACAATTCGTCTTCGATCGTCAAAGGCTCGGTCATCGACCTGGTCCGCTTTCTCAATCCCGGGATGTCCCTTGGCAACGCGCGCGTGGAACTCCGTGGAATGCTGGGCCTTACGCCGAGCGGGGCCGAGTACGTCGCAGAGCCGAAAGAGCGCAAACCCGCACGCGATCCGAACTATATGTGGAAGAACCGTCAGGCTCCCCAGCCGGGGTCGGCTGCCTGGACCTATCTGACCCGCGACCGGGCTTTGCCGGAACGCATTCTTCATCTCGCGAACCAGCAGGGTCTCCTGCGGGAAGGTATGAAGGGCACGGCCTGGTTCGCCCATCACAACAATGCGGGCGAGCTGACGGGCATGGAAATGCGCGGGCCGGAATATCGCGGCTTCTCCTCGGGCGGCGGTGGCAAAATGCTCTTTCGGATGAGGGCTGGCGAAAAAGGAGTGAAGCCCGTCCGTCTGGTCATCGGTGAGTCCGCCATCGACGTGCTGTCCTATGCGGCCATGGATCCGTTCTTCGCAGACCCCAGCCTGTACGTCTCGACCGGAGGCGGCATGAGCCCTGAAGCGATGGAGGAGTTCCGTGCTCTTCTTGGCACGATTGAGGCTGGTGGCCGCGTCATGATCGTCGTGGACGGCGATGCCCAGGGCGACCGGTACGAAGAGATCTATGCGCCCATGATCCGCGAAGCCGGACTCAAGCCCCTGCGGTACTCACCCAAAGGCGAAGACAAGGACTGGAACGCTGTTCTGCAGCGCCGCGCCCGTCAGGACGTGGCGGCATGAAGCAGAGCAAATCCCGTCTGAGCTGGCAGGCCGTCACACTGATCCTGTGGCGGCAGGACGCAGAGGCCATCAGGGTTTGGAAGAGAACTGGTCTGAGAACCTCGGCCCCCGAAGTCTTCTGTGAGGCGCACACGCCCGAAGGACTGGTGCAGGGGGTCGTCATCGGCGGTGATCGCCTGAACGACGCCTGGGACCGCGACGGCGAGCTGATCGTCTTCACCCGAAAATCGACGATCGTCCGTCTGAACGGACCTGAACTCCCAACGCTCACCCTGTCAGCCTGCCCCAAGGCTTTTGAGGACGTCATGATGTATAACGACACCCGATCCACGGCCCGCCAGCATATCGACCATATCGTTATCAAGACCGGCCTGACCTTTAATATGCTGGGCCATGAAAAGGCCTCGGCGATCTGGATGGATCATGCGCGCCGTCTCGGCTGTACGGATCCTGAAGCGCCTGAAATGCCGGTTCCGCATCAGCTTGTGTGGCTGGGTAGCGGCCTGAACCGCGCGCTGGCTCTCGTGATTGCCGGACGATGGGATGGTCCCCATGAGGGCTTTAACCTCTATCATCCGCTGACCCTCTTTACCGACAGCAACAATATCGTTCCCGTCGAGGATCCCGTGGCGTCTGAAGTCTATCCCGTCGAGCAGGTGCCCGCATGACCTCTTATCCGCAGACCCTCGCTCCGGTTCTGGAGCCACTGACCCCTGTGCAGCGTGAGGCCGCCATGGCGCTTGGCCGGGTTCTCGTGCTGGCCGGAGCCGGAACGGGAAAGACCAAGACCCTGACGGCCGGTGTGGCGTGCCGGATCCAGATGTATGGGATGCGGCCGTCCCAGATCCTGTGCGTGACCTTCACCAACAAGGCCGCGCAGGAAATGCGTGAGCGCATCACGAGCGTCCTGGGCGAGGGACAGGCTCCGTTCTGGCTTGGTACGTTTCATGGCCTCGGCGCGCGACAGCTTCGGGCCGAGCCCGAGGTGGCACAGTTACACCCCGGTTTCGATATCCGCGACGCGGACGATGCGACAGCGCTGATCCGCCGTCTCATGAAGGCCATGGACCCCGACACTGTGCCCGAACCGGACACAGGCAAGAAGTGTGACGTCCGGCAGGTCAAGAAGATGGGCGAGCGGATCGGGCACATGAAAGAAAACCTCGTGACGCCTGAGGCCGCACCGGCCTGGGTGCGCGGGCTGATCGAGCGCCGCCGTGCCGCCCGACAGATGGTCGATGTCGAAGGTTGGGAGTTCGCCGTTCGTCTGTACCAGATCTATCAGGCGACCCTGCGCGAGCAGAATGCCGCCGATTTTTCCGATCTGCTGATGTGGCCAACGCTTGCGCTGATGAACGACCGATCCTATCGTGATAGGTGGTCGCAGCGCTTCACATCCGTAATGGCCGATGAGTTTCAGGACGTGAACCGTGCACAGATGCTGTGGCTCACCTATATGTCTGAATACTCACGAGAACTCTTTGCCGTAGGCGATGATTCGCAGTCAATTTTATAAGTTAATTGGAATGCATTGATTTAGAGTGATGCCGTAGCAGCAAGAA
>NZ_JBDNYY010000017.1:0-40860 GCF_047722525.1 Gluconobacter sp.
TCTCCCTATACTCCCGAACGCATCCGCAGCTTGCACCGGAAAAGCGCGACAATCATTCTCTCTCCAAAGTATATTGCGATTGAGTCGGATGAAATCTGGGGCGGGACCTACTTTTCGCGGACGGGTTGGTGTGCGCACGCGCCCTGCGACGCCTCCGCTCTGTGGATAGGCGACAATTTTCGTAAGGCTCTGGAAAGCAGCGAATATTTTAACAAGCCTGGCGTCCCCTCTCTTGGTCGTGACGAAATCAATGCGATGAAAGAGGTTTCCAATACGCGGAGGCTGGCATTCTGGGGCGAAATTGCACAGACCTATGGTTACAAGGACATCGATCAGGCCGGGCGAAGATGCGATCTCGTGTTCACGTCCTGGCATGATCTGATCGAGGACTTCGTGACCCTGATGGCGACACTCCGTCTTCCGGGGAGCCATCGGGCCTGGGGCCCTATGGAAAAGAAGAAATACGCGGAGAAGCGGATTGCCGTTCCCTTGTCTGTGTCGGACGAGGCGTTAGGGCTTGCCATCCGCGATGCTCTCTCGCGCTGTGAAGCCTCGGGACGGCAGAAAATCAATACTCCGTCAGAGTAGTTTTCTTGCTGGGACGAAAGCGAAGAAACAGGTTTTTCCGTGCAGCGTTCGATACCAGTGAGCACGATTTTGGACAGATTATCGTTCAGGTCGAGATGTGCCGTAACAGTTATCATCGAATTGGATGACGTCCACTTTCAGGCTGCGCCTCGTTGCTGATCTATGACCGAAATGAGGCGTAAGCGGACCTGCTGCTTACGCCTCATCTCGGCCTTAGAGCCTGTTTGGAAAATCACGAGTGAACACTTCTGCGCATGAGATTGGCGCCCATGGCGACGAAGATGGAGGGTTCGAACAATCCCTTGGTTTCGATGGATCCTCTATGATTCCATCTCTCATCTTGTGATGAGGGGCGGATGGCATGAAGCAGCCAGGTTTCTTTGATGTTGAAGAGCGTCTTGCCCGTCTGAGCGGGCGTGGCGATCAGCTCGAGGCATTTTCCCGGACTGTGGATTTTGAAGTATTCCGTCCGGACCTGAACAAGGCTCTGGCCTATGCGGACGGCAGCAAAGGCAGTCGTCCCCTGTTTGATCCGGTACTAACGTTCAGGATTCTGGTGATCCCGACGCTAAACAACCTCTCAGACAAGTGGAAGGAATATCTGATCAACGACCGCCTTTCCTTCATGCGCTTTCTGGGACTGGACCTGTCGGATGGTGTGCCTGATGCCAAAACGGTCTGGCTGTTCCGCGAACGTCTGACGCAGGCAGGTGCGATTGAAAGACTGTTCAACCGGTTTGATACCATATTGCGGAACGCAGGTTATCTGCCGATGTCAGACCACATCCTGCACGCGCCACTAATTGCAGCTCCAAAGCAGCGCAATACCAACACTGAGAAGGCGGATCTGCGGGCAGAACGTATTCCCGAGGCCTGGAAAGACAAGCTGGCCAAGCTGTCCCACGAGAATCGACAGGCTCGCTGGACGCTGAAGTTCACGAAGGCGAAGCAGCAGGACGATGGAACCGTGCCCGCAACAGATCTTGCCATCCCGTTCTTTGGCTACAAATCCCATGTTTCCATCGACCGGAAGTTCAGGCTGATTCCTTCATCTGGAATTCCGAGCCAGAAAGATTCATCTTCAATCCAACCCATCAAAACACGGGTTTAATACACCTAGTATTTTATCCCTCACACAAACGTGGCACGCCACCGCATACAAACAGGTACAAACTTGCAGCCTAGTGGCATGGCAGGTGACAACAGATGTATATCGGGATCGATCTGGGTACGTCGGGGGTGAAAGTAGTCCTCGCGGACGAAGCGCAGCGTGTGCTGGCCTCGGAGACGGTGAAGCTGGAAGTTTCGCGCCCGCATGAGGGGTGGAGCGAGCAAAACCCCGAAGATTGGCTTGCGGCCACACTCGATGCCATCGACGCACTGGCAAAGGCCTATCCGTCCGAAGTGTCGCAGGTGACGGGCATCGGCTTGTCGGGACAGCAGCACGGTGCCGTTCTACTCGATGATAAAGACGTTGTGCTTCGGCCCTGCTTATTATGGAACGATACGCGGGCCGAAGCCGAGTGCGCAGTATTCGAGAGTCGCTTCCCCGAAAGCCGCGCGGTGACGGGCAATATTGCCATGCCGGGTTTCACGGCGCCGAAGCTGATCTGGGTAGCGGCGCATGAAAAAGAGGTTTTCGCGAAGACGCGTCGTGTACTTCTGCCCAAGGCGTGGCTGCGCTTTGTCATGACGGGCGAAGCGATTGAAGACATGTCGGACGCCTCGGGCACGTTGTGGCTTGACGTCGGGCGGCGCCGCTGGTCGGAGGAAGCGCTGTCGGCGACGGGGCTGTCGCTGTCCCACATGCCGGAGTTACGAGAGGGAAGTGAAGCGGCGGGTGTCCTCACGCCTGATCTGATGCGACGCTGGGGGATGCAGAAGGCACCGGTTTTTGCAGGCGGTGCCGGGGACAATGCCGCGGGAGCGGTCGGGCTGGGCGCGACGAAGCCGGGCGACGCGTTTCTCTCTCTTGGCACTTCTGGCGTGGTATGGGTGACGACGGACTCATATCGCGGGGGCGCCAAGGCCGCAATTCACACGTTCTGTCATGCCATACCGGGAGTGTGGCATCAGATGGGGGTGACGCTCTCGGCGGCGGCGTGTCTCGCATGGTGGTCGCGGGTGACGGGGATGAGCGAGACAGCACTTTTGGCCGAGTTACCTGACGCGCCCGATGCTCCCTCTCCCGTCCTGTTCGCGCCCTATCTTTCTGGCGAGCGCACGCCGCACAATGACGGTGCGGTGCGCGGCGGGTTTGCACTCCTCTCACAGGACACAACGCGCGCGCAGATGACACAGGCTGTGCTCGAGGGTGTAGCGTTTTCGTTCCGAGATGCTCTGGAGGGACTACGAGAATCTGGGTCTGAAATAGCCGAGGCGTCCGTGATTGGCGGCGGATCTCGTAGTACTCTGTGGGTAGCGATACTCGCCTCTGTACTGGGAATTCCCCTCCATCGTTTGGCGAATGGCGAGACGGGAGGAGCGTTCGGTGCGGCGCGGTTGGCGCGGTTGGCGGTGACGGGCGAGGATGTGGAGGCAGTGTGCCTCTCCCCCGAGCGCATAGGGACGGTTGCACCCGATGAGTCGCTGCGTCGTGCTTACGAGGTAGCCTATGCAGGATATCGCGCGCTGTATCCTGGTCTTAACACAGTGAAGACGATTATCTTGAAAAAGAAGGAGAGATTGAATAAATAACGGCTCGCTCCATCAATTATAGCCAGTATGTATCCACTGCACTTACAGTGCAACATGGTGGATATAAAATAAAATTAGTGCATACTCTCAACTCAGTACAAATTACGCCAGCCTTGATCTGAAATCCAGAGGAGGTTCCAAGATTCGATTAGTTGGAAAGTGCGTTGTTGAATTACAGAGGCGGCCACAAAGTGAGCTTTCCAAGACCACATCCTATCGGCAAAGATCTGAAGTTCCTGACATTTCAAGATATCAACGTCGAAGTTGATTGCCGTAATGATATTTCTCCTCTTGAGCGCCCCACGCGACGTCGTTAATTCAAGGACGTCGCCTTTGATCGCGATTTTTTTGGATCTGACAGTTCAGATGGAAAAAAGCATCCAAATGCTGCGAGCATAGAAAAAACTGGGCCGTGCCAACGCCATCTGCCCCGGGGTTAGCTCCAGACTATATGGACGACAGCAGCACCGTCACAATGGTGGCATAACGACAACCGATTATAGCTCATCAAGCTCACAAAACCGTCCGTACGGGCACGGCCACCTCTCCTCGCCTTTGCTTACACACTCAAAAGTACGGAATAGAAATCATATAACGAGAGATTTTTTTACTTCTTGTCCACAGGACATAGCCTCAGCCACAAAACGCTCAATAAGAAGACAGACATTTCGAGCCAACGGGCTCTGTCTCTCATGACTTGCCATGCCAATTTCGGAGAATAGCTCCCCCAGATTCAGTGGAATCCGGACGATGCCGGACGGCGCAGCATAAGTGGCATTGGCCGGGACAATCGCAACACCCAGTCCCGCCAGAGACGCCAGGTGAATAGCCGTCGTAAACTCTCGGAAATACCTGATTTTCAGCGGTACAAGACCATTCTGGTAAAAGCAGCTCAGCAGCGCGTCATGAAAACCCGGCGCATTTTCGCGTTCGAGCATCAAAAGTGTTTCCGCACTCAGGTCAGACGCTCTCAAAGAAACACGCTTCGCCAAAGGATGATATGAGGGCAAAACAGCAAAAAATGGCTCTTTCCCAATAGAACGAATATCAACATCAAGGTGCTGCAGAGGCAAACGCACAAAACCAATATCCAGTCGATGTTCTCCAATCGCCTCAACTTGACGTACGGAATTCATTTCCATCAGATCGAACTGGATGAAGGGGTAACGCTCTGCAAAATGCTGAAAAAGCTTTCCACCAAACATAGGAATAATAGACGATACGAAGCCGAGACGGACACTTCCAACAGTTCCGGCCGAAATATGTCTGGTCGACTTCCGTGCGTCATCAATAATTGAGAGAACACGTCTAGCCTCCAATAAAAAATTCTGTCCAGCAAGAGTAATAAAAACGTGATTCCGTGATCGATCTACGAGTTGAACACCAATTTCTTCTTCCAGATGCTTGATATGACCACTTAAAGCAGGCTGGACGATATTCAGCCTGGCAGCGGCACGGCCAAAATGCAGCGTTTCACCAAGCGTAGAGAACGAACGAAGGTGTTTGAGTTCCACGATATGAGTTCCTGATCACGCCATATGATCAGCTTCATCGCAAAATAGAATTGGAAGTTTGCCCTCGGACCAGAAAGAACTTCGTGATCACCCGCTCAGTCGAGCCGGAAAGAAAAGTATGACGAGGTTTTCTCATGTCCATTGCTCTTTCCAGGACGCGTCCATCCGGGCGTTGGTTGCGCATCATGCCGATCGTGTTCGTGACTTACAGCCTTGCTTACCTCGATCGCACAAATTACGGCTTCGGAGCAGCAGCAGGCCTCAATGAAGCCTTGCAGATTTCGCCTAATCGCGCAGCCTGGCTCGCATCGCTCTTCTTCCTGGGATATTTCTCGTTTCAGATTCCTGCTGCCGCCTACGCGCGTCGGCACAGCCCAACGAGAATGATCTTCTTCTGTATTCTTGGTTGGGGGGTGCTGGCCTCATTAACCGGCCTGATCAACAACTTCTGGCTGCTGGCGCTGGACCGGTTCCTGCTTGGCAGCATGGAAAGCCTGATCATTCCAGCCATGCTGATCCTGCTGACCGAGTGGTTCACCCGAAACGAACGTTCAAGGGCGAACACCTACCTCATCCTTGGCAATCCAGTCACTGTGTTATGGATGTCAGCCATTACTGGATATCTCATTTCACAATACGGCTGGCGAAATGTCTTCATCATTGAAGGTCTGCCATCTGTCATCTGGGCTTTTGTCTGGATCGCAACAATGTCGGATCATCCGGCGCAGGCCAAATGGCTGAAGGCAGAAGAGCGTCAGGTTCTCGAGCAACAGCTCGCAAAAGAACAGATGCAGATTCCAGACCGCCACGCAAGCACATGGTCAGTCCTTACGGACAGACGCGTCCTCAACTTGAGCGCTCAACTTCTTCTGTGGAGCGTGACAGCTTATGGTTTCATCATGTGGTTGCCCGATATCATCCACAGTGGCGGTTCGAGTATGGGAAATACCGGGCTGCTCGCAGCCGGGCCCTACGCTGCATCAGTGGTTCTGATGATCATCGTTTCGTACGTTTCCGACCGTTATCAGATCCGCAAGAATATTGTCTGGCCGCTTCTTGCCGTTTCAGCACTTTGCTTCTTTGGCAGCTACTGGCTGGCCGAATACAGCTTCACGCTCGCCTATTTTTGCATGGTGCTTGGATGTGCGACGATGCAGGCGCCCTTGGGGCCATTTTTTGCCATTGCTCCAGATATTCTGCCGCGTGAAGCTGCGGGAATTGCGATGGGCGTCATTAACAGCGCGGGCGCTCTGGGTGGTTTTCTTGGTTCCTGGATCATTGGTTATATCCAGGCACGGACCCATAGCGTCAGCCTGAGCTTCGCCTTCATGTCTGCGTTCATTCTGGCAGCGGCCATTCTGATGGCATTTTTCAAAACCCACCCAACCCCGAAAAATCAGACTTCTCCAGAGTTTTCTGGAGCGCATCCGGGTGTTTCCCCCTTCTAAACCTCATCATCTCATCTTCCTTACAAGGAAAAAAACAATGCTGCTCAAACGCTCACAGATTAATTCCAGCATTGATCTGGCAATTGATACCTTTCGCAAATATGGCGTCAGCCTTCCTGAATTTGCCTACTGGTCGGCAAAAGACTGGGCGACAAGAGGCCAGGAAACGAACGAGATCCGGGACTGCATGCTTGGATGGGACGTAACAGACTTCGGGCAGGGCGATTTTACACGGATCGGTCGTACTTTGTTTACCCTTAGAAATGGGTCCCTTCGTCGCCCAGGTTATACAAAAAGCTATGCTGAGAAACTTATTCTCGACCCAGAAGGACAGCGCTCTCCTGCACATTTCCATCGGACGAAAATGGAAGACATCATCAATCGAGCGGGTGGCGTCATTCTGGTGCAGCTCACAAAAGCTGGCGCAGACAACAAGCCTGCACAGGAAAGTTTTCCTATCCATGTCGACGGCATTGCACGTCAACTCAACCCAGGAGACATCATCCGACTGGAACCGGGCCAAAGTGTCTGTATTCCCCCTCGAACCATCCACCAGTTCTGGGGAGAAGACGGAACCGGCCTTACGGTCAGCGGTGAGGTTTCTTCTCTTTGCGATGACCATGAAGACAATTTCTTCCTTGAACCATCTGCTCGTTTTCCAGAAATAGATGAAGACGAGGAACGTCGATACTTCCTCTGCAATGAATATCCTCACTGTTCCTGAAATATCGTTCAGGAACAGTGAGGATATCTCTCTTCTCCTAACCTTCATGGTGAAGATGATGTGCCAATTCTTCGTCATCAGAGGCCGTATCTTCTGGATGATTTTCCTATTTTTTCTAACCTCTTCCCAATATGCACTCGCCCAGTACAGAGGTCCTATCTCGCAGACTGCTCCCTCTTTTTCTCTCGATACTCCCACATCCTACGAAAATACACCTTTCACGCCACCCGTTGAACATGTCGTGCCAGAATGGGCGGCGCTACAGAAAAAGTGGAACAAGTACGGCGTTGGCGTTCTGATTGATTACACAAGCGAGAGCGCCATGGCGCTGAATGGAGGACACGGAGGCAGTGCAGGTTATGCCCATCAGATCGGCGCAGAACTGGATCTGGACTGGGGAAAACTGGTTGGTTGGACAGGCTTCAAAACACATGCTGTCGTCATCAATCGGGCAGGCCATAATCTGGCGGCCGACTTTGGTGACCGGTCCCTAAACGGCTTTCAGGAAATATACGGCGGCGGCGGAAATGTCGGCGTCAAGCTGGTCTTTCTGTATGGAACACAGGATTTATGGCATGATCGCCTGCAGATTGCTGTCGGAAAAATGCCTGTCAATATAGACTTTTCCACGTCTCCTCTTTTCTGCACATTCATGAACAAATCGATTTGTGGAAATCCAAAATCTCTTACCCGAGGGGATCCGGGTTTTGGCACTTACCCGGGCTCTACATACGCTACCCGTGTCCGGGTATGGCCGTTGCATGGCCTCTATTTTCAGGCTGGTGTTTATGGAACAAACCCTGTCCTCGCCAGTAATGCTTATGATCGGGCCGGCTACAACTTCAGCACCAATCGTTACACAGGTGTTTATATGCCAGCAGAGATGGGCCTTATCCCATCTTTCGGAAAGAATAATCTTGTAGGGCATTATAAATTTGGTGTTGCTTACGACACGGCCAATTATTCGGATAACCTCCTCGACATCAATGGAAACGCCTGGGCAATAACCGGAAAAAAGGCCCAACAGAGGAATGGGAAAACACAGGTCTGGCTCGAAGGCGATCAGATGATTGTCCGCAATGGTGATGGTCCGCTTCATGGTTTCTATATCATGGCAGGACTTATCCGTAATGATCCAGAAACTGCCCCATATCTTTACCAATATTATGCCGGCGCTGTGAACCGAGGGTTCTTGAAGTCAAGACCAAAAGACATGCTGGGTATTATCATGACACGAGCCACAGCCAGCCCCAGACTAATTTCGACTCAGAAAATCAGGTATGCTGCCTACCAACCGCTCCCTGGAAATGCGACATTTCCGCAGAGCCACCTCACAATGCTGGAGGTGTCTTACAGTATCCATGTCTGGGACGGAGTTTCCATCCAACCCGACTATCAGCTAATTATTCGACCCAACCTGCAAAAAGACAAGAAGTCCATCAGCGCTTTTGGTTTCAGGATACATACTGTACTATGATATAAATTGTAGTTCTCAGATAGAATAAATATGATAGTATTAAAGGTATAATGCACTTATCCCTCAAATAAATCCTAAAACTATTTTAATATTCTAGAGGATTTTATGTACTTCGTTCGTAATTTTTTCAGTAATTCTGAATGACGCGAGTTTGGAAGCCGTATCCCTCTGACGTATCAGACGAAGAATGGTCGTTGGTTGTTCCGCATCTGGTTCTGACGCAAGAGGACGCGGAACAGCGGCGGCATGATCTACGCGAACTGTTCAACGGGTTGCGCTACATAATCCGATACGGGATTGCCTGGCGCGCCAAGCCGAACGATCTGCCGCCTTGATCGACAGTCTATCAGCAATCCCGTCGCTGGATGAAGGCAGGCTGTTTCGAAGCACTGGCGTCTGACTTGCGAGCTATGCTGCGCATAGCCTCCGGCCGCAAGGCGGAACCCACGGCGGCCATCCTTCTCTCAACACGCCGTCTGGATCCGGATCCACTCCGCCGTTGTGGTGTGTCCAAGAAACTAGGCTGTCTGGCTCCATCCTTCCAGTTCGTCAGGAGAGGCTCGGATGGACAGACGAGAAGAGCGGGTACGAGATAAGGATGGGATCTCAGGCATGGCGGGGCGCCCTAGTCTGGGGGTCAATGAAGAGAGGTACTCTCCCCTGCCAGCTGTCGACTCAGGACAAGAAGGCCCTACAGAATAGAATAGAAATTCAGATTTCAGATTTCAGAATAGAAAAAAGAAAATATTTTCCCCATGGTTTTATTTTAAGTATGAAAATATTCGTTCTAAACTTCCGTCTCTGTCAACTTACGAAATACATTTCACCCGTTGGAGAATCCAAACAACCGTCTACCCATCCTCCGACCTAAAGCCAATACCCTGTCCTAGCCACACACCGCCGCGAACGGGTCCCGAATAGTCGTCATGTCGAACACGGAAAGACCATTCTGCATATCCTCGGACAGCACCTTTGCCAGACCACTCTCAATGGCACAGGCCAAAATCATGCTGTCATGAGTCTGCAAGCCATAACGCCGTACAGTCGCCCAACATCTCGCATAAACGCCCGTTGTCAGGTCACGCACCGTGGTCAGACTTCTGATGCCAGAAACAAGTTCCCTGATATCATCCAAAGACAGTTTCGTCTTACGGCGCAGCGTATTCGTCATCTCTTTCAGAGACTAAACCGAGAAATGACAATCCGATTGGCTTAGAAGCGTGACCGCAATGCGCATCTTTTCTGCGTCCTGCTCCAGGCAAGCATAGAGCAGGATATGGGTGTCGAGAAAAATGGACATGCTCAGTCTTGAGGGCGTTCAAAGCGAAAGTCCTTAGGCAATTTACGGCCTATCGTTTTCAGGAACTGCAAAGCCTCTTCATGACTTTTCAGGCGAGAAAAAACAGCTTCAACATTGTCGCCTTCCTGCAAGCCAAGCTGCCTGACGATATGGGCGGGACGAGTCCCGCGGTTCGCACCACGTGTAAGTTATTAAAAATGGACGTCTTTTATGATTTTCAGTAGCCCGGATCCCCTTCTCTTCTACAAAGGGCTTCTACAAAATGAGCACTGTTGTGCTGTTTCGTCTGCAATCTGGTTTCCATTTCAGATGCGGGATTCCCGTTCGCTTTCGGCCCACTCTGGGAAAACGGGAAATCTGGCACTCCCTGGAGACCCTCGACAGAAATCTTGCCAGACCCCGTACCCGTGCCATGTATAGACTGACCTCTCAGCTTTTCGAGTGCATCAGTCTGGGCGGCAGGACCTGTTCCAGTCCATTGTCCAGACTTACGACAGTGAGATTCAGGCTCTGAAGGCTCACTATAAAACCATGAATGCCGAACACCTTCTGGCGCAGATGACCGAACATCAGGATTTCGATCTGGCTGCGGTCAGATACGGGCTCATGGCGTTCTGGCAGAAATCCGAAAATGACCTGGAAACGTTCCGGCACCTTCTCACCGAGAAAAACTGGTGCATGCGACCGGGAGAGCGGACTGAGCAGCGGCGGGAAGCGCACGTCATTGAGACAGATAACGGCGTGTGGATCGGATCATTCACACGACTGACTAAAGTCCGCATGAAGGATTTCCAAGGCCGCAAGACTGGGTCCCATTTCGAAACCTTCATGCCATTCTTCTTCAATAGACAAGCATATTAACAGTCTGACTCTCTGCCGTCTTTCAAAAGAAAATAGCTGTCACACAAAGCTCAGGCGGACTCATTCGCAAAATCCACAGTCAGGGCAGATGAGCCAATCGCTCTGTCAGAAGCCCGTAAACAGCATCAGCATCAACATGCCGGAGAACCAGCGCATTCTTCGGCAGATCCGTAATTCCCCACCAGTCAATCACACTCGCGCCCATGGTCAGTTCGCTACCTGTTTCAATCCGGACATTGACCTGCCGCCCACAATAAAAATCTGGTCGCAACAACCACAGAACCGTATTGGGATCGTGCAAGGGACCACCATCTGTCCCATATTTTTCTGCTTCAAAGCGCTTTTCAAAACGCAGCCAGTCTACCACGATCTGCGATGTTTTATTGGGAAGGGCACTGAACCTCTCAAGTCGGGCGGCACTGGTGTGCAATTGGTGTGTCACATCCAGAGGCACCATGACGATGGGAATACCCGACTCAAAAACCAGGGCAGCAGCGTGCGGGTCAACGTAGCTGTTGAATTCCGCACTTGGCGTAATGTTGCCCACTTCCGAGAAAGCTCCGATCATCGCCACGATCTGTTTCATTCTCGAACGAAGCGCAGGCTCCTTTGCAATCGCCAAGGCAATATTCGTCATGGGTCCGATCGCACAGACCGTCACGGTGCCTTCTTCACGCTCCATGACCGTTCGTATAATGAAATCAACAGCATGCTCAGAAGATGGGTTTCGGCTGGGAGGAGGCAGAACAGCCCCTTCAAACCCCGTTCTTCCATGAACATGCGCCGCATCGACAAGCGGACGTAACAGAGGCCGATCTGCCCCCGGACAGACTGGAACGTCTGCCCGTCCGACGACATCCAGCGCCACAAGTGCATTTCGTGTTGTTTGTGCGAGAGGAACATTTCCAGCCACGGTCGTGATCCCCAGAAGCTCAATTTCCGGACTGGCAAGCGCCAGAAAATACGTCAGCGCATCATCCTGTCCCGGATCAGTATCAATAATGATCGGCATGGGTGTGATCATGAGGGCTTTCTCCGACTTTTATGAGAAGGTGCCACGCCCATCCATTCAGGCAAACCATCAATCGGGCATCTGGTCCTTTATCAGTTCAACCAAAATGCTATTCCGCCCCCGTTTCCCCATCCAATAGATAATTCATATCAGCCAGAAACCATAGTTTACATAAGGCACATATATCCATTCTGGATATCATTTCAAGTATTTATAAATCAATATTAAGTATATAATTAATCACTGTTAAATTAATTATTTTATTACTCTTTCGCACCAAAATGCCAATTCTTCACAGCCTTATCCATAAGACCCATAAGCTCTCAGTTGGGGGTATAGCTCGTCGTCCAATATGAAAATCCAGAACAACTTACGAGAACCCTTTTACCTACACGGATAAGTGAGGAGAGAGGTTGCCAGCCACAAAAAACACGAAAAACAAATAACTTCATTAAAAACAATAAATTAGGATTCCATACGAATTTAAGTTCATCCTGAATGGACTTCAGTCCTGATCTTGTCATCCCGAGTGCTATTTTTTTTGCTTCGTTTTTTTGTTTGAAGGCTCTTGTGACTTCTTTTCTGACGGAGAGGAGGCGCAAAAGGAGTCTTTAAATACATGATTTATCATTCCGATCATCCCAGACGCAAAAAAGGGGTTATTTATGCAATTTCCTTAATGGTTCTATGGGTGCCATTCAGTACAAAAGCACAGAACTCTTCCAAAGAAGCTCGAGATCAGACCGGAAACCGCCATGATAACGAGATTCCTCATACCTCTATTAATTCTCCTTTACCAACCACAACGGTACGACCACATCGATTACTGGTACAACCCACACAAAAACCCAATGAAACAAAAGATGCAGCCCGGACATCAGACACGACCGAAAGCAGTTTTTTTCCGGACAGTTTTCGCGACTGGCTGACCCAGAGCACGATGACCGGAGATTGGGCTGGCTGGAGGACGTGGCTGACGAACAAGGGCGTCAATATCAGCGGCCATTATTTTCAGGACAGTGCGGGAAATCCGATGGGGGGCGCTTCGAAGAATGTCCGTTATGCCCACGAAGTCGGCGTCAATGTAGACTTCGACCTCAAGAAGCTGACGGGACTTTCAATCGGTCTGTTCCATCTCACCGTAACGTCCCGAGCGGGGCTCGGTCTGGGAGCGAAACTCCCGGCGCTCGATAGTCCTCAGGAAATTTACGGCTCTCCGACCGTGCGTCTGTCACTCCTGTCCTGGGAGATGCCCTGGAACCGCTACGTCACCACAAATGTGGGTGAGATAAACGCCGAAACGGACTTCGAATCATGGTCCATGTATTGGGGTATGAACAATTACTGCCAGTTCCAGAGCAACGCGATCTGCGGCATGCCGCAGTCGATCGCTTTCAACTCCGGATACAGTTATTACCCAACGGCCCATCCCGGAGCATGGGTCAAATTCTATCCCGCGGGAAACGACCATTATTCGATCCAGTTCGGTGCCTATTCCGTGGATCCCACAATCGGCAATACTCATAACGGATGGAAAATGAACCTGCATGGTGCGACGGGAACATTCCTTCCGTTCCAGCTTGTCTGGCATCAGGGGGGAAAGAACGATTACACCGGCCCGCTCCAGACCAACGTGAAAGTCGGTGGATACTGGGATTCATCCCAGGTCAATAACGTCTATTCCCAGCTTGGAACCTTCCAGATCCCGGCGCAGTATCTGGTCTCTGTTCCGGTTTCCAAGGTGCGCGGGCGTTTTGGCGGCTGGTTTCAGTTCGACCGGATGCTTGAACGCGACGGAAACGATCCGAACCGTGGTACGTCGTTTTTCGCCTCTTTCACATGGGGCGATCCCCGAACATCGGTTGCGCCTTATTTCGTCGACTGGGGCCTGACCCGTAAGGGAACGTTTCCTACACGCCCCAATGACACCATCAGCCTCGGCATGAAAATGCTGTGGGTCAATCCGAAGCTGACCAACTGGGTTCACGAACTCCAGGGCACGGGGGCGACTGGAATCTACAAACCCTCTGGCGAGCATGCAATCGAACTGAATTACGGCTGGCGTCCCACACCCTGGCTGCTGATCCGTCCCGGAGCTCAGTATATCTGGAGTACCGGGGGAACCAATAAATACAAAAATCCAATAATACTGGACTTTGAAACAGGAATTACACTTTGAAGTCGAAACCTCAGTAATTATCATAAGAACACCAAGTTATATCACAGAGATGTGAGGTATCTCGGAAGTTCTTATTTTTAATAACTTCGCGTGGTCAGTAATTTCCTATCCGGGAAAGGAAAACTCATGACAAATATATCCGGTTACGCAATGTTCCGGCATCTTCATAATGCCTCTTTTGTGGAATGGCTGGTACTGCTCCTTGGGATCATCATCACGCTTGTCGGTCTGGCGTTTGTCATCGGCGGAGCAGATCTCGCCATGCTGGGTGGCTCTTTTTACTACGCCATCTGCGGTCTGGTTCTGCTCGCAGGCGGTGTATTCATACTCCTGGGGCGCACGCTGGGCGCGTTCCTGTATCTCGGCGCCCTTGCCTACACCTGGCTGTGGTCCCTTTGGGAAGTCGGCTTCAGCCCGATCGATCTCCTGCCCCGCGCGTTCGGCCCCACCCTTCTGGGGATTCTCGTGGCTCTATCGATCCCGGTCCTGCGCCGTCAGGAAATGCGCTTTTCCAGTAAAGGAACAGTCTGATGCGTCGGTCATATCTTTTCGCCACAGTGGCGTCTCTGGCCCTGAGCTGTGCGCCATTTGTCGCACAGGCACAGTTTGCCCCCGCAGGTGCGGGCGGGCCGCCCTCAGCGACCATTCCGGGACCGGGCAAGGCCGACGAGCCGACCGAAAATGCGCCGGCTGATCCGAGTTATTTCGCCGGACCTTCGCCTTATGCCCCTCAGGCTCCGGGCGTGAATGCCGCCAATCTGCCGGATATCGGCTCAATCGATGCCTCCGCCCTGCCGCCCATGGTGCCGCAGCAGAGCGCCCGTCCAGCGCGTGAAGACTGGGCAACCTACGGACATGACGACAACCAGACGCGCTATTCGCCTCTGGATCAGATCACTCCGCAAAATGTTTCCAGACTGGAAGTGGCTTTCACCTACCATACGGGCAGCTATCCGCGTCCCGGCCAGACCAACAAATGGGCGGCCGAGACAACACCCATCAAGGTCGGCGACGGTCTGTACATGTGCTCAGCACAGAACGACATCATCAAACTTGATCCGACTACAGGAAAGCAGATCTGGCGGCACAATCTCAATGTGAAATATGAGTCCATTCCCTATACGGCAGCGTGTAAGGGAGTGACATATTTCACGTCTTCCCAGACGCCGGAAGGACAGCCCTGCCACAACCGCATCATCGAAGGCACGCTGGACATGCGTCTGGTGGAAGTGGATGCAGGGACCGGCGAATTCTGCCCCACTTTCGGTCATGGTGGGCAGGTCAACCTGATGCAGGGGCTGGGTGAGTCCGTTCCCGGTTTCGTGGCCATGACGGTTCCACCGATGGTCGTGAATGGTGTGGTTGTCGTCAATCACGAGGTCCTGGATGGTCAGCGCCGGTGGGCGCCATCCGGAGTCGTGCGTGGCTATGATGTGGAGAGCGGAAAGTTCGTCTGGGCCTGGGACGTCAAGCGCCCCGATGACCACTCGCAGCCGACCGGTAATAGCCATTACAGCCGTGGCACGCCTAATTCCTGGGCCGCTCTGACTGGCGATAATGCGCTGGGACTGGTCTATGTCCCGACCGGGAACTCTGCCGGCGACTATTTCAGCGGCTATCGCAGCCCCGAGGAAAATGCCGTTTCCACATCCATCGTCGCACTGGACGTCAAGACCGGATCACCGCGCTGGGTTTATCAGACGACCCGCAAGGACGTCTGGGACTACGACATGGGATCGCAGGTCACGATGATGGACATGCCGACGCCTGACGGGCAGACGGTTCCGGCTATCATCGTACCCACCAAACGTGGTCAGACATTCGTTCTGGATCGCAGAACGGGCAAGTCCATCCTTCCCGTGGAAGAGCGTCCTGCGCCGGCAGGCAATGTTCCGGGCGATACACGCGCACCCACGCAGCCCTGGTCCGTCGGGATGCCGGCCCTGCGCATGCCGGAACTTCAGGAAAAGGACATGTGGGGCATGTCCCCGCTCGACCAGCTCTACTGCCGCATCAAGTTCCGCAGCGCGCATTATGTGGGTGAGTTTACGCCTCCCAGTCTGGACAAGCCGTGGATCATGTATCCGGGCAATAATGGCGGCAGCGACTGGGGCTCCATGGCCTATGATCCGGAAACAGGGATCCTGATCGCGAACTGGAATGCGTCTCCGATGTATGCCCAGCTCATCACCCGCCGCAAGGCGGACAGTCTGAAGCTGATGCCGATCGATGCCGTGCACTACAAGCCCGGCGCCGGAGCCTCGGCGGAAGGCAATGGTCCGATGGAAGGGACGCCTTACGCAATCACGATTGCGCCGTTCTGGGACCCGTTCACCCGCATGCTGTGCCACAAGCCGCCTTACGGGATGATCACCGCCATCGACATGAAGCATGGGCAAAAGGTTCTGTGGCAGCATCCACTTGGAACGGCGCGTGCCAACGGTCCGTGGGGGCTGCCGACAGGACTGCCCTGGGAGATCGGCACGCCCAACAATGGTGGTTCCGTTATTACCAGGGGTGGTCTGGTTTTCATCGGAGCGGCGACCGACAACCTGATCCGGGCCATCGACGAGCGGACCGGCAAGGTCCTGTGGTCGCACGTCCTTCCGGGCGGCGGTCAGGCCAACCCGATGACGTATGAAGCCAATGGCCGTCAGTATGTTGCGATCATGGCCGGTGGCCACCACTTCATGATGACGCCGATCTCGGACCAGATTGTTGTTTTTGCACTTCCCAAGGACACCAACTGAAAGTTCCGGTGGTCGCAGGGCCTGTGACCACCGGAAAAGGGAGAACGGGCAGACCTCCATTATCTGAAATATTGCAAAAGCCGTTTTGCCTGCCGGCACAACGGCCAGCAGTATCCTCGGCCCTGCCCGAAGGACCTTTCAGGCAGGGCCGAGAACAGAATGCATTTCGATAATTTCGCCATATCCAGAGACAATATTTCATGCCGAAACCCCCAAAACTGATCCAGTCCATCGAGCGTGCTGTGGCTTTACTTGAAATCATCGCCCAGCAGGGCGGCGGGGCACGCCTGCGGGATCTGGCCACGATCTCGGGCCTTGGAAAAACAACGGCCCACAATATCCTTCAGACCCTGGAACAGCTTGGCTATGTTCATCGCCGCCTTGGAGACATGAATTATTATCTGGGGGGCCGCATTCTGAATCTTTCCCGCATTGTGGGGAATGATTACGTATTCCGGGACCGGATGCGGCCTGTTCTGGAAAACATCGCCCGCGACAGCGGGGCCACTGTCTATTTCGCCGTTCCCAGCGGGGACAAGGCTGCTTATGTTGATATTGTGGATCTGAAGGACCCCTTATTCGCCTCATCCCGTCTGCATGACCGCGAAAAACTGGAGGGATCCTCTGTCGGGCTGGTGTTTCTGGCTTTCGTGCCCGGGTTGGGAAAACGTGTTCTGGCAACACGCTCAAATGCCCTGAAAGAAAACATTCTGTCCGAGATCGAGAGCGTCCGGATCAAGGGATACGCCCTGGACCTTGAATCCTATCGACCCGGAATCAATGCCGTTGCCATTCCGTGGCGGGAAAGCAGCGGGGAGGTCCGGGCAAGTATCGCCCTGTCGGGACCAGCCGCCGAACTGCCACGACAGCGGCTGATCCAGCTTGCCTGGATGATGATGAAATACGTGGCCAGTGCCAATCCTTTATAAATATCGTTCAGGAATAACCTGCCGTCTTTTTTAAGTGATCTGAACTCCTGTCGTTCTCAACCATTGATTCGTCTCATCAATGGAGGCGACCATGCCTTTTCCAGTAAATACCCTCCCCAGAAATCCTACAAAAGCTCCCGGCTCTCCTGATGAACGGGAGCATTTTGATCCCTATCCTGACAAAAGCCCGATCACGGACGAGCCCCCTGAAGAAGAGCGTCCCGACACGTCATATCCACCGGAAAAGAAGGCTCCCCCTCCGTCTCCAGAGGAGACTCCCGCGCTTCCGGACGGCCCTGAAAACCCGACAAACCGGGTTCAGACCCCGCGGGAACATTGAAGGCGGACACCTGACAATGGCAAACGGCCAGGCCCCCCTCATTCTCTCGCCTGAGAGCAGGAAGCAGCTCCGGCTTGATGATCGTACATTTTCCACGATCACCTCATGCCCCGTATCCCCATGCAGAGACGCCCTGTTCTGGAAAAAGCAGAGAATTGTCGCAATTCCCGTGTGCAATGAGGAAGAGCATATCGTTCCCTGCCTCCTCGCTCTGGCAGCGCAGACGCAAACTCCCGACAGGGTTATCCTGTGGATCAACAATACGACCGATGACACATGCAAACGTGCAGTCGCCCTGAGCAGCCGTCTTCCTTTCGAACTGGAAGCCGTCACGGTCTTCTACGACCCGGAACTGGCAAGCGCAGGACTGGCACGACGGGACGCAATGGCCCATGCCGCCAAAAGCGCCTCCCCCGACGCCCTGCTGCTGACCACCGATGCCGATAGTGAAGTCGCCAGCGACTGGCTCGAAAATACGCTCTCGGCGTTTGTCCAGTATCCTGTCGAAGCAGTTTTCGGCCGGGTTCTTCTCCTGCCCCAGGAATACAGCAAGATCCCGTCCCATCTCCATGAGGACGAACGCGCGGAAAGAGCCTATGGCGCCCTCCTCGAACAGATCGGACTGCTGCTCTGTCCGGAGCCCCATGATCCCTGGCCACGGCATCTGGAACATTCAGGGGCCAGTATCGCCGTCACACATCAGGCGTGGAGCAGGGCAGGAGGCATCCCGCATGTGGCTTCGGGAGAAGATCGCCGCTTCCATCAGGCTCTGCGACTGAACGGGATTCCCGTTCGCCATGCTCCGGAAGTCAGGGTCTATGTGTCGGCACGCCTTCAGGGACGCGCCCGGGGAGGAATGGCGGAAACCCTGGCCCGGCGCCTGATCGCTCAGGATGAATATATCGACAATGCGTTCGAACCGGTCTCCAGACGCCTGCTGCGCATCCGAAGAGAAATCACCTACTGGCACGAAAGCCACTTATTTTTCCCCGCGAAACCTTACCCGGAACTTCCCGTCATCCCTATCCGGCGCAACGAACTGCACAGACATCATGAGCGCGCCCGCCGCGTTCTCAGCTCTCTTCGTCAGATGCAAGGCCATTCTTCCGGGAGTTTCCAGACAGGGACAGCCGGTCAATACGATATCCCTCACCCCTCTCTGACAGATCAGGGTGCCACTGCCTTTCACGACAGGCCCGGATGAAACACGCAGCAGCCTCGTCTCCCGTACATGGCGTATCCGTCCGGCCGGTCCAGTTCACGATCAGGATGGACCCGGCCGGAGTCAGGCTCTGCGTCACCAGAATGGCAAGTCGCTGAATGTCTTCCGCCATCAGGAAATAAAGAACTTCCGAAACAAGGACGAGGTCACAGCCAGATGCCTCAGCGACCGGATATTCCTCCGGAAGGAAAGCCTTGAGAAAACGGATGTGTCCTTGTCCTGAGCACCGCTGTCTCGCGATGGCCAACGCGTTTTCCGACGCATCGACTGCCAGAACATGCTGATAGTATTGCGAAAGCGCCAGTGTGCCCACCCCGATCGCACATCCGAGTTCCACGGCAAAGGACACAGGCAGGGGTGGAAGACATTCCAGAACCCTTGCGAGTTTCCTCTGCTCATACGGACTGTTTTCAAAGTTCCACGGATCTGGATTGCCCTGGAAAAGGCTCTCGAAGACCTCAGGTTTCCACGTCTCGTTGCTCATGACGCAATAAAGATTTCATAAGGCCGGAGCATTTTCTCCAGAAGATGGTCCGGCAGGACAAAACCCTCCGGATCATCCTCCACAACCAGTCCCCTCTGGCTCCGATGCGCCTGAACGGCCTGCCGCTTCCTGTCCAGAACAGCCCGGACATCAAGCCGCCATCCTGTCGGAACCGTCTCTTCAATGTCCATGTCAGGTGAAAGCGTCAGGCCCCAGATTGGGTAAGCGAGTATCCTGAGCCTCGGCAGCAGGCTTCTCAGTTTCTGCCCCATGATCCAGACAGCCTCATGATCGCAGTGAGGATCATACCGCCATGGAACCAGAACCGTCCTGCAGTCATGACGGCGGACGATCTCCAGAAGATGACACAACGCGGCATCGAACTCCTCCCCTTCGGTGGGAACGGCCGCATCCCGCAACCCCAGAAAAAACAGCCTGTCAGAAGGAAGACCAAGCATCGCCGCAGCATCCCGGCTCTCTGCCTGACGCAGCCGGGCCAGCCGCGGGGGTGGCCAGACCGCTGATCCCCGATGGGATGCAGAACCGTCTGAAACGATCACCACCACCGGCGGTCGCCCATCCCTTGCCGCAGTGGCGATAAATCCCCCACATCCCAGACTTTCATCATCCGGATGGGGAGACAGGACAAGCGTGGTTCCCGGAGCAATCGTCTCAAGGGGCGCCACCGGAAAGCTGGCAAAATGCTGAAGCATCTCCTGGATTTTCATGCATTGCCCTCCGGCCAGTCATGCCTGGCAAACCATGTGGCCGCTTCGGTCAACGCCTCGTCCGGGGCCGGCTGCCGCAGATAGGTCGCCAGATCCCGCATGACCTGCTCAACCGCCCTCCCCTTCACGAAAGCCGAAAGACCCAGACTTCTCTGGACAAGGGTGATGAGTTCCAGAGCGGCCCGCTCAACGGCAAGCCGCGCAAGATTGACCGTCGCGATCACCTCTTCCGGCTTCATCCCTGAACCGCCACATGCCGCGCAGGCAGCCTGCCCGACCCACATGGCGGCTGTCTTCTGAAGGATAAGCGCCTCTCCAATCCGGCCCAACTGGTGCGGATTGTCTGCCCGCCCCCGCGCCAGAAGTTCCTGCCGCAACAGATCAACCAGCCGATCCATGCCTCCAAGAGCAACCGCCGATCCACGCCAGGCGCCCGCCGAAAATTCCGGCTGCCGCAGATAATCCCCGGCCGACCCCACAATATTTTCGGAAGTAACGGTCATCCCTGTGAAATCATAGGCCCCCGTCCCACTTGCCTGCATGCCGGTCAGCAGACCCGGACCCGCTCTTCTGCGCTCCGCATCGATGGTCGGGGCCAGAATCATGACTGACTCTCCCTCCCCGGTCGTGGCTGTTATCAAGGCCAGACCGACTTCCCTGATCCCGCTGGCGAACCCCTTGATCCCGGAAAGCCTGTACGCCTCACCTTCCTTCCTCAGCGTTACCGGAGAACTGCCATCCGTAACCCATATCCCTGCCAGAACCCCTTTTTTCAGACGCCGGCCCAGCGCATGACACTGCTTCCGGGTGCCATACAGCCCAACAAGACGAACAACATTCAGATGACCTTCCACACACCGCCCAAGCGACAGGCTCAGATATCCGATCCTCTGCAGAAGGGTCAGAAGAACCTTTCCCCCGTCAGGCGCGTCAACCAGCCCCACACCCCCATCCTCTACAGCAAGAAGCGCATCCAGCGCCCCGATCTCCCTCAGGGATGTCAGAAGCTCCGCAGGGAAGAGGTTTTCCGAGGACACAAAGGGCCGGGATTTCCACGCTTCGAACACCTGCTGCAGCCGGGCACGAAAAACAAAAAGATCCTCACCAGAAATGTTCCGCCCCCAATTCGACATACCCGAGCATCCTTCCACGCAGCACCCAGCGTCATGAACGTCAGACAGCCAGCCCGGGATCCCGCCTCGAAGACGGTCGCGCGTTCACTATTCTGGGGGAAGACGACAGGCCCTCTTCACGCTGGATCAGAAACCGCAGGATGATTCGTTTCCGGCATGCCCCATGCAAACAGGCAGGCCACTACTGCCCCCGTCAGGCCCAGGATCATGAAGGTCGTGTTGAACCCGTAGGCTGATGTCAGGGCGCCGCCCGCAAGATTGGACAGGAGCGCACCGATGGTCCCCAGAGCCAACCCCAGCCCGATAAGCAGATTGCGCCGCCCACTTCCAGACGCGATATCCGAAAGAATGGCATAGAACAGCACAAGGATAATGCCCGACGAAAGGCCGTCCAGAATCTGGACAAGCGCAAGCGTCGGCCATCCAGCACTCAGAACCACCAGTCCATCCCGGACGGGCTGCAAAGCAAGCGCCAGAATGAAAAGGGGTTTGCGCGGCCAGTGAGGCGCCTTTCTGCCAACGAAAAAAGCAACGGGCGCCATGGTGATCTGGGCGACCACGATACAGATGGCCGTGACAACAGCCGGATCACCCAGATGGAAAAAGGCATAACGCTCGATCATGAGCGGAACTACGGCGCCATTCGCCACATTGAACAGCAGATAGGTCGTCAGAAAGATCGCCAGTCCCGGCTCCGACAGCAACATACAGACCGCATGGAGAGTCTCCCTGGCCGAAGCCTCTTTCCGGGACTGTCCTGACGGTTCGTCCGCCCGGGCAGAAAAACCACCGACAAGAAAAAGACTGAGTGCCGCAAGGACGCCAACGCCCCATAAGGGCGCCACAGGCCCCATCATTCTCCCCAGAAGACTCATCAGAAAGCCGGAAGACGCATTTCCCAGATGGTTGAAGGACTCATTGCGCCCCATACGCGCGATATAGCCCCTCGCCCCTGCCGTATGATGGCTGATCGCTGCCAGAATGGGCGTAAAGAGCGCACCCGCCCCGCCGGCAATGAAATGCGCCAGAACAATAGGGCAAAACAGCGGCGCCCATGCCATCACTGCGACCGACACGAAAGTCACGACGCAGCAGACCGCCAGCATCAACCGCCGGCACGCAAAAATATCCAGAGCCCATCCACACACAAACCGCGCCAGAACGGCTCCCAGCCCGCCTGCGGCGATGGCCGCCCCGATCCGGTTCGAAGGCCAGTTCTGGATCGTCAGGAACGCCGTCAGGAAATTCCCCAGATTGTCCTGAACATCCGCAAGAAGAAAGCTCAGACCGTCCAGGGAAAGATCATCCTTGCGATGCCGGGTCTGCGTCCTGTTTTCCGTCACCATGGTTCCCATCAAGGTATTTTCAAAAGCCTGGCAGATACTGAAACGCTGCCATTTCAGTATTGAACGGCCAGGTCACGGTCACGTTACGGAAACATTGAAAGAAAATTCCTTTTCGGCCGGTATTCGCGGCTCCTCACCGCTTTTTCGTGCAACCAGCAGATCTGTATCCCGAATTATCGGGAACACCATGAAACTTGCCTTTGCCGCTGCTCTTACACTCCTGATGCCGAAAAAATTGACGCTGAACGGAGCGATTTTCCCATGACTGATGTGTCCGTCACCAGCCCCTGTCGTCTCCAGATCAATGGAAAACCCCACACTCTCGATATCCCGCCATCTGTGACATTACTGGACCTGCTACGGGAGCGTCTGGACCTCACAGGCACCAAAAAAGGATGCGACCACGGACAGTGCGGTGCCTGCACGGTTCTGGTCGATGGCAAGCGCGTGAAAAGCTGTCTCATCCTGGCCGTCTCGATCCCGGATGCGGACGTCACGACGATCGAAGGTCTGGAGCACGATGGCCACCTGCATCCCATGCAGCAGGCTTTTATCGACCGGGACGCCTTTCAGTGCGGATACTGCACTCCGGGACAGATCATGTCCGCAGTAGCTCTTCTGGAAGAGGGACATGTGCGAACCCGCGAGGAAATCCGGGAGTTCATGAGCGGCAATCTCTGCCGGTGCGGCGCCTATAACGGTATTATCGATGCCATCGAGCAGGTCGTTGCGCACCAGCATCAGAACCGGGCCGGAGAAGCCGCATGAGACATTTCTCCTATTCCCGCCCCGAGACACTCGATAACGCCTGTCATGCGTCCGACCATGCGCGATACCTCGCTGGCGGGACAAACCTCATCGACCTCATGAAATCGGACGTCGAGCGGCCTGAACACGTCATCGATCTCAACGCCCTTTCCATGAGCCAGATCGAGGAGCGCCCTGATGGCGGCCTGCGCCTCGGCGCACTGGCTACCAATGCGGACACGGCAGCCCACCCGATTGTCAGCGAACACTATCCCCTTCTGGCTTCCGCCATCCTCGCCGGTGCCAGCCCGCAGATCCGCAACAGGGCCACGAATGGCGGGAACCTGAACCAGCGCACGCGCTGCCATTATTTCTATGACCCGGATATGGCCTGCAACAAGCGCTCCCCCGGCACGGGATGTTCCGCCAAAGGCGGACGCAACCGGATCATGGCCATCCTCGGCACCAGCGACGCCTGTATCGCCACGTTCCCGTCTGATATGTGCGTGGCCCTCGCGGCCCTGAACGCAACAGTCAACCTCACCGGCCCGGAAGGTGAGCGTACTGTTCCCATCCGCGACTATCACCGCCTCCCGGAAGATACACCCTGGCAGGACAACATCCTGCGCACCGGTGAAATCGTCACGTCCATCGACCTTCCGTCGCTCAGCTTCGGCGCCCATCACACCTATCTCAAGATCCGCGACCGCCTGTCTTTCGCCTTCGCCATCGTCTCCGTCGCAGCAGGGTTGCAGATCGAAAACAATACAATCCGCAAGGCCCACATCGCCATGGGCGGCGTCGGCACGAAACCCTGGTGCGTCCCGGAAGCCGAAGCCCTCCTTGAAGGGAAAACGCCTTCCCCCTCCCTGTTCCGCGACACCGCCGAGTGTCTTCTGCAAGGCGCTGTCACCGACCGCGACAACGCCGCAAAGCTGAGACTGGCCCCCCGCGTGATCATCCGCGCCCTGTGGCAGGCCGCCGCTGGTACGCCCCAGTCCCAGACGCAAAAGACCATTTTCTGAAAGAACCCGGGTATGACCCTCCATTCAGCAAAAATCGGACAGCCTGTCTCCCGGATCGACGGCCTCGCCAAGGTGACGGGACAGGCCCGATACGCCGCCGAACCGCATCCCGCCGGCATGCTGTACGGCTTCATCGTCAACAGCCCCATCGCCCGCGGCCGGATCGAGACGATCCGGGAAGATGCGGCCCGTGCGGTACCCGGGGTGGTGGAGATCATGACGCATCTCAACCGCCCCCACACCGCGCTGTTTGAAAAATCCTACGTGGATGGTCTGGGCGTCCCCGGCTCTCCCTACAGGCCGCTCCATGACGCGGAAATAAACTTCAACGGCCAGCCCGTCGCTGTTGTCTTGGCAGAGACATTCGAAGCCGCCCGTGAAGCCGCCATGCTTCTCGAGGTAGATTACGAACGCTGGCCACATAACGCGGATTTCGAGGCCTCCCTGCACCAGAAATACATGCCCGGCAAACCCCGCAGCAATTACGTGCCCCCCAAATCGCGTGGAGACGCCGCCGAGGCTTATGCCCTCAGCCCGATCAAGGTCGAAGGGCGCTATCATCTCGCCCCTGAGCATCACAATCCCATGGAAATGCATGCGACCACTGTCATCACCGAAGATGACGGCAGCTTCACGGTCTGGGACAAGACACAGGGCCCGCAGGCCGTACAGGCGTATCTGAGCAGCGCCCTGTCCCTTTCGAAAGATCAGGTCCGTGTGCGCAATCCCTATGTCGGCGGCGCATTCGGCTCCGGCCTGCGCGCCCAGCACAACGTTTTTCTCGCAGCCCTGGGCGCAAAAATGCTGAAGCGTTCGGTACGGATCACCCTGACACGGCAGCAGATGTTCACGCATGTCTTCCGTCCGGAAGCCGTCATGAATATCGCGCTCGGGGCCCGGCCAGACGGCACATTGCAGTCCATGATCGTCGACGGCGTGACGGACACGTCCCGCTTTGAACACAACATGGAAAATCTCGTGATCTGGGGCCTGATCAATTACAAATGCCCCAACGCCACGGCCGACTACAAGGTCGCCCCGCGTGACACTTATACCTCCAGCGACATGCGGGCGCCCGGAGCCGCCACGGGCGTCAATCTCTTCGAAATGGCCATCGATGAAATGGCCTATGCCTGCAACATGGACCCGCTGGCCTTCCGCCTGCACAACTATTCCGACATCGACGCCATGCATGACATGCCCCTGACCAGCAAGGCGCTGAAAGAGGCCATGCATGAGGGCGCAGAGCGTTTCGGCTGGCAGAACCGCCCGATGGCCCCGAAAAGCATGCGCGACGGCCGGGACCTGATCGGCTGGGGCATGGCGACAGGCATCTGGGACGCAATGTTCTCCGCCACCTCCGCACGCGCTACGCTGACCGCTGACGGACGTCTGCATATCGCAACCGCCGCCTCCGACATCGGGACCGGAACCTACACGATTCTGGCGCAGACAGCCTCGGAAGCCTTCGGCATCCCTATTGAGATGATCGATATCGAACTGGGCGATTCAACCCTCCCCGAATGCCCCACGGAAGGCGGATCCTGGACAGCCGCCTCCGCGGGTGCCGCAGTCTGGCTCGCCTGTCAGAGCCTTCGCGAGAAGCTATTCAAAACACTGGGTAAAAGTGGAAACATCTCCGCCTGGCTGACGGCAGGACTGTCGAATAATACCACAGTGCTACAGGACGGATTTCTTCAGGACACGGGCGCAGACGAAAATCTCAGACTGTCCCTTTCCGAAGCCCTGTCTCTGACAGGCCACGACAGGCTCGAAGTCGAGGAAACCGCAAAACCGGGCCTGCGCGGAACCATCAGCCAGATGAGAAAAGCGCGTTTCACCCATAGCGCTGTTTTCTGCGAAGTCCGTGTGGATGAAGAACTCGGCACTGTCCGCGTCACGCGTCTGGTCAACGCCGTCGCGGCCGGCCGCATCATGAACCCCAAGACGGCAGCCAGCCAGGTCCGGGGCGCCATGGTCATGGCAACAGGCATGGCCCTTCATGAAGAGTCCCTGATGGACGAACGCGTCGGCCGCTTCATGAACCACAATTTCTCCGAATATCACATCCCGGCCCATGCGGACATTCCGGACATGGACGTCCTTTTCGTCGCGGAAAAAGACCCCGAAGTCAGTCCGCTCGGCGTCAAGGGCGTAGGAGAAATCGGCATGTGCGGCACAGCCGCCGCGATCGCCAACGCCATTTTCCACGCAACAGGGCAGCGCCATCGCAATCTGCCTGTCATGCCCGGAAACGAAGCCTCATCTTCCCTCTGACCCACCGGGAGTCCGGAAGAAAACCGTCAGGCCTCAGGCTTCACGGAAGACACTGCCGGCGTGCATGGGCTTCACGAAAGCGGACCTCAAGCTGGGCCCGGGAAGCTTCAATAGCGTCGGACAGGCTCTTCCCATCGGCCAGTGCCGCGGCAAGACCGCTCGCCAGTTGACACCCCGTTCCCCTGAGGTCGAACGGATAACGCGGGGAGCGGAAAGACAGGGGCGGCTTTCCCGCTCGATACAGGATATCAGTTGATCCATCGGAACGGCGGTCATGACCCCCTTTCAGAAAGACACTCTCACAGCCACGCTCAAGAAGAGCCTCGACAACATCGATGCGCTCCGAAGAAGGATCCATTCCCAAGGCTGATTTCAGGGCCGTCAGTTCCGGCAGATTTGGTGTCAGGACAGTAGTGCGGGGCAGAAGCAGTCCGAGAAGCGCCTGAATCCCTTCCGGCTCCAGAAGGGCATGACCGGAACTGGAGCAGAGAACCGGATCGAGAATGACTGGCACATCGGGAAGACGCGCTGCCATAGTCCGGACAAGCCCTGCGTTGCACAGGGCACCAATCTTGATGGCCCCAACCCCCTCTTCCAGCGCCGCCTCGATCTGGGCTGCGAGCAGATCCGGCGAAACAGGATCCACAGCCAGAACCCTGCGGTCCGTCTGGGCAGTGACGGCCGTGACGGCGACGCGTGCCGTCAGTCCTGCGTCATGGACAGCGAGCAGGTCACGGGCAATGCCAGCCCCTCCACTGGAATCCATCCCGCCGATCAGAAGAACGGGACGTGTCATCGCCCTGTGGTCGCAATGAACGCATCGACGCCGCTCTGCCCGGAAAAGCGTTTCGCCGCCCGCCAGGCCCGCAGGCCACTGGCACAGACGAACACGGTTCTTCCCGCCTTCACATCCAGCATTTCCGGACGCTCGATCGGCCCACGGGCAGCCCACTCCACAGAGGGCGGTCCCTTTTCATCCCTGCTCCGGAGATCAAATACACGATCAGCTTCAGTGATCTCTTCAAGACCGAGAATAAAGGGACCCTCCTCTTCCGGCGCAGGCGCGCCATCAAAACGGAAGGAAGAACTCCGCCAGTGTTCCAGATCCAGACTGATCATCTGGCCCAGTGGGGAAGGCTGCATTTCAAGCAGGATCGACAGCGTCATCTGCGCCTGTATGGCACCCAGCGCCGCTACGGCTGGCCCCAGCACTCCGGCCTCCGAGCAGGTTGGAAAACTGGCAGGGATATCGGGGAAAACAGCGCGATAACCGGGTGCGCCACCACAGAATCCCCCGACATAACCAGACTGCCCCAGCACCGAGGCGCTGACGAGAGGAATCCCTGCCTCAAGGCAGAGGTCAGACAGCATATAGGTCACGGCCACACTGTCTGCCGCATCAACAACGGCGGACACGCCGGAAAGAAGACACGCCGCAGAAGCGGGCTCAAGGCGTTGCTCAACCGGCACGATATCACAGTCCGGATTCAGACCGGACAACCGTTCCGCCACACAAGCAACCTTTGGTTTGCCAATGTCCTCCGTACGAAACAGGGTCTGCCGATGAAGATTGCTTTCATCCACCCGGTCATGATCCACCACCGTGATCCTGCCACACCCGGCTCCAACGAGTGCTGGCAGCACGGTCGCCCCCAGGCCACCGGCACCGACAACCAGAACATGGGCATCCAGAAGACGCTTCTGATCGGCCTCACCCTGCGGAAAAAGACTGATCTGCCGCAAGTACCGGCTCATCGTACATAAGCCCGCGTCGCGGCGACCCATTCCCGGCAGCGGGCAACCGGGTCGTCCGCCATCTGGATATCCGTCACCACAGCGGCGCTGTCCGCACCTGCGGCAAAGACCCTGGGGAGGCGCTCGGGCGTCAGGCCCCCGATGGCGACAAGCGGCGTCTGACCTGCCCGTTTCTTCCAGTCGCCTACCCGCTCCAACCCTTGCGGACCCCATTTCATTTTCTTCAGAAGGGTCGGATAGACGGGACCAAGAGCAACATATGCCGGTTCGAAAGACAGGGCATGTTCCAGTTCCGCCGGGTCATGGGTGGACAGGCCGAACCGGACTCCGGCTTTCCGGAGCGCGGCAAAATCCGCCGTTTCCATGTCTTCCTGACCCAGATGAACGAAATCGCATCCCAGCTCCATGGCAAGACGCCAGTAGTCGTTGATGACAAGCTGGGCGTCATGCTGCGCGCACAGATCACGGGCATGACAGATCTGGCGGCGGATTTCCGCTTCCGGTTTGTCCTTGAGGCGAAGCTGTACCAGTCGCACACCGCAGGGCAGAAGCGTTTCAAGCAGCCCGACTTCCCCGACTAGCAGATAAAACGGATCAAGCGCCATCATGCCAGCTCCGCCAGACCGAAAACGGGCGTCGAGGCGCTGGCCATGTCCCGCTCCAGCATGAGTCCGGCCTGATGGCCTTCCCGTCCCGCCTGTATGGCGCGCCCGAAGGCCCGCGCCATCCCCACAGGATCGACCGCCTTCGCCACAGCAGTATTGAGCAGCACGGCATCAAATCCCAGTTCCATGGTCTGCGCGGCCTGACTGGGCGCACCGATCCCCGCATCCACGACCAGTGGAACATCCGGGAAATGTGCCCTCATGGTCCGCAGTCCCTGAAGGTTCCGCAATCCCTGCCCCGAACCGATGGGCGCGCCCCAGGGCATCAGGACTTTGCAACCGGCCTCAAGCAGCTTTTCGCCCACGATCAGGTCTTCGGTCGTGTAGGGAAAGACATCAAACCCTTCCGCACACAGCACGCGCGCGGCCTCGATGAGCGCAAACGGGTCGGGTTGCAGCGTGTCGGCATGACCGATCACTTCCAGCTTGATCCATGACGTTCCAAACACTTCACGCGCCATCCGGGCAGTGGTCACGGCTTCCCGAACGGTATGACAGCCCGCCGTGTTGGGCAGCAGGCGGCAGCGGCTTTTCGCCAGAAGGTCACGAAACGCCCCCCCGGCCGCCCCTTCGCGCCTCAGCGAGACGGTAATGACCTCCGCGCCGGATGCCTCGATGGCCTCCAGCAAAACCTGCGGCGACGGATATTGCGCAGTCCCAAGCATCAGACGGGACGTCAGATCAACACCATAGAACATGTCAGCCTCCCTGCATCGGCGACAGGACTTCAACCTTCACGCCATCATTCAACGGTGTTCCGGAACGAAGGGGCCGGGCAATGAAATCGCCATCCACGGCCGTGGCCACGCAGGGGGATTCAAAACCCTGCTCCGTCAGCAGGTCGGCCAGTGTCCGAGCCTGCGTTTCGATGGTCTGGCCGTTCAGATCAATCCGCATGGACGTGAAGCTCCGCAAGTTCCGTGGCCAGTTGCTCCGCGCAGACAGGCGCCATCAGGAAACCGTGGCGATACATCCCGTTGACATGGATGCGGTCCGCCGCGTGCCGGATGGCCGGAATATTGTCAGGAAAGGACGGACGCAGCCCTGCGCCCAGTTCAAGGATTTCCGCTTCGGCAAAACCGGGATGAAGCGTATAGGCCGCGGAAAGCAGTTCCATCGCAGCCCGCGCCGTAACGCCCCCACGACGCGCGCTTTCCACCATGGTCGCGCCGATCATGTAGCGCCCGTTCTCGCGCGGCACGATGTAGCAGGGGAAGCGGGGATGCAGCAGTCGAACAGGGCGTGTCAGCGCCACGTCGGGCGCGTGCACGATCAGCATTTCCCCCCGCACACCGCGCAGATCGGCCAGATCCTCCCGGGACGCCAGCCCCCGACAGTCCACGATCGGGCCCCGTGGCGCCCCGGTCCGGAACGACACGCCTCTGCTTTCCAGACGGCTTCGCAGACTGGCCAGTGCTTGACGCGGGTCCAGATGCGCTTCGCTCGAAAAGAACAGCCCCCGTGCGAAACGCCCTGCCAGATCCGGCTCCAGATCCCCGGGAGACACCCAGTCATGCTCCCGCGTCGCCCGTGCAAAACGCTCCAGTTCGGAAACATCCCGCGGCGGTGCGACAACAAGCGTGCCACGCCGCACAACGCCGGGCACATGCGCGGCCCACCAGTTCACGGAAGCCTGCCCTTTTGCCACGATCAGATCCGGCGCGCTTTCCCCTTCGCAGAAAGGCGCCAGCATGCCCCCCGCAAACTTTGACGCCGGTTCCGGGGCGCCATCCGGGACGATGACTTCCACGTCAAGGCCCCGGTCGGAAAGGGCCGTGGCACAACACAGTGCCGTAACCCCTCCCCCCAGGACGGAATGGATCATTCCGCCGGTTCCGTCACGGGAACATAGAGCTGCCCGCCTTCACGGAATTTCTCCGCCATCTGCTCCATGCCGTCCTGCTTTTCCGCTGCCGCACGAATGTCATGCGAAATCTTCATCGAGCAGAACTTCGGCCCACACATCGAGCAGAAATGGGACACCTTGTGCGCCTGCTTGGGCAGGGTCTCATCATGCATGGCGCGGGCGGTATCGGGATCGAGACCCAGATTGAACTGGTCCTCCCACCGGAACTCGAACCGCGCCCGCGACAGGGCGTCATCCCGCATCTGCGCGCCCGGATGGCCTTTGGCGAGATCCGCCGCATGAGCTGCAAGCTTGTAGGTGATGACACCCGTCTTGACGTCATTCCGATCCGGCAAGCCCAGATGTTCCTTCGGCGTGACGTAGCAGAGCATGGCCGTGCCAAACCAGCCGATCATGGCCGCACCGATGGCCGAGGTGATGTGATCGTAACCGGGGGCGATATCGGTCGTCAGCGGGCCAAGCGTATAGAACGGCGCTTCGTGGCAGTGCTCAAGCTGCTTGTCCATGTTGGCCTTGATCTTGTGCATCGGCACGTGACCCGGCCCCTCGATCATGACCTGACAGTCCTTCGCCCAGGCGATTTTCGTCAACTCGCCAAGCGTTTCCAGCTCCGCAAACTGCGCCGCATCATTGGCATCGGCAATCGAACCGGGACGCAGGCCATCCCCGAGCGAGAACGACACGTCATAACGGCGGCAGATGTCGCAGATCTCCTCGAAATGCTCGTACAGGAAGCTCTCACGGTGATGATGCAGGCACCATTTCGCCATAATGGACCCACCACGCGACACGATGCCCGTCACCCGTCGGGCCGTCAGAGGGATCATGTGCAGCCGGACGCCTGCATGGATGGTAAAGTAATCCACGCCCTGCTCCGCCTGCTCAATCAGCGTGTCACGGAAGATCTCCCATGTCAGGTCTTCCGCAATCCCGCCCACCTTTTCCAGCGCCTGATAAAGTGGCACCGTCCCGATCGGCACAGGGGCGTTCCGGATGATCCAGTCACGGATATTATGGATGTTGCGGCCTGTGGAGAGATCCATGACGGTATCCGCGCCCCAGCGGATCGACCAGACCATCTTTTCGACTTCCTCTTCCATGGAAGAGGTCACGGCCGAATTGCCGATATTGGCATTGATCTTCACCAAAAAGTTCCGGCCGATGATCATCGGCTCCAGTTCGCGGTGATTGATGTTGGCGGGGATGATCGCCCGGCCCGAGGCAATTTCCTGCCGGACAAATTCCGGCGTCACGAAGTCCGGAATGCTGGCGCCGAAATCCTCGCCATCCCGCTCTTCCTCCAGCGCCTGCGTGCGGCCGATATTTTCCCGGATGGCAACGAATTCCATCTCGGGCGTAATAATGCCAGCCCGGGCATAGGCCATCTGGGTCACAGCACGATCGCCGACTGCACGCAGGGGACGCCGCTGGTTCGGAAACGCAGGCGTCAGTCGCTCACCCACGGCAAAACCGTTATCCGCCGCCGTAATCGTGCGACCGTCATACTCTTCCACATCGCCGCGATTACGAAGCCAGTCGCCACGACTGTCCGCGAGACCTTTTGCGATATCGATGCTGATGGTGGTGTCAGTATAAGGGCCGGAACTGTCATAGACGTTCAGCGGACATTCATCCGAAACCTCGATCTGCCGCATGGGCACACTGATGTCGTGGAGCGTGCCCTGAACATGGACCTTGCTGGAAGCCGGCAGCGGGCCCGTCGTAATGGCGGGAATGGAAGCGTTCATGTGGTGTCTCCTCAAGCGCACTCGAAAAGACCCAGGAAGAACGTGAAGCAGAAAGGGAACCGCCGCCCTGTGCCTGCAGGCACAAAAAAAGGGCCGGACCGGCCCGAAAGGTGCATTTCCCACACAGATGGCGGGGAGCGATGCCCTTCGGTCTTCCTACGCCAGTATCAACTGGGTCAGGTTCAAAGGGTCGCCACACCGTGCAGCCGGTTTCCCGGCAACACCAATTGGCCTCTCAGTCCCTTGGGCGGGACTCCCCTGACAGGCCGGGAGAGTGACGGAGAAATAAAAGGAGATCAAGGGCGCAGCACGATCCGCCGATCACATCTCGTAATGTTGCCGGCAAAGACTGCCCCGGATCCATGACTGCACCCGGACGTCAGGCATTTTCCGAAACCGCCCAGATATGACTTTCTCCAGTTCGCAAACCCGCATACCTTCCCCCGTCACTGTCGATTTTATTTAACGGAAAGCCGATCCCTCAATGCCAGACCTCTTCCAGAACGGTTCACAGGACAATACCCGGTCCGTTCTGGTTGCCCTTCTGGCAAGCGCCATCGTCATCAGCGCCATCTGGATCCTCAAGCCGTTTCTTCCCGCCATGATCTGGGCCGTCACCATCGCGGTGACCACCTGGCCCATGCTGCGCCGCCTTCAGGCTGTCGTCGGGAACAGCCGCAGAGTGGCCGTTTCGCTTACGATCCTTATTGCAATGCTGGTCTTCATCCTGCCGGTGTGGCTGGCCATCACGACGGTTTCCAGCCATTTCGGCGATATTGTCAGCCTGATTTCCTCATCCTCGACCCTCCACATCCCCAATGAGCCGAAATGGTTCGGCCGCCTCCCGCTGATCGGCCCGCATATCGCGCCGTTCTGGACCCGCCTGCAACACATGCAGTTCCCCGAGATGGTCCGCCAGATCATCCCCGCTCCGGAAACCCTGATCCACACCTTCCTGACTTACGCGGGCAGCTTCAGTATCCTTGCCCTTCAGTTCGTGCTCACCCTGATCATCCTCGGCGTCCTGCTCATGCGCGCTGAATCGGCGATTGCCGTTGCCGACAGCCTTGTCACCATTCTGGCAGGAAGCCGCGGCAAGGAAATGCTCCAGCTCGCCGCCTACACGATCCGGGGCGTTGCCTTTGGCGTCACCGTCACGGCGGTCGTTGAATCCGCCGTCGCCGGCATCGGCCTGAAACTCGCCGGCGCCCCCTGGGTCAGCATCCTCACAGCCGGCACCTTCATGGTCTGCCTGCTTCAGGCCGGACCCGGCGTCACCCTGATCCCGGCCGTGATCTGGGTCTATTTCGACCGCGGTCTCGCACCCGCTGCCCTTCTGCTCGTCGTCACCATCATCACCATCGTCATCGACAACGTCCTACGCCCATTCCTGATCCGCAAACAGGCTGACATTCCGCTCATTCTCATCATGCTCGGCGTTATCGGCGGTCTGGGCGGCCTGGGGCTGGTCGGAATCTTCATCGGCCCCCTGGTCCTGTCCGTGGCCTATACGCTGACCAAAAGCTGGATCAGTGATTCCCGTCCGGCAACCATCCCCGCTCCAACACCCATGGAAGAATGAAAATATTACTTATCCGGAACAGACCGATAGATCTGCCGGATCCGACGGGCCTGATGAATGAAATAGAGCTTGGCCCCCGTCATCCGGACTGACCGGAACACGAGATAAAGCGGCGCCGTCAGGGCCGTGCGGGAAGAGAGCGGAATATAGACCACCTGCCCCGCATGATGCTGCTGCATGGATTGTGGGACGAGGGAAATGCCCAGACCACCCGCCACAAGATTCAGGGCCGCCAGAAGCTGCGGCCCTTTCTGTCTGATACGGGGCGTAAACCCTGCACCCAGACAGGCATCGACGATCGTCTTGTACAGACCGTTGTTGTACTGGCTCTGATACAGGATGAAGTCCTCATCCTCGAGTTCGGCCAGCTTCAGGCCCGCCGCGGGCACCTCCTTCGCCAGTCTGTGAGTGCGAGGGACAGCCACCACCATGGGCTCCTCCACGATCAGTTCGACCATCACATCCGACACATAGGGAATGGACGTGCGGATGAATGCAACGTCCACGGTATCTTCCCGCAACGCTCCCAGAAGCTGGCTGGAATTGCCTTCCGTCAGCGTCAGCCCGACATCCGGCCAGGTCTCGCGGAACTGTCCCAGCATGTCGGGCAGGCTGGGATGACACAGCGCCGAGTTCGTAAAGCCGATCGACAGTTCACCGGCCTCACCCCGAACGATGCGGCGGACATCCTCGACCGTCTCCTCCATGCGTTCGACGATATCATAGGCCCCCTTGACCATACTGCGCCCCGCAGACGTCAGACGCATGCCCCGGGCGTGACGTTCAAAAAGCTGGACACCAAGCTCCTGTTCCATACCCTTCAGCAACCGGGTCAGCGGCGGCTGCTGGATCCCGAGGCGCTCGGCCGCGCGGGTCAGGTTGCGTTCCTCGGCAATGGCGATGACGGCATGGAGATGTCTGAGCTCGATCATTCCATACCTTTAAGGTATGATCAAAGCCTCCTGCAAACATTGGTTCACACACGAAACTTCTTTAAGGTCCGCCGCGTCACAGACCCATCCCTTGACCAGATAGGAGCGCGCCATGACCAAGACCATTCCCGCCACACTCATCGCCGGTGACGGAATTGGCCCGGAAATCATGCAGTCGGTCACAACCGTCATGGACGCCCTTGAGGCCCCTTTCCTCTGGGATCATCAGAGCGCAGGCGTAGGCGCCTTCGAGCAACATGGGACCGCCCTTCCCGAGGCTACGCTCGACAGTATCCGCCGCACCGGCCTTGTGCTGAAAGGCCCTCTGACCACCCCCGTGGGTAAGGGTTTCCGCTCCATCAACGTCACGCTGCGTCAGGCCTTCGACCTGTACGCCAACGTCCGCCCGACCCAGACGATCGTCCCCGGCGGCCGCTATGAGAACGTCGATCTGGTCGTGATCCGCGAGAACATTGAAGGCCTGTATGCCGCGATGGAGCACTACATGGCCGTGGACGGGGACCCAGAAGCGGTGGCGTATGGCGCCGGGTTCAATACCCGCGCCGAATGCAACCGGATCGTCCGCTTCGCTTTCGAATATGCCGTAAAGAACAACCGCAAGAAGGTGACGCTTGTCCACAAGGCGAACATCCTGAAAATCCTGAGCGGTCTATTCCTGCATGAAGGCCGCAAGGTCGCTGCGGAATATGAAGGCCGCGTGGCGCTGGAAGAACGCATCGTTGACGCCTGCGCGATGGAGCTTGTGATCCGTCCGGAGAATTACGACGTCATCGTCACGACCAATCTGTTCGGCGATATCCTGTCCGACCTGACGGCCGGTCTCGTAGGCGGTCTTGGTATGGCGCCGGGTGCGAATATCGGCGAGAAAATGGGAATCTTCGAGGCCGTGCATGGCTCAGCACCCGACATTGCCGGACAGGGCATCGCCAATCCGCTGGCGCTGATGATGGCGGGCAGCATGATGCTGGCGCATGTCGGACGGCAGGACCTGTCCCAGCGTCTGGACGGTGCGATGAAGCAGATCCTTCAGGTCGAAGGCCTCCGCACCCGCGATCTGGGCGGCAAGGCCACCACGCAGGACGTCACGCAGGCCCTTCTGCGCGCCATTCAGTAATATTCTGACAGCCCTTCAAGGAACATTCCCATCATGAAACAGGTTGGACACGACCTTCTGGACTGCCAGCGCGACCTTTCGATCGAGGGCCGCTCCTATCGCTATTTCTCCCTGCCCGTCGCGGCTGAAAAGCTGGGCGACATTTCGCGCCTGCCCGTCAGCCTAAAGGTGCTGCTCGAAAACGTCCTGCGCTTTACGGATGGCACGACCTATCGTGTCGAGGACGCGCAGGCGATCATTGACTGGACGAAAGCCGCGCACTCCACGCAGGAAGTCCCGTTCAAGCCCGCGCGCATCCTGATGCAGGATTTTACCGGCGTTCCGGCCGTCGTCGATCTGGCCGCCATGCGCGACGGCATTGTCTCGCTCGGTGGTGATCCGCAGAAGGTCAATCCGCTCGTGCCCGTCGATCTGGTGATCGACCATTCCGTGATGGTGGACGTGGCCGGACGCAAGGACGCGCTCCAGCAGAATGTCTCGCTGGAATTCGAGCGCAATGGCGAGCGTTATGCGTTCCTGCGCTGGGGTCAGGAAGCGTTCGACCAGTTCCGCGTCGTCCCGCCGGGGGCTGGCATCTGCCATCAGGTCAATCTGGAATATCTGTCCCAGGTCGTCTGGACGGGCACGGTCGGCGACGTCACCTACGCCTATCCGGACACGCTGTATGGCACGGATTCTCACACGACCATGGTCAATGGTCTCGGCGTTCTGGGCTGGGGCGTCGGCGGAATCGAGGCCGAAGCCGCGATGCTCGGGCAGCCAATTTCCATGCTTATTCCCGATGTCGTGGGTTTCAGGATGAAAGGACGTCTGCCAGAAGGCACGACTGCGACCGATCTGGTCCTGACGGTCACGCAGATGCTGCGCGCCAAGGGCGTGGTCGGCAAGTTCGTGGAGTTCTTTGGCCCGGCGCTGGATCATCTGCCGGTCGCGGACCGGGCAACGATTGCCAACATGGCCCCGGAATATGGCGCGACCTGCGGCTTCTTCCCCGTCGATGCACTGGCGCTCGATTATCTGCGCCAGACCGGCCGTGACGAACATCGCATTGCGCTGACCGAAACATGGCTGCGCGCGCAGGGCATGTTCCGCGACGCCTCCACACCGGAGCCGGTGTTTTCGGACGTTCTGACGCTGGATCTGGGCACGGTCACGCCCTGCATTTCCGGCCCCAAGCGCCCGCAGGACCGGATCGAACTTTCCGCTGCTACCCCGGCTTTCGAAAAAGCCCTGATTGACGCGCTGGGCGTCAAACCCGCCGACATCCACAAGACCGCCCCCGTCGCTGGCACGGATTATGCGATCGGGCACGGCTCCATCGTCATCGCTGCCATCACGTCCTGCACCAACACGTCCAACCCCGCCGTTCTGGTCGCGGCCGGACTGGTGGCCCGCAAGGCCAGAGCACTCGGCCTGATGCCGAAGCCCTGGGTCAAGACGTCGCTCGCACCGGGCTCTCAGGTCGTGACAGACTATCTGGATCGCGCCGGTCTGAGCGCCGATCTGGACGCATTGGGTTTCGAGACGGTCGGCTATGGCTGCACAACCTGCATCGGCAATTCCGGGCCGCTGGCGAAGGAACTTGTGGACGCCATTGAAGGAAATGGTCTGGTCGCGACTTCGGTCCTGTCCGGCAACCGGAACTTCGAAGGCCGGATTTCGCCCAATGTCCGCGCCAACTATCTCGCAAGCCCGCCGCTGGTCGTCGCCTATGCGCTTCTGGGGACGATGCGCGAAGACATCACGACGGCCGTTCTGGGACACGCGCCCGACGGCACGCCGGTCCATCTGCGTGATATCTGGCCGAGCAACCACGAGATCGCAGAGCTTGTCGGCTCTGCCGTCACGCGCGAAGCGTTCGTCGAGCGTTACAGCCACATCACGGAAGGCACGAAGGAATGGCAGGCTCTGGCCTCGGCCGGGACTTCGGCGACCTATGACTGGCAGCCGGGCTCGACCTATGTGCAGAACCCGCCCTACTTCGACGGGCTGACCGCCGAACCCGCGCCCACGAAAGACATTTCCGACGCGCGGATTTTGGCACTGCTGGGCGACAACATCACGACCGACCATATCTCCCCCGCCGGTGCGATTGCGGCCTCCTCCCCGGCAGGCGTGTATCTGCAGGAGCATCAGGTCGCGGTGAAAGATTTCAATTCCTACGGCTCACGTCGCGGCAATGACCGCGTCATGGTCCGGGGGACTTTCGCCAATATCCGCATCCGCAACGAGATGGCTCCCGGGACCGAGGGCGGCGTCACGCTGCATCAGCCCGATGGCGTAAAAATGTCCATCTATGATGCCGCCAGCCGCTATGCGCAGGACGACGTGCCGCTTGTCGTGTTCGGCGGCAAGGAATACGGCATGGGCTCATCCCGTGACTGGGCCGCGAAGGGGACGCGCCTGCTGGGCATCAAGGCCGTCATCGCGGAGAGCTTCGAGCGCATCCACCGCTCCAACCTCGTCGGCATGGGCGTCCTCCCCCTGACATTCGAGCCGGGCACAACCCGGAAAACACTGGGACTGGATGGAACGGAGACGATCGCCATCCACGGGATCGAAACCCTGACACCACGCGCCACCCTGACCATGACGATCACCCGTCAGGATGGCAGCACACAGGATGTCCCGCTGCTGTGCCGTGTCGATACGGTCGATGAAGCGGACTATTACCGCAACGGGGGCATCCTGCCCTACGTTCTGCGAGGAATGGCCTCAGCAGACTGAAAAAATGGCGGGGCTTCGGCTCCGCCATTTTTTATGGTGTCAGTTTCCCATCAGTGATGGGCGACCCCATAGGACACGATGGCGCAGGTCGCACCCACAAGAAAACTGGTCATGAAAAGGTAGATTTTGGTCATGGTTCAGGCCCGACGACTGAAAGCCAGCTTCAGACTGAACGCCAGAAAGATGCTCCCCGTCAACCTGTCCATGCGGCGCACGACCGTCGTGCTCGACAGGAACCGCCCAAGCGGCACGGTCATGGCGACAAGCAGTGCCAGCCACGAGAAGGACAATATGGCCTGAATGGCCGTCAGCAGGAGTGAAAACTCCTGCACGTTCACATGCGGCGGAATGAACTGCGGCATGAACGTCATATAGAAAATGCCGACCTTGGGATTAAGCAGATTGGTCAGCAGCCCACGGCGGAAGGCCGCGCGGGCATCGTCATGCGCTGACGGTCCCGAGACTTCGGCTGTGCCCAGTGATGACCGGGGATGCAGGATCAACCCGATCCCGAGCCATGCGAGATAAAGCGCCCCGGCCCATTTGACGACCGTGAACGCCGTTTCCGAAGCCGCAAGCAACGCCGTAAGGCCAAACGCTGCCGCCAGCCCCCAGATTCCCAGACCAAGACAGATCCCCACAACCGCCGCCAGACCTGCCTTCCAGCCTGACGTCGTGGCGGTTCGCAGCGTCATGGCCGTATCGAGGCCCGGCGTGATAGTGAAAACGGCCGCGGCTGCCGCAAAAGTCAGGAGGGGGATCAGATAAGGATGCATGGCCAAAACCTACACTCCGGCCCGTGAATCCCCAATCCCCCTTTCTTCAGCCCGCTTTTGCAGTCACCGGCAGACGGATCAGATAGTCGAAGGCCACCAGAGACGCCTTGGCCCCCTCACCCATCGCGATAACGATCTGCTTGTAAGGCACCGTCGTCGCATCACCGGCAGCAAACACCCCCGGAACAGATGTTGCACAGTGATCGTCGATGACGATCTCGCCGTACGGGCTGAGCTTCACCGCACCCTTCAGCCATTCCGTATTGGGCAGCAGACCGATCTGGACGAACACGCCATCGGTTTTGACCTGATGCAGCCCCCCATCACCGTCACTATACGTCAGACCGGTGACTTCCTTGCCGTTACCCTCGATTTCCGTTGTCAGGGCATTGGTCAGGACCGTCACGTTCGACAGGCTCAGCAGCTTGTCCTGCAACACCTTGTCCGCCTTCAGATGCGCCCCGCGCTGAAGCAGCGTAACGTGCGAGACAATGCCCGCAAGATCAATCGCCGCTTCCACACCGCTATTGCCGCCGCCCGCCACCACAACCGGACGCCCCTTGTAGAACGGGCCATCGCAATGCGGGCAATAGGCCACGCCTTTCGTGCGATACTCGTCCTCACCCGGCACGCCCAGATGCCGCCAGCGTGCACCGGTCGCAATAATGATCGTCTTCGAGCGCAGGGTCGCACCGCTTTCCAGAACAATCTGGTGCAGACCGCCGGTTTCCGTGGCCGGGATCAGCTTTGCCGCCAACTGGGAGGGGATGATCTGCACGTCATACTGCCGCACATGCGCCTCAAGCGCCGCGGAGAGTTTCGGGCCTTCCGTTTCCTGCACGGAAATGAAGTTCTCGATCCCGGCCGTGTCCATGACCTGACCGCCAAACCG
>NZ_JBDNYY010000018.1:0-39196 GCF_047722525.1 Gluconobacter sp.
CATGCTGAGTGCCGCTCCGGCACAGGCCAGGCCGTGGATTTACGCTGGACCACCAATTGTCGTTCCACCACCAGTCGTGGTCGCGCCGCTAGCTGTCAGTTGGGGTGGGCGCTCTCCTTCAGAAGGTTTATCAACCGCCGGTATGGCACATCAATGCCGCAAGGAGGCCTTCCACCCCATCTGACATGTCTTGTTCTATGATACGTTCTCAGAAGGGGCTGCTTTTATGCAGCCGAGCGGAGAATGCACTCGGGTGGGAGGAAACTCCATCAGCTCATGGTGATTGCGGACTGTCCGCTTAGGAGCTTGGCGAATGGGGGCTTGTATGTCCGGGATGAAGGCGGAAGCAGCAGGTCCGCTTACGCCTCATGTCGGTCATAAGCTGAGCTGTTCAAGCTTCCGGAAAGCGGAGGGTCGGCAATAGTCCTCGTTATCCGTCGATATCCTCGTTCAGACTTCTGATCGCCGCATGTGCAGCGGATCAGGAGGATATATTATGGAGAAGAAAACGCGTTTTTCATCACCGACGCTGAAGGCGTCCGTGGCTTGGAATGCAGGAAAAATGGTTGGCGCCAAGCGGGCGCTCAAAGAAAAGCACGTTTGGGCTATTCGGTTCTGGCTTGGGAGTGAACAGCGCATCAGAGACAAGGCTCTGTTTGATCTTGCGCTGGATAGCAAACTCAGAGGCTGCGATCTTGTCAGCCTTCGGATCGGAGATATCGTGAGCAACGGTCAGGTGCGCCACCGAGCCGTGGTCGTCCAGCAGAAAACCCGGCGACCTGTGCAATTCGAAATTACAGAAACAACGCGGGAAAGCGTGCGGGCGTGGCTGGAACATCGCGGTGGTGGCCTGAATGAGTATGTTTTTCCAAGTCGCCTAAGCGCCAAAGCTCACCTGAGCACAAGGCAATACGCCCGGCTTCTCGATCAATGGGTTCAGGCGGTAGGACTGATCCCCGATGAATACGGAACTCATTCACTTCGTCGAACAAAAGTTGCCATGATTTATAAACGAACCGGCAATATCCGGGCCGTTCAGATTCTGCTGGGTCATACAAAGCTGGATAGTACGGTTCGATACCTTGGGGTCGATGTCGAGGACGCTCTGTCACTGTCTGAAGTTACGGATCTCTGAAATCGAATATGTCTCGGGAATTCTCTACCTCCTCCTTGTGTGTACATGCTATGATGACACACAAGGAGGAGACCATGAGCGAGCATCTTTCAGATAACGCACCATCCCCACAAAAAATCGGGGTTCGAGAGTTCCGGGGAAATCTGACGGCTTATCTGCGTCAGGTCAGACAAGGCAGCACGATCCTCGTGACGTCTCACGACCAGGTTGTCGCTGAACTACGGCCGCCCGCTCCTTCCTATCGACCACGTCGTCAGCCTGGAGCTCTTCGTGGGCGGATCAGAATGAGCGAAGATTTTGATCAGACACCTCTCGACGTTCTTGAAAGTATGGAACGCGACCTGTGAAGGTTCTGCTCGATACGCATGCTCTGCTCTGGTGGCTTTCGGACTCCGGCCGGCTGGGTGAGACTGCACGGGAGATCATCGCAGATCCGGCCCACGATATTCTGGTGAGTACTGTGTCCTTATGGGAGATTGCGATCAAAATCCGTATCGGAAAACTGGATGCGGATATGAATGATATTCTGGCAGCCATTCCTGAGGAAGGTTTCTCTCTATTACAAATACAGACCGAGCACCTACAGATCCTGATGTCTTTGCCTCTGCATCATCGTGATCCGTTTGACCATCTCCTTATGGCGCAGGCGCAAGCTGAACACGCCACATTCCTTTCGGAAGACGGACAAATGGATCAGTATTCTATTGAAAGAATCCGATGTTCCTGATGGTGTGAACAGAATAGCCGTGATCTATTCTGATTTCCATTTGCCGCACGAGATAGTTGCTGCAGGGTAAGAATGGTGTCTACTATTTGAAAAAATGGCGAGCATTCCGTGAGTAGAACATGTTTTCTTGGCTAAAGCGTATTTTCAGTGGATCCAAAGTTCCGGACACGACTAATGAAGCGCTCAGGAAAGAGACTATCGCCTCATCATCTACATACGAACTCTCCTTTCATACCCAACATGTACTTCCCAATGATGAGGAGAAGTTAGAACGGTATGGACAATCACGGAGCCACAAGAAGGACGATGCTCGGTGGGTGCTTCCCGGGGAAAAAGTCACGGTCCATGGCTTCGAAATCGCTGATGGCATGGTCTATGTCGGCAACTTTTTGACGGCAGCGCCTGACGGAGGCTGGAATACCGACACTCCAGCGCCTTGTCTTATCAGACCATCACTCAAGGTCGCGTCCGGAGCGCCACAAACGAACCTGGATCTGGGCTATTGGCCCTCTTACACTGATCTCACCCTCAATCAGCGATTGACTTATCTGCATTGGCTGGCAAGCGGAAAATCCGACACGAGCTACCCAATGGGCTATCCCTTTCTTTACTTCTATGGGCTTGAACGTCGCTTGGTCGCCGATAGCCCTCCGATTGACGAAGAGGCGTTATTGGTAGCCGAAGTAGAACGCCTGCGAAGCCTATTCGGAAACAACGGTTCTTTTGTAAATTACAGCACTGAGCTACTCAATTTCATCAAAATGAAGCATGCTGTGACGGATATACCGAGAGTGGAGGCATGGAAGCCAGATCTCGCAGCTCTGGGAGATCATATGTCTCCATTGCTTCAGGTTAAATTAGGTCTACATGTATTGAGAGGTATGCCGCTTGATGTCGACCTCGCCATAGCAGGTATTCTATCGTTGCCTCCTCACTTAACCGGCTTATGGCCGCGCATTGCGACGACACGAGCGCGTCCGGAGTTCATTGAACTCATGCGACATCGTTTTACTCAGAAATTTCCAAAAGGTTTCCGAATCAGAGATAAAAAAGAGAGCCAACTTGATCTGAGTTACCGGTCGGCGAGTCAGTATCTTCATGCTTCAATAAAGTTTGATGGCTTCGATCGCTTCCCTGATCCAGCGCAATTGACGTGGACCAAAATGATCAAGCTCTGCGAAGGGGCTCGTGAGGATCTGACTGCATTTGCCAAGGTCGTCGGCAAAGAGCGTGAACGTGCCGACACCATGGCCGCTGCCTTAATGCTGCCTGTGGAACTCGGAGAAAGAGAAACTGTTCGTTCTTTCAGAGCTTGGCTGGATGATTTGCCTCAACCTCTTGCCGATGTGCCACTTGAAGAGCTCGGTCTGCGGTGCTTTGGTTCTGGCAAAGCAGCCTCGGGTCTTCGGCAAGCTTGTGACATGTCCGCCATGCTGGCACGAGTAGGTTACGGCATGGAGCCGGATCCAACCTACGGTGGGACCAGACCAGGTGAGAATATAATTCTATTCCGCATTGGCGATACTCAAGGCCAGCTAACACCGGTCGGTGCTGATTTCTGTACAGCCGCCCTGATCATGACCGCCATCGGCCCGGCAGCCAAAGCTCTGACTTTAAGCTCAAAGCTGGTCGAAGATCTTACCACACGCCTGCGGCTCACCCCGCATGAAACGAAACGACTGACAGCCCGTCTGCAGCTGCTTCCGGAACGATTGCCAACGCTTGGCCGCCTCAAAACCATCGTAGAGAGTATAGAACCCGAGCAACGAACCGCTATTGCTTCGCTGGCAGCTTCTGTCGCCGTAACGATAGGCGAGACAGATCAAGGCATGATGGTGGCTTTGGAGCGGCTTTACGAAGCCCTTGGTCTCGGCCGACAGGAACTCTACACTTTCTTGCACCAGAGTACTGCTGCTACGGCATCCTGCGCTGCGGAGCCGATCGTGGTCGAGGATGGTAAATCGCGGAGACGTGGTCACCGAATTCCAGCACCTCCCTCGAAAGCGAAGTCCCAGGATGGTATCGTCATTGACATGAGCAAGGTCGACGTCATCCTGCGAGAGACTAAGGAAGTCGATGCAATTCTCGCGCCAATCTATGAGGATGAAGCCTCTGAAACTCCGATTTCGGGAGCCGTTTCTCCCACTTTGGAGCAGGAAACGAAGTTCGTCGGACTTGGCCCTGAGCAGGCCCGCCTGCTTGAGGCCCTGGTCAACCAACCGGAATGGACACGCTCCGGGTTTAAGGCCAAGGCACGCGAACTCGGGTTGATGCCGGATGGCGCGCTCGAAGCCATCAACGAATGGGCCTATGATACGTTCGATGAGGAACTTATCGTGGACGGTGACCCTTTGATCATCAATATGGCGCTCCTTGCTGACGCGCCGGGAGCATCATCATGACCAACCTCAGTATCGCAGCTTCAGACGGCACGCGCACTGCGGAGAAAATCAAGCCCAAGGACCGTGATGGCGTCATTCAGGCGCTTCGCGCAGGTGTCGTGCCACGGTCAGGCATCCAGTTAGTTCAGGTCGGTCGCGCAGGCGAAGTCAATCAGGTGGTGCAGGACGTTAAACGCATCGCGGACGGAGGTTCTGCGGTTCGATTCATTATTGGTGACTATGGAGCAGGCAAAACTTTCTTCCTTAACCTGGCCCGCTCTATTGCCATGCAAAGCAAGCTGGTGGTGGCTCACGCAGATTTATCCCCCGATCGTCGCTTGCAGGCCAGCGGGGGCCAGGCCCGCAGCCTTTATGCAGAACTCATGCGTAACATGGCCACCCGCACCAAGCAGGATGGGGGGGCTCTGGCAAGCGTAGTCGAACGTTTCATCATGGAGGCGCAGGCTTCAGCCAAGGCGTCAGGTCGCAAGATCGGAGACATCATCCAGGAACGGCTGCTCCCCATTCAGGAACTCGTTTCCGGCTATGACTTTGCTACCGTCATCGAATGCTACTGGCGAGCTTTCGAAGAAGGCAGCGAGAGCGGAAAGGCGGCGGCACTTCGCTGGCTCCGTGGTGAGTACGCGCTCAAAACTGAGGCTCGGGAGGCGCTTGGCGTACGTTCCATCATCGACGATGCCTCGGTTTACGACTACCTGAAGGTTATGAGTCGCTTTGTGACCCTGGCAGGCTATTCGGGCTTTCTGGTCATGCTCGATGAATGCGTAAACCTTTTCAAGCTGGTCAGCGCCCAATCACGCAACGCCAACTACGAGCAGATTCTCCGTATCGTGAATGATGTGCTCCAGGGCTCGGCTGAATCTCTCGGCGTCTACTTCGGTGGTACGCCCGAATTCCTGATGGACAGCCGCCGGGGCCTCTATTCATACGAAGCGTTGCGGTCCCGCTTGGCTGAAAACAGCTTTGCCCGCAATGGTCTGGTCGATCTTTCCGGCCCGGTCATTCGGCTTCAGAGCCTGACCCCCGAAGACCTCTACATTCTGCTTGGTAAATTGCGGCATGTCTTCGCTTATGGTGACCAAAGTCGTTACCTGGTGCCGGATGAGGTTTTCAAGGCCTTTATGACTCACTGCAACCAGAAGATTGGTGAGGCTTATTTCCGGACGCCCCGTAACACTATCAAGGCCTTTCTGGATCTGCTCGCGATCCTGGAACAGAACCCGCAGGCTCAGTGGCAGGAACTGGTGGACCAGTCTGAGGTCGCGCCGGATGCGCCCTTGGCGGGCGGAGATATTGTCGATAACGACAATAAAGATACGCCTAGTGCGACCGGTCCCTCAACGACCGGCTCCACTCAGACCTCGCCCGACGATGATCTGGCGGACTTCAGGCTTTGAACGACGCGCCGTCCGACCCGTTCGGGCAAGCCTCAAATGACGGCGCATCGACGTCTTTCGATATGCTGCAGGAGAAAGTCCGGCGCTGGATATGGCGTCAGGGCTGGACGGAGCTTCGGGATATCCAGGAACGATCCATTCCGGTTCTGCTGGAAGGACAGCGAGATCTCATTATCACGGCCGGAACAGCAAGCGGAAAAACCGAGGCAGCCTTCCTGCCGATTGTTTCGCGACTGGCTACAGATGAACGCAAGCCCGGTGCCGGGTTTGAGGCCATTTACATCAGCCCTTTGCGTGCACTTATCAATGATCAGTTCGGTCGCATGGAGATACTTTGCGAAGAAGTGGAGATTCCTGTCTGGAAGTGGCACGGGGATGTGGCCAGCAGCGTCAAGGAAAGAGCACGTAAGCGGCCCCAAGGGATACTTCTGACCACTCCAGAGAGTCTGGAAGCCATCCTTGTCCGACGAGGAAATGAAGCAAAGCGTCTGTTCGGTGCGCTAAGTTACATGGTGATCGACGAGATGCATGCTTTTATGGATGCAGAGCGCGGACGCCAGCTTCAATCTCTGCTCAATCGTATCGAGATCGCCGCAGGGCATCCTGTCGTTCGAGTGGGCCTTTCGGCCACCTTGGCCGACATGAGGACCTCAGCTGCTTTTCTACGGCCACTGAATCCGGATGGCGTGGAGATACTGGAATCTAAAATGGGTAGCCAACCTCTGAAACTTCAGGTCCGCGGCTATATACAGCCACGTCTGAAGCAACGTGAGGAGAATTCAGACAAGGGCGAAGCTACCGAGAGCACAGTAGAAATAGAGATCGCGACACACATCTTCGACACGCTCCGAGGGCATCGGAGTCTGATTTTTGCCGGCTCGCGCCGGAATGTTGAACTGTACACTGCAAGACTGCGTGGTCTTTGTGAAACATTGGGCGTGCCGGAGGAATTTTTCGCTCATCACGGTAGTTTATCGCGTGAGCACCGTGAGGAAGCCGAACGAAGGTTGAAAGAGGATGATCGACCAGGTTCCATTGTTGCAACCACGACCCTCGAACTGGGCATCGATGTTGGCCACATTGATGCTGTGAGCCAGATTGGGCCTGGACACACTGTTTCAGGTATGCGCCAGCGACTGGGGCGTTCCGGTCGGCGTGCGGGACAGTCCTCGGTAATGCGGGTCTACACTACCGAGATGGCGATCGACGAACGCATCCATCCCATTGATGCCATGCGACCGCGCACGGTGCAGACCATAGCCATGCTCAATCTGATGCTGAGGCGCTGGAATGAACCGCCTCAGATTGGGTGTCTGCATCTTTCCACACTGATACAGCAAATTCTGGCACTAACCGCTCAACATGGCGGACTGACAGTCAAACAGGGCTGGAACCGCTTGATCGAGAGTCGGGTATTTCCTGAAATTGATCAGGCCCTTTACATTGATGTGCTGCGGCGCATGAAGCATCCAGAGGTCCAGCTTATTGAGCAGGCACCAGACGGAACGCTTTTGCCAGGCGAAGAAGGCGAACGGGTCATCAATGATCGTGGGTTTTACGCCGTATTCATGACGCCAGACGAATTCAAGGTTATCACAGATCGCGGCCGGAACCTTGGCACGCTGCCGGTCGATAACCCGGTGATGCCGGAACAACTCATTATTTTCGCCGGACGTCGGTGGCGGGTGATGGAGATCGACGATCAACGCCAGGAAATTCTGGTCACACGAGCGTATGGTGGCGTGCCGCCCAGCTTTGGTGGGGAAGGCTTACCTCCAGCCGATGAAGTCGTGGCAGAAATGCGTCGTGTTTACGAGGGCATCGCCATTCCTCGCTTTCTCGACAGGGTAGCTCTTGAATGTCTTACTGAAGCCAGAGAGACATTCGACCATCTTGGGTTGCGGCATGCAGGTTTGCATCGGCATGAGGACGAACTCCTGCTTTTCCCCTGGGTCGGCAATCGGGCGCAACTGGCCTTGGTGCTTGCTCTCGCCGCTCATGGCGTAAAGGCCAATTCGGAGGGTATCGCGGTCACAATTCCGGCTAAAGACGGAGGTAAACTGATTGCCGCCCTGAAAACTCTCGCCGAAAGGCCTGCGCCTAATGCGGAAGTTCTAGCCCGACGAGTGCCCGATATGAAGAGAGCAAAGTATGACGCCTATTTAGGAGACGAATTGCTGGCGCGTTGTTACGCCAGCGAGCATATCGACGCGGCACGCGTGCCGATCATTGCTGCTGACCTAATCTCTAGATTGCCAGCAGAAGCAACGACAATTTTTGAAACTAAAGTGCCTCTATGAGATGTTTGAGGTAGGCTGGCATAATGGATGATTCCAGAACAAAGTAGACAGGCGGCGTTCGCCTACGTTCCGGACGTTGAACACCTCAATTGGCTCTTCTCAAAGCCGACGCACTCAACATGCTTAAATAATTAAATATTTATAAAAAAGAGATTTTAGATCATTATAGTTAAGATTCTATTTTTGTTTTTATCACTTCGAAGCGGCTATAGAGTAACCGATCGAGTGTCCACGCATCAATATTGAGAACCGATGCTAAAAATCTTAAAATGTTTTCTCCCCGCCGATAGGAGACGCTTGGGAATCCACAGACGGAGAGAAGTGTCTTCAATCTATGATCTAGTGCAAAGTGATCTCTTACCAATTCATCGTAACAGTCCATTGGAATATTTCGGCCATATTTCGCCCCAAAGCCCGGGTAAGATTGTACATAGGCAATACGTGCTTTGGCGGTCGTTTGAGATAGATATGACGCCCGCACAGCCGTCGGACCACCTTCTCTAGCGATCCTTTCGTAGCTACTGAAAATCCACTCTGAAACACGCTCAGCAAAACGAGGATTGGGAATTTTTTTTAACCGTTTTCTTCGCTCATCAAGGGTTAGCCTATTCAGAACACTCCAACCATATAACTCGTCGTATTGTGGACCAACACGCTTTTCCCAATTAAGCGAGCCACCTAATGTTGCATAAGAAAGCACGAAGCCATTCCAAGGCCAGTCTGGATGCTCCCCCCAAGATTGAGCGGCGCGTCGCATATCTGAGAAATGAGGCTCCATTTTAATAAATTCATCACGGATGATCGATATTACCTTAGGATTAAAAACGATATCATTCATATTATTCTCTCATTATTAAGTTGGATTTTAGAAAGTGCTACAACCTGCAGGAAACTTAGAAAATATTCTATATGTCACAATATATCGTTGATATATATTCTCGGCTGATCCCACACCTGACCGTCCGGTCTCCCCCCCATATTGATCATTTGAATGAGCGTATCGGGACCTCTGTCTTCTCAGCGAGCCGCAGAGAGCAGCTCACTCACCAAGGACGGCCGCTTATCCAACATCGCCAGCAAAACCTGGGCTGGTCCGGTTGGCTGACGACGGCCATGTTCCCAGTTCAGAAGGGTCCCCTTGGCGACCCCGATGCTTCTGGCAAACTGTGCCTGAGAAAGCCCGGTCCGCGTTCTGATGGCCGCCACGTCAACCGACGGAACACGCACCTGGTGGGTCACGCTGTCCTCGGCCGGAGCTTCCGCATAGGCGAGAGCCTCGTTCAGTCCCTGCAGAATGCTGTCATAAGCGCTCATGATGGTTCTCCGTATTTCGCAACAAGCGTCTTGCTCAACTCTATCAGGGCGGCCTGTTCAGATCGCGTCAGCTTGTCTTTCTCGTTTTTGGCAAAAACAGTCAGGAGAAACAGAGGCATCTGTCTTCCGCCAAAAACGTAGAGAGTTCTGTACCCTCCCCTCTTCCCACCACCCTCGCGGGAAAAGCGGACCTTTCGCAGACCGCCACCTAAAGCAATGCCAGCATCTGGCATTGCAGCGAGCATGTTAATCAGAGCCATACGATCGTCGTCTGACATCAGGGCTTTTGCCCGCTTTATGAATTCAGGCAGTTCGACAACGGTCTGCAGCTTGGACATTCACAATGAACTATACGTCATTGGCGGATGCGTCAATGACGTATAGTTTGGAGAAATTAAGGGCGTGATGGGCATTTAGACAAACAGCAGTCCAAAAACCTCAAAAATACCAAAGATCTGCAGTTTTCCGCCATAAAATCTATGTCCATTTTTTCTTATTATCGGACATAGGTTTTTTTTTGCATTAAATCATAAACTCGGGTCATTTCGCAGCGATGGTGATGGACTTCATGCGAGTTCTCATCCGAAATGGACTTAGCTTAGCTGGCTGTAAACGAGAAAGTTTGCTGAGCTTTCGCTAATCGGAAGAGTAAGACTATTCACCGGCTAGTATTCCGAGAATAGCCTTACAAACCCCGAATTGCGAAAGGTACCCAGATCCCGATTAAGGTATATGAGACCTAAAACGCAGCCCGACTATCTCTTGGTGAGGTCAGCTTATGAAGGTTCTGAATCTTCATCAGGAGGGAAGCTACCAGTCGTCAACTCTCCGGAGGGCATTTCTTCCAACAATCCCATTGCGATCAACTCTTTTTCGCGAAGCTTAACACGTGCCTCCCACTCCTCTTGTGTTTGTATAAACGAAGAGTAGAGGTGTTTCCTAATTGGTAACCTCAATCCAGGCACGATCTCTTCGTTCTTACCTTGAATGTTGATGTGCCACTGGCGGACTGGTCCGTTCAGTTCAAAGCCTTCTGTGAGACGCTGATCGTATAAGATTCGAAGCTCGTAAGCCTCTGGTGACGCCATCATTCTTCGAATAATGCTGTAAGGCCAAATAGGATGCTGGTTCTTTAACTCCTTCCAAAAGAAGGAGATAGTACCATTCATCACGCTACCAACTCGTACAATTGGATGTGGATAATGATCATTCTCGCGGTAGACGTATTTGATAAGAAGACCGACTGCTTCCCCCATTGCCTCGACGACCACTAAAAAATCAGGCGCAGTAAAAAAGTCAAAAAATATGCTTTTTAGATTTTTACCATATGTAATCAAACATAATGCAATTTTCGTGCCATAGAAGTCCGCCCACATCTCCAAAGCACGAAATTCGTTATTTTCTTGATGATTTCCGCTGTTATGCAGCAGTACTGCATGGCATATTTCATGACCAAGAATGAGTAGATGAAAAAACAGGTCTTTAGGATTATCTATTACCTCTTCAGCCATTTCCTTGGATATAATTATAGACGAGTTTTTCGAGGATCCTCTTGTAGAGGCGTAATCTACTTTACCAATAACGATAGGAATATTTATTTCTTTTCCATTGCAAAAAAAACTCGCGAAGTCTTGTACCACGGCGCGAGCTAATTTTTCACCGGTTAGTACTGTAGATGCCATCTTATTTATACCACCCATTTTATCTATAATTCCTATCATGTATCTATAAATATAAGAAAACTCAATACGCGAATTGACGTAAGATTAGGCTTACAGAGGAAGCAAATAGTAACCTTATCAATTATAGATAATCTAGGGTCATCGATAAGTTTATTTTGTGTTCGGAAAACATTTTTAATTTCATCGGTTGATTTATTTTGTTTCAGGAATTTGCCTCATGTTGCTCGTTCTGACTGCACTCACAACCACCCGCGATACGGTTGCCCGGCATCGGCCTTCCTCCGCTGCATCATCAAGGTCTCAGACTGGAGAAGCAGACATGACCAGAGTTCTTTATGGTGACAGCCGCGCCCTCGCCCGTGCCGAAGACCAGGGTTTCGTTCACTGTGTTCGCGACGACGCGTCTCTGGAGACGTTCCTCAAGGAAGGACACGACACGATCCTGGTGCATGCAGAAAGTCCGGAAGGTGTGATGCGCCGCTACCCTCGCCTCGCGAGCGCAGACGTCACGTTCGAGGCCGCGGCCTGATCTGACGCTTAGAACGCCGGATCATACGCCGATCAGGGTTTCTATAGCCCCAGGCGTGTGATCCCGGCCCGATACAGACCTTCGAAGAGATCTCCGAGTGCCAGGCGCCGACGCAAGGTCAGGCGTCGTTGAGCCAGATGATACATCCGGTCGTGCAGCAGATGGCAGCGCTGACAGAGCGCGCGCAGATTGCGCAGCCGGTTGCTGGTGGGATCATGATTCAGATGAGCCGCCGCCAGAGACACTTTCGTCTGACGCACCTGCAGAAGCTCGATCAGGTCCGGAGGTGAGACCCGCCTGCCCCGACCATTGAACCAATGCCCCGTCTCCGGATGCTTCCATCGGCCACCCGGTAGCACCTGAAGGTGATGTCCATGCGGTCGACCACAGCGCTGACAGACACCCCCTGCCCGCTCGAACCTCACCTGCCGGCTCAGTTCAGGCCAGTTGGGGGGGTAAAGCGGCTTCAGTTCCGGTCGGATCGGCATTCAGTCTTCGTTAACACATTTCGGGCCTGCGTTGGACAGTGTTTGTTCTCCTCTCTGCCCTACCCTGGCTTCATGCTATCAGAAGCCAGGTTCTGGTTTCGCGGAGGCGTTCATGCTCAGCCATCTTCACATCGCAGGCTCGGCAAAGGCTGCCCGTGAGGCCCTCATGGACCGGCTGGACCAGAAGACCCGACAGCAGCTTCCTGCCGGCAGTCTGGAAAACTCTGTTGCACTCCTGTCGACCGGTCGCTTCTCCCCTCGCCTGTCTCTGGTCATTCGCGGCATCGAATACCGGCATAACGAATTTGCCGAGGACACGGTCCTGGCCACCAATGTGGAAACGGCTGAAGACGCTCTGGCGATTGCCAGTGCCCATGTAACCACCCTGCCCTCCGGGCACGACCTGGCGATCGCTCTGGACCTCGAACCCGATCCCATCTTCGTCGCCTGGTTCAAGCCAAAGGCGACCAAGCGGCGCAAGGCAGGATCGCAGGCAGTTACGCTGGCCCCTCTGGCCTCTCCTTTAGGTCAACAGTCTGCGGCGGTTCTGCTGTGGTTCGATGCCCTGACCGACGAGGCGCTGCCCGACTATGATGGAACGCTGGTCACGGCGGAGCGTGCCTCGAAAACCTATTCCCGGGCGGCGAAGGCAATGAACACACGCCGGACCTATCGCTCGGCCGTGCGCTCCTGGTGCGCATGGGCGGCAGGACATGGGCTCCCTGCCCTGCCCGCCCGCAGCGAGGATGTTGCCGCCTACCTGGCTGATCTTGCGCTGCAGAAGAAGCGACCCGCGACGGTGGATCTGCACCGTGCCGCACTGCGCTATCTGCACCATGTTGCCCAGGTTCCCGTCCCGACCTCCCATGCCCTTGTGTCCGAAACGGTTGCGGGCATCCGCAGGACGTCAACGGAAAGCGCGTCCCGTCAGGTCAAGGGGCTGACCTGGGATCTGCTGAGCGAGGTCATCGAGCAGATCGATACGGATGAGCTGGTGGGCGTTCGGGACAAGGCCATTCTTCTGCTCGGCTTTGCCGGCGCCCTCCGACGGTCCGAAGTGGCGGCACTGTGCCTGGAGAACGTGGCGCTCGATGATGACGGAATGCGGATCCGGCTGGACCGCTCAAAGGGCGATCGTACCGGTCAGGGTGTCGAGGTGGCGATCCCGAGGGGGATTACTGCCCTGTGTCCGGTCCGGGCCTATGAAGCATGGCTTCGGAAGGCGAAACTGGCCGAGGCCAAGGGACCGGTTTTCCGGCGCGTGTGGCTCCCGCCTGCTGCCGAGGCCGGTCAGCCCCCTGCCCTGCCCGCCATGGGTTCAGAGGCGCTGTCTGACCGGTCTGTGGCCCGCATCATTCAGAAGCGCTGCCTCGATGCGGGACTGACAGGCGATTTCAGCGGGCACAGCCTGCGACGCGGAGCGATCACCACAGGAGCTCGTGACGGCACGGATCTTGTCTCGCTCAAGCGTTTCTCGCGCCACCAGACCTTCGGCGTGGTGGAGAAATATATCGAGGTAGAGGACGCCATGACCAAGCATCCAGGACGAAGTCGGTTTTGACGTCAGGCTACCTGAAGGCGGCTATCTGTTTCACACCGTTAGTTGTGTTCACTGCCTACCATCGAATCGTGCGCCGCTGTCGATGTGTTCGTTCCCGACCATGAAAAACCGCCAAAAGTTGTGTTTGATGCTTTCCGCTGGCGTCAGGGTTTTCCCTGTGTTCGTTGCCTACCGGCACGGGTTTTTTCAGACGGTTCGCGTTAAAAGCCAAGATCGGTGAAGTGTTTTCTGCCTACGACGCTAATTTAAGGAAAAAAAACAAGACGTTTTTTCAGTGGGTTACGGAGTTATCAACGTGTTCTCTGCCGACGAAACAATATAATAACAATATAATTTTTCTATTGTTAAGTCGGCAAGAAACACAACCACGCTACGTGACGCAGGTAGGCACCGAACACATCTAGGAGGGAAAGCAACGAACACATCGACAAGGCCCTGATGATGTGTGTTTCTGAGCTTATTGAGGATCTGCTGGAAATCGCATTATGCACTCTAACGCTAAGTCGCAGCACGATCTGTTCAGATCAATTCACGAGCTGGTGGAAGCACATGGCCCTCAAGATGCTATCAAAATCGCTCAGAGCCATTCGCTAGAAAAAGATAGCGAAGCGTCAGCTTTGACTGACCCGATACTTGACGTCGTTGCAGGCAGATCTGGGCGTAAGATTGTCGATGCTGCCGCGTCATCTTTGGTTCGCGAAATCGAGGGTGGCAGTTCAATAGGCTATAGTTATAGCGCATGGTGTCTTGCCGGACTTCCCCACCGAGAACGAAAACCAGGTGAAGACTGGCTAATAAAAACGGACTTTGCTCAGTTGCTAGTCCGGCCAGGTGTTCGACTGCGAGATGACGATTCAACTGAAAAACTGTCAGTTCCGTGCGGGACAATCGCTAGATTGCTCTTGATCGACTGGCAGTCCGAGGCTCTTGAAACGGGGTCACGGGAAATCTCGCTAGCAAAATCTCCTGCGTCTTTACTCAAAAGGATGGGGCTTAGTCGCGGAGGTCCTATTAGCAAAAAACTGGTCGAGCAAATTGAAAGGCTGGCGACCTGCACCGTTGACTTTAAATTTGGAAACGACCGCGAAGGCGTTGTCGTCAATGAACGTCTCGTTGAGTCGTTTCGTTACGTTGGGGAGGTAGACCCTAGAACGAAAAGAAATACTCGCATGATTGAAACAGTCGTGTTGTCGGAGGCCTTCTATCGGGAGCTGCGAAGGCATCCCATTCTTATCGACCGCGCGGCCATTCGTGACATACAGAACTCGCCACGAGCTATTGATGCGTATCTGTGGTTAGCTTTCCGATTACATGCCCTGCAAGGGGATACCCCCGTAGGCTGGGGCTCGCTGTGGAAGCAGTTCGGCACCGAATTTAAGACTCTCAAATCATTTAAGGCTGAGTTCAAGGAGCCTTTGGGGCTTGCCCTCGCCGCTTATCGTTCTGCAAAAGTCGCTGTGACCGAGCGAGGGCTCGTATTATCGCCCTCCCCGCCTCCCGTTTCCTCCTAGTTCTTGGCTTTATCCTTTTCGGTCGTCTGTGCTTTAAACCGCTCATAAAGATCAGGAACTGCAGTCATAACAAAGCTTGCAAACTCTGACGCATCAGCCGACTTGAAGACAAGATTTGTGGCCCGCTTTTTTGCCTCCAGATCGATCGTGAGGACTTTGTCGGTCGACACCCAACTCGCCGCTGGAGCAGCTTTATTCACCGGCTTGGTGCACTGCTTTTCCAACTGGCGCGCTTGCCTTGCTCGATCCTGAACCTGATCAAGTAGCTCGGCAAATTTATCAACATCCTCCGTTTTTCCGGAAGCCCCGATAAACGTTTCCCACGATGTCTGGTTTGGCGACGCCTTGAGACTTTCGGCCAGCTCTTGCCAGCGTGGGCGGCCAATAGTCGGACAAGGTCCAAGCCACTCAATTAAGATATGCGGAATAGCTTCGGACACCGAAAGCATACGCGACAGCGTTGTTTTGTCGGTGCTGAGGGCAGTCATAATTGTAGAGCGTTCATATCCTCGTTTAAGGAGGCTGTGGGCAAATGTCGCTCTCTCAATGAAGGAGAGATCTGCCCTCGCGCTATTTTCCTGCCCCTGAGCGATAATGAGGTCGTGGTCCGATAACTCCTTCACTGCGGCTTTTACACTCAAGCCCAACTCACGGCAAGCGCGTAGACGACGGTGGCCATAAGCGGTTTGATAATGACCTGCTTTAGTGGGGTGCGGGCGGACCAGAATTGGAGAGAGCTGTCCTGTGTTCTTAATCGCCTCTCGTAGCTGAAGGTATGCCTCCTCATTGCCAGGCATACGATCTGAGACAAAGGACGTCTCGACGAGGTCTGGCGAGAGCTCAATGATGGTCGCTCCTGTCTTTAGGAGAATTTCTAGCTCAGCGGCTTCGTCTGCCTTTTGTCGAAGAGACCCAAGGCTCTTCGCTACTGACCCAAGTGCTCCGCTACTGCGATAGGACCCTGATAGCGATGTCGGTGAGGGCGCTTGCGTTTTGCTCGGAGCCGACGATTGCGCGGAGACCAGACTACCCAAATTATGCTTTCTTGCCATTGTTCTCGTTCCCTATTTGCATTTTCGTGCAGAAGTTCTGCGAAATCCGAATTGGTGTGCATTTTGGTTGACAGCTGCCAACTTTTGACGCGACCAGCCATTAGTTGACAGCTGTCAACTTTGGCGTCCCCCTGCCATTGAGGTCAGCTTTTGCGACCCCACGCCCCAAAAATCAGGTCCCTAATCTCGCCGTTAACTGCGTTTACAGATTCGAGCGCACGGTCGTAGGTTGAGCCGGTAAATTGCTTACGCTCGATCTCGAACAGCGTCTGCTTGGTGATTGCTGCGTCAGAGACAGCAGTGCTTTTCAACATCGGATTGGTGAGAACGTGATCCCCGAACACCGTCCGCATGAATCCCGACATCTGCGTTTGGGGGCCGTCAGAAGGTTCGTAACGCGTAAGAAGATACCGGACCCAGTCATAAGACACGTTTGCACCAGCGTCGCGCAGATGTGTCATTACGTCGCCCATCATGAGCAGAAACTGACACATCGACATTACGTCTAGCATTTGAGGGTGCACAGTTACGAGAAGCCCTGTCGCTGCGCACACAGCAGACATGGTGAGATAGCCAAGCTGAGGCGGGCAATCGATGACTATTACGTCGTAGTTCTCCTCGACGTCCTGGAGGGCTTCGTCGACACGTGAGAAAAAGATTGCGCCAGCTTGGTCAGAAGACGCCAACAGCCGAGGCGTCTCATACTCGAACTCCATGAGCTCAATGTTTCCTGGTACGATATCTAATCCCGGAAAGTTCGTATTGCGTACGAGATCCGACAGTGGACGCCGCTCGTCATCATAGCGAATGGCTCCATATAATGTTTCATTCGCATGGACATCGAACTCTGGCTGAAAGCCATGCAGCGCCGAAAGGCTAGCCTGAGGGTCAAGGTCAATCGCCAAAACTCTCAAGCCGTCCAACGCGAGACCCTGTGCTAAGTGAGCTGCGGATGTGGTCTTTCCGCTTCCCCCTTTGAAGTTAACAACCGAGATAACTTGCAGGCCCTCGCTTCCGCTACGGCAAGGAACATATCGCTTCTGGCTGCGTGAGTTCTGATCGAGATAACGACGCAAGTCGGATATCTGTTCGGCTGTGTAGTGACGCCGCCCACCGTTGCCGATGGCAGGAAGCGGGCCCTTCCCCTCAAGTGCTAAATTCCGCAAATATCCAGGCGCCAAGCCCAGCAGCTTGGCAACTTCCCCGATTTGAAACGACCGAAGTGTCTTTGAGGCATTGGGGGGAAAGAGTTCGAGCCGGTGCGCCTGAAGACGCTCAGAGAGAGCTCGTGCTTGCTGCGAGAGTAATTCGTCTACGCCGCTGGCCAGGTTTGGGTCGATATTAGCTGGAGAGGACATTCACGTCGGCTTTCTTTTGGGTGCGGAATATTACGCCGGATGCGGTACGAGGCGCAGAGAGGTGACATGACCGCATTTAACGAGGCCAGTTGACAGCTGTCAACTAAAGAGATGCGAAATTGCTGAATAGAAAAAGGAGGACCAAAAGAGAGAGCCGCTGCCTGTCAGCCGCCCGTGCTGCAACAGGTGGGTCGCCGTCCGTCCTCCCCATGCTCGTCGGCTGCGCCGCCTGTGCGTGGGTCCGGGTGACGCCGATCCTGCCGCTGCGCGGCACTGTTGCACCCCGGTCGTCTGCCTGACCGTCGCGATGATGTTTGAAGAACCAGAGATGGATCGAGCATCATGCAACGCTACCAGTTCCCCTATGTCCCAACACCTCGTGGCCGGCCTCCGATGCGCTGGACGGATACCCAGGAGCCCACAACCTGTCGGCGCTGCAACATGCACTGGGAAGAGGGCGATCCAGCGCTGACGATTGCCTGCGCGGCTTGTGGCGCTCCTGCGGATGAACCCTGCCGACGTAGCTCCGGTGGCAATGAACGCGTGTGCGCCTGTCGCGACGAAGCCGCCGTCCAGATGGGGCTGCTCAAACGGTGCGACGGCCTGACCTGGGACGGTCGCCACGAAAAGCCGCTGCTGCTGCGGGAACGCCCGATCGCCCACGCTCTAATGTGCCGCTCGGTGCGGACAGGCGCCCCGGTCAGTCGGTGGACATCATGAGCCCGGATCTCGCATCCTATGACCGCATCATTATCGCCGTGTCGGGAGGCAAGGACGGCACGGCCTGTCTGCTCGCTCTGCTGGAAGCCGGTGCTGCTGTGGACCGCATCGAGCTCTGGCATCACGAGGTGGATGGGGCAGGGCGGTCCTTCATGGACTGGCCCTCCACAGGCCCGTATGTCGCAGCCCTGGCGCGGGATTTCAGCCTGCCGCTGTACCGCTCCTGGCGCGAGGGCGGCTTCGAGCGCGAAATGCTGCGCCACGATATGCCGACCGCGCCCGTGGTCTTCGAGACCCCGGAGGGGCGCGTCGTCGCCGGAGGGCTGGGCCAGAACGGAACCCGCCTGCGCTTTCCTCAGGTCTCGGCCAGCCTTTCCGTGCGCTGGTGTTCGGCGAGCCTCAAGGTTGATGTGGCCGATCGTGCCTTGCGGGGGCAGGAGCGGTTCCTGAACCGACGTACCCTCATGGTCACAGGCGAGCGTGCTGAAGAGAGTCCCGCACGGGCCCGCTATGCGGCCTTCGAACGCCATCGGACTGACACGAGAAACGGGACGCGGCGGCGTCGACATGTCGATCACTTCCGGCCCGTGCACGCCTGGTCCGAGGCCGAAGTCTGGGCCATCCTCGAGCGCTGGCGCGTGATGCCCGCCTTTCCCTATCAGGTCGGCTTTTCGCGCCTGTCCTGCGCGTTCTGCATCTTCGGCAATGCAGACCAGTTCGCCACCCTGAAATGGATGGATGCGAACCGGTTTGCGAGATTGGTCAGATATGAAAAGGACTTCGGCTGCACGATCAAACGTGACAGGGGGCTCGAACAGCTGTCGTCCGAAGGGACGGTCTATCAGGAAGCCCGGTCGCGGCCCGACCTGGTCGCCGCCTGCCTGTCAGACCGTCCGTTGCAGACGGTTCTGACAGAGGACTGGATCCTCCCGGCCGGAGCCTTCGGCACCGGGGGAGGGCCGGTCTAGTCTCAGGCGCGAGCCGGACGGCCGCGACGTTTCTCGGGAAGCTTCTTTACCGGAGGAAGGGTGTCTTCCTCAGGGGAGGGCTCCTGCGGTGAAGAGGCGCGGGTCGTAGAGCCCAGGCCAATCTCGCGGGCAAGGGACGAGCGCTTCTCGGAATAGGTGGGTGCTACCATGGGATACTCGCTCGGCAGGCCCCACCGGGCCCGGTACTCCTCCGGGGTCATGTTGTAGGCCGTTTTGAGATGACGGCGGAGCATCTTCAGCTTTTTCCCGTCTTCCAGGCAGATGATGTAGTCCGGAAACACGGAGCGCTTCGGGTTCACGGCGGGGGTCGGGGCTTCTTCCGCGACAGGCTCCGGCGTGGACGGCGTCGCGAGGGCGTCATGCACGCTGCGGATCAGTGCGGGCAGGTGCTCTGCCGACAGGTCGTTCTGCGACAGATAGGCCGCCACAATGTCGGCGGTGAGTGGCAGAAGATCGGCATGAGGGTGTGCCGTGGTCTCGGTCAGGTCGGTCATAAATGTCCCTCAAGGTTCTGGAAGAGCTCTGGACATGGCTCCTTCAGGTCATGACTGCAAGTCGTTACGACTATTACTGCCTCAGATATTAACAGTTCCCTGAGCCGCGTCGAAACACGGTCATGTTTCTTTGATCGTGAGAGCACACATCGCAGAAGACGCGGACCGTAAAAGAAAAAGAAGAAAGAAAAGGAAGGAAAGAAGGGCAGGCAGCACGGGATCGCCCTGTGCCGCAAGGGGTGGGTCCGTCCGTGTCCTCGCGGGCCGCTGCGGGCCGGGCGGTCCCGACGCTGACGCGTCGCCCTTGCCGCCCAGAACGACGCCGCGCTCGCCGGAAAGGGTCAGAAAGGAGACAGCAGACGATGCCCGTCATGGCCCTCACACGCCAAACCCCCACACAGCCGTTCAGTCTGGTTCAGGCCCATCGCGAGGGCTGGACCATTCTCGAAGGCTGCGGCCCCGAGCACGCCGACACCCAGCTGCGCGGCGTGACCTGCTCGGACCAGAATGCCTGGTGGCAGGTCGCCCGTCAGGCCCGTCAGGGATCGCCTTATCACCGTGAGGCCCTGTCGCGTCTATCCCACAGTGAGCGCGAACAGATCTCCCTGCGCTTCGGTCCACTGTGACCTGATCCGGAAGGCCTGAGCGCCTTTCGCCCAAACCCATCCTGTTTGTTTTCCGGCCCCCCGGTCTGCCCCCGTGCAGCACCGGGCGCTGCCGCTTGTCCGGAGTTTCTCCCATGAGCAAGACCCAGCTCAGCTTTTTCGACACCTCAGCCCTTGGGGGCGGCAGCAACACCCTGTTCTGGGGCGACCTGCCCGGAGATCGTGCGCTTGACGAGGCCGCGTCCCTCGCGAAAGAAGCCGCTGCAGCCCCGGTCGTGGCGCCGAAGATCGACTTCCGCCTGTGTGGCACACGTGACCTGTCCCAGGGCTGGAAAGCGCGGGCGCGGGACAATCTCGCTGCCATCCGTCTTCTGACTGAACTGGAAACGGACGGCCGCAATGCAACGCCCTCCGAACAGGCTTTGCTGGCGAAGTTTACGGGATTTGGAGCCGGGGAGCTGGCCAACAGCCTGTTCCCCCGTCCGGGCGAAGCCTTCCGTCAGGGCTGGGAAGAGATCGGGGTTCAGCTTGAGACGCTGACGAGCCAGCAGGAGCGGGCCGGACTGGCGCGGGCCACGCAGTACGCCCATTACACGCCGGAACTGATCGTGCATGCGCTGTGGGATCTGGTGGCGCAGATGGGGTTCCGCGGCGGACGTGCGCTGGAGCCGGGCTGTGGCACGGGTCTGTTCATGGGCGCGATCCCGGAGAAACTTGCCCCCAAGACGGCCTGGACGGCGATCGAGAACGACCCTCTGACGGCCCGCATCGCCCGCAAGCTGTTTCCGAACCAGTGGGTGCGGTCTGAAGACTTCACGACGGCGAAGATTGCCGAGCAGTTCGACCTCGCCATCGGCAACCCGCCGTTCAGCAACCGCACGGTGCGCGGCACGGACGAACTGGGACGGCTTGGCCTGTCCCTGCATGACTACTTCATCGCACGCTCTGTCTCCCGCCTGCGTCCTGGTGCCATGAGTCTGTTCGTGACGTCACGGTGGACGATGGACAAGCGCGACGCCACTGCGCGCCGGCACCTGTTCGAAACGGCGGACCTGGTCGGGGCGGTTCGCTTGCCGGCTGGCGCAATGCGCGATGATGCCGGGACTGACGTGGTCGTGGACGTGCTGGTCCTGCGCCGTCGCGAGATCGGAGACACCCCAGGCGACACCGCCTGGCTGGACGTTGCGGACCTGTCCGATACCGACGAGGGGGAGGGACCGCTCAGCATCAACCGCTATTTTGCGGAGAACGGCCAGCAGGTGCTGGGTCGGCACGGCTGGACGAGCGGGCAGTTCGGGCCGGAATACACCTGCGCACCGAACCCGATGCTGATGCTCGACGACGCCCTGCCGAGCGCACTCTCCCGTCTGGCCGGACTGGCACGCTTTCCGGTGCCGCAGACGCTCGACGTCGAGGCGCTGCGGGAAAGCCGACGTGCGGATGTCGGCACGGCAGGGGAGGGGGCGAGCCTCAAGGAAGGCAGCTACCTGATCGAGAAGGGGACGCTGCACCAGATCATCGACGGCCAGTCGATGCCGGTGAAGGTGAAGAAAGGCGAGCAGAAGGACGGTATTTTCCAGAAGCACGCGCGCATCATCGAAGGCCTGATTCCGGTCCGCGATGCCGCCCGTGCGGTCCTGCGCGCCCAGGTGGAGAACCTGCCCTACAGCGCGCTCCAGGCCGACCTCAAGCGCGCCTATCAGACGTTCGTGCGACAGTTCGGCCCGATCAACCTGACGCTGACCAGCACGCGCATTGATCCCAGGACCGGGGACGAGAGCACCACGCAGCGGCGTCCGAACCTCCAGCCCTTCTACGACGATCCGGACGTCTGGCTGGTCAGCTCGATTGAGGAGTACGACGAGGACCGGCAGGTCGGCACACAGGGGCCGCTGTTCTCCGAGCGTGTGATCCAGGCAACGCTGGAGCCGGAGGTGCACAGCGCCCATGACGCGCTTGCGGTCTGCCTGCATGAGACGGGTGTCGTGGAGATCCCGCGCATTGCCGAACTGCTGGGGCGGTCCGAGGACGAGGTCATCGCCGAGCTGGGCAGTGCCATCTATCTCGATGCCGGACGCAGCCAGCCCGGACGCGATGTGTGGGTGCCAGCCGATGAGGCGCTGTCAGGCGCGGTGCGCACGAAACTGGCGGAGGCCCGCAAGGCGGCCGAGACCGATCCCCGCTTTGCCCGGACCGTGGCCGCGCTGGAAGAGGCCCAGCCCGAGGATCTGCGACCGAGCGACATTACGGCCCGTCTCGGGGCACCGTGGATCCCGACCACCGATATCGAGGGCTTCATTGCCGAGGTCATCGGGGTCGAAGCCGGGGTCTGGCATACGAAGGAGGTGGCGTCCTGGACCCTGGACAAGGGACCGTTCCGGGGCAAGGCGGAGGCGACGTCCGTCTGGGGCACCGAACGGCGTCCCGCAGGGGAACTGATCGAGGATGCGCTCAATCAGGCTATCCCACAGATCTGGGACACCTGGCGCGACGAGAACGGCGAGCACCGGACCCTGAATGCGCAGGAGACCGAGGCCGCCAAGGAAAAGCTCGCCGCCATCAAGACGGCCTTCCAGACCTGGGTGTGGCAGGACCCGGAGCGCGCCGAGCGTCTGGTGCGGCTGTATAACGACACCTACAACAACCTCGTCCCCCGCGCCTTTGACGGCTCACATCTGCAGTTGCCCGGGGCCAGCACCACGATCCAGCTGCGCGCCCACCAGAAGCGGGTGGTCTGGCGCATCATTGCCACGGGCAACACTTACATGGCCCACGCGGTGGGGTCTGGAAAAACCTTCTCGATGTGCGCGGCCATTATGGAGCAGCGCCGTCTCGGCCTGATCTCGAAGGCCATGGTTGTGGTGCCGGGACATTGTCTGGCGCAGATGGCCCGCGAGTTCCTGATGCTCTATCCGACCGCGAAAATCCTGGTCGCGGATGAGACGAACTTCGTGAAGGCCAAGCGCCAGCGCTTCCTCGCCCGTGCGGCCACGGGACAGTGGGATGCGATCATCATCACGCATGATGCCTTCAAGTTCATTCCGGTCGAAACCGCGTTTGAGCAGGCGATGATCGAGGCGCAGATCGCGTCTTACGAGAGCCTGCTGTGCGAGATCGACGCCGACGACCGCATCTCGCGCAAACGCATCGAGCGCATGAAGGAGGGGATGAAAGCGAAGCTGGACGGGCTGGCCAGCCGCAAGGACGATCTGGTGCATCTTGGCGAGATCGGGATCGACCAGATCCTCGTGGATGAAGCGCAGCAGTTCCGCAAGCTCAGCTTCGGCACGAACCAGTCCAGCCTCAAGGGCGTCGATCCGAATGGCAGCGGGCGGGCCTGGGACCTGTACGTCAAGGCCCGCTATCTCAGCCGTCTCAACCCCGGTCGCGAGCTAATCATGGCCTCGGGTTCGCCGATTACGAACACCCTGGGCGAGATGTACAATGTGCAGCGCTTCCAGCAGATCGACGCCCTGATCGAGCGCGGCCTGCACGAGTTCGACGCCTGGGCCGCCAATTTCGGGGAGACCCGCACGGAACTCGAGCTTCAGCCGAGCGGGCTGTACAAGCCTGTGACGCGGTTTGCGGAGTTCGTGAACGTGGCCGATCTGATGGCCATGTACCGGCATTTCGCGGACGTCGTGCAGCAGGGCGATCTGCGCCAGTACGTGAAACTGCCTGAAATCGCCACGGGCAGCCGACAGATCATCGTCGCAGACAGCGGACCCGCCTTCCGAGATTACCAGAAGGAGCTGGAAGCGCGGATCAAGGTGATCGAGGAGCGCAAGGGCAAGCCGCAGAAGGGTGAGGATATCATCCTGTCCGTGATCAACGATGCGCGTCACGCCGCGATTGATCTGCGCTTTGTCCGACCTTCGGAGGACAATGACACCAGCAACAAGCTGAACGTCATGATCGCGAGGGTCTTCGACATCTGGAAGGCGACGAGCGAGAACCGCTACGCCGATCCCGACACTGGCAAGCCGTATGACCTGCCCGGGGCCGTGCAGATGATCTTCTCGGATCTGGGTACGGAAGCCGCGCTGGAGAAACGGGGCTTCTCGGCCTATCTGTGGATCCGCGACGAGCTGATGCGGATGGGCGTGCCGCGCGAGCAGATCGCCTTCATGCAGCACTACAAGAAAAGTGCCGCCAAGCAGGGATTGTTCCGGGATCTCAATTCCGGGCGCAAACGCATCCTGATCGGCTCGAGTGCGACAATGGGGACGGGCGTGAACGCACAGCAGCGTCTGATTGCCCTGCACCATCTCGATGTGCCCTGGCTGGTGGCCGACATCATCCAGCGTGAGGGGCGGATCGAACGCCAGGGCAACCAGAACCCTGTGATCCAGATTTACGCCTATGCCCTGAAAGGTTCGGTGGATGCCACGAACTGGCAGCTTCTGGAGCGCAAGCAGCGCTTCCTGTGTCTGGCCATGTCGGGAGACCGGTCGATCCGCCGTCTGGAGGATATCGGCGAGAGTGCGAACCAGTTTGCCATGGCGAAGGCCCTGGCCTCGGGCGACGAACGCCTGATGAAAAAGGCGGGACTGGAAGCGGAGCTGGCCCGTCTGCGTCGTCTCAAAGCCGCCCATTACGACGACCAGTTCAACGTGCGTCGCGCGATCGAGCGGGCCGAGCGTGATCAGAGGGTGGCCGAAGCCGTCATTCCGAAGATCCGGGCGGATATCGCGAAACGCCAGTCGACACGGGGGGAGGCGTTCCAGCTTGTGCGCAAGTCGGATGTGCTGACCGAGCGGCAGGATGCCGGCAGGTGGCTGATGGGTCAGGCGCGCACCGCCAAACGTGCCGAGCAGAAAGGCCGGTGGAAACTCGGCGAGATCGGCGGGTTCGAGCTGGTGTGTGAGACCTGGAGCTCGACCTTCATGGGTAAGACGGAATGCGACGCGACCATCGCCATCGTGGCTGAGGACCGGATGATCGGGATCGACTTTGATCACGACACCGCGCCGCTCGGGTTCATCGCCCGCATTGAGAACACCCTACTGCGCTTCGATAGCGAGCTTGCGGATGCGCAGCGTGTGGTTGCCGAGACGGAGCGCAAGCTGCCCGGCTACCGCGCCCGTGACGGGATGCCGTTCCGCGAGGCCGCACTTCTGGAGGAGAAGGAGGAAGAGATGGCCTGCCTGGAGGCGGATCTGGCCGAGGATACAGCGCGGCGGGAGGCGGATGCCGCCGAGGCACTGGCCGCGATGGAGAGCCTGAGCGTCAACGACAATGGGGGAGAAGGCGAGGAAGAAGAAGCGGCAGCATAAGAAGAGGGAAAGGGGCGGGCATGGCCCGCCCGGTGCGGCAAGGCTCAGGCCGGGCGCGCTGGCGCGCGGCCTTGCCGCACCGGGCAGCCCCTGCATCCGCGGAGAGGTTGAAAGAGAGATCAGAGGAAGAGAGCATGTGCGACCATCAGACGTCCCCGCAAACCACGACCGTCTCCAAAGTCCTGTGCGGCCTGAATGTGGAAATTTTCACGTACCCGAGCGGTGAGGTGCTGCTGCGCACCGTGGACGCCTATCCGGTCAACCGGAATGACTGGCATGGCCCGTATGCGGATGCCGCTCAGGCCGAGGCCGACTTCGTGGACCGCCATGCGCTACCTGTGCTGACACCCGAGGATGTCAGACGCAGGCGTCTGAACGGGACACTTTCGAAGACGCGCGAGTATGGCGAGATGATTCTGGCCTTTCATCGCTGGACAGGGGCGACCTGCCTGACCCCGTTCATTGTCCGGCCGGAGGCCCGGGCATGAGCGAAGTTCTTCCGACGTCCGCAGGCGTCGTCTGCCGGCACCTGGATCTCAGTACCGGGCACCTTCCGGCCGCAGAACGCGATGCGTGCGAGCTTTATCTCAGCAGCGGGGGCACAGCAGGGCGAAGCTGTCTTGGCGGGCCTTATGGCTGGATGATTTATGTTCCCACCGAGGCGGAGGACGTCCCGCAGGACGTGTCTCCCGAACTGGCCGCCCTGATGGTTCAGGCGCGAGAGCAGGACTGCCACTACATCCACTTCGATCGGGACGGGTCGATCGACGAGACGCTGCCTTTTTACGACTGAACCGCCACCGCCTTGCCTGCCTCAGGGAGAAGAGAAGGGGCGGGAAAACAAGCGGAAATGAGAGAGCGAGCCGCCACAGGTCGCGGCTCCGCGCAAGGCTCAGGCCGGGCGCGCTGACGCGCGGCCTTGCGCGAAGCCACGCCCCGTGCCCGCGCCGAGATCATCACGACAGAAAAAAGGAGAGAGGCGTGTCAGACCCGGCAGGACAACCCGCGGCCGAAGTGGCGCTCAGAGCAAACCTGACGCTGATCTTTGACGCGATGCGAGCGCATGGCGTGAAGACGGTCAAAGTTGAGTACGAGGCCAAAGAAGGCTGGTGGACAACGCTTCATGTGACAGCGGACGACAGTCCGGATCTGTTCGAAGACCTGTCCCTTGAGAAGGCCGTTGCAGCGCTTGGGCCTGACCAGACGATTGCCCCTCTGTTTCCGAACAGCTTTGACCTTGTGGTCTGGCACTGCGTCGAAACCGTTATCCGGCGCGTGCAGGCTGATTACGACACCGACGAAGACGGGTCTTACGGCACGGCCACGCTGTCGCTGGCAACGCGGCAGCTTGAGGTCGAACATATCGAGCGTGTGGTCTCCCACCTCGCGCACAGCCTGACCGCCTGACGTCTCCCCCACCGACACCCTTACGACATCACTGGAGCCCATCATGGACGAACTGCGCCTTGTCGATCCCAACACCCTTGTCGACAATCCGGAAAATCCGCGCAAAGCAGAAAGCAGCCAGGACAGTATCCGACGCTTTGCGATGAACATTTTGCAGGTGGGACTCATTCACCCGCCAAAAGTGCGGGAGCTGGAAGACGGGCGTCTGATGATCATAGCGGGTCATCGCCGGAAGCGGGCCTCAATCTATGCCGGACTTTCGCAAATTCCGGTTCATGTGACGCACGAAGAGAGCAAGCACGAAGCCCTGGCGGCGGCCAGTGAGAACATGATCCGCGAAGGCATGTCCGAGCCGGACCAGTGGCGTGCCGTGACCCGGATGCGCGAAGAGCTTGGCTATACGGATCAGCAGCTGTGCATGGCGCTGATGATCACGCCTGCCTATCTCCGTGGACTGACCCTGCTCGCGAAGCTGCATCCGCCAATCCTGCACGCCATCGAAATTGGCCGCGGCCCCGACCTGAAAGAGCGTCGGACTCTGGCCCTGTCGTCGCTGGAGGATCAGGCCGCTGCCTGGGCTGAGATGTTTGCCGAGAGCGTGGAGGAGGGAGAGGACCCGGCCGGGTATCGCCTTAACGTCGAGGATCCGGATGATACCGTGAACTGGCGCGACTTCACCTGGCACCTGCGTCAGGATGACTGGTATGCGCGTGATGCCCGGTTTGACGATGCGCTGGCGCAAAAGCATGGCGTCGTCTGGACCGAAGATCTGTTCGGGCAGGGCAGTGAGGACAATCGCTACGTCACGGATGCCACCGCGTTTCGGGCGGCGCAGGAAGACTGGATTGCCGAGCACCGCCCCGAAGGAACGCTCGCGGTCGAGACGGACGAGTATGGGTCTCCCCTCCGCCCTCAGGGCTATAACTTCGTTGCGAACTGGATGGGCGAGCAGGAGACCGATGTTGTCGGCTACTGGCTCAATCGGAGTACCCTGAAAGTCGAAGAGCGGAAGTTCCGCTACACGGGTGAAGAAACCGTCCGCTCCGAACCGCGCGTGGTGGAGCAGACGCCACCCGCAAAGAAGGAGCGCGCGGACATTTCCGGAACGGGTCTGAAGATGATCGGCTCTGTGCGGACTCTCGCGCTGAAGAAGGCGCTGGAAGCGAAAAGTGAAGACGCGGATCCGTGGGATCTGGTGGCCGGCCTGCTGCTCGCACTGAATGCCAATAACGTTCATATTTACGGTTCATCAGGCCGGTCGCCTTATGAGAACGCGGTGAAAACCGCCATGGAAGAGCTGTTTCCGGAAGGCGAACTGGTGCGTGATGAAGCGCTCATCCGCCGCCATGCGCTGGAAAGCCTCGGAGGCTTCATGAACTGTGAGGTCAGCATGCACTCCGGCTCCGGCATGGCAGCGGAACTGCTGGGCTGTCTGTTCGACGCGGATACCCACATGCCGAGCATGGCCGATGAGGACTTCCTGAAGACCTACAGCAAGCCCGGCATCACCAAAGCGGTTCAGGCGCATGGGCTTGCACCACTCAACACAGGCAAGGAGATGCGGGCCGCCCTGCTGAACGCCGTGGGAGACGGGCACTGGGTTCCGGAGGCCGCAGGCTTTGCGCAGGCGACTGGCGTCTGGACCGATGAGGTTCGAAACAGGCAGGCCCGCCGCGCGAAATGGGCCGCCCTGAAAGACGATCTGGAAGCCGGGGATGAAGACGGCCTGGAGTGCGCTGATCCGGAGGATCTGGAAGACGGGATGGACGAGGAGGGCGGAGAAGATGCTGGCGAGCCGCACGTCACTGAGGATGAGCCGGCAGAAAAACCGGACCTTGTGGTGCCCCAGGAACTGGTGGCCATGCAGGCCGCCATGGGAGGGCGGCTGGAGATCCTTCGGATCTGAGGCCGCATGCGGCCACGAATAGACCGGACATCAGGCGGCGCTCTTCTGAGTGCCGATTTTTTGTAAGCAGATAGAAGAAAGAGCCCCTATGGCAGACTATTTTTCAAGGGTTTCGGCCTTGATTCCGTTCCTGAGCGTTGAGCGCTTTTTAGTAGAAATCAGGGAATTTTTTTGTTACATGTAACGAGAGGAGAAAAAGCCATGACCCCTGTTGCCATTCGCGTCCAAAAGCGCCGTGACACCCTTCGCAAGGCCGGTCTGCGCCCTGTCCAGATCTGGGTACCCGATACGCGCACACCTGGCTTTGATGCAGAATGCAAGCGCCAGGCGCGTCTCGTGGCCGAAGCAGAACGGCACGATCCCGCGCTGATGTCCTTCGTTGAAAGCGCGGCCAGCGATCTCGACGGATGGGATGCATGAACCGGGGAGACTTCGTGACCGTTGCTCTCCAGGGTGATCTCGGAAAACCCCGTCCCGCGCTAATCGTCCAGGCTGACCGCTTCGAAACGACGGCCTCTGTGACCGTACTCCCTGTTACCAGCACGCTCATAGACGCGCCCTTGCTTCGCCTGTCGGTAACACCGGACGAGCGAAACGGGCTGCGCAAGACGTCTCAGGTGATGATCGACAAGCCCAGCACTGTCTCCCGCGACAAGATCGGTCCAACCTTCGGGATCGCCAGCGATACGGTCATGCTCTCTGTCAATCGCGCTTTGGCCCTGTTTTTAGGTCTGGCCTGAAACGCGTAGAACGCCGAGTGACGTCTGATTTAACAGGGAGTCGTGGGGATACCTTCCAACAGTCGTCAAACGTAAAACGAAGAAGACCCTTCAGGCGGTGGCAACCGCACTGAAGAGCCTCTCCGAGTAAATCACTTAAGGTAAACCGGGCCGTGAGGTGTTTTTTCCCGAAGCCCCTCACGGCTCACCTCTGAACTTGGACGAACCGGTTACGATTTTCAAGGGCGGAGTCAGCATGGCTCCGCCCTTTTTCGTGCAGTGAAACGCTGCCTTGTTCCACAGGGCAGGACAGCCCGCGCAAGGAAAAAAGCCGAGAAAAGAAAGAGAAAGAGGAGAGAGGGGCGGGTGCCAGAGCCTGTCTGTCGCCGCAAGGGGTGGTGTCCTCGGCTGACGCCTGCGGGACCGCCGCTGACGCGTCGCCCTTGCCCCGCCAGCCAGGCCCTGACCCCGGAGAGGACAGTTAAAGAGACATGAAGAGAAGGAGATCAGCATGTCCGAACACCCGACTGTCACCGTGGGCACCCGCGTCAGCACCATCCTGTACAACAGAGGCCGGGGCGTCGTGTATGCGGTCCATGGCACGCCGCGTCCCGAGACGATCCGGCGCCTTGCTGGCGGCTTCATTGCCGCGGGGGGCAATGCCAGCTTTGATATCGTCTTTGCCTGCGGAAGTATCAGCAAGAAGCTGCCCGAGAGCATTCTGCACGGCGTGCAGTGGACCATCTTCCACGACGAGCCCAAGGCTGGCCCGGAGGAAATTGCGCAGCTGCACGCTCATGCCGAAGCATGCCGTGCTGAAAAACAGGCGCGGAAAGATCAGGCTGCGGCGGCCCATGCGGCTGAAATCGAGCGTCTGCGCACCGATCCCGAATACGCCCATCTGGAGCAGGGGTCGGACCAGAGCGGCGTGCTGGCAGGAAAGAACATCCGCCGTCTGCTGAAAGCTGCGCTGCCAAAGCACACGTTCCGTGTGCGCAAATCCTCTTACGGGTCCGTATCGGTCAACTGCGACAATCCGCTGGATGATGCCGCGTAGAAGACTGTCGACAGCATCCGAAAGCAGTTCAGATCGGGGTCTTATGATCCGGTGTCCGATTGTCACTCCACGAGCCGGAGCCCCTGGCAGGAAGTCTTCGGCAGCGCCGAATACGTCTTCTGACCCCACCTCGCCCCTTCACAGTTCTTCCAGGCCGCCGCGAGGCGGCCTTTGTCATATCTGGAGATCGACATGGCTTTCTTTACGCTCAGTGCGACGCCCGCCACCGCAAAGCGCGAGGGCTATTTCACCAGCACCACGATGGCGCTCATGTCCCATCTGGGAGAGCGGCGTATTGTCGAGGCAAAGTCGGTGGATGGCCTCAAGCCGCTCATCCTGAGCTTCGGCCGCGACACCGCCCTTCATCACCCTGGTCGGTCCTTCAAGATCATGGTCACGGTCAATCGTGGCAGCCGTAAGCCGCGCGGCTTCGACGCGGCTTACGATTCAGAGGCGCTTGGCACCTCTGAATGGCTCGAAACCACGATTGCCGACCCGGTTCCCCACGAGGGCGCGGCAGGTGTGGCCTCATGGGGAACACGGTACACGCCGTTCCGCATGGACGGTGCAGAGCCGCGCGAGGTCTCGCTCACCGAGGCCGAACGTCTGTCTGACGACGGCCATCTTGGCTTCAAGGGATGGGCCGCGGAAGTCGCAGCCAGTCTCGAAACCAGAGGCGCGCCTGCGGCCGCTTTGAGCAGCGAGACCCGGGACGCTCTGGTGTCGCGCTATCGCGCCCACCAGCATCCTGCCCTGGCCGCCGCCGTCCTGAGTGCGGCCTCACAGGCGGACCAACTGGCGGCCTGAGGCCAATGCAGGGGAGCGGACCAGGTCTCCCCTGCCAGATCCTACGGTTCAAAAGATGAGCGAGTTTTCCATGGTCGATGAAAGCCTTCTCCAGATCGAGACCTGCCTTCTGGATCGTCGCAAGGTCCATCTTGGCGTTGCACCGGATGGGCGTGTCTATCTGCGCGTGACGTCGTTCTGGCCGAAAGAGGCCGCCCGGCACTGGCACGGCCCCTATTCGGACCGACAGGCGGCGGAGACGGATTTCCGAACCCGGACGCAGCCGCCACGCGTCACGCGCGCCCAGATCGCCGAGGCGAGCCGCCGCGGGGAGCATGGCACGGTCGAGGGTGTTCCCATGATCGTCCTGAGGCATCGCTGGACGGGCCACCTGACCCTGACGGCCTATCAGCTGGTGGATGAGGCCGGGCAGGAGAAATCCGCGCGCCAAAATGGACACATCTGAACCCCGTATCGTCACCCGCGCGAGGCGGGTGGAGGGAGAGCAGGACGAAGAAAGAGGGAAAGAAGCAGAAGGAAAGAGGGGCAGCACAGGCTGTCTGCGCTGGCAAAGGGTGGGTCTCCACGCGTCCTCGCCCTGGCGGGCTCCGGGTCGTGGAGATCCCGCCGCTGCGCGGCGCCTGTGCCATCGCAGCCATCCTGTGCCTGTGCCGGAGAGGTCATCAGAGAAAAGAGATGACGGCAACAGGAGTGACCTTTCATGCAGATTTCCCAACAGACCCTTCAGGACATCAAGGACGTTGCCGGACTGGCCGGTGGGTTCTTCGGTTTTCTAGCCCTGGTCTTCGCCTTTACGTGCCTGCCGAGCTTTCTGGCTGGCCCGGTGCCCCATCACTATCTCGCCTCCGCGTCCCACACCGCCCATGGTCGGGGCTGAAGCCTCCACCTCTCCGAACGCCACACACCCCGCCACCGAGCGGGGTTTTTTCATTTCTGATCCGAGGAAATTATCCCATGATCGTGACCTTTGACCGCGCGCTGATCGAGCGCCTTCTTGCCCATGCCGAGGCCGCGTCCGAGCGCCGCGTCACGCTGACGCAGCTCTTTGACAAGAGCCTGCGCAAGCCCGGGCATGGCGCACGCGAATGGGGCCGCCAGGAAGACGTCGATCCCGCAAAGATCCCTGCGGGTCTGTGGCTGGTTGGAGATCACGGGATCTACATGATGTCGAACGGGCTTCCCCTTCTGCCGTCCGATGACGGTCAGAAGCCCAATCTGTGCGCGTATGCGCGCGAAGCGGACCCGGCACAGAACGCCGGCAAGGCTTATGACGTGAAGCGCCAGGCTTTTGGCGGGGATGACGGATGTGAGTTCCTGGAGGCAACGCTTGTGCGGCAGGCCCTCAGGCAGGCGTCAGGCGACACACTGCGCATGACCATCACTCCGGAAACCCTCGAATTTCTGGCCTGACCGGCCGTCCTTGAAATCTTTCAGGAGAAAAGACATGTCCGATGCTACGCCTGACACGGTGTCTCCGGGGCCGGTGTCCCGCGATCAGATCTGGGCCTCGGCCGTTGCCGTGGCCGCTGACAGCGTGGAGCAGCTGCGGCGCTGCGACGTTGACCGCGTCGTCTCCCTTGTCGACGCGGCGGATCGCACCGCGCTGACGGGCTGGCTGATCGCGCGGCGGCCCGATCTGGCCGGTGCTGTCGCGGAGGCGCTCTCCGCGCTCGCGCAGGAGGCTTACGCATGAGCCTGCTCCTCCCGCACCTGCGGCGCGTCCGCATTGAGGCCGAGGGCCTGACGGCCACCCAGTGGAGCTCACCGCAGGACAAGGCGAAACTGGCCAATGCAATCCTCGCCTTTGTTGCGAAAGGATTGCCGGAGGAGGGGTTCAGCAAGGCGCTGTACCAGCGCGTCAGCCAGATGTGGGGGTTTATCGCCTGCTTTAACCGGAACGGCTTTGCGGGCCGGTATTTCAGCTCGACGCAGGGGCGTCTCGCCTTCGTCGATCAGATCATCGCGTGTGGCGGGATCGGCGATCCCGCCTGGACCTGGTCAGACGTGGAAAGCCGGATCGCGGTTCTTCTGGTCGAGCATCAGGTGCTGGACCTGTACCGCGCTGAACTGCGGCGGGAGACTGTCCGAGGCGAACAGGCGCTGTTGCGCAGATTGCTCGACCGTCACGGCGTGCCGGCTGATCATGCAGGCCGCATCTCAGTGGCTCCGGCGTTGTCTGCGACCCTGTCCCGGCAGCAGCCTGTTCAGATGGGTCTGCTGTGACCCGTTGCGCTGTCCGTGGCGGCGCAGGAGTCCGGATCGTCGATCAGTCCCTGAACGACCTCCCATCCGCCCAGAATATTCTGGGCCGTCTCCCAGGCGACGATCTCGGCGCGCAGCGCCTGCGCAAGATCGTCATAGATGCCATCGCGCTGCGGATCTTCGATCTCGCGCCGCTCCGCCTGTTCCGTGAGGGACCGTGCGTCGGAAACCCGGGCCAGTGCCCGACCGACCAGAAGCGTCAGCCAGTCAGACGCCATGCGCTGACGACCCTCCCGCGTGTCGGGCAAGGGCGTGGCTCCGAAAATCTGTCGCGCCCTCTCGCGTCCGAACGCGCGGAGGCGCTCAACCTGTCGGGGCGGTGTCACGGCCCGGATTTCGGCAAGCGACCGCAACTGCGTCTCGGGCAGGATTGCGTCGGTGAGCGCGTCCAGGGTCGGCGCACGACGCCGCTCCTGCGGAAAGCGGATCACCGTGGCGGTCTGATCTGTCTGTGCACTCATCGGTGTCCTCCTGTCGTTGTGCGGCAAGCGTAAAGCGCGCCACAAACAAAAGTCAACAAAAACAATGAGATACCGGTCTCGATCAGTCCTCACGCAAACCTCTGAGGGCAGAAAAGAGACGCGCGGGAAAGAGAAAGAGGAGGGAGGGAAGGGGCTCTCATGGGGCAGGCGTCGCAGCAAGGGTGCGTCGCTCCGCTCCCGGCGCACAGCGCCGCCCTTGCCACGCCGCCCGCCCCACGAGGCTGCCGATCGGGAACGACATAAACCGAGAGAGGCAGAGCATGTCCAAGCGCAGGAAAACAGATCTGACAGCGGCCCGTAAAAAGGCAGAGGTCTTTGGGCCGGATACGGTTCTCTTTGCAGATCTTGAACTCGGAGAAGCCTTCCGCATGGCTGGGGCAGAACTGGGAGCCGTGTATCGAAAGGTTCGCCGCAACCACTACATGCACGACGGAAAGCGATGCCTTGCGAGCGACGGTCGGGCCGTCAAGCGCGCTTCCCTGCCAGGGACGGAAGACTGAGACCACTCTCCCGATCCTCTCCTTCCTCCACTGACATCAGGGCCGCAGCGCGGCCCGCATCCGGTCAATAAACACAAGAAAGGAACCGCATCGTGCAGGTCCAGACCATCACAGCTCCGTCCAGTCTCCTTCCCGTGCTTGAGGCGCCCGTCTTTCATCGCGCCGTCTCGGCAGGCCAGACCATTGGCCGCGCACGGCGCTTTTACGCGGAAGCCGATCATCTGGCTGATGACGCGGATGACGATCGTCTTGGGGCGGCGTTGCGCGCCGCACTCCGTCGTGATGCCAGCGCTGCCCATCGTTCGGCGCGCCGTACTCTGCTGAGTGTCTCCCATTGACAGCCGCGAGCCTGCACTCACAACAGGCCGTGTCATCCTGGCATGCGCAACACAGGCGTCCGGGAGGAAAGGGAATGGCGATGCGACATCACAGAGCGGGGCTTGCCCTGAGCGCCCTGTTCTGGGCATCCGCAAGCCAGGCGGCACCGGCTGGGTGTGCCGACTTCGGCGGAGACGGCCAGCTTCCGGTCGTGACAAAGGAAGCTCTGGGGCAGCAGACCGTCCTTCTGTGCAATGACGCCTTTGCTGTCCTGCACTCGGGACTCAGTCATGGCCCTTTGTGGACGGCAGAGCACCTGACCGAGGAAGACCTGGAACGCAGCATGCAGATCGGCCGGGTTGTCCGGTTCTTTCACGCTGATCAGCGTCTGTCTTTCGAGGACCGGGCCGAGCTGAGCGATTACCGCGCGTCGGATTATGACCGCGGCCATATGGCCTGTTCGGGCGATGAGCCAAGCCGTCGTGCCCAAGAGCAGAGCTTTGCGCTGTCCAATGTTGTCCCCCAGACCCCGGAACTGAATGAAGGCATCTGGACGGGTGTGGAAATGGCCGTGCGCGGGCTCGCACGGCGCGAGGGCGAGCTTTATGTCGTGACTGGTCCTGTCTTCAGCTCCCCGAGGAAGACAATCGGCTGGCATCGGATCTCCGTGCCGTGGGCGACCTGGAAGGCCGTTTATGATCCTGCCGAAGATGCAGCGGGGGCGTATTTCTGCCTGAACAATACCCGGCCCACCTGTACGATCATCAGCATCGGCGCCCTGACGCAGGCCACGGGTGTTGATCCGTTCCCGTCGTTGCCAGACGACATCCGGCAGACGGCCATGGCCCTGCCTCATCCCCGGCAAAGCCCCTATGCTGTCAGGACTCAGGCCGACCCGGAACGGGCCACTGCGGAGGGCAGGCCATGACTTTCTTTCCATTTGAAGAAGGGAGCGCGCGCCTGCAGATCGATGATCTGGCGATCGAAAATGGCGCAGAGTGCATTGCCGTGTCCGGGCGCCTTGAAATCCGAAGGGACAGGATCGGTCTGCAGGACATTCATGCGTTGAAGGCGCACATCGACGCCATTGCCCGCGAGCTTGAAGGATCGGCCCATCTGCCGGACCGCGCGCGGGGCGCTCGACCGGGCGGCGTGATGCCCGCTCCCATTGCGGATCGGGACTGTGCCTGAAGGTGTAGGAGCGTCTGGCGGGGAAGGTCTGGAGTGCCACAAGCCTCACTCCGGACAAGAAGACCTTCCACCCCAGCTTCCTCCGCGCCCTTCGGTTGCTCCGTGCAGCCGGGTCCCCTGAGAAGGCATCCTGTCCTGCGCTGCGTTTGTGACGGACCTGAAAGTGTCGAGACGAAAGGCGTCGCTGCGCTTGCTTTCGCCCCTTTTGCCTCCGGCACGGGTCGAACGAAAGGCTTGTTTAAGTATTCGTTAAGTTTGTGGCGACGATGTTTGTATATGGGAAAGTCACGGCAAATAACAACCGAGAAAACCGCAGTAAACAGCCGTTTTTCCTTGCAATACTTACGGATTTTTCCTAAATTAAACCCAGATCACAGGGGCGTTGAGGCCGGTTCTGACCGTTGCGCCGTCCCGAAACGAAAAGGATGACGATCATGGCACGCTTTGAGCCGTTCAGACTGTCTGACAACGACCGGACCGACATCGTCAAAGGCGTTTCCTGTGCCCTGCTGCTTGAACGCCATGGCTATCGTCTCGACAAGCCCGAAAGCACGCGCAACGCTCTGAAATACCGGGCAGGCAAGGGCGAGACAATCATCGTCAACCATGAAGGCCGCGGCTGGTGGGATACGGGATCGGACGAAAAGGGGGATGTGTTTTCTCTCATCCAGCGCCTGACGCCCGGTCTGAAGTTTCATGAGGCCTGCCGTGAGCTGGGTCAGCTGGTCGGGATTGAACCGAAAGGGGCAGAATACGTCCGCGAGCGTCAGGCCAGGACGCCAGACGTTGCCCCGGCCGAGCGCTGGCAGGCCAAGAAGGAGCTCAAATCCGGCACGAAGGTCTGGGCTTATCTCACCGAGGAGCGCTGCCTTCCGGAATGGGTTCTGCGTCGGGCCATCATGACCGGCTGCATCCGGGATGGCTATCACGCCGCCTGGTTCTGCCACCGCGATGCCAAGGGGACCATCTGTGGTGCGGAACTGCGCGGTCCGGACACGCATATCTGCCTGTCGGGTACGGTCAAAACGCTGTTCCGGTTCCAGCCCGGCCTTGGCCGCACGGTCCGTCGCCTGGTGGTGAGTGAATCCGCCATTGATGCCCTGTCCTATGCCGCTCTCGACAGCGAACGCACGCGCGAAACCCTGTACTGCTCGACCGCAGGTGGCATGGGGCCGGAGACGGTCGAAGCCCTCACGGCCGAACTGGCTGAAATGGCAAAAGATCCGGCAGCCGTTCTGGTGGCCGCAACCGATAATGATGACGCCGGCAACCGCTATGCCGCGCGCCTGGCAGAGCTGGGCCGTGAAGCCGGTGTCCGTGTGATCCGCCGTATTCCCCACGGGGGCTGCAAAGATTTCAACGACGCCCTGAAGACTGTTGTGGCCGCCCGCGCCGCCTGAGGAGAGACTGATGACGAATGACAAGGCACGACGGGAAATGGAGGCTCTGTTTCCCGGCCACGAAAAAAATGACGCGCTGAGAGCGGCCTTTCTGGCGCACCCGGATGCGGACCACTATCTGCGCCTGATGCCAGACCTCGGATGTCGCATCCCCTGGGCTCTGGTGGAATACGGTCCTGAGATGGAGCGGGGTCAGGGTCTCGTGGTTGGTGGACGCTGGAGTGCGGCAGGCTGGGATCTGTCCGGACGCATCGTCCTGTTTGTTCAGTCTCCGACCGGAAGCAGTGGGTTCCTGACCTGCCAGGCGGGGGAGCAGCAGCTTGTCCTGATTGGCACCGTTCCCGGAAGCACGCGTCATCCTGACCGTCCGGATGCCGTGACACTTCTGGGACATGTCGCAGAACTGACCGCCGCCTGGCATGCCGATGCCGAGACAACCCGCGTGTGGCATACCTGGGCCCTGCTGCACAATCAGCCGCCCTTCCCGCAGACCTACGCCGAGATCGCGTTCGGCGGGGACGTGCTGCGCGGTCTCGTGGTCGGGGGGACGGTTCTTGCGGACGGGACATGGGACTTCGGGCAGGAGTTTGACCTGATGGTGGAGCCGGACGTCATCCTCAGCCTTGATGGCTGCCGTGCGACGCGGTGCGAGGTTCTTCATGGCACCCGGGAGCAGGGACGTGGTCGTGGATAATCATCTCTCCGGACTGACCCCTTCCCAGGCAGACGCCGCGCGTCAGACAGGGCCGGTTGTTGTTCTGGCGGGTGCCGGGACCGGCAAGACCAAGACACTTGTGGCCGGTATTGTCGACCGTGTCGTCAAACGCCGGATGTCGCCCGATCGCATTCTGGCCGTGACCTTTACCAACAAGGCGGCCGGGGAGATGAAGACGCGGATCGCGGCGGCCCTGAACATCGCGCAGGCCCCGTACTGGGTGGGCACCTTCCATGCGCACGGACGCCGTCAGCTGCGGACCGATCCCGACATTGCCGGGCTGCGTCCGGGGTTCGACGTCTGTGACAGCGAAGACAGCACGAAGATCGTGCGCAGGCTTCTGGAAAAGGCGATTGAAGCAGGCGTCATGACTGCCGATGACGGAGAGACGTTTCGCAAGCGTGTGAAGTCCGTCAGCTCGCGCATCGCCATGCTCAAGGAAAACATGGTGCTTCCCCCGGATGCCGTGGCCTGGGTCGAGGGACGGATTGCGACGGATGCCATCACCGAAGGCGATGACATCATGGTCTGGCGGGATGCGGCCGTGCTCTATCCTGCCTATCAGGCGATGCTGCGCGAAAGCAATCGCGCGGATTTTGCAGACCTGCTGCTGTGGCCTACCGTGACCATGCTCCGCGACGAACGCTACAGACGGGACTGGGCGGACCGGTTTGACTGCGTGCTGGCCGATGAGTTCCAGGACGTCAACCGGCTCCAGTTTCTCTGGCTGAAATGCCTGTCCAAAGACCACAGCGAGCTCTTCGTTGTCGGCGACGATGCGCAGTCGATTTTATAAGTTAATTGGAATGCATTGATTTAGAGTGATGCCGTAGCAGAAAGAAAGGGTGTGTCATGCCCGTTCCAGACTGGTCACGTTATCCGCAGGTTTCCG
>NZ_JBDNYY010000019.1:0-39124 GCF_047722525.1 Gluconobacter sp.
TCGAGGCATACTGGTTCCAGGTGCCGTCTGTGACCTGCCACACCCCCTGTGCGCTCGAGGACGTATTCCCGACATTCTGGAAATGGCTCTCGATCTGCCCGAACGCGGCCAGCGTGTCCGGATTAATCCCGGCCGCCTGCGCCGCAGCCACCGCGTCCGCCCCATAGGTCTGGGCCATCAGTGTTGCAGAGGCGTCCGCCGTACCCCATGCGCCCTGATACGAGGATGTGGCGGTGGGTCCGCCAGTCGTCGTAGAGGACGATGGCCGTGTGAAGACGGGCGATCCAGGTTCCGGATTGACTGGGACGATCTGCTCAGGAACCGCCCCGCGAGCCAGACTGACGGTGCCCGCAGTTGCGACTGCCAGGAGAAGTAAGGGGCGTGCGGCGTTCACTTACTTGGCCGGATAATCGAACAGGACCATGCCAGCCGCGTTCTCACCCGTGACAACGCAGTTTCGGGACGCACCGTCCACGAGCGGACGATAGGCCACGACATCGGCCTCCGGAATCCAGGCAAATGTCGTTCCCGAGCGCAGAACCTGCCGCCAGCCCTGAAAGACCGTGTCCGTCACCGCGGTCTGCGGAGCGGCTGTTCCAACATGGACCGCACCACGACGCGGCTCGGCAAAAAGCGGCTCGAAGTCGTGGGCGGGACTGCGACAGGTCACGGGAACCGGCGTGGCGTGCAGCGTCTGTGGCGCCTGGGTGACTGTCGGGGGCGGGCCCCAGTTGCGGGAACCGAGTTCCGACTGACGCTCCTGCGACAGCCTGTCCAGCTGCTCCGGCGTCAGATGCTGTGCTGTGGCCTGGGAGACCGGAAGAGCCGCGAGCGAAACACAGACGGCGAGCCAGAAGCGAAAGCGCATGGTGTAGAATCCTTTAGAAAGTACCTCCCCATAGTCTGACCAATCCGAATGTGAGTGCGAACACGACCCTGATTGACGCGCCCGGATCGCACTCACATGGGCGCCCGTCATGATGTCCGCAGGAGGATCAAACCCATGCGCTCTTTCATCCCGATGCTGATGCTCGGGCTCCCGGCTGTTGCCCTGGGAGCCTCGACCTGCCCCGCCGCGGAGCCAATCCGTGCTGCTGGTGGCCCGCCCCCTTCACGGCCGGTACCTGTTATGCCGGAGATGGGGCCAACGATGGCCGCCGCCGACATTGCAGCCTCACCTGCCTTGAGCCGCCTTGCGAGCCAGGGCGCGCAACTCTATCGGCTGAAATCCGAGCACGGTCTTGAGGCGGTCTTTGCCCGGAGCGGCACGCAGTTCCGTGTCTTTTACCTGACGCCCGACCATCTGGCCGAAATCGGAGGGGTCATGTGGGATGCGACCGGTCATAATATCACGCGCGACCAGGTCTCATCGATCCCGGGTGCGATCCCGACCGTGCAATGGACTCCCTCTGGCTCCGGTCAGGGCTCAAGGCCGGGGGCGCCCTCAGCGACGTCTGCACCTCCTGCAGTGGATCCTGTTGAGCGCATGAAGGCGGTTGCCTTCGGGCTTGAGGGGCAGGACACGGCACCCCGCGTCTATATGTTCATTGATCCGCTCTGCCCGTTTTCGACCCGTGCCTACGCCGCCCTGAAGCCCGCTGTTGCTTCCGGACGGCTACAACTCGCGATCGTTCCGGTCTCGATCAACGATCATGAGAACAAGGGCGCCAGTACGCCGGCTGCGCAGCAGATGCTCTCTGCAAAGCAGCATGACATGGCGGCACTCTGGAACCAGATCGATGACCTTGGCCATGCTGTTCCAGGCCACACAACATCCGACACGGCGGGCGCCAGCCTGATGCTAAATCTCTCTGCCGCTCATGCGATCGGTCTGAGAGGAACGCCAACCTTCGTGTGGAAGGATCGCACCGGCACCCCGCATGTTGAGGCAGGACTGCCAGACGATCTCGATGCGTTTCTCGCGAGCCTTCACGCGTGAGCGGTCGTCCGACCGTGAAGCAGTGGGCCGGACGAGCCGCATTATGGCTCGTCTTTCCGTTTATCTTTGCGCTGAGGCCGGGTCTGCGTACGGCGCAGCAGGGTCTTCGGATCTTTCAGGACGTTCCTGTAATCCAGGCCGTGGATCAGACGACGGTCGAGGATCAGCCTCGCATGTTGCCGCAAATGGCTGCAATCCGTAAGCGAACCCGAACCCTGGGGCGACTGTATGGCACGCTCTGTCTGCTGGCGAGCCTCTGGTGGGTGATGATCCTCATGTGGAGCGGTGGTGCCGCTTTCAGCGCGTCCTGCGTGGAAGCGCTCGCCTGTGCGATTGTTCTGGGAAGCCAGTTTGTTATTCAGGGTTTCTCAAACTGGCAGGCCCGGACAGGACGCGCCGGAAAACTCTCGGAGTATCTTTCGGACGGGCGGCTGCTCTGGCCTCGGTGAGGCCAGTCTCCGGGACGTCTCAGAACGTTCCGGACTGGGCGGCTTTGCGGTCAATCGACCAGGCGGCCTTTTCATAATCAGGGCGATCACCCTGATCGACCGGATCATTAGGTTTGACAATGGTGCCGGCGCGGGTCGCCAGCGCAGGACGCCAGGTTACGGGCGCAGAGCCATAGGGTGCATAAGGATCGTAAAGCGGCTGCTTCACCGTCGGGGGTGGTGGCACATTGTAAGACGAGAGCGAACGGATGTTGCCGTGAGCGCAGGCTGACAGGCTACAGAGTAAAGCCATACCCGCAACACCTTGCCTCAACGTAATAACCGTCAAGACCTGTTACCCTTTGCCTTTAGCTCGGCTTCGAGTGCGACAACACGCGCTTCGGCCTTCTCGGCACGACCTCGCCACAGGTCGCGTGTCTCGCGCCCCCAAGTCTGCCACTCGTTTCGGTTCCTTTCCATTACATCCAGATCGTGATTGGCTACCCGGTGTTTTTCTGCGAGGGCGTCATAGCGCTGCACAAGGTCGTTATGAAGATCTACGACCTGATTATAGGCTGCCAGGGGAACCGACTTACCGGCAGCCTGTGCCATTCTTTCGGTAGCCTGCGTAATGCGGCAGAGCTGACCAAACTCCAGAATGTCTGCCATTATCCGTTTTCCTTAATCCTCGGCGCGGCCAGAGATCTGCATGAGAGCTCTGGTAGTAGAGTCTACTGGCTCTGCCGTGCCTTTGTCGACCTTATCCTGGGCATTTCCGATTGCACTCACATCCGACACAGTCTGTTGGGCAATATTTGCCACTTTATCTGTAGGAGCGGCGATCCCGCGGCCGGTTGACTTGTCATTAAAGTCATCGCTGTCCACACGACCGATACTCGTCATGCCCGCCATCGCAGGGATGTGGTGTGGCAGGGTTGAAATCAGCCTGAAGCACATGACGGCGATGCTCATCTCCATTGTGACGAACATGCAGAGCAGGACGATCAGCCCGATAAAATTATCCAGAAGCCAGCCACGCTCAAAGACGAACCCGGTGGCAATCGAGAACGCCTTCATGACCAGCCAGGAGATCGAGGCAAAGATCGTGTAACTGAGCACGAGACCCGCAATCATCATCACCGGGCGAAAGAGAATTGTGAACAGCACTTCATAGCCACGGTTTCCGCGGCCATGAAGGCCCTCTCCCTGAAAGACCAGATGGGCCAGCATCCACAGCGGAACGCCCACCACGGCTTCGACCACGACGATATACCATCCCGCGACACCCGCCATCCAGTATGCAAACGGGGTCATCGGGAGGACGTAAGCAAGCGTAATGCCGGGAGCAAGCAGGAAGAAAGCAGCCGCAAAGACAGGCGTGAGCAGGGCTTTGATCAAACCGCTCAGCGCGAAGCTGCCCGCGGAAGCAATGGCAGCCGGGACATCTCCGGTGGCAAGATTGGCTACTGTCGCGAGCCCCGTCCCTGTCTTGCTACTGAGTACCGCCGCGCCGCCAATAATCGCGAGCGCGGTGTGAATCAGAAGATGGCCAAGCCCGATCATTGCCCCCAGCGGGTCGGTCCAGTCGCTCCCGGATGTTGGCGACAGGAGATGATTGACGATCAGCGTCATGACCCCGTTCGTGATGCCGAGTGCCTGAAGAACACGGTCCAGAGCGGATTGCCCGGAACTGGGTAAAGCTGCGTTGTTAAAGAGCCTGGTCGCCCCGTTGGGCGCACTGGCGCTGTCCGACGTGGCTAGCTTCTGCTCTTCCGCAGCCTGATACTGTTCAATCGCGGTGATCGGACCCGCAAGGTCCCTGGAGAGGAATGACCCTAATCCCTGCCAGCTTGGCAGAGTCACCGACGGGACGATGGAGGACATGGACAGCACCTCTGCATTGAGGCGCGAAATCTCAAGGTAGTACGCCCCCAGCCCGCTCCAGCCGAGGTTTTTCATAGCCACATAGCCGGCATCAGTTGAGCCGTTACCATCTGAGGAATACTGCGCACGGATCTTGCTGATCATGGCCGTGGCCGCCTCACTCAGCGCCGAGGAATAGGACGTATTCTGTGCGGTCAGAACCGCATCCATGGAGCGAAGGGCCGTCACATCCCGCGTCTGCCAGATCGTATCCGCGAGAGACGACATGGGCGTGCGCACCGCGCTGATCAGATCCTGAAGCGCTTTGACCTGCCTGGTGCCAACATCTGTCAGATCAAGATTTGACCCGAGCATCTGCTGCTCAACCTGCTGCGGGATCGTGACCGAGATGCTGCCGCATGTTGCCGCAGCCGTCGCCTCGCCTACGGCAAGGCTGTAATCCACCGTCACTGGCGAACCATTGCCTGGGTTTGAAACCTTTGGTTCGGGCATAAGGTCAGGATTGTTTGAGGCTTTGTTGACCAGGGCGCGGCAGAGTTCGCTTTCCATCACCGCCATGACCACCTGCCTGGTCCCAGGAATGATCGGTTCTGCAAGCGGCAAAGCGTCCGGGCCGATCGATTTGGCCACAACATCCGTCAGGTTGCGGGCCATTCCGATCGCCGTCTTCGCACCCTGCACGACGAGCGCCTGCCCCACCGAGAAGCCAGCGTTTGCAGGGATCGGCACCATCAGCCCGAGTGCCACAACAACGCGCAGCGGCACCCACCCGGAGAAGCTAGCAGAGAAAATCTTTCCGCTTTCCGCTGTCTTATGAACCTGCAGGATGGAGGCATAGCTGATCCAGAACGCCGCAATCAGCATCGCATAAGCCGAAATATACTGCAGCATTGTGCCTGTGGCTGTCTCTGTACCTCCAGACATCGGGAAGAGACTGTCGAGCACGCGGGCGGACCAGTCATCGCCCGCGCTCAGGTTGCTCCAGCTCACGCTGTCTGCCGTTGTTCCGGCAGAGGCGGATCCCATAGTTACCGTGAGGGCAACGACTGTCATGGTGACCGCCCGGAAATGCCGGGACGCTCGAAGGAGCCGCATGAACTGGTGCATTTTCTTTAGACCTCAGGGCTCGGGCTGTTATCGCGACTTTGCTCCTGGCCCTGCTTTCGATCTTTGGTAAAAAAATCGTGGAAACGGTCCACCAGACGCTCCAGAGCCGCGCCAACTTCCTTCAGAAAGTCCTTTCCCGGCTCCTGGCCCGGAAGAGATTCCAGTTTCTTGCCAACGCTTGCGGCGGTTTCCTCTGCGCTCTGCACAGTGGGATCACTCAAAGCGTCCCGCTTGGAGGCTTCATCACCCAGAACCTCGACTTCCTTGCCCAGTCGCTGAGACGACTTGCGAAGTTTTTCCCAGGACTCTGCAAAGCCGGGCGTTTTCTCCAGGGACGCGGTGAGCTGCGCGCGAAGCGCCTTATGGCTCCCATCCTCGGTCATGCCCGCAATGACAGAACTTTCTGATTGTCCAGGCTCTGACGCGGCTTTGGTGAAGGCTTCAAAAAACTCTCGGCCGACACGCTTGAGTGCGCCGAGATCTTCCTCGACTTCACGGGCCGCCTCCTTGACCTTGCGCGTTCGGTTCTGGATCTGGCGGTCATCGCTCTTGCCCACCAGATCACTCATAAAGTCAGCCAGTCCACGACGATTGGTCGCCGTGGCGGTGGTTGGCGCAACTTTCGCCTCCGCCTGATTGGAAGTGCTCTCTGGCTTTAGCTTGCTCTCCGCCGCCGCCTGGTTTGCATCAGGCTTAGGCACTCCGGAGGTACGACCATCACTCTGAGTTGACCTTGCGGATGCCGGAGGTTCTTCGCTTTCCGCGCGTTCAGCATTTTTCTGATCATCATGATGTACGGTACGGTCTTCTTCTGCCGCGCTTTGTGACACTGCGTTTTCCACTTCCTCCGGTTGCTCAGAAGGCAGGTGAGCGCCGTGGAACTCCTCATCGTCCCGAAAGGGACCGGCCTCTTCTTCAAGAGACCGTAGATATCCTTCGTCCTCAAACGGGTCATTCGAGGGAAGGCCAGGCTCAAGGATCTCGTGCTGTGTCCGGGGCGCCTGCTGAGGCTCGTGGGAGGTGTGTTCACTTTCCGCGACAGGAGGCTCAGGCTCCGTCACGGTTGGTTGGGGCATGTCAGTAGAAGCCGGTTGTTGCACTTCCGAAGATGCTTCCCTCGCAGGCGCGGGCTGTGGCGTCGATGTCGCCGCGGCGGGGTCCGGCTGCTGTGCATCGGGTCGAGGTGACGGCTCTGGCTCGGTCTGTTGCGCGCGGGCAGGAGTGCCCGACAGGGCCATGGTGATGCGATAGTCCAGAACGGCAGCCAGCCGTGCCGCGGCAACGGAAGCCTGGTCTTCCGGAGACATTCCGGACATATCCAGCGCTGCTTTACGGAGATCACGGACAAGATCTCGATCTTCAAGCGAGCCAGCCTGCGCCAGCATGGCTTTGATTTCTTCGTTCTCCAACCCCGGCAGATCTGTGCCATGAGCTTTCAGGCCGGCCGCAAGAATGGGAGGGATCTGCGGATCTGCGCCGGTTCCACTAAAGGCCTTCCAGTCCTGGACAAGCCACGCCACCTGAACGGTGAACTTTGGATCGCTTTCCAGTCCCGGGTTTTCCCGCAGACGCGCGGTCAGGTCAGAGAGATCTTGTGCAAGCCCGCGCTCTGCTTCGGGGATGGTCGACTGCTGAGCATCAAGGGCCTGCAGGACGTAGCCTAACGGCCCTTGTTGAGTGAGAGTACCCGACATGGTCATTCCTATTCGAGATGTTCAGGGAAGCGTTGGGGTAGGAACCGGCAGAGGAGACACCGCCCGAAGCCGTTGTTCAGCAGACGTCGCGAGCCTGTTGGCTTCCATCAGCGCCCGGGTCTGGTCCAGTTTGAACTGCTGCCAGGCGATCCAGTTACGCTGCGCGTCCAGCAAAGCGATCTGGACAAGAACCGACTTGTCGGAGGGCATCGCCTGCAGGTCTGCCTGCCAGTCTGTACCACTGTATTTCCGGTTGATTTCCAGCTCGGTGGCTTCGCTTTCCGAGCCAACTGAGGTGTTGGTGTAACCCTCACGGACCGCCTCAGCTTTCTGGGCGGCACTCAGGGTCACGGTGTTCGCGTGCCACCCGATAATGTCGTCTCCGACGTGGTGGGCGAGCGAAATGGCAGCATTGTAGGCACGGCGGCCCGGGAGGGCAGACTGTCCGTCTACCGAGGTCAGAGCACTCCCTCTCAGCGCGGCGGGAGCAACGGGCTGGATCAGTGTCGTGACGTAGTCATTGGCACGGTCGATCGAGGCCTGATCCTGATATGCCGGTGGCGTTAACAGGCTGGTGGCGTCCTGATCTGCATTCTGCTGATCAGTGGAGGCAAGCGAGCAAATTCCAGCGTCCGCTTCTGCATCCGAGCAGTAAAGCGTAAAATGGCGGTTGTTGTTGGCCTGCGCGCCCTGCCCTGCACCTTCCCAGGACGGCGTTCCTTTCCCGGCCTGCGTGCGCTTGTCCTTGCCGCTATCGAGTGCAGTCGCGACGGCGGCGCCGTTTCGCGCCGCAACAACGGCAGCCTGACCGCCTTCAAGATTAAGGCAATCCTGCCGGTTGGTCGCATGGTTGTCGCGCTGCTGAGCCGCCCGGACGTCTCGGGCAAGTTCGGCCTGCACCATGTTGTTGGCGTCTGCGATCTGTTCCTGCGCCCCAACCTGCGCCTTCATGTAATTGCTCAGCTGGGTGAAGCCATCTCCAAGACTGCCATTGATGAGGCCAAGTGTACTGTTCAGGACTTTCTGGGCCGTCGTGATGACACTGTTCATCGCGCCCTGAAGCGTGCTGATCGCGCCCACAATCGCGGCTGAATCAAAGAAGGCATAAGCCGGCTTCGGGGCCGCGACGGTTGCAAGGGTGAGAACCAGAAGGCTGGCGCCTCCGAGGCGTCCGGCTCTTTCAAGAAGGCGCTTCATTGCGTCACCCGGGATATGCCAGTGCTCGAGCCAATCGCCTCAAAACTGTACCCGGACGGAAGCTGACTCTGACCAGAGACATCCCAGCTTTGGCTGCCGGTCGTATTCGTCCCGGCATTGATCAGGCTGTCGCCGCCGCCCCCAAAACTCAGGTTCGGGCAAAAGCTGCCTGCCCCGAGGCCAAGATTGAAGTTCGTATCCAGCCCCGTCACAGAGAGACCGCAATGGGCCGAACTCTGGAGACTGTCCCATTCTGAGGAGAGCTGGGAGCAGATCTTGCCCATCGCCGCCTCGGCAAGTGATGCGACATTCAGTTTACTCGTTACGACATCCAGTCCGACGCCGTTGAAGAAGTTTCCCAGGCAGGTGAATTTCGTCACGGACTTAGGCTGATGAATCGTTGCGTCGTCTGCCTTCAGGTCTGCAGCAAGCCCGGTCGCGCCTGCCTGAACGAGTGTCTGGCAGCCGGAGGAAGAGTCTTCAGCGAAAGCAGGTGTAACCAGACTGAAACCTAGCGCGGCGATTAGCGGGACTAAGGTGAGACGTGTGCTCTCTCGGCACGCGCTCATTGTGCCGCACCTGGAGGCGTTCCCGAAGGGCGACTGTCCTGTCCTGAGACAGGCTTTCCGAGAGGCCCTAGGATCTGCCTCGCGCCCTCTGCTGTCAGCCATCCGCCCTTGGGCTTTTCCTGCTCTCTCGTCTCACCAGACACCTTGACCCTCCAAAGCGGTTTCCATCCTGAGAGATAATAGAGGTGGGGGATGTGAGTGCGTGCCCGGTCTGTCGCGGTGGCAGGAACGGGTTGGCAACCGAAAAACGTCTTTGCGAGACATTCCGAAGCCGGAACGGGAAGCTACAAAAATCAGATCGTGAGCCATGCAAAAATGGAATGGGGGTATTCCCCAGACGCGGACGCGGCCATTTTCCGGACTCCGCTGCCTTCTCCACGCACTGTTGCAAAAATACACAGTTCCCCAAAAGCGACCCGTTGTTGGTAACATTTTGCGACGTGAGCGGTTAGGCTGTTTGACGATAGATTAACGCTTCGACGGATGTAAAGAATATCATGCAGGCAAGCATTGCAGAAATGGAGTTTCAAGGCGGGGTGGTTCCACCGTGGATCGGTTTGCCGTTCAACAAGTTCTTCCGTCCGGTCTGGATATTAAAAGAGTTAACAACAAGTAAAGAAATATCGTTAAAGCCGACGAAAACCAGGAGGCTATGGTCTCACGACGAGACGATGGAGCTGACGGTATCCTATCCGACGGACACCACGATCAAGGCCATTGCCGCGAAACTCGGGAGAAGTCCGCAGGCGGTTGCGAACAAGGCGAAGCGACTGGGATTGCGCCGTCCGCTGACGCTGAAGCGCCAACGTGCTGCGCAAGCTCGAAAAAATACCGACATCGTTAATGAGCGACACCACAGTCCTGCATCAGCAATACCGGGCGTCTTTCCTAAAACAGCGTCTGGAAGAGCCATCTGGAACACACAGTCCCTGCATCTGCTGGCTGATCTGTGGAAGAGGCTCTATTCGCCTGCCTTTATCGCTGAATACTTCGGACTGAAGTACAATACCGTGTGCATGGCCGCTAAAAGGGCGGGGCTTCCAAGTCGGGCCGGTTTCACGCTGTTACGTACTTCCCCAACCGAAAACCCTTTCGCTGTTGCCGAAAATGCAACACTCGCCAGCCAGATGATCGCCAGGACCTGTGGCATCACGAACACAGTTTTTTTTGTGCATCCCAAAAATCGCTGTAAGCAACACTATAGTGCGTTCGGTAGACGGCTGCTCGAGGCTCGCGCAAGAAACCTAGCGGACTACGAAATTGACATGCCCTACGATGCGTAACGCGTCCGCTGCCATCAGCCGAAGACTTCTTGATCCGGAGTTCCTTCAACGCATCATCAAGCGTGGACTCATTGCGTTTTCGGGCAGTCTGATCCTCAACGTCATTCTCGGACTGGCCCTCACCGTATTGGTGATGAAGACACCGCACGTCCGATACATTTATCATGACTCACTTGGGAAACCCCGGGAGCTGATCGTCACGGACCAACCGTATTTTTCTGACTCCGAGGTCATCAACTGGGCCGCGCGGAAAGTCACCAATCTCTATACGATGGATTTCGTGACCTACGCCAAGCATCTGGATGCGTCTGCGAAAGATTTCGACCTTCCCGCATGGAACGCCTGGGCTCAGTCCTTTTCCGGGCCGGGAAATATTGATTTCATCAAAGCCAAACGTGTCTTCCTGACCGCCACGCCGAAGAGTGCGCCATCGATACGATCCGAAGGAAAAACAAGAAACGGCGATTACGAGTGGCACGTCTCATTTCCAATGCTGCTCAAATGGGAGAATGCCTCCGGCTCGACCACCAACCTTCTGTCGGTGGATGTGACGATCAGGCGCACCAACAGCCCCGAGCATCCTGACGGGCTTGTCATCACAGAACTCAACGCGCCTCGCGCCGCCGATAACGGGGGCTGAATGAACATCACAGTTAGAGCGGTCATCGGGCTTCTGCTGCTAGCAGTTCCCGAAACGGTGGTTTGCGCGCAAACCACGCGGGACAGCAACGGCGCGCCACGGGTCGATCCCATTTATGAAGGCCTGCCGCCGCCTCCCAGCGCAATGCAACACTTCTATGACCGGGTCGATCAGGGCCAGAAGAACCTGGACGCAGCAGAAGATCCTCACCGTCTGGCCACCCCTGTGTCGCGATCTGTACGGATCTCCCTTGCCCCGGGTGCTCAGACCAATATCATCAGGATTGCGCAGGATTATCCCGCGGCGATCACGTTTCTCGATGAGACGGGTCAATCCTGGCCTATTGCCTGGGATATCGCCACCAACAAGAGCGGCGGATGCGACGCCCATGGTCAGGGACAGAACTCCGCCGTGCGCAGTGTGGGGATCAATGCGTGTGTTCCGGAAGCCGGCTCGAACGTCCTGCAGCTGACCCCCGTCTCGCGTTATGCTCATGGCGGTGTTCTGGTCAATCTCAAGGGCGCACCAAAGCCGATCTCCTTCATGATCATCAGTGGAACGGGCGCCTACGACGCGGACCTGACGGTGCGGGTTGCCGCACGCGGTCCAAACGCGAAGGATGCGCCCAATTCCGAGCCCGACGCGCCAGCGACGGGTGATCGCAACCTCGAAGCCATGCTCGATGGCGCGGCACCGGCCGATGCCGTTCCGCTGCGTGTTTCCGGCGTCAGCCCGGACCGGATCCGAGCCTGGAAGCTCGGCGACAAGATGTACCTCCGCACGGATTACACGCCAATTTCTCCCGCCCCAAGCGCACATGAGACCGAGTACGGCATCGGAATTTACGAAATCCCCGAGACATCAAACGTGCTCCTGTCTTCAGGCGCCCGGATCGTCTCTGCGACACTATCGGAGGACGGCCCGTGAGCGAAGCTCATCCAGACCCGGCCGCATCTGCCAGCGGCCTTGCCACCAGTTTCAAGGCGTCTCGTCGCCCGGCCTTCGCGGCCGCAGGCCTTCTCGTTTTTGCCGCGGGGGGATGGTACATGATGAGCCACGGCTCGGCGCCAAAACCGAAGTCGGCGGCTTTGCAAACCCCAACTCTTGCGCCGCCAGCCGGCGGAAACAATCACTCCGACAAGCTCGACAACGCAACGCTCGAGAAAGAAAAGGCTGATGCCGACGCCGCAAAGGCCAGTGGACGATCTTTTGCAAGCGCGCTGACGACGAACAGGCCATTGGGGGACGATAAAGCCCCTCTGCTGGGTCGGATGCCTGGCACTGGTTCTGCAACAACTGCCGGCGTAACGCCCCCCGGGACGCCTCGGCCAGCGCCACCTCCGCCGCCTGCGGTGAATCAGTTCACGCGCGCTCCGGAAGGCACAAAGACTGCCTCCGACCGGTCCGCGAGCCGGGAGCGGCGGCCAGGAGAACTCTCCGAGGCACAGGAGGTCGAGCTGTTGGCTGCGTGGAGCGGCAGGCCCGCTTCACTGGACATGGAACTTCCAGCAGAAACCGCGGCGGCAGGTGGCCACAGGCAGGAGGGCACGTCTTTCACGCAGGAGCCCCAGGCGGCCTCCTCAGGTGGAACCGGGTCACAGCAAAATGTGGCGACCGTGAAATCGGCCACCCACAGGCTCCTTGCTGCAGGAAGGGGCGTTTATGGCCATTCTCTTCTTGGTATCAACAGCGACTATCCCGGTACTCCGGTTCTCGTCGAAATTGATTCAGGACCACTCGCTCATGACAGGCTGTCGGGGTCCTTTGAGCGTAAGGACGAACGTCTGGTCATCAAGTTCGATAAACTCATGATCGGTGACAGCGATCCTCTGCCGGTTTCAGCCTATGCCGTCGCACCCGACACCATGGAAACCGGGCTTGCCTCGGAAGTTCACGAACATCTCCCGACGCGTATCTTTCTTCCGGCCGCGGCGGCTTTTGTCGAAGGTCTCGGCAACGCGATGCAGAACTCAAACACAAACAGTGTGACCAGCGGGCTGGGCGTGAGTTCGTTCACGCACCTGACCTTACCCCAACAGCTTGGTGTTGCTGCCGGACGGGCTGGACAGGAAATGGGCCAGATCCTGCAAAAGCAAACCCCTCAGAACCCTACAGTCCTTCTTCATAAGGATGATCCTATCGGGGTGATTTTCACGGAGCCGGTGGACGCCCCCTGACTGCACTCACAACGGCCTTTGGCATCCTGCAAGGACGACACAGGAGGGACCATCAGCATGCGAGGAAACGCAATGCGCCGTGAGGACACAGGAGAGGTCGTGGAGATGCTGCGACCGCAGAAGCGCTCCACGGACCGGACCGGCACACAGGCCGGGGACGGCCCGATGCCACAGGAGGCAGAGCTGTCAGACAACCGGGCAGATGCGCCGGAGGAAACGACAGCGGGCCGCCGCAAGCCTCTGCATGCGCAGGATGGCAAGGAAGATCGTGCCCCGCGCGCGCCACGAAGCAGACTTCTGGTCGGTACCGCTCTGGCGGTGCTAGGGGTTGGAGGTCTGCTTGGCGGTGCTGTGGCGGTCGGTGCACATTTTGGCGTGCCGATCCCGTTTGTAAATGACAGACCACGCGCATCGATCACCACCACACCAGCGGTCCCATCGGCTCAAAAATCGGCCTTTACGTTGGCACCACCAGCGCTTGGCACGCCGGACGTCCCGGAAAAGCGGGTCCAGCAACCCTCTGTCGCTCAGAACGACGACCCGTTCGGCGGCGAGGGAATGACAGCCCCGGTTGATCCCCCAGCCACCACAAAGCCGACTGAGATCAAAGTAGCTCCAGTCATTCCCGTGCCGCCCGCCGTCGCGGATGGAGCGCCAAACGCCTCTGCGGTGACACCGAGCCAGCCGGTCTCCGCGCCTCAGGCTCAGTCCGCTGTGTCTGCCGCTCCGGCTGCGGCCCCCGCGCCCTCCTTCGCATCCCCTGCATCTCCTTCACCGGACGCAGCCCTCGAGCTGGAAATGGCCAAACAGCTGAAAGCGCTGGATGATCATGTGGCGGCCTTGCAGAAAAACGTCGACGCCATGCAGGACAATGTGACGGCGACGCTGAACCGCGGTCTAGGCGAGTTCAAGGGACGCCTTGACGAGCTTCAGCATCACGAAGACCAGACAGATCGCGCGCTCCAGGCAAGCCAGTCCGCTCTGGCCCATCCGGCTCGTGAACACAGCAGCGCTGTGCCAGTTGCGCCGCGGGCCGTAAGTGCTGCGCAGCCTCACCCGTCAGCGGAACCAACTGCTCCGAAAGCCGCACCTGTACATCTGCCCCAGTTCACGGTGCAGGCGGGAGCGCCAGGAATTGCCATTCTTCAGGACGAACAGGGCAATGCCAGCCGCGTCGAAGCGGGCTCCGTGATCCCCGGATGGGGGCCGGTCATCACGATTACCTCTTCGGGGTCGAGATGGGTCGTTCGCACCCCAAAAGGTCTGATTCACTAAGATGGAAGGGCTTTTCGACTTCGCTCAGGATCTTGGTGCCGCACTGTCCTGGCTGCTTCCGTTCCTTTGCTACGTCGGCGGAGGCTGCTTTCTCCTGAGCGGCGTCATGGGCATCTTTCAGCGGTCATCCATCAGTAACGGGCTGCTCTCCAAGGGCGTGGTTCCGGAGATGATGATCCTTGTTGGTGCGACTTTCCTGTCGTTTCCCGAGTTTCTCAATATGGGAAACCGCACCCTTGGCTTTGAGGGTAATGCCGGCATCGGTGCATCATCGAAAGTCAGCTTTTCCTCGGACGCCCTGATGACAGCGGCACAAGGTGGCCCGCTGGCCGCCCTGACAGCCATCCTCAATGTCTTTCACGTCTACTTCGCAGCCTACGGCGCACTGATCGTCTATTTCGCGATCGTGCGCCAGATGGGCCGGGCGAAAGGCGCGAACAACAGTTCCACCGGCCTCAACATGGTCATGGGAATAGCGGGATTCCTCGTGATGAACGCAGACGTCCTTGGTCCTGCACTCCTCAAAGAACTGAAGCTTGTGCAGTGACCCTACACCCCCACCCCATAGTCGACGCCCCGAGCGTCTATTCCGGAGTCATTATGACACAGACCTCCCGCACACACCTGAAGCGCTCCCTGATGGTCGCGGCCCCTGCGCTTTCCGCATTGTCGTCTCTTGCTCTCGCCTCCGCAGCACATGCTCAGGCCATTGACGACATCACGCGGGACGCGACCCAAAAGGGGATGAACGCCTTTGGTATGGCGCTTAACGCCTTCTGCTTTATTGGTGGTGGCCTTCTGCTCGCCATGGCCATCTTCGGCTGGTGGCAGCATCAGCGCAATCCGAACGCCGGATCAAAGCCTGGCATGATCATCGCTGGCTTCATTTGCGGCGGCGTTCTGCTGGCCTTCCCGTTCCTTGCCAAGACCGCGTCCTTTACGATGTTTGGTACCGCGCCGAGCGTCACTGGCGAACAGCAGCAGATGAAGTTCGACAAGTAAGATGCCGTCGTCGCGCCCATTGGCTTCGGCCGCCCCTGAAAGGTTGACGGTTGAAGATCTGACAGCACCGATGAGCGGGCATTGCACCTGCTGCGAGCACATGCTCGCAGCAGTTACCGTGTCAGGCAGACCCCTCTGTCTGACCTGTGCGCCAGCATTCGCGCTCGATGAGCCCGGTATAGACGATGTCGCGACGCTGATCTGGCTCCCGCATCTGGATCAGGGCGCTCTGGGGCGTTGTGTCACAGCACTTCATGTGGCCGCGAAAACAGCGGGACACACCGTTTACGATCAGGGGCTTTCAGGCGAGGCGCTGAGCGCAAAGCGCGCCTTCGAGGCTCTTCTGTCCTGCCGCCTCGGGGCATTGGAGAAGATCGGGACGGACCGCCCGTCTTTGTACCGATCCGCTCTGAAAAGCCTCTCCCGTAACCCTTTCCCGGAAGCTCACGAAACCGGGCTTCGGATCCTCATGCGGGGAACGTGGTTTCCAGACAATCCGCGCCGCTATCTTGACGCGGCTCAAGAATGGGCAGTGTCACGCTGATGCTACGTAAAAAACCAGCGCACTCAGAGGGGCAGGAAGCACCGCGTCCCGCGCGATCCAGAGCCTCCCTCTTCGATGGGGTCCTCCGGACGATTGCCGCTGCATCAACCTTCCTGCATCGGGACGTGACGTCGTTCTGCGATCTGGCAACCTGCGATCAACGCGGCCTGATTACGTTTCAGGGCGATTACGCCACCGTCATCCGTCTGCGCGGGATGCGGCGGATCGCCAACGGGGCTGAAATCGCCGCGGCATCCTCACGACTTCGTCTGGCTTTGGGAAGTCAGTTCAGTCGGCCCGGCCATGCTTTGCAGTTCTGCTATGTCGCCGACCCTGAGGGTGTCAGTGAGAGCATCCGCCGAAACCTGGATGAACGACGGACCGTTGCAGGTGCGCTGAACGCCGATTTTGAAGACATCTTCACGGAACGACAGAAGGTGCTTCCACCTTTCATGCGTCAGGAACGCACGTACCTCGTTCTCTGGACAAGACCTGCATGCCTGTCATCGCAGGAGGTCTCCCAGGCCAAACGCGAGCGGGCCAGCAATCTCAAGGGCCTCCCACCCCTGGGTGATGCTCAGAACCCGCTTCTGGGAAGCCTTGAACTCGGGACGATCCATCAGACGTTCGTGCAGGGGACCTGTGATGCTCTGAGCGCAGAAGCGGTGCAGGTCGATATTCTCAGCCCCGAGGAGGGTCTGCAGGCCATTCGGCATGAACTCTACCCCGATACGATCGGCTCTGCCTGGACACCGTCCACGCCGCTTCGCAAGCCGGGCGGAACCGTTCCTGAGACGGATGCTCCGGCTGACGCGGCCGATGTTCTCTGGCCTCCGCTGCGCGAACAGCTCTTCCGTGACGATGCCAGCACGCCTGACTTCTCCACGGCCCGCATGGGTGTCTTCGACTGGAGCCCGATCGAACTGACGCGTGTTCCCGAAATGCCGGTACCAGGCGTGAGCAATAAACCGGTCCCGACATTTACCGAGCTTGCAGGGCGTCTGTCAGGTCGCCGCATGCCGTGGCGGGCAACGGCTTTGATTGAAGGCGTGCGACCGGGCTACATGCTCTGGAAGGATACGATTGCCCAGTTCCTGAAATTCGGCTCCAACACCCCCATCAACTCAGGGTTCGAAGAGCTGAAGACCATGCGCAGCCGCCAGAGCGATAGCATCGTCAAGCTGCGCATGGCCTTCGCGACCCGCTCGTCGGCCGGTGACACGGAAGCGCTCCGCACCCGCGCCTCCAGGCTCGAGCAGGCCATTCAATCATGGGACAGTGCTCAGGCCAGCCGCGTGTGTGGGGACCCGCTTGCGGGTGTTCTCTCTTCCGTCCCCGGGCTGGCTCTAGCCTCAACCGCACCGCCAACCCCTGGCCCGCTGTCCCAGATTCTGACGATGATGCCATGGGCCAGACCGGGGATGCCCTGGTCCGATGGTGCCATGCTGTTCCGCGCGAACGATGGCACCGTGGTTCCCTATGATCCGGCCGGATCGGGGCGCGAGGCGGTGCTTGACCTGTTCGTGGCACCTTCGCGTCGCGGTAAGTCCATGCTTGCCAACGCCCTGCTTCTCGCAACAGTTTTAAGCCCCGCTGCCATGACGTCTCACGGCGCGCGGCTTCCACTGATTGGCAAGATGGACGTCGGAGATTCCTCCTCCGGCTTTATCGATATGGTCAGGGCCGGACTGAGACAGGAAGAACGTCACCTTGCGCTTCACATTCCGTTTCAGCTCATTGACGAACACGCCTACAACATTTTCGATACCGAAACCTGTTGTCGCACGCCGCTGCCCTATCACCGCACGTTTCTGACGAATTTTATCGCGCAGATCTGTAAACCGCTCGACGGCTCTGACTTCGAGAGCATGAACCAGCTGATCGACGCACTCATTACGGCCGCGTATGAGTATTTCTCGGACACTGGTCCCTCCGTCCGTCCCAAGATGTATCGCGAAGGGGTCGATCGCCTCGGCATTGACATGGCCCTCGCGCATCACAGGCTTTCCGCAACACGGGCGACGACCTGGTGGGAAGTCGCTGACATGCTGGCAAACGCCGGCGACATGCGTATGGCGCACCGCGCCACCCAGTTTGCCGTACCGGTCATCAGCGACCTGGTCGAAGTGGTGCGTGAAGAGCGCATCCGGCTGGAGTTCGAGAAGGCAAACCCGACAGGCGGGACAGAGTCCTCCATCGACGTTTTCAGGCGGTACCTCAATCATTTCGTCGCCAAGTTTCCAAGCCTGACAAAGCCGACACGCCTGGATCTTGGGGCTGCCCGGATTGTCGTCATCGACATTGACCGGGTCGCGCCGGAAGGACAGGGCGAAGCGCAGCGCCAGACGGACCTGATGTATCTCCTCGGATTTCAGATCGTCTCGCGGAACTTCTTCCTTCATCCGGATGATGCCCAATACGTCCCGCTCCATGTCCGCCCGTATCATCGCAAACGCTTCGAGGAGTTCCGGGAAAGCTTCAAGCGGATTGAGTGTGACGAATTCCAGAGAACCGCAGGCGCGCCCTTCATCCAGAAGCAGTTTGAAGAGGCCGCACGACGGGGCGCAAAGCTCAATGTGAAAATCGGCCTTGCCAGCCAGAAGCTCGCAGATTTTGGAGACTATCTCATTTCTCACTCAACCGGACGCTTCATTCTGGGTGCCGGCGACGAAGATGAAGCCAATGAAATCTGCCAGCGCTTTCGCCTCAGTTCAGCCGCCCAGGCGATTGTCCGCAATGGACTGAACGGCCCCCGTGCCGATGGAAGCGGTGCCCCGCTCATCTGGCAGACGCGCGTGAACCACGAACTGTACGAACTGTTCGTTCTCAATCTTATGGGGCCGATTGAACTGTGGGCGCTGTCCACCAGCCCCAAGGACACCGCCCTGAGACGCCGTCTCTATGACGCACTCGGGACGACAGAGGCACGTCGACGCCTCGCGAAAGTCTTTCCCAGGGGATCGGCCGAGCAGGAAATAGAGCGCCGCGAAGACGTCCGGATGAAAGCCGGCCAGGACGCAAGCACCGCCCTTGGCGGCGTGATCGAGGATATTGCCAGAGAACTCAGGGATGGTGTTGGGCTGGGAACGGTCATCCGGATGACCTCTGAGGACGAGGTGTCCGCACTCACAAAGGAGTCCGCCACACTGTCAGCATGAAGAACGCTCTTTTCATGCTTCCCCTCGTTGGTCTTGCAGCGCTCAGCGGGTGTGCAGGTGCTAACACCGAAACCCCGGTGACAGTCGATGTCCCGGGGATGCCATCACCCGAGCTGGCCCTGCAAAAAAGCCTTGATCGCATCAACGGCTTTTTAGGGAGCCTGAACCAGAGGATCGACACGCCGGCTCGACAGACAACCGCGCTTGCTGTCACGCCCTCCCACCCGATCACTCTTGCGCCACAGCCCCAGGCCTCCTCCCTGCCGATCGCCCCCCCTGCAACCGCAGCGCACGAAGCAAACCCGCTTCCCGGCAGGGCAGGCCTGACATGGTTCGCGTATGGGGAAGGCTATGCTCGGATACATTGTGCCAATGGAGCGCTGTGTATCCTGCGCCTGCAGCCCGGAGAGACCGTCGAAGAAGGCGCTCTTTCCGTGGAACCCAGGGCCGGGTGGCGGACAGATCTGGTGCGGGGAACCCGGGGTATTCACGCCGCGTGGGCTGTAGCGCTGACTCCGGGTCCTTCAGCCCAACAGTCGGTCCTGCACCTCGCGACCAGCCGACGCGCATACGTTGCCCTCCTCGATCCGACTGGTCCTTCCATGAAAAGCGTAGCCTTCAGCTATGCGTCCGCAGACCCGCAGATCCAACCCGAACCTCCCCCATCACCGGAGGCTTTGGCCCGACTGAATACGCCGGATTTCAACTTCCAGATGACCGGAGCCAGTCCCTCGTGGAAGCCGCTGCGTATCTACCGTGAGGGCGCTCACACATACATCCAGTTCCCTCCGGGCGGGATCAATCATGCGCCCCGTCTGGTCGTACTGGCGCCTTCGACCGTAGGCACCCAGCCATATCGAACCGTTGGCGACTCTTATGTCGTCGACCTTCCCGTGAGCGACGCCCTGCTGATCGGCAGTGAGCCGGACTCCCCTACAATTCGCATTTCTCATGGAGGGAAGGCATGACGCGCCGTCCTTATGCTCTCACCGCGGCGTCGCTGCTCGCTTTCCTGAGCGCTTGTGCCGAAGTTCCGCCATCGCAAACGTCCCATATCAGCGGAGCCGGCTTTCGAGACACGTCCGCCCTCACCGTCTTTATCGCAGACATTCTTGCCCATAGTCTCGATGCCGGGCGGACAGTCCTGCGCCTTGCGCCCTATACCGGCCCGGATGACGCTCACGCCCAGACCCTGCTCACGGACACCCTGCGCGAGCGGGGCTTCGCGCTCTCACCACAGGGCATGCCCTATCCGGGGGCGCAGACCGTGCGTTATGCCGTCTCTCCCCTGGGGGCGGATCTTCTGGTGGAACTGGATGTCGAAGATGCTGTTGCAACCTGCCTTTACGGACATGACAGCACCGGAGCATTGAGGCGCAAGGGGAGCTGTAGCCTCCGGAGCGGTGCGTCCCTGACGCTCCAGATCCCTGAACAGGACGTTCTGGTTTCAGGGCCGCCTGCCCCTGAAAAGCCTCAGCAGCCCCCACCATCCGGTCCAGTCCAGCTCGCCCCACAAAGCCCGGTCATTCAACCCCATCCGGACGCTGTCGTCGCCAAACCACTGCCTGCGCTGGCACCCGTCGTTCCGGAGCATCCGGCACTGGTGAAGCTTCAGCCCCCTGCGGAAGTCTGGACGCTCGTGGAGGGGCAACCCATCCGGGACCAGATGATGGCCTGGGCCGATCGCGCTGGATGGAAGATCAGCTGGCCAGCCTCTTTGAACTGGATGGTGCCAGCCATGACTACCTTCAACGGCGATTTCAAGACCGTCATGTCGTCCGTCATCCAGACAGTGTCGGACGAAGGGAAGTCCATCCGGGCAGAGTTCCACACCCCTAACAGATACCTCGTTGTAACCTCGCCAGGAGGCGGCCGATGACACTACGCACCACAGTCCTGGCAACACTGGCAGCCGGTACACTTCTCTCCGGATGCCAGGATTTTCAGGATGCCCAGCATCGCGAAGCCGATGTCATGAATACGGCCGAGCGTCAGCACGTCCCGAACATCCCGGTCATTTCAGAGAGCGACAAGCCCTGGCTTCTCGGTGACGCGATTAAAGATGTCGATCCCATTCCAGACCTCCTGAAACATCCGGCCGCCATCACGATTGCACGTCCAACGTCTTTGCGGGATGCCGCCATTCTGGCCAGCCGTCTGACAAGCGTTCCTGTCAGGATCATGCCGGATGCAGAAGATGCGGACGATGGTGGGGAAATCGGTACGGAGACGGCCCGATCCGTCAGTTTCAACGGTACAAATCTCCCCCCGCCGCCAGTGATGTCAGCCATGTCGGCCGCCCTGGGAAACAAGGGGAGGAGCGCGAAGCAGGGCTGGAGCGGGAGCGGTGACTGGCTAAAGTATGACGGCACACGCGAAGGCGTGTTCCAGGCTCTCGCCACGCGCTTTGGGGTCTGGCAGCGCTTTGTCGACGGCCATGTCGAGTTTTATCGCACGCTCACCAAGACCTTTACCGTCCCTGCCTTTGCGGGTGACACACAGGCGAACACGTCCATCATAGCCTATACGGGGGGCGGCTCAGGATCCTCAGGGTCATCCTCGGGAGGTTCGGGGGCGAGCGGGGCGTCTTCCGGCTCAGGAAGCTCGTCGGGTCAGTCTTCAGGACAATCTTCTGGCATCGCCTCGGTATCGAGCACCAGCAAGACCAATCGCTGGAAGACCATCGAACACACGGCGCAGATCGTATCAGGAGGGGCAAGCGTCGTCGCGGATGAAGGCCTGGGCACGCTGTCGGCCACCGGAACGCCTGACCAGATTGCACGTGTCGATGACTGGATGAAAAACCTGAACGATGGCCTGATGAAACAGGTCGCGGTCGAAGTCCACGTCTATACCGTCAAAGTCTCCCATGAGAGCAATTACGGATGGAGCCCGCAGCTTGCCCTCAAGAACTACGGCAAGGCGTTCGGAATGGCAGCGATGCCTGCTGCGATCCCGGCCCTGCAGAGTGCGGACACCCCCTTCAGCTTCGGCGCGTCCATTCTCGACACGGCGACCGGAGCAACAGGACAGTTCTCCGGGACCAAGTTTGTCGTCCAGGCGCTTCAGCAACTCGGAAACGTCACCGAACAGTATGATCGGGGCGTGGTGACGACCAACGGCGTTACCGCCCCGTTCCAGAACGGTATCAACACGACATATCTTGCCAATACGACGACGACACTCGCGACCAATGCCGGATCTGCCAACTCTCTGTCTCCAGGGGTTATCATGTCAGGCTTCATGGGGTCGGTGACGCCGAAGATCGTCGATAACCGCATTCTGCTGAGGGTAAATTTCCTCCTCCAGACACTCCTGTCGATTCAGACGATCACGTCCAATGGCTCCAGCCTTCAGGCGCCCAAGAGCTCGAACACGTCGCTTGATGACACAGTGGCTCTGCAGAATGGTTCAACCCTCGTCCTGAGCGGATATGTCGACGACGCAACGTCCCGAACACGCAACGGTGTCGGCTCAGCCCTGAACTGGGTCACAGGTGGCGGCGGCGACGCCCAGGTCTCCAAAACACATGTTGTCGTCACGGTCGAGGCTCGTACCCTATGAAACACCTCATCACAGCAGCGATTGTTTTTACTCTGCCTGGCCTGGCGCACGCTGCAGCGCTCGATTGCGCAAAGCACCTCAACGAACCTGCCGCAGGTGAGGTTCTGAGCATGGCGCAGATTGATCAGAACAACGCCTGTCTGACGTATCTTCAACAGGCAAAGGCAGCGTCCGACCTGACAACGGCCATCGCTGCGAACGAGCGCAAGCAGAATGAGAAGCAGGTCCAGGGACAGGCGCCCCGGGCGGCGCTTGATACGATGCAGGGACCGCCGCTTTCGCCACTCCCACGTGAGGCACCGAATGAGGATCACCCCATCCCCAGAAGCGTGCCCAAGCCTCCCACCTATGACGCTTTGCTGGTTGATCCCTACAATCACACGGCGTCTGCCATTCTCAGGTTTGCAGACGGGAGCACCTCTGAAGTCTCAAAAGGGGTTACGCTCCCGGACGGAAGCGTCGTGCTCGCGGTGACGTCTTCAGGCGTCCAGATCTCTTCAAACGGGATCAGAAGCCGCCTGAACGCAACCGGCAGCCAGCCGAGCGGCACGCAGATCATCGCCATTCCGGGCGCGTCAAACACGCTCCCCCCACCGACCTACACGCGCTGAGGGGCCGATGGCATTCTTCATCCGCAGCGAGAGACGGATCTGGGTCGGTGATCTGAGGTGGCGCAGCTTTGAGCGCTCCCCCTCCCTGATGACGGTCCACAAGGTCGCCAGTGCGTTCAGCAGCAACTACTTTGTGCAAAGCAGGACTTACCCGCAGCATGTCGGGTTTCTGTCTGCTGATACCGTTGACACCAAAGAGCCGTTTCATAGCCTCGCACTCGCCATCAGCGAGAAATTCGGGGGGCGATATTACGGCGAATACGAGGTGGGGATTGACCAGTTCTGGGTCATTGCCACCGACGAAGAAGGGCTCCCTTTGCCGGGGTCAGACGGCGTCTATCGTGAAGAGGCGATCGAAGCTGTTCGCTCAACCTTCTCCGGTTATCCGTTCGACCAGAGAGATCTTCTCTCGTCCCGCGAATTTGAAGCGCTTTTAGAGGATCTTCCGGACGCACCTCTCAAGGTCCGGTCAACCTCTCTGGCCCCCCTCTATACGTCTGCGGCCGTTGTCGTCGGCCTTTTCTTCCTCACCGGGATCGCATGGTATTTCTACCATCAGCATGTTCTGGACCAACGTCGGGAGCTTGCTCGAAAAGCCCTGATAGAGAGCGCGAAACGCGTTCCAAAAGTCATCGCAAAGCGTGAGCCCCCTCCGTCGGAATGGATCGACGGATGCCTCTCGATGATCCCCGTCTCTCCGTTTGCGGCCGGATGGACCCTGGATCATGCGTCCTGCAAAGGCGACGTCATCGATCTGCATTGGTACCGAACCGGAGGCGATATGGCTGACGCCCCTGACGGCGAACTTATGGACAACGGAAACGCCATCGTGACGCACCGTCCTCTGTCCTACAGCTTCAGGAAACGTCAGGACACGATAGCGGATTATAATGAACGAACGCTTCTCGGCATCCTGCAGCGCAACGGGGTTACACCTGCGCTCAATTCGTCAAAGCTTAATCTTCTGGTGGACGGAAGACAGGTGCCCACAGAGACGACCCGAATGTCCTTCACGCTGCAGACTGACCCTCGCGACATTCCATGGGACGCCTTTGGGAACCTCAGGGTCACATCCCTTTCACGGACGGTCCTGCCCGCCCAGTCGGCGTCGCGGACGGGTCCCTGGCAGATTCAGGTTTCATTCACGCACACGCTTGCGCCTCTCACTACGACGCCGAAGCAATCCCCGCGGACCCCAAACTAGGCCACAGGAGCGCGGCCGACTGTCGCCCGGACCGCACCTTGTGCAGCGCCAGACCTGAGAGACCATACAAATGCTCGCTTTTCTCAAAAAGACCACGCCGAAGAAGGCCGGGACGTCGTCGAATGTCCTGACAATTCCAACAGGATTGCGAAGCCAGATCCATCTCGATCCGGTGAACCAGACTGTTTATGTGAACCAGAGACTGCAGCGTTCAACAGACGCTCTCGACTGGATTGCCAATACGCGCCGCCACCCTCAGCTCGATTGCCTGAAGGTTGTCTGGGAACCGATCAGTGACGTCACAGCCCGCATTCAGAGTGCGCATGAAACGGGGAGCCATTCGGATACTGACGACGGGGAAGACGCCGAAGTCCGGGATGAAGCACTGGCTCTTCTTCGCGAGGGGGCAGAAAGCGGTGTGTCTGACATCCACCTCCACCGGAAGGAGCGCCACACCGAGGTTCAGTTTCGAATCAACGGCTCACTCGTGGTTGCACATGAGCTGACGAACGATCACGCGGATCGTCTGTTGCGGGCCATGTACACAATGGCGACGTCCCGTGACAGCGCCTACAGCGACCTGTCGTTTCAGGACGCGGCGATTGCTGGCGATATTCTCAAGGGAACGGGACTCGCCAACGTCCGTATTGTCAAAGGACCGTGCCTTCCGGTGTCCGAAGGCGGAAAGTTCATGGTCATCCGTCTTCAGTACGTGAAATCCGGAGGCAATCGACGAAGCCAGCCGCAGCGGCAGACCGCGTTCCGAACCCCGCGCAGACCTGAAGGCAAGCTCAAACTGCTCGACTACGGGTTCACGCAAAGCCAGGTCGACCGCATCCTGAACATCGCCGTCTCGCCTTCAGGCGTGCTGATTTGCACCGGCCCCACCGGGTCCGGGAAAACAACCCTGCTCTACGAGCTCGCGTTGCACAAAGCCCGAACCCAGCCTGAAAGGCGCCTGGTCGAGATCGCCCAGCCTGCTGAGTATCCCATGCACTGGGGTATTCAGCTCGACATCTCGAATGCCCTGACATCCGAAGAAGCCGGTCGTGAGTTCCGTGCACGCCTGAGGACTGCGCTGCGTATGGATCCGGATGACCTGTCCATCGCAGAAATGCGCGATAGCGAAGTCGCCCTGACCACGTTTGATTCCGCGCAGACGGGGCACTTTGTGATGAGCACGCTCCATGTGGACGATCCGTTCGATTACCCTTTGCGGTTTCAGAACATGGATTTCGAGCGACTGAGTTTTCGCACAACCTGTAATGCCTCCATCGTCCGGGGCGTTGTCGCGCAACGTCTGCTTCCCGTTCTTTGCAAACACTGTGCGCTTCCGTGGACCGTCTCTGACGAAAGACTGCCACGCAGGACATGCGAAGCCGTTCCGACGTGGGGCGACGATCTCAGTGCTGTCCGCAGAAAAGGGCCAGGGTGCCCGCATTGCTTCGGTACTGGCATTTCCGGGCGAACCACGGTTGCCGAGGTTGTCGAAACGGACGAACAGCTGATGTCTGACTTCGTCAATCATGGTGTTGCCATCGCCCGGCATCGGTTCAGGGCACGCCCGGATGCCGATCCCTCGATGGTCGAGACAGCGATGGGCCGTGTCTTTCAGGGACTGGTCGATCCATTTGCCGTTACGGCCACCGTTGATCGGATCCGAACACGGGACGCCGTCATGAGCGAGCGACTGTCAGGGGCGGCACTGTCATGAGCCTTCGGATTGTCTATACGTCTGCAGCGGCTGAAAAGCCGCGGCTCACCCAGGACCTTGCACAGTGGATGGATATTCACGTCGCCTTTACATGGCGGACAAGGGCGCGACTGTATCGGATGATTGCCATCAGGCTCAGGCAGGGATCGGAGCTGGAACGCATTATGCTCCTGTATATCCGTCAGCAGGAGCGCAGGAAAAAGACCTCCGTGCCACGGATCCTGAACAAGGTGCTACATAGAATGGCCGCTCAGGGGATGAGCTTCGCCGAGGCGCTAAGGCCTTACGTCCCTCATGACGAATACATGATGATCCTCTCGGGCGAGAAAGGAGACGATATCGCCTCTGCAATGGACCTCCTGTGCGATATCAAAACCCGGGTGGGACGCATCATGCGGGCGGCCAGAAGTGCGATCGGCCAGCCTCTGATGTATGTCGGAATCATCTTCGCGTTCCTCTACACGATCGCGAAAATGGTCATCCCGTCGTTACTCATGAACGGCGGCATGAAGATGAAGGCAAGCACTTCGCAGGAGGTTCTTGTTTTTGCCAGTAGTCTTGCGACCGGCCTGAATGGTGTTCTGATCCTCAGTGGCCTTGTTGGGGCATTCGTGCTGCTCTGGCTCAGTCTCACAAAGCTCACAGGCCCTCTCCGGGTGATCCTTGAGCGGGCAGCGCCGTGGTCCATCTATCGCAATATTCAGGGTTACATCTGGATCTCGAGCTTTATCGCGCTGGTTCGGGCCGGGATGACAGATACGGAGGCCCTCACCCATCAGATGCAGGTTGCCACACCCTGGCTTCGTGAACGCCTCGAAGCCATTCTCGATCGTCTGGGTCCAAGGGGCATGTCCCTGCCCGAGGCTATGGAAGATTCCGGGTTTGCTTTCCCGTCTCCGGAAGTCATTGACGACATCGAGGCCAGCTGGGGCGGAAAAGGGGCCTATGACCGTCTCTTGCAGTCCAGTCGCGCCTGGGCTGATGAGATCGAGTTCACCACCCTGGAGCAGGCGGCCGCAGCAAAAGGCTTTGCCAACGCAATGATGATGCTGATTGCCGGCGCGTTGATCGTAGCCTCCAACAACATCGGTTCCGGCATGAGCGATATCGGCCCGATGTAACTGACAGCCCGGTCGTGTCCGCACTCACAAAGACCCGTTCGATAATGCTCCCAGGACCATATCAGGGAGAATTATCATGGATCAGATTGTCTCACTCCTTATCAAGGCCGGGGCGGTGCTTCTTGCACTGATCGCCGTCCTTGTCGGGGGCTATGCCGTGTTTGCAAAAAACAACGGCAGTACCGCAGCGTCAGAACAGAGCCAGCTTGCGACGAACATCAGCGGTTACATCAATGGCGGCATGACGACCCGTAGTTATACCGGTCTCGATAATTCCGTCGCCATCAAGGCGGGGCTTGTTCCCAAGTCAATGCAGAATGGTGACGGAACGACCATTCTTGGCCCATGGGGCAACTCCCAGGTAACGATTGCCCCGTGGAACCAGGGCCATTCCGAGGCCTGGACGAATGTGGACGGTGATGCATGCGCCACCTTCGCACGAAGCCAGAACGCTGATCGCGTGGCCATTAACGGCTCCGAAGTCGCAATGTCCGATCCCCAGGCCGCAATCAATATCGCGAATAACTGCAACGCAACCTCCGGGGTGTCGCAGGTCAGTGTCACTTTCGAATATTCGAACTGACGACGGATGGCCTATGTCTTTCTCGCCTTGGCTCTGGTGATCATGGCCGCAAGTTCAATGGATGGCCTTCGGGTCATCCAGCGACAGAACCTGCCGTCCCCGCTGGTGTCAGCGACTGGGACTGCACAGGCCTGGCTTTCTTACAAAGCAGCCCTGCTTCTCTATGTCGAAAACCATCCGGCAACCCGATCCTCCGTGCCTCTGAGCGCCTTGACGCTTGGCAGCAACGCCGCCCTGGTCGCAGCCGCACAGAACAGCATTATGGGGACGGGCCAGTCAGTATCGGTCATCGCGTGGATGCCGATGGAAGCCGCAGATATATCGCAGGCAATCCTGCTGGCGAATGGCGATCTCTCCCTTGGAACAGCGCAAAGCGGGCACTGGTTCACGCCAGCCTCGGGTGACATGGGAGCCCTTCCGGTTGCAGTGCCAGATGGCGACGCCGTTTCCTACATCAGCCTGAGCGGCACGGGATATCAATGAACACAATCGTCGCACTGATGATCGCCACGGTCATCGGAATCATGATCCTGCCGCGCTATTATTCCATGGTCGAGAATGGCACGCGTCAGGGAAGCCTTGCGGTGACCGCTGGCCAGTTCCAGGACCTGATCCGGGCGGCCGGACAATATGAAAACGCGCACACCAGCGAACTGACGGCTGCTATTCCGGTCGGCGGGACCACGCAGATTGCGCTGTCAACGCTCATCAGTGAGCACGACCTCCCGCCTGCATTTACGGCGACAAATCCGGATGGACAGGCCTGGAGCGTCTATATCCAGCAACCAACCTCCGGTGTGCTGAGTGCTGTCATCGAGAGCAGCGGCGGTACGTCCTACATTCCAAAGGACGAAGTCTCTGTCGCGGCCATGACTGGCCATCAGGGTGGCTTTGTTCCCTATGACGGCATGCTTGGTGGGCTGACGGCCGACACGGCCTACGGTGCAAGCGGAACCTGGCGTTTCAACATGGCAGGCCTCCCCAACCCTGGACCCGGACATCTTGTTGGTCTGGTCTCTGCCGGCGCGGGGTCATCAGACGCTGGCGTGACAACGAACGACTATCTGTACCGTACCGCTGTTGCCGGACACCCCGAGTTGAACAAGATGCTCGCCCCGCTGGATATGGGCGGCAACACCATCAACAACGCCAACGATGTCAACGCAACACGCGGCGTCTTCGCGGGGGGCAATCCGAACGGCGGCTATGGCGGCGTAAAGGTCGCGAGTGCCTACCTCTATGGCGACGACAATAATGCTGCCGTGCGCACCCCAGGGGCTGTCTTTCTGCAGCATTATGATGGGTCATCGGCTGATCTATGGGCCGGCCAAGGGCATTTTGGTTCTAACATCGGGACGCGCGGATATGACCCTTATGTGGGTCTGCCAACCGGCTGGGGTGGGGGCGTCCATAGTTGGGATGGCTATTTCGAGGGTGGCCTCGGCGTCGGTACAGGCGGAAACGTCAGCACCTATGTGAACAATCAGGGATATGTCAGCATCGGCGACCGCCTCGAAGTTCAGAACTCGGTGCGCGTGATGCAGAATGGCTGTGCCTTCAATGTCGGCAATGCGTGTTTCTATGGCGACAATGACAATCTCGCAATCCGGGCACCTGGGGCAGCCTATGTTCAGCACGCCGACGGCAGCGCGGCCGATCTTGGGGCCGGGAATGTTTCCGCCACCACTGTTCGGCTAGGGACCGATAACGGCAACGCGTGGCCAGGAAACGGGTGCAGTCCGAACGGCGCATTAGCAACCAAAAATGATAACTCGGGACTGCTTCTGGTTTGTCAGAGCGGTGTCTGGCGTGCCCCGCAGGCTCAGATTTCAGGGTATGTGCCCACCACCACAAACGGTTTTGCCGGTTACAACCGCACCAACAGCATCACGGGCGGCTACAGCTGCCCTGCCGGCACAGAAGACCTCGGGATCGAGACCATCTGGTACGGCAATTATGGCTACTCAACCCTTCACCTGTGCAGCGCCCAATGAGCAACACCCTCACGCTGCCTGAGACCGTGCTCACGCCTGATGTTTCGGGTGTGAAAAGCGGAACGTATGACTTTACGCCGGAACTCTTCATGTCTTTGCGCACTACCCTGCGTCGTTACAAGCATCGGCGCTCCTCCAAGATGCCGAATTACGGTGTCAGAACGATTGGAGGACACCGGGTCAAGCATGTGATTCCTCTGGGAACACACTGTCTGCCAGCGACCATTCTCCGGAACGCCGACCTGCGCATGGGCGCGCTGCCCTTCGACTGGGTCCATGCGACCCCGGGGATGATCCGCCACTGTCTCGAAACCAATTTTTCAGATTTTCTCCCGAAACCGGGCGAGAACGGTCACGCTGCGTTCCGTGATCGCTTTGGGGTGAAGGACATGTTCCCCCATAAAGATCCGCAGGCCCCTGAAGATCGTCACTATTATACGCGGTGTATCGACCGGCACCGGCGTTTGATGAAATCCAGGAGCGGCAAGCTCTTTGTCATGGTCTCCCGGCCTTCCAATCCCATTGGCTGGCATTTCAGGGAGCTGGTTGACCTGATCAACCGCCTCACGCCCAACGCCGAGCTTCTGGCGATTCAGCTTCTGCCGCAACGCGACAACGGCGAAAGCGTGGGACTTGAACTGTCTCAGGAACGGAATGGATCGAGGCTGTATGACTTCAGGCCCGTGTCCGACGAAAGCGCTCTTGGCTATTTCCCGGACGTCCTCGACGAACTCATGATCCTGCGACTGATCTATCAGTATCACCTGCATCCGGTCGCTCTTCCATGACAGCACTTCCGCCCTGTGCTGCACTGGCCGCCCAAGCCTATAGCGTGCCGGTCGCATCCATTGAGCGTGTCATAGATCATGCGTCGGGGCCGGGCCTTGGGGTGATGAAAATCGACCCTCGGTGGTTGCCAATCCTCCAGCGCGCCGGATTTGATCCTGAGGAGGTCCGGTCCAACGCCTGCATGAACATTGCGGCCGGAGCATGGATCCTTGCATGGGCTGGCGCAGCCCGATCGTCGCCCAGGGGTTCGGAGCAGGACAAGCCGGTGTCACCCCCTGCCACCGGTTTTACGGGCTCTCTTGGGGCCTGTGTTACGCATGCTGCCAGGCAGTATCATCTGCCTGAACTCCTCTACCGGGCCATTCTGCTCACTGAGGGTGGTCGGGTCGGACATATCAGCCGGAACACGAACGGCACCTATGACATGGGTCCTGCCCAGGTCAATTCGATGCACCTGCCGGAACTCGCCCGCATGGGGATTACGCGCGAGCAGATCATCAACGATGGCTGTCTGAATATTCATATTGGCGCCTGGGTTCTGGCTGGCGCTCTTGGGGGGCACACCCCAGACAACGCCGCAGAATTCTGGAGACGCGTCGGCAATTACAATTCCAGTACCCCCAAGTACAATGTCGCCTATCAGCGGAAGGTCTGGAAAAACGTCCAGATCGCTGCGCACTCACAAACGTCTCCGCCATCATAGGCGGCATGTGGCAAATCCCTCTCTGCCGACCCTTCGGCCTTACCCTTCTGCTGCTGTCAGGACTCTGTGCCTGCAGCAAACAGGCCGCTGCGCCTGTGCATCCCTACGATCAGGACATGAATCATATTCTGTCCGCACTCGACCAGATTGGTGCCGTCCGTTTTCCTCTGGTACGGGCGGGCTCCGTTCTTCCGGCCGAGATGAACCGACCTGTCAGATGGCAGTGGCAGGGACCGCTCGATGAGGGCATCCGGCTGATTGCCACGCGGGTCGGCTATCAGACCGATATCCCGCCATGCGCCGCACCGCCGATCATAGAAGTGGATCAGAAGACGACCACGTTCGGTCGCCTGCTGGACGAGATGGCTGCCGCATCATCCGGTCATGCCGACATCTGGGTTGATATCCCTCACCACGTCATAAGGATTACCTGGAATGCGTAAGCCTCGGCACTCTGCCTGTCGGGCAGCCCTCCTTGCGGCATCACTCTGTGCGTACAGCGCCTCTGCACACGCTGAGCCCCCTCAGGATCTTCCTGTCCCGGAGATACCCGACGGCAACCCGGAAGCGGGCGATGCAATCGATACGCCTGTCACCGGTGCAGCCGAAGCCCCGGATATCCCTGACGTGGACAGGCCGTCGTCGCTCGAGGCGATGATGGCCGTGCGTCCCGGCTACTCTCCCAAACAGGAAAGCGGGAATGGACGCGACAGCGCCGTGCGCAGTGCCGCGTGGGCCTATGGCGCCCAGGGCGGACGGGCCGCAGAGTCCTACGCGATCAATGAACTCCTGCGCCGATATTCCCATGTTCTGGACCAAAAGGTGGATTTCCGTACTCTGGTGCTCCCCGCCGGCAACGGTCAGACCCTTATCCGGCCGCCCGTGGTCACAGAGGCGCAAATGGCGGTCGCTCTCGATCCAAGTGGCCAGACTGCCCGTGAAACAGGCACGATTTATCAGATTACGCGCCGCGCGCAGCTTGTGACGGCAGTACCGCAATGGCGCACATGGCTTGTCCGCACTGTCTCCCCCCCTTCCCCGCCAGCCGACGCGGTCCGGCCACGCACGCCGCATGAAGTTGAGGTGTGGAGATCCGGGGTGGCTTATGGCTGGGCAGCCGGACAACGGCAGGCAGTCGAGATCTTTCTCGATGATCTGTCGCGAATGGAACGCGATGTCATGGGCATGGCCCGTTACAGGGTTCTGTTAAGGGCCGGAAAGGTGGCAGCCCCGGAGGTTTCCCAGCTGCACCGCGACGTCCAGGGCGGCGCAGATCTGATGCGTCTCGATGACCGGGAGCTTCGCATCCGCAGTCAGCCTGGTCTCGATGCGAACCGCGCGCACTGGCACGTTTCAGAAGGAGGTCAGTAATGCCCGTTAACCCGGCTCCCAACACGCGGTCTCACGATCCCGAGCGCATTGCCAGCCTGCTGATCGGCGTCTGCGTCGGAATTGCTCTGTTTTCATTCCTGCTCTGGTTGAAGTTCCACACCCAGATCGTCGAAGCCGTCCTGTTCGTGCAGGGCTATGAGCTGAGGCTGATTGGACTCTTCACCCACCGTTACGACGCGGTCCTTGTCAATCTTGGGGACGCCATCCCTGAGCGTGTCTCTGCATCGACCCTCTGGGAACTCTGCACGCTGACAGGGTCGGTTCTCCGCTGGCCCGCTCTTGTTCTGCTTGTCATTCTCGCGGCCCTCTGCCTGACCCGCGCGCCGCTGGAACGTCACCGCAAACGGTTCGGTCTCGAGGGCATGCAGAAAGCACTCGCGGAGATCCATCCTTTGGGCGCAGCGTGGCTGGGAAAAGGATTGAAGCTGGTGCGCCCCTCACCACCTGAAGTGCCATTGGCGCCACTCGATCCTGCGCTGAACCTTGAAGAATGGCGCGCACGATACGTGCGAGGCAACTCTCCTGCCCAGCTCCGCGAGACCACTTTTCAGGCACTGGAGGCGCAACTTGGTCGTCCCTGGCGTGGGGCCCTGGAAGCGTCGGTCGCTGAAAAATGCTTGTTCGTCGCCTTCTCGTTCTTCATCCAGCGCCGGAAAGATGAGGCACAGAGCGTCCTGGAAAACCTCTCTGTGCAGCTGAAAGGCACTTTGAAGGACGGAGCGCCATCAAACTTCGCGAAAGTGTCGAAATCCTTTGTGGCTACCCTTGATAACCAGCTGAAGAAGGAGAGCTTCCGCTCGACGCAGAAGATCGCTGAGCAACATGCCTTTACGCGACCAGCACTCCTGTCGCTTCTCCAGGAGGCACGCCTCAAGGCCGGCGTCGTCAACCCAGGGCTTTTCGCAGCCATCCAGTTTCTGGACCGCGACCTCTGGCTCGTTCTCTCCGCTGCGTCCTATCCGCGTGACGGACTCCCACCTTATGTCATGGCGATTGCCTCCTGCCCGGAAGCGGCGGCAGCACTGGCACACTGGAAAGCAGAGTGCCTTGCCGGACGCCCTCTGACGACCCCCCAGATCTCCAGCCTTCTCAAGACTTTCGGCAGACCATGACTGATTCCGTAATTTTTAACCTCATGCCTGATTTCATCCGTGCGCGCATTGCGGCTTACACCCTCCGGGACTGGGTCGCAGAGCATTATGCCGTACCAGCCCTTCAGCTCGATCGTGCGATGACACTGACGCTTGTTCAGCTCGAACATGCAGCGTCTCGCAAGACCTTTTACGGGTATGACGTTTCCACGGCTCCTGTGTCCCTTCTTGAACCAATTTCGCGTTACATGGACGCGCTGCTGGGTGGGGTGTCGCCCGGAGAAGACCGTGAGCGCTTTCCCAAGGACCTGGTCCGGACCCACCAGAGAGTGATCCATGAGTTCGAAACACTGAACCGTCTTGGGAACAAGGCACGGTGAGCATGTTCTGGCCACACGACGGCGAGCCCTTGCGGGGCAATACGCTGGACCAGTTCCTGATCTGGTGTTCCGAAGCCGAGTGCTCCCGGATCGAAATCCAGTCAGACATGCCCGTCATGGTGCGCCTCCATGGCGAAAACCATCAGGTCACACGTGATGCCAGTCTGCCGGGTGAAGTCGAGGACGCCGTCAACTACATCTTCCGGTCAGCGACGGGAGTGACCAACCTCAAAAACGGCGATCCGATCGATGTCGGGCATACAATCTGGCCTGATCGCAAAAAAAGACGTTACCCCTTTCGCCTGAATGCACTCAGTTCTCAGATCGGTGCGGATGCGGGCATTTCGGTGACCTTCCGACCTCTGGTTGACATCCCCCGCCCGCTGGAGGACCAGCACGTAGAGCCTCAACTGCTGGACGCGCTCCATGGAGAACAGGGTATTTTCCTGATCTGCGGCGCCACGGGCTCGGGGAAATCAACGCTGATTGGCGGCATCAACCGGGCCCGGCTCGAAGATCCGGATATCCACTGCAACCTGATCGAAGCGTCAGCCCCCCTTGAGATCCTCTATGATCGCATCGAACGTCGCAACTCAACAGTCACGCAGCTCGAAATTCCGCGTAACCTCAGGAGTTTTGCCGAATTTGTCCGCGCGTGCATGCGTCGGGAGCCAACCGACATCGTCGTGGGCGAGTGCCGCGATCCCCAGACCATGGAAGCGTCGATCCAGGCCGGGATTTCCGGCCATCGCCTCCTGAGCTCTCTGCATACCAACAGCTGCTCTTCCACTGTCCGACGTGTTCAGGCGCTCTGCCCCGCTGATCAGCGGGACAGCCTGACAATTTCGTTCGTCGAGAACCTCCGTCTTCTGGTGAACCAGAGGCTGCTGAAGTCGGCCGACGGCAAGAGGACACCCATTCGGGAGTTCCTGCCTGTGACCCGTGCCATTCGCACCCGCCTTCTGGACGCACCCCGGGATCGCTGGCCGAACATCACGCAGGCCGCTGTCGAAGAGCACGGACAGACTTTCGCTCAATCCATCGCTGCGGCTGTGAAGCAGGGCAGAATCACAGAAGCCGTCGCCGCCGCTGCCATGAAGGAAGAAAACTGATGTGGCGCTTTACCGCGGACCCGGTCCGCCTTCTCATTATCGACGCCCGTGCGCTTGCACCATTTGCTCTTTGGATCGCTCACATGCGCGAATGGACGTTTGTCCTCGCCATAATCGGGGTGCTGTTCTTCAGCATTCTGGCATGGCTCGGCCTGACGCTTCCCGTGGCCGTGCGCATGCTCCGGGTCATTCTGTGTGGCCCGGTTCGCCCTCGTCTTCCCTCCTGGAAAAAGCGTGATTACGCATGAGCGATCTTGATGACCTGGTGCGGTGCTGCACGACCCTGATTGAGACGCAGGGATACCGCTTCGAGACGGGCATCCCAGGTGTGGGTGCTCTGCCGGCGTGGCGTGTTGCCCAGACAAACGTGCTTCTGCCGGTATTGCTCCGGCTCGCTGAGGAGTTCTGGAGATCTGAAACAAAAGGAGCCGGCTTCGGCCTCAAGCTTGAGCCAGACACACTAAGCGTGACGGGCTACACACTGACCGGACTCTACCATGTCCCGCTGTCGATCGCTCTTCTGGCACTCAACGCTGTGCTCAGAACCATTGCCGATGCTGAAGGACGCATCACCCTCGAAGCTCTAACGACCTACACACAAACGGTCACGGGCTGATCCGCACTCACAAACGCCTGTCAGATACTGCACAGGCGTCTAACTTGCTGAGGTCCGCGATGATCATTTCCGTTCCACCTGACACACAGTCAGTTTCTATTCGTCGTGAAGGGGAACGGACCATCATCGTTCTCGACCATGACACGCTTTCAGAGGGGGCTGACAGTCCGCGCCCCTTCCCGGCAGAAGAGATCGCCACTGAACGGCAACCACAAAGAGCCAGACGTATCCCCCTTCCGATGATCGCTGGCGTCTGCCTGATTGTTCTCGGTGCCGCTGTTGGCCACCGGCTGTGGTCGCCCGCGAAAAGCAGTGGTCCACATACAACCGACACCTTGCAGATGCCGCTACTCCGCGCCCCTGAATCCGCGACACGCCGTTCCATCCCCGCCGCGCCTGAAGCCGCCCCGGTACCCAACGCAGCGTTCGGGCTGGAATAATCATGGCGACGATCAGACGCCGCATAGACGGTCCGCAGGATTTTCACGAACAAAAGGGTGGGCTGGCATTCCGCGACACCCGAAGCGTTCCTCACCAGGTCGCGGAAATCCTGCGATCCGGGCTCTCGTCCATCGGGCTCGTTGCAATAGCCGGCGTGGCCGTCACTGTTCCCGCGCTGACAACCGCCATCGTACCATTGGCCGTCGCCTATGCCGGCTATGTCCTGACGCGGCCGGTGACGCTGCCTCTTCGCTTGCCGGCCAGCGCAAAGGGAAAGGACTACGGCAATCCTCAGCCGGACCCAAAACGACCTGGCGTCGAAATCCCGGGCAAGCCTTCTGGAGACTGGCTGATAGGCTGGGATGAAGTCACGGCCCAACAGGTCTGGCTGTCCGGCAATGATATGACGATGCATGCCATTCTGCCCGGCTCCACCGGGTCCGGCAAAACGCAGTTCATTTACAGTCTTCTGTGCAATGCCCTGGCACAGGGCGGCGGGTTTACGATTGTCGACGGCAAAGCTTCAAACAACCTTGCCTTCTCCGTTGCAGCCATGGCGAGACGGTGGGGCCGAGAGGCAGACCTGCGCTTCATCAATATGATGGTGTCAGCCGGCGACAGGAAGACCAACACCTGGAACCCCTTTTCCTCTGTCAATGCTGAGGGCATGACCGAGCTTCTGCTCACGCTCTTTCTGCCGGAAGACAAAAAAGGCGGAGGGGGTAACTCCGCGCATTTCCGCGACAGGGCCGAAGCGCTTATTCGCGGCATGTCCTATGTCTTCGTCTGGGTCCGGGACAACCTTGGCATTCCGATCATGTCCGAGACGATCCGCACGATGTTCTCTGACATCGTGAAACTGCGCGATCTCTACCAGGATCAGATCTTCACCTACTATGATGCGGATGCAGCTGAGACGCGAAAAGTCGAACTGCCGCCCGAGTTTGACCGGACCCTGCTGAACCCGGTCCGCGACTACGTGACAGAGACGGGTGGCTTTTCGAACACCAAAAGCGTGGGAGACCAGGACAAGGTTCGCGAGCAGCATTCCTATGTGGTGGGTGGCTTCGGCAAAACCTTTACCCAGATGAGTTCCACGCTGGGGCATATCTTCCGGTGCAATATCGGTGATGTGGACTTCCGGGACGTCATCTTCAATCGGCGCATCCTGGTCGTTCTTCTCCCCTCGCTCGAAAACCACCCGGACACGAACGCCGCCCTGGGCAAGGCCGTCATCACGGCGCTGCGTTACGCACTTGCGGCGGCACTCGGCACCTCGATTGAGGGCGACTATGAGGACCGCGTCGTGAATCGCGCGTCGTCCTCCACGGTGCCCTATCCTCTGGTTCTGGACGAAGTCGGTCAGTTCGCGACACGCGGGATCGACGCAATGATGGCGTTGGGTCGCGAGCTGAACATTTCCCTGCTGATCTCGTTTCAGGAAGTAGGCACCCTCTACGCCACGCTCGGTAAGGATTTGACCGTTCCGCTTCTCGGCAATCCCAAGCTGAAGATCTTTGAAAATATCGAAGACTCTGGTCCAACCCGGGAGTGGATCGAACAGTCAGGTGGAACGATGCCTGTCAGCGTCCTCCCCGGCTTCGACAGTTCCAACCCTCTGGGCGTCTATGCGGACCAGCAACGTGCAGACATCCGGGACGTCAAGCGGATCTCCTGGAGCGATGTGCAGAACCTCCGACAGGGGCAGGCCATCATTCTCTTCCGGGGAAAGCGCATCTACACGCGACTGTTCTATGCCGGTATCAAGCCAGAGGGCGTGAACAGGGTGTTCCCCACAGTTTCAGCGGCTCCCGCTCTTGAACCCCCCGTCTCGGGGGAACCAGCCACAGAAGCGGATGACGTGGCTCAGCGTCTTCAGGAAGGGCGCGATCGGATCGAAAAAGCTGATCTCCGGCCGCTGACCGGAGTTCTCGGAGATCTGTATCAGCGGCTCGGCGTCGTTCTCAATACGGAAGGCACGCCCCTGCAGGACGCCCAGGAACTCCTGAACCTGCTTTTTCCTGACGAGACTTCAGCAGAAGACAAACCTTTTGCAAAGCTGTTTGAGACCCTCGTTCCTCCGTCCGCTCAGTTGCCCCGCACGACGGAATCACTTCATCCGGATCTTGACCGAGCACTCCTGACCGAGCTGGTGACGTTCGAGACGGCGCTTGGACTGGATGAGCGGGCGGCCGTCGAGGCAGTCACGCATGCCCTGAATCTTTATGCGCGTGGCAAAGAACTCGCATAGCAGCTGAGGCGGCATGTCCCGTGCCGCCTCCATCTTCAAACCTACATCCCCCGTCCTGCGCCACGAACCCGCGTGCGATCGCGCTCCCGCTCTTCTGCCTGTGCGACGGCGCGAGCCCGCTGCAGCCGGTCTTCGGCCTGTTGCGTCCTCCGACGTTCCTGCAGATCTTCAACCCGCCGCGCTGCATTCAGGGCATCCTGCGCGGCATAGCCGGCCTTGCGCAGCTTGCGACTGACATCATCCCACTGCGCGCGGGGGACATCCCGGATCGGGGCTTCCTCAACCTGACGACGCACCTGACCGCCCGGTGACTGCCCCTTCTGACGGGTCCGCTCATTGACGTGGTTCTGCCGGATCCACCGCGTATTGGCTTCTTCGTGCGCAAGACGGGCTTTTGCCAGATCGACGGCCAGCGACTTGTAGGGATGACGTCCCATGTCAGATGCCAGACGGTCATACAGATCGTTAACCGTCACCGGCCGGATATCACCCAGAGCCCGCGAAAACGTCTCGGCCTCCCGGAGAGACCCTTCGGATACGGCCGTCCAGCAGCGATGGACATGCCGGCTTTCAGCGACATAGGAGGTAAAGCCTGTCATGGCCGAGGATCCACGCGGCATGGCGTTGATATGCTCATCGGACGTCACACCCTGCGCCGCAT
>NZ_JBDNYY010000020.1:0-34485 GCF_047722525.1 Gluconobacter sp.
CTGCTGCTCGAACTGCCGCCCTATCGCCGCCCGAACCTCAAGAGCCTGGCACTCGGACTGTGGCAGCGCGCCGTGATGTTCCTCTCCCGTGTGGGGACGATCATCGTCTCGCTGAACGTGCTGCTCTGGGCACTGTCGAGCTTCCCTCTGCCACCCGCAGGCGCTCCGGGAGCCGCCATCGATTACAGTCTGGCGGGGCGGATCGGCCATCTGATGGAGTGGGTCTTCGCCCCCATCGGCTTCAACTGGCAGATCTGCGTTTCACTGATTCCCGGTCTTGCGGCGCGTGAGGTGGCCGTCAGTGCGCTGGCCACCGTCTATGCCATCGGGGCCACGGATGACGGCGCGGCCGACAAGCTTCTGCCGCTCCTCTCGACGCAGTGGAGCACGGCCACAGCGTTTTCGCTGCTGGCCTGGTATGTCTATGCGCCGCAATGCATTTCCACGCTGGCTGTCATGCGGCGGGAAACCGGATCGATCAGAACCGTTCTATGGGCTGCGGGGTATCTGTTCGGTCTGGCCTATGTTGCGGCCTTCATCACCTATCACGTCACCCGCGCCATTACGGGAGTTGCCTGATGATCGAACTTGCTGTTGCCGTGCTGATCGTCTGTGCCGCTGCCATTTACTGGTATGCCCGGCTGTTCCCCGCCGGATGGGGCCGGCTGCGCATGGCAATCGGGCTGGCCGCGCCTGCCCGGTCCTCCACCGGCCCTACCACTGGCAAGGGGTGCGGAGGCTGCACGGGCTGTGACCGGGCGGGCAAAGGCGGCTGTCACTAAAAGCGGCTTCTGCTGCGCGCCCGGAGAGACTTTTATCCTGCACGACGCGATGAGCGGAACGGCGAGAGTCCCGATGGCGCGCACTCCGGAACAGGACAGATCACGCAGTCGTGAAACCAGGACTTTCCGCGGCGTTTCCCAAACCTGCCGGCCATCCGGATTATGCAGGTTTCCCGGGGGCTGCGGAGATCGGTGCCTTTCCGTCAGTTCCCCCATTCTCCACCCCGTGATTGCGCAGCGCAGCGCAATCACGGGAGTGTGTCATTTGATTGCTACATACTGAGCGCCTATGTCTCCCTGTGTTGCAGTTGTGATCTGACACGCCACAAGAGAATGGGATGACTTCATGAAACTTCTGGCCGTTCACCCAAGTGCCCTGATGTACACGCGCGTGTTCCTGAGGCTCGAACCACTTGGTCTTGAACTTGTGGCGGGTGCCGCACGCAACGAAGGACATGAGGTTCAGATCATCGATCTTCAGGTGGAGACGCACGAGGACTACTGGAAGCGTCTTGCTGACTTCAAACCGGACATCGTCTGCTTTTCGGGAAGCTATCTCGCCAACATTCCCGAGATCCTGGACCTGTGCAAGGAAACGAAACTCAGGCTGCCCGGGAAGTTCATTTTCGTCGGCGGTCACTCCGTTTCCTTCATTGCCCCCGACGTCCTCCAGCTCTCCGAAGGCGCCATCGACTGCATCCTGAAGGGCGAGGGCGATGCCACGGTGGGTCTGCTGCTGGAATCGATCGAGAAGAAAACCGACCTGCTGAAGGTTCCCGGTGCCATCACGGTGGATGGCGAAGGCCCGCCGCCGATCTTCGTGAAAAGCCTCGACACCGTTCGCCCCGCCCGCGACCTGCTGCATCACCGCAACAAATATTTCATCGGCACGCTGGACCCGGCGGCTTCCATCGAATTCGCGCGGGGCTGCCCCTGGGACTGTACATTCTGCAGTGCCTGGACGTTCTATGGCCGCTCCTACCGCACCGTCAGTCCGCAGGTCATTGCCGACGAGCTTGAGGCCCTGAAGGAACCGGGGATTTTCATCGTCGATGACGTGGCCTTTGTCCACCAGGAACATGGCATGGCCATCGCGGACGAAATCAAGAAACGCGGCATCAAGAAGGAATACTACCTTGAAACCCGTGCGGACGTACTGCTGCGCAACAAGGAGGTCTTCAAGGTCTGGAGCGAAATCGGGCTGACCTACATATTCATCGGGCTTGAAGCCGTGGATGAGGAAGGGCTCAAACAGTTCCGGAAGCGTGTGTCGCTGGATGCCAATTTCGAGGCGCTGGAATATGCCCGCTCGCTTGGTCTGACGGTTGCGATCAACATCATCGCCGATCCGTCCTGGCCCCGCGAACGCTTCGAGGCCGTGCGCCAGTGGTGCCTCGAAATCCCGGACATCGTGAATATTTCCGTTACGACCCCTTATCCGGGCACCGAAATCTGGCATCGCGAGGCCCGGCGCCTGACCACGCGCGACTATCGCCTGTTCGACATCCAGCACGCTGTCCTGCCGACCACCCTGCCCCTGCCCGAGTTCTATAAGGAACTGGTTAAGACGCAGCAGGTGCTGAACACCAAGCATATGGGCTGGGAAGCGCTGAAGGGCACCGTCGGGATTGCGACGCGCCTTCTGATGCACGGACAAACGAACTTCGTGAAGATGCTGTGGAAGTTCAATTCGGTCTTCGATCCAAAGCTCCAGCTCTCCGACCACATGCGCAAACCACGTTATGAAATGCCGGTCCAGCCGGACGTGGTGGACAAGATCGACCGCAAGGCGCTTTACGTCCACGGCCCGGGTGGCCGCCGAACGCGCGCGCTCGACGATGCGACGGAGGGCTTTGTAGACAAGACCCGCATGGGCGCGGAAGCCGCCGCCGCGGAGTAGTGCTCAGGACGAGGGCGGAAGCGGGCTGAGACGCCAGACATTTTCTGACGCCGGGCAGCGGCCTTTCAGACCGCCTTCGACTTCCCCGCTTTCCAGAAGCGTCAACGTGTAAGCCTTCCCGTAATACGAGCGTAGAAACGCCTCGCTGACGGAAAAGGGCGGTCCCTTCAGGCAGGACTGATCGTAGTCGAGCGTGACCAGCAGTTCGGGAACCGGGCCGGTCAGGGACAGGAGATGCGCCGCATAGGCCCGGCGCAGCTCTTCCGGAAGGGCGATCAGTGCGGCGCGGTCATAGATGGCATCCATTGGGCCGAGAAGGTCTGGCGTCAGGTCGAAGATGTTGCCCTCGAGGATGCTGATACTCCCTGCGGAGAAGCGCCGGAGCGGACCTGCCTGCACGATTTCGGGCGTGATTCCGAGATCCCTGAAGAACCTGCGGACGGCGACGTTGCTGAGTTCGCAGCCGGTCACGTGATAACCCTGCCCGGCCAGCCAGATCATGTCCTGGCTCATGCCGCACAGAGGGACGAAAATCCGTGCCCCGACCGGAAGATCCAAAGCTGAAATATGGCGGGTCAGAAGCGGATTGGGCTGTGTTTCGTGAAAGCCCGTTTCACCGCACTCCCATTTTTCCTGCCAGAAAATGGCATTCGACGCTGTCTCCATCAGTCTGGCTTTCTCCCTGCTTTTTCCGGCTGAGACTGTGCCGGGTTCTGCTGGCGAGGCAATGGCATGTGTCGGGAAAATGTGAGAAAAGCCGCTCATGGTCATGCTCACACCCTCCCAGCGGCAGGCGCTTGATGAAATCATTGCCGCACATGCTGCAGGACTGCCGACGCATCTTCTGACGGGATATGCGGGCAGCGGCAAGACGACACTGATGCAGGCCGTCGCGCGGCATTTCATGGCCGAAAAGAAGGTGGTGGTCATCACTGCCCCTACCCACAAGGCGACCGCCGTTCTGCGCTCGAAAGTCGATCGCGACGTCGATTGCCGGACCATCCAGAGCCTGCTGAGCCTTCAGCCGTCCTCGCAGGGTACGACCACGACCCTCGTCCGCTCCAAACGGCCGCAGACGATTGCCGATGGCATCGTGATCGTTGATGAGTGCTCGATGCTCTCCGCGGAGCTGATGAACTGGATCCGCGATCTGCTGCGCTACTGCTTCGTGCTGTTCGTCGGCGATCCGGCCCAGCTCCCGCCCGTGGGAGAGGCTGCGTCCCCGTCATTTTCCGTACCCTCGCGCTCTCATCTCGAAACGGTCGTGCGGCAGGCGGCGGGTAATCCGATCCTCGAAGCCGCGACCATCATCCGCCAGAGCCAGGGCGGTGAAGCCGACTGGAGCTGGGTCCGCGATGCGCGTCAGGACCAGATGGGCCTGTTCCTGCCGAAAGACGTGGAAAGCTGGGTGCGCAAGGCGTTCCTGTCCGATGCCTTCGCGGAAGATAACGACTGGTGCCGCTATCTGTGCTGGACGAATGCCCGGGTGCATCAGATCAACCGGATGGTCCGGCTCTGGCGCTATGGCGGCGAAACACCCACGCCCTTCATGCCCGGTGAGCGTGTGGTGTCCCGCGCGCCCTTTTCCGTCCAGCAGGAAGAAAGCGGCCCGCGTCAGGCGATTGCCACGAACGAGGAAGTCCTCGTCATGGACATCAGGCCCGGTCGGCTTTCGTACAAGTTCGAACTCTGCAAGGACGTTCCGGCCTGGGTAGCGGATCTCGCGTCATGGGAAGTGACGCTGCTGACGATGGCGGGAGAGGAAATCACCGGCCATATCGTGCAGAACCCGAAGGATCTGGAGGCTGTGGACCGGCGTCTGGTGCAGGAAGCGAAACAGCAGCACCGGCGCTGGAGCCACCGTTTCGCGTTTCACAATGCCCTGCTCCAACTTCAGGCAATCTATGCCATGACGGTCCATACCGCGCAGGGCAGCACGTTTAAAAACGTGTTCGTGGATCTCGGCGATATCGGCCGCCGCGCACGGCAGAACCCGCTGGAGACGCAGCAACTCTGCTATGTGGCGGTGACGCGCGCGACTGATATGGTGTTCCTCGTCAATACGGCGGGTCTTTCCGCGCGATAGGCCGCGACGCCCACAGCGACGCCAGAATGGACCCCGAGACGTTGTGCCAGATGGAAAAGACGGCTCCGGGAAGTGCAGCCAGCGGGGAGAAATAGAGACGCCCCAGCGTGGCGGCGAGACCTGAGTTCTGCATGCCGACTTCCAGCGCCAGCGTGCGGCAGATGCTTTCATCGAAACCGAGCACCCGCCCCCCCCAGTAGCCTCCCAGAAGCCCGATCCCGTTATGCAGGATGACCGCCAGCAGCATGACCGGACCGGCCTGCTTCAGGGAGGGCCCAACGCCCGCAACGATCGCTCCAATGATGAGCAGGATCGACACCATGGCCACCAGCGGAAGCGCGGGCTCCACGCGCTTCACTGCACGGTGGCACAGGGTATTGAGAATCACACCGGCCAGAACGGGGAGTGCCACCATCGTCAGGATGCTGCGAAACAGTGCCCAGCTATCCACGGCAACCCCGGCAGACACATAGAACCGGACCAGAAGCGGCGTTGCGACAATTCCGACGAGGGTGGAGAAAGCACTGATGCTGACGGAGAGCGCAACGTCCCCGCGCGACAGATAGATCATCACGTTCGAGGCCGTACCACTCGACACGCAGCCGACCAGTACCATGCCCGTTGCCAACGCAGGCGGCATCGACAGCAGATGGGCGATCCCCCATGCGGCGAGAGGCATGACAAGGTAATGGAGACCCACCCCGGCCAGAACCGGTGCGGGACGGCGCAGGATGCGACCGAAATCAGCGGGCGTCAGCGATACGCCCATCGTGAACATGACAAAGGCCAGAAGCGGCGTGATGACAGGAACCAGCGTCAGGAACGGTCCGGGGGTCAGGAGAGCGCAAGCGGAGACCAGAATGGCCCAGAGTGGGAATAGACGCGTCATCGTCGGACCGATACTGGTGCGGAAAGAGATTTTTCAGGAAGCATGCGACTCATCTTGATGAGGATGACAGAAGCGCCCTTATGCCGGGACACAGGCGGTCCGTCATCCCTTTCACCGGAACGCCGGGGAGCGGAACGGCCTGAAAAATGCCATTAACCCGGAGGTAAGGTCAGGCTGTCTTTATTGCATTCCGGGACGTCGAAGACCGTCTGCCAGCGTTTACGGGAGTGGCCTGTACAGCCTGTTCAATAGCTTATGCACCATCAATGACTCCTGATCCCCCCACCCTGCTTGGATGCAGTTCAGTTATTTTCCTGCTTCTGGGTGTTCACTTCATTCTGTCTGAACTCTCCGGCAGACGATGGTCCCGTGTGGTCTGGTACGCGGCTCCGTTCCTTCTGGCATCGGTTTCCGGCCTGTTTTTCATCTTCCCGACCCTCCTGCCCGGATTGTGGGGGTTACGGGTGGGAGCCCTGTTCATGGTCATGGCCTACGGGGCTGCCTGGCAGGCCATGCGGGTCATGCTGGGCTGCCAGCCGCAGTTGCTGATCCTGCTGTCTGCCTGCGGGGCGTCTTTCATGCTGTCGGTTCTGGCCGGGCCGACGGGCCTGATCCATGTGATCAGCACGGGCTGTCGTCTGGGGATCATCGCGGCCTTTCATGCCTTCGCTGCCCGTGATCTGCAGAAGCACGTCAGGATCAGGACGCCTGCCAGACGCAGTCTTCTGAGACTGCTCCGCATCTATGCGGGCTTCCACCTCCTGCTGATGCCATTTGTCCTGTGGATGCCTGCTCCCCTCGGCGCGGCGCCAGCCACCGTCTGGGCCGTGACAACCTACAATTTCCTGGCGGTCATCGAGGTGGCACTCTTTGCGCTGGCCATGATCGCAATCCCCTGGGAACAGCTTGCTTTCCGGCAGGAAGAACTGATTCTGCAGGACCCGCTCTCGGGCGGGAGCAACCGCCGGGCCTTTCAGGCATGGCTGGGAGATGATGGAAAGATCTGCGCGCACGAAGCGCTTCTCATGGTCGATATCGACCATTTCAAGTCCATCAATGACGCTTACGGCCATGCGGTCGGAGATCAGATCATTGCCGCCATGGGGCGTGTCTGTACGGAAATCCTCTATCCCCCGACAATTCTGTTCCGTGTGGGCGGCGATGAGTTCGTGGTGGTGTTCCAGTGTGGCAGCCTTGACGAAATGCTCGCCACCGCACAGCGGCTCAGAAAGGCTTTCTCGACGGAAACGCGCATGATCGGGGGGGCTACGCTCAGTATTGGTGCCGCGCTGTGTTCCGGCCGTGGCATCCCCCGGACAGAGCTTCTGGCTCAGGCTGACAGCGCGCTTTATACCGCCAAGCAGGCCGGACGGAACCGGGTGGTTCATGCCCCGTGGGACGACAGGACCGGACCTGTCCAGACTGTGCTGCATGCTGGCGGGACAGGCCATCTGCCCGGGAAATATTCCTGAAAAGAGCTGCTGAAACATAAATAATTATTACATTTGATTTTCCTGCCATCGAAGGACACATAGCACCGCGTTCAATCTGTTCTACTGGCAGCGGGATTTCATGGGGCCATTCTTCAACCGGGAAACACAGGGAAGATGGCCGTCATTTACTGGATTCCTTCGTAATTTATCCTGGTTGTATGCGCCTCGTCTTTCCGCGCTTGGTTTTTCGGTCCGTACGACGATTGCCGCACTGCTTGCCCTGGCCATTGCGCTGTGGATGGAACTGGGGGAGCCACAATGGGCGCCCATGACGGTCTGGATCGTGGCGCAGGGCACTCTGGGGGAAAGTCTTTCCAAGGCCCGCTGGCGGGTTGCGGGAACACTGGGGGGTATTGTCTCGGCCATTGCCCTGGCAGCGGCCTTTCCGCAGGCGCCCTGGCTTTTCTTTCCGGCTCTGGCCGTCTGGATCGGGCTGTGTACGGCGCTGGGGACGCTCGTCCATAATTTCCGCAGCTACGCGTTCGTGCTGACGGCCTATACCTGTTCCATTGTCTCCCTGAGTGCGCAGGCACAGCCCGATCAGGTGTTCAGCATCGCCATGGCGCGGGGAACCTACATCCTTCTGGGCGTGATCTGCGGCACGGTGGCGGACATGGCCTGCCGGATCAATGTTCCGGCCAAGGCGCGGGCGGCCATCCGCAGCCAGCTTCAGCAGATCGTCCTCGAAGCCGCGAATGCCTCACGCGATATCCTTCTGGAACATGGCACCCCCGAGAGCGACCTGCACAACATCTTTTCCCTGTCGCTGAGTCTGGGCGACAGGATCGAGTTCAGTGCGATCGAAGTCGGGCGCACGAAAGGCATTGTCGATTATGCGCGGGCCACGCTTGCCTTGGCATCGCGGCTGATGTCGCGCGCACTGGGGATGCGCAGTCGTCTGGGCGCCGTGAGCCAGCGTTCGGAACGCACACAGGCCCTGTTGAACGACAGTGCGGGAGTTCTGGACCGGCTGCGTGTGGATATTGATGATGCCGGTACGCTACAGGCGCTCCGACAGGACGTTCTTGCGCTGATCGCGCGGTGTCAGCAGGACGTCGAAAAGACGGTAAGCCTGCCAAGGGCCGAAAACGACAGCGGCACCGTTTTCAACGACCGCATCCTGTTGCAGGGGCTGCAACTGACGCTGACGGAGCTTCAGCATCTTCTGGGCTGTCTGGCGGGCGATCCCGACGAGGATCCCGAAGCCGAAAGCTATCGGCTGGCGCGCCCCCGGAACTGGTATGCCGCCATTCATAACGGCCTGCGCTCCTGCGTTGCCGTGCTGACGGCAGCCTATGTCTGGGAAGTGACGGCCTGGCCGGACGGGCCGCTGTTCATCACGTTCGTCTCGGTGGTCTGCGCGCGTTTCGCGTCTTTCAGCAACACGGTTCTGGCGAGCAGCGCGTTCTTCTCAGGCGCGGTGTGGGCTGCGCTTGCAGCGGTTGTTCCCGTCTTTCTGGTCATGCCGGTCACGGCCTCCTACGCGATGCTGTGCCTGACGATTTCGGTTCCGATGCTGATTGGCGGGCTGGCCACACGTGTGCCCGCTCTCACGGCACGGGCGGCGTCTTTCAGCAATTTCTTCCCGTACCTGATCGGTCTCGACAACCACAGCCGCATCAACGAGGCCGAGTGGTTTAACACGGTGCTCGCGCTGCTGAGCGGGCTCGGGTTCGGTGTTCTCGTGTTCCGGTATGTCTTTCCGTTCCAGCTGACGCGGTTCTACCGGAACTTCCGGCTGGATCTGCTGTCCGATCTGCGGCTCATCGGGAAAAACCGGCCCTCGATGACAGAAGCTGTGTGGGTCGGGCGGATCGTCCTCGGTATGGAACAACTGATCGCGCATACCAAAGCCGTGCAGGGCCGCTCCAACGACCGCTGGCTTCATGCCGCCTTTTCGATGATGACCGTCGGGCGCAACCTGCTTCAGCTCCAGGCCTATCGCACCCAGAACGGCCTGCCTGAAAAGGCGCGGACGATCCTCTCGCGCCTGTGCGAGAGCTTTGCCAGCCCGTCAGCCGTCCCGGAAACACTGGAACTCCAGTCCCGCGATGCCCTGAAAAGCCTTGCCGTCATGGAGAATGCCGAAACCAACCGGAATATCCGTCTGCTCCTGTGCGGCGTTACGGGATGTCTCATCATCATTTCGAGCGAACTGGGGCATCGGAACGAGATTCTGGAAGGGTCCTGAAGCGGCATCCCGAATCCGTGATCTCCGGCGGGAAAATGGAAAACCAACATGTTCGCAAACTCTGGAAAACATGGGCTTTCGTGGGGCATGTGGCCCGTCCCGGGGCACTCTGATCCATGACGTGAATTTTTGGGTTTCCGTCACTGGATCAAAGTGCCAAAAGCCCTCGCGTTCGGGACGCTCAGGTCGCCGTTGCAGTCAGGAAGTCCGTCGTGTTCAAAACGCTCTCCGGTCCGGCGATCGCAGGCCTCTGCGCACTGTTCGCTTCGACTTTCATTGCGGTGACGACCGAGGTCGCGCCGGTTGGCCTGCTGATCGACATGGCCAAATCCTTCAACATCACCGAAGGTCATGCCGGACTGGCCGTCAGTGCCTATGCGCTGCTCGTCGCGTTCGGAGCCGTGCCCCTCACGATCGCCACGAGCCGCATGGATCGCAAGATGCTCATGCTGGTCTGCCTGGGCGGATATGTCCTCTCCAACCTGATTTCCGCGATGGCGCCGAACTTTGCCATCGTCTGCGCCGGCCGTGCCCTTGGTGGACTGTCGCATGCCCTGATGATGTCGATTGCAGCCGCCTATGCCGCCCATCTGGTGCCCGAACGCATGACGGGACGGGCCATTTCCTTCGTCTTCGGGGGAACGTCTCTCGGGTCCGTTCTCGGCGTTCCGGGAGCGGCCGCGATCAGCCATTTCGCAAGCTGGCGTGTGGCGCTTTACGTCATTGCGGGCCTGGCGGCGATGCTGACGGTCTTCATCGCGCTCTATCTTCCGCCCGTTCGCGGGGCGGACACCAAGGCGCTCAAGGTTCCGACCATCCGCTCACCGCAGGCCGCGCGCATTTTTGGCGTCGTGATTGGTGTGAATGCCGTGTTCTTCTTCGCGCATAACCTGCTTTACACCTATGTCTCCCCGCTTCTGCTGGCGCATGGCCTGCCGGAGCATCTGCTGAGCATTGCCCTGCTGGTGACGGGCGGTGTCAGCATTCTCGGTTTGTGGGGCGCGGGACAGGTCGTGGACCGCTGGCCGGCAGCGGGACTGTTTGGTGGTGGCCTTGCCATGCTCATCGGCATGAGCCTCGTTTACGGACACCTGATTTCCGCATGGCCCAGCGTGGCCGCTGTGGGGCTGTGGTGCATGGGTTATGCGGCCATCATTCCCTTCGTGATGTCGGGAGCCATCCGGGCCCGGGCGACCAGTGCGGATGTCGCGGGGGCGGCCATCAACAGCAGCAGCAATTTCGGCATCCTGCTGGGCTCTGCAATCGGTGGCCATCTTCTGAGCACGCTGGGATTTGCCGTGCTGTGTCCGGCTTCCGTCGTGATCGCGCTGGGTGGCATCCTGCTCGCGGCCTTCAATCCAGCCGCCTTCCCGCGCCGGCTTCAGCAGGACTGAGGCGGCGATCCCCTAGCCGATCATGTCCTTTTCCTTCTTTTCGCGCTCCGCCCCGATACTGAGCTTCTGATAGATCCCCAGGGCGACGACCATTCCCGTCGCCACGACAAGCAGGGCGGCGGGATAGAGAATGTCACGGGGATCCTTTCCGCTGCGCTCGAAAACGCCGACCAGCCCTTCGATAAAGACCGCGATGATGACGGTCGTCATGAACTTGGTCAGGCTGACACGGGCTTCCGCGATGGACTGCTTGCCCTTTGGCCGCAGCACCTCTTCCTCGATAAAGTATTTTGCCACGTCAAAGACGGCAATCGAGATCACCACATAGCTGATGGCCTTGAGGATCTCTTCGCGTCCTTCGCTCAGAGAGGCCACGAAGGCGGTCACGAGACCGATCCCGCCCGACAGGATCAGGAAGCTCGCCAGCAGGATCAGGAGCATACTGGCACCGGCAAACGCCCAGCGGGACAGGGAATGGATGTTCAGCATGATCTGTCGCTCTCACATATCAGGAAAACCGCAGACGCGCCCCGATATTTTCAGCGACAGGGGCCCGTCCGCGGGAAGGCTTCACCCTATCCGACCTGCCGCGGGAAATGCGAGCACGATCTTCCGTGCCCGCCACGTCAGGGCGAGGACGGGCGGTCGGCTCCCAGTCCTGGAACCAGCCGAATGAAGAGAAGTTCTGCCGCCAGTTCGACGAGGGTCTGGGTGACGATGACGGCGGGAAGCAGGGGAGCGGCTCCCGGTACGGCCATCGCAAGCGGCAGCACGACCAGGGAGTTGCGCGTTGCCCCGCTGAAGGCGAGCGCCCGCCCTGCCGGAGCCTCCAGTCCGGACAGCCGCGAGACGCCCCAGCCCAGCCATGGGGCAAGCAGGGCGAAGGCCACATAGACCGGCACGACATGCAGAACGGCAGCCGTCGCCTGCCCCAGATGCGGGACCATGGCCGCAATGACGATCAACAGGACGAGCGCCGTGACCGGCACCGGCAGCAGGCCCAGTGCTGTCGCGACATGCTGTCCCGTTGAGGTCCGCCGTGCCGAGATCTGGACGAGCCACGCCAGAAACAGCGGCATGAGGATCAGCCAGAGGAAGGCATGCAGGAACGGTCCTGTCTGAACCAGTTGCGACACGCCGTCCCCGAGGAAAAGACGGAGCCAGAGCGGTAACGCCACCATCTGTACGCCCAGAAGAACGGGCGTGGATGCCAGCAGGAGGGTCGCATCAGCCCGTCCCATATGGGCGAACGTCACCACCCAGTCGATACAGGGACAGAGCAGGACCATCAGGATGCCCAGCCGGATCATTCCGTCTGCTGGCGCGAACGGGATCAGCAGTGCGACCAACACGGGCACGGCCACAAAATTCGTGACCAGAAGGGCGGTCAGAAACCGCGTCTTCCGGAATGCCTGCCCGAGTTCCGCAAGTGGGATCTGCAGGAAGGTTACGAACAGCATCACCCCAAGGGCCGGATTGATGAGGACGTCCCAGGAGGCCGTTCCCTTCACCAGCATCGCCGTAAGACCGCCCAGAAGAACAGCGGCGAAATACAGGGCAACCTGATGCTGTTCCAGCAGAGCCCGCACTTTACCGACCATCATGGGCGCGCCCGGGTGCCCGGCGATCGCTCAGGCGTCCATCCGTCGGTCAGTGTCTGGAGAAACGCAATGATATCCTTGCGTTCAGCCGGGGTCAGAGGTGGAGCATCTCCCGGTTTCCGGTCGAACGGGGCATCGGTCGTATCGATATTGGCGCGATAGGCCGCAGGTACATCATCGTGGATCCGGACTTTGCCATCGGGCCCATGAGAGTAGAACCGCCAAGGCTCAAGATCGCGCAATGCATAAAAGTCCAGTACCTCATCGAGCGTATGGAAAACCCCGTTATGGAAAAAGACCTGCCGTGTCGCGGTATTGCGCAGGGTCGGTGTGGCGAACATCCCACAATACGGCGCCAGTGTCCTGTGACCATCGGGGCGCTGATCGCAGACACCCAGATCGTGATAGGCCGGATCATGCGTCCGCCTGAGCATCATGTTACGCGGAACCGCTAGCGCTTCATACTGATGATCCGTGAAAAGGGGCGGCAGACCGTCACCATGCACCGTATCCACATGGCAGGCCGCACAGTTCCCTTTCCCCGGATCGTTGAAAAGGAGGTATCCCTGCCGCTCCGGCAGCGAAAACCGCGCCTTCCCTTCCAGCCAAGCGTCGAACTTGCTGGAATAGGGATGGAAATCCTGCGCTTCGATCTGATACCGGGCCAGTGCGAACAACCCTTCGGACAACAGAAAATCCCGGGATCTTCTGCCTTGTGGTCCCGCCAGTTCACGCAGGGGTGCTGCATAGGCGACCGTCTGCAGACGCGCCGCCACGCGTTGTGGCGTGGAGGCCATTTCATCGGGGTCAAACAGGGGGCCGCCTGCCTGCTGGTGAAGCGTGTCGGCGCGCCCATCGAGAAATAGACCGCCCTGAGGAACGAGACTGGTCGCCGAAACGGCTGTGTTGGACGCGCTTTTCACCGGATGGGCTGTCCCGCTGGCGGGCACCGCGAGGGACGGAACAACATCGTCCGCCACGGCATCATCCGGACCGATGCTGAAAGGTGGCTGACGGTCCAGATAGGTCAGACCCGGAATCTCACGTTGCCCTTCGCGGTCGAGTGCCTTGCCGCCGCGAAAGACGGAAGCGCCATCGGGGGGGCCATAATGCCATTCCGGGACATGACAGGACGCACAGGAGAGTTTCCCGGAACCTGACAGCCCCGCGTCAAAAAACATCGCCTCGCCCACACGCGCCATCATCGACAAAGGGCGCTTTTCGGGATGAAAAACAGCGTGCGGACAGGGATTACTGCCGTCGATTGCAGGATCGCAGGTGCCTGCAACAGCGTTGCGCACCTGCATTGCAGAAAAACCGGAGAACAGAAAAACCGTCAGGAACGCGCAACGGGGACGCAGCCGCAAATTTTTTAACCCTCCAGTTTTCAGAAATCTGTCAAGCGATGCATAACCAACTGATTTGGCTAATCTTGAGCAAGGATGTAATCTGCAAGGACAGAGTTCCAGCGCCAACAGTAACAGGGTTTTCGTCGTGAAAAAAGAAACATCTGCAATAGTGCTCTTTGTGAAAGACGAAGCCCATGACATCATGGCGTGGTTATCATGGCATATCTCCTTGGGTTTCAATAAGATATTCGTGTATGATGATCATTCTACCGATGGAACCTATGAAATAGCGAAGTCCTGTGAAGGACACTACAACGTGGAAGTCCTCAGAACCTCCATGCTTGAAGGTAATTTTTACTACAGGCAAAGAGACAGTTATTTTGATGCCATCAGGAGATCCAAGGGTCATTATGAGTGGATCGCGATGCTTGATGGGGACGAATATATCAGCATTGACGGGTCTGACGACGTAAATAATTTCCTGGGCAAATTCGGCGAAAATGACACCGGAATTGCTTTGAGCTGGTGCATATACGGAAGCTCAAGCCGCGTTCTGAAAGACAAGGTTCCGACGTATCAGGCATTCAGTCACAGATCGACGCCAGAGCTTGATGACAACACGCTTGTCAAAAGTTTTGTAAGACCAGAAGCTGTCAGCTTTGTTTATGACAATCCCCACAAGTACAATTTATCCTATGGAAACTATGTCGACGCTTTGGGGCAAACCGTTGAATGGCGCCCTGGAGCAACAAAAAAAGTTTTGTGGGAAGGCGCCAGAGTCAACCATTACATTTGCCGATCCATGGAGCATTTCATAGGCCGCATCAAAAGAAGACTGGGCTCAGACTTATCAAACAGTACTGTTTACTGGTCTCACTTTGACCGGAATGATGTTTTTGATCCTCAGGATCAAAATCGGATCAATGCGGCCAATACCGTCTATGCAAATATCAAGAAGGCTGTCTTCCAGTACTCGATGCAGAGTTTTCTTGAAAAAGGGAATGCTCTTGAAGACAGGAAAGAGGGACTGTTGCCCGGCAGAAAGGTGGAGTTTTTCCACCTGAAGAATTTCCATGGAGAACATCTTTCCCTGAACAACATTGACGGGCACCTTATTCAGGGGGAAGCCTTTGAAAGAATATGGGCTGCCATTCCGTATGACAGTAACAAGCTGTGGATTTTCAGAAATCCTTTCATGTATTCATCCAATGTCAGGTTTCATATCAATCAATCAGCCCAAACCAGCTATTGTTACGAATTTGAATTCGAAAAGAATGATTCAGACGACGCCATATTCATAAAATCTCAGAAAACCGGGAAATACCTCACCTCAATTCCCGCTCCCCAGGGAGGCAGCGTGGAGTTCACAAGAGAAACAGCCTCAAATTGGGAGCAGTTTTATTTTGGGGAAAAGGTCGCAGAGCTTAATTTTTTTGGTGATAAAGAGTACTCAGTATCAGATATGATATACTTCATGCTCAATTCTTCCGGCTTGTTTTCATATGAAGAATTCATACTCAAAATGGCCACTTTAAATGATAGTGACGTCGTAAATATCAATCATCTTCTCGGAAAGCAGATCATGTCTATTATCTGATTTTCCCTCACAGGAATTTGAGGAGACATGCAACCCGGACACTTTCAAAGGCGTGTCGTTTTTGGTTACTGCCTGTGATCCCTTTTCATCGGGAGGGATCGAAGAACCATTGAATGATGTTCTGGCTACCTGATTTCAGGCGCAGGGAACGATGATTGGTGGTTCTGTTTGGGGTTGTCTGTTGTGCCGTATAAGCAGGACGGAGTTCATTGCCCCCAGAATTGCTACGCAATGGCGTGGCGCCGCCCCTCTTCAGGAAGAGAAAAGCGGCGCATGTTGTAGACGATGTTGGCCAGCCCGATCCTCATGGTGGCTCCCGTGATCCCGACAGTACGGATGAACAGCCTCATTGGCCTTTGAGCGATAGGCTGTGTCAGCCCAGACATCAGATGCCGTATTGCTTCGATCGAGCCAGTCCCTCACGCAGCCTGGCACCATCACGGGCTGCAGGATCTGTTGTCGGCGTGCTCCCATCTTCCGGCCGTTTTACTTTCGCAAACTTCAGCGTCCAGCGCATGACGGTCCCTGTACGACAGCTTTGACGGCTTGTCCTGCCAGCATTCTGGAATGCGGCCTGCCCGCAAATCCGCCTTCTCAGCGTTGGTCTTGCGCTGCTTTGGATCTACTACCAATGTCGCGTCCAGGATATGGCCTGACATCGGCAGATAACCCGCATTCCGCAGGGTGGCGTCAAAGCAATTGAACAGACCATCAATCGCACCAGCCTGGGTCAGACGCTCACGAAACAGCCACACCGTTTTGGCATCAGGCTGATTACCAAGCCCGCTCAGACGAGCCAGCCATTCCTCAACACCCAAAAAACCGGGCCGCTTCATGAGCCATCCTTCATCGTATGATGAACGATGGAATCATAGAGAACCCATCAAACCCGCAAGACTTTTCTAATTCTTCATATGAATCGGTACCGGAATGGGGTAGCGGCAGGACGGAAGTGGCTAGCCCCGTAATGATCCTGCTGGAACACATGTCCAGGACGTCAGTGGTCGTGCTGCCAGCTCTTGTAAACGAATTCGAGGCTGTAGCCGTCCGGGTCCTGGACCTGTGCGGCATAGTATCGCGGATCATAATGAAGCTGGGGTCCAGGGGGATGAAGACTGGTTGCGCCGGCGCCCAAAGCCGCCTCACAGGCTTCCTCCACCATGGCGGCAGACTCCGCGACAAAGCCGACATGGACTGCACCGGCTGCTGGCGTTCCCTGTCGCAGCCAGAAGAACATACGCCCTTTGGCACCAAACCCTTTCAGGTCTGGATGGCCGGGTGGAGCATCCTTTCCATCGTAATCAAGACGGCTTGTGATTCCGAGGCAGGGAAGCACGGTTTCGTAGAAAGCGATCGAACGGTCGATATCGCTCACCGTCAGAAAGATATGATCGAGCATGGAAAATCCCAGAAAACCCTTAGTGGCAGAAACTTCGATGTTCTGGCCAATGATCCGAAGATTGTCACCCTGCACGCAACAAATGGATTAAATGATACAGAATTGAGTTGCATGCCGACACCCTCCGTTCTGTAGTGAACGATACAGAACAGAGGAGAAACGACATGACAGATTTTTCAGGCCGAAGGGCCTTCGTCATCGGTGGGAGCCGGGGGATTGGTGCGGCCATCGTCAAACGACTGGCCCAGGACGGTGCCTCCGTGCGCTTCACATGGGCCGGTTCGCGTAGCAGGGCCAAAGACCTTGCCCGCCAGACAGGCGCGGAAGCCATTCAGGCGGATGCGACCGACCGTTCCGCAATTCTTGCCGCCACGCACGCGGCTGGTCCCATCGACATATTCGTGTTCAACGCCGGGATCTGCGTTGCCGGAGATCCTCTGACGCTCAATCCTGATGATATTGACCGCATGATCGATATCAACCTTCGCGCCGCCTATCACACGTCGGTTGAAGCCGCCCGTTCCATGCCGGATGGGGGCCGGATCATCCTGATCGGCTCCACGAACGCCAACCGTGTGCCTTTCCGGGGACTGGCGGCCTACAGCATGACAAAGTCCGCCCTGCAGAGCATGGCACGGGGCCTCGCGCGGGATTTCGGAGACCGTCACATCACCGTCAATGTCATCCAGCCGGGGCCGACGGATACGGATATGAACCCGGCCAATGGTCCACAGGCCGATCTCATGCACAGCGTCATGGCCATCAGGGAACACGGATCTGCTGATGATGTCGCGGCCTATGTCTCATTTCTGGCCAGTCATGCAGCACGGGGCATTACCGGGGCCATGCAGACCATTGACGGCGGGTTCAGTGCATGATGCTGGCAATTCATTTCCGGACCGATTAGTATTGAAATTGGTTGATACAGGGAGAAGAGACCAGATGGCCCGGACAGGACGGCCGCGCGAGTTTGACCGGGATCAGGCGCTGGATGCCGCTTTGACGCTGTTCTGGGAGCAGGGCTATGAGCCCACCTCCCTGAACCAGCTCAAGGCTCATATGGGGAACATCTCCCCCGCCAGCTTCTATGCCGCGTTCGGGTCCAAGGAAGCGCTGTTCCGCGAAGTCGTGCAGCGCTATCTGGAGACGTACGGACAGGTCATGGCCCCTCTGTGGGACCAGACGCTTTCTCCCCGGGACGCCATTGAAAGCACATTGCGTGGTTCCGCCCGCATGCAGACCTCACGGACGCATCCGGCTGGATGCATGATCGTACTGGGGGCGTGTAACTGCTCGCCTGAAAACCAGCCCGTTCAGACCCTTCTCGAAACCGAGCGGGCACGCAGCCGCAGCGGCTTTGCCGCCTGCGTCAAACGGGCCATTGCAAACGAGGAACTCGCAGCCTCGCCAGCGACGGAAACCCTGCCAACCCTGTTTGCAACGTTTCTGCACGGCCTGAGTTGCGAGGCCCGGGACGGAAACAGGGCGAAACAACTGGATGCGGCCATCACGACCCTGATGCAGCTCTGGGACAGCCTTGCGATCCAGCGCGGACAGGTTTCCCACAGTCCATAAACTGTCCTGACGGACATATTTTATCCGTTCGACTCCACGGTGATAACATGTCAGCGTAGACGGCAGGAGAATATCCAGAATAGGGGGAATGCGGAATGTCGTTGTCTGACCTCGAGCGGCGTTTGGTATTCCCTGCTGGAATCTGCATTCTTTTAATCATCTCTCTGTTTTGTTCGCCCGTATTTGCAGCACCGAGCGATACAGGCGATCTGACCGCCGTGAAGCAGGCCGTGCAGGCCATGTGCAACAAACGTGTGGTCCTGCTGGGCGAGGCCTCCCACGGAGATGGACACAGCGATAGCGTAAAGAGCGCGCTAGTCGAACGGCTTGTCACGCAATGTGGTTTCAACACCGTATTATTTGAATCCAGTACTTATGAATTCACGCCGGTCCTGCGGGCACAACGCGCGGGCAGAACGGTCTCGTCCGACCAGATTGCAGCCGCGGTCGGAGGCCTCTGGAAATTCGACCGGGAAGTTCAGCCGCTTTTCAGGTTCATGGCGCACAATATGAATTCAGGTCATGTCACGGTTGGCGGACTGGACTTTCAGCCTGGCGGATTTCAGCAGCCATACAGCAACGACGTGATGATCAGGGAACTGACATCCGACCTCGGGGAAAACCGCAGACGCTTCTGCCAGTCTGTCTTTTCCGCCCTCGTGCTGGGAGCCGACCTGCCGGAAGGCGTTTCCCGACAGGACCTCCCCGCCCGACTTGCCGCCTGCACGGCAAACATTCGCACGACCGCCAAAGACACTCCCGGCAGCGACACGGCACGCGAGCTTCGAAACCTTGACGGCTGGCTTGCCGCGTCCACATCCGGCTTGCAGCACTTCGGTATCGCCCGCGATGCCATGATGGCCCGGAACGCCATCGATTTCATCGACGGTTCCGGCAAGAAGGCCAAAGTTGTCATCTGGACCCATAATGTCCATGCAGCCCGATCCGGCACCATGTTCAGGGATTATCAGGACAATGAGACCCTCGGGGCTGCACTCGCCCGGCGATACGGCTCTCAGGTCTTTGCTCTGGGTATCACGGCACGGCAGGGCACTTACCGGTGGTCAGGGCCCGAGAACAGGCCCTTGCCCCCCATTCCCGCGACAGCCCTGGAGGCCCTGATTCCTTTCCAGCCTCCCGGATGCCCGGTCTTCATCGATCATCAGGCTCTCCAGCATGCCGGATCGGCTCCGGCAGCTTTCATGTCCCACACTTACCAGACCGCCGAATGGGACAAGGCCTATGATGGCGCGCTGGTTCTGGAGTCTGAATATCCCCCGCACAGCACCGGGCCCCGTTGACAGACCCGGCGCCACGCAGAAACCATTCAGGCCGTGACGGTCTGCAAGACCTGAAAGCCTTCGAAAACGGGCGGCCCAGCCATCAGCGTACGGCCGCCTCCTGCGCCCGTGTGAGCCTGCCGGAACTGCTCGGACCGGGTCCACCCCAAGAAGGCGTCATAGGATTCCCACACAGTGTGGGATGTATAAAGCGTAAGATCATCCTGTGTCGGACCTTGCAGAAACTGGAAGCTGACAAATCCGGGCACTGTTTTCAGAAGTATTTCCCGATCCAGCCAGCGCTTTTCAAAAGCTTCAGCGTTTTCCTGCGCCACCTTGAAACGGTTCATGGCAATATACTGGGGCATCTGTTTTTCTCTTTCATTATTTGAAAATGATATCGTGCGGGAGAATATAGGGTTTGCCCGTTCGTGCATGGGTTCGAACGCGCCCCTCTTCCAGCCCGAACACGGTGCGGGCCAGACTGTCTGTCAGAACATCCTGCGGAGGACCCTGCGCATGGATGCTTCCCTGATGCACCACCACGATCTGATCGGCACAGGCTACGGCCCAGTTCAGATCATGCAGAACCAGCACCACACCTCCACCCCGTCGGGCATGGGCACGGGCCAGATCCAGAACCAGATGCTGACGGGCCGGATCCTGAGCGGAAATCGGCTCATCAAGCAGCAAAAAACCCGGAGGGCCATCCCGACCCGCAACCGCAGCTTCAAGCTGCATCAGGACACGCGCCAGATGGGCCCTCTGACGCTCGCCCCCTGAAAGCTCCATGACATCGCGTGCCGCAAATCGTCCCAGTCCCACACGCTCGAGCAGCTCTTCCGCCAAGGCGGCGCGCTCCCTGCCCGTCAGTCCGGGCGCCGGGACACGGCTGCCCATCGCGACGAGTTCATGCAGTGTGAACCGCGCCCGCAGAACACCATCCTGCGTCAGCATGGCCCGCATCGCGGCAAGACGTTCCGGAGACAGCTCTGCCAGCCGGACACCCTGAAGCATGACCGTTCCACTGGATGGGGGCAACAGTCCGCTTGAGAGGCGAAGCAGCGTACTTTTCCCCGCACCGTTCGGTCCCACAATCGCCGTCACCAGACCTGCCTCGAACCGCAGCGAGCAGGCGTGCAAAACCGTTTTCCCGTCTGCACACCAACTGACATCCTCAAGCGAAAGGCTCATGAGGCCACCTCGCGTCCCTGATTGGATGCCAGGAGCCAGACGAAGACCGGGGTTCCCAGGACGGCGGTCACGATCCCCACCGGGACATCTGCCGGCATGGCCATCACGCGCGCCAGCGTATCCGCCACGATCATCAAAACTGCTCCCAGAAGCGCGCTTCCCGGCAGGACAAGGCGATGATCCGGACCCGTCACCAGCCGGACAAGATGCGGCACGATGACGCCCACGAACCCGATCGCCCCCACAAAGGAGACGGCGGGGCCGACAGCACAGGCCACCGCCACCATGGCCAGACGTTTGATACGCTCAACGGGATACCCCATCAGCCGGGCATCACTCTCTCCCAGCAGCAGAGCATTCAGCGGTGTCGCCAGACGAGCCGTCAGACAGGCCGCAAGACCCAGGAACGGACACAGCAGCCCGATCCGGGACCATGTCGCCCCGGCGAAACTTCCCATCGTCCAGAACGTCAGGTCACGCAGGGCCGTGTCATTGGCGCGAAAGATGAGAATGCCCGTCAGAGCCCCTGAAAACGCCCCGAGCGCCACACCAGCCAGAAGGATCGTGCTGACGGAGGTCACACCCCCGCGGGTCGCGAAAAGATAAAGAAGATACGCCGCGACAAAGCTGCCGCACATCCCGGCAGCAGGAATGGCCCACGCCCCCCATGTGCCCGACATGAACCATGCTCCACCAAGGACAATCATGCAGGCCGTTGCCAGTGCGGCACCGGAGGAGACACCGATCAGTCCCGGGTCCGCCAGCGGATTGCGAAAAAGCCCCTGCATGATGCCTCCCGCAACAGCCAGTGCGCCCCCTGTCAGTCCCGCCATGACAACCCGTGGACCGCGGATCCGGAGCAACACGACCCGGTCCGACAGGACGTCCGGGTCCGTCGTTCCATGCCAGAGCGCTGACAGATGCACGCCCGTCGCTCCGACATTCAGCGCGACGATAACGGCCAGCAGAACCATCGGAACGAGCATGACCAGAAAGATCAGGGCCGGACGGTGGGGTGATCTCATGCGGGATGGCCGGCCGTAGCAATGAGCTGCGCCAGTTCCAGCGCAGCCTGAGGCGTGCGCGGCCCAAACCCCAGAAGACGTTCTCCTTCCATGGCAATGATCGCCCTGTTCTTTCCGGCCGGCGTCAGTTGAAACCCCGGATCGGCCAGAAGTTCAGACCGGATGGCGTCATCACTCTGCTGCATCGTCAGGATCACATCCGGACGAAGGGCGACCAGATTTTCCTGATCCACGATCTTGTAACCCTGCATGTCCGCCCCGGCATTTACGGCCCCCGCAAGACGGATCACCGCATCAGCAGCCGTTCCTTTCCCCGCAGCCATGGGACGGTTATTCGTCATGCGCATCACAAACAGCACCCGGCGCAGTTCGGGATGGGATTGCCGCCATGCCGCCAGGGTCCGGAACTGCCCGGAAATCGTGGCGCACAGGCGCTCTCCCTCAGACCTTGCATTGACGATCTCTGCCAGAAAACGCGTCCGCCCCTCAATGGCATCCGGCGTGTGCGTTGCATCAACGAACACGACCGGAATACCCGAGGCCGCCAGTTGATCCATAGCGGTCGCAGGGCCGGAATCATTCATGGCCAGAATGAGATCCGGCCTGAGGGACAGGACACCTTCGGCGGAAATCGCCCGCATGTAGCCCAGATTTTTCTTTTCCCGCTGGGCCTGTTCGGGCCAGGTGGAGGTCAGGTCCACGCCAACGATGCTTCCCGAGCGTCCAAACGCATAAAGCGTTTCCGTGATGGTACCCCCGATGCAGGCGATCCGCTCCGCACCCGGAATGGCCACACGCCTGCCGCGGCAGTCCGTTATCATCCGGACAGGTGTTCCATGTCCTGTTTTCGGCAGGATACCCGCCGTAACGGTCATGGCGACAAGAGACACCCCCAGATGACGGCGCGAAACAATACGATTGTGCATCATGGCTTCATTTCCGCTCATGGTGTCCGACCTGCGGCATCAGGCGGCCTGCTCCAGGCCTTCGACAGTCCGGAGCACCTCATACGCACTGAACTCCCGCCTCCCAATCGTCAGAGCCTCGCCCTTGCCCGCATTCCTGTGCGCCGTCTGGAAGACGTCTGACCCACGCCACGCCTCAAAGGCTTCACGCGACGTCCAGACCGTCTGAGAAGCGTAAGCCACATGATCCGGATATGTGCTGCCTTTCATGAACTGGATCATGAGAAATCCGGGAACGGTTTTGAGCAGTACCTCCCGATCCAGCCAGCGACGACAGAAGTCGTCCTCTTTCTCCGGGCGCACTTTGAAACGGTTCACAACGACAAACATCTCGCTCTCCTGAGATCTGGAATCCCTTGTGATTCCAGCATTTTTCGACATGGACACCGGAATGGTCCCTTCTGACAGGAAGACGCTGCCATAATTGATAATGAGAATCAATCTCATCTTATTGACAAGCATTCTTCCTTGACTTCTTTTTGCGAAACATTCGCAACAAGGACACAGTCACATGCCTTCCCGCCACCCCGGAATTCTCAGCCGACGCCAGCTTCTCCTGACCTCCGCCCTGGTCCTGATGGGGGCCGGAGCGCCCGGACACGCCTTCGCACAGGAATACCCATCGACGTCACAGCCCACTTTCCCTGACACGACAGAAAAGAAGCCAACCCCGGCAACAATCGTCTCTGCCCCGGCATCTCAAAGCGCGCCCATCGCCCTGGCACCGGTTCGCGTTCAGGGGCAGAGAGGAAAAGACGATGTTCTCGATTCCATGAAAATCGATCCCGATGCCGATTACAGCAATGTCGGCAAGGCGCGTGTCTTCACCCAGACAACAACCCTCAAGACACTCCAGACGCGCATGATCGACAATATTTCCGACTACAGCCGGCGCGTGGATGCAGCGGTCAATTTCAATTCCAGCAATTCCAGTATCAACATGCGTGGTCTTGACCAGAACCGCATCCTCACCACCATCGACGGTATTCGCACCACCTGGACCAACAATGGTGCCCGCGGTCTGGAAGGCGGCGTCTCATCCTATGATTTCAATGCCCTTGGCGGCATCGACGTCGTCAAAAACGCCAATTCCAGCTTTTTCGGTACCGGGGCTCTGGGCGGGGTCCTCGCGCTTCGTACCCTGAACCCTGAGGACGTCCTGAAAGAGAACCGGAAATTCGGCGGTCTGTCGAAAGCCACTTACGATGGTGCAAGCGAAAGCGCCTACCTCAACCAGGCCCTGGCCGCGCGTTACGGCAACACGATGGTACTGGTACAGGGCGGTTATCAGAATGGAAGTGAAACGGGCAACCATGGCGACATTGGCGGAACTGGTACGACGCGCTCCAGAAAGGACCCGGCCTCTTACACGCAAGGCAGTTTTTTAGGAAAAATCCATCATTACTTCGCAGGTGGCCATCGCGTTACGCTGACCGGAGAGGTTTTTGACCGCAACTACAATGAAAATACCCTCTCCAGCGTCAACAGCACTTACAGTCGCTATCACACGCTGGAAGAGACGAAACGGTCCCGTGTCTCGGCAGGGTACGACTACAAGGCCGCCAACCCTCTGGCCTTCATCAGCGAAGCGCACCTGACGGCCTACTGGCAGAATGTGGACACGATCAACAACACGGCTGCCAACCGCCTGAAAGCGCCGGTCGGAGTATATGACCGTAACGACACCCTCACGACCCAGTCCTACGGCACCGTCGGTTCCATCACGTCCAACGTGTTTACCGGCCCCCTGCATCACGCCATCACCCTCGGCGGTGAAGCCTACCTGACCGACTCAAGTGAGTATGCCGGCGGCAGGGACAACTGCACGGCTGGCACTTATGCATGCTACTTCCTGCACAACAACCAGTCTGACATGCCCGATGTCCACGGGACGGATCTTGGCGGTATCGTTCAGGACCGTATCGGTTTCGGCAAACACGAATGGCTGCATATCACCCCGGGCTTCCGGTTTGACTGGTACAAGCGCAACCCGAAACCCACGCCAACCTATGTCAGCAATGCGATTTACAGCGGAACACCCCACGCTGCGAGTGGATCCCATTATTCGCCCAAGGTCCTTGTCGAAGCCCGTCTGCTTGATGACCTGACAATCTACGGACAATACGCTCAGGCTTTCCGCGCCCCTTCCGCAAACGAAATGTATCTTACCTATGGGGGAACAGGGACCTATGCCTCAATCGGCAATCAGAACCTGAAGCCTGAAACCAGTCAGGGATGGGAAGTCGGCGCCCGTTATGGAAACTCCAGGAAGGGCGCGAACATTTCCTTCTACGACAATTACTACCACAATTTCATCGACAGCGTGACGGGAACCGCAGAAGAAGCCGGAATCCTGGGCAATTTCCCTTATGGCGTCTACAAGTATATCAACCGCCAGAGTGTTCGCATTTACGGCGTTGAGGCCCGGGCCAACTGGACATTCGCCGACCACTGGGAAGTGTGGACTTCCCTGTCCTATTCAGACGGACGCGACACCCAGGAACATGTCCATCTCAACTCCGTAGCTCCCTTCCGAGGCATCGTCGGCTTTGGTTATGTCACCGATCACTGGGGCACAAATCTCTCCACAACCTTCGCCGCAGCCCGCAACAAGGTTCAGAACATGGCCTCCAACGTCAACAAGACGCCGGGTTATGCGATCTTCGATCTGACGGGGTGGTATTCACCAAAGTTCTATCGCAACCTGCGTCTGCAGGCAGGAATGTATAACATCTTCGACAAGAAATATTATAGCTCCCTGGATATCCCGGACAACATCACAGTCCCAAAAGCTTACTACACGCAGCCCGGCCGCAGCTTCAAAGTAACACTGTTGGTCAATTTTTAAATATTATCAGAAATCATAGAGACGTTCTGTATAATATCCTCTCTCAGAATTTGTTGTACATACCGGTTGTTACCGGTCCTGTAGCGATATCCAGGGCCGGTCGAGGCACAGAACCTCGCCCGGATCCCCGTTCTTCTTTGCCCTGACAGACCATCAAAAAAAATATTGAAACAGTCACAGGAATGTGACTGAATATTAACGTTTTGTATCTAAAACAGAAAAAAGGCGACCGCTGCGCCCGGCAGAGGCAGTCACGAACAAGAGACACCCAGGCAGACTGAATGACACATCCGCTTCCATCAGAAAAACGCCATTCCGGATGGAGGCAGCGTTTCGTTTATGTTCTGGTCATGATGGTGTTTTTCTTCATTTACAAATGTCTGGACCCCCTTGGGCTTGAAACAGCCACCAAACAGACTTCAGCCGTTCTGTTCAACGCCATTACCACCCCGTTTTACGGTATGGGCAGCCCTGAAACGCATAAACGCGTCGCCGTTGTGGAAATATCCGATCCCACCCTGGATCATTTCGGAACGGCTTTCCCGCTTTCCTACAGCCGCCATGCCTCTATCCTGAATCACATCCTGGATGGTCATCCCGCTGCCATTTTTGTCGATTTCCGGATGATGCGCGAACAACCCGGTGAAAGTTTCGAAACGTTTCGCCCAGTCCTGGACCGTGCCCGCGCAATGGGGATTCCGATCCTTTTCGCCCGTGGGGAAGCCGGTCACGAACAGTCTGAACTGCCCCCGCAACTACGCGCCTGGCAGGTCTACAGCAACGGGTTGGAAGCCTCGGGAGCCTATCCCCTGTTTGAGGAGGAGGGCGAAAAATCCTCACTGGAAAAGAAGAACGAAGCTGAAAAGGAAGAGCCGGAACCCGTCAATCCTGCCTGGGCCTTCTACTCCACTCTTTGCCACACCACCTGGGCTGCCCGGTGCGGGAACATTTCCCCAGCCGACTTTTCCTCACCCATGATCATTCACTGGGGCCTGCACGCCGATCCCGCTCAGTCCCTCGTGAGCGATCAGAGTGAGTTCTGGCAGAATGACTGTGCAGATCATCCGATTTTCCATTGTACCCGCCTCGGCGCAGCCCTGCGCCTTGGCGTAGCCTACCTGTTTTTCCACACCATCGGCGGAGATCGTCAATTCGCGTTCTACCCGCTCGTCATCGGTGCAGAACAACTCTCTCACAGTGCTCTCAACGCCCCTCCCGGAAGCCCTGCTCTCAGCAGTCTTCTCGCGGGGCGCGCCGTGTTCTACGGCTCGGACATCCGCGACCAGCACGACGACACGAACATTCCGCTGCTTGGCAGAATGCCCGGCGTCGTCGTCCATGCCATGGCGTTCGACAACCTCGTCACCTATGGGCGCAGATATTTCCACGAACCTTCCGATGATCACAGCATTTTCGGCTTCCGCCCTGATCGCGCCGAACTGCTGGAAGGGGCCATCTGGTTCCTGTTCGCCCTCCGTGGGGCCTTTCGCCGTAAGGATCCCTCGGGACATACCCCGCACTTTCCTGTCCCGTTCCTGCAGAATTTCCGCAAACACCGCTCGGAGAGCAGCCTGTTTCAGGATTTCCGTACATCTCTGCGAGACAGCCCGCCCCTGCGCGTCACCCTCTGTGCCATCGCAGCTCTCGTAATGATCGGCCTTGCCGCCTCCAGGGATTTCACCATGCAGGCCCTCCCTAACCTCATCGGAATCTGGCTCTGCGTTTCCGCGCTGTTCATTGGAACCTGGGGGCTGAAACCCCGTCAAACACCCGAACCCGGCGAGGCGGCAGAACGCAGCCTCATCAGCCAGCTTTTCTTCCTCGGCAGCCTGTCGGCCATTGGTTTCACCCTCAATCAGACCGTATTCCGCTGGCCAGACGCCGACTGGATCGGCCTGCTGCTGCTCTGGTTCGCCACGAGTGACAACGGAGAAGAAGCCGAGGAACGCAACAAATTCGTCGAACCCGTCTGCAAGGCCATCAATGACGCCGCAGATTTCTTGCAGAAAAAACTGACGACGAAAAACGCCACATGACATTTATGGAAAACGAAAGGAGGTTTTCAGGAATGAAAGCCGTATTCCACCGCGCCGCTCTGGCGGCAATTCTGCTTGCCGCACCAGTATTCATGGCCTTACCGAGCCAGGCCGCCAGCCAGCCCCTGATCACCGGCACCTATCACACGCCGTCCATCCAGACCTATGGCAGCGATGGAAACGCGCTCTCGCAGATTGATGCCAAGGCCCTGATCGGCCACCCGGTTATTTCCAAAAACCCCGATACGGACATGCTGGAAGTCAGAACCGACAAGGGTTCTGTTTTCGTTACGGAAGATTCCGTGGAAGCGGACATGAAAGCGGCGCCTCCCACTCCCACGCACTGCGTCAGGATAGGCGCTGCGTCTCAGGACGAAGTCGGGGGCGCCACCAATAATCTCGGCCGCAACTGCCACGGAAGCTGATTCATGAAAAATTTCATTCGTATCTCCACGGCCTTGGGACTGTCTCTCACACTTACTGCCTGCGTGGGAGGCAGCGAGGTCCCGACGAAGGGTCGCATGATCGATCAGGTCCATCCCCCCGCGTCCTACCCCCAGGTTTCGACAACACAGGCGCAGCTCTCTCCGGCCAACAACAACATCAGCGGCATTCTCAGGGCACCGGACATCACGGCCTATCCTCAAGGCATCGTGGACAGACTGCTTGCCACCTGGACAGGCCCGCGTCCGGAAGCCCGCGTCTGGCTTGTGCCGGAAAATGCCTTCACATCCGATGTCTCGGTCGGCGGTGCGATTTTCCTCAATACCGGCCTGATCCAGTATTTTCACAATAACAGGGACATCCAGAAAGAAGACGCCCTCGCCTTCGTCCTGGCGCATGAACTGTCTCATATCCTTCTTGGCCACACGGCTGCCCAGCGTTCCAACAAGGCTACGAAGAACTACGCCTTCAGCGCCATGAAATGGGGTACCGTCATCGGTCGGGCTGCCGCAGGTGCCGGTGCGGCAGGCAGCGCGGGCACGGCGCTCCTGTCTTCAATGGGCGCCAAGATCTTCACGGATACAGCGATTTTCCCATCATGGAGCCGCGGACAGGAAGAAGAGGCCGACGCCCTGGCCATCGATCTGATGGCACGCGCCGGCTACTCCATCAGCGCCGCATCCGACGTAATGGACGTCCTGGTCAGCGAAGACGAACAGGATGAACAGAAAGAAGCCACTCAGGAAAAAACAGGCGGAAAAAGCTTCACCCAGGACAACTTCACCCTGAAAGCAAATGCTGACGACGCCATTGGCGGTGCTTTGGTCGACGGGTTGAATACCGTTGCCCAGCAGCACCCTCATTCAAAAGAACGTCGCAGCGCCCTCGCCGCCTATCTGCGGCAGGCGTACCCGGTCCGCACCCATGTCACTCTCTCCCGCGCACCGCTGCAGGCCTGGGTCAACAGCCGCCCCGTCATCACGCTCCTGTCCCAGATCGATCTGCTCGACAAGGCAAGCGATGCAGTGACCAGCAAACAGTGGAGCGATGCGAAACAATTCCTGTCGCGCATCGGACGCCCGGTCAATAACAGCGAGTATTACGCCTTTCTGGCATACGAAACTGCGGCCGCCACGGGACAGAAACAGCTTGCCGTCCGTATCCTATCCGCTGCAGCCCAGCGCGACGACGTCACCTTCCAGATTGCAACGGAATGGGGCATGCAGCTCTCGGCCGCCGGACGTACGGAAAACGCCGAAAAATACATGGCCACGGAACAGGAAGCGATGGGCAATACCGGTTTCCTGCCTTACCGGATATCCAACGCTCTCAAGGGAAAAGACAGCATCACTGCTGCAAAGCTGATGGCACAATGCGCCGCTTCAGGTGAAGATGCGCTCGAAAACCAGTGCGCAGCGGCGGGAAAAAATCAGTAACTATTCAGGATCCGCTGAGCAGGCACTGCTACCCCTGTTCCGAATGCATGAACAACCGGGCGACTCAGGGGAAGCGGACACAGACTGGGGCGATTACGCCCCGGTCTACACGTTTTGACCGCTCACTCCATGAGGCAGCCTATATCCCGATTTCAGGACAGACAGGGTACCGGGACGATCCCCTCTACGGCTCTTGTCATCCCGTCTTTTGGCTACAAATCCCATATCTCCATCGACCGGAGGCTCATGCTGATCCGGAAATGGAAAGCAACAGAAACGGCGACAGAACTTGGTTATAGCAACGTGAGCCATTTCAGCGCGACTTTTCCGCAACAATTCGGATGTATCCCAGGCAAGTTTCAGCGTCGGATACCGTAATAATCTCTTAATGATATTTTTTATTCAGACTGATATTCTACGGAGAGCGTGGCTTCCACAGCACGGAATGGGTGCTGATCTCGCTGATGGGCATGCTAACCGGTTTTGAGAGGCCGGTCGATACAGGTATTCTTCTTGAAAAGCGGATCACGCTTCAGGGGATTGATGTCGGCCGTGTCGAGACCTTGCAGGCTCTGCTCAAAACGAACATTGCCCCGCAGGTCAATCACATCATTCCGTTTGAAACGGACCTCAGTACGCAGGCCGATTAATTCCTGCGACACATTCCGTCCAGAAGAACATCCAGTGCAGCGCGAACCGGGGAAGCCCCGACCTTCTCTTCCAGAAGCTGGCCATTGATCGCCAGCATGGCCAGCCCATGCACCTGCGCCCAACTGGCCGCCGCCAGGGCGTTGATGGCCACGGTCCGGAAACTGCCATCCCGTTGCCCTTCTTCCAGAAGTCGCAGAAGAATCCCGAATGTGTGCATCGCCGCGTCATGCAGATGCGGATCTACGGTCTTGTCGACATCAGAACTGAACATCAGTCGGTAAAGACCGGGACAGGCAAGCGCGAAATCGATGCAGGCCTGTGCCCCGGCCACGAACTGCATCCGCACGGAACAACCCTCCGCAGACATGGCCCCGGTCATGGTTTCTCCAAGCTGGATGAAACCGATCCGGGCCAGTTCCCGCAGCAGTTCTTCCCTGTCCTGAAAATGCTTGTAAGGGGCTGCGTGGCTGACCCCCGTACGCCGCGCAACTTCCCGCAGCGTGAAGGTCCAGCTCTGGTCGGAGGCCAGCATGGCGAGAGCTGTGTCGATCAGCGCACGGCGCAGATCGCCATGATGGTAGGAGCGGTCCTTCGTTTCACTCATCCGTGAGATCCATGTTTACAGGAGAAACTTTTATTGACGCCAGCCTCTTCTGCTCCATATCCTGCCCTCATAAGTTTCTTCTGTAAACATGGAGGACGCCATGTCCGATACTGTTTCAGCCTCTGCCACATCCTCCGATCTCTCCCGGATTCTCGACCAGCAGCGTGCTGCGTTCTTTCGTCGGGGCCCACCCGGCCCGAAACAGCGTCGGGCCGATCTGCGACGTCTGAAAGCCGAAATCCTGAAGCGGCGCACTGATATCGTGCAGGCGCTGAGAACGGATTTTGGCCAGAGGTCAGAACGCGAAAGCGCCATTGTGGAACTGATCCCGCTGGTACAGTCCATCAATTACATGATCCGGCATCTGGGACGCTGGATGAAGCCGGAACGCCGCCATGTTTCTCCCTATTTCAGGTTCGGGCGCGCATGGGTCATCCGCCAACCAGTCGGCGTGGTGGGAATCATCGCACCCTGGAATTATCCGGTCTCCCTTGCCCTGATCCCGCTGGCTACGGCGATTGCCACGGGCAACCGGGCCATGATCAAGCCGTCAGAACTTACCCCTGCCACTTCAGCGGTCATCGAGAAGATCGTTCAGTCCGTTTTTGTTCCGGAACAGGTTTCGGTAATTACAGGCGATACTGACGTAGGCGCAGCATTCTCGGCTTTGCCATTCGATCATCTCCTGTTCACGGGCAGCACTGCGGTTGGAAAGAAGGTCGCCGCTGCCGCAGCGCGCAACCTGACGCCCGTTACGCTCGAACTGGGCGGAAAATCCCCCGTGGTGATCGAACCCGGTTTTTCCATGCAGCGGGTGGCCAGCCGGGTCGCCTTTGGAAAGCTGACCAATGCCGGACAGACCTGCATTGCACCGGATTATATCCTGCTGCATGAAGACGATCAGGACGCTTTCGCCACCGCCTATCAGGAGACCGTAAGGACGTTGTATCCGGATGGCTACGCCGGATCATCGGATTACACGGCCATCCTCAACCAGCATCATTACGAGCGGTTGACCCATCTGGTTCGTGATGCCGAGGCACAGGGCGCACTGGCCATCCATCTGGGCAGTGACTCAAGTGACAGCCATGTCCTCGCCCCCATCCTGCTGTTGAACGTCACTCCCCGGATGGCGATCATGCAGATGGAAATCTTCGGCCCTGTCCTGCCCGTGCTGACATACCGCACACTCGATGAAGCAATCGCCTTCATCAACGCCCGCGCCCGTCCGCTGGCACTGTATTATTTTGGCGACAACCGTCTCTCGCGCGACAAGGTGCTGAAGCACACGCTTTCAGGCAACGTGACCCTCAATGGTACCCTGCTGCATTTTGCGCAGGATGACCTGCCTTTTGGTGGCGTGGGGGACAGCGGCATCGGGGCATATCACGGAAAAGAAGGTTTCATCGCACTGACCCATGCCCGTGGGGTGTATCAACAGGGTCGTTTCAATGCAGCCACACTGCTTCAGCCGCCTTTTGGAAAACTGACCGACATCATCACCAAACTTGTCCTGCGATGAAGAAAACTCCCTTAGGGGACTGCCCTGCGCCGCAAACGGACATGCTGCGCAGGTTTCAGATATCCTGGGGCAGCCTCTGCACGCGACTACGGATGACCTGTTCTTCATAATCCAGCTCACGCTGGATATCCCACTCAGTCTGGTCATTGATGTCGCGCGCATCCAGCAGGGCATGCAGTGTCTGTCGTTGCAGACGAAGAACGACGAGGCGCAGGGCCAGTTCGATGCGTTCACGACGCAGGGCCGTCGTGCGTGTCAGAACCGGGGACTGGATCGGGCCATCGATCTGGCTGAGACGGTTCTCATACGTCTGGAGCAGACGTCCCAGAACCTCCAGTCTCATGTCCTCGGCAACATGATCGCTACCCGCCCTGTCGAGCGCTTCACTCCGGTCCTTCTCGGCCCGGCTCTGTTCATTATGCAGGAGTTGCAGGGTGGCCTGAAGCAGACGCTGGCGGGCAAGGCTTTCTTCCAGGGCGTGCTTGTCTGCCAGATCCCGTGGCAGGAAACGGATGCAGAGCGGAATGGCGACAGCCGCCATGACAAGGGACAGCACGATCACCCCTGTCGCCACAGTAATAACGAAACTGCGCTCGGGAAACGCTTCGGGATCAATCCCCGCTTCTGGCAGCGAGAGTACGGCAGCCAGAGTTACGGCCCCGCGCACACCGGAAAATGCCAGCAGTACGATCTCGAGAAAATGCGGGAACGCAAAGGCTCGATGTGACATGCGGGCCATGGCCCATCTGCGGATGACAGAAATCGAGATCCCACAAAACCGGATCACGAACATGATCGCATAGACGCTCGCGACAAGCAGGGAGAGTTGCCAGAAATGAGCACTGTGTTCATGCGCCAGTTCGACACCGGCGTTAAGGAGCCAGGGAAGCTGAAGCCCCAGCAACAGGAAGATCAGAGCATTGAAAACATAGCTTACGGTCTCCAGTACGGTACTCGCCTGAAGGCGGGTCGCGGTCGCAGCCTCGTCTGAAACGCCGGTCAGTTTGATTACCATGCATCCTGCGACTGCCGCCAGAATGCCTGAGGCATGCGCTGTTTCAGCAGCCTGATAGATGCCAAACGGCAGAAGGACGATCATCAGAACCTGCATGAGGGGATCGTCAAATCCACGTCGCAGAAGAATACGCTCAGCCCGCACGGCCATCCACGCCACTCCCGCTCCGATGAACAGCCCTCCGAAGGAGACCAGCAGAAATGAACTGAAAGCCTGGCGATATGAAAACTCCCCCGTCATCGCGGCAATCATCGCAAAATGAAAGCAGACAAGGCCGGAGGCATCATTGAACAGTGCCTCGCCATTCAGAATATGGATAAGGCGTTCCGAGACACGCCGCCCCGCAATGAGACTGGAAACTGCGACGGTATCCGTTGGTGAAAGCGCGGCGGCAAGTGTAAAGCACACAGCCAGACCGACTGCCGGAATCATCCAGTGAATGGCGTAGCCACAGAGAACGGTTGAGATAACCACCAGCCCAAACGCCAGAAACAGGATCACGCTCCGCAGTTCGGAGAACTCGCGTAACGGCATGCGAAAAGCGTCTGTGAAGAGTAATGGCGGAAGGAAAACCAGCATGAACAGACCTGGTTTCAGTCCAATATGCAGTCCCAGCACAGCCGCAATAATTCCAAGAAAGATCTGGACCAGAGGCGCTGGAACCCGATTGGAAAGCAGCCGTACCGTCAGGCTGCTTATAACGATCATGGCCAGGAGGATAAGAATGGTTTGCGCTTCCGACATAACCACTCTTTCTGCCAAATCCCGGAAGTAGGCAAATATTTCGGAAGGGCCAAATTATCAAAAGCCAGGCTCAAAATCATTTTTGAGGTAAAAGATGACGCTCTGTGCGATATGGAGTGCTGACATAAAGGTATGAGCGCAGCGGTCCTATCATGTTGCGACACGTCGCCAGTCTTTCAGTTTTACGCATATGTTTTGATGAGATGGCGCTTTTTATAAAAATGCCAGTTGTAAGGTGGCTGTGGTTTCCTGTGCGGAGCCCAAATGTCCTGTCAGGAAAATGCTCCCGCAAAGGGCATATGGATTGCTCATTCCGCGCTTCTCGTGAGGAAAAAATAAACGGTTCCTGGCTAATGTAACCACAAGCAGGTTCAGTGCTGCTGACTGTAGTCAGCTTTGGGTTCGATCCTCATCAGGTGCCGCGCGATCCCACTGAGGGTCTTCCGCCTTTCTGTCTGAGAGAAC
>NZ_JBDNYY010000021.1:0-22291 GCF_047722525.1 Gluconobacter sp.
TGATTGTCGCGCTTTTCCGGTGCAAGCTGCGGATGCGTTCGGGAGTATAGGGAGACCCACTCATGAAACGGCATCCGAGATTGCATCGATTTCAAAGTCGAGTGGCTTGTCGCCGTTTCGTTCATAGCTGGCCATTTTTGCACCTGCTCCCCAATAGGCTTCGCAGATCTGTTTCCACTGTGCGTCCGCTGTCGTCTCGGTTCTGACACCGAGCTCAAATGTATAGGTTTCAATATCCTCTTGAGTAAAGTTAAGACAGCGGTCAGACCCCTCGGCCCCTCAACCGGACTGGCTGCCCTCCATCTGCCTGTCTGCTTAGCGATACAAGAGCAGCTAGGCAGCAGTCGCCGTCTTTCTGGTCATTTCAACGACCGGCACGTCATTCCGAAATCGGACATAAAAACTCAGCGATTTGCTGTACGGCGACCAGAAATTTTATCGGTTTTGGGCACTGTTACAGATACGCGTCCTCATATAATTTTAATATTTCCTTGTATCTATCAACGCGCGCATAGAGGGAAAGGTCGTTTTCGGGATCATCATACCGTATTGACTGTTTTTTAAGTTGAACACTGGATCTGCAGGGTGAAACGTCGAGGATAGATTGTCATGCACACAAGGCATCTCCTTTATATTTTGGCGTTTCTGGGCACCGTCGCCGGTGCGGCACGCGCCGACGATATAGCGATGATCGGGGGGCGCTATAATGTGCATTTTAAAAATAGCGATATCTATGGAGACCAAACTTACAGTGATGACGTAGCCGAGATCGTTCCTCTTTCGCCTCATGACGCTTATATCCGGATTTCACTGTGGTTCTTTAACGGCCATAAATGCGATATCTCGGGTATCGCTCAATGGGATGGCGCGTCGCTCGTCTACAAGCCAGCCCTGCAGAGAACGCCGTCAAAATCATGCGTGCTCGCGATCCGTAAGCTAGGTGGCAGGCTACGACTTGATGACGACGAGACCTGTAAGGCCTACTACTGCTCAATGAGAGGAAGCTTCAACAGTATGACTTTTCCCATGTCGAGCCGCCGACCGATCACCTATCTGCCGAGATTGCATGCGTCTCGCGAGTATCATGCCGCCATAACCCAGTGGGGTCATAAACCGTCCCCAGATCCACAAAAACATCTTCTTTCAAGTCATTGAGTCGCAAACCGGACAGTCTGCTTCCCCCCAATTTCAGACTGTCCGCTTCGTAGGTCCGATCCGTTAAAAGCGGACATTTGTCCATTTTCGGCTTGCGGCGGAGATTGCTGATAATGTATCTACCATGTAGATACATTATGGAGAGATTCAATGCTTGGAACCGTTCGTAAATGGGGGAACAGCGCCGCGATTCGTTTGCCGGCCAATATTCTTGAAGCGGCTCACCTGCATGTTAACCAAGCCGTTGATGTCCGGGAAGAAGATGGACGCATCGTCATTCAGCCGGTTCGACCTGCTGCCCTTTCTCTGGAAGCCCTGACCGCTGCGATCACGGATGACAACCGCCATGGTGAAGTGAGTTTTGGATCTGAAGTCGGTGGAGAGATCTGGTAAGTGTCGGCGTGGGTGCCAGACTGCGGAGACATTGTCTGGCTGGAGTTTGATCCTCAGGCAGGACGTGAACAAGCCGGACATCGCCCGGCTGTCGTACTGTCTCCGGCTAGCTATAACACAAAATCCGGGATGATCGTCTGTTGCCCGACAACAACAAAAGTCAAAGGGTATCCTTTTGAAGTGCCCCTGACAGGAGAACCAGCAAGCGTCGTTCTCTCCGATCAGGTTCGCAGTCTTGACTGGCGTGCCAGACGGGCAAAGCATAAAGGCCGGGTTTCTGAAGCCGAACTTGAAGCGGTACGCGAGCGAGCTCGGCTACTAATCGGATAAGACTAGGAAAAGCGAAATACTCCGTTTTCGCTTTCCCTGTCACAGGAGGCAGGCCACCCTGTGCGCTCCGAATGCTTATACGGTGATCATTCCGGAAATGCGGGTGACGACATTTCCGCCGATCCAGATATCGTCACTAACTTTCTCCACAAAGAACTGCCCAGCTCTTCGTAATGCGGCGCCCTGACTGACCACATACTGTGCCGGTGCGATTCCGCTTTCGATCAGCCATTGAGCGATCCCGGCATTGAGACTCCCGGTCACCGGATCTTCCCATCCCTGTCCGTCTCCGACAAAGGCTCGCACCTCAAACTGAGCATCCGTACCGTCACGAGCGGGGTCCCACGCACCGACAACACCCACGCGCTGCCCCTGCAGCGTCTGCCAGTCCGGCTGAATAGCCAACACGTCCCTCCGGCTAGGCAGTTGCAGGACCATCCAGCCGGGGCCATTATCCGCCCATTGCGCACTGAGAATATCGTCAGGTTTCAGACGTAAAGCCGTGAGCGCATGTGTCAGATCATCCGCCCCGACAGGACCTATCCGACGCCTTGGCGGCGCGGCAAAGGCCAATCGGTCGGCCTGTCTGCGCACCGGAACAAGGCCCGCACCGCATTCCTGTATGATCACATCGGATTTCGACGTATTTCCCAGAGACGTCCAGACAAAAGCGCTTCCGAGTGTTGGATGCCCGGCAAAAGGCAGTTCAGTCTGTGGCGTAAAGATCCGCACACGATAATCGGCATCCGGGTGCGTCGGCCTGAGAAGAAATGTCGTCTCGCTGAGATTGGTCCAGTTCGCGATCTGCGCCATCTGGACATCGGACAATCCATCGGCCCCAATAATTACGGCGAGCGGATTGCCATGAAAGGGCTCGGTAGCAAAAACGTCCACCTGTCGGAAAGTAAGGTCCATTGTCAGGGTTCCTGCGTTGTCGGGCCGATCCACGGATCGATTGCGTCGGCCAGATGTGTCAATGTCGGGCTGTGGAAAGCCGCCACCGTCCGGTTAAAGGTTTCATGATGGCAGTCTGATCGTATGATCAGTTCCTGCGTCGGAATGGAAAGACCATCCATGGCCCCGCAGGCTTTCAGGGCAGCTCTATCGATCCTGATCAGCAGGCGTCGTATCTTGACGGGATCGCTCAGATCCTGACGAACATAGGAAACATACACCGGATCAGGACTGTCTTCGGCCTCCTGCGCCGAGGCAGGTCCATGAATGGCCATGAGAAGCAACAGCCCTGCGAAGATGGCGCAGAGCACTGCCAGCGCTTTCACCATTTCCGGGATCTGTATGGAGATGCTGGCTTCAGGTCGCAGGCGGGCGATGTTCATGACTGATTGCGACATAGGGAAAGCCTTATTGTTATAGTACAATAGAGACGAATCGATTCGATTGTTCCAGATTGACAACTCCACCAAAGAGTTCAATCACTATATTGTCCTATTCCAATGACACCGACGGAGCCGGATATGTGGCAACCCGACCTTCAATCCGGCCCCATGCCACTGTACGAGCGGCTTGTTCTGGCCATGGCGCAGGACATCAAGACGGGACAGCTCGTTCCCGGCACAAAGCTGCCACCCCAACGTGATCTGGCGTTCCGGCTGGGTGTGAGCGTAGGAAGCGTGACGCGGGCCTATGCGGAAGCAGAACGGCGGGGGCTCCTATCCGCTCATGTCGGGCGTGGATCGTTCGTACGGGGTGCATTACCAGCCGTTCCGGATGTTCCCACGATCGAGCGCGGTTCTGCCGCACGACAAAGCGGAAAGGGGCCGATCGACCTGCGGTGCAATACGCCACCACCTGTTTCTCTGATGGCGGATCTGAATGCCGCTTTGGCTGCACTCATGGCGCGTGGAGCACTCGATCCTGCCGTCCATTACGTTCAGGGTGCGGGTTTGGCACATGTCCGGGAAGCCGGGGCGCAATGGATCGCACGGCATTATGGGCTGGATTTTGACGCCGGAAATCTGATCCAGTGCAACGGTGGCCAGCACGCGATTGCACTGGTTTTCTCATCGCTCTGCGCTTCAGGCGATACCGTTCTGTGTGAGTCCTCGACGTTTTACGGTGCACGCATGGCGGCGGACCATCTGGGTCTGAAGTTGAGGGGCCTGCCGATGGATGACGAAGGGTTGCTGCCTGAGGCTGTTGACCGGGCAGCAGCAGAAACCGGCAGTCGTCTGCTCTTCACGCAGCCGACGCTTCACAATCCGACGACGCGAACAATGTCCGAACAGCGTCGGCAGGAGATCGCGGCTGTCGCGAGAGCACGTGATTTTCTGATTTTGGAGGACGATGCCTATTACGCGTACTCCCAGCGCCCGCGTCAGATCGTGTCGTACGCACCCGAGCGGACACTGTATCTTGCCAGCCTCTCCAAAGGGATCTGTCCGGGCTTCCGTCTGGCCTTTCTGGCACTTCCGCCGGATCTGCCACGGGAAAGGATTATGCGGGGCATCCGGGCCCTGGGGTACTGCCCGCCCGCGCTGGGAGCACTGGTGTTCAGCCAGTGGGTCGAAGATGGCCGGATTGATGCCATCGCACAGGCTGTTCAGGTAGAAGCAGCAGCCCGGTGGAATCAGTCGCGTTCCGTATTGGGTGATCTCGTCGCGCGGGCAGGTGCCTCACAGTCGCCTCATGCCTGGATGCCCATGTCGGCGCTCGATGCCGAACGCGTAACGGCGCGGCTGCTTCGCGCCGGTGTGGAAATCACGCCCCCCGATGCGTCTGCGGTCTCCGCGCAGGCTGACACCGGCCTGCGTCTCTGTCTCGGTGCCCCGGAAAGCAGGCAGGAACTGGAGCGCGCTCTCGCAATTATCAGGGAGGTTATCACCGGGCACGGAAGTGCCGACCGGGACGGAATCATCTGACCCGGCGTACCCTTTGATGATGTAGGGCAGGCGGTTAGGGATGGGACAGTGGCAGGTCTGCTTTTGGGTTGTCCGAGGGTAGAACCCGACATATGTTTGGCTCACTTCTCGCATAGATAATCTTCAGTTTTCTAAGGCAGTCCTGAGACGCTCAGTAGTAGGATTTCAGGTTATAACCGCGACAGCGTATGCACGGTCCGGTCAGTAGTCACATTGCCTGTATTAAGGGTCGTATTCGGCTCCAGCAGAACAACATGGCACTCGTCGCCTAAAGCCTCAGGGCAATGCTCGACACCATGCGGAACAATGATGAATTCACCGGCCTCGATGTCAATGTCGCGATCCCGGAAATGCATGCGCAATGTTCCAGAAACAACTAGGAACAGTTCGTCCTCATGCTCGTGATGGTGCCAGTCGAACATTCCCTTGAATTTTGCCAGTTTGATCTGGGATGTGTTGATGTCACCCGCCACACGGGGACTCCAGTAATCGGAAAATGCCTTGAAAGCCTGAGTCAGGTTTATTTTTTCCATTGGTTTCCTCCGTCAGAGTTGTCGAATGATAGTCTGGACGTAGCCGATCTGTTGCGCCAGAGCGGGTGATGCAGGAAAAGTGCCGTCGAGCAGAGCTGTGCCGACCGTAAAACCCGCAGCCCCTGCAGAGGCAATGGCGCGAATACGCTCCGCCCGATCGAGCGAACCCGCTACGATGACAGGCTTATTCGGTACAGCGGCGCATACTTTCCGGATCAAATCCGGCACGTTTCCCTCGAACCGATAGGCAAGCAAATCCAGTCCGTGAACACCGGGCCTCGAGGCGAGATCGACCGCACTGTGTATGATTTCTGTCTCGGATCCTTCGAGCATACTCGGATGCCCACTGATCCGGCCGGGAAAGGGATAATAGCGGATTTTTGTGTCTTTAAGCAGTCTCAGCGCGTCATCGACATGCGTGCCACCCAGCAGATAATCGACACCGAGGGCTATCCCGGCCTGTATTGAGCGAAGTTCACTGTCGCGATCGAGTGAGACAACTTCCAGATAAGTTTTTGCTCCGGCCCCACGGATAATGCTGGCCAGCGTCTGAAGCGCCGTAAACGGCAGACCAATATCTTTGAACCCGATATGCCGGACGCCTGCCTCACGAGCAGCATCAACCAGATCGACTGCGTTCTCCACCGTATGGTCATGGCGGGTCAGCATGAAGATGAACTTGGGCGGGGTCATACTGAGGCTCCATTGGTGAGGCGAAGAGCGTAATCGAATGCCGTTTCCAGACTGGACGGATCGGCGATGCCCCGTCCTGCAATATCGAACGCCGTGCCGTGATCGGGGCTTGTACGCGTGAAGGGCAGGCCGAGGGTAATGTTCACACCTTGCGCCAGCCCCATGTATTTGACGGGAATCAGTCCCTGGTCATGATACTGCGTGACGACGACATCGAACCGTCCCTCGCGCGCTTGCATGAACACCGTGTCACCGGGCCATGGGCCTGATGCGTCAATGCCTTCACGACGTGCCTGGGCGACGGCCGGACCGATGATACGGCCCTCTTCGTCACCAAATAGGCCACCCTCTCCCGCATGAGGGTTGAGGGCTGCTACAGCGATGCGCGGGCGATCGATACCCAGTGCACGTGCCCCTGTGTAAGCCAGCCGGATTGCTGCTATCTGGGCAGGAAAATCAGCGCGCTGGATCGCGTCCCTGAGAGAACAGTGGGTCGTCACCAGTACGACGCGGATATCTTCGTTGGCCAGCATCATGGCGACATCCACGCCACCAGCCTGCTCGGCGAGAATTTCCGTATGGCCGGGATAGTGCAGTCCGGCAGCGGCGAGTGCTTCCTTGTGAATCGGCGCAGTAACGACACCCCGGATTGTTCCCGCCTTCGCCAAACGAATTGCGGTCATGATTGCTGTGTAAACGGCGCGGCCACTCTCGGCGCTGACCTGACCCACAGGCGGTGGTTCTGCGCATTCCGACGAGACCAGCACATTCAGCACTCCGTCCTCGAACCGGGCTTCGGCTGGTGTCGCGATCTGGCGCACCGACGCCGATGAGTTGAGTGCTGTCAACGCCTGGTGCATCACCAGCGGATCGCCCACGACGATCCAGCACCGTTGCTGCGGTCGTCGCAGGAACATTCGCACTATGATCTCAGGGCCGATACCGGCGGGATCTCCCATCGTGACCGCCATTGGCAAAATTGTGTGAAAGGCTTTTTCCATCATTCCAGTGAGAATAACGAAACCGTTCATGAGGAAAACCGATATGAACTGACCTGTTCCGGTGATAAAAACTGACCAATGAAGCGTTCTGACATTCCCTCTCTGGACGATCTGCGTGCTTTCGCAGCGGTTGTGCGCCTGGGTTCGGTACGGGCGGCAGCCACAGAGCTAGCTCTGACTCATGGGGCCGTCAGCCGTCGAGTGTCCAAGCTGGCTGACGATCTGAAACTCCAGCTTCTGGAGCCGGATGGGCGCGGGGTGCGGCCGACCCGTGACGGCGCGCGTCTGGCTGAAGCGGCAACCGATGCACTAAAAGGGATCGCGGCGGCGCTAACCGAGATCCGGTCGTTATCTGATGCCCAGCCGATTGTGCTGTCATGCGAGCGGTCACTGGCAATGCGCTGGCTGATCCCGCGCCTGTCCGACTTCCAAGACCGTCATCCGGGGATCGATGTGCATCTTTCGACCGGTGGCGGCGCGCTAGATTTCGCACGTGACCGCATTACGCTGGCAATCCGACGCCTTGATTTCCCGCTTGCTCCCAAGTGGGCTGTCACCACAATCGCGCAGGAGGCGGTTGGGCCGGTCATGCGTCCTGACATGGCACAGAGGTTCGCAGACGGGGGGTATCTGGCACTCGGGTCGCGCACCCGGCCCGAGGCATGGAAAAACTGGCTGGCGTCCCGGACCGACATGCCCACACCGCGCGACGTCCGTCTGTACGACCATCATTTCATGATGCTGGAAGCCGCCGCCAATGGTTTGGGGGTTGCTCTGTCGCCCCGTATCATCGCTATGGACGATATTGCGACCGGCCGGCTTGTGGCACCGGCCGGGTTCGATGCGGATGGAACATCTTACGGGCTGATCTGGCCAGGCGGCATGGAAATAACAGACAGCGTCAGTATCCTGGAAAAATGGATCATCAAACAGGTTCCATAACCCTAATGGAGTGGGCTTACCGTAGTCATAATGTTGCAATGGGGGGAGAGCAGTCCGTCCGGTTCAGGAATTCAGGGGCTTGATAGTCGCCATTCATAATGGCGGCCAACGTCAAACATGCACGTGCTTTTGCACTTCTGAGTCGGTCTCGAAGGCGCGCAGAACCGCCTCCCAGAAAGCTCTATAAGTCGATATCGGCCCCAATTTGGTGGCTTCTCGACATCCGCTATCGGATCAATTGAAAGCAGAACCCATGTCTGCGTGATCCAATCAATCTCTTTGTCAGAAAAATTCAAAAGGCGTTATAGCTCATGGATCGTCTCAAGTTTAAACTGTAGGCTACGCCCTCTTGGTCCGTCCTGAATTGCCTCGTCCAGCGTGTCACCACACATGTCGGCATCTTCCCCCAATGAACTGGTCCCCACATTGGACAACCGGGGAAATGCATCTCGGATCTCAAATCCATGCTGGCTGACCGAGGCTATGACAGCAACAGTGGCAATTTCCGCCAGAATCTGCTGATCCAAGGGATACTGCCGCTCATTCCTTCACGAAAAGGCTGTAGCGCTTCGCATAAAGCGGACTAGCGGTGCTACGGGGATCACAACCGCATCGAGCGCATGTTGAATCGGCTCAAGCAGATATACCGAATTGCCACTGTCTACGACAAAACTGCCCTGTTATTCATTAGTTTGACCAATATCGCCGTCACAAGGCTCTGGATAATGTCTTTTGTCGCCGTGATCTAACCTTAAAATAATATACCAAATATTTTACTTATTCTGTTTAGGGTCAACTGGAAATCACACGTTCCATAGTCAATATTTCCCTTAAATCTGTCATAAATACCCTGGGTTATTTGTCCAAAAAATATACAGCTTCTGATTCGGTGGTAGTCGTCTTCGTTGAATATGTTACGGTAACTGGGAATATCTCTTCTTATTGTTGAGTATATCTTATTTGATGTCGATAGTATCTCTTCTATCGAAATATATCCCATAGCCTCCATCTCAATGGCACTATCTTCCTCAAGTACGGTTGCTATCATAAAGCTTCTCAATGAAGCCATTTCATCAAATGAAAACGAAACACTCGAAAAAAGATTAGTAAATTCTTCCATTATATTACTTAAGCGCCTCAAAATATTTCCGACCAGCTATTGGCCTGAAGGTTGGAATTTACGAACATGCCCAAACGGTGGATGCGATGAAGCCCTACGGCAAGATATGTAGTGTGAAGCGGAGGATGACTTGGGAATAAGTAGCGAGAGCTATGTCCGCTTTCGGAATGCGGGGGATAGCGTCCTATGTCCGCCATGAGGCGTAAGCAGCAGGTCCGCTTCCGCCTCATTTCGGACGCAGGCGAAGTGACTTGCGCTTCCTGAAAGCGGACATGTGAACAGATTGGCGGAGAGTTGGTGTCCGTTGTTCTCGGTGCAATTTATTCCCTTGAGATGAATTCCACCGACGATGAGAGGCTATGGAACGAGGCCTCTCCAAGGGAGACAGGCAGATTACCCGTATTCGCGGCTCGTCGGGCCTGGAGCCGGGACTTTACTCACACAGCGGCGCTGGCGCACCTTGAAAATCTTGACGGTATCGCCGAGGATGTCTCTAGGCTTACAGGCAGAGTTGTTATCGCGTATCGCGATATAAGACATCGATGTTGGGCAGTGATGCTTCCAACTACCCTTATTACAGCTGCAAAGCTGAGCGGACGATCGATCGGTCGCATAGGAGTGCCTGTAAGCCGCCAATTTAAGGAGGAAGAGTGTCGAGCCTGGCAAAACTGCAATCGGCCAAATCGCTTGACGATCTGGCCGCAATCCTAGGGTATAAGCCAGCAGCACTTGCTTATCTCCTTTATCATCTACCCGCCGCGCGGAAATATACCACCTTCACTATTCCAAAACGCGACGGCACTCCGCGCGACATTCTGGCGCCGACGCCAAAATTGAAGTTGCTCCAGCGCCGTCTCGCCAATGTCCTCTATCTGGCGCTGGCGGATATCGACAAAGCGGGTGCGCCTCGCCGACACCTCTCGCATGGTTTTGCCAAACATCTTTCGATCGTCACCAACGCAAACGCCCATAGGCGGCGACGCTATGTGCTCAACCTCGACCTCAAGGATTTCTTCCCGTCAATTAATTTCGGCCGGGTGCGTGGTATGTTTATCAAGGACAAGCGCTTCGCGCTCGACCCAAAAATCGCGACCCTGATCGCGCAGATTGCCTGCCATAACAACGTGCTGCCGCAGGGCAGCCCATGTTCTCCAGTCATCTCAAATGTCATCGGCCATCTACTCGACATTCGGCTGGTCCGCCTCGCCAAGGCACAGAAATGCACATATTCCCGCTATGCTGATGACATCACTTTCTCCACGAACGCTAAGTTGTTCTCTGCCGATATGGCCGCTCCGGTTGCGGGAACGGAGCATGAATGGACGCTAGGCGCGGCGCTGATCAAGGAGATCGCCAGAGCCGGCTTCGCAATCAATCCGGCCAAGACCCGGATGCAATACCGTGGATCGCGTCAGGTAACGACCGGCCTTCTAGTCAACGAAAAGCCAAATATCCTTCCGGAATACTATCGCACTGTTAGGGCGATGTGTTGGTCTCTATTCAACAACGGCAGCTACTATCGTGTGGTCCCTGCCACTTTAGCGGGCGGCAGACCAGGTGATCCCAATGTGCAGGAACCAGCAACGTCGCTCGCGCCGCTGCAAGGGATGCTCGGCCACATCTATCATGTGCGCGATCAGGTCGACCAACGACCTTCTGCTGAAAAGAAGAAAGAGGCGACGGCCACCGCGACACGTAAGCTCTACCACCGGTTTCTATTCTATCGAAACTTTATTGTTGCGCCCAAGCCTCTTGTCATCCCCGAGGGTAAGACTGACTCGATCTATCTCCAGGCAGCGATAGAAAAGCTCATCGCCTATCATCCGCAGCTCGGCCGCATGGACAAAGGTAAATTCAAGTCTGCACTCAAATTCATGAATTTTTCGAGTACAGTGCATGACGTGCTTCAGCTCGGCAGCGGATCTGGAGATCTATTTCACTTCATAAGAAAGTATCATGAACTACTAAAGCATTACCGTCATCGGCCCTTGCCCAACCCGGTGATCGTACTGATTGATAATGATGACGGTGCCAAGGAGATTTTCGGGGCTGCTCGGGGACTTGGCGCTAAAGGGATTTCACTCACGTCCACCGAGGCCTTCTATCGGCTCGGCCCCAATTTGTATCTCATCAAAACCCCGGAGACTGGCCCAACGGGTAAGAGTTGTATCGAAGATCTATTCGATCCAACGCTCTTGAAAACGGAAATCGACGGTAAGAAATTTGACGTCAATAAAAAGCATGGCGAACCTGGAAAATATGGGAAGCAGAGATTTGCTGAGAAAGTTGTACGACCGAAGAAGGATATTATCGACTTTTCAAAATTTTCCGGGTTGCTTGATCGCATTGTATCGGTTCTTGATGACTACACAGCAAACCCACCGCCACCTTGAGCGGCCAGGCCGGTTTTTCTCTGCACTGCCTATCCGCGCAAGGAATATGAAGCAGACAGGCGGGATGCGCCCTCATGACGGCCGAAACGATGGTGTTGCAGCTTCACCAAAAGCGGACATTCGAACCGACACAGATGATGGCAGCTAAGCGCTTTTATTTCGGTCGTTCGGCGCTCCTGCGGCTTTTCCACAAAGCGGACGTGCCTTCTGTGCTTCCGCTCTTTCTACCAACCAGGAACATGGTTGGCAGAAAGAGCTTTGAATGGTCCGAATACCTAATCGAGGATAGACTCAGCTACCTGAACACCACTTGCAGCCTCCCCCGCGGTGACCGGAACATCCGGAAATCTTACGATGCCTGACATTTCGATCATGGCCATACGGCAGCGGCGAGCAAATTCGTCGTCTGAAGTGCCGGAAAGATACTGTGCGGCGGCGTACAGTCGGTCGGTCGACACTAATCCGTATGACATAGATGCGGCCGAGGTGATGCACTTGTCGGTGAATTGAGTCTCGCGCTCACCCGGCTTCGTCAGGCGATAGCCGTTTCCGAACAGAATGCCTTTGGCCGGCTGATGGACTTCTTCGCGCTGCAAGTCTTCGTGCAGGTTAGTCGACAACTGACGCAGCTTCTCGATGTTTACTGCTTTGTTGTCTTTGCCTTCAGCTTCACCAAGAAGGCGGCCTTCCGCGCTCTCAAAGACCGCGTCGAATTCCGATTTCCCGTCCTCATATGGTTCTGCTTTGAAGCCGAGCACCGTCAACGCGGTGATGATCGCGGCTTCCAACGGCTTGCCCTTCTCGAAGAGCAGCGCGCGTAGCTGCCCGGCATCCTCCAACTGGCGGGATAGCTCTTCCTTGGCGCGCTGGGCTTTCTCCAGTTCTGTCTCTGCCTGGAGCAACTGCTGGCGAAGCTCGATCTCCGGGGCGAGCGCGAATTCGTCAGCCGACGCCCATTCAGGCTGCGGCGTTTTCTCACCGTCGCTGGCAATTGCCTTCGATAGCGCGACAATTTCCCCAATCAGGGACGCGCTGAATTGTTCTCCTGCCGGTGACCAAACTTCACCTTCCTCTTCATCCTCAGCGAAAAACTCCTTGGCGATAAAATCCATGTCCGGAAGGAGCAGAAGCGCGCCAGCGGAAACCTTGCCCTTAAGGAACAGGCCGACAGGCTTCTGTCCGTGTTCAGTCTGAACACACACGCCTTTGGCGTTGCTGTCCCAAACCACGTTGTAATGGGAGGATTGCCCAAACAGCTTCCAGTAAGGAGCCAGCAAGTTGCGCGCGCCAGCGGCCAGCGTCATCGCGGTGCCCTGCGTTGCCGTCCAGCGTGGCGTAACAGGCAAGCAATCATAGCTCGTGACCGGCTCGACGTGTCGAGTAACCTTCTGATTGCGGCCGGTACCGGACGTAGATTTCGTGCCGGTTGCAGCGAAGACCTCCACAGGGGGCGGGAGGAATCCTACCACCAGTTTTCCGGCTTCGACCGCTTGGGCGATCTCCCGCCGCCAATGTGCGTTCGCCTCGCGCATCTCGAACGACTTGCGATCGTTGAGGGCCAACTTCCCCATGTACTCGCCGCTATCGTACTGGTGCATGATGAAATCTGACACGTCTGGCCGGAATAGCACGATGTCCCAATCCAGAAGCGATTTCTTTTCCGTGAAAGCAGCAAACTCTATGTCGTCGTCTGCCAGATAAAAACCGACAGTCAAAATCTTCTTAGGCATGCAAACCCGCCGTCTCGTTGATGGCTCCGAATGTATTGTAGGCAGATTACCCATTCAAGATTGGCGGTTGCGGTCATCCTCGAAAATGTGACCTTTGAGGGTAAAACTTGCTACGGCTGCGTGGTAGTCAGTGTACTGCCCTGACCAGCAATCTCACCTTGACCGGTTGACCCCAGTCACGCCTAAAAAGTCGCGAATTAAGCAGCATGTTAACCTGCCCAGACCAGAGGCATCGTTCCGCGCCGAAAGGAGCCAAACTTCAACGCTTAATCACAGACCGCTTCTGGCCCCGGAATGCGACGTAGCACGCGTGACTACGGTGAGTGTCTGCTTACTTGCGTCCACCGCCAAGGAGCCGACATTCTGCTCCCGACCCCGAGTTTGCCATAGCCACCGTCCAGTTGATGGCCAGCTTTCGAAGGCTGCTCTCCGAAAGCCGCCTTTCGGCTTCCCCCCCCTAAACAGCCTGTCGGCTCAGCAGAAACAAGGCAGACAGGCTGTAGTCGCCTCTTGTCGGCCATTCAGCGATCAGCCTTTGATGACCAAATGCGGACGGTCATATTTTCTGGATGCCATCACTTTTTCGACTACGCAAACGGTCGATCTACTTGCACTCTTTGAATGCCAAAGAGTGCCGAGATTTCAGATGTTGATGATCGGAGATGCTACCCATCGCGATTCAGTCAGATCGGGCGCGGCTCTAGATGCAGGGAAAAGGTTTCAAATTTTTATTTACCTTGTATCATTAAAAGGAGATCTAATATGAAAGGATGGTCACTTGCTTCCCATTCAATGCAAAGAAATAATGAAGAAATTTCTAATCGGAATCGATGACTATATTTCTGAAAAAATTTTTGATGAAAAGGGACGTATAGGAGAAGAGGAATGCGTTTCAGATCTTTTGCGGAGCCTAAATGGCAAAGGGAAAGGTCCACGAGGACTTGAAATTACTGCGAAAGACTTTGAGGAATACCTTCAAGAAATAATTTCGGAGATCGGATTACAGGGTAAAGTCAAGTTTTGTATGGAAACTGAAGATTTCAGCAAAACCTTTGAAGGGGCGGTAAATCAAGCAGATTATGCTCTGGCGCTAAAATTTGTCGACACAAGTTCAGATGTCACAATGGCAGAGCATAATAGTTGGGAAATATATTATTTATTTCAAACAAAAGTTGCCAGAATTCCCGGCGAAGAAAGCGAGCGAGATAACCTCAAATGGAGTGATAAGGCGTCTTTTGTAGAAACTAGTGGACAAGTAGAAAGAATTAATATGCTAAAGGAGATAATTGGAGATTCAGCAATTTATTACCACTACTTTTGTCCATATGGCGCTATAGGTTTGAACGAAAAATCTCATGTTTATAGGAAATTAAAAAACGACCTAAGTGAGCCTTTGTTCAATGAATGCGAACGTTTAGGAATGTGGATAACAGAAAAGTGGCATAAAAAAGTTAGCGGAATTTTCGCTAACAATGATTTTGTCTCTTCATGGGTTTATTTTATACTAATGCACTATTTTGATAGCGCCAATAGCAAAAATATCTCATTTACGCACCCTTTAGAATTTAAAAAAAGCCCTGATGGACAAAAACAAATAGAAGAACGCAATAAAATTTTAAAAAGAGACAAAGATACTTTAGAGAAAATAATTGCTCATCTAGGAACAAATGGAACGGAAAAGAGAAAAATTACTGCTGAAAGTTTTCAAAAACGAGGTTATTTGCGTCTTATCGAGGTGCAAGTTGATTTCCCCTTTTATGAATACGAATTAGCATTGAGTCCATCGTCGCCAGCACCTGACGAACCTAAGGCACCTGGCGGAGGCGGATCTTCGAGCCCTAGCCCATAAACAAGAATTTATTCGTAATTATAAAAATTATAGAACGTGGCTCTTCTGGTTTTTGCTAAATATCTGCCTGCTTTGTGAAATGAAGCAGGCAGATGCAAATCGCTTTTATTTTGGATTACGTATTTTCCATATACTTTTAGAAAAGCATATTTTGTAAATTTATGCCATAAAATTCAATTTATTTTCTGGAAAAATTTCTATTTTATTTGAATTATTTGGGGGCTCCTGTTTTGCATCAGATCACGCCCTCAGCGGGAATCCTAGACGATTCAGATCGTCCGGAAGACGTTCTGGCGATATCGTAACCCGATTGGATGCTTTTCAGCGTATTAGAAAAGCCACCTAAACGATGTAATTTCGCGAATGTCCGCGTCCCTGTGTTCATTACCAAGAACGGACCTTCCGCATCCCCCCGAATTGCTGCCTTCAGGTGTCTGGGATATCCATTGTGAAACTTGGGAATTCCAATGCTTCGATGACGCTCTGGAGGTTCCGGACATCGATGGAACTGGTGTAGTTCATAGTGCCCTGGCTGCGGTGAGAGGCTTCGTGCCCCAGGACCCGGTCGATCCAGAGCTCCCGGAAACTGGCGTCTTGATTGCAGAGCTTCGTGGACACTGTGTGGCGGAAACTGTGAAACGTGATCTCAGCCGGAAGCCCGAGTTTCGTTTTCAGTTTTGAAAACCCCTGACCGAATGCCGTGCCACGGACTCCGCTTGTGGACGTGGCCAGATCGGGAAACAGGAAATGCTGGTCCGGCTTTAGAAACTTCAGGATGCCTGCCCTGATCAGTTGGGAGTGGATCGGAACCAACCGTGTTCCCGCCGCTGATTTTGGAGACCAGTCCTCTTCCAGATGAGGCCGGATCTGGAAGCAGGCCACGCCCTGCACGTTCTCGATGTCCTGACAGCGCAGGTTACAGATTTCTCCCAGGCGTAGGCCAGTATAAAGGGCAATATTGACCATGCCCGCATAGGTGCGCCGTGAAATGCCACGATGCTCCCAGTGCGCTCCCGCCAGAAGCGCCAGTTCCTCGTTAGTCCAGCAGCGGCGGTCCGTTTCCTTCGTTGTGTTGAACGACCATTTCATCCATGGATTTTTGGCCACGATCTCGCGTTGAACGAGAATGGACCAGAGCGCTGACAGTCGGGAAAAATGGTTCTTCGCTGTCTTGCCACTCAGCGTTTTGAGACCCTGTTCCTTTGCAACCTTGACCGCGTCCCGGATCGGCAGACATTTCTTGGCTTTCCCGTGCGTGGCTGGCAGACCCAGCAGCAGGTCCTTGAAGTCGCCCGCCGTTGTTCCGGTGATCTGCGTGACCGGGAGATCACCAAACGCTTCAATGAACAGGTCAACGGTCGTTCTCGTGCCTTTAAGAGTGTCAGCGCTTTTACTGGCGTCGTTAAGGATGAAGCGCTGGGCCATGGCGCTGATGGTCTGGGACGAGGCGATGCGCTGTCTTTTGGGCGGCGACACTGTCGGCGTTGGAAGACGCGTCTTTGCGTCATCGGCCTGAGGCTCAGGAAGACGTTCCTGTGGCAGAGTTCCCTTGATCTCGACCACCATCTTCCGCAGTCCTGTGATTTCTTCCCTCAGCATGGTCTCCCGTGTCCGGGAGACGGCCTGATTCAGGGCATCCTGCTGATACAGTCCTTGAAGGTAGTCTTCTGTTTCCTTGAGATACCGACCGATCACATCAAGGAAGCGCTTCGTGGACTTGATAGAATCCACTTCCCTGAAGAGCATTTCGGTTGTCTCCACTTTATGGCGCATGGTCAGGGTTTCAATGTGATCGGCGTGGTGGTTTTGGAGGTCTTTTACGAACTGCTCGTAGAAGCTGACGAGGTCCATGGCGTTGAGTGTTTTTGCGGGAACCCCTGATGTCATGCGCCGTATCTCCTGAAAACACTGCCCGGTCCGGGCATAGAACAGAGCAGCTTTCTGCCGTGCTTCCAGCTTATTCGAGGTTTTCAGGGAGTGCGAGACTTCGCCTCGTCCCAGCAGGGGGCGCAGGTCCAACGGTACGGCGCGTCGGAAATAGTATTTCGAGCCTACGAGTCGGAGCATGTGCTGACCTTTCCCATTCTGGGAAAGACTGTGGGAGAAACGCCCATTTCAACGTCGAATGGCGTTTTTTCTCTATGTTTTCAATGGCTTAATGGTGCGAGCTGCGGGACTCGAACCCGCACGCCCTTTCGGACTCAAGATTTTAAGTCTCGTGCGTCTACCATTCCGCCAAGCTCGCACAGCCCTCATGCTGCGCGCAGGAGAGCGGTACCGTTTTCTCTCAACCAGCGCTCTGCTGCAAGACGTCCTGAGTGGCCTTTAGGAATAAAACTGTCGACCAGCGCCCAGAAATCAGGGCCGTGATTGAAGTGTTTCAGATGTGCCAGTTCGTGGATGACCACATAATCCCGGATCTCTATTGGGGCCATGAGCAGGCGCCAGCTGAGCATGATGCGGCCCTGACGGGTGCAACTTCCCCAGCGGGTCCGGACATCGCGCAGGTCGAGCCGGGCAGGGTACAGGTTCATTCTCGTCGCATGGCTCTGAAGTGTCTGTGTCAGACGTTCTTTTGCCATGCCCTGGAGGAAATCGCGGACGCGGCGTTCCGTGTGGGAGGCGTCTCCGCTGACATGCAGTCCGTCCGCATCCAGCCAGCATCCGCGCCGGGCCGTTGGTTCATGCAGAATGGGGATGTTCCGCCCTTCGATCATGACCTGTGAGCCGTCTGCGAGTTCCTGCTTTTCCGGCAGGGCGGCAAGAGCAGTGGTGATCCACTCTGTCTGCTGGTGAACAAACGCCAGTGCCCTGTCCCGGCTGATGCGCTCCGGAACCGTGATGATGACTTCCCCCCGGACAGGCTCGATTCGCAACGTGATGCGTTTGGCCCGCGTCGAACGTTTCCAGATGAGTGGAACGGTCGGGGGAAGCATGGGTCTCAGCCCTTGCGCTTCAGGGCGTGACAGAGGGGGGAGCGGTCCGGCCATTCTCCAGGCCAGTCTTCAAGATGGTCTTCGAGCGGCCCGGCGCGACGCTCGCTGATGCAGCGGTCCTGCACCGAGGCGCGTGAGCTGTGCACGCCCTTCTCATTGCCCGTTCGGAGGGGGTGCCAGTCCGGAAGATCAAATCCATCACGCAGCAGCCGATAGGAGCAGCTGGGTGGCAGCCAGTCGATTTCGGCCAGAAGTTCCGGCGTGAGGGTCACGCAGTCCGGGATCTTGCGGTGGCGGTCAGCGTAATCCGTGCAGCGGCAGGTGTGGGTATCCAGCAGGCGGCAGGCGACGTTCGTGTAGACGACCTCATCCGTGTCTTCGTCACGCAGTTTGTTGAGGCAGCAGCGTCCGCAGCCGTCGCAGAGGGACTCCCACTGTTCGGAAGACATCTGGTCCAGAGGAACGGTTTGCCAGAAGGGGGCGGTTGGGGTGCTCATGGATGATCCAGCAGGGCGCAGGCGACGCAGAAGGCGATCGCCAGAAGAAGAGAAAGACAGGCGGAGGGCAGAAGGAGTGGAAACCAGATCAGGCGCAGGCGGGTCGGCAGATCCGCGCCCAGTCCGACTGCGGCGCGGGTAGTCCCCGGAGGCAGGGTCAGGAGGGTGGCACCGGTTGGAAAGACGACAGCCGGTGCGATGAGTATCCCTTCCAGCCAGCCCAGACCGGAATGAATGCTGGCCAGAGCGAGAGCCACTCCCGGTCCGGGCAGGAGCAGGAGCAGTCCGAGACGGCGCACGACGGGAGCGGGTAGAACGCGCATGAAGAGCGCGATCACGGCACAGGCACCGAGGAGACCTGTCAGGATGGCTGGCAGATTGATCCGGAGGGCAAGGGCCATCATGGCGTCTGAGGCCCGAAGCGGGCTTCGAACTGCTGTTCGAGGGCAGCACCATGCCGGGACCAGAACGTATCACTGACATTCAGGAAAGTGGGTGTGTTTCCCGGAGGGGGCGGACTGGGCATGTCTTCCAGATGGGGAGCATGCATCCTGAGCAGGGCGAGCGTCCGGTGTGCGCTATCCGTGGGAACATTGATCGGGATGGCCCAGAAAAGAGGAGTTCGCAGGATATCCCGGGTACCTGCAACGAAAAGCGAGGACGCTGCCCCGCCCTGCACGCGGGAACTGACGCTGGTCACTTCCGCACTGGGAGCGCTCAGCATGAGCGCACTGCTCTGTTCCATGATGCGGGCGGCGTCGGCAGGCGTATTCCACCATACGATATAGGGGCGGAGCAGGTTCAGTTTGCGAAACGCCCGTTCTGCACCGGACTGTGTTGCAAGGGTGGAATAGATATCCTGTGGGGCGACCCCGTCAGCAAGAAGGGCGATTTCCAGCGTCGTTCTTGCTCCGAAATGTAGTCCGCGACGTCCGGGATGGCGGGCGACATCCCAGAAATCCTGCCAGCTCGGGGTTGTCGCCAGGCGTGAGCGGTCCCAGGTCAGGGCAAGGTCGCTGACGCCGCCCGGAATACCGCAGGTTGGACTGTCATCTATCGGATGGACCCACCCACTGGCGCAGGCCTGCGCCAGTTGTGTGCCGGGGACGAGCACGGCCAGCCATACGGGTTTTGCCGCATGAACGGCAGTCTGCAGGGTTGCTGTCTGCCCGTCCCATTCTACCAGATGCAGGCTGTTATCGCCGGATGTGAGCGCACGGGCTGCGATCGTGCCTTCGGGAACGCCAAAGCCGGGCTCGGGGGCGGTGGGAGCGGCAGGGCGGTGATGGATGGTTCTGCGACGATGGCGGGTTCGTCCATGGCCATGTGCGGAGGCCGATCCGGGAAGAAAGACGGACGTGATGCCGTGGCCAACGGACGTGAAAAACGTACCGATGTCATTGGTTCCATGTCCTGAATGCGTGGACGCGGCCTGGGCTGCAGGGAGCTGGGAGTAGAGGAGCAGCGCGCAGAAACAGGCGTAGCGCAGGCCGCTCTTGCGGGAGGCCCGACCATGTATCCGGAGGATATGTCGCAGGGGGAAGGCGGACCGGGTCAGAACGAAAGGATCCTCAGGGACAGGGTTTGTCTGAAGGGAAGTGGCTCAGAGGCGTCCGGGCAGGACGGGCGCAGTTTAATACATCCCGGGGCCGGGCGGAAAGGCTGTCGCATGGGCGGCGGGCCAGGCGAGTTGCACGGCAGTGCCGGAGGCGGGAATCTTCTGGGCCTGAAGAGGCGGCCGCCTCAGTTCGATTTCCGTGCCTTCGGCGCAGCGGATCCGCATGCGGATATGGTCGCCCAGATGGGTGCTGTCGGTCAGGATGCCACGGACGGGACTGTCGCCGTCTTCGTCCAGACCCAGTCCCTGGGCGCCGAAAAAGGGAGAAATCCGGTCGGGACGCACACAGACCAGACATTCCTGTCCTTCGGTCAGCTCTTCGGAAGCCATCGCGTCTACGATGCCGCCACAGGCCAGATGAATACGGGCCACGTCATCGCCGATGTCCAGAACCTGACCGGTCAGGGTGTTGGTTTCGCCAAACAGGGTCGCGACCTCGACGCAGGCGGGGCGGTCATAGAGGCGTGCGGCGTCCGCACATTGCAACAACATACTATCGTGAAAGATGGCGATTTCACCGCCGGAGCGCAGGGCATCCTCCCGGCGTGACACGGCATGGATCACGCTGAGGCTCAGGGCGCGGGACAGCGTGCCCAGCAGGATCGAGATGCGGCGCGCGGCCTGTGGATCCAGTGTGTGAAGCGGATCGTCCAGCAGAAGGAGATCAGGAGACGTGACAAAGGCACGGGCCAGCCGGACACGCAGGGACTGTTCTGCGGAAAGCTCCGCTGGCCGCAGACTTGCGATGCCATCCAGCCCCATCAGCGAGATCATCCGCCCTGCGGCAGCGCGGGCGTCTGTCCTGCTCTGCCCGTTTGCCCGCAGACTGAAGGCGATGTTGTTACAGAGGTCAAGATGCGGAAAAAGCGGGTCGCGCGGGCTGACGATCCGTATCCGGCGATCTGCGGGTGCGCGGGTGGTCACGTTCTCGCCGCCGACCATGATGGTGCCGCCCAGATGGGGCAGGAAGCCTGCCAGAACATCAAGAAGGCGCGAAAGGGCCGCGGACTGGTTCCCGAAAAGTGTCAGGGTCGTTCCCGGCTGAAGCGACAGGTCCATTGGCGGCGCATTGATGGCCGTGCGCAGACCACTGATTTCCAGCACGGGCGCTGGCCGTGAGGGGCGAGGGCTCCTCTTCTTGGGAGCCATGCGGGAAACGCCGGACAGGCCTGACATGCAACCTCTGGGAGAATGGATCGTTATAGGCGAAACAAAATCGGGTCAGAACAGAACTGACCAGATATTATGGAGAGGGTTTGAACATGAGCCGCAAAAGCGTCAAGGACAACATTGAAGGTGCAACCGAGACCACACAGGCTCAGATCGACAGCCTGCGGGACCAGTTGCAGGAACTGCTGAACACCCGAATCAACCCGGCGCTGCTGGATGCCGCGGACCGCACGGACCATGCCGTTGCAAATGCCCGCAAAATCACGGATCATGAAATTGAAAATGTTTCGACGCGTGTGCGGGCGCGTCCGATTGCAGCCGTCCTGATTTCGGCCGTTGTCGGTTTCTTTGCCGGACGTTTCTCCAAGTAATAGCCCGGTTCTTTCCAGGCGGGAGGCGGGCGGCAACTCGTCCGGTCCCGTCCTGAAGAAGAGGCAAACGATTTTCCATGAAACCCATTGAACTCGGACAGGATGTCCTTTCCGCCCAGGGACAGATCCTTTCCCGCTCTGCAATGCGAATCGGCCGCAGGGTGGCTTATGGTATTATTGCAGCAGTTTTCCTGCTGTTCACCGCGCTGTCCTTCCATGGATTTCTATGGGCGTTTTTCATCAATGTCGCCGGGCTGAGCTATGTGAAGTCTGCGCTCTGCGTCATTGGCGTGGATCTTCTGTTTGTCGTGATTTTCGGGCTCCTTGCTGCCCGTTCCATCCCTGATCCTGTAGAGATCGAGGCCCGTATCCGTCGTGACCGCAAGCTGATCGAGCTAAAGCAGGCAGTGGCGATGACTGCCCTGACGGGGCTTGTCTTCGGGCCAGCCGGGCGTTTCACGATCAAGCGGATCCTCGGTATTGTGAGGAATCTCCTCGGTCTCCGGAAATAAGACATTTTGTGGCTGATATTTATCAAAGCCATATGGTCAGCATCAGCGTAATGGCGTAAGCACATCGCGAACTTACAGACTCTCTCCTTTACTTGAAGGGGAGTCGGTGAGGTTGAGCGAGGAGCGTTGTGGACGAATTGTCTTACAGTCTGGCGGTTTGCCGTCTGGT
>NZ_JBDNYY010000022.1:0-21632 GCF_047722525.1 Gluconobacter sp.
GCTCGTCAGGCTCATAACCTGAAGGCCGCAGGTTCAAATCCTGCCCCCGCAACCATGAATTCCGTTTGAAAACGAACGCTTAGGCCGCCTCACGGGCGGCCTTTTGCTTTTCTCCAGCGCCAACTGGAATCATATAGGAATCATCAGGAAACGAAATCTCGCGTAGTTTCATGACGCGGGATGTGCGCCAGAAGAGGGCCGGGAAGGGCCCGAATCGGTCTGTGGTCCTCAGGTTGCGATCTGGGCGACGCCATTGTGATTTGTGTGCACGGCCCCATAAAAGGCTCGGAGATGCCCACAAAAGCCCGCATCCCTACCTTATGACTTCAATGATCGGATGAAACAGGCGACAACAAAGGCTGTGCCGACGGGTTTGGCCGTCGCGTTGGGTAAGTCAGCCTTATGTCCAAAGCCGATCTGAACCTCTTACACGCTCTGGATATCCTGATCGAAGTCCAGAGTGTGACACTCGCCGCCGAACGTCTGGGGACAAGCCCGCCTTCGGTCAGTCGCTTGTTGGCCCGAGCCCGCGACATGCTGGACGACCAGATTCTGGTGCGGGCTGGACGCGGGCTGGTTGCGACGGAACGCGCCAAGGAGCTTCAGTCCGGCATCCGTCATCTTCTTGCTGAGGCGGATACCCTGCTGAATGCTCATGCGGCGTTCGATCCCGGCGGGCTTGAGCGTCGTTTCACGATCCGGGCCAATGATGGCTTCACGGGGGCGTTCGCCTCCGGTCTATACAATATTCTTGCCGATCAGGCCCCCCGCGCGACTCTGCGTTTCGCGCAGGAACATGAGTTCGATGATGAGGCGCTTCGCGAAGGGCGGATCGATCTGGACATCGGCGCAAGCCGCGCGATGGGACCAGAAGTTCGGCTTCAAACCATTTTTCGCGATCATCATATCGCGCTTGCCCGTGACAATCACCCGATCTTCTCCACGGATATTTCTCCCGAAACCTTCGCGGCTTTTCCGCATATCAGCGTCTCGCGTCGTGGTCGGTCCACCGGGCCGGTCGATGAGGCGCTTCAGAAACTCGACCTGACGCGACATGTCCCGTTGATCGTGCCCTCGTTTCTGATCGCCCTTTCGGCTCTGGCCGGCACGCAACTGATCGCACTGGTGCCACGGCATGTCCTGCCGGTCGTCCGCAACCTCGGCATGGCGCTACGCTGGTTCGATATTCCGCTGGAGCTTGAGAGCGTCGTTCTGGCGCAGGCATGGCATCCCCGCTTCGACGCCGATCCCGCCCATCGGTTTCTACGTCAGTGCGTTCGGACGGTCTGCCAGTCCTTTCCCAATGGATTTCATTTTATGAAATGACTCTTTGCCGCCTTTGTCATGTTTTCCCGGTCCCGCCGCAGTCAGAACAGGGAGCAGAAACAGACAAGGTTATCTCCCGATGTTGGGAATAAAGAGAAAAGAGCGGCAGAAATTTCCAGTTACGGTCGAGAGTGTATCGGACATAACGCCTCACATGCGACGTTTTCGCGTTGCGGGGGACGCGTTACGCACACTTGAACTCGACGAACCCGCACAATGGATGAAGGTATTCGTTCCTTGCGCAGGTGATCAGTCCCGTGTCGGACGGGCCTATACCGTCCGTAACTTCGATCCTTCTAACGGACGTATGGATCTGGATTTCGTGCTGCATGGCGACACAGGGCCTGCGTCGCGCTGGGCGGCGCATGCGTGGCCCGGCGAGCAGATCATCATCGCCGGACCAGGCAGGGGCTATCCGGTCGATCCAACAATGCGGAATCATCTCCTGATCGGTGACGCGACCTCTCTGCCTGCGATCGCGGCAATTCTGGAGGTCCTGCCCGAGACGGCGGAAGCGGTCGTTTTCGTGGAAGTGGCCACCCCCGAAGAAGAACAGCCGCTCATGTCCCCCGCGTCGGTCGAACGCACATGGCTGCATTCCGGCAAGGAGTGGCCCGGTACAACAGGCAGGCTGGAGCTTGCGGTCCAGAACGTCGCACTGCCACTTGACGACTGCTCGGTCTGGGTCGCGGGGGAATCCCTCATGGTGCGATCGCTGCGGAGTTGGTTTCTTGCCGACCAACGGCTGAGCCGCTCCCGGCTGCATGCGAAAGGCTATTGGAAACTCGGTGTCGCGGATCATCGCGACCGTGACTGACCAGATCGATATTATCTCCGACAGAGATCCGAAAATGCTGAAAGCGTCGCCATTTCGACGGCGGCTTCTTCTCATTCTGGGCACAGGACTGATTGCGTTATCAGGATGTGCGCCGGGCCGTGACGAGAAGGCTGCCCGAACACCCGATGATCTTTCGTCGCTCCGCGCGGGGCGGGAGATCACGTCGGCGCAACATCGTGCCAGCCCACTCGCGGCATGGTGGTCTGTCTATGCCGATCCGCAACTTGACGCGCTCGTCGCTCAGGCCCAACAGGATGCGCCGTCCCTCCAGATCGCGCAGGCGCGCCTTCGCGAGGCGGAAGCGGTCGAGGGGGCGGCGCGGGCAAACCAACTGCCCCATGTTGATGGCTATGGCTGGATCGCGGGCGAGCAGTTTCCCGGTCATTCATATTATCCGGCCCCGTATAAGGGGAATTTCGGTAGCGAAGGGCAGTTTCAGCTCGACGTGCAATACCATGTCGATTTCTGGGGACGGTGGCGAAAGACAACCCGAGCGGCGGCATACTGGCAGATCGTCGCCGAGCAGGAAGCCGCCGATGCGCGGCTATTGATCGAGACGGCGGTCGTCAACGCCTATGTGCGGCTCGACGCAGCCTACAAGATGCAGGACGTGGCCAGAGCCGGGCTGTCGCGGCGTGAGGGCGTCGTTGCGATGCTGACCTTGCGTGCAAAAGCCGGTCTTTCAACCGACATCGATGCCGTAGCAGCCCGTGAGGCCCTGACCGATACACGCAGCCAGATCGATCTTCTGGACGGTGAAATCAGCGCGCGTCGTCACGAAATCGCGGCTCTGCTCGGCAAGACGCCTGCCTTCGCAGACGGATTAAACAGGCCGCGCTTGCCATCCATTGCCGATCCTGCGCCCCTGTCCTCCGTACCAGCCGTGTTGCTGGGCTACCGGCCGGACGTTTCCGCCAAGCGTGCTGCCGTCGAAGCGGCGGCCAACGCGGTTGGGGCGGCACGGGCCGCATTCTATCCCGACGTGGATCTCGTGGCGTTCGCCGGTTTTCGGGCACTCGATATTGGCCATATTTTCCGCCCCGGCAGTGTGGCGTCGCAGTTCGGACCTGCGGTCACACTCCCGATTTTCCAGGGCGGCCAGCTTCGTGCGGCGCTCAAGAACCGGCTTGGTGAATATGATGCGGCGGTCAGCGACTATAATGCGACCCTCTCTCGCGCATTGCAGCAGGTGGCGGACGGTATTGCCAACTTGAAGGCCGGACAGGCGGCTAAAGGTGAAGCCGACCGTGCTGTCAGCTATTGGACGCATGTCGTCGAACTCCAGAACCTACGCCAGAAAAACGGCATTTCCGACACGAACGACCGGCTGGACGCGGAAACCGCGCTGCTCTTGAGCAGGCGACGTGCCGTGGAGGCTGACGCGCGTATCGCCGTCGCCCAGATCACACTAATCCGCGCCCTTGGTGGCGCCTGGTCCCCGACTTTCACTTTTACCTCAGGGCAGACATCCCATGGCTGACACACAACCTCCGGCCGGGACCGACCCCGGCACGACACGCCGCAAGCGCCTCCTTGTCATCGGGAGCGCTCTTGCGCTCATCGGCATTGGGTGGGGAGCCTATAAATTTCTGTCCAACGGCGCGTTGGTGTCCACCGACGATGCGTATGTCAACGGCCATGTGGTCGCGGTGACACCGCAGGTGGCCGGAACGGTGCGGGCCATCCTCGCCGACGATACCGATCGCATCCAGTCCGGGACGACTCTCGTCGCCCTTGATCCGAGTGACATGCGTATTCGGTTGGAAGCAGCGAACGCGTCGCTCGGGCAGGCCGTTCGGCATGTACGTCAGCTATTCGCCGATGTTCAGGAAGCCCAGGCTGTCGTCGCAGTTCGTCAGACGGAACTGGATCGTGCGACCGCCGACCTCAGGGCACGGCGTATGATCGTAGGGCAAGGCGCGGTGACCGCCGAGGAAGCGCGCCATGCGGCCGATACCGTCAACACCGCCACCGCCGCGCTGAAGGCCGCGCGGGATCGCTATGCGGTCGCCCTGTCCCAGACCGCAGGAGTAACGCCCGCGACTCATCCTAATATTCTGGCCGCCCAGGCGCGGCTCCGTGCGGCTGCGCTGGATCTGGAGCGCGCCACGATCCGCGCGCCAGTCGGCGGCATGATCGCCCGGCGCGACGTGCAACTAGGGCGCAGGGTGGCGGTAGGCGAGCGGCTGATGGCCATCGTGCCTTTCGACCAGTTCTGGATCGATGCCAATTTCAAGGAGGGTCAGCTTGGGCATGTCTGCGCCGGGCAGCCAGCGACGATGACAGCCGATATCTATGGAAGCGGCGTCACCTATCATGGCCGTGTTGCGGATGTGAACGCGGGCAGTGGCGCAGCCTTTGCACTGCTTCCCGCGCAGAACGCGACGGGAAATTGGATCAAAGTGGTGCAGCGCGTGCCTGTTCGCATCATCTTCGACCCGTCCGAGCTTGAACATCACCCTCTGCGTATCGGTATGTCCACCGATGTTACGATCGATACGTCGCGTTGTGAGGCAGGCAAGACGCCGCGCGAGTCTTCAGCGGTGGAAACCTCGCTTTACACGGCACAGAGCCACACGGCGGACGAGCAGGTCGCAGCGGCGATGAAAACAGCGCTGGGGGACACGGAATGAGCCGCCCCGCACCCCAGCCGATTACGCCGCTATCCGGTGCGACACTGGCCTTCGCTGCGGTGACGATCGGGCTGGCTTCCTTCATGTCAGTCACGGATATCACCATAGCCAATGTGTCGGTGCCGACCATTTCCGGCAATCTCGGCGTCAGTTCCGAAATCGGCGAATGGACGATTACGTCCTTCGGGATCGCCAATGCGATCTTCATCCCCCTGACCGGCTGGCTTTCGCGCCGTTTCGGACAGGTGCGTCTCTTCGTCGGTGCGGTCGCGGCCTTTACCCTCGCCTCCGTTCTATGCGGTATGGCGCGGTCATTTCCGTTGCTGCTTGGTTTCCGCGTGCTTCAGGGCATGGTGTCCGGCCCGATCGTGCCGCTCAGTCAGGCATTGCTCGTCGCGGTCTTCCCGCCGCAGAAACGCACGCTCGCGGTCGCCATGTGGGCGATGACCAATATGGCCGGTCCTGTCGCGGGGCCAGTTCTCGGGGGCTGGATCACGGATACATACACATGGCCGTGGATCTTTCTGGTCAATGCGCCGGTGGGTGTTTTCGTGGTGATCGCAACCTCTTCGCTGCTGCGCGGGCGTGATACGCCCACGGTGAAATTGCCGGTGGATGTGCGTGGACTATGCTTTCTGGCTTTGGCGGTCGGATGTTTGCAGGTAGCGCTTGATCGCGGTCGGATTCTGGACTGGTTTTCGTCGCCGTTCATCTGCACGATGTCGATACTGTCCGTACTGGGCTTCATCTTTCTTGTCGTCTGGGAGTTGGGCGAAAAACACCCGATCGTCGATCTGCATTTCTTTGCCTATCGCAATTTCGCGGTGGGGACGGTCGCCGTTGCAGTCGGGTTCGGATTGTATTTCGCTGCCCTCGTGGTGCTGCCGCTCTGGCTTCAGGAAGATATGGGCTACAACGCCACCTGGGCCGGGCTCGTGACCGCGCCGATGGGCGTATTCGGCATCCTGCTGGCTCCTTTTCTGGGAAGCTGGGTGCGTAAGGGGGATGCGCGGCTGTATGCGACTGTCGCCTTCATCGCCTGGGCGCTGGTTGCGTTGTGGCGATCGAACTTTACCACGGATATCGATGCGCGATCGATCGCTCTGACCTGTCTTGCCCAAGGCATCGGGATAGGCTTTTTTCTTACACCGCTGACGGCGCTCTCCCTGCTTGGTATTCCGCCCGAAAGGGTCGCGGCGGCTTCGGGCTTGCAGACGTCCGTGCGTATGACGTCGGGCAATCTTCTCGCATCACTGGCGCAGACGTTCTGGGATCGTCGGTCGCGCTATCATCAGGCGCACCTCGTCGAGACGCTGACGCCTTATCACGACCGGGCAACCGATGCTGTGTCTGCGCTTCGGGGCGGTGGCCTGACGACAAATCAGGCGTGGGGCGCGATCTATCATAACGTGCTCGTGCAGGCCGATATGATCGCGATGAACGAATTTTACGTGCTTTCGGCAGCGGCTTTCACGATCGCCATTGGCATCATCTGGATCGCTAAATCACCCCAAAAGCCGGGTTGAGACGGTGTTTTCCGGCAATCATCCGGGGTCCGCTTACAACATCCGCGATCTTCGTCGTGTGATTCTGGTCGCCGAATATCGCAGCATGCATCGCGCGGCGTTGCAGCTTGGACTGGATCAGACGACGCTGAGTCGGAGTGTGATAGCCGTGGAGCACGCGATGGGGATCAAGCTGTTCGACCGTTCTCGGACAGGCTCCCAAGTGACGCGGGATGGTGCGGAGTTCCTGAGTGTAGCGTCCGGCGTTCTGGCGGAGATGGACAGGGCGGCAATTGGATTGCGGCTGCGTCGCCGGGGTCGCATCGGAACATTGAGACTGGGCGTGCAGACGTCATTCGCGTCCGGCCCCGTCGCGGACATGCTTGATCGCTACGAAAAAGCGTATCCCGAGGTCGAGACGCAGATCACGGACGACACGCGAGAGGGGTTGCTGCGGGAGCTGGCGGCGACGCGACTGGATGCAGCGATCGTCCTGTCTCGTGACGGCGTATGGTCCAACTCCCGCGCTCTGCTGGGACATGAGCGTCTGATGGTCGCCATGGGAAAGTCTCATCCTTTGGCCTTCCGGACAAACCTGCCTTGGCCGGACCTATCGCCTTATGTGATCATGATTCCTCGCAAGGGCGCGGGAGCCGAAATCCTGCGTTTGGTGTCACAACATGGCGCAGAGACCCAGCAGCTTGCTTTGCAGGACACCAGCATCGACCGGCTTTTGGCGATGTTGGCACGCCGGGAGCGGGTATCGATCGTTACGGCCGGGGCGGTCGGCATGGGCATGGAAGACATCGTGTTCCGCCCGCTCGTGTCGGACGGGGAGCCTGTGTTGGTACGTCACATACTGTGCTGGCGCGGAGAGGATGAAGACCCCGTTGTCGGGCGTTTCGTGGAACTGGCACAGGATTACGACTGGGACGGTGGCTCGTCGGCTCTATCAGTGGGCCTCTGACGCATGCCGGGAATATCGAGCGGGATGTCATCGCGGAAGGATCGCCCTTGAGAGAGCCGCCGTCCCAGCGTGTCCAGAAACCGGGCAAAGCGTTCCTGTCCCAATGCACTGGCGGCGGCCTGGGCCTCGGCGGGCAGGGGCGGCATCTGTCCCAGTGAGAAGCGGATGAACAGGGCATGCGTTTCCAGCGCGATCAGCAGGTCACGCTCCTGGCGCTGCATGTGGCGGGTCAGTCGGTCCAGCCGTCGCGTGAGGGCCGCTTCGCTTTTCTCTGCGCTGTCAGGGGACAGCAAGGACGCGACCGCTGCTTCCACCACAGCGGAGCGCGTCACCTTCCGGCGCGCGGCAACATCACCGATCTGCGAGATCATGGAGACAGGCAGGGAGACGTTCAGGCGATCACGCATGGAAAATGTCCTTGAAAACCCATGATGTGACCGAAGCCTTTTTCCAGAAACAAGACTGAAATCGTGCTCTCCGTATCGGAGCGAGCCATGACGTAAAAGAACGGGTAGCACGGGTCACATGCTGATCCCGAGATCGCGTTTGCGGTCATGTCGCCAGTCGACTCCCCCGTCATCACGGGCGACGCCATCGACATACCGGTCGTGCTGTTTCTCCAGCGACGGTGCCCAAGGCACAAGCTGGAATCCCATGCCGTTGTCGATCATGGCGAAGCGCCCCGAGGACAGGCTGAGGCGTTTCACATACTGGCCGGTGACGAAATTGCCCGGAATGCTGCGCTCGTAGGCCAGCCCGCTTTCCTTCGCGAGTTTTCCGCCAACCTGATCAAGTTCCTGCTGACGCAGCGTGGCTAGAAGATTGCGTTGATAGCGGGTGGAGCCATCGGCATAGAACGAAGCCAGCCCGCGATCCGCAAGATGCCGGGTGCGTTCCTGCATCGCCTGCCGGACCTCGGTCCCGAAGCCGGCGCGGGCGAGTTCCATGGGCTGGCGTTCCACCAGCCGGTGATCCAGCCATGTCGCGCCCGGCGCTTTCACCTGGGCGGCGAGGTCCAGATCGGAGCGGGCGGACAGTACGAGATAATTCTTTCCGGTCGTCCTGCCGGTCGCGGTGCGGATTTCCACGATGCCGTCGTCGCGGGGCGCATCGCGGAACGCCTCGACGCCGGGGAAGCGGACATGATGGATGCGCCCGTCGGTGGCGTCGATTACGGCATAGGCTTCGCCGGTCAGTTCGTTGTGCAGCCCACGCTCCAGCAAGCGCCCCGTCAAGGCGACGGGCTGATCGCGCCCGGCGATCACGTAATCGCCGGGAGAGATCACCCGGTCATGGTCGCGCCCCGTCATGGCGCGATGCATGGTTTTGATGATATCGCCGCGCGCGCCCATCTCGCGCAGCGTGTCCACCATGTCGGGCGTGAGTGACCACCGACCCGGTCCTTCCGGCGTGGCCAGCCCCATGCGTTCCAGAGTCTGCGCCCTGCCGGTCAGAAGGGCGCGATGCGTCGCGTCCTGGCCGAAGCCGGTAGTGGCGTCAGCCCGCAGATCCACGATGCCCATGTCGTCGGCATGGCGCTGCAACTCGGCATCGAGCCGCGTCCAGCGTTCCGCCATCACGTCTTGGCGCAACGCGGCCTCGATTTCATGTTCGGCGCGCGGGCCGAGTTCCAGAGACACCAGATCCTCCGCCCGAGAGCGCAGCCCGTGGCTGATATAGTCGCGGGCGATCACCAGATCGGCCCCACCCTGATCGACGCCACGCACGATCAGATGGACATGCGGGTTGTCAGTGTTCCAGTGCGAGACGGCGGCCCAGTCCAGTCGCGTGCCGAGATCGGCTTCCATCTGCTGCACGAGGTCGCGGGTAAAGCCGTCGAGGTCCGCCATCTCCGGTGCATCCTCGGGTGAGATGATAAAGCGGAAATGGTGGCGGTCATCTTTGCAGCGGGCGGCAAAGTCGCTCGCGTCCACCTCCTGACCGTCCGGCCCGAACAGGTGCGCTTTCTCGCCGTCGCGGGTGACGCCATCGCGGCGCAGATAGGCGAGGTGATCGGCCAGCGATCCGGGCCGGTTACCTCGCCTGGTCTGTCGCACCACGCGAGCCTTGACGGTGACGCGGCGATGGGCGTCGAACAGGCGGCTTTTGCCAAATCGGGAATGCCCCCGCCCGAAGGTCGAGGGGCCGGAGCGCGGACTGCTGCCTTTTCCCTTTCCGGGGCTGCCGCTAGCCCCTCCTCGTCGGGAGGCATGGAGCACCTGCGCCAGAAAGGTTCGAGGCCGGGCACCACCTCCCTTGCTCTGGATGCGGCCCGGACGGACACGGAAATCTTCATCACGGGCCATCAGAACCGCACTGTGCAGGAAAATTCCGCAGGGAAGCAGGGCAAAACCCAAAACCCTGCACACGACCGACCCAGTCTGCACACCAGAAGACGAAGCGCGCCCGCGCTTCGTCGCCCGACGTGGCAGGCCGTTTTATCTTGCCTTCCTCTTTTTCTTCTTCCTGATGTCGGTCGAATACATGAAGCGCCACCGAAAAAGCCGCGCCACGATGGCACAAACCTGCGCCAATGCCGCAAACAAGACGTCATGGCACGCTTCTTTGCGACATAGGGACGAATAGGCCACGAGGTGGGGTCTCCGATCGCATCACGTGGACGAAAATCGGCATCACGTCGGGCGCGTCCAAGGCCGCATCTCGGGATGCAAACGGGCCGACGAAAAGCTGATTCCCGGAAGGCGTTTTGACGTGTGACGGATCGACAAAAACCGCGTCGAAAACCGGATCGCCGAACGACTCTCCGCGTAGCAGCCGGGCGACTCTTGCGACGTATTTCTTCGTCTCGTCGGGAAGCGCGCGACTGGTTCTCAACAGTTCGTCGTACCGTCCGGGACCGGCATTGTAGGCCGCGAGGAAGCCCGCATCACCGTAGCGGTCATGCAGCCACCGGAGATAGGCCGCACCCGCTGTGATGTTGTCGCGCGGATCGTATGGGTCGGTCCCCAGATTCAGCGCCGTGCGAAGCTCCCGCCATGTGCTCGGCATGATCTGCATGAGGCCCATTGCGCCCTTCGGTGATACCGCCGACGCATCACCCTGGCTCTCCGCGCGCATCACCGCCGTGATCCACGCGGGCGGGATGTTCGCCCGCGTGGCTGCCTCGGTAACATAGGCATCGAACGGCGTGGCGCTGGCCATCTGCGAACTGGCTGCAAGACCGCCGCAAATCGGCAGCAGCATGAGCGCCGTTTTAACGCGGGCCATGACGCCACTCGGGCCGGTTCCAGACCAGCCGGAAGCTGTCGGCGCTGTCGCGGTCAGGCCTCAGCCGGACACGCAGCGGGCGGGCGAACAGCGGATCGTCGATCATCACGGCGAGCCACAGGCCGATGCGCTCGCCCTGCCGTGCCCAGGCGCAGCCGACTTCGGTCCCGTCATCATCCAGGCCGCGCAGGACGCGATAATCGGGAGCGTTTTCGGATGTGCGGTTTTCATTCGGGACGATGGCCAGATCGTCAGCCATGAGAAAGGATGTGATCTGCCCGAAAAACCCGTTTTCGGTGCGGGTGAAAGTACCAAGATGGATCATCTGCGTTGCTTTCTGTTTTGAGGATGTAATGCATTCATTGCAGCGGCGGAGGGAGCAGCACGGGTGATGGCATTTCATATGAGAGGGGTTCGGCGCGCCCGGTCGTGATCCAGACCGGGATCGCGCGCCCGATCACGGATACGGCGGGAAGCGGGCCGAAATACCGCCCGTCGAGGCTGCGCGGTTCCGCCGGGTTCATGACGAAAATCTCGTCAGGCAAGAGGCGATGGCAGCCTTGCCAGACGGGTAGCGGGCGTCCCCGGTGATCGCTGGCCAGCGCGCCGCCAGCACGTTCGCCGTCGATCGTGATGCTGCCTTTTGTCCGGCACACGTTTTGCCCCGGCAAGGCCGCGACGGGCTTCAGAAGCGGGACGCCGAACGGCAGATACCCGCGCGACGACAAGAGCAGCGCCAGCCGGTCGGGCAACCGGATCGCGGTGATATCTCCGACATGGAGCGCGCTGCCGGGCTGGACACGATACAGCCCGACCGGAACGCTGGCCGTCTCGTTCCACAACAGCCGGGGTGCGACATGCAGGGATGCGGATGCCGTGACGATGGCGATCCCGGTGAGCGTCGCGGCCAGCACGGAACGCCGGGTCATGACGCAAGCCTCTTTCGCGCCAGCCATGCCTTGTGCATGGCGCGCGTATAGGGGCGAGAGGCCAAGTTGGCGGCGATGCGACCGTTGAGGACGCGCCAGTGATCGGGGCAAATTTCGGCGGGGTGGAGCCCCAGTTCCTCGATAGCGTCGATCTCTTCCAGCACGCGCCGGACTTTCGGCCAGCCGGACACGTCCAGCAGCAACTCGCCGCCGGGGCGCACGAAAGGCACGGTCTGGAAGGCGGCACCCGGTTCCGCCGCGCGTACGATGTCGAAACAGGACACGACAGTCCCGTAATCATTGGCCGTCCAGCGGATGAAGCCGAACACACTGCCGGGGATGAAGGCGACCAGACGGCGGCGCTTATCCAGCACCTTGTCGGATACCGGCTGACCGAACCTGATCCAGTGTTCGACGCGCTTTTCGATGTAGGTCAGTTCTACGGTGGTCAGGCCGAGGACGGCGGCGTCGGAAGCATCCATGCCGGTCATGGTTCCTGCCTCCGGGCGCGCCGCGCGTCGATGACGGCGGTATAGGTGCCATCGGAGGTGTGGGCGCAGCGATGGGCCTGAAGCCAGGCTTCCACGTCGGAGCGGGCATAGAGGACGCGCTGGCCGAGTTTGAGGAAGGCAGGGCCTTCGCCGACGCAGCGGTATTTCTCCAGGGTGCGGGGCGAGAGGCCGAGCAGTTCGGCGACCTCGGTGGTGCGCAGATAGTCGCGCAGGAAGCGCGCGGGGACCGGGCGCGGCGGTGGCAGCGTCAGCGCAGGTGGCGACGCTGGTTTGTCGTGGGTCATGGAAACCTCCTGTCGGCGCGGCGTGCTTCAGGGCGTGAAGCGGTGGCGCTTACGGGAGGCTGTCGGGAAAAATGCCGTCAGGGAGTGGAGGAAATGACGCGCGCGGATTTCTCCCCCTCTTTGGCGTAGGCAGGCGTAATGGGGCGCATAAAGAGCGGGCGTCAGATTCCGTCGAGCAGGGTCACATATCCGCCGTGAACGAGGGCGCTGCCCTCGTCACGCAGGGCGCGGGCCATGGCGCGGAGGGCGGAATCGCCCCAGACCCCATCGGGCATGGCCATGGCGGCGGGATCGAGCAAGAGGGATGCGATTTGGCGCTGGCTGGCCCCGGCCTGACGGAGATCGTAGGCGTGGAGGCGAAGAAGGAGCCAGCGATGGCGGGTCTGGGTAATACGTCGGGGATGACGTGTCGGGAGCGAGAAGCCCAGCGCCACCGAGGAAAAGCGCATGGCTTCGTTCGTTCGGCGTCGGAACAACGGATCAAGGGGAATATGCAGCGCCGGGCGGATGATGGCGGCGGTACCGCCATGCAGGGAGAGGGAGAACGTCGCTTCCTGAGTGGTCAGGACGATGACATGGCCCATTGCGTCGGTTTTCTCGAAGACCACCTCTCCCAGCTTGGAAAATTCGGGCAGGGCGGGCGGCGCGAACGGATCGAACGCTGGTGTCAGTGTGATGATGCCGCTGGTGGCGTTGGGTTTCCAGATGACGGGAATACGGGTGATGGGGATATCGGGATCATGCGGGAAAACGCAGCCTCCATCGTTCGCAGAAACGGTTCCACTGTTTTCCAGCCCGCACTATGCTGTCTCCTGTGAGGTGGACAGTCTCCCGGTAGTCGTCGCGATAATTGTCCCAACGGCGCATAAAGGCTCCGGCTAGCCCGGCCTCGTCCAGACGGTCGAGTGCCCGCAGATCGGGTTCCGAATGCCAGATGCTGGTCGGCATGGCAGGCGCTCTCCTATCTTCGGGGGCTCCGTCAGCGGTGGGGACAGATCATGATCCTTGGCGGGATTCCTGTTTGCATAGTGCGAAGGGCGCATCACGAAATGGCGTGATGTGCGTCACATGAATCAACTGGCGGCCCGTGAGGGCCGCGTCGCTCGCGGTGCGGAGCGCCGCGTTGTCTCGCCTCGTTGTAGAGTGGTCAAAGGGCTGGATGATCGCAAAGAGAGTCATGACGAACGTGCTTGCCTATCGTTTCTTCGATAATCAGGTGCGCACCGCCACATCGTGAGCGAAGGTTTGTCCCAACGCCTGTGTAGTGATGCTGGCAATGCGATATCCGTTAGCCGGGGTTGTCAGATAGGAAAGGTAGGCTGCTGTGCGACCGCCGTCGTCACCATCGAGATCGGCGCGATCGCTGATTACCAGGCCGCCTTTCCGTAATGCAGGCTCCAGCAGGAGTAAGAGATCAAGATAGAGCCCTTTAGACGCATCCAGCAGGATAAGGTCGATCGACTCAGGAAGGTCACGCGACAACGTGGCGCGGGCGTCTCCGATGCGAATATCCACGAGGTCTGCCAGTCCTGCCTCCTGCAGGTTGGCGGAAGCCCTTTCTGCTTTATCGGGGAGAAGTTCCGATGTCACCAGTCGGCCCCCGCCATTGTCGCGTAAAGCCGCTGCAAGAAATAATGTCGAAACACCGAAGGACGTGCCGAATTCGATGATATGTTGGGCCCTGGTGCTGCACGCCAGAATATAGAGCAGGGCGCCGAACTCGGGCGTAACGGGTAGTCTGGCATCTTTCATGGCCTCGTAGAAACCACCCTGGCCGTCATGTGTCAGTCCTTTGGCTTGCGCCAATTGGCGTATCGCTGGATCTTGCGAGAGTGTCTCGGAATAAAGGCGATCAATCACACACTGAATCTGCGGTGCGAATTGTGGACGAAAGAGGGGGGTGATCATGGTGACTCCGCAAGGAAAACGAGAGGCATCCAAGAGTAATGGTATGGTCGCCGGTGGCGCTACTCGCATTTTCGTAGAGGGAGCCGACCTGTCATTTGCGCCAAGGAAATGGCCGCATCAGGCACGCTCAGAAGCGACGATCGACGCTATTTTAGAGGCGACTGCTCAGCTTCTGGAAACGGGACGAAGTTTCAGTACCAACGCTATCGCCGAACGTGCTGGCGTGGGAATTGCCACGCTCTACCAATATTTTGAGAACAAGGAGAGCGTCGTCGCGGCACTTAGTCGTCGGGTAAGGGAAACACTGGTCGATGATGTTGCGTCATTACTCGAAACCGCTTGCTCGTTGCCACTTTCCGAGGGTGTGCGCTGTCTGGTCGTCGCTGCCGTGAAGGCGGACAAGAGCCGTCCATCGTTTACGGTCCGGCTTGATCGGTTGGAGGCGGCTCTTTCTTTGGAAGCGGATCATCTGCTGGTAGCGGCTGAGCTTTGCGCGATTGTTGCGTCGTTCCTCAAGTGTCAGGGAATTGTTCAGGAGGACGATGCACAAATTCTGGCAGATGACCTGTGCACGATAACAGGGGCACTTATTGACGCTGCACACAATCGACAGATGCCTATCGATGATTTTCTGATTGACCGTATTACGCGAAGACTGGTCGCGATTATTCAGGGCGCGCTTTAAGTAGAATGGTTATTAATGCTGTCTTGTTTTTCCGCCGATCCGTGAGGATCGGCTCGCGACTACTTCGTAGTAGGTGACAGGCCGGAAAGAGGGAGGGGGCGACTTATGCCGCCGCCCGTCTCTCGCCCCAGTAGGCCAACCGCCGGGATGCCGTGGCGGCGTGGGTTTCGTCCAGTTCCATGCCCAGCCAGTCGCGGTCAAGATGCTGCGCCGCCACCAGGGACGAACCGGACCCCGCGAACGGGTCCAGCACCAGCCCGCCGGGCGGGTAGAAGGCATGAACCAGCGGGAGAAGTGCGGCGACGGGCTTTTGCGTCGGGTGCATCCTGTTGCCGGAGTAGGGCATGTCGATCACATCCGGGATGGGCTGGCGAGGTAATTTCGCGTCGCCCTTGGCCAGCAGATAGGCCGCTTCGTGGGTGTAGCGGACGAACCGCGCCGATGACGCATAGGACTTGCGGAAAATGATGTGCCCAACGGGCTGAAACCCCGCTGCCTTCCATGCCGCCATGAACAGGTCAATTCGGTTACAAGCATAGAAGGATACGGCAAAACCGCCGTCTTTCAGAACGCGGTGCATCTGGTTGAACGCGGGCCGGAGCCACGCAGCATTGTCGTCTTTGCGGATCGTCCGCCCGTCGCGGCCCCGGTAGTTCACCAGATAGGGCGGGTCAGTGAGGATGAAATCCACGCTCCTGCGCGGCATCGCCCGCATGTGGGCAACGCTGTCGCCGTGGTGGATCACATTACGGAAGGCCCCTTTTGCATTGTCGGTCATGTCCCTGACTCCTTTGCCGGTATCATCGCCGGTGGAAGCACCCTGCGTGCTTCCCGGAGGCGGGCGACCGCGCGGGAGAGTTGGGGACAAATGACGGCGGGAGTGGCCGGGTTGCGCACCAGCGGGGCGAAGCCCTGCGCCGTTGCGCGGCCCTGCTACTCTGTAGGCGGCGTTTGGGGGAAGGGAGGCGAAGGGCCTTCCTTCCCCTTCTTTGTCGATAGAGATGTGGATATAATCTCTTGTTTGTGGAGACGGTAGAAAGACTCTTCAATGAAGAAATCGCCTCGACATAAAAAATAAAAATTTGCCAATTTATTGGATTAATTGTGGAAAGATCCGTCTCTGATGTTGAAAAAAGCGCGCAATAGGGCGATGGCCTCATATGTATTTGGGGGATTATGTGGTTTTATGGCTATAATTTTGTTAATAGAAGAGGTATTAAAAATATCTTATATTTCAAATTTCCCCTTGAAATCCGATATTGTTCGGGATTTTTATGATAGATATATAGTAGTTAGAGCATTTTGGCACATAACGTCAGACCCCTCAAATGAAGTATTTAAGATATTCTACAATATCACCATAATGGTCGCGTTGAGTCTTTTTCTTGCAGGTGCTTGGTTTACGGGCAGAGCACAACGAGATTTTAGGTTAATATCTGACGCAGCCTCTTTTTTGGATCTTCAGAAATTGATTGGGTCAAATGGTAATAATCAATCTATCGGAAATATTCAATCTGATGGAAGTGTTACGATTAATCAAATAAATCATACGAATGAAGCGGTTGAAAAAATCGCGACAGGATTTTGGGATGGAATATTTGGAAAGCTGGTAGTGGGAGTTGTGTTTCCATTGCTCGTAGCGATAATGTCATTTTTTCTTGGATTGAAGTAGGAATGTAAGGATCATTTTCCTTCCGTTAACGTGAAAATCCGACTCTTTGAATAGAAAAGGCACATCGTCTGGGGTGGAAACTTAGTTGACCCTGTTTTCTAGCGCGACGTGCCCGAGCGCGCTGGCGATGGCATCCGCCACCTTGTTGGCGGTGGTGCGAACGGGATCGGTCTTTAGATGGGCATACCGCGCGGTGGTCTGCACCTGCGTATGGCCGAGCAGCCGCCCGATCATGGTCAGGTCAGCGCCAAGCTGGAGCGCATCGGATGCGAAGGAATGGCGCAGGTCGTGGATGCGCAGCGTGTCCAGTCCGGCTCTTGCGCGCAGGCGTCGCCACGGTTTCTGGATGTCGGTCAGATACTGGCCCTCCACCTTCCCGGTGATGACATAGGGATTGCCGTCGATCCGGGGAATCTCTGCCAGCGCGTCCAGCGCCGCCTTGCCTATGGGTACGACCTTGGCGCCGGTCTTGGAATCCGGCAGGCGCAGGACACCCGCGCGGACGTCCACATACTCCCATTTTAGGGTCTGGATTTCCCCCAGACGGCAACCGGTCAGGAGCAGTAGCCGGATGCAAGTCGCTGCTTCCGGCTCGCCGTTCGCCTCACGGAGCACCTTGCCCATCCGGGCCAGTTCGTCGGGCCTCAGGTAACGCTCGCGCTTCACTTCCTTGTAGCGTTTGACCTTCCAGCACGGATTGATCCCGTCTGACCGCACGCCCCACGTGTCGGCCAGGGTGAACATGATCGACAGCACGCCGAGCACCCGGTTGGCCTGATAGGGCGTCTCTTTCAATCCCTGGTGGAGTTCGACGACATCGGCGCGCGTCACGTCGATAACCTTGAGCGTTCCCAGCTTCGGGGTGATGAACAACTCCACGCAGCGGCGATACTCATATTGGGTCGAGGGCTTGCAGTGTGAGGCGACATGTTCGTCGAGGAACCGCTTGCCGAATTCTTTCATGGTCACGGCGGCGCGGAGCCGGTCGCGTTGCGCGCCGGGATCGCTGCCCAGCCGGACATCGGACAGATGCTTCATGGCTTCGGTGCGGGCCTGATCCGGGGTGAGGGGACCATGTGGGCCGATATTGACGCGGCGGATGCGCCCGCCCGCGCGGAACTGGGCGAGGTAGATTTTCCGTCCCGAGGGATGGACCCTGAGACCGAAGCCTCGAAGTTCGTCATCCCAGAGGAAATATTCCTTGCCGGTTCTGGCGGCGGCTTCGACGGAACGTTTCGTGATCTTGACCATGCTCTTGTCTCCAGCGCCGGAATCACTGGAATCAAATAGGAATCATTTGGGGGCGAAATCAGGCGATCCCGGTCAAGGAAGAGCGTGCCATGATTCGAGTAAAAACTTAAGGAAAACCGCCATTTATCGTAGAAAAACTGGCTGCATGCGGCAGAAGTGTAAGTATTCGACTGGAACTCATAACCTGAAGGCCGCAGGTTCAAATCCTGCCCCCGCAACCATGAATCACATTAAGAATCAAGTAGTTAGCCCGCTCTCCGAGCGGGCTTTCTGCGTTCTACGATGCCAACTGGAATCATCAGGAAACGAAATCTCACGTAGCAACGCTGCGTGGGATGGTGTGCCGCCAGAGAGGCGGGAAGGGCAGGAATCGGTCACGCTGCCTTCAGGTCGCGATCTGGGCGACGCCATTGCGATGTATATGCGCGGCCTCATAAAAGGCTCACATACACGATCCCGCTCAGAATACGCCGGTCATCCACGCATGGCACTCCGTGAGCCAGAGGGAAAAACGACTCAATCCGCTCCATTTGTCTCTCAGACAGCAAAAACACGTCACTCACAGCCTTATCTCCATCGGTAAACCTGTGAATCACAACGCTCGCTCAGTTCAATCAATTAATTAATAGGTCCCGAGCCTAGGGCTAATCGACATTTAAGCGATCCAGATCATGGTTTCTGCGAGATAAATGAGCCTATGAAATGGACTGTTCTGCGATCGTAACACGCTGCGAAACGACGAAAATGTTTGAGGCGATTGAAGCATCGCGCGATACGGTTTCAGTCTTTGTAAAAGAGCCTGCTCGTGCAGGATGAACACCTTGCGGTTCCGTTTTGTCGGAGTGATAGCCTCTGCGTTTATGACACCAATCCGTTCGGGGAACCCATTGGTATCATAAACCTTCTGCAATTACTGCGCCTGCACAGTCTGGCCTTCCAGCAATGCAGATGCCTGGATGGCGTTATGAACCTGACCGCTGGTAATAATGAACCGTAACGGTCGGCTCTGGGCGTCAGCGAGCATGTGGATCTTGGTGCTTAATCCACCTCGGGAACGCCCCCGGCGCCGTTTTGCGCCCCCTTTTCTCGTCGTCGTGTGCTGGTGGGCGCGGATGATGGTGCTGTTCATCCTCAGATACGCGTTGCCGTGATCGGCAGTGAGCGCGGGGAATACCTGCTCCCCCACGCCAACATGGTAAAAGTAGCTGAAGCACCGGTGGACCGTCTTCCAGTTTCCATCGTATTCAGGCAGATCGTACCAGTGGGCGCCGGATCGCAATACTCATAGACATCCGTTTACGAATAGACGGTTATCCGATCCAGTCCGCCCCGGGTCACTCGCTTTCCTAGGCAACAGAACCCTGATCTGGTTCCATATTGGCGACCTGCAAGCTCCAAACCCGTTTTCTCGGTTCATCGGATATATTTCTGAAGGGTTCGGCCGACCCTGTTGGCTGGCATTTCTATGAAATGGAAGCAGAGATATGCTGATATGAATGAAATCATCAGGACAGGAATCAGCATGACGGACATTTGCGTGGGTAGCGGTTCTGAAAGCAGGAAGGGGCTTATCAGACGTGCAACAACGACAATCACCAAAAAATGGAAAAGGTATATTCCAAACGATATATCCCCAATCTGGGACAGCCAGCGATACGACAAAATTCTGGACATATGATTTCTCGTCGCCAGTCCGTAAATAATGATCGCAGAAAAAAAAGCTTCAATCAGACTGCATAAGGGATCATGGAATGGAATTTCCCCTTGAGGAGTCAGTAGATTCAGGCTTTCTCGAACGCCAAGAAGTCCAATTACAGCAAGATAGAAGAATACGTCCGGGTATTTCCCTTGATGCGATTCCAGAACTCTGAATGTTAGAATTCCAATAATAAAGTCTACAGCATAAAAAATTGGCAGCGTCTTGCCACTTCCGCCAGCCATAAAGAAAGACAATCCTATAAAGGCCACCGTAGTAAAGACAGCTACCCATACGCGCCCAGTGCAAGCCTTGATGAAGAAAGGTAAGACAAGCGCGACTAGCATTTCACAGGCAATCGTCCAGTTCTGAGGGACGAGAGCGCTGTTCAGTCCGATAAAGCATTTAATTATAGTAAAACTGGATAAGGGCAGATCGTGAGGTAACAATCCCTGAAACCAGGCATTGACGAACGGAACGTTCCTTTCCGAGAAATTCGACTTTACGTAAATCAGGGACAGGGCGGTGACAACCATCAGGAGAGGTAATATTCGGAATATGCGGCGTGTATAGAAACCCGCAATCTCTCTCATTCCAAGTGGTCTTCTGAAAAAAGAAGGCGACAGGACGAAACCGCTCAGAACGAAAAATACAACGACTGCAGCATGGGAGTTGAGGAGAACATCCTCAAAGGTAAGCCAGAAAGAACTGCTAACAGGGAAACAAAGCACATAATGCCGCAGTAATACGACCAGGGAAGCAATCCCCCGCAGTGACTGAAGGGATGGAATATGATTATCAAAAGATTTCGTCACCTTGAATGATCTGCCAATCGTATGAGACACCGTTGCTTCTTTCTCCCGTAAACCTGAGTTCGCTATAAAACAGCTGAAATAAAAAAAGGAAGCACCCGAATACGGGTGCTTCCTTTCCTATCCCGAAATACTCTGGGTGCTGAAACGATCAGCAACCCCAATGCGACGTGTTGTGATACACGGGAGGCTGCGAGTGCGAAGCCGACTGCGTGGTCGACGAGAAGCAGCCTTGTGAACCAGTGTGGCTCGACACGGTGGAACAACCCCATGCACTGCCTGACTGGCTGAAGCTGCCGCCGAAGTGGTTGCTGCCACCAAACCAGTTGCTGCTGCTACCGCAGTTACTGGCCTGCCATCCATTACAGGACGAGAAAGCACCGTTCATTGCAGAAATGATCTTCTGAATGGAGGAGGCAAGATCGCTTCCACCGCAGCCACCGAAGCCCCAGCCCCAGTTTCCGCTCTGGCCACCGCAGGCAGTACCGCCACCATGGTCATGGTGCGTTGAGCTTCCGTCGTGAGCATTCCAGCCTGAATGTCCATCCGAGCCTGAATGGCCGTTATGGTCCCAGTGGCCACAATGATTGTCAGAGTTGCCTTTGTTGGCCGAGGCATCGGAGATCAGATAGTTTCCGCTCTTGTCCTGCGTGATCTGAAGCGTACCGGGGGTGTAACCTGAAGCCATCGATACATTGCTCAGGGTCAGCGTGTGGTTGTCGCTTTCCTGAACGACGAGGCTATAGCTGTCGTCGGAGTTCTTGACGTAAGAAGCCGACAGCGGGGTTTCCCCTGTATTGGCCGTAATACCGAATTCCGTTTTGCCGGAGACGTTGCTGAAGCTGGTGTCAACGGTTGTGTCCTGACCGTTGAGGAAGAACTGTTCGCTCGACTTGGAGTCGAAGGAGACAGAAACGCCTGTCGCCAGGAAACCCGTGTAGACGGAGCTGTCACCGGTCAGGGTGATATGCATCGAGTTGGCGATGTTGACGCCGTCCGTCTGGCTGCCGAATGTCGAATTGACAAGGTTCAGCGTACCATTGCCGTTCAGTCGTTCACCGTCGCCCATAAAGACGTTGCTGCGGTTGTTTTCAATGGTCAGGGTGCCGTTCATGACGTTGATGTCGCCAAGCTGAACAGCCGAGCCCGTATCGATTACAATCGATCCGTACTGGGACACCTGAAAAGAGCTCGTCGAGAAAACAGGCGAGCTTTCGCTGGACTTGCAGGAAGACGCCGTGATGTCGAGTGTGCCGTAATCACCAATCGTCAGGCTGGGAACAGCCGTCGAGCTTGCCGTTCCGGCTACTGCTTCAGCCGTGGCGGTGGAGCTGGAGGGATCGAAGAACTGTTTGTTGATGCGCTTGTCTGATGATTTTAGTTTTT
>NZ_JBDNYY010000023.1:0-21566 GCF_047722525.1 Gluconobacter sp.
CGGATTGTTATCGGAAACGGCTCCGAACAGATCATCCGCATGATCTGTGAAGCCTTCCTGTCCCCCGGAGACCGCCTCGTCACGGTTCTGCCCTCCTTCGGGCTGCATCTGATCTGGCCACAGATGATGGGCGCCACGACAGAAGCCATTCCCATGACGCCAGATGCCCGTTTCGACCTCCCGCGTCTGCATCAGGCCGTCTCCTCCGCCGCCCTCAAGGTGCTGATGTTCTCGAACCCGTCCAATCCCGTCGGCTGCATGATGACAGGGGAGGCCATGCAGACGCTGGTTGACGCCTGCCCGGCGGACACACTGATCGTCATCGATGAAGCCTACTGGGAATATGCGCGCTCCAGCCCGGACTATGCCGACAGCCTCACCATTCTCAAAAACCAGTCGCGCCCCTGGATGGTCCTGAGAACCTTCTCGAAAGCCTACGGTCTGGCCGGGCTGCGGGTGGGTTACGCGCTGACGTCAGATCCCGGCCTCACCGCCGTCATGACGCGCGTCCGCGATCCGTTCAACAGCAACAGCGCTGCGCTGGAAATGGCCCGGCTGAGCCTGCTCGATCAGGAGCACATGCACAGGACGGTGGACGCAACCCTGACCGAAGGGCGTGCGCTGAAAAAGGCTCTGGAAAAACGGGGCTATTTCGTCGCACAGTCCTTCGCCAACTTTCTGTTCTTCGACGCCCGAGAATCCGCGTCAGCCCTCGCCGAGCGTCTTCTCGAACAGGGCGTCATCGTCAAACCCTGGAAGGAAAAGGGCTACGAAAACTGGATCCGCGTCAGCATTGCGCGCCCCGAAGACAGCCAGACCTTCCTTGCCGCCCTCGATCGCGTCCGTCAGCCCTCACATTCCTCCGCAGCCTGAGAAGGAACGCGCCATGACCGGCCCCTCTGCCGCCGAACGCGCCGCCCGGCGTCTCGCCCCTCTTTTCGGGGATCGTCTGACCGCCAACGAGACGGTCCGCGATCATCACGCGCATGGCGAAGGATGGCGCCACCCGGATCAGACCCTGCTGCCGGCCTATGTCCTGTTCGGCCGCACCACGCAGGACGTGTCCGACGCCCTGCGAATTTGCCACGAGGAAAACGTTCCCGTCATTCCCTTCGGCGGCGGCACCTCCCTTGAAGGACAGCTGACGCCCGTTCCGGACTGCATCAGCCTCGATCTGTCCATGATGACGGATATTCTCGACGTCTCGCCCGAGAACCTGACCTGCCGCGTGCAGGCGGGCGTGACCCGGCAGGATCTGAACCTCCATCTGCGAACACAGGGCCTGTTCTTTCCGGTCGATCCCGGGGGCGAGGCGACGTTTGGCGGAATGTGCGCGACCCGGGCGTCCGGCACCGGCGCCATGCGCTACGGCACCATGCGCGCCAACGTGCTGGGCCTGACGGCCGTGCTGGCCGACGGACGCATCCTCCATACGGGCGGTGCCGTGCGCAAGGCCGCCACAGGCTACGATCTGACGGGTCTGCTCATCGGTTCGGAAGGCACGCTGGCCGTCATCACGGAAGTGCAGGCCCAGCTTCATCCCATCCCCGAGGCGGTAGGAGCCGCGGTCTGCCAGTTCCAGACACTGGCCAGCGCCGTGGAGACGGCTGTCCTCGTGATCCAGTGCGGCCTGACGGTCGGCCGGATGGAACTGCTCGACGACGTCCAGATGGACGCCTGCATCCAGTATTCGCATCTCACGGGCTACGACGCCCTCCCCACCATGTTCTTCGAACTGACAGGCTCCCCCGCCAGTGTCGCGGAGCAGGAAACGGTGCTGCGCGATCTCGTGGAAAGCCAGGGTGGCCAGTCCTTCCGCTGGGCCACCGCAACCGAAGAGCGCAACACGCTCTGGAAGGCGCGTCATGACGCCTTCTGGGCCTGCATGGCCTATCGTCCCGGCTACAGGGGCATTACCACGGACGCCATCGTCCCCATCGCCGCCCTGACGGAACTCATGACCGGCGCCAGAGCCGATATCGACGCCTCCGGCCTGCTGGCCCCCATTGTCGGGCATGTCGGAGACGGCAATTTCCATACCGTCATTCTGATCCCGCCCAATGACGCGGATGCCGAAAAGCGCGCCCTTGAACTGGATCATAAAATCATCCGCCGCGCCCTCTCGCTCGGCGGTTCCGCAAGTGGCGAACACGGGATCGGCCTCGCAAAACAGATCTTCATGACCGAAGAGCACGAACCTGCTGCCCTCTCCGTCATGCGCGCCATCAAGACCGCACTGGACCCGAAGAACATCCTCAATCCCGGGAAACTTGTTCCTGCAGACGCCTCATGAGCATACGGCACATCCGTCTGCACACCGTGCCCGCAAGCCCATGGAAAAATGGAGCCGGCACCACCCGCCTGCTGACCGAACAGCCGGAATGGCGCCTCAGTGTCGCCAGCATCACCCGACCCGCACCGTTCTCCAGCTTTGCGGGTCTGTTCAGACAGATGGGACTTCTGACGGGCAATGGTGTCCAGCTTCTTCCCGTTTCGGGCGCTCCACCCCTTCTGCTGGATCAGCCCGGCGGCGTGATCCGGTTCAGTGGCGACCTGCCCCTAACCGGCGCACCTCTGGACGGCCCGGTCGACGTCCTGAACCTGATGCGCCCCGCGAACAGGACAGGCCCGGACCTGACCGCTATCACGCCGGAAAATCTTCCTTCAGATGCTCTGCTGGGTTTTATCGCCGTAGAAGGGCACTGGGACGTCATGATCGAAGAGCAGCATTATACGCTTGAGCCGGGAGACAGTCTTCTGAGCGAAGTCCCTTTTAAGCTCACCATCCGGAAAGCGGGTCAGATCGCCTACGCCGTCACCTGACCGGCCGGAGCGCTGCCGCGCCCTGCGCCCGCAGCGACGCAAGATCCACCATCCCGCCCAGCCGCAGGACATCACGGATTTCACCGCCCAGCCCGTCCACCAGACTGCGAACCCCTCTCTCGCCACCCGCAGCAAGCGCCCAGGCCCAGGGACGCCCGATCCCCACAGCCTTCGCGCCCAGCGCCAGTGCGGTCACGACGTCCCCGCCCCAGCGGACACCCCCGTCAAAAATGACATCTGTTTCGCCCTTCAGGGCCTCGACAATGTCTGGCAGGACGGAAAGCGACGACGGGGCCGGGTCCATCTGCCGCCCCCCATGATTGGAAACGATCACCGTCTGCGCCCCCGCCTTCTGGCAGGCCAGCGCGTCCCCGGCGTCCATGATTCCCTTCACGGCAAGCTGCCCAGGCCAGACGGAGCGCAGCCAGTCCAGATCCTTCCAGGTCAGCGTCGGATCGATCTGGGACGCCGCATTTCTGGCCTGCTCCATCAGGTTACTGCCCATGCCATAGGGTGCCAGATTGCCGATTTTCGGCATCCCGTTCCGCAGCATCCCCGCCGTCCAGCGCGGATGTACGGCCATGGACAGCACATGCCGCAGGGAGGGGCGCGTCAGATTGCGAAAACCATTGCGCACATCGCGCAACCGGAGCGGCGTAATCGGTGTATCAACCGTCAGGATGATGTTGCGGATGCCGCAACTCTCCGCCCGGCGCAGCATGTCGCGCGTAATGCCCCGATCCCGAAACACATAGATCTGCGCCGCGAGCGTCACGCCCGGAACCCGGGACAACGTCTCCAGCGACTGAATGGCGAATGTAGAGACCGCCATCGGCAAACCCGCCGAAGCCGCAACCCGCGCGGCCCGGATCTCGCCGTCCGGACACATCAGGCCGCCGAAGCCCAGCGGCGCAAGCATGAACGGGAGCCGATGCGTGGCTCCCAGAAAAGATCCGGACAGATCGCACTCCGAAACATCCACCAGACATTTCGGAACAACCGTCCACCGATCAAAGGCACGGCGATTGGCCCAGACGGTGCGCTCCGAATGCGAACCACCGTTTACATAATCCCGGAAAATACGGGGAAGAACCCTGTCAGCCCGCCGTTTCAGAGCCGCGATACCGTGATGGTCCATTCCCCGTTCTTCTCCCGTGCAGATCAGCCCTCAAGAGCAGGCAAGGCAACACCCGACCCGACACAACGTCCCAGAACACCCTCAATGATGAGCGCGCGGGCCGCTTCCATGTCCGGCGTAAACAGCCGGTCCTGAGCAAAGAAAGGCACAGTTTTCCGCAACGTCTTCGCGACCTCAAGCAGCGGCGCGGATGTTTCCAGCGGTGCCAGGAAATCAAGCCCCTGCACGGCCGCCAGATATTCAACGGCAATGATCGTCCGGACATTGTCCACGATATCGCCGACCCGACGCGCCGCAAATGTCGCCATGGACACGTGATCTTCCTGATTGGCCGAGGTGGGCAGGCTGTCCACACTCGCGGGATGCGCCAGCGTCTTGTTTTCGGACGCCAGCGCCGCAGCCGTGACCTGCGCGATCATGAAGCCGGAATTCAGACCGCTATCCTGCACCAGGAACGGCGGAAGGCCGCTCATCTGCGCATCGACCAGCAGCGCCAGACGACGTTCTGCAATCGCTCCGACCTCTGATACGGCAATCGCCATGAGATCTGCGGCAATCGCCACAGGTTCTGCATGGAAGTTGCCGCCCGAGATCATCTCATCCGTGTCCGGGAAGTGAATCGGGTTGTCCGAAACCGCATTCGCCTCGATCACCAGAACTCGCGCCGCCTGACGCAGATTGTCCAGACAGGCCCCCATGACCTGAGGCTGACAGCGCAGGCAGTACGGATCCTGAACCCGCTCATCATCCTCAAGATGCGATGCCCGAATGGCAGAACCCTGCATCAGTGCGCGATAGACCGCAGCACATTCAATCTGCCCTTTCTGGCCGCGCAGTTCATGCAGACGCGGATCGAACGGCGCATCTGTGCCCCGCGCCGCATCAAGCGTCAGGCCACCCGTGATGAGAGCTGCATGAAACAGCCGCTCGGCATCCAGAAGCGCCGCAATCGCCAGCGCTGTGGAGGCCTGCGTACCGTTCAGAAGGGCCAGCCCCTCCTTGGCACCCAGAACCAGAGGCTCAAGCCCGGCCGCCTTCAGAGCCTCGCCTCCCGTCAGGCGCTTGCCCTGATAGAAGGCCTCGCCCTCGCCGATCACCACAGCCGACATATGCGCCAGCGGAGCCAGGTCGCCCGAAGCCCCAACCGATCCCTTTTCAGGAATAACGGGCACAACGCCCCGGTTCAGCATGTCCAGCAGAAGCTGCACAATCTGCGGACGCACACCCGAATAGCCGCGCGCCAGACCATTGGCCTTGAGCAGCAAAATCAGGCGGACCACACGCTCCGGCATCGGCTGGCCGATCCCCGCGGCATGGCTCAGCACCAGGTTGCGCTGCAGATCGCGCAGACGATCATCGGGAATACGGGTCTTCGCGAGTTTTCCGAAACCCGTATTCACACCATAGACAGGCTCGCCACGCCCGACGATGCGCTCCACGGAGTCCGCCGCACGCTGCAGGGCCTCAAAGGTCCCGTCGTCCAGACGGACATCGCTCTGCCCGAAATAGAAGTCCCGCAGGTCGCTGAGCGTGATCTTGCCGGGCGTGAGTGTAAAAATGCTGGTTGTCATGATGGTCTCAGGCTCCGCGCGTGATCATGGGAAGGTCGAGGCCCTTCTCGCGGGCACAGTCAGTTGCAATATCGTAACCGGCATCGGCATGCCGCATGACGCCCGTAGCCGGGTCGTTCCACAGCACCCGCTCCAGACGCCGCGCCGCATCCGGCGTGCCATCCGCCACGATCACCATGCCGGAATGCTGGGAGAAGCCCATGCCGACGCCGCCGCCATGATGCAGCGACACCCAGGTCGCGCCCGACGCCGTATTAAGCAGCGCATTTAGCAGCGGCCAGTCGGACACAGCGTCCGAACCGTCACGCATGCTCTCGGTCTCCCGGTTCGGACTGGCGACCGAACCGCTGTCCAGATGATCACGGCCGATCACGATCGGGCCCTTGAGCTCACCGCTGGCAACCATCTCGTTGAACGCCAGTCCTAGACGATGGCGGTCCCCCAGACCAACCCAGCAGATGCGCGAGGGCAATCCCTGGAAGTGGATCTTCTCCCGCGCCATATCGAGCCAGTTGTGAAGATGCGTGTCGTCCGGAAGCAGTTCCTTGACCTTTGCATCGGTCTTGAAAATGTCCTCCGGATCCCCCGAAAGTGCCGCCCAGCGGAACGGACCGATACCCCGGCAGAACAGCGGGCGGATATAGGCCGGCACGAAGCCCGGAAAGGCAAAAGCGTCTTCAAGACCTTCGTCAAAGGCCATCTGGCGGATGTTGTTGCCGTAATCGAAGGTCGGAATGCCCTGACGATGGAATGCCACCATGGCCTCGACCTGAAGCCGCATGGACTCCCGCGCCGCCTTCTCGACCGCGGCAGGATTGGTGATCCGCATTTTCTCGGCCTGCTCCAGCGACCATCCGGCAGGCAGATAGCCGTTCAGCGGATCATGGGCGGACGTCTGATCCGTCACACCATCCGGACGGATGCCGCGGCGCACCAGTTCCGGGAAGACTTCGGCAGCATTTCCCAGAAGACCAACGGAAACGGCCTCGCCTTTCGCACAGGCGTCCTGAATGATTTCCAGAGCTTCATCGAGCGTCTCGACCTGCCGATCCAGATACCCCGTCTCCAGACGCTTGCGGATACGGGACGGCTCACATTCGACCGCCAGCATGGACGCACCGGCCATGACAGCCGCAAGAGGCTGCGCGCCGCTCATGCCGCCCAGACCACCCGTCAGAATCCAGCGCCCCTTGAGGTTCCCGCCATAATACTGGCGCCCCATTTCCACGAAGGTCTCGTACGTGCCCTGAACGATGCCCTGCGAGCCGATATAGATCCACGATCCCGCCGTCATCTGGCCGTACATCATGAGCCCGGCGCGATCGAGTTCGTTGAACTTCTCCCAGGTCGCCCAGTGCGGCACGAGGTTGGAGTTCGCGATCAGGACACGCGGCGCATCAGCATGCGTCCGGAACACGCCAACCGGCTTGCCGGACTGCACCAGAAGCGTCTGGTCATCTTCCAGATCACGCAGCGCCTCGACGATCCTGTCATAGCAGTCCCAGTTCCGTGCCGCGCGACCGATGCCACCATAGACAACGAGCTCCGACGGCTTCTCCGCAACGTCAGGATCCAGATTGTTCATCAGCATCCGGAGCGGCGCTTCCGTCTGCCAGCTCTTCGCCGAGAGTTCAGGCCCGGTCGGGGCGCGGATGACACGATCATTCGAAAGGCGGTTGCCGGGATCACTCATGGGCTTCATCCTGTATGAACTTGTATATACCAATACTCAAATTGCTCTGCGGAATTGTCAATCCATTTATGAAATGACATCGGGATTTATTTTCCCGAACGCGTTGCCTCTGGCCGCCAGCACAGCGCGGTCTCAAGCAGACCGTCGATCATCCGCGACAGACGCACCGCCTTTTCCAGATCGATCGGCCAGGGAGTCTCTTCACTCCGCAGATAGGTGGACTGCGCAATTTCAAGCTGGATGGCATGGATTCCACGCTCTGGCTGGCCGTAATGCCGCGTCGTGTATCCGCCCTTGAAACGACCATTGACGACATGGCTGTAGGCCACGTTTCCAGCCAGCCTCTGCGCCAGAAGAGCCTGCAATTCTCCGTCACAGGAGTGTCCGCTATTGGTCCCCAGATTCAGGTCCGGAAGCGTCCCCTCAAACAGGCGAGGAATGGTGGATTTGATGGAATGCCCGTCCCACAGAACCGCCCATCCCCATTTCTGACGAAGCCGCTCCAGCTCTTCCGCGACAGCTTCGTGGTAGGGGCGCCAGTAAGCCTCACGCCGCTCTGCGATCTCGCTTTCGCCCGGCTCCTGTCCCGGCCGGTAAATAGGCTGCCCGTCAAACGTCAGCGCTGGCACAAGCCCCGTGCTGGGCCGCCCCGGATAAAGCGCCGCATCATCGGCGCCACGGTTCAGATCCACCACGTAACGGGAATGATTGGCCTTCAGCACCCCCATGCCCTTCGACAGGGCACCGGCATAGAGATGTTCCATATACCAGTCGGTATCAGGTAGCTGACGCCCGCGTTCCGTCATCCGCCGTTCCATCCCGGGCGCCAGATGGCAGCCGGAATGAGGAAGGGTCACAAGTACGGGCATCGTCCCGCGAACAAAGGATAAAACATCCGTCATGGTCAGGATTTCCTTGTAAGATCAGAGATCAAGAAGAGTGCGCACGGTGCGCCGGAACGCCGCCGTCACAGCGTCATGATTCAGGTGCCGTCCATCGCGCACGCGCCACTGGCCACCACACAGCACATCCTTCACGGGGGGCTGGCGTGATCCGAAAATAGCCGCATCAAGAACGGCATCATCCTGAAGATACGGCAGCGGCAGCAGATCCTCGTCCAACACGCACAGATCCGCCCGCGCCCCGGCAACCAGCCCCCAGGACTCAAGCCCACAGGCCCGTCGGCCGCCCTCCAGAGCCTGCCGGTACAGCCACCCGCCCGTAGACCCCAGCGTCTCCGCCGGCAGAGCCGCACATCGCGTCTGCGTAAAAAGCCTCTGCCCGTATTCCAGAGTGCGCAGCTCTTCCCAAGGGCTGATCAGCACATTGCTGTCGCTTCCAATCCCGAAGCGTCCCCCGCCATTCACATAGGGCGCAAGCGGGAAAAGCCCGTCCCCCAGATTGGCTTCCGTGATCGGACAAAGCCCCGCCACAGCCCCGGAACGCGCCATATCCGCAACCTCGGAAGCGGACAGATGGGTCGCATGCACCAGACACCACTGCTCATCCACATCCGTCTGAGACAGCAGATATTCCACAGGCCGCGCGCCCACGAAGGCAACGCACTCCTCCACTTCCTTCTGCTGCTCGGCCACATGGATATGCACAGGCCCCTCATGCGCAGCCAGAAGATCCGAAGCCGTCTTCAGATCAACCGCCCGCAGCGAATGCAGACCCAGCCCAACAGAGAGCAGCGGCGTTTCTGCCCAGGCCAATCGTGTCTCGCTGATGATCCTGCCGATGAGTTCAGCCGTCGTCGCGAACCGTTCCTGCGCCTCCTGAAGAGGACGCCCGTCAAAGCCACCGCGTTCGTAAAGCGTCGGCAGAAGCGTCAGACCAATGCCGACCGCCTGCGCCGCCTCCCCGACGCGCAGGGACATCTCCGCCACCTGTCCATAAGTCGCTCCACCCGGCGCATGATGCAGATAATGAAATTCCGCGACCTGCGTATATCCGGCCGTCAGCATTTCCATATACAGGTAGCTTGCAATGTCCTGTATCTGCTCGGGTGAGATGCGATGCGCGAGCTGATACATCAACCGCCGCCAGGTCCAGAACGTATCCGCCGGATTTTGACGGCTCTCCGCCAGCCCCGCCATGCCCCGCTGAAAAGCATGGGAATGCAGACTCAGCTGCGACGGAACAACAATCGCTTTCCGCTCGGAACCGGCAGATATCCGGGCGTCCGGGACAATCGATTCGAATCGCCCGTCAGAAGAAACGGTAATCAGCACATTCCTGTGCCAGCCGTCCGGCAGAAGGGCCTGTTCCGCAAACAGTTCCATAACCTCGACATTCCTCTCCCCAGCACGCGGAAAGTCTTTTCTTTTCCCGTTGGTTGCATGATGATAATGGAATTGTAAGACTTGTATATACCACCACGACAGATTTGATGGCGCAAGGAAGAACGCGAATGTGGGATACGCTCTGGACAGACATTCATGTCGCGACGGCCGACCCGGCGCTCATTTCGGATCAGGACGGCTATGGTTGCATCCACAACGCCGCCCTCGGCATTGAAAACGGACGAATCAGCTGGATCGGGGCGGCCCATGACCTTCCAGACGCTCCGCAGAACCTGGCGCAGGCGGTCCATTCAGGAAACGGCCTCTGGATGACACCCGGCCTCGTGGATGCCCACACCCATGTCATTTACGCCGGAGACCGCAGTCTGGAGTTCGCAGAACGCCTTAACGGCGTCTCGTACGCAGAAATCGCGCGCAAAGGCGGGGGGATCATCTCCACGGTCAAGGCCACCCGCAATGTGTCCGAAGACGAACTCTTCGACATCACCGCCCGCCGCGTTCGCCGCATGATTGCCGAAGGCACAACGACCATCGAGATGAAGTCCGGCTATGGCCTGACCCTGCAGGACGAGCTCAAGCAGCTCCGTGTCGCCCGTGGCATCGGTGCCGCCCTGCCGGTACGTGTTCATGCAACCTTCCTCGGCGCCCATGCCCTGCCACCCGAGTTCAAGAACCGGCAGGACGACTATGTCTCCCATCTCATCACGGACATTCTCCCTCAGGCCCTAGAAGAAAAGCTGATCGATAGCATTGACGGCTTCTGTGAAAACATCGCCTTCACCCCCGATCAGATCGAACGGCTCTTCATTGCGGCAACCGACCTGAAAATCCCCGTCCGCCTCCATTCCGAGCAGCTCTCGAACAACGGCGGCACAAGACTGGCAGCGCGTTACGGCGCCCTCTCGACCGACCATCTGGAATATGTCGTCGAGGATGACGTTATCGATCTGGCTACCGCAGGCACAGTTGCCATGCTGCTGCCCGGAGCCTTTTATTTCATCCGTGAAACGCGTCTGCCACCGGTGGATCTGTTCCGGAAACACAAGGTTCCGATGGGGCTCGCCACCGACTGCAATCCCGGAACCTCCCCCAGTGTCAGCCTTACAGGCATCATGAATATGGGCTGCACCCTGTTCCGTATGACGCCGGAAGAGACCTTCTCCGCCGTGACCCGGATCGGCGCCCAGGCACTCGGGCTTCAGAACATCACTGGCACGCTGACAGCAGGAAAGGCTGCAGACATGCTTCTGTGGGATATCGCCGGTGCACACGAACTGTCATACTGGATCGGGGGCAGAAGACCCATTCACCGAATTTTTGACGGTAAACTCGACCCTGTGATATAAAGTTGCATACTCTTATCCATACAACCTCTTGTCTAAATAACAGTTTCGCCAGGATGTTTTTTGGATTGCCGCTCCCTAGCTGAAGGACAGCCCGCGACATGAAGATGGACGTCTCCCGGGAACGCTCTCCCGCTCGGTACGAACAGGTCAAACTCTACATTACCGAGCGCATTCAGGACGGAGAGTGGAAAGAAGGTCAGAAGCTTCCCTCCGAAAGCGAACTGGTCGAACTTCTCGGCGTCTCCCGGATGACGGTACACCGGGCTCTTCGCGAACTGATGACCGAGGGGATTGTGGTCCGTGCACAGGGTGTCGGAACATTCGTATCCCGCCCCTCTCCGAAAGCTGACCTCCTGGAACTTCATGATATCGCTGATGATATCCTGGCCTCAGGACACATCCATACGGCGCAGGTCATCACACTGGAAGCCATCAGAGCCGATATCGACCTTGCATTTTCCTTCGACATGCGGCCCGGCAGCAAACTCTTCCATTCAGTGATTGTCCATTTCGAAGACGATATCCCCCTACAGGTGGAAGAACGTTTCGTTTCCCCGGCCTTCGCTCCCGAATACCTGCAACAGGATTTCACTCTCACCCATCCCCACAGGCATCTGTACCATATCTCCGGCCCGGACGAGATCGAGCATATCGTCTTCGCAGTCTCTCCCACACAGGAATTACAGTCCCTGCTGGACATTGGTCCTCACGAACCCTGCCTCCAGCTCGTACGTCGCACATGGGTCAAAGGCCGCGTCGTCATGAAAGGTATCTTCACCTACCCAGGCAATCGTTACAGTCTGGGCGGCCGTCGCAAGTCTCACGAAGAGCTTTGACTGAAGGCCTCTGCATAAACCGGTGTTCCGTCAAACAGAACCGGGACTGGAAACAACCTCCTCTCGCGCTTGAATGCCGAAATAAAACTGTGGATTGCAGGCAGTGGTCCTGCCTCTTTTCTTTCTCTTGGTAGCAGATGGATCTTCATTCCCCGGCATAACCATAAGTTCACATACCGTGAGGATAGAACTTGAGCTATCTGTTGCCACAACGAGAACAGCATCACACTGCCGTGACAGTCGACAGCAACTGCCTGCGCAACAATATCGCATCTGATATGCTGCAATCGCTCTTTCTCAGGCAGCGCCACAAACATGCGTGAACTGGCCACTGGCGCTTGTCGGAGACCTTGACCTCCTGAGTGGATAGCCCTTCTAGACAGCGCGGACTCAGCATAGTCCCCCGAGCTCTCAATCTCTCACTTCCCGGCCCGTTCGCGAAGAAGCCGCTCCAACAGGCTCACGCCCTGCATGAAGTCCTCCATTTCCATGCTTTCGTCCGGGTTGTGGCTCCCATTGGCGTTCCGCACGAACAGCATTTCAGTCGGGATGCCCTGCCCCGCGAATGTTGCCGCATCATGCCCGGCACCACTTGGCATCGAGATGACTGGAAGGCCCATTTCCGCAGCCAGGCTCCGTGCCCGCCCCTGAAGAGTCTCATCCATGGCAGCAGGCGTACTGCGCGTCCGGGGACCGAGAGCCACCTGAACGTTATAATCGGCTTCCACACGCCGCGCCTGTTCGATGACGAGCGCGTTCATGCGGTCCAGCAGGGCCTCATCCCGGGAACGGATATCGATCACAAGCTCCAGCCGTCCGGGAACGGCAGCGAAATTCGCCTGCGCCGGATCGGTCTTACAGACGCCAAACGTAAGAGTCATCTCCTCGCCTGCCGCCTCCACCTTTTCCCACGCCTCATGCAATGCCGTCATCATGCTGGCTCCTGCCATGACAGCATCTGACCGGAAACGACGCGGCGTCGCGCCGGAATGAGCATACTGTCCGTGGATGACGGCCGAACGATAGCGCGTACTGCCACAGATTCCCGTCACGATCCCGACCGGAACGCCAGCTTCCGGAAGAACTGGCCCCTGCTCAATATGGAGCTCGACGAAACAGTCGATTTTCGCGGGATCCAGAACAGGAGCCCGACCACACAGATCAGGTTCTGCTCCACAATCCAGCATATGTTGCCGCAAGCTCACACCGTCATCACTCCGCGGTGTATCGAGGGCGGAAGGATTGAGCAGCCCGAACGCCGCGCGGCTTCCCAGATAGGAGAGAGGGAACCAGACGCTTTCTTCGGCCCGGGTCACGATCAAGGTCGTATCCCGCATTGGACGAAAACCCGCTTTCACCCAGGCGCACAGGACCAGCAGACCCGCGACGGCACCTGCGGCACCATCGAAATTCCCTCCACACGGGACAGTATCGACATGAGATCCCGTCATAACGACAGGGAGGTTCCGGGCACGCCCCGGCAGCGTGATGAAAAGATTGGAGGCCCAGTCACGGCGGATCTCCAACCCGTATTCACGCCCGATCTCCATGAAGAGGGCATGTGCGAAATTTTCCTCTCTCCCGTAAGATGGACGGGTCATGCCACGACCGTCAAAACCGATCTCATGCAACCGACCGAACAGATAAGATCCGAGATCGATGTCAGGTATGGGACAGGAAATGGCGTCGATCTCAGTTGGAGAGGAACTGGCCATGAGTGATCCTTGTATCTGCTCGGTCGGAAGGATGTTTTACTGCTTGGCGAAAAGCTGCTGCATATTGGCAAAAGCCTTGAATTCCAGTGCATTGCCTGCCGGATCACAGAAGAACATCGTCGCCTGCTCGCCCGGCAGGCCTACGAAGCGGATGTGAGGTTCCACCCCGAAGGTAATGCCATGACTGCGGACACGTTCCGCCAAAGCTTTCCAGTCATCCATGTCGAGAACAACGCCAAAATGAGGAATAGGCACATTATGCCCGTCAACTGCACCCGCCCCACCACCGGCGGCGGCACGGCAGGCTTCCGGAATCAGATGTGTCACGATCTGATGCCCGTAGAGATCAAAGTCGATCCATGCCTCCGTACTGCGCCCCTCGGCACAACCAAGAACGGTTCCGTAGAAGTTCCGTGCCGCATCAAGATCATCGACCGGAAAAGCAAGATGAAACGGGTTAACCATAAACTGCACCATGACTTTTGAAAAACCCGTTCATACCATGTCCGCTACCGAAACAATCATATGATTATATGCGTTCAGACGAAGATAATTCCTGCGTCTGCCCCCTCAACTCGCCCCGCAATCAGCGATCCAGCCTTTCATGCCAATAGGCTTCCCGCATTTCCGACTGATCCGGAGCATGACTCTGCCCTGGACAGCCGAAACCACCGGCCGGCTTTGCCTTTCGGGATCAGAATGTGGAGTTCAGCCGGAGATAATAGTATCCGCCGTTGTATCCCATCTGGTTGGAGTAATCGTCATAGATTTCCGCGCCAGCATAGGTCCCGTCAGCAGGAAGACGACGCGGCTTCATGTTGAACAGGTTATTGGCACCCACCGCAATGTGGATCTTGTGCGTGGCCTGATATCCGAATTCCGCATTCGTGACCCACACCGGCGTGTTGGCAAACGGGTAAAAAATGGAGTTGGAGTTTGCATGAGGCCCGGTGCGGTAGGACTTCATATCCTTTGTTTCACCCCAGCGCATCTCCTGAATGAAAACATCGAAATTGTGATATTTCCAGCGCGCGGACATCATGATCTTGCTTCGCGGGGAGGTCGTCGTGAGATAGGAAATTGTCTGAGCCGTCAGGAGCGGATTACCGTTCGTGTCGTTCCCCAGATGGGTCAGGCGTGTCCGGTTCAGGGAGAGGCCCAGATCCCAGTTAATCGTTCCCATCTGATGCAGATCACTCAGATAATTCGCAACGATATCAAGCCCCTGGGTGCGGGTACTGGCACCATTGGAGTAATAATGCGCAGTCACGGACGATGGTGAAATCGTGCTCGGCACCTGAATGCCCATCTGCTCGATAGCATCAACTGCCTGCTGTCCCGAATAGCTGCCGCCATTGATGATCCGGTCGCGGATATTGATCTGATAGACATCAGTCGTGATGTTCAGGTTCTTGATGGGACGTAACACAAAGCCACCACTGGCATTGGTCGAGAATTCGGGTTTGAGCGGAATGGCGCCCAAGGCAGCCGCAGCGGCCGAATTGACGGCAAGCTGCCCACCGGCATAGGTCGGTGCCACACCCAGCGTGGAATAATGTTCTTCCGCCAGGGTCGGCGCCCGGAAGCCCGTGTTGATGGCCCCACGGATCGCAAACCATTTCGTGAAATCATAGCGCGCGGCAATCTTGCCGGTCTCGGCATTCCCTGCATCCGTATAATGTTCGAAACGCCCTGCAAAATCGATATCCAGATGCTTCACCGGTCGCACGTCAACATCCACATATCCCGCATAGACATCGCGATACCATGACCCTGCATTGCTCGGCGACAACCCGACAAGAGCCTGCGAACCGGAGCCGTAATATGAAGCATAGTCACCAGCTGTCATGGTGTAGCTCTCCATGCGGTGCTCTGCACCAAATGCCAGATGCAGCGGCGCAGCCAGCAGCGGAACACGGATCGCCCGATGGAAATCGAGATTATTGGTCCACTGGGTGGACTGGAAAGAGCGAAGATTGAAACTGGTGGGCGTCCAGCCATAGGTGGCCAGGTAGCTCAAATTGGCTGAGTCGTGCTGGCGCAGATGGAAATTATCCGCGCCATAGGTCGTGCTGATATCCCAGCCAAAGCCCAGAAAATTATCTCCCTTCAGACCTACCGTCGCTGCATAGTCATCTTCATCAGACGTATCGACTGGCGCAAAACCCCACGGATAATAGGACGGCAACGTACTGGCCACGCGGAAATACTGGGGGGATTCACCGTGACGGTGTCCATAGATCACATTCCCGTAGAAATTCGCCGCGCCCCCGAACAGATCCTTGCCCCAGTTGATGGCGACGTTCACACGCGTCTGATCCGGCTCACCTTCCTGATTGAAATCCTTGCGTCCCGTCCGGTTATCGATCGCATCGCGGGAAGTCAGATCATTATGCTTGAAATCAAGACCAAAATGGAGAAATCCGTCATCCCCAAGACGGATGCCATGATCTCCCCGCACCTGATAAGTAAAGCCATCCCCCTGATAGGTGGCGCCGGCCAGCGCCTGTTGCGACCCACCCCGTGCACCCTTTTTGAGAATGATGTTGATCACACCGGCAATGGCATCCGATCCGTATTGCGCCGCCGCCCCATCCCGAAGCACTTCGATATGATCGATCATGCTCATGGGAATCATGTCGATATCAACAGGCGTTTCGCCGGATTCCGGGCCTGAATCCGAATTGATGTTCGCAGTGGTATGACGACGCTTGCCATCAATAAGGATCAGAACCTGGTCCGGGTTGAGGCCCCGCATCCGGATGGAAGACACCAGGGCGGCCTGGTCCGTCTGATGGGCCTGCATGTTCAGGGAAGGATTGGTCAGGACCAGCGCATCCCCCAGATCCCCCTGTCCCGTCTGCGATAACTGTCGAGCATTGATCACGTCGATCGGACTCAGGCTGTCCGTCACCTTCCGCGCAAGGCCGCGGGAACCCGTCACGATGATCTGCTCATTTGCGGAAGGTAGAGATACCGCTTCAACTTTATGCGACACCACATGGGCACGTGCCGCCGACGTTCCCGAGAGGGGCGCATGTGGCCTCGCCCTGACGCTTTTCCGGCTTCCCTGAACATGTTCAGATTTCTGAACCGTCTGGGCGGCCCCGGGGTGACACCACACAAGTGACAGACCGGTTGTCGCCAGAAGGCCCGGCATCCATTTACTGCAACGGATCGTATTCATGTGTTTTCCTCCCGGACAATCGCAACCGAACCAGAGCCTGCCTCTCGGGACAGCAACCCGTTCAGATTCGGACCAGCGTCTTCTCAAGAAAACATATTACGGAAAAGAAACATGTAAAAAGGATATATAATGTATGTTCAGTATACGTTTTTAATTTCTATTAATTGTGTCAGGAATTTTTCTCAAGAAACATAAAATCTTCCTCAAAAACCCCAACAGGGATTTCCTGACCGACAACGAATTCTTCCATATTTTCGGAAGAGAGACGCGCCATCATGCTCTCACCTGAAACCCGGAGGGTGATACGACGATGCGTTCCCAGAAAGACCATACTTTCCACAGACCCCACCATGACATGATCCGCCTGCAGGGCAGCAGAACCCACGCGAAGATGCTGCGGTCTTATGCCAATGTTTCTACCCAGCAATGAAAGAAAATTGCAGTCATCCAGAAAGCTGGCGACAAACCCGTTTCTCGGCCGGTTGTAAATTTCACGAGGAGAGCCGACCTGCTCGATCCGCCCTTCCCGCATCAGCACAATCATGTCAGACATCTGCAAGGCTTCTTCCTGGTCATGGGTAACGAAAACCGTTGTCATGCCAAGCTGCTGCTGGATATCCCGGATCTGCTGCTGCAGCCCCTGCCGCAGGCCACGGTCCAGCGCCCCCAGAGGTTCGTCCATCAGAAGAATGCGCGGCCGGATCACCAGCGCGCGCGCCAGAGCCACACGCTGCTGCTGTCCCCCGGACAGATCCCGTGGATAGCGTTTGCCGAATTCCTGCAGCCCGACCATCCTCAGGGCTTCCCCGACGCGGCTTTCCCTTTCCTCGCGAGGAATCCGCCGCATCCTCAGTCCGAACGCCACGTTTTCATGCACCGACATATGCGGGAAAAGCGCATAGTTCTGAAAGACCATTCCGATCTGACGCCGATGCACTGGAACTCTGCCCAGGTCCTGTCCCTGAACCAGGATTTCGCCTCCATCGGGAGTTTCGAAACCCGCAATCAGCTTGAGGATGGTGCTTTTACCAGAACCCGACGCCCCCAGCAGCGTGCAGAAACACCCGGCCGGAATGTCCAGTGACAGGGACTGCAGGATGCGTGTCCCGCCGTAACTTTTTTCAAGCGCCCGGATCTGCACCGGCTGTCCGAGAGGTTCTGGCCGATCCATCATGACTTTTCTCTCTGAAACAGGAGGCTGGACAGAAGAAGCCCCAGCGTCAGAACGATGATGAGCACTGCGACTGCCGTAATGGTGGGACTTACATCCTGCAGCACGTTTTCATAGATCAGGCGCGACAGGGGCCGCGCACGCACATCCGTCAGGAACAGAGCAAGAATAACGTCATCGAAACTCGTGATGAACGCAAAAATCGCCCCTGAAACAATCGCAGGCATCAGCGCAGGCAAGAGAATATACCCCAGGACTGAAAACCATCCCGCCCCGAGATTCATGGCTGCCAGCTCCAGATCCCTGCTGAAGCCCCGCAATGACGCCTGAACCGTGAGAAATACAAATGGCATCGCGAGGACGGCCTGCCCGAGCCCCAGTCCCCAGTACCCACGGGTCAGACCCAATGGCGTAAACTGGTAATAAAGCCCCACTGCCAGAATAATAACCGGAACGACCATCGGCAGGATGAAGAGCCCCTCCAGGATCTGCGCGACCGTCCCCTTCATCCGCGAAAGTCCAATCGCTGCCAAGGCCCCAAGGACCGTCGCCAGCGGCACGGCAATCAGCGCAACCTTCAGGGAACTGAAAAACGCCGCAGCCCATTGCGGCCGGCTCAGGAGTTCACGATACCAGCGGAAAGACAGCCCATGCGGCGGGAACATCAGGATCGGGGACGCGCTGACACTCATTGGAAAGACAATGACGATCGGCGCCAGCAGGAAAACCATGACCACGCATCCCGCAATGGCCATCCCCCATCCTGCTCCGGATCTTCCGGACAGACCCTCCCCATAGGGACGCGCCGCCATGACTGCACGCCCTTTCAGACGCTTTTCCAGAACACCCCGGCACATGAAAAACGTCGCAAGCGTCAGAACCAGCATGACACCCGAAAGAGCGCTGGCCATACCCCAGTCGAGCTGTTCGCTGACATTGAATGAAATCAGTTGGGACACCATGGTCTGCGCCGGACCGCCCATCAGGGCGGGCGTGATGTAGTAGCCCAGCGCGCTCATGAACACGATGTTTGCACCGGCGAGAGCACCGGGCGCCGTCAGAGGAATGAAGATCTCCCGGCACAGGGTCAACGGCCCCGCCCCCAGAAGCGTGGCGGCCTGAACAAGATTCCGGTCCAGCCCACGGAACGCGGTGTACAGAGGAAACACCACGAACGGCATCAGCACATGGCTCATGCCGATCAAAACCCCAGACAGGTTGTAGACGAACGCCACCGGATGCCGGATCAGATGCGCCCGCATCAGCACGCTATTGAGAATACCATAACGCTCCAGCAGCATGATCCATGCCGTGGTGCGCACCAGCGCACTCGTCCAGAACGGCAGCAGCACTCCGATTCCGAGGATACGCCCCATACGCGGTGAGACCGTCGCCATCAGATAGGCCACGGGATAGGCCAGCAGCACGGACAGTACTGTCACGGCGAGCGCAATTCCGAATGTGGCCAGGATCGCCTCGCGATAGGCAGGCACCGTGAACACACGCAGATAGGAATGGAACGGCCCCGCCTCGTCCCCGAAGCCCAGCGCCAGCAGACGCAGGACCGGCCAGACGAACAGCACGGCGAGAAAACAGACTGGCACCAGAACAACAGGCAGCCCGCGAAGACGCACAGCAGACCAGCGGTTCCCGGACAGAAGGGCAAGCGGCTTCATGGTCAGGTCACGAACAGCTGACGGGGAAAGTGCGTCAGGCGCTCACCCCCCCCTTCATGGACATGAATCGTCTCCGACATGCCCATGCCCTGCGCCAGCACATAGGAATGAAACACCATACCCGGTTCGAAAACCCACGAACTTTCGGGGACGGCAGACAGCATCTCCCCCGAATTGGGCAGCAGCATCAGTCCGATCGAATAGAAGGTCTTGTTCGTATATTCGGAGCACAGTTCGGCGCCAAGAACACCCTCCCGATAGATCGCATCAGGCACTGCGGCACACACACCCGGCGCCACGGCGGCCAAAGCGCGGTCCTGAATGTCGATGAGCGTCTCCGCAAGCCGATATTCCGCATCCGTCGCCGTCCCGACCTTCATCGGACGCATGAAACGGGCGTGATACTGTCGCACATTCGGCGTGGTTTCGAGCTGTACGAGATCCCCGGTTTCCAGAACCCGGTCACTGTAGGAGCCGTGCAGATGAAATGCCCGCTCCCCGGAAGACAGAACACCCGGCCCGGGAAGATCGCTTCCTTTCAGGATCATCGCAGAACAGATGGACGCCGCCATGTCCCGCTCGCTGGCCCCGGCCCGCGCACTGTCGATCCCGGCCTGCATCCCGGCTTCCGCTGCGCGTGCAGCCCGACGCTGGAACGCGACTTCCGCCGGAGACTTGATCAGCCGCAGAGCCGCGACCATGCTCCCGGCATCCTCGATCCAGGCCCCTGCCAAAGCATCTTTCAGCGCAAGATAATTCGTGACCGACAGCGTCCAGGCAGACAGTTCCACGGCAAGCTTCGGCTGTTTTCCGAGAAAGCGTTCAATAGCCTGCACCCCGATCTGCAACGGAACATCGCTGTCACTCCACAGCGCACAATCCGAATAATGGGACGTACGGTCAAAATGGAACTTCTCGACGTCACGCAGCACAACAAACGGCTCCCCTGACGCGGGAATGATGGCAAACTGAAAGCCGCCGTAAGCGCGTGTGAAATATCCGGTCAGCCACGTGATGGATTCCGGCATGAAAGCAATCAGTGCATCCTGTCCGCGGGATCTGAGGATCTTCTGGACGCGGGCGATACGCTGGTCGTGTTCGGCGCGTGTGAACCAGTAATCGGTGTCGCTCATCAGTTTCCCTGCATGACTGAGGTATAACCTTCGGTGGCATCCTGTCCGTGCTCGGCCCACCAGGCGTTATCGACAAACAGTGCATCCCGCAGATGCTCTGGCGAAGACGGCAGATGGACCTGAATGGCGGGAGAAATCTGCCCGAAAACATCCGTGCGTACAGGGCCGTAGGAAATGAACCGGCTCAGCCGGGCCTGAGCCTCGGCAGACGCGATATAGCGCATGAAATCGAGGGCTTCCTTGCGGTCCGGAGCCCCTTTCAGAAGCAGGAAATATCCAACCTGAAGAATGCTCTGCGCCCATGACACCCCGATCGGAAGTCCTGCGTCCTCACCATCCTGAAACCGGCCATTCCAGCCCAGCGCCATGACCGCCTCCCCGCTTGCAAGCGCCTGAACCGGCTGCGCAGCCGAATTCCACCAGAGTGCTACGGAGGGGCGGATCTGTCGGATCTTGTTGAGCGCCCTTTCCAGCCCTTCAGGCGTGGACAGGATCCTGTAGACATCGCCCGCAGGTACGCCATCAGCCATAAGCGCAGCCTCCAAAACCGTTACCGGACGGGCCGGCAGGATCCGTTCCCCTGGGAAGCGTTTCAGATCCCAGAAATCCGCAAACGTTTCCGGCGGATGTAGGGGGAAAGCCTGACGCGAATATCCAATCAGCGTGCCGAAGATTTCAGATGGCACGCCATACGGGCTGCGGGCGCCCGGGATGATATGGGACTGATCCACCAGATCCGCAGGTACCGGTTCGAACAGGCCCTGCTGAACCCCCAGAACAAAGCTGACACCGCTCGTCCCCACAACGTCCCAACTGACGCTGCCCGTCTGAACCATAACCTTGATCTTCGCGAGGGACGGCCCCGTATCCTCAATGACGGAAATCCCCGTTTTTTTCGTGAAGGGCGTGATCCATGCATCACGCACGGCATCCTGATAGGCGCCCCCCCAGCTTGCAAACACGATCTCCCC
>NZ_JBDNYY010000024.1:0-20389 GCF_047722525.1 Gluconobacter sp.
GTTCTCTCAGACAGAAAGGCGGAAGACCCTCAGTGGGATCGCGCGGCACCTGATGGGCTCTGAACAACGAAGCGAGCATGTGTAACCTGTATGCCCAGACCTCGTCGCAGGACAAGATCTGCGCTGTAGCCAGAGTGCCTGACGACCATACCGGTAACCTTCCGCCCATGCTGGAAACCTATCTGGACTATTCGGCACCGATTGTCCGGAATGGAGAAGAGGGCAGGGAACTGGTTCTGGTCCGATGGGGTATGCCGTTGTCGGCTTTTGTCCTGAAAGAACGTAAGGTTGGCGTTGATTTCCGGTTCTTTTTCGGTGAGGTGCAGGCGGTATGTCGCTGCTCAGCGAGCACACTGTCTGATTTGGCTTCAGAACAACAACATGTGAGGACTGTGTGGACGCCGATCTCCAAATAACGACTAGCCGTCCGTACCGTGTACGCCAGCACAGCGATGCCCAAGCATTCTGGCGTGATCAGAGCCTGCCTTTCGTCGAGAGTCGCCGCGCCTGCCAGAGCTGGGCCTGTTACAAGCCCCATCATCATCCGACCTTTTCAATTGGTGCCGTCGATGAGGGCACCAGCGTTTTCACAGGCGCTGCCAGCGGCCCGGTCCTCCTGTCTCCTGGTACTCTCGTCTTCGTACCGGCATCGCGTGTTCATGCGTGCAATCCTGCTCCCGACACAGCCTGGAGCTATCAGATGCTCCATCTGGATGCCACGTGGCTCCAGACTGTTCGGCAGGAGTATGTTCGAGCCGAGGCGATGGAAGATGAGCCGGTGCGCATTGTAACCGACCCGGTGATCTATGCGCGCCTCTGTCGCCTCAATACGTTGCTGTTCGGAGAAGCCGATCCGATCGAGAAGGAGGTCGCACTGATCGAGTTCGTCGAAGACTACGACAGCGAACAGGGGCTTCTTATTGAAAGACCACTTGTTCCCGCGAACCTGGCCGAGCAGATTCAACCGGCCCTGGATTATCTGTGTGCGTGGCCCACCGTCACTACTACCTTGGATAAATTGGCAGCCCTGGCAGGCATGAGCCGCTATCAGGTAATCCGGGCATTCCGCGTCGTTACCGGCATGACACCGCACGCTTGGCAGCTTAACCAGCGCGTCAACCTCGCCAAGGAGTGGATTCAAAGCGAGAACAGCCTTGCAGACGTCGCCCAGCACCTTGGATTTGCGGATCAGGCTCACTTCCAGCGAGTGTTCAAGGCTTATGCTGGTGTAACACCTGGCCGTTTCCGAGCCTGACGCCGAAGACGGCGGAGCTGAAATTTTCTTCAATACAGAAGATGCCCTGGCCTGCACACTCCGTGGAAAAAACGACGGGTGTGTCCTGAATGCAGCAATTCCTGATGATCGCCGCAGCGCATTTCCTGGCGCTGCTTTCTCCTGGCCCCGACTTCTTCCTGATCGCCCGAAACTCGCTGTCTTCCGGCTGGCGGGTCGCCAGCGGTGCCTGCCTGGGTATTGCGGTCGCCAATGGCGTGTTCATCGTAGCTGCATTTGCCGGGCTTGCCGCGCTGAAACAGGACAGTGCCTGGTTCGTGATCCTTCAACTGACCGGCTGCGCTTATCTGCTCTATCTTGGGGTGCTGTTTATTCGTCATGCTGGCACCAGCGGCTTGGGAAGTGTGCTGACTCAGGATGGCCATGTCGCCCGATCCAGTCTTCACTTCGGCGCCTGGCGCCGCGCCGCCGGCACAGGCTTCCTGTCAGGGATCCTCAACCCCAAGAACGCATTATTTTACGCCAGTCTGGCTGCAATGCTGACTGGGCCACAGGCCAGCGCAGGCTGGAAAGCGTTCTATGGCATCTGGATGTTCAGCGTCGTGCTGCTGTGGGATCTGCTGGTGGCGGTCACGATCGGTAACCGGGCCATTCTGCGGCGCTTCGCGCGGGTGCTGCCGTGGCTGGAACGTGTTTCCGGTGCCATGCTGATTCTGCTGGCTGTAGGTGTCATTATTTTCCTGATGCGTTGAGAAGCATACATGGAAGTCTGTGCGGCAAGATCAGTTCGTACCTCGCATAGATTTCAATTGCGCGATCACACGGCGGCTTTACGGGCAAAGTCCATGCCCGATGTGACGATCAGGGACGCCCTCTGGGTTTTGGCCGTATCAGAGGGCAGGTTCTCGGATCACAAAATCACAGTCGCTCTGATGAAACTCCCTGTACCGCCCCCCAGACCCATGCTGGCTGATCGAGGCTATGACGGCGACTGTTTCCGGCAGAATCTGCTGATCTACGAGATCCTGCCGGTTATGCCATCAGGCAGATGGTAGATGCGGCGTATCGTAACCCGCTACGACAGGATGGCCTTGTCTTTCATGAACTTTCTCAATCTCACCACAGCAAAGCTCTGGGTCAGATTTTTCTCAACGTGACCTCATCAAAAATCATTTATTAACCGAAATATCAGGGCTGCCTTTGATCCCGGTCAGGTTTTCAAACTGTTCGGGGTGTTGTGAGACATTGACGTCTCCGACAGACTTGGGGTGGTGCAGGTTGTCGTATTGCAGCGGAGCGATGGAGAGGGTCTGGTCCATCGTCGGCAGATCCTTTACGTTCCAGCCACCACCGAGGCTGCGGATCAGGTCCACATCCGCGTGATACAGCCGGGTCGCAACCTCGACCTGATGGATGCGGCTTTCCAGTGTGTTCTCCTGACTGAAGATGGCTTCAAGATAGGTTCCAACACCGCCCTGATAGAGCGTCATGGTCATGTTCTGCGTGGCGAGATTGGCCTTGACCGCCTGTTCCAGCGCGGCATTTTCCTTCGTCAGGCGCTCGGTCCGGGAGAGACCATCCTCCACTTCGCGGAACGCTGACAGGACTTTCATCCGATACGTATCGCGGGTCTCGCGATAGGCCGACCATGTCCTCTGAAGCTCCGCCCGACGCAGGCCGCCATCGAACAGCGGCATGTGGAAGCTCGCGCCATACGTCCACAGCGAGTTCGCAAGATTGGCCAGATCAAATCCATTGGCCTCAAACCCACCATTCAGCTTGAGCGCGATATGCGGATAGAACGCCGCACGCGCAATGCCGATCTCCCGGTTGGCCTGCGCCATTTCGCGCTCGGACGCCGCAATGTCCGGGCGACGCTGAAGCAGGGTTGAAGGCACATCCGCTGGGATCGTCGGCTGGATGAAATGAAATTCGGGTCTGGCGGGAATATGGAAGCTCGACGGTGACGTGTTGGTCAGCACCGCGATCGCATGTTCCATGACCTGCCGCGCCGCCTGAATATCCAGCCGTGCCGCCTGTGTGGTGTAGAGCTGTGCCTGCGCCCGCGCCAGATCGAGGCGCGGGGCCGCCTGATTCTGAACCTGGTTTTCCGTGATGCGAACGGCACGCTCGTAATAGCCGATGGACTGCTCATAAATCGCATCCTGCGCATCATAACCGCGCAACTGGATATAATCGCGTGCCAGTTCGGCCTGCGTGCTCAGGCGCGCCATGGCGAAATCGGCTGCGCGCTGCTGGGCGAACTGCTTCTGCGCCCGCACGCGGTTGCGGATGGACGACCAGAAATCAGGCTCCCATGACACCAGACCCCCATAATCCTCGCTGGTCTGCGTCAGGGTGGCGCCATTGCGGAACAGCCGGTCGGCGGACTGCTTGTTGTCCGAAGCCCCGGCATCCAGACTGGCATGGGGCAGCAGTTCGGACCGGGCCGCCACAACAAGTGAGCGCGCCTGAATGAAGCGCTCGGCCGCCGCCTGGATATCCCCGTTATCAGCCGTGGCCCGCGCTTCAAGATCGTTCAGCAGCGGGTCCTGAAACATGGTCCACCAGTTGGCGGGCAGCGCCGTATCTGCAGGCGTCGCAACAGCGAAAGGGGACTGACCCTGCCAGCTTGAGGGCACGACAAAGTTCGGGGTTCTGTAAGTAGGGGCCAGATCGCAGGCCGAGAGGCTGATCAGTGCAAGGGCTGACCCACCAGTGAGGGCGAAGCGTCGGAAGGTGGCTGGGATCATCATTCGTCCCCGTCATTGTCGGAGGAGTCCGTGTCGGATGCGAAGCCGCTTTCATTATAGCCGCGCGCCGGGGTGACAACATGCACCACATCGCCTTCCAGCAGATCGGCAGGCGGATTGTTGATGATGCGATCCGTCGGCTTGAGGCCGCTCAGGATCTCCGTCGAACTGTCCGCCATGCGCCCCACCTGCACATTGGCGTAATGAACATGGCTGGTGGCATCCACAACCGCGACCTGCATGCCTTTTTCCTCAAAAACGAGACTGCCGCTCGGGATTTCATACAGGTTGGCGTCCGTGTTCTTCGCCGTCAGGGCAACGGAGGCAAAGGTGCCGGGCCACAGCAGATGACCGGGATTATCGAGTACGAATTCCGCAATGGCCGTGCGGGTGTTGGGGTCGTATCCCTTGGATGTCGTCAGATACTTCGCCGTAAACGTCCTGCCCGCATATTGCGGCACGGTGACCTGTGCGGTCATGCCGTCCTGCAGGACATAGGAGAAGACTTCCGGGACCGATACGAACAGGCGCAGCTTGTCCGTATCCGCCACGGTAAAGAGTTCGGATGCGCTACCGGTCGCGTTCAGACCACCGCCGCCATTATGGACGTAATCGCCAACATTGACCGAACGCGCCGTAACGATCCCGTCAAAAGGAGCCACGAGCTGCTTGAATCGTTCGAGCGCCTCGAAATGATCCACATTGCGCTGTGCGGCCTGCACTTCGGCATTGGCAGACTGTTCATTCGCATTGGCGACCGAAACCGACTGGCCGGAAACAGACTGGGACTTGCCCATCGCACGCCAGCGGTTCGCCGTGACGGACGCCAGGTTGTATTTCGCCATGACGGACGCAAGGCTGGCCTTGGCCTGCGCATATTCGGCATCGAGCGCCGGCGCGTTGATTTCCGCCAGAACGTCGCCCTGTTTCACATGCGCGCCATAGTCCTTGTACCACATCTTCACATAGCCTGAGACCTGCGGATAGATCGGCGCCTGATACCAGGCATCGATATTGCCAGGCAGCGTCAGGGACACTTTCGGGCTCGTCCGGTGCGGCGAGACGACTGACACGTCAGGGATGGCACCGGCATTGGTTTCGGCGCGCAGGGTGCTGACGGCATGGACGCGGTCGACGACGAGAAATGCGACGTAGAGGCCCACGGCGCAGGCTCCCGCGCCAAGAATGAACTTACGGGAAAGGGAGGCCATCAGACTGTCTCCTTGTGGCGCGCGGGACGGTTGTGGAGGATTGCGTAGACGCAGGGGACGAACAGCAGGGTCGAGATGGTGGCGACGATCAGACCGCCGATCACGGCCTTGCCGAGCGGAGCATTGGTGGAGTTGGAAATCGCCATCGGCACCATGCCGACCACCATGGCCAGAGCGGTCATGATGACGGGCCGGATACGCCCGTAGCCGGCTTCCACGGCGGCGCGCAGGGCATCGCCATGTTCCTCGATCCGCTCGCGGGCGAAGGACACCACGAGGATCGAGTTCGCGGTCGCGGTGCCCATGCACATGATAGCCCCCGTCAGCGCAGGGACGGAGAGGCGCGTGTGGGTGAGGAACAGCGCCCAGGCGATCCCGGCCAGAGCGCCGGGGAGGGCCGTGATGATGATGAATGGATCCAGCCAGGACTGGAAATTCACCACGATCAGCAGATAGATCAGCACCACCGAGACGGCGAGGCCAAGCACAAGCTGGTTGTAAGCCCCGTGCATGGTCGTGGCCTGACCGCGGACATCCACCTGAGCGGATGTCGGAACGGTCTTCGCCGTGTCGTTCAGGACCTTGTGCACTCCATCGAGAACGGAGCCCAGATCGGTCCCTTCCGCGGACACATAGATGTCGATATCCGGCATGGAGTTGTAGTGCGAGACCTCACCTGGCGTCCCCGTCGCCTTGATCGCACTGATGGCGCCGAGAAGCTGGGTCTGGGTGCCACTCGGGTCTCCATCGCCCTTGTCCACGGGGATCGTCATCAGATCCGTCAGATGGGTGAGCTGATCCTGCGAGACATAGACATTGAGCGGGAAGGTCACGTTGTCGCTCGGATCCAGCCAGTATTGCGGATCGACCGTGGAGCTTCCCGACAGCGCCATCAGTTCGTTATTGGCAAGATCGGCCTCGGTCAGGCCGGTCGCCTGGCTGAAGGTCCGGTTGCCCTGAACCATGAGGGTCGGCGTCTTCATGGTCTGCTGGATCACGACATCCGCCGCCCCCGGAATATGCCGGAGCTGACCGAGGATGGAGCGCGCATAGGCGTAGTTCTGGCGGATATCCGGCCCGGAAACCTGAATGTCGATCGGAGAGGGTGCTCCGAAGTTCAGGATCTTGGCCGTCAGATCAGCCGGCTGGAACGTAAAGACCGTACCGGGAAACTGCGCCGAGAGATCCCTGCGCAGCAGGCGGCGATAATCCCAGACCGGCGAGGCCTCGTCCCTGAGCGTAATGGTCAGGTCGCAGTCCTGCGTTCCGATGCTGGGTGTTGGAATGAAGGCCTGGTTGTGCGGACCTTCCGGCAGGCCGCAATTGCTGATGATGTCCTCGACCTTGCCAGGCAGGATCTTGTGGATGCGGTCATCCACGAGTGCCGCAATCCGGCCCGCAACCTCAATCCGCATGCCCAGAGGCGCGCGCATGTGCATCTGCAGAAGGCCAGATTTCGTCTCAGGGAAGAAGTCCCGCCCTGCGGTGGCATAAAGGCCGAGTGACAGCAGCGAGACGCCAAGAAACACACCTACGAAGGCAATGCGCCGCTCGACGCAGCGGGTGAGAAGACGGTTATAGCCTTCCCGAAAGCGGGTAAAACCACGCTCGAAACCCTGCTGAAAGCGCCCAAGGAAGCCCTTGCGCGGGCCGCCCGCAACCGTCTGGTCCATGTGAAGGGCTTCATGCTCCTCACCATGCAGGCCGGTATGAACGTGATCTGTCAGCAGGTATTTCGCCATCGTCGGAACCAGCGTCCGCGACAGGATAAAGGAGGCGATCATGGCGAACATGATGGCCATCGCCATCGGCCGGAACAGGAAGCCTGCCACGCCGTCCAGCTCGAACAGCGGCAGCCACACGATGCAGATGCAGGTCGTGGAAACGAATGTCGCGACTACGATCTGGTTCGCCGCATCGATGATGGCGTCTTCGAGACTCTTGCCCATTTCAAGATGGGTATCGATGTTCTCGATCATGACGGTAGCGTCATCCACGAGAATACCAACCGCCAGCGCCAGACCGCCAAGCGTCATGACATTGATGGACTGTCCGGCCCAGCCCAGCCCGATGATGGAGCACAGGATGGCCAGCGGAATCGACGTCGCAATGATGATCGTCGAGCGCCACGAACCCAGGAAGAGCAGGACCACGAGACCCGTCAGGAACGCGGCCGTGACCATTTCACGCACGACGTCCTTGATGGAATCCTTCACGAAGGTCGAGGCATCCGTCAGGACCGAGACGTGAACGTCCGGTGGCAGGATGCGGCGCAGGCGCGGCAGAAGGTTCTTCACGCCATTGACGACATCCAGCGTCGAGGCCCCGCCGCCTTTCATGACGACGATTTCCACGCCCTGACGGCCCTTGACGAGAACCACGTTCGTCTGCGGATGGCCGCCGCGATACACATCCGCCACGTCATGGATATAGATGACCGCATTGCCCACGCGCTTCACCGGAATGTCGCCAATGGCTTTCATGCTGGTGGGAGTGGCGTTGGTCTGCACCATCCAGTCGGTCGCATCGATCTTCTGGTCACCGGCCGGCAGGACGATGTTCTGGTCGCGCATGGCGGCCTGAACATCCATGGCGGACAGGTGATGCGCCCGAAGCTGCGCCTGGTTCAGCGCAATCATGACAAAGCTGTCCATGCCGCCATAGGGGTGGGCGACGACAGAGCCGGGTACCGTGACCAGAAGCGGCCGGACGGAAATGACGCCGAGCTTGAACAGATCCGACGGGGTCTGCTTGTCGGACGTGATCTGAAGCGAAATGACCGGTACGGATGACGCCTCAAGCCGCATGACCATCGGTGCAGGAATATGCGTCGGCAACTGCTGGATCACGGTCTGGGAAATGGCGACGACATCCGCCTCCGCCGGGCCGATATCGGTCCCCGGCTGGAAGTAGATATTGACGATCCCACGTCCGTAGTAGGAGTTGGACTCCATGTGCTCGATGCCTTCGACGGTCGAGGTCACATTGAGTTCGTAATTATAGATGATGCGTCCGGCGAACTGCTCGGGCAACATCCCGCCATACGTCCAGACGACCGAGACGACGGGGATGTTGATGTTCGGAAAGACATCGGTCGGTGTCTTGAAAATGGACATGACGCCAAGCATCACGATCATGATCGACAGGACGACAAAGGTGAGCGGTCGCCTCAGCGCGGTGATGACAATGGCATTCATTCAGCTCGGTTCCCGACAGGGTTTCAGCAAGGAAGGGAAACCGGGACGATACTGGTCCTGAAATACAACGTCTTTTAAATCGTGATTTATGGAATATTTTTTATTATTTTATCAAAAGTAATAAATTATTTATATTGTATTTCCGTTCATTATGAAATTTTGATTAGGATCTGTACTTATGGTGAGGATCAGGCGCTTGCGGTACGGAACGGATATGGGTTTCTGGCGCCTGTCAGGTCTTGAATGGCAGAACGGCTGCATAGATCTTTGTAGGGAGGATGATGTCGTCTGTCTTTTCTGATCAAGTCTGGTCTGGTCGAATCATGGTGTGTGGCAGCGGTTCTTTGAAAAGATCAGAAACAGGGATCATGAAGCTCTTGGCCGCTCACGCGGAGGTTCTGGCACCATGGTTGGCGTAGCCTCAGATGGCTATGGCAGGACGCTGTCCTTCGCATAGGCACATGAACTGCCGTGTGCCTGTGCCCTGTTTGACGATCTGCCAGCCCCACCGATCCATGCCATCTGTGACCGTGGGTATGCCTAGCAGAAATTCCCTGAAGATCTCTGGATCCGCGATTTCGTTCTGTCATTCTGCTAATGAAGAACGATCCTGAAGTCGTCTGCCTGAAATGGGCTTAAGGCGCGACCCGATACGAGAAGACAGCCATGCCCTTCTCTCCGTCATCCCATCGCGCCCACAGCAGATACATCAAGGCCTAACAGGCTCTCCCCTTATTCCCGGATCGCGACAGGGGTTGGCTTCAAAATCATACTCAGCGAAGTGGCCGAGGGAGTTGGAGATGAGAAATCAAGATTTTGTTCGATTTCCATAAGGTGTCGCGACATCAGACGACCAGCCTTTATCCACTCCCGAGCACAGACGGCTTCAAGAAGAAGTTCATGATCTTCTTTCAGGCAGCACATCGCATTCTGCCGTTCATAGATTGCTATGATCAATGATGTTCGAAGGCTCAGTTCTGAAATGATATCTGCAATGACCTCATTGCCAAGTGCCAGAGCAAGTTCGAGATGAAACCGTCCTGACCAGCGGATCATGGCCACCGTGTCGTGGTCCGCATGTGCCTGACGTTCTTCCACCATGATGGCGCGCAAAATCGCAGTCGCCTCCTCCGTCAGTGGCTGGCACGGACGTTCCATGACGGCAACTTCGATCATGCGGCGTGCTGCAAGAACGGCACGGGCTTCGGCTGCGTCGGGTGAGGCCACGAAAGCCCCTCGCGACGCCTGAATCACAACAATATGCTCCTGTGACAGGGCCAGCAAAACCCGACGAATGCGACCGCGTGAAGAGGAAAAGATTTCGGCGAGTTGTTCTTCCGGAAGTCGGGTTCCTGGCGTCAGTCGGCGCTCGAGAATGGCATCGCGCAACGCCTGCGCAATAGTACTTTCCTCCTGCACCAACCCGTCATCCCGCAGCGCTCCGGCTGTCAGTATAGCACTCATGCTTCCCCCCGTTTTCACCGACGGCACCCAATCTCACCCCAATATCGGTTTACATTGCAAACAATGATTGTTAACAATCTATTCAATTTCCGACCAGAGTCTGGCCCATGACAACCCCATCGGAGTAGCTATCCCCGTGAATACGAGACCGGAAACGGATCCCACGCGGCACCTCCTTATTCTCAACCCCAACACCGACCAGAAGCTGACAGCAAAGCTTGTGAGCCATGCCCGGAACCTCTTGCCGGACTCTTACACCGTCGACGGCGTTACCGCACGCCTCGGGGCCCGATATATTGCCTGCCGTACCTCACATGTTATTGCGGCTTATGCCACACTGGATGCATTCGCGCACGCCTCCCGCAAGAGCGCCTCAGCCCTTCGGCCGGATACGACGATCCTTGTTGCCTGTTTCGGTGACCCGGGTCTGGACGCGCTGAGCGACATTGCCAGATGCTCGGTGACCGGCATGGCCCGGGCTTCTCTCCTTGGGTGCAGGGCGAAAGGCGGTCGAACCGGAATTGTCACAGGGGGCAAAGCCTGGGGGCCCATGCTCGCCAATCTGGTCGCTACGGAAGGTTTCACCGACAGTGTTGCAGGGATCAGGACAACACCCGATAGCGGGGAGCGGGCGTCACTGCAGCACGCCCAGACAGTTCAGGCCCTGCTGAGCGTATCTCGCGATCTGATCGAAAAGGAGGGCGCGGATCAGATCCTAATCGGAGGGGCGGGGATGATTGGCTTTCGGTCCGAACTGGCCGCTTGCCTGCCCGTGCCGGTGTACTGCTCCTTCGAGGAAAGCCTGGCATCAATCGTGAGCAGGCCGCCCGTGCCTGGAGGAGGGCTGAATGCTCCGCTTGCAGTCAACAATCTGGGCAGCGACCTGGCATCTCTGCTGCTGGAAGGGTAATAATTTCCATAAGATTGTTAACATTTGTTGTTGACATGAATCGCGCTGGTTGGTCATTCTTTTTTCGTAATGTGTCAGGACCGCAATCAGTTCCTGTCTGCACAGCTCGAACCGCGCCTTCTTAGCGCGCACTATAAGGAATCCCGGGATGCGCTGTATGAAACCCCGAATCTGGACCTTTCGCGCGACGCTTCTGACGAGTGTCATGCTTGCCACGGGAACGGATCTGTTTGTTGTTCCGGCGCAGGGCGCCGATAGCGCGGGCTATTCTTCCCATCATGTCAGGAGGACAACTTCGCTCCCTCATGGAGGCGCTACTCGGACGCCATCCCGGCATGCGCCCGGCAAGCCTCACGATATCAGTAACTCTTCACCTGAAGTTATCGATGTCCGCGCAGAAAGCACGCCGTCCGGCGTGACCCGCCACGCGGCAGGGGGCGGGCTCATTCATCTGCAGGATGCGCCAAAGGCTCGCAGCACGGTTTCCCAGGATTACATCGCCAAACAGGCCCCGGCGCAGAACGCCTACAACTTCGCAAAAATGATGCCTGGCGTCGTGGTCGCCAATACCGATCCCGCAGGTCATGAAAAATCTGCCTTGTCCATGCGTGGTCTGACGCAGGACGAAATCGCCAATACCTACAATGGTATGCCTTTATCCAGCGTCGGCGGTTATAACCTTGACCTTGCATGGGTCGTAGACAGCGAGAATATCGGCACTGTAACGGCGCAGCCAGGGTCATCAAATCTCGACACAGCAGCCATCAATGGCTCCGGCGGCATGTTCACGTTGAACACCCGGGATCCGTCGAAAAAATTCGGTGGTCTGGTCGATTTTGGTGCGGGATCCCGCGACTACACGCGTCAGTTTGTCCGTGTTGACACGGGGGAATGGGGACATTCCGGGGTTCGGGCCTTTATTTCCGCTTCCAACCAGCACGATTCATTTTATCGCGGACCCGGTCAGGAAAGTTTCCAGCATCTCGACTTTCACGTCCTGAAAGAATGGGACGCTGATAACAGGGTGTCGCTCATCGGGGGATTTATGCGCGGGCTTGCCGGTAATGAGCCTTACTGGAGCACGACCATGGCGAACTGGCACAAGCTCGGATGGAGTAACCAACTCGCACGTTACTACGACCCAAAAGCACAAAACACCGACTACTGGAAGCAGAACTGGCTTCATTCGCGTACTTACAATCTCATGGCGCCCGCAAAATTCCGTATTGGCAAGCTTCACCTCGAAGTCACGCCCTATACGGCCTATAATTACAAGGTTTACGGGGCTGGCACGGATCTCGGGAATACCGTCTACTACGGCAACCAACAGGTCACGGGTATGGTCATTCCCAATCAGCTTTCGGGCACGACGTCCGGGAATGCAGAATCCTATTCTAGCCTGAATGAAATGCGCGGCGGTGTCGTAACCAAGGCGACCCTGGATCTTGGCGCAAACCATCCGTATTTTGGCTACTGGTTTGATTATGATAATTCCACGGACCTTACGGGCTATACCGGCGTCAATCGGGACGGCTCCCCCTTCACGCCATGGGGATGGTCGAGCCAGACCCTGAAAATGCCCAATGGCCAGAATTACTACACAGCCAATTACAGTGATATCACCACGACACATGCTCTCTTTGCTGGAGATACGCTGAAGCTTTTGCACGACAAACTGGTGATTGACGGCGGTATGCGCGTGACCATGCTGAACCGTAATGCAACCCAGCGTCTCCCGGGACTACCCTATAAGATCGGACTTAACGAACTCCAGCTTTTGCCTCAGCTAGGCGGCCATTATCAGATCAACAAGAACTGGCAGGTGTTCGCAGGCGTCGCCACGGGCGCCAAGGCTCCGCCAGACAGTTATCTTCTCACCACCCTCAATCCGAATACGGGTGGGTATGCTTCCAAGGGAAGCAACGCGGTCAAGGAAGAATATTCCATCTCGGAAGAAGCCGGCGTGCGATATAATGACCGTATTTTTGTCGGCTCCCTGACTTATTTCCATTATAACTTTACGAACCGTCAGATCTCCACATACGGGTATCTGGGCAATCAGCAGATCGCGGAAAACATCAACGGCGGCGGCCAGACAAGCGATGGCTTCGATGTCGAACTCGGAACACGCCCGTTCTACCATTTTCGCCCGTATGTCTCGGCCCAGTATTTACATTCGGTCATCAACAACAACATCCGTGTCGGCAATGATTATCTGCCGACCAAAGGCAAAATCTCGACGAACGCTCCGAAATGGACAACGTCTCTGGGCATCGACTGGGATAACGGAACCTTCTTCTGGAATTTCGATCTCACTTACTTCTCCCGTCAGTATTCAACTTTCATGAATGACGAAGCTCTTCCCAAACTTGTCACCGAAAATCTGACTGTCGGAGCACGTCTCAACCATGACACATGGCTCGGTCGTCAACTCTCCTTCATGAAGTCTCCCGAAGTCATGCTCTGGATCAACAATCTCTCAAACACCAAGGCTTATTCCGCGATCAACAGCGTCAAACTCAATGCTCATACGACCCGTGGTATTTATGGAACGGAAATCGCCGGCTCTTCTCCTACATACAATACCCTAAGCAATTTTTACGCTATCGTGACATTCCGTACCGGGTTCTAAATATAAGCTGACCGGAGCATTACTCTCCGGTCGCCTGTTCTGGCCAGAAGAGAACCCGTCCATGCAAGACGTCATTCCCGTCATCATTCTTCAGGATCACGGAGCCCTGGTTGAGGGAAACAATCGGTTACATCTGGAAGCGGGATGCCTCATGAGTCCTGACTTCACGCTTCGATGTGGCAGGGGTCGCTCAGCACAAGCCAGAACCTGCCTCAATCACCACATTTACAGACAGATCGCAGGAAAGGCCGCCTGATGCTTAATACTGCTTCCGATATATGGCTCTCGGACGCCGATCCCCGCCTTTCCAACGAGACACTCCTTCCGGCGAAGACACGCAACTGGTCGTGGTTCGACTATCTTTCTTTCTGGATGTCGGATGTCCATAGCGTTGGTACGTATGTCACGTTGGGTAATCTGTTTGCCGGAGGACTTCCGGGGGCGGCCGTCACCATAGGACTCGTTCTTGGGATTGTGGTGGTACAGTTGTTCTGCAATCTCATCGCCATTCCCAGCCAGCAGACCGGAGCGCCGTTTCCCGTTGTGTGTCGCGCGTCATTCGGCGTAAGAGGCGCGCTTGTTCCTGCTTTTGTTCGAGGTATCATCGCGGTCTGCTGGTACGGAATTCAGACATGGCTGGCTTCAAACGCACTCGTTGTCCTTCTTCTCAAATCATGCCCTTCTCTGGCTCCCTGGGCAGACCTTACCCAGCATGGTATCGCTGGTCTTTCCGCTCTGGGCTGGCTGGCTTTTCTGATCCTGTGGTGCTTGCAGGCCGCTGTTTTCTGGCGCGGCATCGACGCGATCAAGCATTTTACTGAATGGGCAGGCCCCCTCATATATGTCGTCATGCTGGCGCTTGATGTCTATCTGCTGCAAAGGGTTGGACTAACAGCCGGGCTGCATGCCATCGGGCAAACCATGAGCCTGACCGGCTACGGCCCCTCGCAGCACGGGATGGCTCTGTCGGTTCTCATGACCATCACTTTGACTGTCTCCTACTTCTCCGCCCCAATGCTCAATTTTGGTGATTTCGCCCGATACGCAAAGAGTACACGGGACATCAGGCGGGGTAATTTCTGGGGCCTTCCCGTTAATTTTCTGGCTTTCACGGCTCTGACACTTTCTACAATCGCTTTGACTGTTCCGGCCTTTGGCATGCGCGTCTCAGACCCTGTTGAAGCCGTTGCCAGAACAGATAATGAAGTCGTGATCGGGATCGGAATTCTTGCTTTTATGATGGCAACTGCAGGGATCAACGTAGTCGTCAATTTCGTATCGGCTTCTTTCGATTTTTCGAACCTTGCGCCTGAAAAGATTAACTGGCGACTTGCCGGTCTGGGTGCAGCACTTCTTTCCGTTTTTCTCACGCCCTGGAATCTCTATAACAGTCCTGTAGCCATGCACTTCACACTGGACTTCCTCGCCAGTCTGATCGGTCCGTTCTACGGGATCCTCATCGCAGACTATTTTCTTGTCGCTAACAGATTTATCTCTGTTCCGGATCTGTATACACTCTCTTCCCGCGGTCGTTACTGGTACAGGAACGGTATTAATCGCTCAGCTATCTTCACGCTTTGTGTTTCAACAGTCTTGGCCAACCTCACAAGTTTTCTTCCCGTCTTTTCGGACTTACCTGGAATATCATGGTTCGTCGGGTGTCTTGTGGCGGTCATTTTTTATCCGGCGCTAAATGCCAGGAAGCGGTTTTAAGCCTGGAACTCATAACCAGAACATGATGGTTGCTGTGAGACAGATGGCCAAGCAGAAGACGGTTGGACATCTGTCGGAGCGTGTTGCGACATGTCTCCAGTTCTCGACGCGTCCGAACATGATTTCGATACGGTTTCAGCGCTTGCATTTTCGCTTGGCGCATCTGACCGGTCTTCCGCGGGATCTCCGTCCTGAAATGCAGGCTATAATCCCGCCTGAAGATGAAACCGCGTGATTTCGGCTGGCACGCCCAGGCGCAGCGCGAAGCCGGGCCATAGACCGGTCCCGTTGCTGACATAGAGCGTCATGTCGCCCACCTGGTAGCGTCCGGAGACAAAGCCGTTATTGCCCCGCGCGACGAGACGGTCGAGGCCGCGGATCATACCGCCATGCGTATGGCCCGAAAGCTGAATCGCCACACCACGAGCCGCCGCGACCCGGGCGTCGCCGGGTTGATGATCGAGCAGCACAACCGGCGCGTGGGCAGGACAGTCCGCCAGCGCGGCGTCAAGATCCGGTCCCACCTGTCCGTGCCTGCACGCCGAGCGATCCGTCACGCCCGCGATTACCAACTGGGCCGTTCCGCGCGTAATGATCCTGTGCTGGTTTTCCAGTACATCGAAACCCAGTGCCGACAGATGGCGCATCCAGGCTGCATAATCGAAGAAATATTCATGGTTGCCCGGAGCGGCCAGTACGCCATCGGGCGCACGCAGTTCCGCGAGCGGTGCGATGTCGGCACGGCGCATGTCCACCGACCCGTCGATGAAATCCCCCGTTACGACGACCAGATCGGCATCGGCCGCGTTGGCGCGCGCTACGACACGAGCAGCCCATCCCGCAGAGAAAAGCCGCGTGATGTGCAGATCACTCAACTGGAGCAGTCTGTATCCATCGAACCGCGGAGATAATCCGCGTATGGTGACGGTCACGTCCCTGACGTGCGGCACCCGCAGCGCATTGGTGACGCCGATGGCCGCGAGCACCCCGGCCAGTCCACCCACCGCGATACGGGCTTCAGTGCCGATACGAACCGGCTGCCACCTAACCAGCGCAACCACCAGCGCCCCGAGATCGAGTGCGAGCTGAAACATCGTGAGAAACAGGATTGTCCCGACCGCCCAGTTGAACAGGATGATAAGTGGTTTCGGAAACTCCGGTGCGAACACCGAGCCGGAGGAGAGCCTGCTCCAGAACTGGTATTGCGATGCCACGATGACGAAGACGGCCACCAGGAGTTTCACGGCCACCGGGAAAGGGAGGGGCCATAACCAGTTCAGGATCACGATCGACAGGAGCAGGCCGAATACGATAATGCGCACGAGTATGGACATCCTCATGGATAGGCGGAGCCGACGGCTTACGGTGGCCGTCGGCGTCCCGGGTACAGCGGTAAACCGGTGCTGTACCGAAGCGTTGTTCGTGCGAACGCGTCAGGCGAAGCGTTCGCCGACCATTTCCTCGCTCTTTGTCCAGAGGGCCTCGGCGTGTGCCGGATCGAGAGCATAGGCGCGTACCCCCGCATTGACCAGACTGATCGGCTGGTCGTTCGGCACGACATCGCTGACGTGACAATCCTCGCAGTAATGCGCACCCACGGCATCGGCTTCTGCCACGACACCCGCCCACACCGAGGTTGCCGCACCCTGCGGAACAGTCTTGAACTGGAATGGCTCATGGCCTTCGGCAACGGCCTGCTCGTTGATCTGGCTCACCATGGCTTCGATCTCGCCAGGAGCCATGTGCCGCACCAGTTCCGTGATGATTCCCCCGGGGTGAACTGCCGTTGCCCGCACGCCCCGTGAGCGATGCCGCGCATCAAAGGCGACGGCAAAGAGAATGTTGGCGGTCTTGGAGCGCCCATAGGCCACGAACGGCACGTAAGGCGTATGTTCGAAATTCGGATCGTCCAGATCGACATCGGCGAAGCGATGTCCGGCTGAGGACACATTAACCAGTCGCGCGCCGTCCCGCAGCAGTCCGGCGATCCGGTTGATCAGAACGAAATGTCCCAGATGGTTGGTACCGAACTGGGTCTCGAAACCGTCTTTCGTATGTCCGAACGGCGTTGCCATGACGCCCGCATTGGCAATAATCAGGTCGAAGGGCGCGCCTTGCGCGTTCAGACGGTCGGCGCAGGTGCGCACGCTCGCCAGATCTGCAAGGTCCAGCGCAATAAGTTCGAACGCGCCGCCGCCCTGCGCCGCAGCCGCGCGGACCTGATCGGTTGCGTGCTCCGCTTTCGCAAGATCGCGCACTGCGCCCACGACCTGCGCGCCATGAGCCACCAGCGCCCGGGCTGTTTCGACACCCAATCCGGCAGAAACGCCGGTCACGAGAACGCGCTTGTCCTTGAGAGACACGCCGGAGAGAACATCATCGGTCGTTGAGGTTGCGCCAAAAATCTGAGTCATGGGTGGAACTCCCTGAAATGGTGCATCCATTCCTTGCTGAAACGGCATGGAATGTCTTATGTGGAGCATCGCTCCGTTTTAAATATACGGAGCATTACTCCGTTTAACAAGAGGAGGACAGGTGACCGACGTGAAAAAGCCTCGTCGCCGACCGCGCAGCGACGGACAGCGCAACCGGGAGCATCTCCTGGATGTGGCCAAAACCGCGTTTACGATGGGGGAAGTAGACATTCCTCTGGATGAAGTTGCACGGCGCGCAGGCGTAGGCATCGGCACGCTCTACCGTCACTTTCCCAATCGTGACGCTCTTATCGAGGCAGTGTATCGCGCTGAACTGGACCGCCTTGCTGAAGCGGCCCCGGTGCTGGCTGCGCAGCATCCGCCGGTGGAGGCGCTGCGCGCATGGATGCGACTGTTCGTGGATTACATCGCCGCCAAGCAGGTCATCGCCCCCGCGCTCAACGGGTTGGTTGGGGGAACAGGGGCTCTCTATGCGCATTCCGGCGACGTTCTCAAAGCCGCAGTCAACAGACTTGTAGCCGCAGCCATCGTAGCCGGTGAACTACGTGCCGACATCGAGCCTCTGGATCTGCTTCGTGCCTTGGCGGGGGTTTCGAATTTTTCGGCCGGTCCCGGCTGGGAGAACAGTGCGAAACGCTTGGTCGATATTCTCATCGCAGGCTCGCGATCGGCGGTATCGTAAAAACGCATGCTCCATGAGTTTGTCCGCTATCCGAAGTCGCACATGGGTTTCGCGACGTCGGATAGCAGCCAGAGGCAGAGCTGCTGATTTCGCTTCATACCTGCTCGGACACTGCTTCCTCAGTGCTTTGGCGGAACAATTGCCAGCTGATCCCGGACGCTCGGACGAGCTTGCATCCTCGTGAACCAGGTTAAAAGCGCCTCGCACTCCTGCGGGATCGGTAACTTTACGATGGCTGCGAATATAAAGCCCCCGATGACTGCAATATCCGCCATCGAAAAAGCTTCACCGGCTATGAAAGGCTGTTTACGCAGTAACGCATCGAAATAATGCATTCCGCGCAGAGCTTTATCACGCTGACGGAGGCCCCATTCCCGGTTCTGGTAGAGTTCTACATCGGGCCCGAGACCAGGTGTGGCATGATGAAAATAGACACTGATGGCGTCCAGCATCTCGATCTCGGCACGTTTGGTCATCATGTGGATCACGCCTTTCTCAAGCGGCGTCCGACCGGTCAGTGCGGGTTCCCCGCAGAGCGCATCAAGATAGACCGTGATCGCCGTACATTCGGCAAGATAGATTTCATGCTCGAGTTCAAGAACTGGCACTGTTCCGGAATAATTTTTGGCGAGAAAATCGGGTGTTTTATGTTCGCCTTTCCATAAGTTGATCGGCACGAATTCGACGTCAGATTGGAGATTCTTTTCCGCCAGAGCAATCCGAACACGGGCTGGATAGGGCCCTGTCGGCCAGTCATAAATTTTCATTGGAGCAGCCTTGATTGGCATCGAAAGCGAAAATGTCAGGCGTTCACGTATTTATCTACCTGCCACAGGGCAGGGGCTTTGAATGTCCTGGTATCCGAAGCGAAACGGCGCATGATGGCGCCCCCAATCCCGCGTCTGCCGCCAAACACAAGAACGGATCTGCCCTCAAAACCGCTCATGACTGCGTCTCCAGCGAGGCCAGAATTCCAGCCAGTCTGTCGAAGGCTGGCTGATAGATCTCTGTCGGCATCCGGGCCTCCATACTGGCAGCATGTTCGACAGACGCCTCGAACTGCCCCCGCCACTGGATGAACGTGTGATCGCTCTTCGTTATGGGAAGAAGACTGATCGTTGACCGATAGTTCCTGATCGGCAGGGCAGACTCAATAATTGAGAAGGTCACCGCATGATCGACGTCGGATAACGCCAGAAGCTGTTCACGGATCATGCCGACATCGCCCATCTCAAGGCGACGGATCGCGCCGACGCGGTCGCCGGGATCAGCGCCTTCGATCACGCAGCTTTTCACACCCGGCAACCAGTTTCCCAAGGCACCGAAATCACGGATCAGTCCCCAGACAGAGGAAACGGAGGCGGGAATGATGCTGCTGGCCATGACGTGAATCATGATGCGGCTCCCGATCGTGTCTGTCCGGCCATCATAGCGACTGTCCTCCCGTCACCTCGATGCGTTGACCGTTCACCCACCGCATGTCGTCAGACAGAAGGGCCCGGACAGCGGCTCCGATATCATCGGGTTGTCCGACACGCCCCAGCGGCGTGATGTCTGCGAGGCTTTTGTTGACCATGGCATCGTCACGGACCAGCCCACCGCCGAAATCCGATGCGACCGCTCCAGGTGCGACGGCGTTGACGGTAATGCCCCGTTCACCCAACTCCTTCGCCATGTAGAGCGAAATAACTTCGGTTGCGGCCTTCATGGCCGAATAGGGACCATGATCCGTCAGATAGAAGCGTGTCGCGGCAGAGGTGATGTTGAGAATACGGCCGCCGTCCCGGATGAGTGGCAGAAGAGCCACCGTCAGCAGGTAGGGGCCCTTGAAATGGATGTTGTACTGGTTATCGAGCTGCTCGGAAGTCGCGGCATCGAAGCGGGTATGAATGATATTGCCCGCGTTCTGCACCACGTAGCGCAGCGTCCGCTGTCCGAATTCACGGGCGAGAAGCGCTTTGACCTGCCCGGCAAAATCCGCGAACGACTCATGGTCAGCGATATCCAGCCGTAGCATCCGCAGCTTCGCGCTCTCACCGCCCAGCGCTGCTTCGGCGGCTTTCGCCTCGTCTTCATTGGAGTGATAGGTCCCAATCACGTCGATGCCCGAGGCGATCAGATGCTTTGCGATACTGTATCCGATGCCACGATTGGCCCC
>NZ_JBDNYY010000025.1:0-19651 GCF_047722525.1 Gluconobacter sp.
CTGTCACCAGTTTCCCATACAGATGGGGTGGGCGGTCGGATGCGGCAAACAGAAAGAGGTAAACCTTCTGAAAGCAGGAGGTATTCCTGCCCGATTTCGGATGTCAACTTTCCGGTTCCCTCTACGCAGAGGGATTTTCTGCTTCAGGCAGGGCTACTATGCTGTATATCGCACCTTCCCTCCTACAATCGTAGATAGGGTGGAAATCTGGTCAATCTGCTCCGGCGAAATAGCAAAAATATCTTTATCCAAAATACTGAAATCTGCGAGCAGCCCTGGAAGGATGCGTCCCATCCTGCCTTCGGAAAAACCTGCATATGCGGCGCCGGTTGTATATCCACTTAGAGCCTGAAGAAGTGTCAGCTTTTGCTCGGGCATCCATCCTCCTGGATTTTTTCCATCCAGCGTCTGACGCAGAACGGCAGCCTTGATGCCGGTGAAAGGATCAATAGGAGCAACTGGCCAGTCCGAACCGCAGCAGAAACGCGCACCCTGATCCACGATGGAGCGATATGCGAAAGTTCCTTTCAAGCGCCCGGGTCCAATACGGCGAACGGCCCATCGGCCATCGTCAATGGCATGATAGGGCTGGATCGAAGCGATGACATTTTCCTTTTTGAACCGCCCTATATCCCTGATCTGCATACTCTGGGCATGTTCCATGCGAAAACGCCGGTCCCGGAAGCCATTTTGGTCCTGCACGGTCTGGAAGATGTTGAGGACGTCATGCGTGGCCTGATCTCCAATCGCATGAATGGCGACCTGAAAATTATGCCTGTCAGCAATCAATGTCCATTCCAGAAGATCTTTGAGTGGATGAACACGGACTCCACGTGAAGAGTGATCATCGTCGTAAGATTTCTGGAACAATGCTGTCCTGGACCCCAGAGAGCCATCGGCAAGCGCCTTCAGCCCCCCCCATCTGACCCAGTCGTCTCCCCAACCGTGTTCCTGAACCTGTTGAAGCAGACGTTCCCAATCGGACAAAGGAACAAAAGAATAAAAACGCAGATTGGTTTCACCCTGAGCCCGCAGACGCAGGAGGCTCTCATGGGTTCTCCAGTCCAGTTCGGGACAATGAACTTTCGTAACGCCTTTGCTCAGAGCCAGTGCGATGCCCTGACGCATGGCATCGTCAATCTCTTTGGAAGAGTATGCAGGGATTGCGGCTTCCACCAGGCTCTTGGCCGCATCTTTCAGAAGACCGGTCGGTTCGCCATTCCGGTCACGCACGATGACACCGCCCGGAACATCCGGAGTATTGCGGTTAATACAAGCAAGACGCAGCGCAGCTGAGTTCAGCAACAGCATGTGAAGATCATAGCGGGACACCGATACCGGCACATCGCCCGTTGTCTTGTCGAGCCAGCTCTTGTCCGGAAGCGTACCGCCCCACTGGTCTGCATCCCAGCCTGTACCCAGAACCCAATGTCCCTTGGTAACATTTCGCGCACGAGCGGCGATCTGATCGACCAGCATTCGCGGGGTCCGGGCGGACCGCAGATCAAGTTCGGTCAGCGCCAGAGACGCTAGGGAAAAATGTGTGTGGCAATCTGTCAGCCCCGGCATGACAAATGCCCCCTGAAGATCAACCACCCGCGTACGCTTTGAGATCTGCGCCTTTACGGCATCGATCCCTACACAAGCGATATGCTCTCCCGTTATGCCAATCGCACTCATGGATGGTCCGGCAGAATAGCCATCCCACACCATTGCATTGACATAGGCTGTATCGACGCCTTCCCACGAAGATGCCGCAATTGCAGGAAATCCCAGAGCTGGCAATGCACAGCCAACGCCGGCACTCAGAAAATCGCGTCTCTTGAGCATGCGTCCTTTTCCTCTCGGAAGGGTCTTTCATGGCCCTCCAAATAGATGCTTCGGATTCGGGTACAGGCAATCAGTTTTTCAGAGATGCCAGTTCAATGTGAAACCAATCAGGCGCGGAGGCAGGAGATAGTACTGGTTGACCAGCGCACTTCCGTTATCATAACCCATTGTAATTCCATGAGAATTACCAACATTGTTGACATAGACGCTCGCGCCGAACTGTCCCTGTGGCGTGTGGAACGTCCCGGACAGACGCAGATCAACAGTATTGTAATTCCCGGTCATCAGACTGTTTCCCAGAAGTCCCGGGGCCGAGCCGCGATAATGATGAATGACCGAAAATGTCGGTTCCATGGACAGATTGGGAACAGTGTAACTCATGATCTCGCTGAACTGCCATTTGGGACTGGAAGCAAGCTGGGATCCTCCTGCGATGATTCCACCAGATGTTGTCACCGACTGGTTTGTATGAGCGTCATCATAGGTCCCGTTGACCCGCAAAGTCAGACCATCGATCGGTGTGACCCATGTTGCGCTGAGTTCGGCACCCCGACTGATGGCCGAGCCCACGTTTGCACCATAAGTCAGACCGTCCCCTCGCAGCAGTCGGGCCTGCATGTTACTCCAGTCAATCCAGTACAGAGTGGGTTCCAGAAGCAGATGGTGATGAAACAGGTTCAGACGCGCACCGACCTCATAATTCATGAGACTGTCGGATCTTGTTCCTGTCGGTGTCGGGTAAGCGGCATTGTAAATGACGGAGTTAGGAGTACCGAACCGATATCCTTCAGAAAACAGGAAATAAAACATCATCGCCTTGTTGGGCTCATATCGAAGCGCAACCTTTGGCAGCGCACTGGTTTGGGAGGTGGATGACGCCGAGCGATAAAGCGAAGTGCCGTAGGATGCATAGGCGAGATAGCCAGGCGTTTCAGTAGAAGCCCTTTCGGCAGCATTGAACACGCGCGCGCCGCCCGTCACCGTCAGGCCTTTCAACAGAGTGTATGAAAATTCGCCGAAAATCGATTTTTCGGTACCATCATAATTTGCCGTCCCCCAGTACCAGCTATCTGGCCCCTGCGTCAGAGACGAAGCAACTGATGATCCGTACAGGCCACTGAGATAAGAGCTCACACCTGACGTCGAAACATTGTCCTCGATACGCTTCCACGTCTCATAATAGGCCCCCCCCAGCAACCAGCTGAAACGGCTGTGTCCCCGGGAAGCGAGACGGACTTCGTAGTACATGGATTTACTGTCGCCCGTTTCATTGAGCGTCGTATTTCCTCCTCCCATGGAAGTCCCATAATAAGGAGTATAGTCCGTTGTTGCATTCTTGCCTTTACGCAGAAATGCCCCCATGGCGTTCAACGTCGCAAACGAAAATTCATGATCATACCTCAGTTCATGCATCTGAATCTGAGTACGCAGTGGCTCTTCGACCTGACGCGACTTCTGATAGTCTGGCATGGCTATCAACGAGTACGGATCATCTGAAATATCAGAACTTTGTGCAAGATAGGTATAGGCCAACTTGTCTTTATCGGTGGGAGTCCATACGACGCTGACACGGGCGTTTCTTGTATAACTGGTGTTTGTATTTGTTCCGATACCGCGGTTGGTAATGTACCCGGGATCCTGGCGGTAATCCAGAACGCCCCGAACGGCCAGTTTCCCCTTGATGATGGGGATATTGAACATACCTTTTTCGGCATACCCCACTTCATGACCAGGCATCCCGACAATCGATGACTGCGCAGCGGCATCGATTTTACTACTGTCGGCTTGATTGGGAATGTAATCGATGGCACCCCCTAAGGTTGCCGAGCCGAAGAGCGTACTCTGTGGCCCGCGGAGTGCCTCGACCCGCGCGACATCGAACGTATCGATATCAGGTACGGCAATCGCAAAACCGGGTTCGGCGAGGGGAATGTCGTTCAGGAAGTAGCCGGTTGTTCCCTGCCCCTGATCAAGACCGGCTGTTGTTGCAATGCCACGGAACGTAATGGTCGAGAGACCAGGGAGGGACTGGTTGAATGTCGCGCCAGGAACCTGCGAGATATAGTCGGCATAAGACTGGGCGCCGATTTTTTGCAGAAACTGCCCCGACAGAACCGTCACGGAGTTTGCCACATCATGAGTGGACTGACGCCGGCGCTCCGCCGAAACCGTGATTGTTTCCAGACCACCCTGTACGTCCGCCGGATGGGCTTCAGCAGGAGCATGCGCCCCGGATGCCTTGTGGGAGGACGTTTTGGGCGGTGTCTTCAGACCGTGTGTCGCAGAGGGCAGGTCCTGAGCCAGCAGAGAAGCTGGAGGTGCGCATACTGCCGTCAGGAGGGCCAAACGGAAGGCGCTCATGCGTTTGGAACAGAGACCGGTCACCCGAACATTTTTAAGCTCTCGTGCAAGCATTTCTGGGAACCTCAGAATAGAGTTGAATACTTTATTGTTTTTACGTGAAATAATCAGAGATAATGCTGAAGCCAGGACAGAACCTGTTGCTGCACATCGATCTCCGTATTCATTCCGACACTTCCACCAAACCAGTGAGGTGCCCCCTGATAATGAACAAGGCGTACAGGTTTCCCCTGCTCATGCAGCGCTGCGTAGAACATACGGCTCTGAACGGAGGGAACCCGGGCATCTGCGTTGCCATGTAGCAGAAGCACCGGAACCGTTACCGCTTTGGCAAAGGACAGTGGGGAATGGGCTGCATATTCGGCCCGATGGGTCAGCGGATCGCCAAAATAAGGGGAAATGAAACTGAACCCGACATCAGTCGCCACGGCCATTGATTCCAGATCGGAAATTCCGGCACCCGCGATAGTGGTTCTGAACCGATCATTATGACCGGCCGCCCACATCCCCATGAAACCGCCATAACTCCAGCCTCCCAGAGCCAGATGTCCGGGATCGGCAATGCCGCTCTGTTCGAGCATGTCCACGCCGGAGAGGATATCTTGGTAATCCTGCCCGCCCCAGTCTCCACGGTTCGCCACCGTAAAAACAGCGTTTCCTCCTTCGGAGCCGCGCGGGTTTGGCATGAAGACGGCAATGCCGTGGGATGCCAGCATGCGGGCCCAGTTGTGCCACGATCCAAGCCAGCCATCGTACCATGCTTCTAGGGGCCCTCCATGCACCTGAACGAACAGGGGAAGAGGTTTGCTGGACGGCGCATGAGGGGGAAGGACAAGGATCCCCTCCAGATCCAGACCATCCCGCCCTTTCCAACGGACAATCCGCTGCTCACCCAGATCCCAATCGCTGACTTCCGGATTGGTCTGCGTCAGAACATGCCCGTCTGCCCCATGATAGAGCCAGACCTCACCCGGTTGCTGACGTGTCGAGGCCACGACCGCGATGTTTCCTGCATGATCTTCTGAAAAATCGAAGATTTCTCCCTGTAGGGTGGCAAATGGTTCAACACGGTCATCCGTCGTCGCGACATGTGCCAGAGCAGTATCCAGTCCCCGGAATCCCAGAACTGTAAGTCCTTTGCCATCCTGATCCCAGACGGCTCGTAGAATGGCACCGCCCCAGTCACTTCCTACCGGATGCCTGGTACGGGTCTCAAGATCATAGAGCGCAACACGCCCACCGATCCCGTCGTCCGCAAAATAGCCATACACAAGCTGATGCCCATCCGGCGAAAAGGAAGGATGAACGGCCGTGGCATGCCCCGGCAAGGACTGAAGAAGCCTTCCGTCAGTCGAAATGACCGAGACCGTGGAACGGTACCAGAAATAATCCAGACCGCCTTCCTGTCCTGTGCGCAGGATCAGACGCTGACTGTCGGGTGCCCAGTCGACATCGAATATAAAGGGCGCGAAAATCGGCACCTCACGCACTCTCATATGCGTAAGATCCAGAATGAACAGATGAGACACGCCGCTCTCACCTTCCACCTGCCCCACCCGTGACGGAGAGGCAGGCTTTTCCCTAGTGATGATCGCAATGGAGCGTCCATCCTGCGACCATTGGTATGTGACCGGACTTCCGGTCATTCCAGTGACATGGGTGACCGCTGCCTGCCCGGGTCTTGCAAGAACCAGCTCTGGCTCCCCGGATCTGACTGTGTTTCGGAGCAAAGCCAGCATCTTCCCCTCAGGAGACCAACGGGCTTCATGGTCGCCCGGGCTGGTGCCTGGAAACCTTATGGGAGGATGGTGTCCGTCAGTCGCAACTTCCCATAGGATCGGAGGAGTGGGAGTATCTTTTTTCGACGGATCAACGCGCTCGTAAACAATCGTTTTGCCATCTGGTGAGATCTGCGCGTCCTTCACATTGCGCAGAGAAGCGATATCTCGTGGAGAGATTGCCCCTGCTCCGGTATCGGTTTTCCCGAAAGCGGAAGGGACCGTCAGAGCAGTTGCCAGTACCCCACAGATCGCCGCGTTGCTCAGAGCGTGTTGCAACAGCCTTTTCATGGAAGAAGCTGTCCTGTCTGGCAGGCGATTGGCAGTCGTCATACGCAAGGCGATCCAGCTCCCCGGGTTAATGTACCAACCCGGACAGGATGCCTGTAATCATTGGCCTATCAGAACATCCAGTTTTTACTTTTCAAAGGGTCCATTGCGATATCGTGATGTTGTCTCATGCGGTACTGCTGGCTTCCCCCATCCTGAGCAGCACCTCGCGTGCTTCCGTTTCGGTCATGCTCGCAAACCCGATCCGCAATCCCGAAACATTCCTGCCCGATGTGGAATAGGATTCAGACGGCGCGAAGCGCAGTTGCATGGACGCGGCATTGGCCTCTATCCGTGTCAGGCATTCTGGATCCGCAAACCGCACCCAGAATGCGAGACCTCCTTGCGGCTTGGAGAAAGTAATCTTCTGCCCGAAAATCTCATGAAGCATGATAGCAAAGGCATCACGCCGACCCGCATAAATCCGGGCGGCCTTGCGAGCATGCCGGCGAAGCTCTCCTTCCTGAATAAGGGTCGAAACTGCCGTCTCCGTGATGATGCTCCCCATTCCGTCCAGTACCGAGATGTGATGGGCCAAAGCTTCGATAACTGGTGCCGGCGCTACAATATAACCCAGCCTGAGCGCCGGAAGGACCAGTTTCGATAACGACCCGACATAGACAACATTTTCTGGCGCGTAACTTGCCATAGGAAGCAGGGGCTGGGAGTGAAAATGGAACTCGTGGTCGTAATCATCCTCAAGAATGGCAAAGCGATGGCGGCGCGCCAGCTCGATCAGATAAAGTCTTCGCTCCGGACGCAAAGATACCGTTGTTGGAAACTGATGATGCGGCGTCAGAAACACCAGAGAAACACGTTCGCATTCGCATAGCCGGGAAAGAGCCTCTACATCCACCCCATCCTCATCCAGCCCCACACTGACCACGCGCGCGCCAATCGCCCGAAAGACCATAACAGCGGGCTCATAGGTCAGGTCCTCAACAACGACGGTATCTCCAGGGCGCAGAATGGTCAGGGCGGCAAGGAAAATTCCATGTTGGCTTCCTCGCGTCAGGCAGACATTTTCCACATCAGTCGGAAGCCCCCGCTCTGTCTTGAGCATCGCCGCAATGACTTCCCGCAATTCCCGAGAACCACGCGGGTCACCGTAAGACAGAGTATTGCTTCGGGACAGACGCGTCATTGCAGTACGAAAAGCACGAGCCAGAACATCTGCTGGAAACAGACGACCGTCAGGCGAGCCTTCATCGATTTTATGAATATTTTTCTCGTTCAGGACGGCCAGCGACCGTGCAGGGGGAGCCCTAAAATCGTAGAATGGTGCTTTTGTATCCAAAGCCGAAGAGCAGTTCGTTCTGTCTTTTGGCGCTGGAGTGTGCATACCAAAGGCCTCAGAAACCTTTGTGCCGCTCGTGCCTGCACTTTCGATCCAGCCCTGAGCGATCAACTCGTCATAGGCCAGTACGATCGTCTTCCGGTTCACCGAAAGCAATTGTGCCATGGCACGCGTGCTGGGAAGAAACTCCCCCGGCGCCAGTCGTCCACGTTCAATGTCATGCACGATCGCATTGGCGATCTGGATGTAGATCGGTAACGGTGACTCGTTATCGAGCCGAACATCCAGATGCATCCGCCATGGACGAAGCATGTACGGCCTCCCGCCTGATGAAACAACGTCCGGAACATTTCTATCACCAACTCGTTTCGTTCCCAAGAGCCCCGCATGGTCCCCCATCAATTCGAAAACTGGCTCTTGTAGGGAAATGTCAAACAGTCAAACCTGACTGTTCATTTCTTGCCATGCGCTGAATACCATTCTCTGGCTCTTGGCCAGTGGCAGATACCAGATAATGATGAACCAGACGGTCCATATTGATGTTCAATCCTGCCTTACAGCTTATCCGTGATTATCCGCTTGCTGCGATCACGGGAATTTCTGCTTATCCAGGTCTCCCGGTTCATATTCCACTGATTGCAAAGACGGCAGGGGATCCAGAACGGATCACGTCCCTCATCGGCCATATGGCAAAGCGCAACGTATTACCTCAGGCCTTACAGAAAACTCAGGAGGTAGGTATCCTGTTCTGTGGTCCTGAAAGCTATATTACTCCCAATCTCTTGACGGACCGTTCGTGGATCCCGACGTGGAATTATGCCCGTCTCTTTGTCTCGGGGCAGATAACATTCTGCCCCGAATTAACACAAAGCAGCCTGGAAATCCTCATTCAGGAAATGGAGCACAACGAGCCCTCGCCCTGGAGCATGGAAGAGGCTGAAAACCGCATTGAAGGGTTGAAAGAACACATCATCGGTTTCTGTGTCGAAAATCTGACTCTTCACCCCATGTTCAAACTTGGCCAAGATGAAAGAGAAGACATTTTCTCTCAAATAATTAAAAATCATGGTAACAATAAACTTACAGAATGGATGAATAATTTCCGCAACACATCCCTTTAACAAGGTAATTATAGCCGGGATTTAATAGGGGTGTTATTTCCATTTGTTTTCAAAAAGAACATTACGAGACAGAAGCCTCATGGGAGCGCCACAACCACGCATCCCTTCCGTACGCCAATATAGCGATCACAGGTTTCACGCGTGACGCTGAGCCAGAAGTTCGTGATCAACGTGAAGACGATTGTAAAATGGTGTAAGCAGCCGACAGATGAGGGTTGGGAAATCGGCCCCAAAAGCAGCTACGTTTGAGATCCTGACAAAACCGAGGCAACAAAATGGTCGCCTTTCGTAAGCATACCCTGCTTCTGATCGGTGATGGTAGGCAACTTCGTATTCTTCCCGCTTTTGGTGCGGCCGATCAGAAGCCCCGGGACCTGTCAGGGCTCTTTGGAAAAGTGGCGCAGACGATCGATCTGTTCATCCATCCGCCAAGACAGATCGCTTATCTTCAGTCTCATCACAGATGCCTGAAACAGATTTTTCGCAGTAAATCAAAGGGTCCGGAGACTATCGTTCGATGCGTTGCTCTGTGGATTTTTCATATTCCAGATCCAGCAGCCGTGACATCTTGTACCGCTTTGTGAGAATGTCCGTTTGAATTCGCGCTCAGAATATCGCGCCACAGGTCAAACGCGGCAGGCATCAGCCGTCGTCCCGCCCGCACCGCAACATAGCGCTGAAACGCGTTGGCAATTGGATGATCCAGAGGGACAGCACAGACGCGATTGAGATCGACATAATCCTGGGCCGCGCCTTTCGTCATGAACGCTATCCCCAGATTATGCGCCACGAGCGACAGCGCCGTACCAAACATGTCGCATCGAAACGCTGGGAAGTAATTGAGCTGTCGATCCTCCAGAATCGCATCGACATAGGTCTGGGCTGCAAAATGAGGCTGGAAGAAGATCAGGGGACTGCTAACGATCTCCTCGATGGTCACCTTCTCCTTTTTGGCCAGAGGGTGCATCACCGGAAGAATTGCGCATAGCGGTTCGGTCTGGAATGGCCGTGCATTCAGGATGGGATCCCGCGCCGCGCCTGCGTAGATACACACGTCCACTTCATCATCACGTACCATCTGGACAAGCTGCGGCAGGGCCGCCGTCCGGATCTCGATGGTGATGCCAGGATGACTGGCTACGAATTTGTGGAGCACCGCCTTGATCAGAACGGTGACCAGCCCTTCTCCGCTGCCGATGGTGACATGTCCGCGCTCCAGAGTGCGGTATTCCTGAAGGCTGGCCTGAAAGCGCCGCGTCAGACGCGCCCGTTCGAGCCCGTAATTGCAGACGACCTTTCCCATCTCGGTAAGAACCGTGACCCGTCCGCTCTTCATCAGCAGACCGAGATTGAGCTGGTCTTCGAGAGCCGCGATCTGACGGCTGATCGTAGACGCATTGACCCCGGTCGCTGCTGCGGCCGAACGGATACTGCCGAAGCGTGCGACGGCGTCCAGATACTGCAGGGTTCGTTCGCTCAGTTCGTGTCTGCCAAACATCCTGCTTCTCCGTTGCATTGGACGCAACATTCTTGCGCCCGTTACGACATAGATTCAATCGGTTTTTAATATTTCAATTAGGCAACAAGTTTGTGCCCGTCAGGATGGCGGTCTTGCAATTCGCTCGTAAAAGCAGATGAGCCCATAAAGGAAGCTTTTCATGGTGCTGCGCGTTCTCTCACGGAATTCCAAACTCACAACCGCTCTGGTATTCGGTACGGTCGGGGCAACTCTTATTCCCGCCGAAGCAGCACAGACGCATTCCACCCGTTCCACCAAGCACCCGCTGACGCATGCCACGCCCCCGGCACACAAGAAAAGTGCGCCTCATGCAACATCACGGATGGCAACGGATACTGAAAACATCAAGATTTCGGCACGGAAACTTCCGACACGCTTCAATACAGAGCAGCATGTTGGCTCATCCACAACAATGATCAGCGCTGAAACTCTTCAGCAGCGCGCAGTCATTACCACCACCGATATTCAGAAACTGGCTCCCAACCTGCAGATTGAAACGCAGTACGGTTCGAGCGCACTGAATTTCCACCTTCGTGGCGTCGGTTTCAACGATCTGACCATGAATAATACGCCATCGGTCATGCCTTATATTGACGGTGTCGCCTATTCGATTTCGTCAATGACCTCCGGCCCTCTTTTCGATATTGACAGCATCGGCGTTGACCCCGGCCCCTCCGGCTTTACCCATGGTCAGACCACAACAGGTGGCGAGGTCCGCATCACGACGAAAGCCCCGGAAAAGCAGTTCCATGCCGGGATTTCCGAGGATTTTGCCTCTTACAACCGAAGCAAGACGGACGCTTTTGTCACCGGTTCCATCACTCACAACCTTCAGTACCGTCTGGCGGCCGAGTTGCTCGAGGGGGGCGGATATTACACAAGCCGTGACACCGGACAGTCACTCGGCGACCAGCATACAGGCGCCATCCGCGGCAAGCTCGCCTGGCAGCCGGATGAGAATACGGATGTCAATCTGACAGGATACTGGTCCCTGAACCGTTCCGAAGCCCCCGGCTTCAGAATCAACAACAATCTCTCGTCCTTCGCGGGACAATACGGGCGCGACCTCGGGTATTATCAGACGGGCTGGGACATCAAGCCTGCTTTTGCGAAGCTGATCGGCTATCATGACACGAAACCTGACTTCAATGACCTGAACTGGGGCTTTCACCTGGCGCTGGCGCATCGTTTCCGTTTCGCACAACTTGATATTTCCAGCGCCTATGATGCCGTACAGCTTCATGAATATCAGGATCAGGACGGTATGCTGTACGCCACAGCAGATAACTACCGTACACAGGTCGCCAATTCCTTCACGCAGGAAATCAGCCTCCATGACCTGAAGGACCGTTCACACCGCTTCAGCTGGGACGTTGGCATGTACTACAACCGGGTCATGCAGAAGCAAAGCAATTACTATGATTTTACGGATTATGCCCTGCGTGGATACATGTCCGAAACCAGCTTCAGCTCACCGCAGGAGACTTTCAACCAGTATGTGACCTTGGGATACAAGGTCCTGAAAAACCTGCGACTGGTCGGCAGCATTGCGCATGAATCCGACTCACGCCAACTCGTTGACCTCACGACCATCCATTTCGGGCAGAACGATCTCAACTTTGGAACACATGGCGCGCTGGCGAACCAGTTCACCGGCAAGGTCGGGATCGAATATCAGGTCACGCCCACCAGCCTGCTCTATGCGGATGTCCGCAAGGGCATGAAACCGGGCGGATTCACGGCGAACAACACGGTCGTTGCGCAGCAGGCACAGCCCATCAAGCCTGAGACCATCATGGCTTACGAAATCGGAACGAAAAATGACTTCTTTTCCCACCGCCTCCGCCTGAACGGCGCAGCCTTCTACTATGACTACCGCGATCAGCAGGTTCTGGGAAATATCGTCATCCCCAGCTACGGCTCCGTGGGATCGTATGTCAGCGTCCCCCGTTCAACGATCTGGGGCGTCGAAGGCTCAATGGAAGCCCATCCCACCCGGGATCTGACACTCACACAGGTCGTGGGGTATCAGAGAGGCGTTTACGATCAGTTCCATTCAATCAATGCCTCACAGGTGAATGCCTATTACGTCAAGACCGGCATCTGGAAGGCCTTCTACAGCGACTATCATGGCGTCGACAGTGGCATTCCCAAGATCTCGATGAACGGATCCGCCATCTATGCATTCCACATCACGTCCCGCTATCATCTGCTGTTCGATGTCGATTATTCGTATCGTGGAGCGGAAGGCCTCATTCCTGGAAATCCGCCCTACCGGACCGTTCCGGCTTATTTCCTGCTGAACTCGTTCCTGACGTTTGAGCCCGTTTCGAAAAAATGGTCAGCCACCATCTATTCGACCAACCTTGCCAACCGGAAATATGATCTCACACGCTCTCAGGCCACGAACGTGCAGACCGCCATTTCAGGTCCGCCCCGCTTTATTGGTGGTCGCGTGAATTACAATTTCTGATGACGCGGAACGTATCGGAAAGCCGAAAAGGGCATTGCGCATGAAAGACAGAAAAACCGTCAGGACCATCGCTGCCGCGACGATCGGCAATGCGCTGGAGTTCTTTGACTTTACTGTTTTCACTGCTTACGCAGCCTATATTGGCGACTATTTCTTCGGAAGTACGGACGATTATGTCCGTATTCTTCAGGCCGTCTCCGTGTTTGGTCTCGGTTTTGTCGCCCGCCCTCTGGGGGCGCTCCTGATCGGCTATTACGCGGATACGCGGGGCCGCAAGGCCGCCATGACGCTCACGCTGGTGTCCATGTGCGTGGGATCACTGCTGATTGCCATTCTTCCCGGCTACAAGACGATGGGCATTGCCGCACCTGCCCTGCTTCTCGTCGCCCGCCTGCTTCAGGGATTCTCCGTCGGCGGGGAAATGGGGCCCGCTACGGCATTTCTGGTCGAGTCCGCACCCGATACGAAAACCTCCCGTCGGGCGGCCTCCTGGCAGCTGGCCAGCCAGTCCTTCGCCACCATTGCGTCAGGTCTGCTGGGCGCAACGCTGAGCCTGCTCCTGACCCACCACGAACTTGCAAGCTGGGGATGGCGTATTCCCTTTGCGATCGGCGCCATGATCGGTCCGATCGGACTGTGGCTTCGGGGCGCCCTGGAAGAGACCCTCGTCCCTGAAAAGAGCGATGCCCATCCACCCCATATCCTGTCCGTCTTCACCCGGATGCCGGTCGAAGTGCTGTCCGGAATGCTCATCACGGCAGGTGGAACGGTCCTGCAGTATTTCTTCCTTTACTGTGCCCTGTTTGCAGGAAAAAACCTGCATTTCCATGCGCTTCCGGCCCTGTCGGTAAATATCGCGATCGGGGCCGGAACGGCATTCGGCGCTATTGCCAGCGGCTATCTGGTCTCAATGGTCGGTCAGACAGCCATTGTCGTGACCTGCCGTATCATTCTGGCCTTTACGATCGTGCCGGTCTTTATTCTGTTTTCCCATGGCGCGGGGTTTCCAACCGTCTTCTCGCTCCTGGGCTTTCTCGCCATTTTCCATGGCGCGGCGTCCGGAACCGGGACAGGAATCCTGACCCGCCTCTTTCCCATGCCTGTCAGAACGGTCGGCGTAGGCTGTGCCTATTCGCTGGCCGTCACAATCTTCGGCGGTTCGGCCCAGCCTATTTTCACCGTGATCATTAACCGCACGGGAAGCTCCGTCTCATGGTGCTTTTATGTGGTGATCATGGCCCTGCTGTCCACGGTTCCATTTCTGTGGATGAGGAAACGCCTGCGCGATACGCCCTCCATCCTGGCGGCCACCGCGCACACACCCTGATTTTCCATCTCTCTGAAAGCATTTTTCATGCAGATGTTACCTGAAGCCCTGTCCTCGTTTCTCACAGAACTCAAGGAATGGGTCAGCATTGAAACGCCGACAACAAGCCCCGAGAAGGTTAACGAACTCGGACGGCTGATCATGACCCGCGCCAAGGATGCCGGTCTGGCAGCCGAAGTCCACAGCGGCAACAAGGACACACGCGGCGCCCCGCTGGGAGACCACATCGTCCTGTACGATCCCGAGCGGATGTCGAACGAGAAGGGTATTCTTCTTCTCAGTCATATTGATACCGTACACCCCATCGGGACCCTCGCTCATACGCTGCCCTGGAAAAAAGAAGGAGACAGACTCTACGGGCCTGGCATCGCCGATATGAAAGCAGGCGTTCTGCTCGCTTTCAGGGTTCTGGCCACCCTTTCGAAAAAATCACATCTGCCGATCCGGATGCTGATCGTGTCGGACGAGGAAATCGGCAGCCCGTCGTCTCGCCGCCTCATTGAGGAAGAAGCCGCCAAGGCACAATATGTCCTCGTGACGGAACCGGGACGCCCCGGTAATGGCGTCGTAAGTGGCCGCAAAGGCGTAGGACGGTATTTCATCACCTGCCATGGTCGCCCGGCACATTCCGGCCGGGCTCACGCCGAAGGCCGCAGCGCCATCCGGGAGCTGGCCCATCAGATCCTCGCCCTTGAAGACATGACAGATGAAAGCCGCGGCATTACCGTGAATGTCGGGCTCATTGACGGTGGCACAGGCGCCAACGTGGTGGCGGAACACGCGTCTGCCGTTGTTGATCTGCGCGTTCCGGATGAGGCCAAAGGGACAGAAATGAACGAGCGCATTCTGGGCCTCAAGGCTGTCGATCCGGATGTCGAGCTTACCGTCGAAGGGGCGATCAACCGCCCGGGATATATGAAGGACAAAGGCATTACGGCGCTGGTCGAAAAGGCAGAAACCATCTCTCGTGCTGATGGACAGGCCCTATTCGATCTTTCCACCGGCGGCGGCTCGGATGGCAATTTCTCCGCCGCCATGGGCGTTCCCACGCTGGACGCGCTCGGCATTGTCGGAGATGGTGCCCATACCTTGCAGGAATACATCGAGATTTCCAGTATCCCTGTAAGATGGAACCTGCTCACAGAACTGGTTCTTCAGAAATGACAGTCCGTTCCCCAAGCCCGTTTGGAACGGGCCTGGGGAACCACGACATCAAAAAACAAAGGTGACCCCGTTTGTTCGGACAGTCTTGGGGGTTGAATAAGCTATACCCGATTGATGTCATGCTGCCATTTTGACGGCATTGCTGCTGACCATCTTGTCCGGGGTTAACCCCGGACAAGATGGCGTTGATTCGGTATGATACGCCTCATGGGGCGTGCGCCCCCCCAGCCCCGTATGCGGACGTTGCCCGTTATAATAGGCGATCCACTTCGCGAAGCCCGAACGGAGATCGGAGCCAGCCTCAAAAGTATGCAGGTAGACACATTCGTGTCTCAGTGACCGCCACAGACGCTCGATGAAGACATTGTCCAGTCACCGGCCACGACCGTCCATGCTGATGCGGTTCTGATGTTCATCCAATACTTCGGTGAAACATCGCCAGATCCCGCAGCAGATAGGGATATTTCCGGTGTTCAGAAGGCGGCACTGTCGTGCACGACTTCTGGTGGATCGCCCGCAGCCCCATATTTGCCATGAGCCTGCCGAGCCGTTTTCGGCCGATTTCGTGGCCCAGACGCCGAAGATGACGCGTCCCCTGCCATGACCCGGAATATGGCGTCTTCCGGAGTTGTGCGTGGATCAGCAGCATCAGCGCCAGGTTCGCGCATGCAGCTTCTCCACGTCAACCGGACTCGTCGATGCTGTTGCCCCCCTTCCCGGAAAAGATACCCGCTATCCCCGCGATCGCTTGGCGTTTCCATTGGGCGATCATCGTCTGATGCCCATCGTGCTTCGACGCCAACTCCGCCAGGATCTGCTGATCCACGGGATCCTGCCGGTCATTCCATCACGCAAAGGCTGCAAGGCTTCCCGAAAACAGATTGGCGGCGTTACGGGGGCCGCAACCGCATCAAGCAGATGTTCAACAGGCTTAAACAGATACGCCGTATCGCAGCACGCCACGACAAGACCGCCCTGTCTTTCAGGATCTTTCTCAGTCTCGCCGCCACCAGGCTCTGGATCAGGTCTCTTGTCAACGCGACCTAGTCCATAAGTTAATTCAACGTTTGCCGTTTCGACATGCAGTCAATCCATTCCCTGGGCTGCCTGATACCGTTTTGCCAAGACAATCCAAGTAATCAAGCGCAAATGGCATTAAGAGCATCTTTCAGTGCCCGCGGGTCAAACATCCCTCTCCGACCGATGAACACAAGTCGAGTATCTGGATCGGACAGCGCCTTCTCCGGCGCCAGCCCGATGGTAATTCGAGTTCCCGTCATCTGTAGCAGCAGTGCACGCCGCGGAGCAGTCGCGAGATAGAGGATGCCTTTTGCGCGAAGAAGAACCGGAGCATGTCGCTCGATCACCGCGCGAAAGCCCGTCAGGTCCACAGGAGATTCCCGCCGCCATTCAAGGCTGACGAAATCATCATCCACATCCTCTTCTTCAATCCGGAAAAGAGACTTTTCTGTTTCTCCTTCCAGAGGACGAAAAAGGACCTCATGGGTCAGGAGACTATCCGAAAAAGGCAGCGCCGGTATCCCGCCGCTGATCGCCCGCAGCCTTGCTTCTGCTTCCCGAATGCCAGCCTTTCCAAGTTCGTCCGTATGGGAAAGAACGATTATGTCCGAAGACAGGATCTGCTCTTTCCAGAGAGGATCTTTTGTAATCCCGCTCTGCGCGATCACATCGAGTGCATTGACGACACAGAGCACCCCTTCCAGAGCCGCATATTGCCAGAGGATGGGGTCTGCCAGCGCCCTGCGCATTTCCTGAAGCTTCGAAACCCCGCTGCACTCGACAAAAATTGCCTCCGGCAAGGGACTGCGAGACAGAAGCATCCTCAGCGTGGAGAACAGATCAGCCTGCAAAGAGCAACAGATACAGCCGTTCCTGAGCGCCAGAACGTCCTCATTCCGCCGCTCCACCAGCAACCCGTCAATATCAATCGCTCCGAAATCATTGACGAGAATGGCAAGACGCCGGTGCTGCTGCGCCCTGAGGAGCCGGTTGAGCAGCGTGGTTTTCCCGGTGCCAAGAAAACCGCCCACCACATGCACCGGAACAGCCGCAGCCTCTCCCAGACCAGCTTCCCCGCTCACGCCACCCCGCAATGCCCACGGACGGGCTGTCCCGGAAAAGCGTCCCGGTTGAGTTCGCCCTCGGCAATCACGAACTGACCATTGACCAGAAGATGACGAACCCCTTCCGAAGGACGGTTCATTGCCGCGAAATCTGCCCGATCCGTAAGCATGCCGGGATCGAACACGACAATATCGGCATCACATCCTTCCTGAAGCCGCCCCTTCCGGCGCATCTGCGGGGATACCGTCTCCAGGATTTTTGCGGGACCAAGCGAACAGCGCCGCATGGCCTCACATAGCGAAACCCTGCGGCGCTCCCGCAGATATTCGCGCAGGAAACGGGAGAATGTCCCCGACGAACGGGGATGAGAAACCGCCGTCTCCGGCAGAGGCCAATCCAGCCCCTCGTAAACGGAGCCATCCGGAAGCGTCCAGGGCATGGCATCCGATGCGAGGACCCCGCCCGGATAAAGAACCGACACATCCAGCAGATCCTGCGCCGAAGGGTCACTCTCCACATCAAGAAAATGCCAGAGCACGAGCGTATCGGGCCGCTCCCGCTGTACGTCCAGAACCTCTTCACGGCTTTCGAACCGATGCCCGTCATCGACCCGCTGGATTGCCGTATAGGGACTGCCGGTCCGCTCCCTGAACGCCGCCTCGCCAAAATGCGGCGACCCGATCACCGTGGAACCCGTTCCATATGGATAGGCCTCGACTGTGATGTTCAGCCCCTGCTTCTGTGCCGTGGAGACAAGCTCGGCCGCCTGCCGGATATCGAGAAGGCTCGTGCTGTTGAAATGGCAGATATGCATGTGCGCGCCGGTCGCGCCCGCATAGCCGATCAGACGGGTATAAGCCTCGATGGAACTGCGCGGATCGATATTCGAGGAGTAGGCGATATGCGTATAGGTCGGCACTTCATGACGCTTCGCCAACGTACACAGATCCACGAGTTCCTTCGCCCCGACGCCGGGAACATAGGCATGGGGAATACCGATCCCCAGTCCTCCTTCCAACAGTCCCTGCCCGACCAGCGACAGAATATCCCGCAGTTCCGAAGAACTCGCCGTATTCTCGCTCCACCGGGGGTCATCATAGCACTTCCCCATGAACGAAAGAGACGGCTCCACCGGCCGACCGATCATCGCGCTGATCCGCGCAAAGGCCCACGCAACCGACGCCCCGTAATTCAGAACCCGCCCCTGTTCCTGCTGGCGGGCATACCAGTCAGAAACCGGCAGAATCCCGACTTCCAGTTCCAGAGAGGTCGTCACCCCGTCAAACGCCTGCATACGATCGGAGGCCACACATTGCCCATGGGCGTGAAGGTCGATGAAGCCGGGCGCGACCACGAGCCCGGTCGCATCGATTTCACGCCGCGCTTCACCGGCAACAGCACCAACACGCTGGATGGTCCCGCCCTGCACCGCTACATCCCCGACCTGCTCCAACCCCGTTTCAGGGTCAATCAGCAGGCCGTTGCGGATCACGAGATCAAACACGTGCTCACCCCTTCACGACATGCGGACCGTCCTCAGTGAGACAGGTCCGGAATTACGACCAGAAGATCCTCGAGAGCGGGTGCGATGGCGGACACAGGTGTGCGCTCGTTCAGACCATGCATGAAGGAGTCCGAGTTCTTGATGAAGATCGGGCTGATCCCGTAGCTCGGCACATCATGAAAGCGGAACCACATGCTGTCACTGGCCCCCGAAGACAGCGCGGGGAAAACGGCAACTCCCGGATAGGCAACCTGCATCCCATGTTCGATCGCCCTGATCACATCCGGACGCATCGGAGACGCGGCAGTCTGGACCGATCCTTCCGTTGCATCCTCGATCTTCATGGACGGATCCTGCGCGGCTTTCCGCAGTTCTTCCATAATGGTCGCACGCGGGTGGCCCGGAAAAATCCGGCAGTTGATATTGGCCGTCACCTTCTGCGGCAGGGCATTCAGCGCGTGCCCTCCGTCAATCATGGTCACGACGCAGGTCGTCCCGATCCGGCCGATATAAGACGGGTCTGAAGAAAGCGTACGAATGGCCTTTTCGTCCGCAGGGTTTTTCGCAAAAGCCTTCATGGCGGCAGCCATCTCCGGCTTCTGCCAGCGCGCGGCATTCAGAAAATAGCTGCGGCTGAGCTCGTTAACTTCCGGTTTGAAACGATACCGCTGGATCCGTAGAAGATCAGCCGCAAGCTCGTCGATCGCATTGACCGGACGCGGCTCGGAGGAATGTCCCCCTGGATTGGTCACGGTCAGGCGGAAATCAGCATAATTCTTTTCCGCACCTTCCCAGGTAAAATAATCTGGCTTGCCCGTCTTCTCATCGAGCGTCCCGTTCGCGCCGTCCATGTTCAGCACCA
>NZ_JBDNYY010000026.1:0-19348 GCF_047722525.1 Gluconobacter sp.
TAGGCGATGATGTCGTCGCCCATGCGGGTCGGGAACGAGTTGTGTCCGCCTGCATAGGTCACGATGTACTGCTTGCCGTTGATGGCATAGGTGATCGGCGTTGCCTGTGCACCAGCCGGCAGACGGTCCTGCCACAGCACCTTGCCCGTCGTCAGGTTGTACGCACGGATGTAGTAATCCATGGACGCCGTCAGGAAGCCGAGGTTGCCAGCCGTGGAGAGCGGGCCACCGAGGCTCGGCACACCGATCTTGATCGGCGGCAGCGGGATCGGCAGGGAACTGCCATACATCGAGTCACGCAGGGTGCCGTTGCGGTGCTGCCAGACGACCTTGTTGGTCTTCAGGTCAATACCGGCGACATAGCCCCAGGGTGGCGTACGGCAGGGCATCTTGATGCCGAACGGCAGCAGCACCGGATCCAGGAACGGATGCAGGTTGACGGCATACGGAATGCCGTAGTTGTGCTGCAGGCCGGTCTCGCCACCCGTGCCCTTGGCGTTTTCGTCAGGCCAGAGCGGGTTGCCCGGTCCGCGGGGAACGAGCTGGGAGACGAACGGCAGGGAGATCGGGTTGGCGAAAGCCACCTGACGCTGCGGATCGACGGCCAGACCGCCCCATTCGAACATTCCCAGATCGCCCGGGAAGATGAGCGAGCCCTTGAGCGACGGCGGCGTAAAGGGGCCTTCGTAGCGCAGGGTGTGGAAATAGATGCTGCAGAACATCTGGTCGAAGATCGTGCCACCCCAGATATCGGAGTCGTTCAGCGGGTTCTTCGGACGCAGGGTCAACTGCGACATCGGCTGGGTCGGGCTGGTGTGATCGCCGGGGGCTGCGCCCTGCGGAACCGGGGTTTCCGGAGCGGGGACGATTTCCTTGCCGGTGCGACGGTCGAGGACGAAGATGTCGCCGGTCTTGGTCGGAGCGTAGATGGCCGGAACAAGCGTGCCGTCCTTCTGCGTCACGTCCACGAGGCTGGGCTGGGACGGAACATCCATGTCCCACAGATCGTGATGAACGGTCTGGTAGAACCAGGCGAGCTTGCCGGTGTCGGCGTTCAGCGCAACGATACCCGGAGCGAAACGCTCGGAGTCCTTCGTGCGGTCACCGCCCCACTGGTCGGGAGTACCCACGCCCATCGGGATGTACACGAGGTTCAGGTTACGGTCGTAGGACGACACGATCCAGGAATTCGGGGAGTTCGGGTGGAAGACAGGATGGCTGTCATCCGGAAGCTGGTTCGGATCCGGGTTGGATGCATCGAACACCCAGACGCGCTTGCCGGTATAGACGTCGAATGCCTGCGTGGCGCCCGAAGCCTGCTTGACCGAACCGTTGTCGGTGATGGCGCTGTTGGCGATGATCAGCTTGTCCGTGACGACCGGCGGGGAGGTGGGCTCGTATTGGCCGGGCGTCGTGTAAGGCTGGTTCGGAACGCGCAGATCGATCTCGCCATTGTTGCCGAAGCCGGAGCAGGTCTTGCCCGTGTCGGCATCGACTTCAACCATGCGGCCATCGTTGACCGGCAGGATGATGCGCTTGGCGCAGTCCGTCGGTGCGGGATTGCCCTCGGAATCGGTCGCATTGGCCGGCGTTTCGTGGAAGCTGACGCCACGGCAGGTCAGATGCTGGAAGCCCGGGTTGATCTGGAGCTTCGGATCGTAGGTCCATTTGATGTTGCCGGTGGCACCATCAACCGCAAACAGCTTCTGGTGCAGGGAGCACATGTAAAGCGTGTTGTTGAACTCGATCGGGGTCGCTTCGTTCGTCGCTTCGCCCGGATCGTTGGAGTTCATCATATCCTTGGTGTGGATATGCCAGGCGACCTTGAGGTTGCTGACGTTGGACGCATTGATCTGGTTCAGCGGCGACCAGCGGTCACCGGCCTGCGTGCGACCATAAGCATGCCATTCGCTGGCCGGGACGTTGTCCGGGTCGGCAGGGGAGGCGTTTGCGATCTGCGTCGGCAGTTCGCCGCTGATGTCGTGCGGGTCGGTGAAGAGGCTGGCGAACAGGGCCAGGACCGCGACGCCAACGGCTCCTGCGAGTGGCAGGACGGTCGTCCGCGTACCGCCGATCTGGCGGGAGACGAACGGCAGCAGCAGCCAGATGCCGAGGATGATGACGATGTCCGACCGCGGGATCAGGGCCCAGATGTCGAGACCGACAACGGTGAGTTCCCAGATGACCGTTGCGAACACGACGACTGCGAACAGATAGAGTGCAGCCGGATTGCGCCGGAATGAGAGGAAAGCCGTGGCGAGGAGCGCCAGGCCGAGGAGAACATAATAAAGAGGGCCGCCGATGGCAGCGACCCATGCGCCGCCAACGGTAAGGATCGCGCCGCAAAGCGCGAATACCGCGGCCGTTATCAGGGCCCAGAGCCCTGGCCGGGATGTTGTGCTCATGATGTTCCTGGATCTGTTGTTCTGATGCATCACGGTGACTTCCGGACAAAGCACATGGATGGACATCAAGGGTCAAGATGTCAGAAGGTTCATATTGCTCACGTCACTGTGAGGACTTTCACGTCGTCGTGACTTGAGGAAAGGGGGTACTTATGATTGAGCGTTCAAGAAAATAATGCGCTTGCAGAACACTTTGGGCTGGGATATGGACACCGCTCCGCGCACGCGTCCGGGCCACGAGTGGCATGCCCGGCCGTGCAGAGTCCCGCTGCATGCAGGACCAATCGTTTACGGCGAGGGAGACCGAAATGCCCAAGATGAAGACCAAGTCGTCGGTCAAGAAGCGGTTCAAGATCACCGCGACCGGCAAAGTGATGTGCGGCCCGGGCAACAAGCGCCATGGCCTTATCAACCGTCCGCAGAAGATGAAGCGCACCAACCGTGGTCCCCAGACCATGACGGACATGGATGCGAAGACAATCAAGCAGTGGGCGCCCTACGGGCTTTCGTAAGGAGATAAGGTAAATGGCACGTGTCAAGCGGGGCGTAACGTCGCACGCCCGTCACAAGAAGGTTCTCGAGCTCGCCAAGGGCTATCGCGGTCGTTCGTCCACGAACTACCGTATTGCCCTGGAGCGCGTCGAGAAGGCGCTGCGTTATGCGTATCGTGACCGTCGCAACAAGAAGCGTGATTTCCGCGCCCTGTGGATCCAGCGTATCAACGCTGCCGTCCGCGAGCATGGTCTGACGTACAGCCGCTTCATCAATGGTCTGGACAAGGCTGGTATCGAGATCGACCGTAAGGTTCTCGCCGCCATCGCTTTTGACGATAGCGCCGCTTTCGGTGAAATCGTGAAGAAGGCCCAGGCCGCTCTCGGCTGAGCTTTTCCGGCTTGATCCCCTTGGGGGTCTGGTGACTGGCGGGCCGTCCTGTTATCAGGGCGGCCCGTTTTGTTTTGTGCTGCAGGGGATGGGCGGTATGGCTGACGATCTCGATATACTCAGGAATGATACGCTGGCTGCGCTGGCCGGAGCGCAGGATCGCGCGCAGTGGGACGCGATCCGCGTCGGCACGCTGGGCAAGTCCGGTGCGCTGACGGGTCTGCTCAAGCAGTTGGGCAAGCTGGAGCCTCAGGAGCGCAAGGAGCGCGGTCAGGCGCTGAACCGGCTGCGCGATGAATTGACGGCTGCTGTCGAGGCTCGCGGCCGTGATATCGAGGAAGAAGCCCTTCAGGCGCGTCTACGCTCCGAGCGTGTGGATGTGACGATGCCGGCCCCTGCGATTGTCACGGGCACCATCCATCCCATCAGCCGGACCATTGAGGAAATGACGGCGATTTTCGGCGCGATGGGATTTTCCGTTGCCGAAGGTCCGGATATCGAGAGCCAGTGGCACAACTTCTCGGCACTCAACACGCCGGATCATCATCCCGCGCGGACCGAGCACGACACGTTCTATCTGCCCCCGCAGACCGAGGGGGGGGAACCACGGGTTCTGCGTACGCAGACCTCCGGTGTACAGATCCGCAGCATGCTGGGTGAAAAGCCGCCGATCCGGATCATTGCCCCCGGCCGCACGTATCGTGCCGATCATGATGCCACCCATTCGCCGATGTTCCATCAGTGTGAAGGTCTTGTGGTCGATCGCAACATCACGCTGGGGCATCTCAAAGGCTGCCTGATCGAGTTCCTGCGTGTCTATTTCGACAAGCCGAATCTGCCTGTCCGTTTCCGGGCCTCTTACTTCCCGTTCACCGAGCCTTCCATGGAGGTCGATATTGGCTGGTCGAAGGCGACCGGTGAAATCGGCGGCGGCTCTGACTGGCTCGAGGTTCTCGGATCGGGGATGATCCATCCACGGGTTCTGGCGAACTGTGGCTTGGATCCGTCCGAATGGCAGGGCTTTGCGTTCGGGATGGGGATCGAGCGTCTGGCGATGCTGAAGAATGGTATTCCTGACCTGCGCTCCTTTTATGAAAGCGATCTGCGCTGGTTGCGTCATTACGGATTTTCGGCGTTTTCGCCCGCCACGCTGACGGAGGGCGTGTGACATGAAGTTCTCTCTTTCCTGGCTGCGTGAACACCTTGATTTTACGGCTTCTGTTGAAGATATCTGCGCCCGGCTGAATGTCATCGGGCTTGAGGTCGAGGGTGTTGAAAACCCTGCGGACCGTCTGGTGGGTTTCCGGACTGCCAAGATCGTGGAAGCGCATCGTCACCCGGATGCCGACCGGCTTCAGGTCTGTCGAGTGGCCGCTGGCGGTGGTTTTGAAGATGTTCAGGTCGTCTGCGGTGCGCCCAATGCACGGGCTGGACTGCATGTGATCTTTGCAGCGCCGGGAACCTATATCCCGGGGCTCGACATCACCATCAAGAAGGGCAAGATCCGCGGGCAGGACAGTGGCGGCATGCTCTGCTCCCTGCGTGAACTGGGGATCGGTGAGGAAAGCAATGGCATTGCCGAGCTTTCCGAAGCGGCGCCGATCGGGGAATCCTATGCGGCCTATGCGGAACTGGATGATCCGGTCATTGAGATCGCGATTACGCCCAACCGGGGTGATGCGCTGAGCATTCGCGGGATTGCGCGGGATCTGGCCGCCGCTGGCATCGGCCGACTGAAGCCCTGGCTTACGGAAGCGGTGGAGGGCGATTTCCCGTCTGCGCTGACATGGAAGACCGAGCATCCGGCCTGTCCGTATATAGTCGGGCGTGTCATCCGGGGTGTGAAGAACGGGCCGAGCCCGGACTGGCTGCAACGCCGTCTGGAATCAGTCGGGGTCAAGCCGATTTCCGCGCTCGTTGATGTGACGAACTACCTCACATACGATCTCGGTCGCCCGCTGCATGTCTTTGATATTGCAAAACTTAAGGGCGATACGCTGACGGTGACGCATGCGGCCCGCGAGACGTTTACGGGTCTTGATGGGCGCGAATATGTGCTCGGGACCGAGGATATGGTCATCGTTGATGAGGCTGGTGTGCAGTCGCTTGCCGGTCTGATCGGCGGTGAGAACAGTGGTGTGGACGAGAACACGACCGATGTGTTCGTGGAATCCGCTCTGTTCGATCCTGTGAGGATTGCGCTGACGGGGCGTCGGCTGGCCATTCATACCGATGCGCGGCAGCGTTTCGAGCGTGGGATCGATCCGGCGCAGGTTCTTAACGGACTTGAGGCCGCGACGACCATGATCCGGGATCTGTGTGGCGGTGAGGTGAGCGAGATCACCGAAGCCGGCGCCCTGCCGGACTGGAAGCGGACGGCGACGCTGCGTTTCGAGCGTCTGAAGACGCTGGGTGGCGTGGACATTGAGGCTGAGGATGCCGTGCGCTCTCTGGAGCATCTGGGTTTCGAAGTAAGGGAGCGCTCGGACGAGGCTGCAACGTTCCTTGTGCCGTCCTGGCGTAATGACGTTGCCTCCGGGCAGGTTCTGGCGCAGGCCCCGACGCTGGACGAAGATGTGGCCATCAGGGCTGCCAGCCGTGTTCAGGCCATGGAAGCGGAATGCGACCTGCTTGAGGAAGTGCTGCGGCTTTATGGGCTGGATAATGTTCCGGCGGTGGCACTGCCGCAGGCGACGGTTGTTCCGGCTCCGGCCGTGACGCCCCTTCAGGCCCGTGCGGCTCTGCTGCGGCGGGTCTGTGCGGCTCGTGGGCTGACGGAGACGGTCGGGTTCTCGTTCGTGGCGCAGGATGATGCGGCGCTGTTCGGGGAGGTGCCGGAAGCGCAGCATCTGCTGAACCCGATTGCCACGGATCTGGATCAGCTTCGTCCGACGCCGCTGATCAATCTGGCGCGGGCGCTTTCGCGTAATCTCGCCCGCGGGCTTGGGCTGTCGGGTGAGGGAGCGTTGTTCGAGGTCGGACCGAGCTTTGATGCAACCGGGCAGCATCTGCGTCTGGCGGGTCTGCGGGCCGGTCTGACGGCGCGTGAACCGGGTATCGCGGCGCGCGAAGCGACCCTGTGGGACGCGAAGGCGGATCTCTGTGCGGCACTTGTGGCATTGGGTGTGCCGGAAGCGGCGCTGTCCGTGACGGCGGATGCTCCGGGATTCTATCATCCGGGTCGGTCGGGTCAGGTGCGACAGGGACCGAAAATGGTTCTGGGCAGTTTTGGTGAACTGCATCCGCGTGTGGCGCGGGCGCTCGGATTGAGTGGGACTGTGGTGGCCTTCGAGGTCTATCTGGATCAGGTGCCCCAGCCGAAAGTCAAACGTCGCTCGGCACCTGTGCTGTCGCCGTTGCAGCCTGTCCGGCGTGACTTCGCTTTCGTGGCGGGTCCGGATGTGGAAATCCAGGCTGTTCTGAAGGCCGTGCGGATGGCGGATCGCAATCTGGTGCAGGATGTCCGGCTGTTTGACGTGTTCGAAGGCGGTAGTCTGCCGGAGGGCCATCGTTCTCTTGGTGTGGAAGTGGTCTTGCAGCCACAGACCGAGAGTCTTACGGATACGCAGCTTGAAGCGGTTTCCAAATCGGTGGAAGCTGCTGTTCTCAAGGCAACAGGGGCTGTGCTGCGTCGATGAACTCTCTTCCAGAATCCGGATCTGACGGACAGTCTTCAGGGGATCCTTCCCAAAAGACCACGCCCTTGCCCCGTTACGGGCGGGTGATCTGGATTCTGGCAGGTGAGGCCAGCGGAGACGTGATTGGCGCACGTCTGATGCAGGCGCTTCATGCGCAGGATCCGTCGCTGGTGTTTGCCGGGGTCGGCGGCGGCCGTATGGAAGCGCTCGGGCTGCACAGCCTGTTTCCTATGAGCGATCTGGCAGTCATGGGGCTGGTCGAAGTCGTGCCCCGTCTGCGCCATTTGTCGCAGCGGTTACTGGAAGCCGTGCAGGATATCGAACTGCGCAAGCCCGATTTGGTCGTGACGATCGACAGTCCGGGTTTTACCCTGCGACTGTTACAGAAAATCGAGCGTTCGGGGATCAAGCGCGTTCACTACGTTGCACCGCAGGTCTGGGCGTGGCGCGAAAAACGCGTCAAGGAGTTCCCGGGACTGTGGGACCGGCTTCTGTGTCTACTGCCATTCGAGCCTGAATGGTTTTCCCAGCGCGGGCTGGAAGGGCGCTTTGTCGGCCATCCGGTCCTTCAGTCAGGTGTTCGGAACGGGGACGGCCAGCGGTTCCGGCTGCGGCACAATATTCCGGCTCATGCGCCGGTCGTGATCCTGATGCCGGGAAGCCGGCGTTCGGAAGCGCCCCGGCTTCTGCCGGCTTTCCGCAAGATGCTGGATATCCTGCGGGTGCAGTATCCGGATATCTGTCCGGTTATTCCGGTTGCGCCCGTGATTGCGCCGACCATCCGTCATCTGATCCGGAAATGGCCGATCCAGCCGCATATCGTCACCGACATTCATGACAAGCATGATGCCTTTGCGGCGGCGCAGTGTGCGCTGACCAAGTCAGGGACGTCCACGCTGGAACTGGCGATGGGCAATGTGCCAATGGCGGTGACGTATCGCGTCAATCCGGTGACGGCGACGATTGCGCGTCGTCTGATCAAGGTCCCGCATGTGGCGATGGTCAATCTGCTGGCAGGACGGGAGGTCGTGCCCGAACTGCTTCAGGAAAACTGTACGCCGAAGAAACTTGCCGAGATGGTTTCGAAGCTGCTGAGCGATCCGCAGATGGCCGAGAAGCAGCGCATGGCGTTTGCCGACGTGCTCGACATGCTCTCGCCACCTGTCGGGACGCCTGCGGATGCCGCGGCGGCCGAGATCATGGATCTTCTGAACGAGCCGGTTTCCCGGTCGTCCAAACGCTGAGACCCTAGCGCAGGAAGCCGACGAGGCGTTCGGCTTCCTGAACGATCGGTTCGGAGATGCTGTTGGCGCGTTCGGCGCCGGCGCGCAGGACTGACAGGAGATGCGCCTCGTCCTGAAGCAGGCGCTGCGTTTCAGTGGCAACCGGGGCCAGACGCTCCACCAGAAGATCCGCAAGGGCATTCTTGAATGGACCGAAACCCTGGCCGCTGAAACGGCTGAGAACGGCGGCCGGCGTTTCATCCGACATCGCGGCATAGATCGAGACAAGATTGCGGGCTTCTGGGCGCTCGCTCAGGCCGTCCATTTCGCCGGGGAGTGGTTCGGAGTCGGTCTTGGCGCGGCGGATTTTCAGGGCGATGTCATCAGCGGTGTCGGTCAGGACGATGCGGCTCTGTTCTGACGGATCGGATTTGGACATTTTCTTGCTGCCATCGCGCAGGCTCATGACGCGGGCAGCGGCGGGTGGGATGAAAGCCTCGACCTGCGGGAAGAACTCCACGCCCATGTCGTGATTGAACTTCTGGGCGATATCGTTGGTCAGTTCGATATGCTGGCGCTGGTCTTCGCCGACAGGGACGCGGGTTGCGTGGAAGGCCAGGATGTCGGCGGCCATCAGGTTCGGATAGACATAGAGCCCAGCCGAATGGTTTTCGCGGTTCTTGCCGGCTTTGTCCTTGAACTGGGTCATGCGGTTCAGCCAGCCGAGGCGGGAAACGCAGTTGAAGATCCAGCCGAGACGGGCATGGGCACTGACGGCGGACTGGTTGTACAGGCGGGTGGGTTCGATACCGGCTGCGAGGAGGCAGGCGGTTGATCCCAGTGTCTGTTCGCGGAGGGTCTGCGGGTCCCAGGGCATGGTGATGGAATGCAGGTCCACCAGGCAGAAGACGCAGTCATGATCTGCCTGCAGCGTGACCCAGTTGCGGATTGCTCCGAGATAGTTGCCCAGATGGGGAATGCCGGTTGGCTGGATGCCGGAAAATACGCGCTGCATGAATTCAGTCTTCAGTTTCTGAAAAAATCAGGGAAGGGGAAGGATGACGCGGTTCATCGGACGGGTGTCTGGAGGTCCAGCTTCTGCCGTTCCTGCAGAACCTCCGATGCGGACATCGGATGCGTGCGGGCGGCGGCAATGTCTGCGGCAGTGAAGGTCGGTGCGTTGCCGGACATTTCCTGACTCGCGACGAAGGTCAGGATCCGCGCGATTTCGTCGTCGGGCAGGCGCTGGAAGGACGGCATGGCGCCGTTGTAATGGCCGCCGCCAGCCGTGATGGAGCCGTCCAGCCCGTAAAGCAGGACATCGACGAGATAATGATGGCCGGCAGGGGTTTCGGCTATCGGGCCGACACGTCCGAAAATGGGGGCGATTTCAGAGACCTGACCGTGGCCGCCGTGATGGCAGATACTGCATTCATTGGAGTATTCGCGCGGAGCCTGAACACGATTTTCCCAGGCATGGCCGATCACGAAGACAATCACCATGGAAATGGCGAGAAACAGGGGAAGCCGGACAGCGGGGTCAATTCTGATCACACTGTCGTTGTGGCATTTTCGGAGGCGTTTCAGCAAGGCCGGGCTTGGCAAAACGCTCGGAATAGGGCTCATGGCGCTATCGGAAGGAGATACCATGACCGTCAGAGGCCGTCTTGTAGTGTATGTGGGGCCCATGTTTGCGGGCAAATCCGCGCATCTGATTGCCGCTGCGAAAAGCAAGACAGACGTTCTGGCGCTCAAGCCGGGCTTTGATACCCGGGACGGTTCCGAGCTTGTGAGTCGGGACGGATCACATCTTGCCGCTGTGTCTGCGAATGCCTGGCCCGAGGACGCGGATCGCTACCGCCATATCGTTCTGGATGAAGGGCAGTTCTGGGTCGCGCCGCATTACCGGGGCGATATCGTTCAGGATATCCGGGCTGTGCGTGCATGTGGTGCGGATGTGACGGTCGGGGGGCTGGATACCGATTACCGGCGTGTGCCGTTTGACGTCATGACACGACTGATGGAGGAAGCGGACGAGGTCATTGCCCTGACGGCCCGCTGTCATGTCTGTGGGGCGCCTGCGGCCTGGACCGCGAAGACCCATGAGACCGGCCATCTGCTGGAGACGGGCGATCAGGAGCTTTATGAAGCGCGCTGTGATGCGCACTGGACCCTTCCGGACAGGCCCTGAGAGGACTGATCCGGAAGGGGGAAGCGGCCTTACTGCTGGCTGCCGCCGCCGTTATTGACGCCCAGGAGACGGATCTTGAAGATCAGGGGGCTGTTGGGCGGGATGATGCCCATGGAGCGCTTGCCATAGCCAAGATTTGGCGGAAGGTAGAGCATCCATTCGTCACCGACATGCATCATGGGCAGGGCTTCGAGCCAGCCCTGTACGAGACCGTCGAGCGGCATTTCCATATAGGCGCCGCTGCCATGCTGGTCGGAGCTGTCGAAGATGCCGCCGTCCGGGAGACGTCCTTCGTAGATGACCATGATGGTGGAGCCGTGATGAGGGCTGTCACCATCCTTGGGCCCCGACTGGAGAACCTTGTAGGACAGGCCGTCCGGCAGGGTCTTGATACCCGGGGTCGCATGGATTTTTGCCATGAACTGCTCGGGCGTCAGGTCGGAGTCATCCACATGCTTGTGGCCACCGGCGCACCCTGTCAGGGCGAGGGCGCCACACAGGGCGAAAGCGGATGTAAGACGGATCAGACTGGTCATGGTCCCCCGGGGAGTCTGTTGAGAAATCAGAGCGTGCCGCCACGACGGCCGATCTGGCCGCCCAGACGCAGGCGCAGGGCGTTGAGCTTGATGAAGCCCTGGGCATCCTGCTGATTATAGGCGCCTTCGTCGTCCTCGAAAGTCACGACACGGGTATCATACAGGCTGTGCGGGCTTTCACGACCCACGCACGTCACGTTGCCCTTGTACAGGCGCATGCGGACACGGCCCGTCACGGAATGCTGGCTGGTGTCGATCAGGGCCTGAAGCATCCGGCGCTCCGGCGAGAACCAGAAGCCGTTATAGATGATCTCGGCATAGCGCGGCATGATGCTGTCCTTGAGATGGGCAGCTTCGCGGTCGAGCGTGATGCTCTCGATCGAGCGGTGTGCGGCTAGCAGGATCGTGCCGCCCGGCGTTTCGTAGATGCCGCGGGACTTCATGCCCACGAAGCGGTTCTCCACGATGTCGAGACGCCCGATGCCGTTGTCACGGCCCAGTTCATTCAGGCGGGTGAGCAGGGTCGCCGGGGTCATTTCGACGCCGTTGATGGCGACCGGATCACCGCTGACGAAGTCGATGGCGATTTCGGTTGCGACGTCAGGAGCGGCTTCCGGCGAGATCGTACGCTGGAAGACGATTTCCTCGGCACCGATCGACGGATCTTCGAGCAGCTTGCCTTCGGAAGAGGAGTGCAGAAGGTTCGCGTCCACGGAGAACGGAGCTTCGCCGCGCTTGTCCTTCGTGACCGGGATCTGGTTCTCTTCAGCGAAGGCGAGGAGCTTCGTGCGGGACGTCAGGTCCCACTCGCGCCACGGTGCGATGACCTTCACGTCCGGCTTGAGCGAATAGTAGCCCAGTTCGAAACGGACCTGGTCGTTGCCCTTGCCGGTTGCGCCATGGGCCACGGCGTCGGCGCCGACGGCTTCGGCGATCTCGATCTGGCGCTGGGCGATCAGCGGGCGGGCGATGGACGTGCCCAGCAGGTACTGGCCTTCGTAGAGCGTGTTGGCCCGAAACATCGGGAACACGAAATCCTTGACGAAGGTCTCGCGCAGATCCTCGACGAAAATCTCCTTGACGCCGAACATCTCGGCCTTTTTGCGGGCCGGTTCCAGCTCTTCGCCCTGACCGAGATCGGCGGTGAAGGTGACGACCTCGCAGTTATAGGTCTTCTGGAGCCAGCGGAGGATAACCGAAGTGTCCAGGCCGCCAGAATAGGCGAGCACAACTTTCTTGACGTCCTGGTGGGCGCTCATAACTGCGTGGTCCTTGGTGTGTTTCGTTTGAGAAGCGTTTCTAGCATCTTGGGGAGAAGAGGGAAACCGGGCGAATGTCAGGCGTCGGGGGTGGTGGACCGGCGCTGACGTTCGCTTTCGGTCTTCAGCTGACCGCAGGCTGCGAGGATGTCCTGACCGCGTGGCGTGCGGATGGGAGAGGCGAAGCCAGCGTCCATCACGATATTGGCGAATTTCGCGAGCTGCTGGCGGGTTGAGGGCTGGAAATCCGAGCCGGGCCAGGGATTGAACGGGATGAGGTTCACCTTGGCGGGCAGGTCGCGGATCAGACGTACGAGCTCGCGGGCATCGGCTTCGCTGTCGTTCACGCCACGGAGCATGATGTATTCGAAGGTGATGCGCCGGGAATTGGACGCGGCCGGATAGCGGCGGCAGGCGGCAATCAGCTCTTCGATCGGGTATTTGCGGTTGAGCGGCACGATCTGGTCGCGCAGTTCGTTCGTCACGGCGTGCAGGGAGATGGCGAGGTTGATGCCAAGTTCTTCGCCGCAGCGGTCCATCATCGGGACCACGCCGGAGGTCGAGAGCGTGATGCGACGGCGGGACAGGGCAATCCCTTCGCCGTCCATGATGATCCGCATGGCCTTCGCGACGTTTTCATAATTGTAGAGGGGCTCGCCCATGCCCATCAGGACGATGGTGGACAGGTAGCGCGGCATGTCCGCGCTCGGGCTGGGCCATTCGCCGTAGCTGTCCCGCGCGGCCATGAACTGGCCTACGATTTCGGCCGGCCCGAGGTTGCGGACGAGTTTCTGGGTGCCTGTGTGGCAGAAGGTGCACGACAGGGTGCAGCCGACCTGCGAGGAAATGCAGACGGCGCCGCGGTCTTCCCGACGATCCGGAATATAGACGGTTTCGGCTTCCTGACCGTCACGGAAGCGGAAGAGGAACTTGCGCGTCGCGTCCACGGAGGTCTGTTCGGTTGCGGTCGTGGGGCGGCTGACGACGAAATGCTCGGCAAGCTTGGCCTGCATGGGTTTGGCGATGGTCGTCATTGCCGAAAAATCGGTCGCGCCCTGATGGTAGATCCAGTGCCAGAGTTGCTTGGCGCGGAAAGGCTTCTCGCCGATTTCCGTCATCAGCGCGGCCAGTTCTTCGCGTGACAGACCCACCAGATCGCGGCGTCCGTCGGCCAGTCGCGCTTCGGGCGGCGCGAACAGGGCGGATTTCGCGTGGATGCGTTCGCGTTCGGCAGCGTTCAGGTCGTCAGAGGCGACGGAGTTGATTCGGGGGCGGATATCGGGATGGGTCAGGGCTGTCATGGCGGCGGAGCCATAGCACGGAGCGGAGGCGGATTTCCAAGGGAAAGTGGGAATCAGCGGCATGGTCTGGAGGGAGATTTCCAAATAGGGACTGGATTATTTGTACCAATCGGTACAAAGTCGAGGTTGTCCTTCTTTGACTGGAAGCAGAAGTCATGGCCACACGTGCACCCGTCCCACCGTTCACTCGTGAGGCTGCAATCCGAAAGGTCCGCGCTGCTGAGGATGCCTGGAACGGGCAGGATCCTGCTTGGGTTGCGCTGGCCTACACGGAAGACAGTCGCTGGCGGAACCGGGATGCCTTTATTCGGGGACGCACGGAAATCGTTCGCTTCCTGACAGATAAATGGCGTCGTGAGGGGACGTATCGTCTCATCAAGGAACTCTGGGCGTTTGAGGATAACCGTATCGCTGTGCGGTTCGCTTATGAATGGCAGGATGCGGCTGGCCTGTGGTGGCGGTCTTATGGGAACGAAAACTGGGAGTTCGATGCGGCTGGTCTGATGGCTGTACGGCATGCCAGCATCAATGACGTGTCGATCCGGGAAGAGGAGCGCCTTTTCCGCTGGGAGGGTCCTGTCAGGCCAGCGGACCATCCGGGGCTGACGGAACTGGGGCTCTGAGTGCAATGGTGCGTCGGAACAGGGATGCCGTGCTTGGAAACATTGCCGAGGTATTTCGCCGGCATGGCTACGAGGGGGCTTCTCTGGGGCGAATGACCGCAGCGACAGGGCTGGGAAAAGGCAGCCTTTATAATTTTTTTCCGGATGGAAAGGAGCAGATGGCGCGCGAGGTGCTGGCGCATGTTCATCGCTGGTTCGAAGAGGAAATCTTTCGGCCTCTGGAAGAGATTGTCAGCCCTGACCATGGCCTTCAGCGCATGTTTGAAAGCGTTGAGACCTATTTCCAGTCTGGGCGGCGGATCTGTCTCATGGGGCTGTTTGCGCTGGAAACGGAAGATACATTTTCCAGTCAGATCCGTACCTATTTTATCCGATGGGAGGAGGTGATGGGACTGTTTCTGCAGCGATCAGGCTGGGGGGAGCGTGAGGCGCGCGATCTGGCGGAGGACATCGTCAGTGGCATTCAGGGAGCACTGGTTCTGGCCCAGGCCCGCAGGGAGCCTGACGTGTTTGCCAGACGCATGGACGCGCTCAGGCTGCGGCTTCAGGTTTCGCAGCAGGCGTCCGACGCGCGGCAATCAGGAACTCGCGATTGCCTTCAGGACCCGTAATGGGACTGGCTTCGATTCCCAGAACTTCCCAGCCGGGGAGGGCGGCGAACCATTCCCGGATCTCTTCGCAGACGCGTTCGTGGACGGCCAGGTCACGGACGACGCCTTTTGCACCGACCTCGCCGCGTCCTGCTTCGAACTGCGGTTTGATGAGGGCGACGGCCCAGGCATCCGGGGTCGTCAGTTCAAGGGCTGCGGGCAGGACGGTGCGCAGGCCGATGAAACTTGCGTCGCAGACCACGATCCCCGCGGGTTCGGGAATCTGTTCGGCCGTCAGGGCGCGGGCGTTTGTCTTTTCCATGACGACAACGCGCTCGTCCGAGCGGATCTTCCAGGCAAGCTGTCCATGCCCGACATCGACGGCGTAAACCTTTTCAGCGCCATTAGTCAGCAGGACGTCCGTGAAGCCGCCTGTCGAGGCCCCGACGTCGATTGCGACGCGGCCTTTCGGGTCCAGCCCAAAATGCTCGATGGCGTGGATCAGCTTGAGACCGCCACGCGATACCCAGGGATGATCCTGCCCCTTGAGGGCGAGGGGAGCGTCTTCGGGAAGCTGATCACCGGCTTTCGCGATCCGGCGGTCACTCGTATAGACGAGGCCCGCCATGATCAGCGCCTGTGCGCGTGTCCGGCTTTCGACCAGCCCCCGGTCAACGAGGAGCTGGTCGGCGCGGCGTTTGGCCATCAGTCGTTCAGGCGGACTGCTGGGCGACTTCGACGCCCAGGGCGTCTGCCGCGGTGCGCACGATATGCGGTGCGGTCAGGCCAGCATCTTCGTACTGCGCGTCCTGCGTGTTGTGATCGATGTAGCGATCCGGCAGGGCCATCGGACGGAACTTGACCTGATCCAGCAGGCCGGTCTCGGCCAGGTGCTGAACGACCAGGCTGCTGAAGCCGCCAATGGCGCCTTCTTCCAGCGTGATGAAGACTTCGTGCTGGCGTGCGAGGTCCTCGACCAGTGCTTTGTCGATCGGCTTGGCGAAACGGGCGTCCGCGACCGTGACGGGAACGCCCTGTGCCGCGAGCTGATCGGCTGCGCGCAGGGATTCGTGCATACGCGGCCCAAGCGACAGGATGGCGACACCGCCACGGGCATTCGGTGCGCGACGGGCTTCGCGTACGATGCGGCCCTTGCCGATTTCGAGGACTTCACCCTTTTCGGGGAGGTCCAGACCGATGCCGCTGCCACGCGGGTAGCGGAAGGCGATCGGGCCGGCATCATACTCGCAGGCTGTAGCCGTGGCGTGCAGGAGTTCGATCTCATCGGACGGCGCCATGACGACCATGTTCGGCAGGCAGCACAGATAGTTCAGGTCGAAGGCACCGGCGTGGGTGGCGCCATCGGCACCGACCAGACCGGCGCGGTCGATGGCGAAGCGGACCGGCAGGTTCTGCAGGGCAACGTCATGGACGACCTGATCGTAGGCGCGCTGCAGGAATGTGGAGTAGATCGCGCAGAACGGACGCAGACCTTCGGATGCGATACCTGCAGCGAAGGTAACAGCGTGCTGCTCCGCGATGCCGACGTCGAAGAAGCGGTCCGGATAGGCTTTGGCGAAAGCGTTCAGACCCGTGCCGGACGGCATGGCGGCGGTGATCGTCACCAGCTTGTCGTCGGTTTTGGCGCGGCGCATCAGTTCGCGGCTGAAGATGGACGTGTAGCTCGGCGGACCGGCCGGGGCCTTCTTCTGCTCGCCCGTGACGACGTTGAACTTGCTGACGGCGTGGTACTTGTCACCGGCGGCTTCGGCGGGTTTATAGCCGCGGCCCTTCTCGGTGATGATGTGCAGCAGGATCGGGCCCTGATCGTCGGCGTCGCGCAGGTTGCGCAGGATTGGCACGAGCTGGCTCATGTCGTGGCCGTTGACCGGACCGACATAGTAGAAGCCGAGTTCTTCGAACAGCGTGCCGCCCGTGATCATGCCGCGGGCATATTCCTCGGCGCGCTTGGCAGTGCGCTCGATCTTGCCCGGAAGGCGCTTGGCGACCTTGCCGGCGAGATCGCGCAGGCTGAAGAACTGGCGCGAGGACATCAGGCGCGACAGGTAGTCCGACATCGAACCGACCGGAGGGGCGATCGACATTTCATTGTCGTTCAGCACCACGATCAGGCGGTTTGCACCGGGGCCTGCGACGGCGGCGTTGTTCATGGCTTCATAGGCCATGCCTGCGGAGATCGACCCGTCACCGATCACAGCGATGACGTTGCGTTCGTGGTAGCTCGGGTCTTCTTCCGCGCGCAGGTGATGCGCGACAGCCATGCCGAGGCCAGCCGAGATGGACGTGGAGGAATGAGCGGCGCCGAACGGATCGTATTCGCTTTCCGCGCGGCGGGTGAAGCCGGACAGGCCCTCAGGCTGGCGCAGGGTGCGGATGCGGTCGCGGCGGCCTGTCAGGATCTTGTGCGGGTAGGCCTGGTGTCCGACGTCCCAGATGATGCGGTCGTCCGGGGTGTTGAAAACGGCGTGCAGGGCGACGGTCAGTTCGACAACGCCGAGAGAGGCACCAAGATGGCCGCCCGTGGTGGAGACGGCATCGACGGTTTCAGAGCGCAGTTCGTCGGCAAGCTGCTTGAGCTGGTCAACGGACAGGTTCCGCATGTCGGCAGGGAAGCGGACGCGATCCAGTTCGGGATAACGGCCATAGGTGGGAATCGTGGAGGAGTTCTTGCTCATGGGATCAGTTCCTGCGCTCGACGACATAATCTGCCAGTGCCCTGAGGGCGTCGGCCTGTGCACCGAAAGATGAAAGGGCCTCCCGGGCCCGGTCGCTCAGACGGCGGGCTTCGGCACGGGCACCGTCAATGCCAAGCAGGGAGACATAGGTTGATTTGCCGCTGGCTTCGTCCTTGCCAGCGGTTTTGCCGAGTTCCTCGGCGGTGGCGGTAGAATCCAGCACATCATCGGCCACCTGAAAGGCGGTCCCGAGATCGCGGCCATAGGCCACGATGGCCGCGCGACGGTCGTCGTCCACACCTGCCAGAATGGCGCCGGACTCCGCGGCATAGCGGATGAGGGCACCGGTTTTCAGGGCGTGCAGGCGGCGGACGTGATCCAGCGGCAGGGCACGGCCTTCGCCACGGATATCGATCACCTGACCGCCGACCATCCCTGCAGAGCCGGAAGCCTGCGCAAGGGCAAGGGCCAGATTGGCGCGGACGGTCGCGTTGGGGCTGGTTTCGGGTTCGACGAGGATTTCGAAGGCACGCGTCTGCAGCGCGTCACCGGCCAGAATCGCGATGGCTTCGTCAAACTGCTTATGCGTGGAAGGACGTCCGCGTCGCAGGTCGTCGTCATCCATGGAGGGAAGATCGTCATGCACCAGCGAATAGGCGTGGAGCAGTTCGACCGAGGCGGCCACACGCAGGGCGGCCTTGCGGTCGGCGCCGAAGAGGGTTGCTACTTCGACGGCCAGGAAGCCACGCAGACGCTTGCCGCCGCCCAGGGCAGCATAACGCATGGCATCGAGAAGAACGGACTCGTCTCCCGGCACCATGGGCAGCAGGGCGTCGATCGTGTTTTCGATCTCGGAACAGGCGCGTGCGAGCGCGTCCTTCAGGGAAACAGACGGGGTAGGGGCACTCATCGGCCGGACTCTCCGGTATCGGCAAGAGGCTCCGTGCCTGTCGTGCCGTCATCATTCTGAACGATGGCGCGGACACGCATCTCGGCCTCTCCCAGCTTCGCGTCACAGTGTCTGCGCAGGGCAGCACCGCGTTCATAGGCGGAAATAGCGTCCTCGAGCTTCATCTGCCCGCCTTCAAGGCCGCGGACAATCCGCTCCAGTTCGGAGAGGGCATCCTCAAAAGACATGGCATCAACGGGTTCGGGCATGAAGAGCCTCAAGGCACACTTTGGAACAAGGTAGCGAGGGGATTACAGGCAGAAGACAGTTTTTGCCAGCCCCGACCATGGGAACGCTGGAGTTTCTTCAGGACGGTGACGTTTCTGCACGTCGCCGGATCACGAAGGAGAGCACGCCTGCGGTGTCTGTGAACGCGATGAGCGCATGACCGGTTTCGCGGCAGTAGGACTGGAAATCCGCCACTGAGGCGCGGTCCGTCGCAAGGATGCGCAGCTTCGCACCCGGCGGCATGTCCCGAAGGGCACGGTTAGCCTTGAGGACTGGCATCGGACAGGCCAGACCACGCAGATCAAGGAGAGTTTCTGTCGGAGGAGCAGTCATGGGGCGTGAGTATGCGCCTATCGGCTGAGAGGGCCAAGCCGGGTTTGCCTGTGCTTGACGACGGGTTTCAGGTTTTCGTTGATAAACCGCGTGTTTGTTTCTATATTAATGGCTTAATGCCACAAAAGCGTTCCCCTCGGGGAGCGCTTTTTTTATTTGGGGGACGGCATGTCGGATGGGGAAAGTCAGGCAATCAGTCTGGCTGATGGAAATGAGAGACGCGCTTATACGCTTCGGATGCTCGAGGACCGGGTCCTGCGACTGGAGACGATCGCGGGAGGGCTGTCGGATCGGTACGAGGAACTGCGTACCGAAATGCGGCAGGAAATCTCGTTTCTGCGGGATCAGATGAAGCTGCTGGAGACAAAGGTTGACGAGGGGAATCGTGTCGTCAACGGAAAGCTGGACCGCCTGATCGGGGGACGGGCGGTCATTACCGGGATCATCACGCTGGCAACATCCATTCTGGGGACGGGCATGGTGCATTTTGCCCT
>NZ_JBDNYY010000027.1:0-19340 GCF_047722525.1 Gluconobacter sp.
CAAAATCCACAGTCCGGGAAAAGGCCTCCAGCTGATCGCCAAGCCCGCTCAGCCGGGCAAGCCTCTCTTCAACATCAAAGAAACCAGCCTGCTTCATGATCCATACCCCAATCAACTCGGGGGAAATGGAATCACAAAGGCACCCTCAAAACCAGAGGGTTTTTCGAACCCTCCAGATGGCGAAGAAGCGCGGGCATAGTCCCTGCAGCCTGCGGATCGGATACCGAACACCACGCTTTGTCCGCTGCCTGCGCAGGCACGCAAGGCATCAGGGCCAGAGCGACTACACATACTGACCACAAAAAACAGGCTTTCTGTCTCCGTTGACCCTCAGGCATGGTTTGTCGGACCGTCTGCAACCTGCACAAGAAGTTTGCCGAAATTCTGTCCACTCAGTTGTCCAGCCAGTGCGAGAGGGGCCTGATCCAGACCCTTTACAATCTGTTCCTTATAAACAAGAGATCCTTCCTGAACCCAGGGAGTTGCCAAAGCACGCCATTCCGCAAACCGCTCCGGCCGGTCACCGACAATGAAGCCCTCGATGCGGGCTCTGCGAAACAGCAGCATGGCCGCGCTGATCGTGGGCGCATGCGCCAGCCCGCTATAGTCGCGATCATTATAGTCAGCGACCAGACCGCAGATCGGAACCCGGGCATGATTACGTAACCGCCTGATCACAGCCTGGCCTACTGCACCCCCAACGTTCTCGTAGTAGACATCGACGCCGTCAGGACAGAGGGCGTCAAGCTGTTCGTCGAGATTTTCATGATGATTGATGCATCCATCAAATCCGGCGATTTCCGTGACCCACGCACATTTCTTCACGCCGCCCGCGATACCGATCACCCGCGCTCCTGCTCTTCTGGCTATCTGTCCGGCTGTTGCGCCTACGGGACCGGACGCCGCAGAGACAACGACCGTTTCCCCTGCCTTGGGCTGTCCGATGTCCTTCATCCCCGAATACGCGGTTGTCCCGGGCATACCGAGCACACCAAGATAGGTTGAAGGCGGCACATCATCGGGAACCCGGACCAGCCTGTCCCCGGGAGTTGCCAGCACAGTCGCCCATCCAAACGCACCGGAAACGATCTCGCCTCCACGAAAGGCTGGATGCTTCGACTGGATGACCTGTCCCACGGTTTCGCCAGGGATCATGTCGCCAACCGCCAGTCCTTCACGATAGGTCCGCCCCTCGTTGAGAATGCCCCGCATATAGGGATCGACGGAAGCAAAGAGTGTGCGTGTCAGCACCTCACCCTCCTTTATCGCAGGCCAGGGACGTTCCACTGTCGCGAAAACATCCGGCGCAATACTTCCGTCAGGACGCTTTGCCAGAACAACGGCCTCAAATGTCTTTTCGGTCATGATACTCCCCCTGACAGGTCAATGCGATTTCCGGTCCGTGTTACAACAGATGGAGGGATCGAAGAACCGTTGATTGATGTGCTTGGCCCGTGATTTTAGTTTTTGGGCGCTTTGATTGACGGTTCTTTGAGTCGGTTTTGATCTGCGTTTTGAGCGGATCGGTGGGTGTTACCCTCTGGATTGCTATGCTGCGGTACTGATCCGCTCCAGGAAGAGGAAGCGGCGCATATTGTAGACAATATTGGCCAGACCGATCCTCATGGTGGCCCGGGTGATACCGACAGTTCGGATGAATAGACCCATTTGCGATTTCTGATCGGCAAAGACGTGCTCGACGCGGGAGCGGATCACCGACTTCCCTGCATTCGATTTCTGGATATGCCGGGGCATCGGCTTGAGCTGCGGTTTTTTGCGATGAACCTTTGAGACAAAGCCCTGCTTTTCCATGAAGTCTTCATTGGCTTTTGAGCGATAAGCAGTGTCTGCCCAGACGCTTGAGGCCGTGTTGGTTTTATCCAGCAGCCCCTCTTTCAATCGCGCACCATCATTGGCGGCGGCATGCGTTGTTTTCCATTTCCGGATGAACCGGTATTTCCGATCGATAGAAATGTGCGATTTATAGCCAAAGAACGGGATGGCGAGGTCACTGGATGGCATGGTTCCATCATCCTGCCGCTTTGCCTTCGTGAACTTCAGTCGTCCATCGCGCATGACGGTCCTTGTGCGCCAGCTTTGCCGGTTTGTCCTGCCAGTTCTGTGGGATCCGTCCCTCCCGAAGATCCGCTTTCTCTGCGTTGGTGTTCCGCTGCTTTGGAGCCGCCACCAGTGTGGCATCCAGGATCTGGCCTGACATCGGCAGATAACCAGCGCTGCGCAGGATTGTATCAAAGCGATTGAACAGACCCTCGATCGCTCCCGCCTGGGTCAGACGCTCGCGAAACAGCCAGAGTGTTTTGGCATCAGGCACACGGTCCGACAGCCCCAAGCCAAGGAAACGCATGAAGGATAAGCGGTCGTTGATGAGATATTCTGTCCGCTCATCAGACAGATGGAGGGTTCGAAAAACCCCTTGGCTCTGAGCTGTTCTGTGTGATTCCATTTCTTCGGCGTTGATTGGGGATGGTGGAAGATGAAGCAGCCTGGTTTCTTTGATGTTGAAGAGCGCCTTGCTCGGCTGAGCGGGCTTGGCGATCAGCTGGAGGCCTTTTCCCGGACTGTGGATTTTGAGGTGTTCCGCCCTGATCTGGAGAAGGCTCTGGCCTATTCAGACGGAAGTAAAGGCGGACGTCCGCCGTTTGATCCGGTGCTGATGTTCAAAATTCTGGTCATCCAGACGTTGAACAATTTGTCTGATGAACGGACAGAGTATCTGATCAACGACCGCCTGTCGTTCATGCGCTTTCTGGGATTGGGGCTGTCGGACCGCGTGCCGGATGCCAAAACGGTCTGGCTGTTCCGCGAGCGTCTGACCCAGGCGGGTGCGATCGAAGGGCTGTTCAACCGCTTTGATGCGACCCTGCGCAACGCCGGGTATTTACCGATGTCAGGCCAGATCCTGGATGCCACACTGGTGGCGGCTCCAAAGCAGCGGAACACCAACGCAGAGAAAGCGGATCTTCGGGAGGGACGGATCCCACAGAACTGGCAGGACAAACCGGCAAAGCTGGCGCACAAGGACCGTCATGCGCGATGGACGACTGAAGTTCACGAAGGCAAAGCGGCAGGATGATGGAACCATGCCATCCAGTGACCTCGCCATCCCGTTCTTTGGCTATAAATCGCACATTTCTATCGATCGGAAATACCGGTTCATCCGGAAATGGAAGACGACGGATGCCGCCGCCAGTGATGGTGCGCGATTGAGAGAGGGGCTGCTGGATAAAACCAATACGGCCTCAAGCGTCTGGGCTGATACAGCGTATCGCTCAAAAGCCAATGAAGACTTCATGGAAAAGCAGGGCTTTGTCTCAAAGGTTCATCGCAAAAAACCGCAGCTCAAGCCGATGCCCCGGCATATCCAGAAATCGAATGCAGGGAAGTCGGTGATCCGCTCCCGCGTCGAGCACGTCTTTGCCGATCAGAAATCGCAAATGGGTCTATTCATCCGAACTGTCGGTATCACCCGGGCCACCATGAGGATCGGGCTGGCCAATATCGTCTATAATATGCGCCGTTTTCTCTTCCTGGAGCGGATGAACGTGAGCGCGTAGTCATCCAGCGGGAGGGCAGTCCCCGATCTGTTCAAAACGCAGATCAAAAGCTACCCCAAAAACCGTCAATCAAATCGCCAAAAGCCTGAAATCACGAGCCAAGCGCATCAACCAACGGTTCTTCGATCCCTCCACCTGCTTCGCTACAGACTGTAATGGCACGTTGAATGGCCGGACCGTCATTGGTGCGGCCATCATGCCGTGCACCATAGGTAACAGGATCACAGCGAGACGAAGCGGCATGACCGGTCATGGGCGTGCACAACAACGCCGCGACTATCCCACCTAAAATCAGCCCCGCGTCTCTCATAGAGAGGCTGCCTAAAACACAACTTTGGTCCGACTGGTTGTGTTGTTGGCCAGAAGTGCCTGTCACTTCCGCAGCCCCTTGATACCCAGCTCTTCCCACATCCAGTCGAAACTAAAAGAGGCTCCTGCCCCCTCACGCTCCAGGCCTGCTGTCGTGGCTTCAATCTGCTTCAACCAAGCCGCGACTTTCTTCTTCCCCGCCGCTGTTTTAACAGCCTGCCGCGGCGTGACATGCCCAAGCCCCGGAACAACTTCATCCAGAACACGGCGATAATGCTGCTTCAGAACAGCAGCCAAAACTTCCGCCTCTTCTTCGAGCGGGATCTCGTCTTCAAGCACCTCCCCTCGGCCAGAGGTCCGCTGTTCTTCTAAAGCCTGCTCAGCGGTCATAATCTGTGTCAGAGGGGATCCAATCAGACTTCCCAAGGCATTGCGGAGTAAAGCCGTGCCTTGCTCAGCCCGCGTTTCTGAGTTGACCTGCAATCTCAGCTGACGGCCTTTCAGTTCCAGCGTCCCCAGAACAAGACCACCATCATCCAACGTCGTGCTCAAAAACTGAGCTTTGCTGTCTCCGGCCTTAGAATGACCCTCAGGAACATGGTCCCCAGCCTGACGCGTCCAATTCCAGATCATGCGCGCCGCATGCTGCAAACAGGGTATCGTATTCAAAACCTCGGCAATGCTCTTCTGGGTGCTTCCCTTGCTGAGAGGAAAACACACGTCATGAAAGACCAGGTCTTCGCCATCGCCGTTAAACAGAACGGGTGGCTCGGAGGCGCTCACCATGTTTTCCATGGTTCTAAAGAGCCATGTCAGCGTGAAGACCGGAGCCAGATCGCGGAGCACATCTGTTTTGATCTTTGGAAACTCAGCCTGACCTCGCTTACGCTTGAGAACCTCGCGTAAATTCTCAGCCAGATCTTCGCAAGCCTGCTGAGAATACGCCAACAGACTTCCTGCCAAAACCATTTTACCATCTTCGGGAACAAGACGTGCCGCGATGCGTCCCCAGGGTTTCAGGGACTGTGTGGCTGAGCGTTCATGCACCAGAACGGGATCACCACCCCGCAACAGGTCACGCACCATCATGCTTTGACCCGGAACGATCTGCGAAACCTCATACAGGCTCATGACGGCCTCTTTGAGGCCCCGCATATAAGCGCTTTTACGTGGACCTTCTTTCCAGCCCCGTCGTTTCAGATAAACCTCAACGAAATTTTCGTTATCCCAGTCCTGTCCCAAGAAATCTTCGAAGGCACAGCCCCAGAGTGACATTGTCGCACCCTGCCCTAGGATATCTCCCAGATCTTCGAAGCTGATATCCGCCGCCTCTAAAGCCGGTCCCAGATGCTCACCCAACACTTCTTCAAAACAGGATTGCCACTGATCCTGTTTCAGATATCCGATAAGCCCTGTCAGATTGTCAGCGTTCATAAATACGACGACCTCCCCTATTTTCCTGCGGCGGAACGGCAAATACCATGTTTACCCGAGACAAAGAGAATATCGTGCATAGCGGTTTTCTCCCGTCCGATTAAGGGCACCGAGAAACACCAGATCGGCCAGATGGAGGGTTCGAAAAACCCTCTAGTTTTGAGGTCTGCTCTGTGATTCCATTTCTCGTGCGTTGATTGGGATACGGAAGATGAAACAGGCGGGATTTTTTGGTGTTGAAGAGCGGCTTGCCCGGCTGAGCGGGCTTGGCGATCAGCTCGAAGCGTTTTCCCGGACTGTGGATTTTGAGGTGTTTCGCCGGGAACTGGAGAAGGCTATTGATGCTTGTTCAGACACTCGATCACGCCCATCACGGGATCAGATCGTAAAATGACGCCGTCGCATTTTCCTGCGGCTTGCCGATGCCTCCAGAATTCTCAACTCTCACGGTCAGGACGGAAACAATGCCGACGAGCCCGTCAGTCCCCATGAAAATACGCGATCCTGTATGCGGCATGATGGTTGATCCGGCTACCAGCCGGTTCAAGAGCGAGCATAACGGGCACAGCTATTCATTCTGCAGCGCACATTGCGAGAAGAAATTTGAAGCCAATCCGGCAGCCTTCATCAAGACTGATAGCGCACCTCCCATGGTGTGGACGTGTCCCATGCACCCCGAGATCAGGGAGGCGCATCCCGGCACATGCCCCAAATGCGGCATGACGCTGGAACCTGTGAAGGAAGAGCAGGAAAAGACGGTGCCCTCCATGCGGGGCATGAACTGCCATCATGCGCCGCAACAGCCTTCCGCCGCCGGAGAGGGCAAGCCGGGGACGATCTGGACCTGCCCGATGCATCCGCAGATCCGGCAGGATCACGCAGGCAACTGCCCGCTCTGTGGCATGGCGCTGGAGCCGGAGGAGCCGACGGGAGCAGAAACAGAAAACCCCGAACTGCATGATTTCAGACATCGCCTGATCGTCTCCGTGTTTCTCGCCGTTCCACTGATGCTCATCGCCATGGGTGGCGATGTTGGTCTCCACCTTGTTCCGGGCTCATGGTCTCCCTGGGTTCGGCTTGCGCTGACCACTCCGATTGTCTGCTGGGCGGGGCTGCCTTTCTTCCAGCGTGGGCTAGCCTCACTGCGGACCGGTCACTTCAACATGTTCACGCTGATCATGTTCGGCGTCGGTGCCGCGTTTGGCTACAGTCTGGCCGCGACGCTCGCACCGGGGGCGTTTCCGGCCAGCTTCAGGATGCCCGACGGAGCCCTGCCGGTCTATTATGAGGCGGCGGGCGTGGTCGTTGCGCTGGTTCTGCTGGGACAGGTTCTGGAGCTCCGTGCACGTGCCGCCACCGGTGATGCCATCCGCGCACTGCTGGATCTCACACCAAAACAGGCTCACCGTATCGGAGAGAGCGGGCAGTCGACAGACATAGCCGTGGACGCTGTCGTGGTCGGAGACCGACTGCGGGTGCTGCCGGGAGAGTCGATCCCTGTCGACGGCAGGGTTCTCGACGGCACATCCAGCGTTGACGAAGCCATGATTACCGGAGAGCCAGCGCCCGTTGCCAAAAAGATCGGCAGCACAGTGACCGGCGGGACGATCAACGGCAATGGCAGCCTCGAAATCGAAGCGCAGGCCGTCGGCAGCGATACCATGCTGGCGCGGATCGTGAAGATGGTTGCCTCAGCCCAGCGCAGCCGCGCGCCCATTCAGGCCGTAGCCGACCGGGTGGCCGGATGGTTCGTCCCGCTGGTGCTGGCCATTTCCGTGCTGACTTTCATCGTATGGTACGTCGTCGGACCGGCTCCGCGTTTCGGGCATGCTCTTCTGAATGCCATCTCGGTGCTGATCATCGCCTGTCCCTGCGCGCTTGGACTGGCCACGCCCATGTCAATCATGGTCGGCACGGGGCGGGGTGCACGTGAGGGCGTTCTGGTCCGCAATGCCGAAGCGCTTCAGGCGCTCGACAGGGTGGATACGCTGGTTGTGGACAAGACCGGCACGCTGACGGAAGGACACCCGAAGCTCATCGCCGTGGAGGCAGCCAATGGCTGGCCGGAAAACGATGTGCTGCGTTATGCCGCCTCTGTGGAGACACGCTCACAGCACCCTCTGGCGCAGGCCATCGTGCAGGGCCTGAAAGACCGCCATGGGGAGCCTGGCGTTCTTACCCATTTCGCGTCCCAACCGGGACTGGGCGTGAGCGGCAGCGTTGAGGGCCATGCCGTCGTTGTGGGCAATGCCGAGTGTCTGAAGCAGGCCGGCGCTGATGTGTCCCCTGTCGAATCTAGCGCGACGGCGCATCGTGAAGCCGGAGCCGGGGTGATGTTTGTGGCGGTAGACGGCAGGCTTGCCGGGCTGATCGCCGTGGCGGACCCTCTCCGCGCGGATACGCGGGCCTCTCTTGCGGCGCTCCACGCCGATGGTCTGCGGATCATCATGCTCACGGGTGACAGCGAAGCGACGGCGAAGGTTGTGGCGGCGCAGGCGGGAAATATCGCGGAAGTCCATGCCGGTCTGAAGCCACAGGACAAAGCTGATATCGTCAAACACCTGACGGCGCAGGGCGCACATGTCGCGATGACGGGCGATGGCGTGAACGATGCTCCAGCTCTTGCGGCCGCATCCGTCGGGATCGCGATGGGAACCGGCACCGACGTGGCAATCGAAAGCGCCGGGATCACTCTGGCGCATGGCAGTCTGGAAGCACTGGTCCGGGCGAGGCGGCTCGCCCATGCGACCATGCGCAACATCCGGCAGAACCTGGCTTTCTCTTTCCTGTTCAACGGGATCGGCATTCCAATCGCCGCCGGTGTGCTCTACCCGATCTGCGGACTTCTTCTTTCCCCGGTTATCGGCGGCGCGGCCATGGCTCTGTCGTCCGTGACGGTTGTGACCAACGCGCTTCGGCTTGGTCGGGGGAAAGACTGAGCCTAGCGTTTTTTGGCCGCGGCGCGGGTGCGTAATGCCTGATAAATCGGCGCTTCACCCATGCCGTCGGCCACGAACATCGCGGCAAAACTGCCCGAAAGCAGCGGAAGCAGCAGGCTGGGCGTATTGGTCATTTCCGTCACGAGAATGATCCCGGTCAAAGGTGCCCGTACCGCTCCCGCAAACATCGCCGCCATACCGACCACAACAAAGGGTGTGGTCCGCCCCGCCAGCGTGGGCGCCAGAACATGGGCCAGATCTCCGCAGCCCAGGCCCGCCAGAGCACCCAGAGCCAGCATGGGAGCGAAGAGGCCACCCGGCGTTGCTGCGGCATATGAAATCGAGCCAAAGACCAGACGCAGGACATACAGTCCTGGCAGGACTGTCCAGATCAGCGTGCCGTCGATGGCGCTTTGCGTGATCCAGTCGCCTCCACCGGCAAGGTGAGGTGTAAGCCAGACGATCAACCCACCGATAGCGCCAATAACCGCAGCCCGGATTTCCACGCTGGCATTCATCCGTTCAGCCAGCCGTAACGTGGCCAGAACTGTCCGGTTATAAACGACCGAGAGCAGGCCAACCGCAAGCCCCGTCAGCAAGAACAGCAACTGCGTTGAAACGCTGATGACCATGGGACTGTCGGCCACCCCGAAATCAGGATCACCGCCCAGCAACGCGCGGGCGACAAGAATGGCGGACACGGAAGCGCCGAGTGCGGAACAGGCGGTTCGCGCTTCGAATTTGCCGACCAGTTCTTCCAGAACAAAGATCGCACCAGCGCCCGGCGCATTGAAGGCCGTCGCCAGTCCAGCTCCGGCGCCAGCCGCCAGCAATGACCGGCAATCCGCCGGTCCCAGCCGTAACAGCCGACCGATCGTATTGGCGGCCGTCGCGCCCATCTGCACACTCGGCCCCTCACGCCCCAGCGCCAGTCCCCCGCCGATGGCCAGCAATCCTCCGATGAACTTGACCGGGATCAGGCCGATGGAAGCAGGTGTTGCAAGTCCGGCCAGAACGGCCTCGACATGAGGGATCCCGCTTCCAGAAGCCAGAGGTGCCAGTCGCCTGACCATCCAGGCCGCGATGAAAGCCGTTATACTGCCGATCGCAATCATCATCAGACCGGCGGGAAACGGGTGCGGGGCATCAAGCACCAGCGCCGTTCTCAAGCCCGCTGCATGTTCCAGTAACAGCCGGAATGTTCCACAGACTGCTCCGACAACGACACCTGTCAGGATGGACAGGAGGGAGAGCACAGTGAGGCCGCTAGGCGGCTGGATCATCACCGCTTGCTGTGTTTCCTGACTATGAGTGGTATCTGACATCACCGTCTTGCCGGATTATCATCGTTGCAAACCCGACGATTATAATGGGCTCTCCTTGGAGACTGATAAAAGTTTAGCATCTTTGCTCCTGTGCCGATAACAACATCAGATCGGTGTCAAAGCATGCGAAATCGCCTGGACAGGCTTCAGTCCGTGACCAAAGCGGGCGATAGCTGCGCGATCCTTCTCCAGCGCCCCATAAGGTAGATACCGGACTTTCAGATCGGCAATCCTGCTGAAGGCCGGTCGCTTCAACTGTTCGCGCACATCGGCTTCCCGCTTGTCTGGAGCAACAAGGAACAGTCCTTCCAGAGCCTGCGCCTCCGACCCAAGAGCAAGATCCAGCATGCGCACGATGCCTGAATAGATGGTCGTTGAATGCTCGACCTCAAAGGCGGCAACAATCCTGTGGCTGTCCCGGTCCAACCACAGGACATCGATCAGACGCACGGATTCTGCTCCCTGCGTTTCCGTCGTGAAGCCTGGCAAAACCGACAGGCAGCCGTCCCCCAGCTTGCCGTCCTGCCATGGGCGACTGCGATCATTGGCCGCAATCCAGACATCGTAACCCAGAGAATGCCCCAGATCGCGAAGCCAGCCCTGAATTTCGGTATGGGTGTGATCCGTTTCCCGCTCCGCGGCGAGGATTCGGACCTCTTTTGCGCTCTGCTCCCTCACCTGGTGAAGATCGGCTTCCCAGAGTTTTCGCGCTGTTTCGTCATCCTCAAGAGGCGGCGCTGTATAGCGTCCGCTTCCGAGATCAAACAGCAGTCCTCCGATAGCGCCCAGATCATTGGACAGCAGCGAACGATAAGTCGCATTCAGCTTCAGGATGCCCTGCCGCATGGCAAGATATTCCTCCCAACGCCCCAGCTTCACCTTTGATCCGGTCAGGGCATTATAGCCCTTCACGATCGCCGTATTGAAAGGCGGCATGATTGTGGGGTGCAGGAAATACAGCAGATTGGCGACGGCTGGCCCCAGTCCCTTTATCTTGCGGGCATCAATCGCATGAATGGCCGAGACCACATGCTCTTCGGTATTGCAGCACAGACAGGTATCAAGAAGCCGCCCGAATGCTTTCTGGTTGGCAGAGTTTTCGTAGATATCGGGAATGCGTAGCTTCGGCTTCCACAAGAAAGCGTGATCCGCTCCCTTGAATATCTGACGCTGCTCAGCAATCGAATGAACAACCGTTTCCAGCGAAGAGCCACGATAGACAACCCCGAATGTGCCACCGGCAATCTCGGCAACGACCTGCTGCAGACCGCGACGAATAGACCGGAAGTTCTTGAGGCGCTCATCCCATAAAAACCAGCTCTGATAGGTGCCTGCCGAATCGGCCCGCCAGCGGAAAATGAGGTCTCGAATAAGGTCGGTCATCAGTCCAGAAACTACAATTATATTCGCTCTTGACACTGGTTGTAACAGCAACTCACGTCAATGCGGATAATCGCAAGGCTTGGCGAGGTTAAGGTCCTCACGTCCGCTTTCCGGAAAGTCGAATAGCTCCGCTTGTGACCGAGATGAAGGCGTAAGCAGACCTACTGCTTACGCCTCATGTCAGACGTATCAAACCCTGTTTCTTTGTCCAGAAAGCGGACAGTCGGAAACATAAAAATTCTCGGTTCTTAGCTCGTTGTAGGCTATCGTTATTCCTGCATCCCCTCCCATAGCCCACCCTGCTTCACGATAGCGGCAATAACGGCACGCAACAGCGAGTTATCGTTCAGCATCTGTTTGCCCATCTTTTCATGCGCCTCCATCAGTTCGATGGTCGCATTCAGCCCCTCTTCCTGAAGATCAGGTGAGTTGGCGAACTGATCCTTTGTGTTGGCTTTTGCCTGCTCCCGCAGTTTTTCTGATTCTGCTAGCTTGGTTTCCAGTCCTGTGACAAACGCCACCTTGTCACCATCCGTCAGATCGCCTTGGAACAGATCATTGATCGCCTCAATGATGCGGGAAAGCTGCACCTTCACTTTGTTCTGCGGTTGCCCCGAACCGGCTTCCTTTATCGGCTCCAGCCCATCACCGGCTTCGTTCTTCAGTCCAAGCTTCTGCTTGCCAAGGTCCTTCATACGGTGATGCGTCAGACGCAAAGTCGTGGTGTCGATGGTCTCACGCTCACGGTCGAACTTCAGCAGCGGCCAGAGCATTTTCGCGAACAGGTACAGTTTTTCATAATCCGGATTGCCGTAGTTCAGCATCTGACTGAAAAACTCATACATCCGCACGTAAGATGCCAGATCACTCCGGAACTGAACCAGTCCGTCAATGCGCTCCTTCGCTTCCTTCCATTCCTGTGAGCCTTCCGGTTCGTCCTGAATGATTTTCCGCGCCTCACGATAGCGGCCCAGCACACGAGAACTGACCGGCACAATGGCCGCATCAAGCTGCTGCTGTGACGCTTTGGGGTTTGCGAGGATATGAGCCACCCGATCCACTTCAGGCTGATCGTACAGCCCGGCATCGTCCAGTTTGTGGCGCAGGTTCACCACACAGTTCGGATCACTGAGATCTGCTAGTTCGGCCTTCGTGTAATATTGCTGGAAAGCCTTGAGGATGTCTTCGGGATCATTCTCGAAGTCGACCACGAAGGTCATGTCCTTGCCCGGATAGCAGCGGTTCAGGCGCGAAAGCGTCTGGACAGCCTGAATCCCGCCGAGCTTACGATCCACATACATGCCGCATAGCAATGGCTGATCGAAACCCGTCTGGAACTTGTTCGCCACGATCAGAATCCGCCATGGATCTTCGGCAAAGACTTCCCTCAGGTCGCGCCCTTTGAGTGCCGGGTTGATATTGCTTTCCGTAAAGGGCTCCGGGCCACTTTCTGGGTCATCCACTTCGCCCGAGAATGCTGCAAGAAGCCCGAATGGATAATGCTTTTCCTTCACGTAGCGATCCATGGCGAGCTTCCAGCGCACGGCCTCCTTGCGGCTGGCCGTTACGACCATGGCTCGTGCCTTGCCACCAAGGAGAGGCTGCACATTTTGGCGGAAATGCTCCACCACAATCTGCACGCGCGCGGCGATGTTGGTGGGATGCAGGCGCACCCACTTCATCAGCGCTTTCTTTGCCTCCGAAGCCTCGACTTCCTTGTTATCCAGAATCTGTCCGTTCTGGCTCAGGCGAAACGCCTGTTTCCAGGACACATAATTCTGCAACACATCAAGGATGAATTCTTCCTCGATAGCCTGCCGCATGGAATAGACATGGAACGCCTCAGGCTTGTTGTCCTCGCCCTTGGGCAGACCCGGATGCGGCAACCGCCCGAACAGTTCCAGCGTTTTGGCCTTTGGCGTAGCCGTGAAAGCAATAAAAGAAATTCCCGCGTCTGCCGCAGTCCGCTGCGCCATTTCCGCCGCCAGCAGGTCTTCCGTGCTGATCTCCCCACCATCCGCAAGTTCCGCCAGTTCACCAGATGAAAGAGCTGCCTTGAGTTTGCTGGCCGATGTCCCGGTCTGCGAGGAATGGGCTTCATCTGCGATCACCGCGAAATGCTTGCCCTCGGTCGCCGCAAGCTGACGGATTTCCTCCAGCGCGAAGGGAAAGGTCTGAATCGTGCAGATGATGATTTTCTTGCCAGCATGCAGAGCCGCCGCAAGCTCCTGACTCTTGCTGCCCCCATTGCCGGAGATCGACGCCACCACGCCGCGCGTGCGCTCGAAACTTTCGATGGTTTCCGAAAGCTGCCGGTCCAGAACCGTCCGGTCCGACACCACAATGACAGTATCGAACAGCTTGTGATTGTGCGCGTCATGCAGATCGGACAGAAAATGCGCCGTCCACGCGATGGAGTTTGTCTTGCCCGACCCGGCAGAGTGCTGGATCAGATAACGCTGCCCCGGCCCCTCCTTCAGAATGGTGGAGACCAGCAGCCGTGTGGCGGCAAGCTGATGATAGCGCGGAAAGATCCAGCCCGTGATCTTCCCCCTCTTTTTTGCCGGAATGATGTAACGGCCAAGAATATCCAGCCATGAATCTGGCTGCCATACCTCCCGCCACAGATACGCCGTAGTGCCGGGATTGCCTGCACCACCATCGTTCCCCTGATTGAACGGCAGGAAGCGGCTGTGCGCGCCATCCAGATGGGTGCACATCATCACGTCACTGTTGCTGACAGCAAAATGCACGACCGCACCACCCGGCACCGAAAGCAGCGGCTCAGCAGGCTTGCCGGGCGGCTTCGGTAGTCGGTCGGTGCAATACTGCTCCACCGCATCCTGAACTGACTGAGTGTAGTTTGATTTCAGCTCAGCGGTCGCAACCGGAACGCCATTCAGAAACAGAACAAGATCCAGCTCATTGCCGTTACTGGCCGAATAACGCACCTGCCGCACAACGCGCAGGCGATTGGCGTCATAACGATACTGCAAATGCGGATTCATCGTCAGGGCCGGACGGAACTGACAGATCTTCAGCGTTTTTGTCAGCCCGATAATGTCCAGACCATCTCGCAGGACGATGAGCGCACCCCGCGTGTTCAGCGCGTCTCGCACACGCTGGCATAAAACTGCACCAGCCGAGGCCCCATGCGTTTTCTCCAGCGTCTCCCACGCATCCGGCTCGCATTCGCGCACCCACGCCAGCAGATCTTCGGGAAACAGGGCCTGCGCCACGTCATACTGCGCGGCAGAGCCATCCTCATAGAGCCAGCCGGAGCGTCCGAGATAATCGCAGATTTCGGATTCCAGATGGTGCTCCTTGTGAAGATCGGTCATTCACCGGTGCCTTTTTCTGTTACGGCATCAAGCTGATGCGCCTGCCAATCCCGGAACGAAATGTCCGGGTTGCTCTCCAGCTTCCACGCCGCAGGGCCACTTACGGAATGACCGAATACAACCGCAGCGGCTGCACTCGGGCTTTTGAAAGCATAATCCTTTGTGAAGACCCGGTGCGTCCCTGCCATCTGCAGAATGCCAGACCGTACCAGTTCGTCATGCAGCGGCTTATAGGAACCAGCCTGTGCGCTGTCCTCTCTCTGCCAGTCACTCCGGGCCTGCGATCCGGCCTCAACAATAAATTCGCCGTCCTGAAAAACAGCTTTTGCCGTCAGATCAATGCGCGGCTTGTGCAAGACAAACCGAACAGTCTCCGGCGCCGCATCGGTCCTCTCTCCTTCCGACGCTTCAAAGACCGGAACAGACCGCGATGACCCCGCCGGACGGCTGCGCTGGATGAACATATCCACCCGAATAGCTGGCAGTACCACCATCAGACTGGCAAGAAACGCCTCCATCTTGGCAATATCCGCCTCCGTCAAACTCGGTAGCTTTGGAGAATTGCCGTTATGTAGCGGCGTATGTCCGATCTCACGCGCCATGACGATCAGCCGCGCTTCCAGATACTTTACATGCGCCTTGTTCAGCCGGTTCGCGCTGGCGGAGACCAGAACAGCGGTCTCCCACCAGTCCTTGTCACTCGCCGCCGCGTGCTGTTTCAGCCTGACACCAAGATCTTCGGCTTCCCCAATATAGGCGAAGTCCTGCCCGTCCTTCTCGCCCAGCAGCAGATAGACCCCGGCGTAACTGGCCTCCTCCCGTCTGAGCGCTTCGGTCAGGCGCGTGCGAGGCGTGACGAACACATGTCCCGTCCAGTTGAAGAGTTCAGCGGTGATCATACCGTCCGGATGACCATCGATATAGAAAAGCTCCAGCGAGCGGCCTTTGGTGTCGATCATGCTGCGATGGCCTTGCTCTGAGCCCGAACGTCGATCTTACCTGTGACGGCAGCGGAGATGAGAGCGGCGCGGCGTTCTTTAAGGAGAGTGATTTGTCTCTGCACCTCTCTCTCTGTTGATGTTAATTTCATTTCTTTTTTCTTAATAAAATTCAATATCATTATTTGTTCATCAAAAGGAGGCATCACATAAGAAAAATTATATAAATCAGATATTCTGAAAGACGGCTGCATATGATCAGGGATCAAACTTCGCTCATAATCAAATAACGGCATGAATGCATAATACGAATATTCAGGAATAATATTATTTTTTGGAAAAATTATCATGCAGTTCTGAGAGAGACTAAACTTTCCGCACAAGAATTTTAATGACATGGCTTTAGCACCAACTGTCGTTGAAAAAATAACACCATTATCAAAATCAAATTCATAAGAATTTATGGATGCCATAACTCCGTTATTTTCCGTTTGACCACTGTAAACGGGGAAATCACCAGAAATTTCAGAACAATATTCTTTTGTTAGGAGTTGTCCATTTTTCCCTTTCTCTGCTGTAAAATCATGAGAAACCTTTTTAACTTCCCACCCTTCCGGCACCATCCCGATCCACGGGATGCCTGAGTCCTTCATGGAGGCGTTGGGGTTCAGGCCTTTTGTGACGGCGTGGGAGATGACGGCCTGCCGCTTTTCCGCAAGGAGGGCAATCAGCCGTTCCTGTTCGGCAATCAAGGCGTCAATCTTCCCGCACTCACGGTCCAGAAAGCTGGCTATTGCCTGCTGTTCTGGAAGTGGGGGGAGAATAACTGGCATTCTGGAATGTGTTTCTGGATCTAAGTCCCATTGATTAGGGCGAACACCTTTAGATATAGAATAATAGTACGATATGTATAAATCACACCTAAGCAAATAATGAATAAATTTTCCAAAATTATTGCTAATTGAAGAAAAAACGAAATAGGCAGGGCTTACTATGCCTTCGAAATTGGATACAGCACAAGAACCTTGCCACGCTTTCATCTTGTTAATTACAAGATCATTTTTTTTTACAAGCTGGTACGCCGCCAGATCATCGGATGGCTTATTGAAATTATCATCGCGACTACTTTTTGGTATCACACCGTAGTCTCTATAAACAGAAAGCAGCTCCTTTTCTGCATGATCATTACGCTTTACACGTCGAAACAAAGTCCAAAATGGTTTAATACTCCACCCAACTGGAATCTCCCCGATCCACTCAACCCCGCTATCTTTATAAGCTGGATATTTCGGAAAACTCATACCGAAAGCTCCCCAAGCATCGCCATGATTTTCGTAGTCACCTCTTTCAGATCCGCATCAATCTCCGCAAGCGGACGCGGCGGCTCGAACACATAGAAATATCTGTTGAACGGAATTTCGTAGCCGATCCTTGTCTTGTCCTCGTCAATCCACGCATCCGGCGCATGGGGCAGGACTTCGCGCTTGAAATAAACACGTGTGTCCTCATCCAGCGGCACGTTTTCCGTATCGCGCAGGCTGCTGTCGGGCATGGGCTTGCCCTTCGCCTTGCCACGCTGGCCGAAGACGATGTTGCCATCCTCATCACGCTGCGGGCGCTCCACGGTGATGGTCTGATAACCAAACTCCTCGTTCCGGAAGATGCGGCTCAGCGGTGCGAGCCTGACCTTGCCACCTTCGGGGGCTTCCGGTGGTTCCGCGCCCTTCATCACAACCTCACGCGTCTGCGTGCCATCTGTGGCGGTGATAGTGGCAAGCTGCGCCTCCTGCGCGTCCCGGAACAGGCGCGTGACGAGGGTAATGTCGTCCTCCCCCATTTCCTTGCGCTTGGAGCCGAGGCTTTTGCGCATTTTCTGCCAGAAGGACGAAGCGTCGATCAGTTGCACCTTGCCCTTGCGATTCTTTGGCTTGCGATTGGTGAGCACCCAGACATAGGTGGCGATGCCGGTGTTGAAGAACATATCAGTCGGCAGCGCGATGATGGCTTCGACCAGAACGAAGCGGCGGATTTCGGACTCGCCGGAACCGGCAGCGCCCGTGAACAGGGGCGAGCCGTTCAGGACGATGCCAAAGCGCGCGCCGCCGTCCTTCGCGGGACGCATCTTGTGGACGAGATGGAGCAGGAACAGCATGGAGCCGTCCGAGATGCGTGGCAGGCCGGGGCCGAAGCGCCCGTCATAACCGAGCTTTTCATGCTCGGCCCGAACGGCTTTCTCGACTTTCTTCCACTCCACGCCAAAAGGCGGGTTGGAGAGCATGTAATCGAATTTGTGGTTCGCCAGTTCGTCATCGGAGAGTGTGTTGCCGAGGCAAATGTTGCTGACATCCTGATTGCGGATCAGCATGTCGGCCTTACAGATGGCGTAGGATTCCGGATTCAGTTCCTGCCCGAACATGGTCAGACGGGCGTCCGGATTGTGGTCGAGCAGGAACTCTTCCGCGACGGAGAGCATACCCCCGGTGCCCGCCGTCGGGTCGTAGATGGTGCGGACGGCGGCGTTGCCGGGGGTCAGCAGACTGTCATCCTCGGCAAAGATCAGGTTCACCATCAGCCTGATGACTTCGCGCGGGGTGAAGTGCTCACCGGCCGTCTCATTGGAAGCTTCCGAGAACTTGCGGATCAGTTCCTCGAACACCTGCCCCATCTGGTGGTTATCGACGGTTTTATCGCTAAGGTCGAAGCTGACGAATTTTTCGAGCACCAGATAGAGCAGGTTGGCCTTTGCCAGACGGTCTGTCTGTTCGGTGAAGCGGAAGTGGTCGAAGATGTCACGGGCGGCGGGTGAAAAGGCGTTGATATAGGCGGAGAGGTTCTGGGTCAGGTTATCCGGATCGCCCAGCACGCCTTTCAGAGTGAAGTCGGACGTATTCACGAACTTCAGACCGGCGGCTTTCTCCATGAAAGGCATGGCGTCGATGCTTTTACTCTCCCACTTCTCCTTTTCCTTCAGCACCTTGTCACGGGTTGGGGCCAGCACGGCATCAAGGCGGCGCAGAACGGTAAAGGGCAGGATGACCCGACCGTATTCTGCTGGTCTGAAGTCACCGCGCAGAAGATCGGCGACCTGCCAGATCATGAAGGACAGGGAGGCGGTCCGGGAGGGCGTGCTCATGAGAAAATCTGGTCCGATATCGAAAGTGTGGAATCACTAGTTTTGAAAATGTTGCCGGAGCCAGATCGCGAACGCATCTTCCTCCATTGCGCCAGACGCAAGAGCTACCATGGCTTCGACAGCTTCCGGAGCGCCGACCTGCACACGAATGCCGTTCAGCCGCAGGAAAAGGACGCAGCAACTCCAGGCTGTCCGCTTGTTGGCGTCGTTGAAGGGATGATTGCGAGCAATGCCATAAGCGTAGGCAGCAGCCAGAGTCGCGGTGTCCGGCGGATCGGATTCCGCATAGTGCCAGCGGTTTTCTGCGCGGGCCAACGCGCTGTGCAGCAGATCTTCGCTTTTGAGCCCGTGGGTTCCGCCGTATTCCCTCAGAGCCTGATCATGCATGAACAGCACTACATCAGGCTCCAGAAACTCAGGCGTATCGTCCATCAGCGCTTAGCCAGTTCCTGCAGAACGTCAGCTTGGTCACGCAGTGTCTCGCGCGCCATCTGCATCTGGCGTTCAAGCTTGAGATTGCGTTTCACGAGCTTGATTCCGTCGGCCATTTCGACCAGCGTGAGTTCCTGTCCGACCTCCAGACCAAGGCGAATACGTGTTTCCGCCGGAAGGGTAACACCGACAGAATTGCCCTGTTTGCGAACGACAACCGTTTCCATGAGCTCAGCTCCGTATTACGAACGGTAATACGTAACAGAACTTACTTAGGAGCGGCAAGCAAAATATCGAGTTGTCACTGCGTCAGCTATGACGCTCATCCACCCAAAACCGGACCTTCCGCTTCCCCCCCTTAGCGGACTTTCATTGCCTCATCTGCCCATAGGGCAATCTCACTTGCGGAGGGATTTTCAAGGTTCTCCGCTGCCTCAGCAGCGCTCGCTGCAAGACGATGCACCGTTACTGTCCAGGGGGCGTCTTCCGCTTCGTTCGGGAGGGCGGCGTTGATATACGCGCAGGCATCCA
>NZ_JBDNYY010000028.1:0-18461 GCF_047722525.1 Gluconobacter sp.
CTGATGGAAGGCACCCCCGAAGCCATCGTCGCGAACGAAGACGTCCGCCGGGTCTATCTCGGAGAGAATTTCTCGCTGTAACATGCCGGGATGCTTGTCCCGGGCCTGATCCAGCGTCAGTCGCAGTCTCTCGTCATGACGCCCCAGTTGCGTCAGGCGATTGCGCTGCTGCAATATACGCAGACCGATCTCGCCCAGCATCTCCGACAGATCTGCGAAACCAACCCGCTCCTCATCCTGGAGCCCGGCGACACAGTCCCCGACCCGACACCGTCTCCGGACGACTTCCACGACGATGACCCGGACCGCTTCACCACCGCGCCCGAACGCCCGGAAGCGGCAGCCCCGCCCCCGTCCGACCGCGACGAGCTGATCCTCCAGATCTGCCTCTCCATTGCCCCGGATGAGCAGTACGCTGCCATCCACCTGCTGGACTGTCTCGACGAAACCGGCCGCCTGCCCGTCTCCGTTCCGGATCTCGCCACAGAACTCGGCGTGGACGCACGGAAACTCGAAGCGATCCGCCAGACTCTCATGTATCTCGAACCCGTGGGTCTTTTCGCACGCTCACTCGAAGAATGTCTGGCCGCTCAGCTTCGGGTTCGCAATCGCCTCGATCCCGCGATGCAGACCCTGCTCGACAATCTGGATCTGCTCGCCCGACGGGACTGGCGCAGGCTGCGCGAAAAATGCGCCCTCGATCAGGACGACCTGCTGGACATGCTCACCGAAATCCAGGCGCTGGATCCACGCCCCGGCCTCAACCTGCCGCCCCCCGCGCCACCCATCGAACCCGACCTGATCGTCCGCCCCAATGGCACCGGCTTCCGCCTGACCCTCAACACGCGCCTGCTGCCGAAACTCCGCCTCGACGACACGATGCGTGCGCAACTCGACAGCCAGACGGAGGCTGGAAAAGCCCTTCTCGCCTACGCCACCGAAGCCACGGCCCTGATCCGTGCGCTAGACAGCCGCAAACAGTCGCTCCTGACTGTCGGCCGCGCCATCGTCCAGCATCAGGCCACTTTCCTGCGCGACGGCCCGATCGCCCTGCGCCCCCTGACCATGCGCGAAATTGCTGAACGAACGGAACTGCACGAAAGCAGCGTCAGCCGCATCGTCAGCAGCAAATACATCGACACCCCGCACGGCACCGTCCCGCTGAAAATGTTCTTCTCAACCGCCCTCACATCCGAAGACGGCACCACCCAGAGCGCCCACGCCATCCAGCATCGCCTTCAGGCGCTGGTGGCCGCCGAAGGCGACGCCGTCCTGTCAGACGATGCTCTGACAACCCTTCTGCAAAAGGAAGGCTTCTCCATCCAGCGCCGCACTGTTGCCAAATATCGCGAAGGTCTCGGCATCGCGAAATCCAGTCAGCGCAAAAGACTGCGCCGCACATCCTGAGAAACCAGAGGGCTTTTCCTCACGCCGATACGAGCCGGAACACACTAATTTCCCGGATCTCCATTGAAAATTATTTGTGTCAAACCATGTTTAACAGACAGACGGCAGCCGTCATGGGTGCTGAATTGACAGGAATATTTCTCATGTCCAACGATCCCGTCCCCCACGAATCTTCAAGCCTGCATCATCTTGCCGAAAAGGCACACCGTCAGCCCAAGCTGCTGACGAAAGGCGAAGTCGAGGAACTGGCTCATTTCGTTCTCAAGGGGGCTGAAGGTGCGACCGAGGAGCAGAAGGAAATCGCCAAACGCGCCCTTCGCAATCCCGAAGGCATCGAAAGTTCCGACATTACCGCCCTCGCCACCCAGATCCTGACAAGGAAGTAAGTCCATGACCGGCCAGTCCCACAAACTCCCCTCCCAGCAGAAACTCGAACACCGCCTGAAAGAAGTCGAACGCGACCTTGCCCGCGCTGAGAAATCAGACCCGGAGCGCATCCACGCCCTCGAAGCCGAAATCAGGAAAATCAAGTCCGAACTTCAGGACTGATCTCTCCAGTCCTGCAAGGCCTTCTGACAGCCACTCTTTTTTCGGGACGTGCAGGACAACCATGGGAACGTCTTCGGTCATTATCCAATCGCGAACAGCTTGCCCTTTCATGTCCGGGACTTTCCCCATCATGTAAAGGATGCTTGACATGAAACAGCCCTCCTGAGTAAAGGAACCTTTACAGGGAGGGCTCTCATGTTTCGATCAAGACAGTATCTTTTCGAACTCGGTGGCGCGCTGGCACTCTATGCGGGCCTGCTGATCGCTGCCGCGGCTCTGGAGCATGCGCTGCACCCCGAAGGCATTCCCAGACTGCTGATCAATCTGGTGCCGATGCTCGGCGCCTTTGCCGCGGCATGGGCCATTCTGCGCGGGTTGTGGCGGATGGACGAGATGCAACGGCGCATCCAGTTGGACGCCATTGCGATCTCTTTCCTTGGAACGGCCCTCATCACGTTCGCCTGGGGGTTTGCCGAGGGTGCGGGCCTTCCCCACCTGCGGGCGTTTCAGGTCTGGCCCATCATGGGCACCCTCTGGGGCCTGGGGCTTGTGATTGCCCGACGGCGCTACTGATGGACAACCGGATCAGGGAACTGAGGCGCGAGCGCGACTGGAGTCAGGGCGATCTGGCCGAAGCGCTGTCGGTCTCGCGCCAGACCGTCAATGCCATCGAGAACGGCCGGTACGACCCCAGCCTCCCCCTGGCATTCACCATCGCAAGAGTTTTCGGCCTGCGGATCGAAGACATTTTCCAGCCGGAACCGTGACAGCATGAAAAACACCCTGCACGTCCGAACCCTTTTTGCAGCCGGCCTGATTGCCATCTCCATGCCACTGAGCTCCCCAGCGCACCCCGTCTCTTCTCCGCCGTCCGTCCAGACATACGGGAACATTTCGGTCGCCGTGGAAGGGGCCGGGCCGGATATTATCCTCATCCCCGGACTGGCCTCCTCGCGCAACGTCTGGAGCGGTCTCGCCAGCGGGTTGCGCCAGCATCACCGCCTTCATCTGGTTCAGGTGGCAGGCTTTGCCGGTTCTCCCGCTCTACCGGGCCAGAACACGCAGGTCGCAGCGTCTGCCGCCGAAGCAATCGCAGATTACATCCAGCACCGGCATATCAGGGCGCCAGTCATCATTGGCCATTCCCTCGGCGGTGAAGTGGCGCTCATGCTGGGCGCGCGTCACCCGGGACTGGTCAGTCGCCTCATGATCGTCGATGCCCTGCCCTTTTACACCCTGCTGCTCGATCCCACGGCTACCAGCGAGACAGCCAGACCCCGCGCAACAGCGTTTCGGACAGCTCTGCTTGCGACGCCCGATGCGCAGATGGAAGCCTCCCAGACCGCTACCATCGCTCGTCTCGCCAAAACCGAAGCAGCCCGACCCGCTCTGCTCAAAACGTTCCTCGCTTCAGATCGCAAGACCGTGGCGGATGCCACCTATGAACTGATGACGACCGATCTACGTCCCGAACTCAGCCACATCACGGCCCCCGTCGATGTCGTCTATGCGTATGACCCCCTTTATGAGGTTCCCCCATCGCGGATCGACACGCTTTTCCACATGGTCTACGCCGCAGCGCCACAGGTTCGTTTCAGACGGATCGACGGCAGTTTCCACTTCATCATGCTGGACCAGCCTGAAATATTCTCACAGGCTGTCCAGAACTTCCTTGACGCAGATCGTCCCGAGAAATCGTCACCTCCCTAAAGAACTGTCCTGCACCACAGGCATCTGGACCCAAAAAAGCCGCCTTCCCGAACCGGAAGAGCGGCTTTTTTGTTCCCGGAAAATCCGGAAACGCCGATTATTTCAGCGCGGCAACCGCTGTCATCTCAACGCGCCATTCCGGCACAGCCAGCTTCGCTTCGACCGTCGCCCGCGCAGGCTTGGCCGACGGATCCAGCCACGCATCCCAGGCCCGGTTCATCGCGCCAATCTCCCCGATATCCGTCAGGAAAATCTGCACCGACAGGATCCGGCTCTTGTCCGTCCCCAACGACGCCAGAAGTGAATCGATCTGGCGCAGGATATCGATCGTCTGCCCTTCCGTATCGAGGCTGGCATCATCCGCAACCTGACCGGCCAGATAAGCCAGCCCGTTATGGACAACCACGCCCGCAAGGCGCTCTTCTTCGAGATGACGGGAAATATCGGCGTTCTTGCTCACGGGCCTAAACCTTCCGGGTGGTTTTACTGAAGCAGAGTCGGAATCATCTCATGTTCGAGGATCGCATCGAGTGCGCTCTCCTCATCGTCCGCGACAGCCATCGGCGTCCCGTCAGCGGCATGGATGGCCACGACCAGTTCCCCGTCATGCATGACGGATTTGACATAGGCGAGATGGGACATGCCCAGCGTCAGGAGCTGCGGCCCCGTGATGCGGCGCAGATCCGCAGGGAGTTTTTCGTCCGAACGATCACCGTTTTCGAAGGGATTGTTCAAGTCAGGTTCCTTCTGGAGCCGAAGCGGTCCATGCCGTCCGGCCTTGGGTTCAGTCTGTAAAAAATGCGGTCGGCACAAATGCGACCGGAACTATTCGTCGTCGATGTCACGCGCCGGACGTGGGGTTCGACGGGCCTTCACGACAGGCGGCACCACCTCGTGATGGACCGTCGACCCCGGCGGCGGGCTGCGACGCCCCTGCGAAATGGCAATCCGCTTGACCCGCACTTCCGGCTCCGGACGCAGGAGATCGATATGCAACAGGCCGTTATCAAGCCATGCCCCACCGATTTCGATGCCTTCCGCCAGCACGAACGCCTTGTGGAACTGCCGCGCCGCAATCCCGCGATGCAGGAAAATGCGTCCCTGACTATCATCCGCCTGACGTCCGCGGATCACAAGCTGGTTATCTTCCTGCGTGATCTGCAGGTCGTCCATCACGAAACCCGCCACAGCCAGCGTGATGCGCAGGGCCGTGGAGCTGAGCTGCTCGATATTGTAAGGGGGATACCCGTCGGACGTCGATTTGGCGGCACGCTCGAGCATCTGCTCGAGGTGATCGAAACCGAGGAACATCGGGGACGTGAACAGGCGACCGGACATAGGACGAAGCCTCCTCCATGAGCGAGACATAAAACAGAACCGGTCCCATCATGCGGCAACCGGCTGACCCTACGATATGGTGTCCCCGCCTGCGGATGCAAGCTCTCCCGCTGCATACCCGCGCACAACACGACGCAGAACCTGCGTCCCGCCTCCATCCCAACCCGGGATTGGGACTGGCATTTGGCGCCCGCGCTCGCTACATCGCAGGGTATGAGCGAATTCGATTTCCTGTCCGGCATCGACAATGTGCCGCCCACCCCGATCCTGATCGCCCCCCAGCCCGTGCTGCGGGAGGTCACCCGCGACGTGCGCCCCGAGGACATCGCCTTCATCCGCGAGCAGCTTCCGGGCATGTTTTCCGCCATGTACAAGGCCCCCGGTATCGGCCTCGCCGCCCCACAGGTCGGGCTTGGCATGCGCTTCGCCCTGGTGGACGTGGCCGAGGAAGACGCCCCGCGCGAGCCCATGCTGCTGATCAACCCGGAAATCGTCACGGATTCCGAGCAGATGGCCGTCCGCGAGGAAGGCTGCCTTTCCCTGCCGAACCAGTATGCCGAAGTCGTCCGCCCCGAATCGATCCGCGTGCGCTACCGCAATCTCGCGGGCGAGACGATCGAGCGTGACGCGTCCGGCCTGCTCGCCACCTGCATCCAGCATGAGATGGACCACCTCGACGGCATCCTGTTCGTCGATCACCTCTCGACGCTCAAGCGCAACATGATCATGCGCCGCCTCGCCAAAGAGCAGAAACTCGGAAGGCGCTGATTTCCTGATGCGGCTGATTTTCATGGGAACGCCGGACTTCTCGGTCCCGGCACTGCACGCCCTGCTCAATGCCGGTCACGAAGTGGTCGCGGTCTATACGCAGCCCCCCCGCCCGGCAGGACGCGGCAAGGCGCTGCGCCGCTCGCCGGTCCATGAAGCCGCTGAGGCCGCAGGAATCGAGGTCCGCACGCCTGCGCGCGTCCGTCGGGACACCGCCGAACACGAAGCCTTCGCCGCCCTGAACGCCGATGCCGCCGTGGTCGCCGCCTATGGCCTCATCCTGCCAAAAGCGATGCTGGACGCCCCGCGTCTGGGGTGCATGAACATCCATGCCAGCCTCCTGCCCCGCTGGCGCGGTGCGTCGCCCATCCAGTCTGCCATCGTCGCAGGCGACACCCAGAGCGGCGTCTCCATCATGCAGATGGATGAAGGCCTCGACACCGGCGCGGTCCTGCTGGAAGAAGCCACCCCCATCAGCGCGACTGACACCGCCAGCACGCTGCATGACCGCCTGTCCGAAATCGGCGGCCGTCTGGTCGTCCGCGCGCTCGCCGAACAGCCCACACCCGTGCCGCAGCCCGAAGACGGCGTCACCTACGCCGAGCGCTTGACCCGCGACCACGGCCGCATCGACTGGACGCGCAGCGCACCAGAAATCGACCGCCAGATCCGCGGCCTCACCCCCTGGCCCGGCGCCTTCACAACGCTCGACGGCGTGGTCGTGAAAATCGGCGCAGCCGCCCCGCTGCCCACCGAGACCCACAGCGCCTCCCCCGGTACAACGCTGGACGATGCCCTAACCATCGCCTGTGGCACCGGAGCCCTGCGCATTGACCGCCTGCAGAAACCCGGCCGCAGCATGATGTCCGCCTCCGACTTCCTGCGCGGCCAGCCCGTGCCGAAAGGCACCCGCCTTGTCTGATACGCAGGCTGCGGAGCCTCTCGCTGAACCCGCCGCCGAGCCCACGGCTCGGAACCGCTGGGCCCTGCGCATCGAATATGACGGCACCGGCTATCTCGGCTGGCAGAAACAGAACGACGGCACCTCCATTCAGGGCCTGATTGAAGCCGCCGCTTCGAAACTGGTCCGCAACCGCGCCGTCCCCAGCATCACCGCTGGACGCACGGATGCTGGCGTGCACGCCGCAGGCATGGTCATCCATCTCGATTTCCCGGATGACGCCCCGATCGACGCCCGGCAGATCCGAGACGGTATGAGCTACCACCTCAAGCCCCACCGCGTCGTTGTACTGGAAGCAGCCAGGGTCGGCCCCGAATGGAACGCGCGTTTCTCGGCCACATGGCGCAGCTACCGCTACACCATCCTCAACCGCCCCGCCCGCCCGGGCCTGATGGAAAACCGCGTCTGGCACATCAAGCGCCCGCTGGACGTAACCCTCATGCAGCAGGCCGCGAACCACCTTCTCGGCCTGCATGACTTCACATCTTTCCGCGCCGTCGCCTGTCAGGCCCGAAGCCCCATCCGCACGCTGGACGTCCTGAACATCCACCGCGATGGGGAACTGGTCATGATCGATACGAAGGCACGCTCCTTCCTGCACCATCAGGTCCGCAACATGGCCGGCACCCTGATGATGATCGGCTCACGCCAGTGGCCGGTCGAAAAGATCATTGAAATTCTGGAAGCAAAAGACCGCTGCGCGGCCGGGCAGACAGCCCCTCCCGAGGGGCTCTGCCTGATGGATGTCGGCTATCCCGACAATCCCTTCAACCGCTCCTAGGACGACAGCCCGAGCAGATCCACAACCGCATTGTAATGCGGCGGCAGCAGCCACAACACCCAGAGCAGTAATGCCACCGGCAGGGTTTGCAGGACGGTCATGACAAATGCCTGCCACCCCGTCGTCACAAGCCCGACCTTCGTCACATACCAGGTCAGCCATAGCGTATAGAACTGCGCCCCGAAGGCGAGGCCCCCCATCGCCTGGCTGGACGCCGCTGCCCCCGGCATCACCAGACGCAGCACACCCTGCGCCATGATCAGCATGACCAGCGGCAGCCAGCCGCACCACAAAGACGCCGTGGCATACCGCGTCCACAGTCCCTTACGGCTCAGGGCGCCTGCATAAAGCTCTGACACCACAAGCTGCACCAGCGTGCACACCAGCGGCACCACAGCCCGCACCAGCCCCATGATCCGTTCTGCAGAGGGCAGCAGGAACGCCATCCACACACCAATGACCGCAAGCGCAACCGTCGGCGCCAGCGCGGCAAACAGCGCGCCCGCCCCCGGAGCGAAACAGTTGATCCCTTCGGACCGCCCCCGCCCCAGCAGCCACACGCCCAGCGGAATGGCCATGTTCCCGGTGGGAGGCAACGGACCCGGCCGGCCGGAACTCACAATCCGTATCCTTCCATGAACGCCAGATAGATCCGCGTCAGATCTTCCAGCGTCCCAAGCTCCACATGCTCGTCACGCTTGTGCATGGTCGCACCCACAAGTCCGAATTCCGCAACCTCGCAGTACTGCGAGATGAACCGCGCGTCCGACGTCCCCCCGCCCGTATCCAGTTGAGGCGTCCGCCCCGTCACTGTCCGCACGGCCTCCGACAGACACGTCACCGCATCCCCGGGCTGCGTCAGGAACGCCTCTCCACTGACGGAGACCTGCACATCCGCCGAGGGCGCATGACGCCGGACCACATCCTCGATCCATCGTGTCAGATGGGCCCCGGTGTGCAGATCATTGAACCGGATATTCAGCCGTCCGACAGCCTGCGCCGGAATGACATTGGTCGCACCATTCCCGACATCAATGCTCGTGACCTGGAGGGAAGACGGTGCAAACCATTCGCTCCCTGCATCCAGTTCCCGTGCCGTCAGTTCGGAAAATGCCGCCAGAAGACGATGGACCGGATTATCCGCCAGATGGGGATAGGCCACATGCCCCTGCGTCCCATGCACGGTCACAACCGCATTCATGCTGCCACGACGCCCGATCTTGATGACATCACCCAGAGCCTCGGGGTTCGTCGGCTCTCCCAGCAGACAGAAATCCGGAAGCTCATCCCGCTCAGCCAGCCATTCAATAACCGGCTTCGTCCCGAAATGCGCCGGGCCTTCCTCGTCACCCGTAATCAGCAACGAGACGGAACCTTTCAGAGCCCCCTGCTCCAGACGCCGAGCAACAGCCGCAACGAAACAGGCTACGCCCCCCTTCATGTCCGCAATCCCGCGTCCATAAAGCCGGTCACCCTGAATCACGGCCGCAAACGGATCATGCGCCCAGCCCTCACCCGGCGGCACGACATCCGTATGCCCGGCAAAACAGAGCGAAGGATGCCCATCGCCCAGCCGCGCATACAGATTCGGGGTCTGGGCCCCTACCGGCCCGAAAGGCAGATGAAACGTCTCGAACCCCATCCCCTCAAGCACACCCGCCAACAGAGCCTGAGCCCCGCCATCAGCGGGGGTCACGGATGGACAGCGCAGCAGATCCCGGGCCAGCGCCACAGGATCGGTCGGCAGCGATGATCCCGACACGAAATCAGTCGCGCAGCAGATCGTTGATGGACGTCTTGGAGCGCGTCCGCTCATCCACACGCTTGACGATCACCGCACAGGCCAGCGACGGCAGACCCGGCTCCTTCGGCGGCAGCGTGCCCGGCACAACCACGGAATAGGCCGGAACCCGCCCCATGAAGACCTCACCCGTCGCACGGTCCACGATCTTCGTGGAGGCCCCCAGGAATACGCCCATCGACAGGACGGAACCCTTCTCGACGATCACGCCCTCGGCCACTTCCGAGCGCGCGCCAATGAAGCAGTCATCTTCAATGATGACCGGAGCAGCCTGTAACGGCTCCAGAACACCACCAATGCCCGCACCACCGCTGATATGGCAGTTCTTGCCGATCTGGGCGCAGGATCCGACCGTCGCCCAGGTGTCGATCATCGTGCCGCTGTCGACGCGCGCGCCGACATTCACGAAGCTCGGCATCAGCACCACATTCGGCGCGATGAATGCGGAACGGCGCACGATTGCACCCGGCACAGCACGGAAACCGGCCTCGGCGAAGCGGAACTGGTCCCAGCCATCAAACTTCAGCGGAACCTTGTCGAACGCTGGCTCGCCACCACAACCACGCTCCATGACGCGACTGTCATTCAGACGGAAAGAAAGCAGGACAGCCTTCTTCAGCCATTCATGAACAGTCCAGCCGTTTTCGGAAGGTTCGGCCACCCGCAGGGTGCCGGCATCAAGCGCGGCAAGGGCTTTTTCCACGATGTCGCGGTCTTCGCCTTCCGTACGGGCGCTGAGAGTCGTACGGCGCTCCCAGAGAGCTTCGATGGCATTACGAAGGGGTGCATTCGGCATCATGTCGGTCCGGTAAGAAGAAGCAGAAATCCGCCGGACCATGCGGTTCCGGGCGTTTCATGTCAACGCATCTTTGCCCCGGGACACACCCGGCCCCGGCCGCGTATTGTTAATGACTTCTTAACTCGCCGCGCTTATGAAAACACATGGGGCTTTGACCGACTGGCCCGACCAAGAGTTCTCTGCGGGATATGTCACCCTTGCCTGATATGCGCGCCCTGTTGTCCCAGTTCATGAACAACCCCTCCCCCGAGAGGTCCCCGCAGGATCTGCGGAACATGCTGGCGTCCACACTCGAAAGCAGGGAACGCTGGCGCTCCCTGCTCTATCAGGCTGTCGATCTCGTCTTCGAAACCGACAGCCGCGGCCGCATCATCCTGATTTCCCCCGAAACATGGCTGGGACAGCCCACTACCACCCTGATCGGCCACCCCTTCAGCGCCCTGTGCGGCACCGTGGACATCCTGCAACCCCACGCCGGCACGCCCGTCCGGATCATGACCCCACAAGGCTCCCCTCTGACCGTCATCCTGTCCTCCTGCCCGTTCAGCGACAGCGAAGGCCAGGTGACCGGAACACGCGGCACGCTCAAGGTAGTCTCTTCCGCCATTGGCGGCACCCCATCCCTCACATCCGCCCCGCCGGAAAACGATTCCGCGCCCTTCCCGGAACATGCGGGGGTCGCAATCCTCGCAGCCGTAACGACCGCACTGCGCAAGGCCATCGTCCCGAGACTGGCCTCGGCTACCGCGATGGAGGCCCTTCTGGCCCCCCTGTCCGCAGAAGGCGCCCTGCTGGATACGTCGACTCCGAAAAGTTTCCTCTTCCTCTCTTCGACGCTCCCCGATGACATTCAGGACGTCCTTTCCATACACCCCGGCCAGACCGGGAGCAGCGTCTTCAGAACCGGCACCCGTCACGCCATGATCTGCCGGGAAAACATCCGCAGCCTCAGAGAGCTCTGCCTCGTTGTCTGGCGCTCCGAACCCTGGTCCTCACAGGACCGTCAGCTCTGCCAGACAGCCTGCTCCCTGCTGTCCGGGTTCTGGGAGCTGGACAGCATCCACCGCCGGATCCTGACCGATTGCGACTACGATATTTCGTCGAATCTGCTGAACTGGAATGGCCTGAAAGCGGAAATCGAACGTCGCGCCCGCCGGCTGGATCAGGAAACACTGGCTGCCACCCTGATCATTGCCCGTATTCCCGGCCTGACGGAACTTGCCAGAACACGCGGTTTCGAAGCTGGCGAGGAGGCCCTGAGACAGTGCGTCGCCCTCCTGCGCACCGCCGTCCGCCCGACCGACGCCATCGCCCGCATCAGCAGCAACACCTTCGCGCTCTGGATGGATGGCGGAGACCGTTTCGCCGCCGCAGAACGTGCCGAGCGCATGACGGCCCACGGAATCCCCCTCCTGATCGATCCCCCAGTCCATCTGCCACTGCAACTGGGGCTGGTCTCACGCGAAGCCAATGCCGGGGAAACACCCGAAAGCCTGCTGGAACGCGGCATGCAGGCCCTTCAGGAAGGCGTGGCCGAAAACAGAAAATGGCGCTTCTCACACGAAGCGCCACAATCCTCAGTCCAGGTCCTCTGCGTCGGCCACTTATGCCTTGATGAGCGTCCCCGGGCCGGCCCGCGTGAACAGTTCCAGCAGACAGCTATGCGGCACGCGACCATCGAGAATGACCGCGGCTTTCGCCCCCTTCTGCACTGCTTCGAGGCAGGTCTCGACCTTGGGGATCATGCCCCCCGAGATCGATCCATCCGCAATACGGCGCCGGGCCTCATCCGCACTCAGCTCTTCAATGAGCTTGCCGTTCTCGTCCAGCACTCCCGGCACATCCGTCAGCATCAGCAGACGCGACGCATGCACGGCACCAGCAATCGCACCCGCCGCCGTATCGGCATTGATGTTGTAGGTCTCGCCATCATGCCCCACACCTACCGGCGCGATCACGGGGATCAGCCCGGCGCCCAGCAACGCGTACAGAACCCGTGGATCAATCTTTTCTGGCTGCCCGACAAAGCCCAGATCAATGACCTTCTCGATCTCGCTGTCCGGATCACGCCTGGTCCGGGTCAGGCGGCGCGCCTGGATCAGGCCCCCATCCTTGCCGGAAATGCCAACGGCCAGGGCACCGGCCCGGTTGATCAGTTCGGCCACCTGCTTGTTGACGCTGCCCGACAGGACCATCTCGATCACTTCGACCATTGACCTGTCCGTGACCCGAAGCCCGTCGATGAATTCCGAGCGGATCTTCAGCCGGTCCAGCATGGCGCTGATCTGCGGGCCACCGCCATGCACCACGATCGGATTGATCCCGACCAGCTTGAGCAGGGCGATGTCATAGCCGAAAGCATGGGCCAGCTTGCCCTCACCCATGGCATGACCGCCATATTTGACGACAATCGTGTCCCCGGCATAGCGGCGCAGGAACGGCAGCGCACTGGAGAGAATGGCAGCCTGCTGCTGGGCCTCTTCCGCATTCACGGCGGGCGGCACCTCTGGCAGCTTGTCGCTATGAGTCTTTCTGGTCATGATCCGGACTGTCCTTCCCCTGAAGTCTGGAGTGGCACGGCAAAGCGGGCAATTTCCGCCCGCAAATCCTCGATCCCGAACCCGGTCTCGCTGCTGGTGGCAATAATGCGCGGATAGGCAGCGGCATGTTTGAGCGCCAGCGCCTCGACTTCAGCAATCTTCGCAGCCAGTGCTTTCGGCTTCACCTGATCGCACTTGGTCAGCACGATCTGGAATACCACGGCCGCCCGGTCCAGCAGTTCCATGACATCCCTGTCCGACGCCTTGAGCTCGATCCGGGCGTCCAGAAGCAGGATGACCCTCTCCAACGTCGTCCGTCCCCGGAGATAGGCGAACATCATGTCCTGCCAGTCTTCCTTGACCGACTTCGCCGCCTTCGCAAATCCGTAGCCCGGCATATCCACCAGAGACAGCCGGTCGGCCAGATTGAAGAAGTTGAGTTGCTTCGTCCGCCCTGGTTCGGACGAGGCCCGTGCCAGCGCACGACGCCCCGTCAGCGCATTGATGATGCTCGACTTGCCCACATTGGACCGTCCGGCAAACGCCACTTCCGGTCGGCCGACAGGCGGGAGCTGGTCGATCTTCTGCGAACCGAAAAAGAACTCACATTCCCCCGCGAACAGAAGCCGTCCATCCTCGATCTGGGCCTCGGTTGGAGGTCCCGGGATTTCTTTGATCATGTCTCTGGCCGTCAGGTCCGTGATACCGGAACGGGCAGACCCGTCCGGCGCTGGATGAACATCTGCTGCGCCACCGTCAGCAGGTTGTTCCAGGTGTAATAGACCAGAAGACTGGCCGGGAAGCCGGACATGAAGAACACATAAGCCAGCGGCATGAACTGCATGACGCGCGCCTGCGCCGGATCAAGGCTCGCCGTCGAACTGGTCTGGCGCTGCAGCAGCCAGAACGTCAGGCCCAGTGCGGCACCCCAGATGCTGACATGCAGGAACGACGAGTAATGCGTCGGATCGAACGGCAGCAGCCCGAACAGGTTGAACACATTTGTCGGGTCCGGCATCGACAGATCATGGATCCAGCCGAAGAACGGCGCATGACGCGCATCGATGCTGATGTTCAGGATCTTGTACAGACAGAAGAAGATCGGCGCCTGGATCAGCATCGGCAGACAGCCGCTCGCCGGGCTCACCTTCTCCTCACGATACAGCGCCATGACCTTCTGGTTCATGACCATCGGATCGTCCTTGTTCTTCTCCCTGATCTCCTTGACCTTCGGCGCCAGCAGACGCATCCGCGCCGAGGACTGCGCCGCCTTGGAAGCCAGCGGGAAGAGAACGATCTTGACGATCAGCGTCAGCGCCATCAGCGCCAGCCCGAAATTACCCAGATGCAGATACAGCCAGTGCAGCAGCGTAAGCAGCGGACGGGTCAGGAAGCTGAACCAGCCGAAATCGATCGCCTTGTCCAGATCGGGAATCCCGAGCTGTTTGCTGTAACCCTGCAACAGGCTGACAACCTTCGCGCCGGCAAAGACATGGCTCTTCTCGGTGATGGAACCGTTCGGCATGACCTGCTGGGCGCTCTGCGTGGACATCCCCACCTGATACGATCCCGGCGTTCCCGGGACATAGGCGAAGCTCGCCGCAACCGGCGTGCCATCCGCGGGGGCCACGGCCGTCAGCCAGAACTTATCGCTGATGCCATCCCAGCCATTTGTGCCCGTGGACGACCAGGACACATGATCCGGATGGTCAGCCCCCTTGCGCAGGTTCTTGTAGCTCTCGTCCTGCATCCGGCCACCGATCACGGCGATCGGCCCCTCATGCGCGGTGAAAGCCCCTTCCGGCGCATCATAGTCACGCTGCACACGCTGGAACGGCACCAGAGCCACCGGCTGACCCGAATGGTTCTCGACCGTCTGGTTCACGGCGAACATGTAGTGCGCGTCCAGACCGATCTGGATGGAGAACATCAGGCCCTGCCCGTTGTCCCAATGAAGCGTCACAGGATGCTCCGGCGTCAGCGTCTCATCGGAGCTCTCCCAGACCGTATCAAGGCCCGGCACGCGAGCATTGGAGCCCGGGGCATTCGTCCAGCCGATCACGACGAACGTAGGACGTGCGCTTCCCGCCTTGTCCAGCAGCCGCACCAGCGGGCTGTCCTTGGCCAGGGTCTCGCGATATTTCGTGAGGATCAGGTCATCCAGCACAGCGCCCTTCAGATTGAGGGAACCCTGCACATCCGGCCCCGTCACCGGAATACGCCGCGCGGAAGCCTGCGCCCCCGAAACGGCGTCAGATGCCGCGTCAGCAGTCGGTGCAGACGCGACAGGCGCGCTGTTCTGAACCTGCGCTGCAGGCGCGTGGATGACGGGATGAGGATCGTCCTGATGGGGCTTCGGCATGAAATAGTCGAAACCGATCAGGATAAGGGCCGAGAGAAGTGTGGCCGCAATAATGCGCTTGATGTCCATCGGGCGGATGCCGGTCTTTCGTCTCACTGAATAGGGCTTGCGCTTCAAGTGGCCGAAAACCGCATTCAAAACAATAGGTGAAGGGCGTTTTTAATGCCGGTGTGGCTTCGGAGGCAGGTCCACGCCCCCGTCAGACCAAGGATGACAGCGCCCGATCCGGCGCATTGCAAGCCATCCCCCACGCATGGGCCCATGCTCGCGGATCACCGTCATCGCATAGGTACTGCATGTCGGATCGAAGCGGCAGTTCGTGCCAATGAACGGGCTGATGAACAGCTTGTAGGCGTCAATGAGCGACAGCATCAGGGCCGTGGTGGCTTTCCTGATCACGGACGCAGTCATTTCGCCCGGCTCCGGCTTTTGCCGGACTGTCCACGGGGATTTTCCCGGAAATTGACGTCCAGCCCCTTGCGGAGGGCCTGGCGCAGATCATCCTTGAGAAGGGAAAAATCACGCCTCCGGGTCCTGTCCCGTCCGATCAGGACGAAATCGCCGGAAGGCAGACCGTCTTCCCGCGCCACAAGGCGGAGGGCCTCGCGGAGGCGACGACGGGTGCGGTTACGGATGACGGAATTACCGACTTTTTTCGTGACCGTGAAACCCACCCGGGTTTCAGCGGCCCCATCATCCGGCAGAAGCTGCACAACCATGCCGGGAGTGGCAACCTTGCGCCCCTTCCCGGCTACACGCAGGAACTGCGGCCGTTTTTTCAAACGGCCCGGTGTATGGGTCGTGCCGATCTGGGTCGAACTCAGGCAGAGAGCTTCTTGCGGCCCTTGGTGCGACGGTTGGCCAGAACGCGGCGGCCGCCGACGGTTTCGCTGCGCGTACGGAAACCGTGACGACGCTTGCGAACCAGCTTGGAGGGTTGATACGTGCGCTTCATGACGTTGATCCTTAAAAACCAGGCGGACGCCTCTACTGCTGGACATCCGCGTCGATCGGGCGCACGAAACGCCCGGTGATTGAGACCCGGGCTTGTAAGCACGCAGGCCCCGCATGTCAATGCCAGACCTGAAGGAACTTCCACTCATGCCCGAGTCCAGCAAAAGTCCCCCTGCCGCCTCGGCTCCGGACCATAGCCCCAACCATGCCCTGAAGCACGCGGAGGACGTCGCCACCTTCCGCCACGACCTGCGCAATGCGCTGGCCCCGGCCCTGCTCTGTGCTGACGTCCTCGGCACTCACACGGATCCGTCCGTCCGCCAGAATGCCCGGACGATCGTCACAGCGCTGGAAAACGCCCTGAAGCTCCTGAAAAAGTCTACTTCTTCTCGATAAGCTCGATCTTGTAGCCGTCCGGATCCTCGACGAACGCGATGATGACCGTCCCGAACTTCAGCGGGCCGGCCTCACGTGTCACCTTGCCGCCACCGGCGCGGACCGTCTCCACGAGCGCCCCCACATCCGGCACGCCGATCGCGAAATGACCGAACCCCGTTCCGACCTCATAGTCGGTTTCCTGATCCCAGTTGAAGGTCAGTTCGATCTCGGCCTGTCCATGCGCATTATCGGCGAATCCGATGAAAACGAGCGTATAACGTCCTTCCCGCACTTCCTTGCGGCGAAGTTCCTTCATTCCCAGCAACTGATAGAACGCCAGGCTCCGGTCGATGTCCCGAATGCGGACCATCGTATGCAAAAACGTATTCATTCCCTGTCCTTCAGATCTTCCGGCGTCAGCCCATACAGGAACAGACCATAGCGATCCGCCAGCTTCACGCAGCCGGCAGGGTCTGTCATGAGGGTCACTCCGGGCTGGAACGCAACGCCCCGCAATCCGTTCCGGGCCGCGTTCTCGATCGTCTCCGGCCCGATCGTCGGCATGTCCGCCCGAAGGTCCTGCCCCGTCTTGGGCATCTTCACCAGAACGCCGCCACTTCCCGCCTGCATGAGCCGCCCACAGCGCCCCAGCATCGCATCCGTCCCTTCCAGAGCCTCAACCGCCAGCACGAGACCGTTCTGGACAACACACCCCTGACCAATGTCCAGAGCTGCCATCACCTTCAGGACCTCGACACCACGGGCGATATCCTGTTTGGCCTGGGCATCGGGAAGGACGCGGCCGAGGGTTCCGGAGCGGCCGGTGGCATGTTCGAGAAACTCGTGAGCGCCGCGGACATGGAAGCCCTCCTCACCGAGGACACGGACGACGGCTCCGAGCAGTCCATCATCGCCCGAGAAGATGGCGCGGCCCAGCCTGGCCAGAATGCGCGCGCCTTCAGCATCGGGACGGAGGTCACGCCAGGCGGGACGACGCACCGGCCCGATCAGGACCAGTTCGCGGCAGTTGTTCCGTTTGAGGGCACCGAGAATGTCCCCGGCAGCGGCAAGACGGATGATTTCATGCGGATAAGGTTCGAGAAGCGCACGATCGGCGAAATCCCGGAACCCGATAACAAAAACCTTGCGTCCCTTGGCGATGGCTGCTGCGGCGACCTGCGCGGGAAGCGGTCCCGAGCCTGCCAGAATGCCGATGCAACCACGATCCCCCACGATCAGGCGCCTTCGGTTTCGGACTGTCCTTCCTGACGCGCAACGCGGGTCAGGCCTCGACGGCTGGGGGCTTCCATGAAGTCCAGCATCTCGGCGATGCGGGGGAGATGCCCGTATTCCTGACGGACTTCGGCAATCCGGGCTTCCAGAACGGACTCCGTCGCGCCATGGCGCGGGTAAAGCGTCCGGAAGGCGCGGCGCATGGCCTGCATTTCCTCAGGGCCAACACCGGAACGCTTCAGGCCGATCCAGTTCAGTCCGACCAGACGGGCGCGATTCCCCAGAACGCTTCCGTAAGGAATGACATCCATTTCCACACCGCAGACACCGCCAACAACGGCACCACGGCCGATCCGGACGAACTGGTGCAGCGCAGCCGAGCCCATGATTTTGGCGTCATCGTCAATCTCGACATGGCCACCCATCACGACATTGTTGACGATGATGACACGGTCACCGAGGACGCAATCATGGGCGACATGTGAATTGGCCATGATCAGGCAGTTCGCGCCGATCCGCGTCAGGGCATGCCCCTGCGCGGTGCCACGGTGAATCGTCACGTTTTCACGGATGACGGTATTGGCCCCAACCTCGCACAGCGTCGGTTCGCCGGCGTATTTGAGATCCTGCGGCGCCAGACCGATCGTCACGAACGGATAGACTTCCACGCCTTCACGCAGGGTCGTGTAGCCGTCCACAAGAACGGACGCGTGCAGACAGACCCCGTCACCGATCGTGACATTGGGACCGACCAGGCACCAGGGGCCAATGCGCACGTTCTCCCCGATGCGCGCACGCGGGTCGACGATGGCGGTCGCATGGATTTCGGCGGTTTCGGGGCGCTTGCCTGCCATCTGCATCAGGGTCAACCCATGATCAT
>NZ_JBDNYY010000029.1:0-18428 GCF_047722525.1 Gluconobacter sp.
CCTTTATTGTTCATGCCAAACGTTGTTTAGCGTACCATCCACACGATGGCCTCTACCAGGTGTTAAGCGCTGTATCTCACCTCATGAACGCCCCTGGCCAGGGGCGTTCATGAGGTCATCATAACAGGCTGGAAACACATAAGGTGTTTAGTCCCGTGATTTGATGGGGTATTATTTTCACGCGAGTGGAAGGAAGCCTTATGGGACAGAGACGTCATGGGAGCGCCACGACCACGCACGCCGTGCGAGCAGCACTACAGTAATCGCGGGCTTCGCTCGCGGCGCTGAGCGATAAGTTCGGGATCAACCCGAAAACAGTTGCAAAATGGCGCAAGCGCTAGACTGTCGAAGATCAGAAGAGAGGCCCTAAAGAGCCTCGCTCAACGAGCCTGACAGAAACCGAAGAAGCCATGGCAGTCGCTTTTCGCCGGCATACTTTACTGCCGCTGGATGACTGCCTTTATGCCCTGCAGGCCAGCATCCCTCATCTGACACGCTCGGCTCTGCATCGCTGCCTTCAGCGCCACGGGATATCCCGGCTTCCGGATATCGAGGGAGACAAGCCCAAACGACAGCGTTTCAAACGCTATCCCATCGGCTTTTTTCACATCGATATTGCCGAAGTCCAGACTGCTGAGGGCAAGCTGCACCTCTTCGTTGCTATCGACCGGACAAGCAAATTCGCTGTCACACAACTCGTCGGGAAAGCTGATCGGAAGACAGCCTGGGAATTCCTCGAACATCTCCTGAGCATCATCCCTTACCGGATCCACACCATTCTGACCGATAACGGCATCCAGTTCGCTGATCAGCCCCGTAACCGCAATACGGCCTGGTCTCGCCCCATGCGCTTCGACATGATCTGCGAAGCTCACGGGATCGAACATCGTCTGACGAAACCCAATCATCCCTGGACGAACGGTCAGGTTGAGCGGATGAACCGGACGATCAAGGAAGCAACCGTCAAACGCTTCCATTACGACAGTCATGAGCAGTTGAGGACACACCTCAACGACTTCATGGCAGCCTATAATTTCGGGCGAAGACTCAAGACCCTCAGTGGCCTCACACCTTACGAATACGTCTGCAAAATCTGGACTTCAGAGCCAGAAAGATTCATCATCAATCCAACCCATCAAACCCCGGGACTAAACACCTTATGTGTTTCCAGCCTGTTATGATGACCTCATGAACGCCCCTGGCCAGGGGCGTTCATGAGGTGAGATACAGCGCTTAACACCTGGTAGCCTGACCACGTTTTCTAGCAGGCTGATCTCGCCTCTCTTCACCGTCTCGAACAGTTGACGGCGGCCCGCTTTCGGGACCGCGAACATAAGAAAGAGAGAGTGATATGTCTGCGCAAACCGTCATTGGAATAGACGTGTCCCGAGACTGGCTCGATGGCTTTCGCCTGCCAGAAAAGCAGAGATTTCGTTTTCAGAATTCACCTAGAGGGATCGAAGAACCTTTGATCGGGGCCATTGGATCCTGATTTCAGGGTTATTTCGTGTTGGTTGATGGTTCTTGTCTCTGATTTTAGCGCTGCGTCTTTCGCAGAGCGTTGGACATTGGCTTTGGATTGCTACGCGGCGGCGCTGATCCTCTCGAGGAAAAGGAAGCGGCGCATATTATAGACGATATTGGCCAGCCCGATCCTCATGGTGGCTCGAGTTATGCCCACAGTCCGGACGAACAGCCCGGTCTGTGACTTCTGATCAGCAAAGACATGTTCGACACGCGATCGAATAATGGACTTTCCGGCATTGGAGCGCTGGATGTGCCGGGGCATGGGTTTGAGATGCGGCTTTTTCCTGTGGACCTTCGAGACAAAGCCCTGCTTGTCCATGAAGTCTTCGTTGGCTTTTGAGCGGTAGGCTGTGTCTGCCCAGACTGTTGAGGCGGTGTTGGTTTTGTCCAGCAGCCCCTCGCGCAGTCGGGCACCATCACTGGCTGCTGCATCTGTCGCTTTCCACTTCCGGATCAGCCGAAACTTCCGGTCGATGGAAATGTGGGATTTGTAGCCAAAGAAGGGAATGGCGAGATCCGTTGCGGGGATCGTTCCGTCATCCTGCCGCTTTGCCTTGGTAAACTTCAAAGTCCAGCGTGCATGACGATCTTTGTGAGAAAGCTTTGAGGGCTTGTCCTGCCAGTCCTGTGGGATCCGTCCCTCCCGAATATCTGCTTTCTCAGCATTGGTGTTGCGCTGCTTTGGAGCTGCCACCAATGTCGCATCCACGATCTGGCCTGACATTGGCAAATAACCGGCAGTCCTCAGGATCGCGTCAAACCGCTCAAACAGCTTTTCAATCGCCCCCCCCTGGGTCAGACGTTCGCGAAACAGCCAGACCGTTTTGGCATCGGGTACGCGGCCCGACAGCCCCAGACCAAGAAAACGCATGAAGGAAAGCCGATCGTTGATCAGATATTCCGTCCGTTCGTCGGACAGGTTGTTCAACGTCTGGATGACCAAAATCTTGAACATCAGAACCGGATCAAACGGTGGACGACCGCCTTTACTGCCGTCTGCATAGGCCAGAGCTTTATCCAGGTCAGAACGAAATGTTTCGAAATCCACAGTCCGGGAAAATGCTTCGAGCTGATCACCAAGCCCGCTCAGCCGAGCAAGACGCTCTTCAACATCAAAGAAACCTGGTTGCTTCATAAGCTAGCCCCCCACTCTCCACATGAGGAATGGAATCACACAGAGGGCCCAAAAACCAGAAGGTTTTTCGAACCCTCCACCTGCTGATTGCGGCGATTTCCTACTGGAACACGGTCTATCTCGACCGGGCCGCCCAGCACCTCAACGCTGTCGGCACGACGTTCGATGCGGCACTGCTTGCGCACCTTTCTCCGATGGGCTGGGCGCACATCAGTCTGACCGGCGATTACCTCTGGGAGCAGGCCAGGCGACTTCCAGCAGGTGAATTCCACCCACTCAACGAGCCAATGGCGCGGTTGAAGCGTGTAGCGTAGCCCATGTTCCGCTTATGTCCGAGAAATCGTTGTCTGGCGAACAAACCTTGAGGTGACGCCTACACGAAAGTGCGTGTTGCGTACGCTTGGGGTGAACACCTATGGAACGCTCTCGCAGAGTCCCTACTGTGAAAGACGTGTTTATGCCGAAATCGGTAGCGTTCGACATCCTGTGGCGGGGCGAGCGCCGGATGCGTCACTGGGGTGTAGATATTGGCACTGTTTCGTAAGAGATACATGCCACAAATTATAATGCGTTGTGCCTCGTCTATATGGGGGATGTCAGCATGTGAAATAGTCATGGGTGTCACGTTGAACCCCAGATGCGAACAGGGGATCGGCGTTTTGAAAATCAGGCCTATCGGGCGTCAGGTTTAAACCTGCTGGTGGCAGCGGTTATCCTATGGAATACGCGCTATCTTCAGTCTTCCATCGTAACGCTCGGCATTTCCGATGACCTGGCGCGGCATATTGCACCCCTCGGTTGGGAGCATATCTCTCTGACAGGGGACTATCGCTGGAATGTCGATGAACAACCCGACGTCGACGCGTTACGACCGCTTCGGGTGCTTGCATCCCTGCTTGTCGCTTGAACCCCAATGCTGGCGGTTCTGTAGGTGTTCACCCTAAGCGTACGTAAAATACACTTTCGTGTCGTGACCCCTATGTGCGGTGACCTCACGGTTTGCCTCGGGCACTTATGATGCACACACCGATTGCCACGGCAGTTGCCTTACGCCGTGGATGCGCGTGTTCGGGCACGCCGATCACATCTTTCTCTCACGAGGCTGACGCCGCGCCCTCAGAGGGCGTTTTCAGGACGACTGTCTGGTCCCGGCGTCAATGCAGCGCCGTGGACCAGGCCTCGCTGCATCTGATCTGAATACCGAACAGGAAATGAATCATGTCCGAGATCACCATGGACACAGAGAGCCATTACGGCGCGGGACACCGTCTTGAAACGGCTCGCACCGAGGAGGGCGTCATGCCGTTTTTTGACGTTACCCTTATCGAACGTGTCGTGACCTCAGACGAAGTGACCTTCAGGGTCGCGGCTGCATCGGCGGAAGCGGCTGCGCGTCTCGTCCTTGCGGCGGTTCCCGATGACACGGAACCGAATGGCGTGCGCCGGGTGAGGTTGCCCGATGGTCAGGAAGGCGGTCTGGAACCGGAGGAGGTCACGCATGGCGAGATCACGGCCCGCGTGAGTTTTGCCGGCGTTGATGAATGCTGCGGTGAATTCGGTCCTTCGAGCTTTTATGATCCTGGCATCGTGGACAGGATTGCCTCTCAAATTGCAGCAATCGCAATTTGAGAACAATGCAGGATTAACAGGACGTTTTGACAGACTTTTTTCCGTCTCGGCCTGATCTCATTTTTTATCTCATCGCCCAGCCCTACCAACGCTACAGTAAATCTACCGCACTGGGACACCTCCAGTTACCCCGGGTCGATGCTCTACACCTCAGGGAAAACCAGTACGTAGCTCGTGCTTCTGCCTCCTGCTGCCTCCCTGGCCAGAATATCGCGCGATACGAGATCATTGATATCACGCAGGGCTGTATCCGGTGACGTCTTTGCAAGCTTCGCCCATTTGGAAGAGGTCAGCTTGCCCTCGAACCCGTCCAGCAGACGGTTCAGCATGAGGCGTTGCCGGTCATTGATCGATTGCCCGGCCAGATTGTCCCAGAAACGGGCTTTCTGGATGACTTTTCCCAAGACCAGATCAGCACGATCAAAGGCCCGATCCAGAGCCCCCAGAAACCAGAGCAGCCAGGCCGTGATGTCCATATCCCCTTTTTGAGTGGCCTCAAGGATCCCATAGTAATCCTTCCGCTCCTGACGGATCTGGGCTGACAGGCTGTAGAAACGCTGGTCCGTCTGCTCCGAGCGCGCCAGCATGAGGTCGCCGATAGCCCGCGCCATGCGCCCGTTTCCGTCTTCAAACGGGTGAATGGTAACAAACCACAGATGTGCGATGGCTGCCTTCAGCACAGGATCCAGCGCTTGTCCGGCATTGCACCAGTTGAGGAAGACCTGTATCTCCGCGGGCACCCTGCTGGCTGCTGGCGCCTCATAATGAACCTTCTCTCGTCCGACAGGGCCTGACACGACCTGCATCGGGCCGGTTCTGTCATCACGCCATCCTCCGACCAGAATACGTGACATGCCGTTTCGGCCGGTTGGAAACAAAGCCGCATGCCAGGCGAACAGTCTTTCTTCGGTCAGCGGATCGGCATAATGTCGGGTCGCATCCAGCATCATCTCCACGACGCCTTCGACATCCCGATCCACCGGTGCCAGTGCGCCAATATCCATGCCCAGTCGCTGGGCGATGGAAGAGCGCACCTGCTCACGATCGAGGTTTTCGCCCTCAATCTCGCTCGACTTGATGACATCTTCCGTCAGGGTCTGGAGCACGGCTTCCGACCTGAAATCGAAGCCGAGACTTTCCATACGGCCTAGGAGGCGTCCCTGCCGATGACGCACCGCGGCTAGTTCATGGGCAATGGTATCCTTGTCCCACTGAAAGCCGGGCCAGTCTTCATGCTGATGAATGTATCGCGCCATATTCCCTGCACTCCTTGCGGAGAATATGGCGCTTAATCACCGCAAACCGCAAGGCTATATCCGCATGATATGCGGAAAATAAGTGAGTTCTTCAACCCATCTGTTCGAAACTCGGAAGAGAAGTCATCAATGAGTCAAGCCCCCATGTCACTACAACTGGTCTTCCGTGAATCACCGATCGCATCCGTTGGGAATCCATATTCCGAATTTTCTGCCAAAGTAGTGCTAAACACGTAGGGTAAGTTTTCGTGACTCAGTCAAGATTAATGGTGCTTATACCACCCGTATCCTCGAATATTGTTCCACGCATCGGTGGTATGACACGCATAGCAATGCTCCACTGGCGCATCCTGATGTGCCACGTGCTGCGAAATCATTTTAAAATGCATCATGTAATGGCTGGGCGGCGCCTTGTGACATTCGTTGCAATCCGTCGATGTCTGATCGGCGGGATGCTCAAATGATGAGATCAACCACGTATTTGTAGCGTGGCAGGTCGCGCAGTCAGGGCCAAAGCGTGCGCGATGAGGATCGACGTTGGAGTGACAGCTTGCGCAATTCAGACGCTGGGCGGAGTTACCAACCGGAAGATGCCCGACCGGCATAGATGATGCCCCGACGATCCCCACTGCCTGCAGTTTTGCGACAGTGTCTGACCAAAACTCCGTCCTTGTCAGCGCCCCGTGATCCATCATGGTCATGTGTGGCCTTTCGCCGTGCTCCACATGACAGGAGGTGCATTGCGTCGCCGCAACATGAAACCGGGTAGATTGCTTATCGGCGAACGACGCCAGAGAATGACATGTCACGCAGTTATTACTCACAACACCTGAAAAGGGCTTGTGACAGGTCTCGCACTGGCTCGCTATAAACTGATGCGCCTTCGAGACCGGTCCCGGACTCACCAGTCCTTCCCAGCCTGGAATGGCGTTACTGCCGGAATGATGCATGGTAAGCGGCACCGCCACACCAACGATTAAGGCCGCGGCCGCAAAAATCGTATAGAGCAGGACGACGGGCTTCATATCCACCTCAACCCGTAATACACGCCCGACCAGATATGAAGAACCAGCAGAAAATAGAGGATCGTCGCAAGAACAATGTGGACCTTACGCCATCGCCCGAACAATGAATTCACGACGTTCTCCGATCTGACAGCGTACTCGACATCTGCCAGCGCGGAGGCGATGGTGGCTTCGCTATCCAATGCACCCCGCGTACCCGGATAGGCCGATGTCAAAAGAAGACGCTGAACGATGTTGCGGGGCGCATCCGACGTCTCGGACATCAGATGCGCCATCCCGGCACCGGCAAGTGCGGCGCGAAGTTGTGCCAACTCCTGGGCGCGGCCACGCAGTCCACGGCCGATCTGAATCAACATGTAACGTCCGACATAGCCGCTGATGACGAGGACGAGCATGATGCCGGTGAGGGAAATCCCCATCGGGCTGTCGAATTTGTGGGCCGCGTGGATCAGGCCGAGAATAGGAGCCAGAACGCCGGCATAGATATGCACCGACAGCAGAGTGCGGCTCTCAATCCGAGGTGCAAAATAACGATGCACGACAGGAATCCGCTTTCCCGCCACATAGATCAGCGGCACCAGCATCAGGATGGCGGCGGAAATGCCAATCAGACTGCCGGCCAAGCTTCCGGGAAAGCGCGGTGCGACATGCACCAGAAATCCCAGCGGAAACAAGACCAGCAGGACAACCAGAGCACCAACGACAATTGCGCTGCGTTCCTGCATTTATGCCTCCACCACAAGCGGGCCACCGGTCGTCTTCGCCTGGCAGGCCAGGATGAAGCCCTTGGCCTTGTCGGCCGGATCGAGCCCATCCTCAACCGCCATTGTCACCTGGCCTTGCAGCAGGTGTGTCATGCACATGCCGCAGATCCCGGACCGACAGGAGGATGGAATAGTGACGCCGGCCGCGTCCGCCGCGTCGAGAACCGATTCATCCAGTTGCAACGGGGCCGATTTCCCCGATGTGGAGAAAGTAATGGTCGTCGCCGCAGGGGTGGTTGCTGGCGACGAGGATCCCCGTGTCGGCGTTGCAGCAACGGCCGCTGGTGCCGGCTTCATCGCAGCCGGTCCGAATGCCTCGCTGTGAACATTGGCAGCCGGTACGCCAAGATCCGCCAGCATCGTCTTCATGCTCGCCATCATACCTGGTGGCCCGCAGACATGGATGCGTCGGTTTACAAGATCAGGCACTGACTGCTGGAGCAACTCCTTCGTAATGCGCCCTTCTGGTCCAGACCATTCAGTTCCCGGCGATCGCCGCATGGTCGCAATTACACGCAGCTTGTCGTTACGGCGTTCCAGCCATTCGATTTCCTGGCGAAAGACATAGTCCGCGCTTTCATGCGCAGAATAGACAAAGTAGATGTCGCCCGGCCAGACGATGTCGGTCAGATATCTTAGAACTGCCATCATCGGCGTAATGCCAACGCCACCGGACAGCAGGACAATGGAGTCCGCTTCCTCACCGGTAAAGGTAAACATTCCAGATGGACCAGCAATCTTCAGAAGGTCGCCTTCCTTGACCGTATCGTGCAGGTAACGCGAGACGAGGCCCTGTTCTTCGCGTTTGATCGTCAGTTCCAGATGTTCGATTCGACCCGGCGATGATGCGATCGTGTAGGATCGGGTCGCGGGCTTGCCAGATGTCGGCTCGATCGTGAGCTGGACGAATTGGCCCGGTTTGAAATCGAATGGAATCCGCCCCCCATCAGCGGGCACTAGATAGAAGGTCGCGATCGCCGGGGTCTCCCGGATGACACGAGCAACTTTCAGGCTACCACGCCAGAGCCCCTGCCGAGGTGGAATAACGGTCGACACGACGGTCCCATCGCCTGAACCCGGAGTGGGTGGCACCGGTGGCTTAGGACCGTTGTTCATCGGCGATGGAGGCGCAGGCGGTGAGGGGGGCTGCGGCACAGACACCCTGGTGGCATTGAGGATCTCCTGCACCCGGTGCAACCGCAGGATCTGCAAAATCAGCAAAGCGATCGAAACCAGGATCAGGATCGTCATGAACACCAGGTGGGCCGGCGTCAGTCCGAAAAATAGGCCGTTTTGCTGGCTCGCCGCGATTGTCGGCAGACCCATCTGTGCCGTGAACCAGTTGAAAGCCACCATTTGAGGATTCACGAGGCCGGTTGCGGCCGCGCGCGCGGCCATTCCGCTATCGAGCAACGCAACACCGTCATGGAGATGTTGGCTGGACCGACGCATCGTCTCCCACGACAGGGACTGAGTGGCATCGACCGATGCGGTGCCGACTTCGCGAAGACCGTCCTGAAGCCTCTGTGCCGCAATATCGGCCAGCATCTGACGTTCGGCGTCGGTCAGCTTCGGATGCGTCATCATGAAAGTATAAAGCGGCGTGCGACCGCGCGCTCCGCAACAACCCGCGTCGGCCTTGTCTGCTCCGGGAACCGCACTCAATGCCTGCCCAGCCTGAGGCAGCATGCGGCTCATCATATCGCCCTGCACCGCCGGCCCGGATGGTGGCGCACCGGGGTTCCCCGCCGCGCCCATGCCAGGGTGATGGCTTGCATGCTCGTCACCACCCATCGACATCATGCCGTCCATGTCGGACATACTTGAGTCGGGTCGAGCGGTGGTCGTCTCCATTCCGCCGGACGACTCGGCGCCATGACCGGCATCCCGGGGCGCTGCCATCGGCCCATCGTCTTCCGGCTGATCCCGCCGCAGCGCCAGCGAAGGTGGCGGGCTGCCTGTCGTAGGCCCCGTCATAGTGCCGCTGGACATGGCCGGAACGGCGGGAGACTCACCCGGTGCCTGAGCGAATCCCTCGGACATGCTGACGAGCAGCGTCATGATCACGACACTCACGCTCAAAAAGACACGCCTCATGGTTTCTCCAACACGCCATCATCCTCGGCAAAGCCCATACCGGCCCGCTTTCCGGATGTCGTCAGGGCACGGGTTATTACCCTACAGGGGTATGGCATATTTTCCTTGATCTCGATCAATTATCCCAGCGGCATCTATTGTCGGGGCATCGGCATATCCATGTCGTGATGCATATGATGTCCGCCAGCTGCTCCTGCCTGGGCGACCAGCGCCTGGTAGTCGGAACTGTTCATTCCCGGAAGCTTTTTGAGAAACGCGACAATGTTCCAGAGATCATCATCACCATGATCCGCCCAGGACGGCATGCCCGACATCTTGATGCCATGCTTGAGGATCCAGAACAGTTCGCCTTGCGTATAGCGTTGCGCCACATCATTCAAAACCGGCGGCTTCGGATACATCCCCTCCGCCATATCCTCGGCCTCGACGCCCGGCGCGGAATGACAGGAGGCGCAATGCGTCGAAAAATGCGATGCACCGCCGACGAGCCGTGCCTGCGTCTCAAGATCGACAGGTGTGGTAATGCCCTCGGCGTGATGCCGGATTGAATGGAAGCGTGCCGTTTCCAGAACACGATAGGTCAGCCGCCAATGCGGCGAGGTGGCGCCTACATCATACAGACCACCGAAAACGACGGCCGTTCCCGCGCCGATCCCGACCAGCAGAATGCCGGCGAGACTCCAGGCTAATCTTTTCATGCGTGCCTCCCTGGGCATGTCCAGGGGCGACGCTTATGACGCCGCCCCGCTCCATCAGGAACCGATCAGCGCTGATGAACCGCGTCGGGCATGCTCTGCGGGCCCATCGGCATTTTCATGCCGTCGCCCATGTCGCCGCAGCCCATTTTCATCTTTTTATCCGATGGTGCCATTGCCTGACCGTTCGGCATGGCCATGCCCTTCATCTTCATACATCCCCCCATCTTTCCTTTCATTTTCATGCCTTTCTCTGCCCCCTTCATGCCGGATCCGGGCATGCCGTCCATTTTCATCTTGTCGTGGTCCATTCCTGACATGCCTGACATACCCTGCATTCCGGACATATCCTGGCCCTGCGGCTGGGCTGGTGCCGGAACCGGTGTCTGGGCATGCGCAACTGAGACCGTGGCCAGGAGTGCTACCAGAAGGGCCGATGATCTGAAATTAATGGTCAGCATTGGTCTTTTCCTCATCATTGGTTATCGGATGCGAAGGCGCACAATGCGCCCCGCGACGATTTCACATCGGGCAGGAATAGTCAGAACCACGTCCTGATCCCGAAGGTGAAATTCAGGTCATGGACACGCTCATTCCTTGAACGCGCCATGTCGGCGGCCTGACCGAACGTGCCGGAGTAACTCACGCCGATATAAGGCGCGAATTTCCGATGCCATTCGTAGCGAAGCCGCAATCCCGTATCGATATCGGACAGCCCGGTTCCGACCCCGCGCGCACGATCGGACGCGGAATAGAAGTTCATCTCGACCTGGGGTTGGAGGATCAGGCGATTGGTCAGCAGAATGTCGTAGGAACCTTGCAGACGCCCCGCAGCGCCTCGGTCACTGAAATAGGCCGTGGCCTCCACATTGAAGAAATATAGCGCCAGTCCCTCGACCCCGATCGCGCCCCAGGCCCGTGTGGGGCCGTTGTCAATATCGAGACGCACGCCAGTCTGGACATCGAAATACCGGGAGATGGCACGATCATAGAGGGCCTCATGATCTCCATCACCGAACTTGCCGTTTGTGCCGACCGTGCCTTCGGATTTCAGCCAGAGCTTGTCGTAGTCGGTGCCGAACCAAGCCTGCCCATCGTAACGGAACTGCCCGCCATCGGCACCAAAGCGCGCCTCGAACTGGTCGAGCAGCGCATGCACATAGATGTTATGGTCCATGACCGGCTGGATGCCGTTGACATAGACCACGGGCGCGGGAGCCGAGGCGGTCTGCGCTTCCTGGGTTCCTTCGCTCTGGCGTGCCGGGACTGACTGGGCGCGTCCCGTGCCAGGTACCGCGGTAGCCAGTCCAGCGGCAAGGACCGTGCCACCTATCAGACCCCGGATCACGACACCACCACCGTGCGGAACATGCCCACCTCCATGTGGTAGAGCAGGTGGCAGTGATACGCCCACAGCCCGGGTTCGTCCGCCGTGACCAGGTAACTCAGCCGCTCACCCGGCTTGACGGTAATCGTGTGCTTGTAGGGTCGGCAGTCACCCTGCCCATTTTCCAGTTCGCTCCACAATCCATGCAGATGGATTGGGTGCTCCATCATCGTGTCGTTGATCAGGACGAAGCGCACCCGCTCGCCCAAAGTCAGACGAATCGGTTCCGCTTCCGAGAACTTCTTGCCGTCAAATCCCCAGATGAAGCGTTCCATGCTGCCGGTCAGGTGCAGGGTGATCTCGCGCGACGGCGGGCGTGGGTCCGCGCCCGGGATCGTGGCCCGCAGATCGGCATAGGTCAGAACGCGGCGACCATTATTCTCCAGCCCGTCGCCCGGCTCCGCCAGCCGGTTGATCGGCATCATGGCGACACTCTGCACCGCGACGCCGGGCTTCAGCTCTGTTTTATGCCGCGGCGCAGCCGCCGTGCCCGGCATATCCATCGCGGCGGCTCCGGGCCTGTTGGCCTGCTTCATATCCATGTGATCCATGTCCATGCCGCCGCTGGCAGGGGCATCACCGGGCTTCCCCGGCGGACTCCCCATCTCCATGCCTGCCATGCCGCCCTTCATGTCCATATTCCCCATGCCCATGTCGGTCATGGTGCGCAGCGGGCGCGGGTCCATGGGGGGAACCGGCCCGGCAAGGCCCGGACGGGTGGCGAGTGTGCCGCGCGCGTATCCGGTGCGATCCTCGGCCTGCGCAAAGACCGTGTACGGTCCATCGGCGGTGGGCTCGACAATCACATCGTAGGTTTCTGCAGGTCCGATGCGGAATTCATCGACAGGGATGGGCTCCACGTCATTGCCGTCGGCCTGAACGACGGTCATCGTCAGGCCGGGAACCCGCACGTCGAACAGCGTCATCGCCGACGCATTGATGAAGCGCAGGCGTATGCGCTCGCCCGGTCGGAACAGGCCAGTCCAGTTTGCCCCGGGAGACTGGCCGTTGATCAGGTAGGTGTAGATGATGCCCGACACATCCAGAATGTCGGTCGGTGCCATGTTCATGGCACCCCATTGCAGGCGATCCCGGATCGTCGCACCCAGCCCTTGCCGATGCGCGTCACGGAAGAACGTGCCCACCGTACGCTGGCGGAAATTGTAGTAATCGCTCTGGAATTTGAGATTTGAGACGATGTCCTCGGGATCGACGTCGGTCCAGTCGGACAATACCATCACATAATCGCGGTCGAAATGCTGCGCGTAACCGTCTCTCGGGTCGATGATCAGAGCCCCATACAGGCCCGTCTGCTCCTGGAAGCCGGAATGGCTGTGATACCAGTAAGTGCCGCTCTGATGCAGCGGGAAGCGATAGGTGAACGTCTCGCCGGGCGCGATGCCGCCGAAGCTGAGGCCGGGCACGCCATCCATGTGGGCCGGCACCCGGAGGCCGTGCCAGTGGATCGACGTGGGCTCATCCAACCGGTTGGTGACGTTCAGTTCGACCGTGTCACCCTGACGCCAGCGCAGGATCGGCGCGGGCGTGGAGCCGTTCACACCCACCGCGTGCATGCGCGCACCGGTGATATTGATCGGTACAGAACCGATCGTAAGGTCGAAACGGGTACCAGGCAGCGGGTCGGGCCGCCCCGACGCCGGTGTATAGACCGGAGCGTAGGCGCCCGCGCTGCCCTGCGGGACGGCCAGCGCCGCCCCCCACAGGCCCGTCCCGACGACGAAACGGCGGCGCGTGATCGCGCTCCGTCCCGCAAGGGATCGTATTGACATGAATAATAGTCCGCAAAAGAGAGAAGGCGGAACCGGTCATAGGTCAATGACCAGTCCTGAGACTGTCAGAACAGAATCAGGCCATCTGTCTGGGCGGTGGCAGCGCCGGCGCGAACCCATGACCGACGATGCGATCTGAGCGAGACAAGCCGAAAGGTGCCGTAACACCTGAGTAATCAAACGCCCTGGTCACGGAGGGCGGCATCAGCCAATTGGCGACGCAGGCACCCTGGGCGCAGCAATCGCCGCAATGATGACATGGATGATGGTCGTGGCACGGTTCATGATTGCAATGTGCGGTCGTCGTATCCGCACGGGATGGCATCTGCATCCCTGGCATGTCGGCCATCGGCTGGGTAACCACAGCAACTGTAGAGGGCAACGTGGCGGCATGACCCGGCATGACGGATGCCAGCATCAGCCCCACCTGCAGAAGCAGGCAGGCCAGCAACCGTCCCAACCGTATCGCGCCGATCTCTTGCACGTCTACCCCGTCATCTTGCTGACCGTTTCGATCAGTTCCCCGATTTTTTCCTGACGCTCCACCGGATCGCCGGATTCGATCGCCTCTACAACGCAGCCCGCGATATGTTCGCGCAGAACAAGCCCCTCGAGCCGATGCAACGCCGCCTTGGCGGCCCGAAGCTGAAGCAGAACATCCACGCAATAGCGGTCTTCGTCCACCATTTTCTGGATGCCACGCACCTGACCTTCGACCCGTTTCAGGCCCTGCGAAATCTTTACCCGTGACTGCCTCATTGCACTATACCCTACAGGGGCATACCTTGAAGTGCAAGCGATTATGGCATACTTCGACGCCGCGGCTGGCGGCCACAAGCAAGGGGGCTTCATGACGAACGACAATACAGCAGCTTGCGCGTCCCATCTCCATGGAGAGGGTCCCACCCCGGCAGCGACCGGAGTTGACGCGCACCTGGTCAAGGATCCTGTGTGTGGCATGACGGTCGATCCCGCGACGGCGACGCATCATGCCGACCATGATGGCCGGACCTGGTATTTTTGCAGCGCGCACTGCCAGACAAAGTTCGAGGCCGCCCCCTGTCATTACCTGCACAAGGCGGACACGACGCCCATCAAGCCTCAGCCCAGGCGGGCCGGGATGATCTGGACCTGCCCGATGCACCCCCAGATCCGACAGGATCACCCCGGCTCCTGCCCCATCTGCGGCATGGCGCTGGAACCGGAGGAGCCATCCGACGCCGACATGCCCAACCCGGAACTCGTGGATTTCAGCCGGCGCCTGTGGGGAGCGAGCATATTGGCGGTCCCGCTCGTCGTCATCGCCATGGCGGCGGATATGGGAGGGCTGGCATTTTTCGATGGCGGCCTGACGAACTGGATTCAGTTGGCGCTTACGGCACCAATCGTGCTGTGGGCCGGCTGGCCGTTCCTCGAACGCGGCTGGATGTCTCTCCGCACCCGGCATCTGAACATGTTTACGTTGATCATGCTGGGCGTCGGCGCGGGCTTTCTCTACAGCATCGCCGCGACAGTAGCCCCTGGCCTGTTCCCTGCTGCCTTCCGCATGCATGACGGGTCGGTCCCGGTCTATTACGAAGCCGCAGGTGTTATCGTGGCCCTGGTGTTGGCCGGGCAGGTCCTGGAACTGCGCGCCCGCGCCCGTACCAGTCGCGCCATTCGCGCCCTGCTGGATCTCGCACCGAAAATCGCACACCGTGTCGGCGCGCAGGATCGCGAGGACGACGTACCGCTGGCCCAGATCGTGCCCGGCAATCGGCTCCGCATCCGGCCGGGGGAAAGCATCCCGGTGGACGGCACCGTCATGGACGGGCGCTCCAGCGTGGACGAAGCCATGCTGACAGGAGAGCCAGCACCTGTCGCCAAGGGCCCGGGTGACAAGGTGACGGGCGGAACCATCAACGGCACCGGCAGCCTGCTGATGACGGCCGAGGCCGTTGGCTCGGACACGATGCTGGCCCGGATCGTCAGCATGGTGGCGGCTGCGCAGCGTACACGGGCACCGATCCAGGCGGTGGCGGACCGGGTCTCCGGCTGGTTCGTGCCGCTGGTCGTGCTTGTGTCCCTGCTGACCTTCGTCGTCTGGCTTCTGGTCGGTCCGCAACCGCGCTTCGGACACGCACTGCTGAACGCCATTGCGGTCCTGGTGATCGCCTGCCCGTGCGCGCTGGGCCTGGCCACTCCGATGTCGATCATGGTCGGCATGGGACGCGGGGCGCGAGCCGGCGTGCTGGTTCGCAACGCCGAAGCACTGCAGGCGCTGGATACGGTCGATACGCTGGTGATCGACAAGACCGGTACCGTAACGGAAGGCAAGCCCCGGCTGATCGCGACCGAAACATCAGGTGCATGGGATTCCAGCATCGTCCTGCGGTTGGCGGCATCACTGGAAACGCAGTCCGAGCATCCGCTGGCCCAGGCGCTGGTCGCCGCGATGACGGCGCAGGGCCTTCAAGCCGCATCGGTCGGGGATTTCGCCTCTCAGACCGGCCTGGGCGTGACCGGCACCGTGGACGGGCATGCCGTCGTCGTCGGAAACCAGGCCCAGATGCGGCAGCAGGGCATCGATGCGTCAGCATTGATCCCTGTCGCGGACAGCCACCGGGCGGAGGGCGCGGGCGTCATGTTCGTCGGCATCGACGGACAGGCCGCTGGGTTGCTGGTCGTGGCCGATCCGTTGAAGACCGACGCGAAGGAGACCATCGCGGCACTGCACGCAGTCGGCATGCGGATCGTGATGCTGACGGGCGACAACGCCCGGACTGCGGAAGTCGTCGCCCGTCAGGCGGGGATCGACGAGGTGCATGCCGACCTCAAGCCTGAGGACAAGGCCGCAATCATTCGTGACATGCAACACAAGGGAGCCCGTGTCGCCATGGCGGGCGACGGCGTCAACGACGCGCCGGCCCTAGCCACCGCCGATATCGGAATCGCCATGGGCACAGGCACCGATGTCGCGATCGAAAGTGCTGGGATGACACTGGCACAAGGCAGCCTCGCCGGACTGGTACGCGCCCGCCGCCTGGCACAGGCAACGATGCGCAACATCCGGCAGAATCTGGCATTCTCCTTCCTGTTCAATGGGATCGGCATTCCACTTGCCGCAGGAGTCCTGTATCCCGTCTTTGGCCTTACGCTGTCGCCCATGTTCGCGGGAGGCGCGATGGCCCTGTCATCCCTGGCCGTCGTGACAAACGCACTGCGGCTCAATGCCCTGAGACTTCGATAAAAGCAGATTGCCTATTTCGTTCGGAAGGCATGCCTATCCGCGACAGGAACCCACACGAAGCGATGACCCGTTCATTACAAGAGCATAGATTTTCACGCAGGGATCAGCAGATGGGATATAGCTTGAATGGGTTTCATACCCTGCCCAAAGCGCTCAATGGCCTTACGATCCTTCTCAAGCGCCCCGTAAGGCAGATACCGGACTTTCAGATCGGCAATCCTGCTGAAAGCCGGTCGCCGCAGTTGTTCCCGCACATCGGCTTCCCGCTTATCCGGCGCAACAAGGAACAGTCCCTCCAGGGCCTGCGCCTCTGACCCGAGAGCAAGATCCAGCATCCGCACGATGCCGGAATAGATGGTCGTTGAATGCTCAACCTCGAAGGCTGCCACAATCCTGTGGCTTTCCCGACCGAGCCACAGAACATCGATCAGGCGCACGGATTCCGCTCCCTGCGTTTCCGTCGTGAACCCCGGCAACATCGACAGACAGCCATCTCCCAATTTACCGTCCTGCCATGGACGGCCACGATCATTGGCAGCAATCCAGACATCATACCCTAGGGAAAGTCCCAGATCGCGAAGCCAACCCTGAATTTCGGTATGGGTGTGATCCGTTTCCCGCTCTGCGGCGAGTATCCGGGCTTCTTTTGCGCTCTGCTCCCTCACCTGGTGAAGATCGGCTTCCCAGAGTTTCCGCGCTGTTTCATCATCATTGAGAGGTGGCGCTGTATAGCGTCCGCTTCCGAGATCAAACAGCAGTCCTCCGATAGCGCCCAGATCATTGGACAGCAGCGAACGATAAGTCGCATTCAGCTTCAGGATGCCCTGCCGCATGGCAAGATATTCCTCCCAACGCCCCAGCTTCACCTTTGATCCGGTCAGGGCATTATAGCCCTTCACGATCGCCGTATTGAAAGGCGGCATGATTGTGGGGTGCAGGAAATACAGCAGATTGGCGACGGCTGGCCCCAGTCCCTTTATCTTGCGGGCATCAATCGCATGAATGGCCGAGACCACATGCTCTTCGGTATTGCAGCACAGACAGGTATCAAGAAGCAGCCCGAATGCTTTCTGGTTGGCAGGATTTTCGTAGATATCGGGAATGCGCAGCTTCGGCTTCCACAGGAAGGCGTGATCCGCACCCTTGAAAATCTGGCGCTGCTCCGCAATCGAATGAACGACCGTTTCCAGAGAGGAACCACGATAGGCGACCCCGAATGTGCTCTCGGCTATCTCGGCAACGACCTGCTGCAGACCACGGCGGATAGACCGAAAATTCTTGATACGTTCGTCCCACAGAAACCAGCTCTGATAGGTCCCTGCCGGATCGTCCCGCCAGCGAAGGATAAGGTCTAGAATCAGGTCGGTCATCAATCCAGAAACTAAAATTACATTCGTTTCTAAGCCTGATTGTAACAGCGGCTCACGTCAATGCGGATAATCGCAAGAGGTTGCGCGGTATGATACCCCCGCTTTGAACTTATTTCCCCTAAACATCTGGAATTAAAAAATTCTCTAGAAGATGGCCTCAGTTTACGCATAGCAAAACCCCGCTGAGTCAGCGACTTAGCGGGGTTTCAGAAACTGTAAGTGGTTGCGGGGGGGCGCGTGCTCTCCGTCGGGTTCTCGAGCGCGCCATTTTGGACACGACTTATCCTGAGGGCCACGCCGTCAGCCAGCGTCTGCTCCTTTGGCTGAGGGAGCAGGGTGCGTGAGTGCGGTCAGGCGGTTTCTCGATCTTGGGTCGGGCCATCTTCCGCGTGTGGATCGGGAGAGACTGGATGAAGCGGTCCGTTTTGGCGGACTGGGTGCGCCGGGTGCCTGTATGGCCGGCCCGTACGGGGTCGTTTGCGGGAGGGGGCGAAATCCTACGCTAAGGATTTAGGCCAGCGATA
>NZ_JBDNYY010000030.1:0-18179 GCF_047722525.1 Gluconobacter sp.
CTGGTCTCAGGGCCATCCTCATCGCCAACCACGGCGAGGGTTTTTCAACACAATCATTCCGAAAGCGGACGTCACGATACAGACTTTATATCTCTGGTGGTTTGACAAGCATCCTGGAGATTTGCGGCCAGATAGTCGATAAAGACACGCACTCTTTGGGGCATATAACGATTTGGCCCCATAAAGACGGCGTGCACAGTCTGTGGCTCCTGCGCGGCAAATCTTTCGAGAACAGGGACAAGTTTTCCCGTCGCGAGGTCTTCCTGAACCTGGAACAGTGAAAGCTGTGCGATTCCGGTGCCTGCAAGCGTCAGACGGCGCATGCTTTCTCCGTCCCCCAAAAGGAGATTGCCTTTTGGGTTGAAGGTTCGTGACTGTCCGGTTTCATCACGGAACTTCCACTCGGGCATTTGCCGTCGGAAAGCGAACGTCAGACAGTTATGCTCTGCCAACTCATTGACCGTTTCAGGAGTACCATGGCTTTCCAGATACGACGGAGCCGCCACGGTAACGAAATGCGTTTCCAGGAGCTTGCGCTGCAGAAGCCCTGAATCCCGCATCGGACCGATGCGAATGGCGACGTCGGCATGATGCTCGACAAGATCCACAACCTGATCCGTGAGATCTACAGAGAGCCGGATTCCCGGATAGCAGACCAGGAATCCGGGCAAAAGATCAAGCACGCACTGAAGACCGAAGGGCAGGTTCATGTTGACCCGAACGTCTCCCGTCGGCCGGGGCATTTCGTGCAAAAGACCATCTTCCAGCGCCGTCATCTGCTCCAGAATACACTGACTCTCGCGATGGAAGCGCTCCCCTTCTGCCGTCAACTCAATGGATCTGGTTGATCGGTTGAGAAGCCGCGTGCCCAGCCTTGCCTCCAGACGCGACGTCAGTTTGCTGACGGCAGACGGTGACATGTCGAGCCGGCGTGCTGCTTCGGAAAATGAGCCGGCCTCCACAATGGCCACGAACACTTCCATTTCGCCCGACCGGTTAACATCCCTCAACATATCTGTGCCCTGAATTCATAACGACTGTGAATTCATGTTCTCTAGTTCATTCTCTTTTCAGGGAGCAAGCTTCACGAAGCTATCCAAACTCTCCGGAGACCGTGAAACATGAAAATCTTTCTTACAGGTGCGACCGGCTACATTGGCGGCTCCGTTGCCCGCTATGTGACCGACTTCGGCCATGAAGTCCGTGGTCTCGTTCGTCAGTCCGACAAGGCACAGGCTCTTCAGGAGATTGGTATTTCGCCGGTTCAAGGGTCGCTGGATGACGCTGCTCTTCTGGCGGAGGAGGCCAAAGCGGCAGACGCCGTCATTCATGCGGCCAACTCTGATCATCTTGCATCTGTTCAGACCTTTCTCGAAGCCCTCAAAGGCAGCGGCAAGGCCTTCATCCACACATCCGGATCGAGCGTCGTCGGTGATGATGCACGGGGAGCCTATGAGCGGCCGGATATCTTCGCGGATGATACCCCTTTCGTCCCGATGGATATCCGTAAAGATCGTGTTGAAATCAATGAAATCGTCCGGATTGCCGGTGTGCGCGACGGAATCCGGACCATCGTTTTCTGCCCGACAATGATCTACGGGGAATCTCTTGGGCTGTCGGCAAAGAGTGATCAGCTTCCGAAGCTCTATGCGCAGTCTCGGAAAGTCGGTGCTGGCGCTTATATTGGAACGGGGCTGAACCGCTGGTCGAACGTTCATATCCGTGACCTTGCAGAACTTTATCGACTGGCTTTGGAAAAAGCACCGTCAGCCTCTTACTTTTACGCAGAGAATGGTGAAGCGTCTTTCGTCGAGATCGCGACCTCCATCAGCAAGGCGCTTGGCTTTGAGGGCAAGACGCAAAGCTGGCCAGCAGAGGACGCCATTGCTGAACTGGGTGACTGGGCCCGCTTTGCCATTGGCTCCAACAGCCGGGTGCGGGCCGTGAATGCACGGCGGCTGCTCGGATGGGCGCCTCAGCACACCTCCATCCAGAAGTGGATCGAAACAACCGACGTAGTCTGGTGAAGACGGTCTGATGATATCCGCTGCCCAAGCCCCTCTGACGGCAGCGGATCATTTTCTTTTCACACTCCCCTAGGAGCTTTCCATGACCGGCATCGACCTGAGCCGCCGAAGCTTATTGCCACTGGCTGTTGGATTCTGGGCAACGGCATCTGCATCAACGCCTGCTCAACCCCGTATGCCATGGTGGAAGAGCAGTGTGTTCTACGAGATTTATCCCCGTTCCTTTCAGGATGGAAATTCTGACGGCATCGGGGATTTTATCGGGATGAAGGACAGGCTGGAATACCTCGCGGAACTGGGCGTTGACGCGATCTGGGTTGCGGCCTGTTTCGACTCTCCCAATGTCGATAATGGGTATGACGTGCGAGACTATCGCAAGATCATGCCGGACTTTGGCACGATGGAGAATTTCGATGCCTTTCTGGCGCGGGCGAAGCAATTGGGGATTCGCGTCATTCTCGATATGGTTTTCAATCATACGAGCGACCAGCATGCCTGGTTTGTAGAAAGCAGATCATCCAGAGATAACCGCTACCGCAACTTCTATCACTGGCATGATGGAAAAAATGGTGCTCCTCCCACGAACTGGCAGACGCAGTTTGGAGGTTCGGCCTGGACACTGGATCAGAAGACAGGCCAGTATTATCTACATTCGTTCGAAGCACAGCAACCGGATCTGAACTGGGAAAATCCTGAAGTACGCGCTGAGCTTTACGCGATCCTGAAGTTCTGGGCCGACAAAGGTGTTGATGGTTTCCGGTTCGATGCGATTACCTTCATCGCAAAGCCGGAAAAGCTGTACGATCTCACTCCGGAAGAAATTCCGGCACGAAAGACATTTGCCGATCATGGAGACCGGCTCAGTTTCTATCTGAAAGATATGTACGAGCATGTTTTCAAGAACACAGAGCTGTATTCTGTGGGAGAAAACTGGGGCGTAAGCCGCGATGAATATGCTCGCATTACAGATTCACGAAACAAGGAACTTTCATCCGGATTTCGCTTCGACTTTCAGATCAAAGACAATATCGATGCATGGCGTAAGGGCACTTTTCATCTAAGCGACTTGCGCGCATTCAATCGTGATAACAGTTTCGACGATCATCCCGGGACGTGGCCTGTTGTCTGGCTGGAAGACCATGACTACTCACGCTCGGTGTCACGTTATGGGTCGCAACTCCCCGAATACAGAGATCGCTCGGCAAAACTCTTGGCAACGATGATGCTTTCCCTGCGCGGGACACCATTTATCTACCAGGGACAGGAAATTGGCATGACCAATTTTCCGTTCAGATCGATCAGTTCGACGATGTATTTGCGCATAATGAATGGCGCTTACAGGTTGTGTCGGGACACATTTCCCCTCGGGAAATGCTTGTAAACTTGGCGGCAACGACACGGGACAATACCCGTACACCCATGCAATGGAATGAAGGGACTAACGCAGGGTTTTCTCCGGTAAAACCCTGGATGCTCGTTAATCCGAATTTCCGCACCATCAACTGTTCTACAGAATCTTCTGACCCTAGATCCGTGCTTTCTTTTTACAGGAAAATGATCCGGACCAGGAAGCAGTTTCCAGTTCTTATCCATGGGACTTACCAAGACATTTCGCCGGATGACTCACAGATCTACGCCTATATCCGGGAAGATTCCACAAACAGAGCCCTGATTGTTCTGAACTTCTCTAATGACGAAAAAACGTTCTCCCTCCCTGAGGGGAAAAAAGTAAAGCGCGTGATTGCAAGCAATATGGATAGAAAACAGATTCAGGAACGCGCCATTGCTTTAGAGCCGTGGGAAAGCATTATCGCTACCCTATAATTAAAACCGAAACAGTGAGGGCTATAATTTTCCCGTAGACTATATAGTCCTCGACATAATTGGCGATTATACTTTTTCTATATGTATATTTTGAGTTCAAAGTTGACAAAATGATCTTTTAATAAATGTCTCAATGTCAAATGAACTTTATTCAAGAACAGCATAAATTGATGTGGCTATTTTATGCTCCCACGCTACAAAAGGAAGCAATCTGCTTTCTCTCCAGGCAGTCTACTGCATCAAAAGTCAAACAGGAGGGCAATACTCACCTCAAGTCCAACAAGGTGGTAGGCCTTCTATTATTATCCTCGTGAGTCTTCCGCAGTTCGTAGGAACTGCGTCTTTTAAGAAGGATCTGTCATGCCCAGCCTGTTTGAGCCGATTGAACTGGGAAGCATTTACGCCAGGAACAGAATTCTCATGGCGCCCCTGACACGGGCCCGGGGCACCCGCGAACATATACCTACCCCCATCATGGCCGAATATTATGCGCAACGGGCTGCAGCCGGTCTGATCATTTCTGAGGCGACCGGTATCAGCCGCGAAGGCCTTGGCTGGCCATATGCGCCAGGTCTGTGGTCGCAGGAACAGGTAGAAGCCTGGAAACCGGTTACAGCAGCGGTGCACGCAAAAGGCGGAAAAATTGTCGCCCAACTTTGGCATATGGGCCGCATAGTGCATTCCAGCGTGACGGGCCAGCAGCCCGTGTCCTGTTCAGCGACAAAAGCACCTGAAGCGCTTCATACTTATGACGGCAAACAGGCTTCCGAAATCGCCCGGGCTCTCACCAGGGAGGATATTGAGCGCATCCTGAACGACTATGAAAATGCTGCTCGCAATGCTCTTCAGGCGGGCTTTGACGGCGTGCAGATTCATGCCGCCAACGGTTATCTGATCGACGAATTTCTGCGGGATAGCACCAATCATCGTGTCGACGAATACGGCGGTCTGCCTGAAAACCGTATCCGCTTTCTTCGTGAAGTCACGGAACGCGTGATCGCAACGATTGGTGCGGACAGAACGTCGGTAAGGCTTTCTCCTAATGGCGGTACGGAGGGCTGCATCGACAGCTATCCAGAGCAGGTTTTTGTGCCGGCGGCAAAGCTGCTGAACGACCTTGACATCGCTTTCCTTGAGCTACGCGAGCCCAGGCCAAATGGCACGTCCGACAAGAACGATCAGCCGCAACTGCATGGTCCGATCCGCGAAGTCTTCAAGAAGCCGCTCGTGCTCAATCTGGGCTATACTCGGGATAAAGCGATCGAGACAGTCGTAACCGGCGTCGCAGACGCCATTTCATTCGGTCGTGCATTTCTCGCCAATCCCGACCTCGTGCTTCGTTTGGAAGACAATCTGCCCCTGAACCAGGACGATATTCACACCTGGTACTCGCAGGGCGCAGAAGGCTATATCGATTATTCGCTTGCTCGCTGACGTCCTGTTTTCTTCGTAAGCTTCTTCCAGTAGATGACGCTGTAGGGTTTGAAAGGAGGCTGTCTGTCACTCCGTTTCTTATGATGATTGGGGAAATGGAATGAGGCAGCCCGGTTGAGTGGACTTGGCAAGCCGTTTGATGAACGAACGGAGTATTTGACAACGACCCGCTGTCCTTCATGCGCTTTCTCCCTTTTGGACTATTGGATCGCGTTCCGGACGTCAGGGCGATCTGGCTATTCTGCGAACGCCTGACACAGGCTGGCGCGATCGAGGCCTTGTGCCCGCCTGGTGCGTTGTGGGTTTCACTGTGATGCTTATTCCCGGACGGATGCGTTCAACGTCCACGCTCCTAGGGGCGAAGAGGCTTACTTCTCGACCATTCCTGATCCGTCAGATTACCTCGTGCCATGCCCGAAAGTACCGGGATACAGGAGGTCTGGCATCAGCACGGGAGCGCTTCTTATGGGCCTACGCCTCCGGACGCGGGTGCACGTGTAAAACGGGTGGCCGCATTGCGTCACGACGGTTGGATCGCAGGGACCGTACAGTGGTGCCGTATCCCGACAATCTCGAGGACAAGCATGGGGGACAACGGTTGCACAGAGGGTGGATCGTCAGGAGCATGATCCGGATGTATCCCTGAGAGCTGATGTTCAGGGATTCCGGTGCGCGTCATCTGCGGGGTTAGGGATGTACGTCCCTGAATCTGCCTTGGAAGGCAGCTTCTGCTACCAGTGATGTGGCGACGGTTTCTGGGGAATACGAACCTGCTCGCGACCGGGGATGCGTTAGAAGATGTGCTTCGAAAGCGTTGCGCCGGGCTGACCATACGCGAAAGTGCGGATCCGATCATTCGGTACACCTCTCTGATCGTACCCCACCTGGTGAGCGGATCCTGAAGTCCGATTTTCAAATTCCGCCCCTGAATTCTTGCGTCCGGCTCTGGTGCCCCGCTCTGGCGTTGAATGGCAGGACTGGTATCGTCGCTGTCGTCTGGTGGTGCCAGATTCTGACCGGGCGATGCTCCGGATTCACTACGCGAGAGAGTTTATATGTCCAAGCTACGCGTTGCCGTCATTCAGGCGGGAACGACCCTGTTCGATACGGCCGCCACCCTTGACCGCATGCAGGCGCATTGTGAGGCCGCGGCGGCGCAGGGCGTGAAATTGGCAGTTTTCCCCGAGGCCTATGTCGGCGGATATCCGAAAGGCCTGAGCTTCGGAGCCGTGTTGGGAAGCCGTTTCCCCGAGGGTCGGGATGACTATCTGCGGTACTGGAAATCGGCCATTCCGGTTCCGGGCCCTGAAACGGAACGGATCGGATCGTTTGCGGCGAACATGGCGGCGCATCTGGTGGTGGGCGTGATCGAACGTGACGGAGCCACGCTGTATTGCACGGCGCTCTTTTTCGGTCCTGACGGCTCGCTGCTGGGCAAGCATCGCAAGCTGATGCCGACCGGAACGGAACGCTTGGTCTGGGGACAGGGAGACGGGTCTACCATTCCTGTGTTCGACACGGACATCGGACGTCTGGGCGCCGCGATCTGCTGGGAAAATTATATGCCCGATCTGCGCCAGAGCATGTACGCACGGGGGATCAGCCTGTGGTGCGCGCCAACCGTGGACGAACGCGACATCTGGCAGGCGTCCATGCGCCATATTGCCTATGAAGGGCGGACATTCGTCCTGAGTGCCTGCCAGTTCATGACACGGGCGGACGCTCCGGAGCAGTATGACTGTCATCAGGGAAACGATCCTGAGACCGTGCTGATCCGGGGTGGAAGCGTCATTGTCAGCCCGCTGGGAGAGATTATTGCGGGGCCGGTGCATGACCGTGAAGCAATCCTGACGGCGGATATCGACCTCGAGGATATCATCCGCGCCAAATACGATCTGGATGTTGCCGGACATTATGCCCGTCCCGACGTGTTCAGCCTGCATGTTAATGACGAGGCAAGAACACCGGTCTCATTCTCCGGGGCTTGCTCTGCTGCTGGAGCTTCGGAAACCGACGACCCAGCGGTCTGAGGAGAGAAAACACCGGTTTGCCGGGATGTCCTGCCCGTGCAAACCGTTACGGGATTTCCAGGAGGAGGCTTCATTACAAAGCACGATTACAGAACTATTCTACTTGTTTCTGTTATGTAATCTATGTAGAATTTATTTTCATACTATCAGGCATAGGGCTTTATCCCATGGCGCAACCAGGATTTCCGCTGGGCCGTTTCTCCCGGTCTCTTCTCTCAACGTCGATCCTGTGTGTTCTGCCAATGACAGCTGTCTGTGCCGCTGAGGTCAAGGGAGCCGATGCGCCGTCGGTTCTTGAAAAGAAAAAGAATTCTTCTGAACATTCCGTGTCCGCATCTAAGCCCTCCCGGGCTGCGACAGTCGGGACCGGCGCCCGGGAAAAGGAACTGCGCAAGGTATCCTCCGTTAACGGCGGAGCCGCCGAGCAGGTAACGGTGACGGGAAGTCACATCGTCCGCAATGGTTTCAGTTCGCCCACGCCTGTAACGGTTCTTGGCCGTGAAGACATTGCGGCGCAGGTTCCAGCGAATATTTCGGAACTCGTGAACCAGCTTCCCGCCGTGACACAGGCAAGCACGTCTGCGACCAGTTCCGGGTTCCTCTCGTCGGGGCTCGTCGGCATTAACGCGGTCAACCTGCGTGGCCTGGGTGCGAACCGTACGCTTATCCTGATCGACGGCCAGCGCTCTGTCGCGTCGTCCATCACGGGGCTGGTGGATGTCAACACCATCCCGCAGAACCTCGTCGAGCGTGTTGAAGTCGTCACGGGCGGTGCATCGGCGCAGTATGGTTCTGATGCGGTCGGTGGTGTCGTCAACTTCGTTCTGAACAAGAAATTCTCAGGTCTGAAACTCTCGGCCAATACGGGTTTTACGACCTATGCAGACGACCCGAACTACACGCTCAATGCGACGATGGGAAAGACGTTCCTGAACGGAAAGCTCCACGTCCTGCTTGATGCGCAGTATTACCAGCAGTTCGGTGTAGATACGATTGACCGGTCCTGGAATGACAGCGGATATTTCCAGATCAACAATCCGGCCTACACCGCAACCAACGGTCAACCCCAGCGTCTCGTCGGCTCGGGATTTGGTCCTTCCACCTATACCTCGGGCGGCCTGATCAGTTCGGGTCCGCTTGCCGGCACCTATTTCGGTGCTCCCGGACAGACAGGGCAGCTCAAATATGGTACCAGAAGCACAGCATCCAGCCCGTACATGATCGGGGGGGACACGGACGAAACGCTGAAAGGCCATGTGGGAACCAACTCGCTCACGCCGAGCGAAGAGCGGATCAGCGTCTTTAACCGCACGTCCTACGACATCAGCGAACATACCGAAATCTTCGGCCAGTTCTCCTGGAACAAGTATATCGGGAGCAGCTATTATCAGCAGACTCCCAGCACCGGTGTGACGATTAACCGCGACAATGCCTACCTGAACCGCGATTATTCCCAGGTTGCCAGCCAGATGGCGGCGGCCGGTCTGAATTCGTTCAACATGGGAACCAGCAATGCGGGCTTTCCGGTGCCGGGAAGTGACGTGAGCCGTCAGGTGTTCCGCTATGTCGGAGGTATGAACGGGAAGTTCAAGTTCGCGGGCAACAACTGGCACTGGGGCTGGTATTACCAGTATGGACGCACGCTCGACGATATCCGTTTGAAGAATACGTGGAATGTGTCCCGCATGGCTCTGGCCCAGGACGCCGTGATGCATAACGGACAGATCATGTGCCGGTCCACGATCACCAATCCCGGTAATGGGTGCGTGCCAATCGACCGTCTCGGAACGAGTGGCCCGTCATCCGCGGCGCTGAATTACATCTATGGTGGCCAGACGGGACAGCCGGCGCGTGAGCAGGTCCTCCAGCAGCACGTCGCCTCTTTCGATATCGGGGGAGACATGTTCCATCTCCCCGGCGGAAATGCCGCCATTGCCATGGGTGGAGACTGGCGGCGCGAGTCCGTGTCAGGTTATGTGAACTCGGCCTATCAGTCGGGCTGGCAGTACGGCAACTTCCTGGCGAACAAGGGCTCCTATAACGTCAAGGAAGGCTATGTGGAGCTTGATCTGCCCGTCCTGAAGGGGGTCGATATCAACAGCGCCGGGCGCTACACGGATTATTCCACATCCGGAAGTGTCGAGACCTGGAAGACCGGAGCCACCTATGCTCCCATTCAGGACATCAAGTTCCGTGGCACCTACAGTCACGATATCCGTGCGCCCAACCTGAACGAGCTTTATGCGGCGGGAACCTCGCTGAACAACACGGTTGTCCTGCCCGAAAATTCGCCGGATCCGGGGTCGCAGCCTTTCACCCAGATCCGTACCGGAAACCGGAACCTTTCACCCGAGACGTCCAATACCTGGACCGTGGGCACGGTCATCAGCCCGCGTTTCCTGCCCGGTTTCATGGCGTCCTTCGATTATTACAGCATCAATATCAGCAACGCGATCGGGACCGTAACCGGCCAGAATGCGGTTGATTTCTGCTATTCCGGTGGAACGGCATGGTGCAACAACATCCATTATTCGAATGGCGTCCTGCAGAGCATCCTGTTGCAGCCGTTCAATTTCGCCAGCCAGAAGGAGCGCGGACTGGATATCGAGGCGAGCTATCGGTTCCGCCTGTCGAAGATCTGGAAAAAACTGCCCGGCTCGTTCTCCGTGCATGGAGAGATCACGCATTACATTTCCAATACGGTTGATAATAACGTTTATCCGATCAATTATGCTGGCGTGAACGGTGGAAGCCTCGCGGGCGATTACAGTGCGCCGAAGTGGAACTACCGGATCAGTTCGTTCTACAAGGTCGACAACTTCACACTCAATCTCGTAGCGCGTGGCTTCAGTTCCGGCGTGTATGGCAATGATTATATCCAGTGCACGACGACCTGCCCTGCGTCCACGCCACAGCACCGGACGATCAACAACAACCACATCAAGGGCGCCGTCTATTTCGACACGTCCCTCGCTTATGATTTCACGGCATATGATCATCCGGTTCGGGCCACGTTCGTCATGAACAACATGCTCAACTCGAAACCGGTTCTGGTCGGCAACGGTCCGGATGGAAACAACGTGCCGGCTTTTGCCCAGACCAATGAATCGCTTTACAACTATCTCGGACGTGTTTTCCGTGTCGCAGTGACGGCAAGTTTCTGAAACCGGGCATAGTGTCACATCGGCGGGAAAGTGGATCTTTTTCGGAACTGACAGGGCGGTTCTTCTGAAAATATCTGCTTTCCTGCCGGAAAATGCAGGAAGTCTTTGATGTTTGCTTTGAAATGTTTCCGACGCTCACGGAATTTCCGTCTGCTGCTTCTCGTCAGCACCATTGTCGCTGCGAGTGCCGCACCAAGAGCGTCGGCGCAGGATCAGGGGCAAAGTCAGAGTCAACATACCGCCGAGCTACCGCTGCTTGCAGTTCATGCCGATGGGCATAATGGAAAGATACTGGTGACGCTTCCCGCGCCGGACGGCGAGGGGGTCTATGGGCGTTATCTTTATGCCAGTGCCCTGCGAACCGGGATCGGCTCCGCCAATATCCGGCTGGACCACGGAATGCTCGGCCCAACCCGGATTCTCGCTTTCCGCCGGATCGGCCCGCGGGTTGCCGTTGTCTTCGAGAACCCGAAATTCATGTCGCGCGGAGACGACGACGTCCGCGAGGGCGTCAAGAGGAGTTTCCCGTTCAGCGTCATTACAATGCTGGATATCGTGTCGGTCGATCCTTCCGGTCGAACGGTCGTCGATCTTTCCCCATTCTATACCCATGACACGATGGCCATTGCCGAGACGCTGAACGGCGGCGGCATGAAACTGCCCGACACGGTGGAGGCCGGCGGAAAGGGTTTTCATCAGGTCCCCGCCCTGAGTCAGGTGGATTCCGCTACAGTCAGGGCTTTTGCCGACAACGTGGAAGCGGAGGCTGTGCTCACCTTTGCCTCCGATGCTCCGGGCAGGGAAATCAGCCAGCTTTCCCCCGACCCTCATCAGATCAGCTTCATCGTCCATCATTCGCTGGTGCGTCTTCCGGGCCCGGGATATGTGCCGCGCAGACTGGACATCCGCTCCGGCAGTCATGGTACGGCAGTCTATGATTTTGGGGCGCCGCTGGGGCAGAATGTCCTGATCGAGTACGCCAACCGTTTCCGTCTGGTCAAAACCGACCCGTCCGCGCCGCGCTCGCGGGTCGTCAAGCCGATCGTCTATTATATCGACAATGCGGCGCCTGAGCCGGTGCGCTCCGCTCTGGCGGAAGGGGTTGCGTGGTGGAATCAGGCCTTCGAGGCCGCAGGCTATATCGATGCGTTTCAGGTGAAGATCCTGCCTTCAGGCGTCGATCCGCAGGATATCCGCTACAATATCGTCAACTGGAACGAACGCCAGACCCGCAGCTACTCTTACGGGATCAGCGTGATCGACCCCCGGACGGGCGAGGTCATCCGCGGGAATGTGGTTCTCGAAGGCCTGCGTCTGCGTCAGGACATCATCATTTTTGAAGCGCTGGCAGGGACGGAGAACGAGAATACGGGGCGCGCGGACGATCCGGTAAAAATTTCTCTGGACCGGCTGAGACAGCTCGGTGTCCACGAAGTCGGGCATACGCTGGGCCTTGTTCATAACTTCCATGCAAGTACGCAGGACCGGGCCTCTGTCATGGATTATCCCGGCCCCCGGATCGGGATTTCGGGAGACCGGCTGGATTTCTCGGACGCCTATGCGAAGGGCGTCGGGGTCTGGGACCGGTATGCCATTGACTGGCTGTACGGCCAGCCCCGCCCCGGTGAAGATCCTGACGTGGCAGCAGCCCGCAAAGCCGGTGCCATCGAGGCGCAGGGACTGCGGTTTGGAACCGACATTGACGGACGGGACAGTGACTCCGCAATGGTGGGCAACAATATGTGGACGGACGGCGCCGACACGCCTGCGGACCTGAAACAGATGTTGAAGATCCGGGAGATCGCGCTGTCCCGGTTCGGGCCGCATGTCCTTCATCCCGGAGAGCGACTGTCCGATCTGCGTCGCAAATTCGTGCCGCTGTGGCTGGTTCACCGTTACGATGTCGAGGCTGTCGGCAAGCTGATTGGTGGCCTCGATTACCGCTATGCGGTCGTGGACGGGCAGAGTCCGCTTCCGGTTCCGGTCGGTGGCGCACAGCAGCGTGACGCCATTGACGTCCTGTTGCAGACGCTCTCGCCGAAGGTGCTGGGGATTTCCCCCCAACTGGCGCTCATGCTGTCTTCGGGGGTGAATGGCAACCCCGATCCGCAATACGATACTGAAGTTTTCCGGATGGCGGGTTCCTCGACCTTCGATCCGCTCAATGCCGCTGAAACGGCGGCCGAGATCACCCTACATTCCCTCTTGGCCCCGAGCCGTCTGGAGCGGATGGTGCTACAGCATGCCCGTGATCCTTCGTTGCCGGGGCCGGGGGATCTTCTGGGGCGCCTGACGTCCGAGGTCGCCTCGCGTCATCAGACGGCCCTTGAACGTCGTATCTCCTACCGGACCATTCTCAGCATGGCCCAGACGCGGGATGATCCGCATACGACGCCGGATGTTGCGCTGGCTCTGTCGGGAGCCATCAGGCAGCTTGCCGGGAGTTTCTCGGCTGTCCGGGGACAGGGCGACGAGGCCGTATGGTGTCAGGAGATGGGCGCGCTGCTGAAAGATCAGGCGCGGCTGAGCCGTGAGGCGACCAAGACGGCGCGTCCTGCGGCCAATATTCCTCCCGGAACGCCGATCGGGGGTGGCGAAGGGGGATGGCTGTCGGAAGACGCGCCGATCTGAACCGGTATCCCGAGGCCTCTTCTAATACTGCACAGTCAAGGACAGAAAAACGCTCATGATGAAACGCAACCTGATGACCATGGGCCTCGGAACGCTCCTGATGCTCGCGATGGCGCCGCTGACGATGGCGGAGACGACCGCGATCGTCGGAGGGCTGGTGTTTGACGGAACGGGCGTCCCCGCCGTGCGGGAGACGATTGTCATCCGTGACGGCCGCATTGCCGGCCTGGGAAAGGACCTTCCTGTTCCCTCGGATGCCCATGTCATTGATGTGCATGGCATGGCGGTGACGCCGGGGCTGTACGATCTTCATACGCACTGGACCGTGGCCGGAGAGCCTTCGGATTTTCCATCCATTGCCGCAGCCTATCTGCGTTCGGGCGTGACCACGGTCAGTGACTTCAACGAAGCGCCGGAAGCCTATGCACCCCTGCGGACCTGGCTTGCGACGCTTGATGCGCCGCATGTCAATTTCGCGGCCCGGATCAGCACGCCGGGCGGTCATGGCGCGGATTGGGCGGATCAGAATACGACGCGCTGGGTCAACTCGCTGGACAGCGCGAAAGCGGCGATTGACGCGGTTGTGGCCTATCACCCGGACCTGATCAAGATTTTCTCGGACGGCTGGCGCTACAACCGCATGCCCGACAATACCAGCATGAACGAGGCCACGCTGGCGGCCGCCGTGGCAGAGGCCCATGCCAAGGGTCTCAAGGTCATGACCCATACCCTGACCGTCGAACGGGGGCTGATCGCGGCGCGGGCAAAGGTTGATTCGCTGGCGCATGGTCTTCAGGACCGGGTACTGACCGATGCCGAGGCTCGCCTCATCCGGGACAGCGGGATGGGGGATATCCCGACGCTCTCGGTCTTCGATCCGGACAAATGGGTTCATTCCTCCGATCACAAGGTCGTTGCGAACACGACCCTGTTCGACAATGCCCTGCGGAATGTTCGCAAGCTTTTCCGCGCCGGTGTGGTGATCGGCGTGGGCACGGATGCCGGGATGCCCGCAACGCCACATGGCCTCTCGACGCTCCATGAGCTTGAGCTTCTGGTCCGCGCGGGTCTGACGCCGGCGCAGGCTCTCACGGCTGCGACGCATTCCAGTGCTGTGTTGATCGGGCAGGATCGGGACCGGGGTGTGATTGCCGTCGGGATGCGTGCGGACATCACGGTTTTCGATGGCAGGCCCTGGAACAGGATCTCCGACATCCATAACGTCGCGATGACCATGGTGGACGGAAAGCCGCTTTACGGGCTCGATGCGCCACCGGCGGAGTCACGGCCCGGCTGGCCCGCGCCCGCGAAGGCGACGAAACTGGTCGATGATTTCGAGCGGACGGACGGACGCTCGTCTCTCAATACTCTGCGGACCGATACGATGGACCGCGGGCCGGATCGTACGGTCGAAGTTTCCGGAATCATGCCGCGGGATGGCGGGAAGGGGCATGTGCTGTTCATGACCGCAGTCATGGCGCAGCAGAAAACGCCTTATGCTGGTGTGTCCATTCCGCTTTCGGCCGGTGCGATCCTGCCCGTGGATGTCTCGGCGTATCACGGGATCTCCTTTCAGGTGCGTGGTGCGTCCTGCAAAGCCCGCCTGACCGCGAACGGTACGGTTGGAGCGTCCTGGTCGGGGCCTTTCCCTCTTTCGGACCACTGGCAGAAAGTTCGGATTGCGTTTTCCGATCTGGCCGCTACGGACAATCTCCACCGGCGTGACTGGACGGGGCGGGATATCACCGACATCGAGATCGGCCTGTCCTGCGCGCCGGGATCAACAGCGTGGCTTCAGGCGGATAACCTCGAATTCTACTGAGGACGTTCCGGTCTTCAGGCTCGATCGGAAACCTTCATTACAACGTCCGTCCCCATGCTCTTTTCAGGGAAGCGGGCATGGGGACGGGCTGACCGCTGGTTACGAATTGGAGGCGCTCCGGGGCGTACCCGCCGTTTCGGAATCAGACAATACACGATCGGTGTTCCAAGGCCGATCATATAGTTGAAATATTTCCCCCGTGTGTTGACTGGCTGGTTATTCATCGCCATGCCGTTATATTCGGGAATCTTGCGGTGAAAGACGCTGCTCGAACGGTCGACATTGTTCGATCCGGTCGGGGGCTGTGCGACGCCAATGATGTAGAGATAATCGTTCAGATCGTCCTGACGTCCCGAATTTTCGATAAGCAGGGCAACGGCGTCGTAAGTGCAGCCGCTGACCTGAAAAGATCGAAGAAGCATTGATTGAAGGCAGTGTGTCCTGATTTTGAGTTCGACGGTCGGTTATTTATGGTTTTGGGTAATGACTGTCGCTCTGCTTCTGCCGCCTGAGCGCGGACGTTGGGCTCGTCTGTCTTGAGATAGTCGCCAGTTTCTCAATGGTATGCTGCATGTTCGGCGAACGAGTTGTCTCTGGTGGGACATGCATGAGCGTTACGGAAAGTGGAACTCCGTGTATGTCTGGTTCCGGCGTTTGGCTGAACAGGGCGTGTGGGACGCTCTGTTGCAGACCCTTGTGGATCTGAGGCTGACCGATGACTGGCAGCGTGGTTCGTGCACATTCACAGTTGCTGGCGCAAAAGGGGGGCTCATCCGGAGGGCTTTGGTCGATCACGCGGCGGCTTTACGAGCAAGATCCAGCCCGATGTGACAAGCAGGGACGCCCTTTCGGTTTTGTCCTTACCGGTGGGCAGGTCTCGGACTACAAAGCCAGAGACGCACTGATGAAGCTGCCTGTCTCGAACCCCAGGGCTATACTCGCCGATCGGAGATACGACAGCGATAGCTTCCGCCAGAATCTGCTGATCCATGGGATCCTGCCGCTCATTCCATCACGCAATGGTCGCGAGGCTTTTCAAAAAAACAGACTGGCGGTGTTACAGGGACCGCAATCGCATCGAGCGCATGTTCAACCACCTCAAGAAAATGCGCCGCATCGCGACCCGCTACGACAAGACCGCTTTGTCCTTCATGAGCTTTCTCAACCTCGCCGCCGCAAGGCTCTGGATCAGGTCTTTTGTTAACGTAACCTGGGCCGGTTTTGAGTAACCCTATTTATATAATAAAATGTACATATTAATTTTTATCATTGGAGTTTTTTAGTAATGCACTTTCTTTTTTTGAAATAAAAATCTCTTATCTCTTAAAGCATACTTGGAAAGTAGGAGCGATTTCATGCCTCTGTTTTCGTCTCGTCTGACGCGCCGGCGTCTTTTCAAAATTGGCTCAGTGATGGCAGGCGCATCGCTGTTGCCCCGCCCGCGGGTCGCACATTCCGAAGATCTTTCGCAGGTCACACTGAGGGCAGCGACTTTCCGGGGCGCTGACCAAACCTTTCTGAAAGAAACCCGGCTGGACGATTTTCCCTACAAGGTCAGTTTCAGTGAATTCAATTCCGGGAACATCATCGCTCAGGCCATCAACGCAGATGCGCTGGACATTGGTGGCTGGAGTGAAATCCCGATGGTTTTTGCGGCAACATCCGGCGCGCGCATTTCCATTGTCGCGACCCTGGAAGGTCCGACAACGGATCAGGCTCTGCTCGTGCCGACACACTCAACAGCAAAGTCCATCAAGGATCTTCGGGGAAAGCGGATAGGCTATGTCAAAGCGACGACCGCGCATTATTTCCTGATCAGAATGCTGGAGCAGCAAGGTCTCTCCTGGCACGATATCACGCCCGTCGCGCTCAGCATCAGCGAGGGACTGACTGCCATGAAAGCAGGAAGTCTTGATGGATGGGCAACCTACGGATACGCGATCCAGATGCTGGAAGCTGACAGCACGGCGCGTGTCCTGCAAAGCGCGGCTGATATCCTGTCAGGACATTATTTCATCGGTGCTAATCCGTTACGTCTCCAGAATCCAGCCTTCCGCGCTGTCGCGGTCGACTATCTTGCGCGGCTTAACAAAGCCTATTCCATCCTGAGCCATGACAAGCCACGCTGGGCGCATGCTGTCTCACCCGTCATACAGGTACCAGAACCTTTGGTTCTGAATTATCTGCAAAGCCAAAACCGCCCCTATCATCTGCGGGCGTGGCGCAGGAGTGACATTGCTTCTGCGCAGAATGTTGCCGATACCTTTGCCAGAAACGGCGCCCTTCCGACTGGAACAGACCTCGCGCCGATTTTTTCTCCGGCCCTTTCAAAGGCGTTGGATCATCAGGACGTCGAGTTGTGACCTGCTCTTCATCCGAACACTAACGTGTTGGTCATAGGGAGTGGTCTTGAGTTTGGCATGCTCATGAGGGAACGCCGTGGTGATTGCCTGTCGGACCTGCTTTCTTCTGGAACTGTATGGCAAGGCCGATGCGATTTGTGTCCACTCAGATGCCAGCCATTTGCACCCGGAGGATGTAGACGTTCTGGAAGAATCGAGCCGGTTGGGGCGAGTTTTTAGATCATGAGGAACTGAATCCGGCGTTGGCATATGGAAGTGTCTTCCAGCGCGCCACACATCACTAGGCTCAGGCCCCATTGATTTGATTGCGGAAATCTGATTCAGGCTCTGTGAGGAGACTGAAGATGAGCGACCTGCTTTGGCTGACGGACGAACAGATGGACCGTCTTCGGTCGTTCTTTCCCAAGAGCCACGGCACAACTCGCGTTGATGACCGCCGTGTGCTGAACGGGATCATTTTTGTGAACCGCAATGGGATGCGCTGGCGTGATGCGCCCCGGGAATACGGTCCACACAAGACGCTCTACAACCGCTGGAAGCGTTGGGGCGACATGGGCATTTTCATGCGGATGATGGATGGCCTGTCTGCTGCGAAAACCGAGCCTCAGACGATTATGATTGATGCGACGTATCTCAAGGCGCACCGCACGGCTTCGAGCCTGCGGTTAAAAAAGGGGATCCAGGCCGCCTGATCGGTCGCACCAAAGGCGGTATGAATACCAAGCTCCATGCGGTCACCGATCAGAACGGACGACCGCTGAGCTTTTTCATGACTGCGGGGCAGATCAGCGATTATACCGGTGCCGCTGCGTTGCTGGACAGTCTTCCTGCAGCACAATGGATGCTGGGAGATCGCGGGTATGACGCCGACTGGTTCAGGGACG
>NZ_JBDNYY010000031.1:0-18061 GCF_047722525.1 Gluconobacter sp.
GTTGTCCGGTCAGACCGCGCCAAAATGGACACAACCGCGCAAGCGCGGCTGTGACATATGCTGCGTCAGGGCTTCGCCCTGGTGCGGGTGTGCAAGAGTCCGCTCAGGACTTCGGCAGGATCGGCGGCGGGACGATCTGGCACCATGATGCGCCCTTCGTGTCGAACGCCTGATGCTCTGCGCAATAACGGCCAACACTCGCCGCATAGCCGTCATACGTGTAGCCAGACGCAAAGCCGAGTCCGATAAGGACCGCACCGGCCAGCGTCATCCGCACATAGGCGCGCCACCGGGCTTCCTTGTAGAACTGGCGCTCATGCGTCGGAATTTCCGTCCGCAACTGGTCGAAAACTTCCTTGCGCAGCTCCGAGGTCACGCCAGAGACGATCCGACCAAGGGTAGCCTGCAATTCGCGGTCTCGAAACAGTTCCTGTTTCTCGACATTCCGCGCCGCGACTTCCCCCAGCTTTTCGACCTGCTGACGGCTTTCGATGAACTGGTCCCGCAGGGTGGTCTGTTCCTGCTTGGCCATCTCGATGATGTCGCGGGCTTCCCCTCTGAAATCCTGCATTTCAGAGGCACACGACAGAACAACCCGCGCAAAGGCGTCCATTCCCTTGCGTTGGGCTCTGATCCATCGCCCAAGAGGAGAATGCTCATCAATGCCATCAAGCCGGGCGGCTTCTTCCATCAGCCGACCCGCCTCGGCCAGTCCGTCAAGCGTCCCGTTGTCTGTGAGTTCACTCATGTCAGGACCTCGGTATCGTACAGGGTAACCTTCCGAAGCCCCGCCCCGGTGCCTTGTTCGATGGCCCAACTGCGGACATGCGCTGCCCGAATGACCAACTGCATGCACATAAACGGTGTGGCCTCATGAATCAGGTCATCGGCCAAGGACTGGAAAAGCACCCAGTCTTTCGACGAGAACAAAGACACATCCTGAGGGAAGGCGAGTTCAGGATTGTTCTTGTAGAGCGGGGAGGGCATCGCTCCAAAATGGCTCATCAGCGCCGCCGCATCCTTCGGGCTCGCCTCGACGTCAAACGCCGTCAGAGCCTCGGGAGGAAGATCAGGCTGGTGGGTGTAATGGCTTTCATCGCCAAAAAAGAGTGGCGTGTCCGGTGGAGCGCAGTCATCCCGGAGATCGAACGTCAAAGAAACCGGATAGACTGTTGCCATGGGCCTGCCGTGTAGTTTCATGCGCGGACGGTAGTCTGCATAATGCAACATCCCGCGCTGCCCTGACTGATCCGCGATCACCAGAAATCCACAACGGGTCGGCACGCTGTTTTTTCGAAGCGGCGGAAGCCGCTCCGTTCCATTGGGCTCCCACTCCCAGAACGATACCCCCACGGGAAACCGGATGGTGGAGAGGGAGCGGATGGTGACGCCGAGATCGGTCACATCAAGATGCTCAGCTTCCCCCACCGCATTGTAACAGACGAAGTGTTGCTCTCCGTCTGCAAGGAGGTCGAGAAATCTCCGGTTGCCAATCCCTCCAAAGGGATTGGCGCCTGTTTTCAGCCGGTCGAGCAGATCCGGCTCGGATTTGCGGCTCCGTCTCATGGTAGCCAGTCTTCGATACCTGCATCCGAGATGTTTTCCTCGATTTTCTCCAGCCAGTTTTTGACAAGCCACTGACGCATCGGACCGAGGGGCGTTCCGTCCTGTCCCGGCTTACCCGCGGCGGCGTCATGGAAAGTCAGGCCACTCGCCAGTACTTCTTTCATGCAGGATAGCTTTGGAATCCGCAGAAATTCAGTTTCCATCCCCGCCACGTTCATAAGGCGCTCATCATTCATGATCGGGTTGAAAACAGTGTCCGGCTTATGCCCGGCCGGAACGGTCCATTCGTTGAGGACGATGATGCCACGGCGGGGCCGGAACTGGCCGCTGGCCCACAGCTTTTCAAGGTAGGCGATGTCACCGGGCTGGGAGCCACACATGAACAGGCCTGTGACCGGGATCCCGACGGCATCCGCCGCACCGATGATGTCATCTTCGGCGGCCCATTCCTCCAAGGTTCTGTCGCCCCCCCCGATGTCGATCATCAGGGACGACTTGCGCATGGCCGCTTCGTTGAAGCTGTTGGCAAACCATTCTTTCAGGTGGCCGGCTTCCTCGTTTGACGGGCAAGGAAGCCCGTGAGTTTTATAAATCTCTTTGAACAGGGAAATGCCGGGGTTACGAACATCTCCGTCCCCCAGAAGAAGAGGCCGCCCCTGAAAAATGGCTCGCTCCGCAAGCGGAGCGAGGCAAGTCGTTCCACCAAGATTTCCACGTCCGGCCTTGATCAGGGAGCGTAGTTCGAGAGACTTTATAATCGCTTCATGCAGCTCAGGCGTTGAAAGGCGTTTTGGTTTTTCGGTCACATTGGTTTCCTGACATTGAATGATCCGCCAAAGACGGCTCGATCATTTTCCCAGATCCCGTTGTGAGTGCAGACAGCTCAGGTGGGCGCGGATTAGCGTCCGATCTTCATTTTCAAAAGACAGAACATCGCTTTGAGAGGTTTGCTCCGTTCGCGCGGGGGGATGACCTCAATCATGGGTAGGCAGGCAAGTGCCCATTCCCGGTCTCTGTCAAAGAAGGAACGGCGCGGCAGACCCGGCATTTGTTCGAAGTCGAGTTTGCCCTCGGGAGTTCGCCCAGAAGCCTCAAGTGGCATGAGGGCTTCAAGTGGCAGATCCTTCGGCATTCCTGCGGGACGTGGACCAACATAGGGCGGTGGCAGAGGAATGTCCCGGTCCCTGCCATAGCGTGGAGCCTGCTTTCTCATGACAACAAACTCGGCCACCCGTCCGATTTTCAAGGCAGGAGCGGCCTCACGTTCTTCTGGCGGGGCGGCTTCAGTCCGTACCTGCGGGACCGTTTCAGGATACAGGACTGACCGGCTGCGATCGCGGGCGTCCTGTAACTGCTTTTCGCGAAGGTCCGCATCGGCTTCCGCCATGCGACGGTTCAGTGTCTCCCGTCCTTCAGCGTCATCCTGCTTTTGTGCCTGAGAGGCCGCGCGGGCTGCGGCACGAGCTGCCAAAGCTGTGTTGCGGGCTTCTTCTTTTTGCCTTTGCATCGCACCGACAGCCTTGCGGACACGGTACCACGTACTGCGGACAGTCGCAGGCTTTGGCGGCTCTCCATTCACATTCGTAAGACCCGCGGATTCCGCAGCCTCGCTCATCTTTTGCCAGCGGACCTTTTTGCCCGTGATGGCCTGCGACATCGCCTCATAGTTATTGGTCATCCACTGGAAAAGCGGAGAGTGCGCCCATGTTCCGCGCTGACAGCCCAGCAATGCGGTGAACATTGCGCCGTCGGTTCCCCCCACTGCCATCGCTGCACTCATGTCTGCGTCTTTCCTCGTTGAGCTACGCCTAGCATTACCCTCGCATCGTGTCAAAGATCGTGCCGTTATCGCTGCGCTATCGTTCTAAGATCGAGGCAAGATCGTTGCAGGTTTTTTCTTTTTCCATACACAAATGCAAACTTTCAGTTTGCGCTTCGCGCCACCCTGCGGGCGTTGCATCCGGCGGGGCCGGGGCGGGCCGAGGCCGAAGTCCTCTCGGCGCATTCTGCCTTGCCAAATATGTTGTTTTGCACTACGGAATTGCGCTACGTTAATGACGTTCTGAACGTATGGAGTTCGTCATGGCATCCCCCCTTTCGATCCGTCTGGACGAGCGGTTGCGCACTGACCTGGAGCAGGAAGCAACGGCACGCGGTATCCCTCTGAGCCAGCTCATTCGTGATCTGCTGGAGACAGGGGCAAAGAGTGCGCGCCGAGACCGGATCCGCAGGGACAGTGCGCGTGTTGCCCGCTACGTCGCTACGACGCCTTCCGCCCAGGCGCTTTTTGAAGAGGCTGGCGGAACTCATGGCGCCTGATCGGCCGGTTGCCATGGCAGCGATCTTCTCGCCTGGAGAAATTGTGCTGGCGGACTGGCGCGGAGATGCCCTGCCGAAGGAGCCCAACAAGCGTCGGCCGGCTGTTGTTGTCGAAGACGACCTCTTTCCGCCTGAGTGGCCAAACGTAATGCTTGTGCCGTTGACGGACGATGAGAACCTCGTCATTCCGGATCTGGCAGTACGGATCGACCCAACAGCTGATAATGGGGTGACTACACGAAAGTGCATTTAACGTACGCTTAGAGAGAACGTTAAACGAACTATCATGTAAGGTTTAGCTGTAGGCTGAGGCGCATCCCTTTCGGCCGTAGTTTTACAAAAGGTCGCGTAAGTCTCTCGTAACTGTCAGGTTGCGAGACGTCATTGGGATGATGTAGCGTGGGCGATACCGCGTTATGCTTCGTTGTTTTCTTCCGTTTGCAGGGAGACCGAATGATGCTTCAGATCCACCCACAGGCACGCACGACACCGGCTGTCCGGGCTGAGATAGCTCGTTCGTCAGAACCGACATCCGTGCTCGCCAGACGCTACGGGATCAGCGATGAAACAGTCCGCAAGTGGCGCAGGCGTGGTTCGGACGCCTGTCAGGACCGCAGCAGCCGTCCCTGGAGGCTGGCCTGGAAAGCCTCGGAGGAGGAGCGCGCCATTGTCTGTCAGCTTCGGCGTTCTACCGGTTTTGGTCTGGATGATCTGACCTTTGTCTTACGGCATTTCCTGCCGCATCTGAACCGGGACAATATCTGGCGGATACTGAAAGACGCCGGATTGAACAGGCTGCCTCCTGTTCCAAAGGCCGGACCAGTTCGGGGACAGGGAAAGTTCCGCGATTACGATCCCGGTTATGTCCATATCGATGTGAAACATCTGCCAAAATTACAGACAGCAGATGGGGACCGGCGGAAACGTTTTCTGTATGTCGCCATCGATCGCTGTTCCCGTTCAGTGCACCTGGCTGTTTATGACGCGGAAAATGCGGATAATTCCGTTGATTTCCTCAATGCCGTCAAATCGGCCTTTCCTTTCCGGATCACCCATATCCTGACCGATCGTGGCTCCTGCTTTACAGCGGACGCCTTCGAAAAAGCCTGTCATGACATGGGAATCGACCGACGCCGGACCAAGGCTTACTCCCCTCAGACCAATGGAATGGTGGAACGCTTCAATGGCCGTGTCGCTACAGAAGTACTGCAGGTCTGTGTCTCAAACCATGAAGATCTGGAAATTCTGCTCAGAGGCTTCTGTTTCGCCTACAATCATCGCCCGCAGCGTGTTCTGGGCGGCATCGCTCCCGCCCAATGCATCATCTCATGGCTTGAAAAACATCCCGCGTCACGTAATCAAGACTATATCAAACCGGCTGGTCGTGACATCATGAAACAGGTCGACGAAATCCTTGATTACGCCAATGACGTCTCGCAACCTGACACTGCCACGGCGGAAACACGTCTTCTGCGTAATGCGGGGTCTGCGCCTTGCCGTTCCATTGCACCGGATCGGCCAACGCCGCAGCAGTCGACAGCACGAAAGTCGCCGCAGCTGTGGCCAACAGGGTTTTTCTTATTCTTGACGGTGTCATGGTCGTTCTCACTTCACGTAGCCGAAACCGGCATGTTGCAGTTCAGGGATCGTTGCCACGATGCCGGGGGTCAGGACGACGCCGTCGATCAGGTGATTGGTCAGTTCGGCGGCCATCTGCTCGTGTGACAGACGATCGGGATTGATACCTTTCTCGATCAGCTTGCCCGTCTGCTCCCAGATCGCGTTGTGGCAGGCCATGAAGACGACGCCGCGTTTTTGCAAAATCGGGATCGTGTTGCCTGCCGCTCCGAAAAGGCCTTTCGTATCCTCGTGAGCCGAAGCATCGAGAGCACCGTCTGGCGTTTTGATAAGCGTGTTTGACGCAAAGGCCGGCCCGGCGAGCTTCGCCAGCTGATACTTGTCCCAGATTGTCTGGTCATAGAGGGCAAGGTGAGCGGAGCCATGCGTGGCCGACACCGCGAGAAAGTCCGGGTGTCTGAACGAAAACACCTGTGCGTTAACGGAATTGCGCATCAGGTTGAGCCAGGGGCTATCGATTGCTGTGTTGTCCCAGACCTGCTTCCGCTCGCCGCGATAGGCGATCACCAGATCAAGTGCCTGGGCGTCCCACATGTGCGGGTCGTCGAGCACCATCGGCACGGTCCTGAAATCGCGGCGGCGCGGGGATCTGGCCAGCTGCGAGGTCAGCACGGCAAGATTGCCGGTTCCGTCCGCATGGGACGAGGAAGATCGTGCTGCCAAGGCAGTGGAAGTGGTGGCGATCGTGGCGCCGGCGGTGGCCGCCATCAGGCCCAGCAGGGCATGGCGACGGTCGGCGCGAAGGTTTGAAGTCATGTCGTTCATAGTCGGTCTCCTTTGGAGAGCCTGATCATGCGCTTCTCTTGATCACCTGAACCAACTCATTTGAAAGCACGAAACGTTCGATTTTCTTGATCGCTCGTCGATGTGACTTCGGTCATAGCCCCTGAAAGATCACCCCGGAGGTCCATTTCAGGCCGATGAAAACCCGCACAGCTCCACGATCGCTGGCGACACCGCCCCCGAGACCACCGCTTATTGTTACTGCCGGCTCCAGAATATGGTTAAAGCCGATATCAACGAAGCTCGACAGGCGTCGTTGCCTGGTTTGCTGCTGACGCACCACATCGGCGACCAGCGCAGTTCGAGGCCCTATCAGATGCGAGCTGACCATCCCGACCATCCATCGTTTCGGCCGCTCGTCAGGCCGAACCCTGAAGGATCGCGTCCAGGCGATTTCTATGCCGACCCTGGGCGCTTGCCTGGAACGGCCAAGCGATTTCGTCGCAACGAACTGGACGCTGTCGCGTGGTCCCTGATGGCCGCCCCCATAAGGCTCCTGGCGGATGAGCGATATGAGCATGGCCGGAACGTAGCGCCCCTGCTGGCGGAAGTTCCATTCCACTTCCGCGCCCGCCAGATTGCCATGAACACTTGACGCGTCGCCGAACTGACGCACGGGCGCAAAGCTCAGTTCGATCCGGCCGGGCAGCCCCAGCTTGATGGCCGGACCACCCCGCGCGCTGTAGCGCCCGTCGCCGGCTATACTCACGCGCTCGGCCGTTTGCAGCGCGACATGTCCTGACGGCGTGACAAAGGCGTCCTTGAGCCTGACGGGTAAATTAGCGCTCAGACCCTGGGGATCGCCCTGCGCGTGCACCGGACCCGTCAGGCACCAGGCAAACACGGCGCACAGGCACGCCCCCACAAACTCATTGGCCCTGTTGCGCAACAATGCGGCGTTATGGCCGCGGTGCCTAGCCCACGGCAACGAGAACAGCACCGAGGGCGATCAGGACAACCCCGCCCCAGCCTTTGGCGGACATATGTTCGCCCAAGACCAGGACGCCGAAAATCGCCACGAAAACGACACTCAGCTTGTCGACAGGCGCCACGCGCGCCGCATCGCCCAGCTTCAACGCGCGAAAATAGCATAGCCATGATGCTCCCGTGGCGAGACCCGACAGCACGAGGAAGAGGACCGTCCGCCCACCGATGGGGTCTAGCGCGCGCAGCTTGCCGGTGAGGGCAAGCAACGTTCCCAGCACGACGACGATGACGATCGTGCGCACGAAAGTTGCGATATCAGAATCAACCCCCTGAACGCCGAGCTTGGCGAGGATTGCCGTCATTGCCGCAAAGGCGGCTGATAACAGAGCCCATACCAACCAAGGGGGCACACCTGAGCCATTCATGATCATGATGCCCTATCGGTTAGGCGTCTTCTTCGGTTGCGGTCTGGGCGATGCGGATGGCGCCCGTGTTGAACCCGTCGGCCGTGATATGGCCCAGCGCCACGGCACCGATGCAGAGAATGACCGACGCAGCCACGTTCACGGACGCCCGCCCCCAGGCATCGTTACGGATCAGGTCGAGCGTCTGCAGGCTGAAGGATGAGAACGTCGTATAGCCGCCGCAGAGCCCGATCATCACGAAAAGACGCATGTTTTCCGACACCGGATAGCGCCCGTCCGCAAGGGTCAACGTGCCGAAGAAACCGATCACGAACGAGCCGAGCGCGTTGATGGGGAGGATCGTGCCCCATGGGATGAAGCGGCTGATCGGCATGGCCGCGACGGAAACCAGGTAACGCGCCAACGTGCCGAGAGCGCCTCCGACCATGACGATAAGACAGGTTGTAAACGACATGCCATTCCCTTTCTGCGCGAGTTCGGACGGAACCCGCTGTTTCGGGCGGCGAAATGCAGACGCACTCCCACCGCCATTGTGTCGCGGTAGGAGCCATCAGCCCTTGCGAGGGCGGTTGAAGGGGGAGCTCCATCCCCTTGTCGGGAGAGTTAACATAAAGCGGTCGCAGTGCGCTACTTCAGGGTGCCGCCGTCGGGGCATGGTTAATCCCGAGAAGAGCCGTTTCCTGTATTTGTGACCTGCCAGCCCTCCTTTTTTGTTGCTCGCCCTCACTGCCGGGCGCACATAATCCCGATGACGCGCGAACAGCAGAATTTCGTCGTCCTGGACAAGGGGATGGGGTTCCCCTGAAACCGCCGCAAGGCTGATGACTCCTCTGTGCCGCAATCGGTACGAGGAGACATGTGCGCCTCTCTTCGTCCCGAAGGTCGTTTATCTTTGGAGTGGAGATCTATCATGCACATACTGGCCATTCTCGATCGGCCTGGGCCGGCGCTCCAGACCCTTCGCACCGTCGATAGCCTCATGGTGCGTTTGCAAGATTGCAAGGTGACGATCCTGCATCCGCGGCAGGAGACCAATCCGGACTTCCAGTCTGAGGACGAAGGCATCGAGACGCAGAGCGAACACGCCGAGTTCGAAAAGCGCGAACAGAATTTGAGTGGTACCTTGCGCGACATCGCCGAGCGATGGATGACGACGCTCGCGGACACGGGCTCAGCACAATGGCTCCAGGCGATAGGCGACGTTCGCAGTATCGTCGCCGAACAAAGCCGGAAAGCCGATCTCGTGGTCGTCGGCAGACACATGCCAAGCGACCCCGACCGGACCAGAAAGACTCTCATGGCAGCACTTTTCGATGCCAACGCCGCCGTATTAATCGCTCCTGAGCAGGCGCCCCGGACGATCGGCGTTCGTCCCGTCATTCTGTGGGAGCCGTCCCGGGCGTTGGATGCCGCACTATCGGCGGCATGGAAGTTGCTGCTGACTGCCGAACACGTGACCTTCCTGATCGGAGCGCTCCCTGATGAATGTATGCCTGATCCTGCCCGGCGGTTGATGGATGCCGGCATCAGTGTCGGTATCGACCGTTTTCGGATTGATGACGGTGAAGGGATCGCGCTTCGCGATCATGCACTGCGCGCAAATGCGGATATTCTCGTTATGGGCGCCTATACGCATCCGCGTTTCTTCGAAAGGCTTTTCGGAGGCGTGACCGAGGACATTCTTGCCCACGAGATGCTGCCATTGTTGATCCATCACTGAACATCGATGCCGATGCCGCGCTTGATATCCCAAGCGACTTCACGCGCGGCATTGGACAACTCAGTTCCCCATGTAAGGGTGATTAGCTCCGGGCGTGAGCGCCGTGTAGAGCTGGTCGCGAATATTGTCGAAGCCGATCGTCAGCCACCGGGCAGAGGCGCCGTCTGTGGCAATCTGTCCCGAGGTGCGGGTAATTTCTTTCGATCCGTCACACATGGCTGCGGTGACCTGAGTCAAACCGCCTTTCGGCCCGCCTTGGGCAAATTCCGTTTCGGCGGAGCAGAGTTCGTCCTTGGCAGGCAATCGCACGGCGTTGAGATACATCACGATACGACGGCTGTCTGCCGATGCCACGCCGTCCTGTGTCGGATAAAGGGCAGCCAGCGTCGCGTCTGTCTGACCCGGAACCGTTCCGATGAACTTGACGGGCAGGCTCTTGTAGTCCCACCACAGACGCGCCCGTTCATGCGAGGGATTGTTGCTGCTGGTGATTGCCGTTCCGCATCCGCCAAGCAGAGCCAGTCCCGTCAGGACGGAGGCGAGAGGCAGAACCTTCGATTTGCCAAAAATTTTCATGGAAGCCTGTTCCCGTGATCGCATTTCGGCGCATGATTTTTCGGAGGGGCAGAGACACTCTCCGGAATGCAAATCATTGCCTTTCGAGCTTCGCGGCCAGGACCGATTTCCCGCCTCGCTTCTCGTGAAGACTTTGATACGATCAGGGGACGAGGCTGAAAATTGAAACGTATCGCTTAGAACGTTCGATAAAATAGATTACCGGGTTGCTCTTTCACCCGGAAGGCCTCATTCGAGAAAAGCTCAGCGCCCTGCAACGCGTTTCTCAGGGTAATGCGCCGCAATGCGCTGGTTCATTGGATACACGGTCGACGAAATCAGGCCGTACGCCGATGCGCTCTACTCCGGGGTTGCGATGCAGGGAGAGACGAACAGATTTCCCGCCCACCCGCTGGCGAGCGTCTTGGCCGCGACGACCAGCCACATGATGGCGAGCATCACGCAGAACACCGTGCCCGCGACGCCGAAAAACCCGCAATCGAGCATCGCACCGAGCCGGAACGTTGCGACCGTGTAAACGCCCAACGGGAAAGTATAGCCCCACCAGCCGAGATTGAACGGGATGCCCGAGCGCCAGTAGCGCGCCGTGATCAGGCACGCCATCAACCACCACCACAGCCCGAAGCCCCACAACAGCAGCCCCGCCAAGACCCCCATGCCGTGGGCCGCGATGCCGATCTCCCGCAGGCCATGCAGCGCCATGATTGCAGGTGCGTCCCCACCCAACACCAGCATTCCGAGCGCGCCCGTGCCGATCGGTCCCAACGCCAGCCAGCATGACGCCGCCATGCTCTCATGCGGCAGTTTGTGCAGCGCCATGCGTAGCGTCAGGATCGTCAGGATGCCGAACGCGACCGGCACCGAATACGCCCAGAGGACATAGGACGTGAGCAGCACGGTGAGCTGCGTGCCCGCATCCGCCAGATGCGGCGCGATCTGTCCCCCGGATGCCCCCGCCACTTCGGCCGCCACGACCGGTAGCAGCCAGATCGCCGTCATGCCTTCCAGACGATGCTCGTGCCGTGTGAACATCAGATATGGGATCAGCACCCCGCAGGCGATCGACATCGCCACGTCCAGCCACCACAGCGCATGGGCGATGCCCACGATGCCCTCACCGAACAACGAAATGCCGAACGCGATGCCGCCGTTGATGATTGTCGCCAGTCCCATTGGTATGGTGCCGAAGAACATCGATACCGTGCCATGCCCGAAGATCCGCCGCGCCTCGTGGCCGAACATCATCCACCGCGCGGCATAAAGCCCGGCGAACAGGGCAAACAGGGCGATGTTGAAAAGCCACAACGCTGTGCCGACGCCGTGGAGATACGAACCGGCGACGGGGATCTGCGGTAGCGCGAGGGCCAGGATACCCGTCCCCATGGTGGCAGCGAACCAGTTGGGCGTGAACTGGCGGATCATCTCGCGCGGATGGGCGAGGTTCTGCAGCGGCTTCGTCATGGCTTGTTCACTGTGACAGGGGCGCCCAGCAGGGCGAGAAAGGCAGTTTCCGCCGGCGACAGGCGGCGTTGCGGGTGGCGCAGCGCGCGGAACTGCCGGTCCGGCAGGTTCATGGGCACGGCGCATAGCAGCCCGGCCTCGATCCGGCCCGCCACCACGCTTGCCGAGAGCACAGCAGCAGCGGTCCCCGTCTCCACGGCGCTGGCCATCGCCTCGTTGGACGCGACCTCCAGCATCACGTCGAGATCGGCCGGATCGACGCCGAGGGCGTGGAGTGCGTGTTCGAACTCGATGCGCGTGCCCGACCCGGCCTCGCGCAGAACCCACGGGCTGCGCGCGAGATCGCGGGTCGCGGGCGGGGTCGACGCCCATGGGTGATCGGGGGCCACGACCAGCAGCAGCTGATCCTGAGCGACGACATCGCTGTGCAAGTCCGGCGTCGGCAGATCGCCTTCCACCAGGCCAATCGACGCCTCGCCCGATTGCACCCCTGCCGCAATATCGCGTGTATTGGCGATCGTGACGTGTAGGCGAATGCCGGGATACGCGGCGCGGAACGCATTCAGACGCGCGGGCAGCCAGTAGCTCGCTATGGTATGGCTGGCATGCAGGCGCAGGCTGCCGTCGCGCAGGCCCGCGAGGTCGAACATCCGCTCGCGCGCGATGTTTGCGCGGTTCAGCACGGTGCGCGCTTCCTCAAGGAACAACCGACCGGCCGGTGTCAGTTCGATGCGGCGACCGATCCGGCTGAAGAAAGCAAGCTGGAATTCGCCCTCCAGTTGGGTCACGGCATGACTGACGGCGGATTGCGTCAGATTGAGGAATTCGGCGGCCCGGGTGATGTGCTCGCGCTCGGCGACAGCTGCGAAAATCCGAAGTTGTTCCAGCGTCATGACACTACCGCCCGGGTCAGGGCCACCAGCACGGCACAGCCAAGGGCACCAAGCGCAATCGTTAGCGCGCGCTCCATCCCAGGACCGACCGAGTAATGCGTCGTATCCGCCGCGATTGCCGTACGCGTGGCTTGGAACCGCCGATACGCTGCGGCGAACAGAACAACGCCGAGCGCGACGAACACGACGCCCAGTTCGGCGGTGACCCCATAAGGGCGCGGTGCGGCGGCATCGTGCTGGTCTGCCGCCAGACGCAGGAACAGGTCAAATTTCGCCAGTACGCCGCCGAAGGCCACAATGGCAAGCGCCGTGCGGAGCCAGGCGAGAAAGGTCCGCTCATTGGCTGCGTGATCGGTATAGCGCGGGATCATACGGCCTGCGCCAGCCGGTCGGCGACCTCACGGGCCTGCACGCGGATTTCCGGAATGGCAATGGACTCCAGCAGCACGCCGAGCCGCGCCGGGCCGATTGTAAACAGATCGTCCGCCACGTCGCCCTCCGCGTTGATGAGCGCACCGTCCGGCGTGCAGGACAGGCCCGCGCCCTTGAAACCAGGAACTATCTCACCCCGATTGAACAAATCGTGCAGCAAGGGCGCGTCTGCGCGTTGGTATTTCAGGCTGGGGCCGGTACAGTTGATGACGTGGGCGGCGGTGATCGTCATGTCGTCGCCGGCCCTGACGATCAGGCCATCTTCGCCGGTGCTGATTGCGGTCACGCGCCCGTCAAGCACGCGCAAGGTTCCGGCCTGACGCTCCTGGTCAAGGATATCTGCAATATGCGGAGCCATACGATGCCGCAGGATTTCCCAGCGCCGTAGCAAATGCCGCTGGAAACGGGATTTTTCGACATCCGGCAGCGCCAGCCACAGCGTGTTGATGACCGGACGCATGCTGTCCACCGCCGCCCGCCAGTCGGTGCCGCGTTTCAGTGCCGCATGGAAAGCGCGCAGGTAGGCGAGTGCGGTTGATGCTGTATTTCCGGGTGTAAAGACAGGTGCTGGCAGCTTCGTGTATGCCGCATGCCGTTCGGGAAACAGGCCGCGACGCGACAGGGCCGTCACCTGTCCGCGGTGGCCGTTCTCCCGCAGACGCAGTAGTACGTCGATCGTGGTCAGGCCGGTGCCGATCAGCGTCACCGCGTCATCGGGCGCAACGTTGGCCAATGCCCGTTCATCCCAGGCGTTGTGGTGATAGCGGCCGGTGTCGTCCAGTTCGCGCGGGATACCGGGCAGGCGCGCCGGATCGAAATGCCCGGAAGCCAGCACGACCTGTCTGGCATATAGCACCTCCCCGTCAGCGAGTGTCACGGCAAAGCCGCCGTCGATCCGGTGACAACCGACGGCGCGCTGCCGGACGTGCTCAGGAGCTGCGATAGAATGCAGGTTGCGAAGATAAAGGCCATAGAGCGCGCGCGGCACGAACTCCCCGTCATCGATCGTGCCGGGCACGTTCTCGGCCAGCCAGCGCAAGAAGTGGTCGGGGTCGGCCGGGTCGGCGCTCATGCCCTTGGCCGGGACATTCAGGAGATTTTTCAATGACGGTGTTGAGTAAGCGAGCCCGAAGCCGGGACGGTCGGACGGATCGACCAGCGTCGCAGTCATACCGTAGCGGGTGGCGAGGTTCCACGCCGTCAGCGTGCCGCTTGCGCCCCCACCGATGATGACGATGTCGTGTTGATCGGGCTCGGTCATATCGTAACTCTCCTGGATTGCGTGTCACCAGAATGATCCGAAGCTTCTGAACCATCCATGAGATTGTCTAGATTGGAACGTTCGAAACTATCGAACTGTCTCCCTGACCTTCGCATACAACATAATTGCCGCCAGTCATGCTTCCGTTGCAGGCACAGCAGCTAAACGCACAAGCGTTCGGTAAACCGTCGGCCGTGACACTGAAAAGACGTCGGCGAGATCGCTGATCGAGTAATCGCCGGTGTCGTACATCCGGCGCAGTTCCTTCTGCTGCCGCTCGGAGAGCTTGGGCTTCTTGCCGCGCAGTTTGCCCTTGGCACGGGCAACCGCCATGCCTTCGCGGGTTCGCATCCGGATCAGGTCGGCCTCGAACTCGGCGAATGTTGCGAGGATATTGAAGAAGAGCTTGCCCATCGGATCGGACGGGTCATGCACGCTGGCACCGAGCTGGAGGCGTACGCCCCTGGCGGCGAGGTCGTCTCCGATCGCGCGCGCGTCCGGCACCGATCGGGCCAGCCGATCGAGTTTTGGCACGACGAGGGTGTCACCGCGTCGCACAGCTGCCAGAGCCTGATCCAGGCCAGGGCGGGTCCGGGTCGTTCCGGTGAATCCCTTGTCAGTATAGATCCGTTCAGCGGCGACCCCGAGGTTGAGCAGGGTCTCACGCTGCACGGCGAGGTCCTGCTTGTCGGTCGAGCAGCGGGCGTAGCCAATCAGGACGTGCGTCATGGGAAATATTGTAACGTATAAGGACCCTTCATCGCAAAAAATATCGTACTATCTATATGAGACTCTGTTCTTGGCCGTTTTCCATGGGTCATCTGGTCGGCCAGAGCGGGTCCGTTCAACGATCCTCTTTCGGACACATCAGGGAGATGTACGATCATGGCGCGCCGTCGCCTGCTGACCCGCGAAGCGCTTGCGCGACATCTTGATCCCTCCGTCGATGAACGTGAGATCACGCGAAATTCCACCTTGGGACAGGACGATTTCGATCTGATCGCGACCCGTCGCGGCGATGCATCCCGGTTGGGCTTTGCGATGGTCATGCTCTACATGCGTTGGCCGGGACGCGTTCTGGAGGAACGCGAAACGCCACCCGCCCCCATTCTGGCGTTCGTGGCACGGCAGCTCGATCTGTCACCCGGCATCTGGCAGCACTATGCGCGTCGTGACGAAACCCGCCGGTCGCATCTGGCCACTCTCATGCGGCGTCACGGCTACCGGGCCTTCGACCGGGCGGCGTTTCAGGATCTGACCCTTTTTGCGATGCCGATCGCGCAGAACGTGACCCAGCCATCCCGTCTGGCCGTGATCCTGATCGACGAGATGCGACGCCGCAAGATCCTCCTGCCGTCGGTAACGGTAATCGAGGCGCTGGTCCGCCGCGCCCGTCAGCAGGCAGATCAGCTTGTGCAGGACGTGCTGTCGGGTGACCTGACGCCTGATACCCGCTCTCGCCTGGACAGAATCCTGGAGCGCCGCAGCGAGCGCAGTGCCTCCTGGCTGTCATGGCTGCGCAATCCGCCTCTGTCACCGGCATCGCGCAATGTGCTGCGTCTGCTGGAACGCCTCGATCATGTGAGGGCGTTGAAGCTGGACGCCTCGCGCGCCGCGACCATCCCGCGCATGGCGTTCGACCGCCTGAGTGACGAGGCCGCCCGGATCACCCCCCAGCATCTGGCCGAGCTTCCCGTCGGTCGACGCCATGCCATTCTGGTGGCGGGTGGGATCCGGTTCGAAGAGATACTGACTGATGCCGCGCTGACGATGATGGATAAGCTGCTCGGCAGCATGATGCGTCGCGCCGAAAATCGCACGCGCGACAAGGCGATCGTCACGGTGCGATCACTGCAGGCGCAACTGCGCCTGCTGATGGCCTCGTGCCGTCACCTGATCGAGGCGCGCGCCCGAGGCATTGATTCGCTGTCGGCCATCACGGCGATCGATTGGCCGCGTCTGGACGAAGCAATTGGCAAGGCTGAAACCTTGACGGCGCCGGAAACGGTCGACCGCACGGCTGAACTCATTGATCGGCACCGGTCCATTCGTCCGGCTATCGGGCCATTCCTCAACGCGTTCCAGTTTCGGGGTGGTCGTGCCATGCAGGGGTTGCTGGAGGCGGTGCAGCTCATTGGCGATCTCTACCGCACCGGTAAACGTCGCTTGCCGGAAACGTGCCCGACCCGGTTCATCCCGCCGTCCTGGCGCGCCTTCGTCAGGCAGGATGGGGTGCTCGTGCGCCCAGCCTACGAGCTATGCGCTTTGATCCAGCTACGCGAGCGCCTGCGCGCTGGTGACGTCTGGCTGACGGAAAGCCGTCAGTACCGCGCCTTCGACAGCTATCTCTTGCCGGAGGCTACCTTCGCGGCGATGCGTGCCCGTGGTCCGCTGCCCTTGGCGATCAACGGAACAGCCGAGGCCTTCCTCTCCCAACGGCGCGCCACGCTGGATACCGCGTTAATGCAAGTATCGGACTTGGCTCGACAGGGGAAACTGCCGCAGGTGCGCCTGGACGGAAGTGGCCTCGTGATTTCGCCGTTGAAAGCGATCACGCCCTCAGTCGTCGAGGATCTGCGGCGGGCCGCGTATAATCGGCTGCCACGGGTCAAGATCACCGATCTTCTGCTGGAGGTCGATTCCTGGACCGGCTTCACCGACTGTTTCACCCATCGGCGCTCCAGCCGTATCGCTGATGACAAGAACGCGCTGCTGACGGTGATCCTGGCGGACGGGATCAATCTCGGGCTGACTCGTATGGCCGATACCTGTCAGGGTGCTACCCTGCGCCAGCTGGCCCATCTGCATGACTGGCACATCAGCGAGACCGGCTATACCGAAGCGCTCGGTCGCCTCATCGAGGCGCATCGCACCGTGCCGCTGGCGGCGTTGTGGGGCGACGGCACATCATCGTCGAGCGACGGACAGCAATTTCTTGCCGGTGGCCGGGGTGCTGCGATCAGCGACATCAACGCGCGTAACGGCAGTGAACCGGGCGTGAGTTTCTACACCCATGTCTCCGATCAGTATGATCCGTTTGCGACCCGGGTAATTGCCGCAACGGCCGGGGAAGCGCCGTATGTGCTGGACGGCCTATTGTATCACGCGACCGGCCTGTCGATAGAGGAACACTATACCGACACGGGTGGCGCCTCGGATCATGTCTTCGGGCTGATGCCGTTCTTCGGCTATCGGTTCGCACCGCGGCTGCGGGATCTGAAAGAGCGCAAGCTGCACCTGCTGCCCGGCCAGATCCCGGGTGATCTTCTGGGCGGCATGACCGGTGATCCGATTGCGGCCGATCATGTCGCGGCGCACTGGGACGACGTTCTGCGTCTGACGATGTCCATTCGCAGCGGCACCGTGACGGCCTCGGCCATGCTGCGCAAGCTCGCCTCCTATCCCCGGCAAAACGGTTTGGCGGTCGCCTTGCGCGAAATCGGCCGGATCGAACGCTCAATCTTCATGCTCGACTGGTTGCGGGATCTGGATTTGCGCAGACGCACCCAGGCCGGGCTAAACAAGGGCGAGGCACGCAACGCACTCGCCCGGGCGCTGTTCTTCAACCAGTTAGGTGAATTGCGGGACCGGCGTTTTGAAAATCAGGCCTACCGCGCATCGGGCCTGAACCTGCTGGTCGCGGCAATCATTCTCTGGAACACGCGCTATCTGCAAGCCGCCATCCAGTCACTCGGCATTCCCGATGATCTGGCGCGGCATATCGCGCCGCTCGGCTGGGAGCATATCTCCCTGACGGGCGACTATCGGTGGAACGTCGAGGAACAACCGGAAACCGGAAAGCTGCGGCCGCTCCGGATGCCTGCTTCCTTGCTGGCTGCATGACTTCGAACGGGATGTTCTTCAGGCGTTCACCCTAAGCGTACGTAAAACGCACTTTCGTGTAGTCAGCCCATAATGGCTGTACCAAACCCTGTTGGGCAGTCAGTGCTCTGCTCACCACCACATCCAAGCAGCGTGTCACGGTGACAGGCAGCAAGGTGAGATCCGATCAGCTTGCTGCCATCAGACGTCAGATTGCGCTCCTGGTGGGATGCGACGG
>NZ_JBDNYY010000032.1:0-15993 GCF_047722525.1 Gluconobacter sp.
CCTCGTCCACTGCCCAGTCCTGATCCGGCGACAGTTCCATACGACGCTTACGATCTGTTGCAAAACGCTCCCGCTGCTCCACCGGATCGGTCAGTTCCTCGAACGCATTCGCCAGTTCCAGGCCGCCGATATAAAGCTCGAAGCGCAGCGCCGCACGCCCGTCTTCCGGGTCGCGTCGCGCCAGCGCCGCCTGTTCGGCCGGCCAGTGCGTCAGGAACGTGGGACGATCGCGCCCGATCATGGGTTCGACACGCTCCAGCAGAAGCCGGAAGAACAGGTCCTCCCAGTTTTCTCCGTTCCGCAGACCAACACGGGCCTGCGCCGCCAGAGCCTCTGCATCCCCTGCCGTTCCCAGCAGATCCGCCCCAACGTAGCGCGCAAACGCAGCCTGCATCGTCAGCCGCTCGAAAGGGCGTGACAGATCGATAACATCCGTGCCCCGATGCACCACGGTCGGCAGAAGGGCACGCAGAAACGCTTCCGTCTCGTCCATGAGAGAGGACAGGTCCGCACCCGGACGATACCATTCGAGCATGGTGAACTCCGGGGAATGCGTATTGCTCGCCTCACCATTGCGCCACACACGCGCCAACTGGAATACGGATTTCCCCGTCGCCGCCACAATCCGCTTCATGGCGAACTCTGGGCTTGTATGCAGGAAACGTGCTTCACGAGAGCCATCCGGCCGTTCAAGCTCCGTTCTGAAACAGCGCAGATGCACTTCCTCGCCCGGCACAGGAACGGCAAAGGGAGTCTCCACTTCCAGATAGCCGCGCTCTTCAAAGAACATCCGGACGGCTTTCACCATCTGTGTGCGACGCTCAAGCAGGGGAAGGCGTTCCGTAATCCGGGCCGGATCAGCAGACAATACGGTCATGGCGTCTATCGCTCCTGTTGCAAAACGGGGACCCGCCCCGCTAGAGGCATCACATGCATGATATGGTCAAGACAGCCTCAGGGTATTCTGCGGGACGTTCTGCAAAACGTCCCACGCTTCGCACACCGTCCGACCTGATCGACGCGGGGCTGGCCCCCGAAGCGGACCGGGCGACACTCGAAGCCGTTGGCGAACGCTTCACGATGGCCATTCCGCCTGCTTTTCAGGACCTGATCACGCATCCGGACGATCCCATCGCCCGGCAGGTCATCCCCGACGCCCGAGAACTCGTCACGCTGCCGCACGAAGACCCCGACCCGATCGGCGATGACGCCCTGTCCCCTGTGCCCGGCATCGTGCACCGCTATGCGGACCGCGCCCTGCTCAAGCCACTGCTGGTCTGCCCGCTTTACTGCCGCTTCTGTTTCCGGCGTGAACATGTCGGACCGGGCGGCGGACTTCTCAGCGATGCGGAACTCGAAACCGCGCTGGACTGGGTCCAGCAGCATCCCGATATCCGCGAAATGATCCTTACGGGCGGCGACCCCCTCATGCTGGCCCCGCGCCGCCTGAAGCACATCGTGCAGTCCCTGTCCGACATTCCCCATGTCGAGACCATCCGCATCCATTCCCGCGTACCGGTCGCCGACCCGGCCCGCATGACGGATGAACTTCTGGATGCGATGGAAACCGACCGTGCCATGTGGCTGGTCGTCCATGCCAACCATGCCAGCGAACTCACAGCCGAGGCGACAAAGGCGATCCGCGCCGTCCTGTCCCGCGCCATTCCGGTCCTGTCACAGTCCGTCCTGCTCCGCGGGGTCAATGATAGTGTTGAAAGTCTGGAAGCCCTGCTGCGGGCTTTCATCAAGGCGCGGGTCAAACCCTATTACCTGCATCATCTGGACGCAGCGGCCGGAACCGGACATTTCCATGTTCCCGTCGAAGAGGGTCAGGCCCTGCTGAGACAGCTCCGCGGGCGCGTCACGGGCCTGGCCTGGCCGACCTACGTCCTCGACATTCCGGGCGGCCGGGGCAAAGTCCCCATCGGGCCGGAATATCTGGACCCCGCGTCTCCGGGCACGGTTTCCACTCCTGACGGAGAGGCATGCAGCTTCACCTGACACGCCTTCCATTTCCGCAGGGTGCAGACGCGGCGTTACTTGGCGTTGAACATGTGCGTGGCATGCGTGATCGCACCGCCCGCACGGATGGCTGCGGCCACGACAGCGATTTCGGAAAGCTGGGCATCCGTCGCACCGGCCTCTCGCGCGGCCTTCACATGAAGCTCGATACAGTACGGGCACTGGGTCGTCAGCGCGACGGCCACGGCTGCGAGCTGCTTGGTCAGGGCACTGACCGCACCTTCCTCGAAGGCGGCACGATCGAACTGCCAGAAAGCATCCATGCCCTTGGAGGCATTCGCTTCGAGATGGGAAAGGCGCGAGAGGTTCTTCATATCGTACATGCGGCGTCTCCTTGCGTTTCGCCCTGACCCTCAGGACAGACATACACTCTGACATGACCTGTCCGGCGCCTTGCCCCAAGCCCCCTGCCCTTCACACTTTCCTGAAGGCGTGGACCGCCATGCGCCCCTTGTGCCTTGCTTAGAGCCCCCCTGCGGCGCTAGAAGCCCACAAGACGTGACAGAAAATCCCTACCCCAGGGTCATCAGGACACAAGCATGAAACAGCAAGCCAACCTTATCCGGGCCGGCCAGGTCATCGAGCACGATGGCCGCCGCTGGACGGTTCTCAAGCAGCAGATCATCACCCCGGGCAAGGGTGGCGCCTTCATCCAGGTCGAAATGCGCGACCTCAAGACAGGCAACAAGACTAACGAGCGCTGGAGAACGGCAGATTCCGTCGAGCGTCTGCTCACGGAAGACAAGGACTACACCTATTCCTACATGGACGGTGACAATGTCGTCCTGATGGATCCGGAAACCTTCGAGCAGCTCATCCTCGCCAAGGACATCTTCGGCGACCAGTTCGCATTCCTTCAGGACAACATGGCCCTGAACGTCAAGCTGGTCGAAGGCGACCCGGTGGGCGTCGAACTGCCGCCGCATGTCACGCTGGAAGTCACGGAAGCCGATCCGGTGGTCAAGGGCCAGACGGCCAGCTCGTCCTACAAGCCCGCCATGCTTTCCAACGGCGTGAAGACACTGGTTCCGCCGTTCATCGAAGCCGGTGAGCGCATCGTTGTCCGCACGGAAGACGGATCCTACGTCGAACGCGCGAAGGACTGATCCAGCATGCGTCTTTCCCCGCACATGGCCGTCATGCAGGGCGCGGCACAGAAGGCCTCGCGCCGTCTGCTCCGTGACTTTGCAGAGGTCGAACAGCTTCAGGTCAGCATCAAGGGCCCGGGAGATTTCGTCTCCCAGGCCGACCTGCGCGCCGAGACCATCCTCCGCGAGGAGCTGAGCCGCGCCCGTCCCGGCTACGCCTTCCTGATGGAAGAAAGCGGCGCTTCGGGCGGGGACAACTGGACCTGGCGCTGGATCGTCGATCCGCTCGACGGCACGACGAACTTCCTGCATGGCATCCCGCACTGGGCCATTTCCATCGGCCTTCAGCGCAAGCTGCCGGACGGAACGGTCGAGCTGGCCGCCGCGGTTGTCTACAACCCGGCCGCCAACGAGATGTTCTGGGCCGAAAAGGGCGTTGGCGCGTTCCTCAACGAACGCCGCCTTCGTGTCTCCGGCCGCCGCAACATGCATGAAGCCCTGTTCGCAACCGGCATTCCGTTTGCGAAGGTTCCGAGCAGCAGCCGTCTGCCCTTCGCCCGCGTCCTCGGCGCCCTGATGCCGCAGGTTGCAGGGATTCGCCGCTTCGGCGCCGCTGCCCTGGACCTCGCCTGGGTCGCAGCAGGCCGTTACGACGGATACTGGGAATTCGGTATCAAGCCCTGGGACTGCGCAGCCGGTCTGCTTCTGGTCCGCGAGGCCGGTGGCTACGCGACTGATCCGGACGGCAATGAACTTCATGATGTCCCCGATGACGTGAATGTCGTTGCCGGAAACACCAACCTTCACGGCCCCCTGCGCGCCCTGGTGCACGAGGCCCTGAACCGGAGCTGACGAAACTGCCCTCACGCCCCATTGCGGGAGTCGTGAGGCGTCGTCTAGGATCGGTCTGACATGTACAGGCCGATCCTCTTCTCCCTTCCTCTGGCGGCCTTTCTGGCCTGCCTTCCGCTGTCCGCCGCACAGGCACAGGTCACCAGCAATCTGGATGATCTGCCTCAGGCCAAGCCAGCACCTTCTGCTAAAAAACCGGCTTCGACGCCGCGTCCGGCGGGCCACACCGCCCGCAAACCCGCAGTCCAGAACTCCGCGGCAAACACCCCGGCACCTGTGACCACCCCTGCGGCCGCTGCCGTCAAAACCACACCGACGCACACGACCGTTCCCGGTGTCCCTCCGGCACCTCCGCCACCCGTCGTCCTGCCGCCGCCTTTCGTCCCCATCCAGATCCATCCCCCCGTGCCTCCAGCCGATGTCACGGCTGTAGCCGATGCCGCGAGCCACACGGAGACCCTGCCCGAGGGCGGTCTGCGCGTTGTGTTTCCATCCGGCAGCGAGGCCCTGAACGCCGACAGCATCAAGGCCCTTCAGACTTACGGAACCGAACTGTCCCACCATCCGGAGCAGCGCGTGCTCCTGATCGCCCATGCAACGCTGCCGGGCGATGACGTCTCCATGCCGCGCCGCATCGCGCTGGCACGCGCGCTCGCCGTCCGTTCGATCTTCATTCACGCAGGTGTCGCCACGACCCGCCTCTACCCCCGCGCGCTCGGGCGTCCGGAGGCCGGTGACAGCGCACCTGCTGACAGACTGGATGTTGTTCTCGAGACAAATCCCGTCGAGCCTCCCGCCTCCTCCGCAAACGGCATGCCATAAAATCAGGAAAGACACGCCGTGACACGTCCTACGACCTATCTGCTCCGAATGGCCGTTTTCCTTGTCGCGGTCGGCCTTCTGGCCGCGACAATGGGCCCTACCCTGATCCACGCTTTCAACGCGAACCCCAAGCTGGACGCCATCATCCTCGGTGTGCTCCTGCTGGGCATCCTCTGGAATCTTCACGTCGTCCAGCGCCTGATGCCGGAAGTGCAGTGGGTTGAACTCCTGCGTCAGCCGCGCGCCGGTCTGGCGGCACCCAAGGCACCGCGCCTGCTCGCGCCCATGGCCAGCATGCTGGCGGCCCGCAACCGCACGGACCGCCTGACGCTTTCAACCCAGACGACACAGGCCATGCTCGACAGCCTGTCCTCACGTCTGGATGAAAGCCGGGAAATCTCCCGCTACATGACGCAGCTCCTGATCTTCCTGGGGCTGCTGGGCACGTTTTACGGGCTTCTGCTGACGGTCAGCTCCATTGCTTCCGTCATCGGCGGCATGTCCGCAGGGGGCGGGGACATGGACGTCATGTTCAACCAGCTCAAGACCGGACTCGCCGGACCACTCGCCGGCATGTCCACGGCCTTCTCGGGCTCGATGTTCGGTCTGGCCGGTGCGCTCGTCCTCGGCTTTCTGGATCTCACGGCCGGACAGGCGCAGACCCGTTTCTTCAATGAACTGGAAGAGTGGCTGGCCGGCGTAACGCGCGTCAGCGGCAGCACGTCCATCGACAGCGATGGCGCGCCTGTCCCGGCCTATGTTCAGGCCCTGCTCGAACAGACCGCCGAAAATCTGGAAACGCTCCAGAACGCCGTCTCCCGCAGTGAGGAAAACCGCGTCCGCGAACTGCACATGCTCGACAGCCTTCAGGAACGCCTGCGCGGCATGACGGATCTGCTTGCCGCAAACCAGACGCTCATGACGCGCACGGCCGAAACCCAGACCGCCCTTCTGCGCCATATGGGCGATGAGGGTCCGGGCTCGCAGGGCACGGCGCTCCTGCGGATCGAAACGCATCTCAGCCGCCTGATCCAGGAACTGCACGAAGGCCGCGCCCAGACGATCGGAGAGCTTCGCAACGATCTCCGCGTTCTGGCCCGCACGATCGCGGCAGCGTCCGGCAATACGACGCCCCCTCCCGGCAGGCAGGGCTGATCCATGGCCCGGCGCAGACGCGGATCACACAACGCCCTCGATGCCTGGCCCGGCTATGTGGACGCCCTGTCCACCCTGCTGATGGTCGTCACATTCGTCCTGCTGGTGTTCGTCGTGGGGCAGCAGTTCCTCTCGGTCTCGCTGTCACGGCGCGAACACACACTTGATGCCCTGCAGAAGCAGCTCGCCGAACTGTCACACATGCTGTCAATGACGGAGGACAAGAACAAGAGTCTGTCCTCCACTGTCGCCACACTGTCCGACGAAAAGCAGCACAATCAGGCCCAGCTCCAGACCCTTTCGACCCAGATCGCCGCCCTGACGGGGCAGCTCCAGTCAAAGGATCAGGCTCTGGCCTCTGCCGATGACACAAGCAAGCAGCAGAACAGCAAGATCTCGGATCTTCAGGCCCAGGTTGAAGAACTGACACGCCAGCTACAGGCGATCAGCAACGCCCTCGACATTGAGAAGAAGGCCGAACAGGGCAAGGACGCCCAGATTGCGGATCTTGGCAACAAGCTCAATCTGGCGCTGGCGGACAAGGTCAATCAGCTCAAACGTTACCGCTCGGAGTTCTTCGGGCGCCTGCGCGACCTGCTGAAAGACCAGAAAGGCGTAAACGTCGTGGGAGACCGCTTCGTCTTCCAGTCGGAAATCCTGTTCCCGCAGGGCAGTGCCGACCTGACGCCGGAAGGCCGCAAGGAAATCACGACCCTTGCACATACCTTCAAGCAGGTCGCCTCAACGATCCCGACGGATCTTCCATGGATCCTGCGAGTGGACGGCCATGCCGACCGCCAGCCGATTCACAGCGCCTTTCCCAGCAACTGGGAACTGTCGTCCGAACGTGCCATCACCGTGGTCAAACTGCTGATTGCGGAAGGTGTGGACCCACGCCATCTCGCAGCCACGGGCTTTGCCGACTACCAGCCTCTGGACGCCGCCAGCACACCAGCGGCCTATGCCAGAAATCGCCGGATCGAGTTCCGTCTGACGGATCGCTGATCCCTCGTCCGCCTGCCTTTTCACAAAGGCAGGCTTTTGCGCAGATCTACTGACATTTCTGCGATAATCCCTTATGTAGCAGCCATGACCGATACCCCGCTCTCCCTTATCCGCAATTTCTCGATCATCGCTCATATCGATCACGGCAAATCGACGCTGGCCGATCGCCTGATCCAGGCCTGTGGCGCGCTGACCGCACGCGAGATGAAAAATCAGGTCCTCGATTCGATGGAGCTCGAGCAGGAGCGCGGGATCACCATCAAGGCGCAGACGGTACGCCTGACCTATCCGGCCAAAGACGGCCAGACCTATACGCTGAACCTGATGGACACGCCGGGCCATGTCGACTTCGCCTATGAAGTCAGCCGCTCGCTCGCTGCCTGTGAAGGTTCGCTTCTGGTCGTGGACGCCTCGCAGGGCGTGGAAGCCCAGACACTAGCGAATGTCTATCAGGCGCTCGACGCCAATCACGAGATCGTCCCGGTTCTGAACAAGATCGACCTGCCCGCTGCCGAGCCCGAGCGCGTTCGTGCCCAGATCGAGGACGTGGTCGGCATCCCGGCGGATGATGCCGTTGAAATCAGCGCCAAGACCGGCATCAATATCGAAGGCGTACTCGAAGCCCTCGTCCAGCGCCTCCCCGCCCCCACAGGCGATGCCGAAGCCCCGCTTCAGGCCCTGCTGGTGGACAGTTGGTACGATGCCTATCTCGGCGTCATCATTCTCGTCCGCATCAAGGACGGCCGCCTCAAGCGCGGTGACCGCATCCGCATGATGCAGACCGGCGCGACCTATCATGTCGATCAGGTCGGCGTTTTCCTGCCCAAGATGCAGTCGGTCGAAAGCCTCGGCCCGGGCGAGATGGGCTACATCAACGCCGCCATCAAGACCGTCGCAGACTGCAATGTCGGTGACACCGTCACACTCGACAAGCGCCCCGCCCCCAAGGCGCTGCCGGGGTTCAAGCCCTCCATTCCGGTGGTGTGGTGTGGCCTATTCCCGATTGATGCGGACGATTTTGAAAAGCTGCGTGACAGTCTCGGCAAGCTGCGCCTGAACGACGCTTCGTTCCACTTCGAGGCCGAGACCTCTGCGGCGCTGGGCTTCGGTTTCCGCTGCGGATTCCTTGGTCTGCTGCATCTGGAAATTATCCAGGAGCGTCTGTCCCGCGAGTTCAATCTGGACCTGATCGCGACCGCCCCGTCCGTGGTCTACAAGATGCACATGACGGACGGCACGTCCGAAGATCTGCACAACCCGGCCGACATGCCTGAGCTGAGCAAGATTGAAACCATCGAGGAGCCCTGGATCAAGGCCACGATCATGGTTCAGGATGAGTATCTCGGCCCGGTCCTGACGCTGTGCTCCGAGCGCCGTGGCATTCAGGTGGATCTGACCTATGTCGGCAACCGCGCGATGGCCGTTTATCGCCTGCCGCTCAACGAAGTGGTGTTCGATTTCTACGACCGCCTGAAATCCATCAGCCGTGGTTACGCCTCCTTCGACTACCAGATGGACGGTTACGAAGAGAGCGACCTCGTCCGCATCTCCATCCTCGTGAATCACGAGCCGGTCGATGCCCTCTCCTTCATCTCGCATCGCACCGTGGCCGAGCAGCGTGGCCGTTCCATCTGTGCCAAGCTCAAGGACCTGATCCCCAAGCAGCTCTTCAAGATCGCCATTCAGGCCGCCATCGGCTCCAAAGTCATCGCCCGTGAGACGATCGGGGCACTCTCCAAGGACGTGACGGCCAAGTGTTATGGCGGTGACATTTCCCGCAAGCGCAAGCTTCTGGACAAACAGAAGGAAGGCAAGAAGCGCATGCGGCAGTTCGGCAAAGTCGAAATCCCCCAGAGCGCCTTCCTCGCCGCCCTGAAAATGGACTGAACCTGCCTTATGTCGAAAAGCGCCGCCATCCTGTTCGTTCACAATGAAGTCGACACGATCGGATGGTGGCTGGCCCATCACGCGACAATCGGGTTCTCAACCCTGATTGTCTGCGATGACCATTCGACCGACGGGACAGGCACGGTTCTGTCAAATGCGGCCACGCTTTACGACATCCGCGTCCAGTCCTCCGATACGACGCTGTCCGAACGGCTGGACCGTCAGACCCGTTTTCACGAAAAGGCTCTTGAGCAGGGACGGGACGAATTCGACTGGATGATGATTCTGGCGGCGGACGAATATCTGCATTTTGAAACCGCCCGCTCGGTCGCGGAGTTCACCGCCAGTGCCACTGGAGCAATGCTCCCGGTGAACTGGTGTCTGTTCGGCTCTTCCGGGCATCAGGTCCCGTCAGCATTCTCCCCGATCGAGACCTTTACCCACCACGGTCTGCTGAGCCTGCCGGATCATCGCGTCGTCCGGCATCTTGTCCGGCCCCGCCAGATCGGCAGCGGCCTGCCTGACCCATTTTCCGCACTTGAGCGAAATCCGACCTGGACCGAAAGCCGCATCCTTCATTTTGCCGCTGGTGATCGTGAAAGCTTTGCCCGACGCAATTCAAGCGCGACGCCGCAGAAAGCCTGGCAGAATTTCGATCGCAATGACGCGGAATATACCCGGGCCAGCCGCTGGCTTCCTGAAAGCCGTCGGATTGCATCTTCCATTACGCAGGCATCGCTCACCGATCTTTACTGGCATCTCAAGGCGGCCATCACGCATGGTGACAGGGCAATCCTGCAAGAACTGGGTCTGACCCCGGCGCAGCTTTCCGCACCCTCCGCCCATCGCGCGCCACCGCAGCTCCGTTTCTGCATGCTGGGTCAGACAAAGCGGCTGATGCTGGACATGCAGACCGGCTCGTTCGTCTCCATCGGTCCTGAAGATACGAATTTCGGCCGCTACAACCCTCTCATCATGGCACTTGAGGTTTCGGAAACGCAGAGCTGGAACGCCTGTCTCTTCACGGAAAATCCGCTTCCCGGGCGTTACCTTTCCCTTCCCGCCTCTCCGACGCTCCTGCCCATGGTCCCGCTCTGCGTGAGCATTGCGAAAAACACGGTCCTGTCGTCTGTCAGTGGCGAAGAGATCCATATCGCACTTCCCGATCATGCCCTGACCGACATTGAATCCACCACGGCACTTTACAGCCGGATGACGCCCTTCATGGTCCTGACGGCGGAAGGCCATAATCTGACGGGTCTGCTGCGAGGCATTGACCGGCTTCCGGCTCCCGATGCCAGCGCACTGGGTTGCGCGATTGCCATGCTTCCTGCCGAAGACGCCGAAAGCCTCTCCCAGACCTTTCCTGGCCTGGTTCCGCGGAACATCATGCCAGCGCGTCAAATCTCTGGCTGAAGCAGCGCAGCGTTGCGAAACAGCGCAAACGCCGCAACAGCACCCTCTGTAACGGCCTGTCTGCCAGAGGCATCACTTCCGTCCAGATACACCCCCAGCCGATCCAGAAATGCCGGCCATTCTCCTTTCTGATGGAACGCCGACAGATAGGCTTTAGGGAAGCCCTCGCCCACCCGGCCTGACAGAACCCGGCCACCCAGCCGCGATCCCTCCAGAACATACAGGACACCCAGCGCCGTTCCCTCACTTTCCGCAAAGCTGTCCTGCTGTACGGCGGGCACGGGAAGCCCCATCTGGCGCAGATCTTCTCTCAGTAATCCCCCACGTGGCAGCCACGCAGGCACCGACGACGCATGGCGGCTCAGGTAATTTTCCGCGACCACGAGCGCCCGGGCATGAGCCGTCAGGAAAGCTCCATAGGATTTCCGGTCCGCAAGATCGAAACGCGAAAAAACCTCATCCACGGCTTCATGCGCCTTTCGGCTGACACGCCGCAGGTCTTCAAGGCCGGAATTCTTCCCCTCATCCGCGCGCTCAACCGTTTCCATTCGTGCTGATCTTCCCGTGCCTTGTGAAACCGTTTCCGGTTCTGTCCGTAATTAGAGTGACTTGCAACGACCAGATCCTTTCTGACACGCCCCTGGATTTCGGAGAACACCCCGTTGAGCAGCACCCCACCCCGGCAGTCCTCCCCGGCAGACGCTCCTTCCGCCAGACCGGAAAAGCGACATCTGGTCCTCAAAACCGTCGGAGGCGTGCTGGGAACGCTGGTAGCGGCCCTCATCATCCTGATCCTGGTCTGGCAGTGGGACTGGTTCGTCCCCTATATCGATCGAAAAGCAACCGCAGCACTGCACCGTCCCGTCAGCATCGCGCACCTGCACGTCCGCCTCGGTTTCAGAACGACAGTCACCGTCGATGACCTGAAAATCGCTCAGCCCGAAGGATTCGAGAAAGAAAAGGACGATTTTGCCTCCGCCCGTGCCATAACCGTCACGGTCGATGCGTGGCGCTATCTGACCGGCGGCGGTCTCTCCCTCCCGCTGATCCGTGCCGACACTCCAAAAGGCGATATCGTCTCGCTGCTCAACGGCACGAACAATTACACGTTTGATTCCTCGCCGGACACATCATCCCAGACGTCTTCATCTTCCACCATGACCCTGCCGAAGCTCGGCAGGATCGAGATCAACGATGGCGACATCCGTCTGGCGCTGGCAAAGCTGAAGACGGACATGCATGTCCTCATCCACACCGAACCCCCGAAAGAGGGCGATGACGGGCACCTCGTCATTGATCTCAAGGGCCGCTACGCCCAGGCGCCGATCACAGGCCATATCGTCGGAGGCGCCCTTCTCAGCCTGACGGATACGACGCATCCCTATCCGATCGACGGACGTCTCGCCAACGGACCGACCTACGTCACGCTTCGTGGCACGGTTGACGATCCGATCCATTTCCAGGGCACCAATCTCGCGCTGCACTTCGCAGGGCCTGACATGTCGCTCCTGTATCCCCTCACGGGCATCCCCATTCCCCAGACCCCGGCCTACAGCGTGACCGGCAATCTGGCCTATTCCGACCGGGCGATCCGTTTCCAGAAGTTCGAGGGGCATATGGGCTCTTCAGATATCGGGGGAGACATCAATGTCGACCCGCACCAGAAACCGATCTTCGTGGAAGCCGCGCTCCATTCGCACTCGGTTGATCTGGCGGATCTGGGCGGCTTCATCGGGGCCCAGCCCGGCGAGGCAAAGAAAGCCGAACCCGCCAGCGCACGTGTGCTGCCAGACAAAAAGATCAATGTCCCGAAACTCAACGCCGCCAACGTCCACCTGACCTATCACGGCGATCACATCCGCAACAAAAACTGGCCGCTGGATAATATCGACGCAGAACTGAACGTCCGCGATGGCGCCATCGACCTCAAACATCTGACCTTCGCAACCGGAACAGGCACCATCTCCGCGAATGCCACGCTTGAGCCGACGAAGAACGAACAGTTCCACACCCGTTTCCGCCTGGACGTCTCCCGGCTTCCGCTCTCCCGCATCATGACCTCAAAGGACATGTTCCAGGGTGAAGGAACCATCGGCGGCCATGTGACCCTGACCTCCACCGGCAACTCGGTCGCGACCCTTGTCGAAAATGGTGATGGCGGCATGACCCTGGTTCTGGATCGTGGTGGCGACGTCACAGCCCTCCTTCCTGATCTGCTGGGGCTCAAGCTGGGCGCTGCCGTCCTGTCCGCACTGGGAATCCCGGATCGTTCGAAGCTGCAATGCCTCGTGGCGGATCTGCCGCTGAAGGACGGCATCGTCCACACCAACTCGATGCTTCTCCAGACCGGGACCACCCGCACGATCGGCGGAGGAACGGTCAATTTCCACAAGGATACGCTGGATTACGCCATCACCACACGCTCGATCGGTCCCCAGATCCTGTCCCTGCCCGGCGCGGTCCATATCTTCGGTTCCATGAAAAGCCCGACAATTATGCCCGGCGCCGAACTGCTCGGCCGTGTTGCGGCTTCCGTAGGGCTGGGCATCGTCTTTCCCCCGGCGGCCCTCATCCCCACCATCCAACTGGGCGTCGGCAAGGGTTCGGCCTGCGAAAAAGCCATTCTGGAGGCCAACGAACACCCCGCCGCCGGAATTGCTCCCGGCAGGACCACGGGCTCAGGTCCAAGCAGCGTTCCCCACCCCACACAGACCCAGAGCAAAAACCACGCAAAAACCCCACATCGTCGCCTGAGCCCGGCGGAAGTCCGCAAAGCCTGGGAGAAAAAATCGAACCCGAAATGAAAAGATACCGTCCGGACCATGGCAGGGACAGGTTTTTTGACTATAGCTTGGCCCAGCTATCCCCTGCCCCCGGAGTGTCCGCTTGTTGCTATCCAGACTCGACCGCTGGTTCCATATCACGGCCCGCGGTTCAACGATCCCGCGTGAGGTCATTGCCGGACTGACGGTCTTCGGAGCGATGGCCTATATCGTGGCCGTCAATCCCGCCATCCTCTCGGCGGCGGGTCTGGATCGCCATGACATGGTCATGACCACGATCGCCGGTGCCGTGGCCGGCACGCTCCTGATGGCGCTCTGGGCCAGACTGCCCATTGCCCTTGCCCCCGCCATGAGCAGCAATGTCCTGTTTGCGCAGGTCGTGGTCCAGCAGGCCCATGTCAGCCCGCGTACAGCCTTCACGGTGGTGCTGTTCAGCGGAATGTGCTTCACGGCCCTTTCCCTCAGCCAGATCCGCCAGCGCATCATCCGCGGCTTTCCGCCCTCGATCGTCCTCGGCATCCAGATTGCACTGGGCGCCTTCATTGCCCGGATCGGACTGACCACGGGCGGCATAGCGGTTCCCTCACCTGAAGGCCTAACTTTCGGCGCCCTGAATAATCCGTCCGTCCTGCTCAGCATGGCGGGCGTTGTCCTCAGCGCCATTTTGGTCGTGCTGCGCGTCCCGGCCGGACTGCTGATCGCCATTCTCGCTATCACCATTGCCGGTCTCTTCATCCAGACGCCCTCAGGCCCCATCACGCATCTGCCGGCTCACCTGCTGGACTGGCCGCACTACCCGACCAACCTGTTCCTGCCCTTCGATTTCCACGAATACTTTTCCCATCTCGGGCTGCTGGTCCCCATTACCCTGTATTTCCTGCTGAGTGATTTCTTCGACGCGACCGCAACCATGATGAGCGTCGCCCATCGCGCCGGTTTGGATGGTACTGTCGAGAAACCTGCGCTCGACCACCGGGCCTTCGGTTCCGATGGCGCCGCCAGCATCATCGGCGCGTCTCTTGGAACCTGCACCGTCTCGGCCTATGTCGAGAGCCTCGCAGGAGTAGAAGCCGGAGGTCGCACAGGCCTCAGCGCACTGGTCGTCGCCATCCTGTTCGCCCTGTCCTCGGTTTTCTGGCCGCTTATCACCGCCATTCCGGCCATTGCCACGGCCCCCGTGCTCATTCTTGTCGGACTGAACATGCTCGGCAGCCTCAGCCGCGTCGCGGAAACACCCGCAGAAGCCATTCCGCCACTGACGATGCTGCTCATCGCAGGCGTCACGGGCAATTTCATGCTGAGCCTGTCCTGCGGCCTGCTGATCTATACCGCACTTGCCATCGCCACACGCCAGTTCCAGCGCCTGACCCCCATCGTTCTTGGTCTGGATGCGGCTTTCGTCTTTTACATGGTCCTTCAGGCCCATATGGGCACCTGAAGACTTTCCGGCGCGGTTTTTGACTCTTTCTTCATGATTTCCGGGCAGGCTGTCTCTCATGACTTCCAGCCCCGCCACCCCGCGCCATGTCTTCATCGCCACGCCCTGTTTCGGTGGCACCATCACACTGAACTACATGCAGTCCATCATAGGCTGCATGGCCGCAGCCCCCGCCCACAACTTGCAACTGACCCTGTCCACAATCGGAAGCGACGCCCTCATCACCCGGGCCCGGAACACGCTGCTGCACCAGTTCGTGACCATGACCGACGCGAGTCACCTTCTTTTCGTGGACAGCGACATCGGCTTCTCCATCACGGATATTCTCGCCCTGCTGGATGCGGATCGTCCCCTGATCGGGGGCGCCTATCCCCTGAAATCCCATTACTGGGACCGCGATACGGACCGCTTCATCGCAGCCGGAGAGCCCCCCTCCACGGCCAGTCTGCGCTATGTCGGAGACTGTGCCGCTCTGCACGACGGCAGCACGGCGGGAGACATCGCAACAGTCTCCTATATCGGCACAGGCTTCATGCTCATGACCCGTCAGATGGTCCTCGACATGATGGCCCATTATCCGGAAACCCGTTACAGCCGTATCGACGCCAGAACCGAAGGCGGAAATCCGGACAGGCCCTCCTCGGAGGCCTATGCCCTTTTCGACTGCCTGATCGACCCGGAAATGCGGACCTACCTCTCTGAGGATTTCGCCTTCTGCCGCCGCTGGACCAGCATCGGAGGAACCGTGTCGCTCCACAGAGGGCTCTCCCTGACACATACCGGCAGCACGACCTTCAGAGGTGATCTGACCGTCCGGACCCTGCCTCTTTTAACGTCATTGACATGAACTGATCAGGTCTTACTGCGCCACTTGCCACTATTCGGTCATAATAAGACGGTTTAAGCTTCCATGCGGTGTCGGGAGCGTGATGCATACATTCCCCGGCACCGCTCCCCCACATTCAGACCATGACCGCCTGCCGGAAATACGGAATATTACTTAGCGGGTCCGCCGCACCCGCCGCGGTGTTGTAATACTGCTTGTGAAAATGGCTGAGAGCGGCCGGATCGCTCGCCGATGGCAAGGGCGCCGAGACCCTGTAATACCGGATACGCGCCATCGCGGAGGCATATCTCAGGTTTGAGACCAGTTGTGCGCTCTTCGGCAGATCCTGTGAAAGCATCCCCTGCAGAATCCGCTCGAAGCGCTTTCCGACCGGGTAACACAGAAAGTTGACCCAGCAGTCATCATGCGTCGCAGGCTCCATCTGCCACAATCCCAGAGCTGGCCCCCCGCCGATCTGCCTGACATAAGCCCCCCGGCTTTCCGCCAGCGCTGTTCCGGTTACCAGATTGACCGCCACGTCCCCCCCAAGCCCCAGCGCGGCCAGGGCAGGCGCGACCACCAGATGCTTGAGCTGGCCCGCATCAATTCCACTCATGCCACCCCCTCACTTTGTGCTCAGGGATAGGGCAAAATGCACCATGCCCGTCCCCAGAATGGATGTTGCCAGCGTGATGATCC
>NZ_JBDNYY010000033.1:0-15500 GCF_047722525.1 Gluconobacter sp.
TGAACGACGTCGACCGTATCATGGTTTACGCCAATGACGTCTCACAACCTGACAGCTAAGACTTCATGGAAAAGCAGGGCTTTGTCTCAAAGGTTCACAGGAAGAAGCCGCATCTCAAACCCATGCCACTCCATATCCAGCGGTCCAATGCAGGAAAGTCCGTGATCCGATCCCGCGTCGAGCATGTCTTTGCCGATCAGAAATCGCAGACGGGACTGTTCGTCCGAACTGTCGGTATCACCCGGGCCACCATGAGGATCGGCCTGGCCAATATCGTCTACAACATGCGCCGCTTTCTCTTCCTGCAGCGGATCAGCACCACAGCGTAGCTCTCAAGCGGATAACAGCCCCCAATCTGCTCAAAACGCAGACCGGATGCCATCGCAAAAACCGTCAATCAAGTCGCCAAAAGCCAGAAATCACGGGCCACGTACATCAACTAACGGTTCTTCGATCCCTCCAGATCCGGGTCCCGCATATCCTCCGGTGGTCCGTTTTCGACGAGCCCGTCAGGCTCAGGCATACCTTTCACGCATTAAAATAAAAACGCAACTGTAATGCTAGCGTATATCTGTGTCCGTTTTATGTATCACCCCCGTTAGGCAACACTTGGCTGCCCTGGCAGTTGAACATGGCAGACGTGTTTTCTTCGGAAAACACCAGACCCCTTTTGGAGTGGTGTTTCATGCCTGATCATATTCTTCCCCAATCTCAGGATCATCAACCCGGCCTAGAAGGCCTGATGCAGCCCAAGGCCATTCACATCCGGCCTGATTATCGTGGCAGCGGTAAGCTTGAGGGCAAAAAGGCTCTCATTAGCGGAGGTGACAGTGGGATCGGGCGTGCTGCGGCCATCCATTTTGCCCGTGAAGGTGCTGATGTCGCGATCCTTTATCTGGAAGAGCACGAAGATGCACAGGAGACTGTGCGTCTCATTGAGCAGGAGGGCCGCAAGGGACTGGCCATTGCCGGTGATGTCTCTTCAAGTCAGGTCTGCAATGATGCCGTTGCCCGTGTAGTGGACGCGTTTGGAGGTCTGGATATTCTCGTTAACAACGCGGGTGTCCAGATTGTCGAGGAAGATGTTGAAGCCATATCCGACGAAGAATGGCAGCGTCATATGGACACCAACATCAACGGCTATTTCTATCTGGTTCGTGCCGCCCTTCCGCATTTTGGAAAGGGAAGTGCGGTTATCAATACGTCGTCCATCAATGCCTTTACTGGAAACAAGGCGCTTCTGGCGTATTCGACGACCAAGGCTGCCGAAATGGGGTTCACACGCGCTCTGGCGTTACAACTGGTTTCCAAGGGTATTCGCGTGAACGCCGTAGCTCCGGGCCCGGTCTGGACGCCGCTTCAGCCCGCAAGCTGGGGTGTTATTGATCCGCAGGCAGTGGCTGATCTCGGAAAAGATACGCCCATGGGACGGTGTGGTGATCCCGCGGAGCTCGGACCGGCTTATGTCTATCTGGCGAGCGAAGATGGATCTTTCATGACCGGACAGACATTGCATGTGAATGGCGGGATGATCGTCAACGGCTGATTGTCTTTGCTGTCTTCTTTGGTCCGGATGGACCAAGGAAGATTCAGGCATCAGCTGCCCGACATAATGGGCAGATTGCGGTGACGCTGGCCTGTCGCATGGAAGATGGCGTTGGCGATGGCCGCGGCTGTTCCGCATATCCCGATTTCACCCACGCCTTTGACCCCGAGCGGGCTGACTTCCTTGTCTTTTTCCTCGACGAAAAGGACGTCCATGTCCGGAATGTCGGCGTGGGCCGGGATGTGATACTCGGAAAAATTATGGTTCATGAAGCGGCCGACGCGTTCGTCCATCAGGGACTCTTCGTGAAGCGCCATGCCTGTTGCCATGACCATGGCGCCGCGGACCTGACTGGCGGCGGTCTTAGGGTTCATGATGCGACCGGCGGCGACGGCATTGACCAGCCGCTTCACACGCACGATACCGAGTTCCTCATCCACGCGGACTTCGCAGAAAACGGCACTGTGGGTGAAACGGGCCTTTCTCATCTGGCTGATGGTCCCACGAAGCCCCGGCTTCGCGGTTTCTTCGACTTCAAGCTTTTCCTGTCCCGTTAGAGACATCGCTTCGGACAGGGGCAGCCTTAGGGTCTCGTTCCCCTCCGCACCTTGGAGGAACCCGTCCTGCAGAACTGTAGTGTTGTTCGACAACCCTTCTGTCAGCCAGGCGGAGATGTTTCCGCTTTTCCCCAGCAATTTGAAAAGCTTTTCGCGCAGGCTCTGACAGGCAAGCCAGACCGCAGCTCCAGCTGAGGCGGCTGTCCATGAACCACCCTCAGTCGGACATTCCGGAAGAGTTGAATCGCCAAGTTCGATATCAATCATCTCGATAGGGATGCCGAACGCTTCCGACGCCGTCTGGGCCAGAATTGTGTAGGTCCCGGTTCCGATGTCGGAGGCGGCGGTTGCGATATGCAGACGTCCATCGCCAGTCAGTGTGGCGCGGGCCGATGTGGGGGAGAACATTGCGTCCCAGATACCTGTTGCCATGCCCCAGCCGATCAGTTCCCTGCCCTCCCGCATGCTTTTCGGTGCCATTGGTCGGTTTTGCCAGCCAAAGCACTCTGCGCCCTCATGCATGGCCTTTTTCAATGCCTTGCTGGTCAACGGCATGTCATGCATGGCGTCGATGTCGGAATAGTTGTGCAGGCGGAAGGCCAGCGGGTCCATGTTGCAGGCATAGGCCATTTCATCGATGGCCATCTCAAAGAGATTGACGCCTGTAGCAGCTCCGGGGGCGCGCATGTCACTGGAGGTATAGGTGTCACGTGGAGCGACTTTGTAATCGGCCGTGGCGTTGAGGCATTTGTAGTTGATCAGCCCCCAGATCACGAGATTTTCCATGTTGTGCTCAAAGCGCGACGTGTCTGTCACGCCATCGACGACCATGGACTGCAACGTGCCATCCGGCTGGGCGCCGAGGGCGATGTCCATGACGGCTTCCGGACGGAAGACATGAGTGAACATCTGCGGCCGCGTCAGGGTGATCCGGACCGAGCGCTTCAACATTTTTGCGCTCAGCGTTGCGAGGAAGACGTTGTGGTGGGCGCGCAGGCCGGAGCCGAATGCCCCGCCGACATAGGGATTGCGCACGCGGACCTGATCTTTGGAAAGGGACAGGGCGCTCGTCAGATAGGCCTGTACGGCCTGCGGACCCTGTGTCTTGTCCCAGACCGTGAAGCTGCCGTCCTCCTCGACGATAACGGTCGTGGCGTGCATTTCCATGGGATTGTGATGCTCGGGAGCGAGGTGATAGCGCCCTTCGATCTTGATCGGGCTGAGGGCATAGGCCTCGGCAGCGTTCCCGCGTGATTTCGGCGGCACGTAATTGCTGCGGGTTTTGCCGGGCATGTATTTCTGGTGCAGGGATGCTTCGAAATCCGCATTATGCGGCCAGCGTTCGTAATCCACTTCGAGACGCATGGCGGCTTCACGGGCGGCTTCGAATGTCTCTGCGAGGACAACGGCGACGGGCTGGCCATTGAAGCTGATTTCCGCGTCATGGAGTGGTCTGTAGGGAGAGCCGGGGACGCCCAGACCATCCATGTAGGATTTTTCAAAAAGCGCGCTGTGGGGGCGGTTGAGATGCGTCATGACCTCCACTACGCCTGGCACCGCGCGGGCGGCTTCGTCGCGGATCGCCTCGATCCGGCCACGGGCGATGGGGCTGTTGACGATGAAGCCGTACAGCATGCCGGCAGGATGCGGTTCGGCGGCGTAGCGGGCCTGTCCCGTCACCTTGGCGATGCCATCGATCCGGGAGACGGGCTGTCCGATTTTTGCTGAATGGAGGGTCATACCCGGGTTCTTTCAGAAAATGGTCTTTTGCGTCTGGGACTGGGGCGTGCCTGCAGCGGCCTGCGAGAGGGCGCGGATGATAACGCGGGGGGCCAGCTTCAGCTTTGCGGCGTTGTCGCGGTCGGTGACGGCCCCTTGCAGCAGGCAGTCGGCAGCGTCGCGGAACAGGGAAGGGGACGGTGTTTTCCCGTCAAGGAGGGCTTCGGCTTCCGGGACACACCAGGGTTTTGTACCGACGCCGCCCATGGCGATGCAGGCCTTGCGGATCGTGTTGTTTTCCATCTGCAGTCCCGCTGCGACGGACACGATGGCGAAGGCGAAAGACAGGCGGTCGCGGATCTTGAGATAGGTATGATGAGGCCCGAAGCTGAGCGGCGGAAGATCGATGGACGTGACGATTTCGCCAGCGCGCAGGATGTTGTCCTGCCAGGGTGTGTTTTCCGGCAGGCGGTGATAGTCGCGCAGAGGAACACTGCGCTCGCCTTCGGGACCTGTGAGGTTGACTGTCGCGTTCATGGCCGCGAGGGCCACGCACATATCGGACGGGAATGTGGCGATACAGGCCTCGCTGGTGCCGAGGATGGCCATGATCCGGTTGCGACCGCCTTTGGCGGAGCATCCCGTACCGGGGGAGCGCTTGTTGCAGGCCATGTCCGGGTCATAGAAATAGTGGCAGCGGGTGCGCTGGTTCAGGTTTCCGCCATTCGTGGCCCTGTTACGGATCTGGGGGCTTGCACCGGCAAGGATGGCGGAGGCTAGAAGGGGATAGCGCTCGGTAACGAGCGGGTGGGCTGCGGTATCGGCATTGGTGGCGAGGGCACCAATGCGCAGACCTCCATCAGGGCGTTCCTCGATCTGGCTCATGGACAGGGCATTGAGATCGACGACATGTTTGGGGCGTTCGACGTCCGATTTCATGAGGTCGATGAGGTTGGTGCCTCCTGCGAGGTAACGCGTATGCTCAGGGATGCGCTGTGCTGCGTCAAGTGTGTCGGGACGGGAATAGGAGAACTGTCTCATGCGGCCTCTCCAGCCCTGTCTTGCTGATGCTGGGCAAGGACCTGCTCAATGGCATCGATAATACCGTTATAGGCGCCGCACCGGCAGAGATTGCCGCTCATGAATTCGCGGATTTCCTCGCGGGTGTGGACATGTCCTTCTTCCAGAAGCGCCACCGCCGACATGATCTGACCCGGCGTGCAGTATCCGCACTGGAAAGCGTCCCGGTCGATAAAGGCCTGTTGCATAGGGTGCAGATGTCCATCCGGTGCCAGACCTTCAATCGTTGTGACCTCGGCGTCCGGGATCGATACGGCCAGGATGAGGCAGCTTTTGACCCGCTTGCCATCGACGAGAACGGTGCAGGCACCGCACTGCCCGTGATCGCATCCCTTCTTCGTTCCTGTGAGGTCCAGACGCTCCCGCAGCAGGTCCAGCAGGGTTACGCTGGGTGGCAGGTCGGCAGAGTAGGATTTTCCATTGATCTGGAGGTGACAGGGGCTGGCGACAGACACATCGGTCATGGGAGGGCGCTCCGTTCGGTGTCAGGTTTTTTCAGCGTGTCAGGTTGTAAGCGTCCGGGAGCGTTTAGGTTTCAAGGAATTCTCTGTGATCCCAGTCATAGAATGCGCGCTGATAATAAATATCCCGCAGGTATGGACCTGACCACACAGGATCTGCCTTTTCAAAAAAGGAGAACCCCTACTGTTTTTTTGTAACGGACCCGTGAGCCGACCGTTCAGTACGAGGGACGACTGCAAAAAGACTTTGACGGGAATTATGATGACGAAAAACAGAGCACAGATCCGGCCCGGGAGGGACGACGTTTCCCTGGACGGTCTGAGCTTCCTTCTTGCTGATGTTCAGGACAATCTGGGGAACTTTCTGACAGCCTTCCTGACGATACAGGGCTGGCCTTCAAGCCGGATTGGTGCGGCGATTGCAGCGGGCGGACTTGGGGCGGTTCTGGCCCGCTTTATCGGCGGATGGGCTCTGGATATCTTCCCGCGCAGGCGCCTGATGCTCGCTGCCTGCTGTACCGTGACGTTTCTGTCCGTCGCGGTGATGGCTTGGACGCCGCTGTTTTATCCCATTGTTCTGGCCCATTTCATCGCAGGCGGCGCAGGGGCTCTTTTTACGCCCATTCTTGCGGCCGTCAGCCATCATACGGCAGGAGCTAGAGGCTATATCGCGCGTATGGGCCGCAATGAATCCTTCAATCATCTGGGCAATGCGTCATCCGGCTTCGTGATGAGCCTTCTTGGCAGGGTGATGGGGCCTGTTGCTCCCCTGTGGGGGGTGGGAGGATTTGCGGCAGTCAGTCTGCTGCTGGTCGGGGGCCTTTCGAAACGCGCGGACACCCCTTCGGAACGGTCTCGGGATACCGCTTCGCTGCGGCAGACCCTGCGTGCCATTTTTACGTTCCTTTCCGAGACACGGCTGGCCGTTTTTCTGGTGACCTATCTGCTGTTCAATATCGCCAATGGCGCCGTGGTCCCGCTCATGATCGAGCGTTATGCCTTTTTCCACTTGGGCGATCCGGCGAGCGTGACGGCCATCTGTATCGTGGTCGCCCAGATCACCATGGCGCCCGTAGCCCTTCTCGTGGGTAAAAAGGCGCCGCAATGGCCTCGCAAGCCGCTGTTCGTGTTCGCACTCGCCATGCAACCCGTGCGGGACGGTCTGGTGATCCTGAGCGCGGACTGGCCGACGCTGGTCCTGGTCCAGATCCTCGACGGATTGTCTTCAGGCATCATTCTGGTGCTGTTCTATGCCATTCTTTCGGATATCGCGTCTGGAAGTGGGCGGCGCAATCTGCTTATCGGGCTGGGGTTGGCTCTGGGGACCATCGGTGCGCTCCTGTCCAATCTTGCGGGGGGCGCCCTGACATCAGCCTACGGGTTCAATACGACCTTCATTATCCTGGGCCTGACGGGGGCAGGGGTGGCCTGTCTGTTTGCATGGGGCATGCCTGAGACACATTCACCGGTCTCTGAAGCGGCATGACGGGACGCATGGTGCTCACCATGGGATGGTGCGCCTTCATCATTCCCGCAGAATAGTGACCGGCGGTGCTATTTTAATCGGGATCCATGATCGGCTTCCAGGCGTTGCCCTGATCGGGCTGCGCGGAAGGGTCACAGGGCATGTCGAATTCTGGTCATGAGATGATCGAGGAGGAACGATCTGTCTTTCGGGGCCGACTGAATCATCTGTTTGCGGACTGGAAAGCCAGACCCTTCACGCCAACAGAAAATCTGTTCCCATCAGACCTCCTGAAATCCCTGCGACAGAGCGGGATACTGGATGCCCTTCTTTTCGTTGAGGAAGGAGGGCTTGGATTGGCCTCTCCGTCTGACAGGGGACAGTTTCTTTCGTTGCTGCTGCGGCGAACGGGTTATTTAAGCCTGTCGCTGGGACGGTGTCTTGAAGGGCATGTGAATGTTATCCGTCTTGTGGCGCTGTATGGCACGCAAGAGCAGCGTCACACGTTGGCCACAACATCGAAAAAAGGAATTTTGACCGGGATATGGGTCACAGACGGGGACCCTCCTGTGACCATACGGAAGGAAGGGGGCCTCTGCAGGCTCTCCGGGATCAAGGGATTTGCCAGCGGCGTCAATGAGGTTGGTCTTGCGCTAATTACGGCAACGACCGAGCAGGAAGAGTCGGTCATGCTCCTCGTGCCGACCACGGATGCCGCTCGCAGACAGCCAGGTCCGGGCAAGCTGACCGGGATGCAGGCAAGCGGAACGGGTGCTTATGATTTTACCGGGTTGACGGTCTCTGCTCAGGATATTCTGGGGACGGCGGGAGATTATCTGCGGCAGCCTGAGTTTTCCGCAGGAGCATGGCGCGGATCGGCGGTCGCGATTGGCGCTATGGACCGGCTGGTCGATCTGCTGAGGGAAGAACTTCTGGCCCGGAAGCGGGTCCACAACCCGCATCAGCTTTGCCGGATCGGAGACGCGATGATCCTTCAGAAAACGGCCTCCCTGTGGGTCAGGCAGGCCGCTCATGCTGCATGTGATTGTCCGGAGATGCCCTCCGAGGAGGTTACGGCGACTGTCAATCTGGCGCGGCTGGCTGTTGAACGCGCAGCTCTGGAGTTGATCACGCTGGTGCAGCGTGGTCTGGGGCTTTCGGCTTTTGTAAAAGGGCGGGCCGTCGAACAGATCATTCGGGATCTGGCGACTTATCTGCGACAGCCTGCTCCGGACGAGGCTCTGACAGAAGGCGCGGCCTGGTTTGTCAGTCATGACTGGCCGGAGGACTGCTTATGAAGGTCCGGGATATGCTTCAGTATTTCGCAGACTTTGCGGTCGCGCCCCTTGAGACGATTGCCTCTGGAACCACGCTTATTCTTTCTCCACATCCGGATGATGAGAGTCTGGGATGTGGGGGATTTATTGCCTCTGCGGTGCAGGAGGGGTATCCTCCGGTGGTTGTGATCGTTTCTGACGGCTCTGCGTCCCATCGTGGTTCAGTGGCATGGCCGCCCGCGCGGATTGCGCGGCTTCGTCAGGAAGAAAGCCGGGACGCGGCGGCAGTGCTCGGCCTTCCTTCCGAGCGACTGCTATTTCTGGAATTGCAGGATGCAAGCCTTCCAACACAAGGCGATAGTTTCGATGCTGTCATCCGTAGCCTTACCGAAATGATCTATCGCTATGAGTGCCAGACGGTTCTGGTTCCCTGGCGGTACGATCCGCACTGTGATCACGAAGCTGTCTGGATCATGGGGCAGAAGCTGAAGGCCCTGCTGCCGCAACTGAGGCTCCTGTCCTATCCTGTCTGGGGGCTGACACTGCCGCCTGAAATGGAAATCGATGAGGCCACCCCGGTAGGGTGGCGGCTTGATATCCGGCCGTTTCTGGACAGGAAACGGAATGCCGTTGAGGCGCATCGAAGCCAGAGGGGGCTGGTTGTGGATGATGATCCGGGCGGCTTTGTTCTTCCCGATCATCTGCTGGAGAAAATGCTTCAGCCCTATGAAATCTTCATCGCGTCATGAGTAACGAGACATGGAAACCGGAAGTCTTTGAACGTCTGTTTCATAATAATCCAGACCCATGGGGCTTTGAAAGCCGTCCGTATGAGCGTCAGAAACTGTCGCGGGTTCTGGAATGTCTTCCGGCGGCGCCCATTTTCTTCGCGGTGGAACTCGGATGTGCGATTGGTGTCGGCACCCTGGCATTGGCGCAGCGCTGCGGGCGTGTTCTAGCCTTCGATGCTTCGGAAAATGCACTGGCGATTGCGGGACGGCGGTGTGAAGGGCAGGCGCATGTCAGCTTTCTGAAAGCGTTCCTACCAGCGGATTATCCAGTTGCGGAAGCCGCGGGCTGCGACCTCGTTCTTATTTCCGAGCTTCTTTACTTCCTTTCTCCAAAAGACATCCGTCGACTGGCGGACATGGTCATGGAGAGCCTGAAATCTGAAGGGCATATCCTGATCGTAAATTGGACAGGGCAGACCGACACGCCATGCACGGGTTATGAGGCGGCCGAGCACTTCATCAGGGCCTGTCGGGAAAAACACTGGATTCCGGAGCTGTCAGAGCAGGGAAAGGGATATCGTATTGACCGGCTGTCTCGATCGGGAACCTCTTCGGTAAACACTGTTTCATCTGGCGAAGGCGCTTGAGTACCCTTAGGGCCCGTTCATGATGTTGCTGCAGATCGTTTCTGCGGATGCAGACTACAGGAAGGTCGGGATAGGAAATATCGAGGCAAGAAGATTGGCTCTGCCAGTATGTTCGTTCTCTGCGAAGTCTCAGCAGACGTCTGGAAACAGGTTCGAAGGCATCGTCAATATATTCGTCTTGGGCGATCAGGCGACGCGTCAGAGTTTCCGCCATTCCGCCGCCTGCGCGGCCCTGAAGGCGCGCGGAGACGTATACCTGCACCTGTGGGGCATGACGAGCCGCAATGCCGTTCTGTCGCAGGATCCTGGCGAAAGCCCGGTCTTCTCCGGAAGGCACGTTCGGGATGCCGCCCGTCCTGCGCCAGGCCGCATGCGTTACAGCGATACTGGCGCCTGAATGTTCCAGATGCCGGGGCCACGGGTCGTGTGGTTCGGGAGAGAGAAGCAGCTCGATCTGGTCCAAAATCGCACCATAGGCCCGTTCCAATTTCTCATCTTCATGAAGATGAGGAGGAATCTTTTTGTATTCTTCAGGTAGAAGAAGAACCCGCCCAAAAACCGCTTCAACAGGATATTGAATAAAAGCCTCGAGAATACTGTCCATCCAGTCGCTCGCAACTTCGCTATCGGCATCCGTAGTCAGAAGGATCGCGTCCGGGGACGCGGTTTTGGCGGCATGTGCCATGGCGTCACGTCGCGCCTTCCCGGCACTCGCCATTGCGGGAGGATAGCAGACCGTGACAGTTTCCAGCTCAAATGGCAGGCTGGGGATAAGAGAATGTGCCCGGTTTTCGGTCTCATCGGTCGTGTTATTGATCCAGAGAACGACCCTGTGAGGAAGATGTTTTTGCGTCGCCAAGGCGAGAAGGCAGGGGACGATGTGCTCGTCTTCATTACAGACAGGGATCGCCACAATTCTTGGCTTTCCCCAAAATAGGAGCTCCCTGCTCAGCGCTACAGTATCAGTGCGGATAACCGGAAGGACGCGGCTATTTCTGTCACATGTACCCCATCCTTTGACATAAGGCTTAGCCTTGTCGGGTCCTCGCTCTCGGTCATGCAACATCGTCAGGCGCTCGCCATAAACTGTGGTTTAAACAACATCTGAGCCTGATTGGTCGGATTGTCTGGACCCTCGGGGAGTGCCGGAGGATCACCCTGCGGAGGAGGGAGCGCTTTCTTTTCCTGAAGATATGATTTTCCGGGATATTCCTCTTCCGAAGGTTCGTCCGTGATGAGCCTCTTATCCGGATATGGATCGAAATGTTCCCGCTCGTCTGGAGAGCCGGGAACTTTCGTGGGATTTATGGGGAGAGCACTCTCTGGAAAAAGCATCTTCGCCTCCTATAAGGAGACAGATCAATGGTTGAGAATGCTGAGAGTTCAGATCACTTAAAAAAGACTTGGATTCTTCTGGTACCTGCCCATCAACGGTTATTCGCCTATCTGAGGTTTAGATCGCACCCGCACATTGTGTATTGAGGATATTCCATAAGCGTACGGGTAGAACTTCACCAGCGAATTCTGACATTATTACTTATCTCGATAGAGATATATTGCGAATATATAAGTAGAACTATAAGTCGTTAGCGAGATCACATATAATCTATGAAACAGAATTCTGGGGAGTATACAGTCAGTAAGCTTTATATGTTCATGAGCGATATGGAATTTCCAAATGCAGTCCCGTGCCATCCGGGCAAGACCATTCCGGTGTTGCCCCAATCTGCCGGGCAAGCCCTTCAATAAGGGCTGTACCTGGCCCTAAGCACGAGCCCGATCCTTCACCGATAAACCGTTGCCATTATTCCATATCCGGATGTGCAGCCACCCATCACGTCTTCTTGCATCCACAGAAATAAAGCCCGTGTCCGCTTCGCTTTTGTCCGTGAAAGAATATTTCCTACTGTTAGTTGCAAACTTGTTAAGGATGAGATCCAACGGAATGGCGATGTCGCTTTTCACATCTAGATCTTCCACTTGTAACGCCAACTGGATTGGCATGTCCTGGCGCGACATAATCAGGCCCTCCAGAAGCTGGGTAACATAAGGTTGTAACGAAAGCCGATCGGCATTACGAGCAGTATAGACATGGTCATGGGCCAAACGCAGCGCATTCTCCATGTCCGGCCGTCGTGAGATCTCGTGACACTGAAATCAGCGATACAGAGCCGGGCGTGTCAGACGGGGGTGCTGGCCTGCAGGGCATAAAGGCAGTCATCCAGCGGCAGCAACGTATGCCTGCGAAAGGCCACGACCATCGCTTCGTCCGTCTCGAATAGGACCGTTGAGCGCGGCTCTTTAGGGCCTGTCTTCTGATCCTCAACCGTTTGACGCTTCCGCCATTTCACAACTGTTTTCGGGTTGATCCCGAACTCCTCGCTCAACGAAGCCTGCGATCGCTGTAGTGCTAGCTCGCACGGCGTACGTGATCGTGGCGCTGTCATGACGTATCTGTCCGATAAGGCTTCCCTCCACTCTCGTGGAATACCATACCATCAAACCCCGGGACCAAACACCTAAGGAGCGGAGGTAACGCGGCACCGCTGATAGCGGGGCGACCGGCCTGTTCGATAACCCCAAACAGGCAGTGCATGGTGCGCTGTGTCCGCCGGATTACTCATCAGCTTCGCTACGATGAGACAGGACGGTTCTGAGTTTGTCGGCGTCCGCCGGCATTGCCGGATTATAGACGACCAGGGTCAGGTCCGGTCGGCCGTCGACCGAGAATATCGAGTGTTCGAAGGCGCAAGGAGTCGAGAACTGGGTGATCAATGTGCTTGATGGTATCAACGGGTGCTTCGGTGGTGCGTTTGCCGCAGGTCCATGACCCGGCAGCAGGGGCTTATCAAGCCGCTGATCGAGATTTTTCGTGCAAATGGGACCTGAGCATATGTCGACGAGGGGCGTAATCTGTGGCCTGCAGCGCATGTTCTGGATGTCGGCCGCCTTTACCGGCTGCCCATCGAGAAGGGCGCAACGGGTTCTGCCTAGAATACGGTGACCGAAGAGGGCGTGGCGATGCGCGATATCGTCGAGACACTCGACCGCTGTCTGGATCTACCGGTCCGTTCCCTCTCAGCAGACGAAATACCTGCGTTTTTCGGGCAGTTTGCGATATTCGCAGGCTTCGACATGGCCGCCTCTAGCGTCCTGACCCGGTAGGCATTGGGATGGGAGCCGACCGAACCGGAACGGATTGCCGATCTGGCACAGCTTGAAATCAAGGACTGACGCCTGCTTCCTCGACCTCTTGCTAGCGCTATTTACCCAGCCCATATTTGTGCCGTCGTCCGACACTGCTTAACAGACACGGAGGATTCCAAAATGCATTTTTCTCGTATGCTTCAGGCAGGCGCCTTTGTTGCTACATTGGCTTGCAGCGTGGCTGCCCTACCCGCACAGGCTCAGGATGCGTTGCGCGTCGTTGACGCGCGCGGACACCAGGTCGGTATCCTGGTCCAGGGCATCGCAACGACAGCGGCAATGCCTGATATCGATATGTTCGAGGCCGTTGATCGCATGATGGCACAGGATGTGGCTCTCATGGCGGCTATCGATCGGACGTTGACCTCGCGGCCGGACGGCGTCCCGCGCGCGGTTCCGGCTGTTGGTCATGACCTCCCGAAACAGAGCATGTCCTGGCAGCGTTTCGAGGCGGTCAGCACCGGTGGACCCACCGCCTGTACGCAGACGATCACGATTACATCAAACGGTCAGGCAGCGCCAATCGTTCATATGTCACGCACCGGAAGCAAGTCCTGTGCGACGCTCCCCGCGCCGATGACAGTTGACAATCCCGGAGATCAAAAGTCTGGTTCCACGACTCTGACGCCCGCCGTCGAAACGCGGACAGAAGTCCCGACGAACAGACACACTGGAAGCGCTCTGTAAGACGGGTGGTGGCCCGAAAATCCCGGGCCGCCATCATAGAAGGAGAATATATTGATTTTCTGCGATCATCGCCATGACGGTTAGCGAAAATTAACAAAACCCATGTAATTTCTGTCTGCAACACCGCCACAGAAAATAAATACAAATAAAAATAATAAAATTATTCACGAAAAAGAATCTGCATTTCGTGCCCTCTTGACGAGGCAAGCATCTCTTCCAATCTTGCTTTCGCTGGACGCCATCGGGTCCAGCATAGGCTCTGTGAGCCAGACAACTGGAGTCCATGTTGCTTTAATCGGAGGATGTGGATGTCGACACTGAAAGGACTTTATTCCCGCTATCGCCGCTCCTTGCGCACAGCCGCCCGGAGATGGCGCAACCGACTGGAGGGAGGCGTATCATGGTAACGCGCGCCCTTTTCGGAGACGATCCGCTAGCTCCGCGTGTCCTCTCCGTGCTCCGCCGCCTCGGTCATGACGGACGTGGCGTGACGCTAACGTCTCTGGTGGCCCATACCGGTATACCGGGGATCAGACTTCGCTCCACGCTGGAACGTCTGGTCCAGGCGAGCGCGGTCGCCCCTGCCGGGTGTGATCCCCTGGCTTCTGATCTCGCGTTCCGTCTCCCCATGCGGGCAAGAGCCGCACCGCCATTTCCGGTCGCGGCGTAAGGCACTGACCGCGCCGGGTAGATCAGAAACGCCTTCTCCGAGCGGAAACGCCGTCTTTTCTGGAACGACCGCACGAATGAGAGGGTGGAGCGGGGCCTGCCAGCGGGGGGCCCGCGTTTCTGAAGATGAAGTCAAAAGCAGAGAGAACAGGGAGATGTCGAGTTTTGTCCATTTTCTCAACCTGAAGGCGCTTCAGGACTATTGGAATAACCATCCCTCCGTGCCCCGTTCACCGGGGGCAATGCGGCCAGTTTGGTCGCACTCCGCCGGAGAGACGGAGCGAGCGGAACAGACGGCCAAGCAACCTTGGCGCCTTCGGCAGAGGGAGAGACCACACGTCGCTGTCGGTCTCGTCCTCATGCTGCTGGTCGGAATGGCCTCGCCGGCATCAGCTCATGCGCCGCATGATGTGCTATCGTGCGAGACAGAAAAGCAGTCGGTGAACATTCCATCCATGCCACTGGCCCGCGCCATCGAGATGTTGGGCCGGCAGACCGGGTGCCCGGTCCTTGTCGACCCGCCCCTTGTGGACGGCCGGACCTCGGCAGCCGTCAAGGGCGCCTATACGCCTCAGGGCGCCCTCCTGCATCTGTTCGGGTCCGTGCATGTCGACGTCACCGCCACTGTTTCGGGCTTGAGCGTCAGCCCTCTGGATGCGACGGCTCTGACATCGGGCGACAAGCGCGCCGGCCTGAGGACTGCATCATGACTCTTCACACGGACAGGCCGAACAGGATTATGTCGCTTCCGACCGTTCAGATCGGCACAGAACTGGCGGTCCTGCTGACCGACTATCTCGGCGACGAGGAAAAAGGCCGGGGATATGACAGCCTCATGCGTCGGGCGGCTGACCACCGGGTTTACGATCGGGTTTCTCGCTGGAGAACTGAGTCAGACCCGGAACCAACGACCGTCGCCGTGGTCCGAAAACTCCTGCCTGTCGCTGACCGCACCCACATGGCTAAGACCCTGGGTATGTCGTTGGGAGCCCTCGAAAACCAGCCGACATCGGCCTTGCCAAAGGCCGTGCGAGATCATGCCAGAACATTGTCCTGTCGTCTGCCACGCTGGCACCGGCTCTGACCCGGATGTGAGCCGGAAGGGCCACGAGCCCTTCCGGAGACTGATTCAATCCGCATGGGGGTTCGCATCCACATCCGAGGGATCAAGCGGTTCGACCAGTTCTTCCTTGTCCGGATCGATTGGTGGCTCCTCTTCGTCAGATGCAGACGCCGGAGGCGGGCGGTGCTCCTTCTCCCGAGAAGGAAGCGGAGGCGGTTCGAACGGGCGGTGAGCGCCCACGATCCGTAACGTGTCCTGCATGGGGACATTCTCCATCACTAAAAGAAAAAACCAGATCCACGTGGGAACTATAACGCAATTCATAGATGGTAAAATGGCTATGGAAGACCTCTCCATGAAACGTTCCTGGCAGAGCAGGGACTGGTCCCGC
>NZ_JBDNYY010000034.1:0-14207 GCF_047722525.1 Gluconobacter sp.
TACAGGGAGAAACCATTGCGAAATTTTCCGGCACATCAATGCCGACGATTGTCATTACAACCAATCTTCTGAAAGCCGCATCTGGCATTGCAACCTGGGTGGCTGCAAAACTGGCACCGTCGCGAGTAACGACACCGCTCTCCGGAAGTATTCTTCTGCCGGGACTATCCTTCCTGTCTTTTTTCATGGGGGCAGTGATGGCAGCATTCGGGCTGGCAATGCACGGCAGTTTTCCGTTTCTCTGGCCCCTGCCGTTTCTTGGTTTTCTTTACTGGGACGTCTGGAGAACAGAGCGTGACGGGCGTTACGAGGACTGAAAGGAGCCGCCTGCTTATATGTAGGGCTTGTCCACTATCTTCATGATGCCTTCCACAAAATCTGCGAATTGACGAGCTTTGGCGGTCATCATCCGTCCTGCAGGAAAGACGGCCCAGAGATCGATTGTCGGCAGGGACCACGCTTCAAGAACGCGAACGACGGTGCCAGTGTCGAGTTCTGGTGCAAACATCCAGTCGGACGCGATGGTCAGTCCCATATCTGCCAGAACGGCGGCCCTGAGCCCTTCCGCAGCGCTGACCTTAAGTCGTCCGCTGACAGAGACCGACACCGTGGCCCCTTCTCGCAGGAATGACCATGCGCTTGGTAACTGGCTGTAAATGATCGCCTCATGGTTCGCCAGATCCGCGGGAGAGCGGAGGGCGGCTGCCCGTTTGAGATAGGCAGGCGTAGCGAGGGCCGAGCGTCGTCCTGTGGCGATCTTGCGGGCGATTGCCGTGGAATCCGCGAGTGTTCCCATCCGCAAGGAAATATCGACGCCTTCCGCCACGAGATCGATCATGCGGTCATCAAGAATAATCTCGACGGTCAACTGAGGATGCTCTGCAAGAAACCGCGGTAACTCCGGGATGATATGCAGTCGTGCAAATGTCGTTGCTGCCGAGACCCGCAGTCGGCCTGACAGACCGGATCCTGCTCCCTTTGCGGCAAGCTCCGCTTCATCGGCCTCCTGAATGGCGTTTCGTGCCCGCTCGTAGAAGCTCTGTCCTGCCTCGGTCGGCGTCAGGCCATGTGTGGAGCGGATGAGCAGACTGACCTGAAGGCGCGCCTCAAGCTGCGCGATAGTCTTGGACACCGCCGGCTGACCGACGCCGAGCTGTCGTGCTGCGGCCGAGAACGATCCCGTGTCCACCACGCGTATGAACGTGGCCATTGCCTGATAGCGGTCCATGATATTCCTCCAGGGAATGACCATTATCGCCTCAAGCAGTCTGCCCTGTCGAGTGCGGAAGAAGCATCTCTTAGGTATCAACCTGGACAGGCCGGGTTTCAAAGGAGCCCAGAGATGTCCGGTTCATTCATACGCGCTACGTCTGGACTGGTCGTTGCAGACAGTCTTCTGGCTTTTCAGCTGACAGGCAGCCTGCTGCACGCTGCATCTACTCTTCTGGGACATGTCATGTCCGGCCTGTCTTCTACAAGACAGGGAGAAACCGCCGATGTTTGACGTCTACGCTTTCGCAACACCTAACAGCGTCAAGGTGACAATTGCACTGGAAGAGCTTGAGCTTCCCTACACGCTTCATGGCGTAAACGTCCGTAAAGGGGAGCAGAAGACTTCGGAATTTCTGACGTTAAACCCCAATGGGAAAGTGCCGGTTCTCGTGGAAACGAATGAGACGGAACAGGCATTTTCTCTGACGGAATCAGCCGCCATTCTCGTTTCCCTTGCAGAGAAAACAGGCCGGCTTCTTCCCGCTCATGGTGAAGCTCGTGCGCGTGTTTTAGAGCAGTTGTTCTTTCACGCCTCTGGCCTCAGCCCGGCCTTCGGACAATCCGGCTTTTTTCAAAAGTTCGCAGCAGCACCAGAACCGATTGCGCTGGAGCGCTTCTCAACTGAAGCAAACCGGACGCTTCATATCCTCGACAGGGTGCTTGCCAAAAGCCGGTTCGTAGCTGGAGACGAATTCACCATCGCTGATATCGCCCATTTCGGTTGGCTGTGGCGTCGCAGTTTTCCCAATATCACGCTCGACGACACGCCTCATGTCGCCCGCTGGTACGCGGATATCGAGAGCCGACCTGCCGTTCAACGCGGTATTGCCCGTATCGAAGCTCTGGTCCCCCAGGACTGAGACAGCTCCTTCCAAGGAAAAACCATGTCCAAACTGTTTACCCCCTTCAAGACAGGGGCGCTGTCGCTCGACCATCGTATCGTCATGGCCCCGCTGACACGTCTGCGGTCAGAACCCGGAGACAAAGCCGGCGTGCTGATCCGCGAATATTACAGCCAAAGAACGTCCAAAGGCGGTCTTATCATTTCGGAAGCAACGCCGGTGGCGCGGGAAGGCTACGGTTATGCTGGCGCTCCTGGCATTTATGAGGATGCGCAAATTGAAGGATGGCGCACTGTCACGGATGCCGTTCATGCAGGCGGTGGGAAAATCTTCATGCAGCTCTGGCATGTTGGACGGCAGTCCCACCCAGACCTTCAGCCAGACGGTAAAGTCCCGGTCGCGCCGTCAGCCATTCAGGCCGAGGGCGATGCCTATACGCCCAATGGAGCCCGGGCATTTTCGATGCCGCGTGCCCTGGAACTTCAGGACATTCCAGCTGTGATCGACCAGTATCGTCAAGGTGCAGCCCGCGCTAAAGCCGCCGGTTTCGATGGTGTGGAAATCCATGGTGCGAATGGTTACCTCCCGGACCAGTTCCTGCAGGATGGAACCAATCACCGCACGGATGAGTATGGCGGCCCGATCGAAAACCGTGCGCGGTTCCTGCTTGAAATCACGCAGGCTGCCATTGAGGTGTGGGGAAAAGACCGCGTCGGCGTCCGGCTCAGCCCGAGCGGCACCTACGGCTCCATGTCAGACAGCACACCACAGAAAACCTTCGAGTATGTCGCCGAAAAACTTGGCGATCTGGGCATTGCGTATCTGCATGTCGTCGAACCGCGCATCAAGGGGACTGAACTGATCTCGGAATCAGAGCCTGTGGCGGCGAAAAACCTGCGCCAGCATTTTCGTGGCACCATCATAGCTGCGGGCGGCTTCACCGCTCAAAGCGCCGAAGCCATCCTTCAGGCAGGAGATGCGGATGCCGTGGCGTTCGGTCGGGCATTCATCAGTAACCCCGACCTGCCTGAACGCCTGCGTCACAACCTGCCGCTCACGCCATACGACCGCACAACCTTCTACGGCGGCGGGGCACACGGATACACCGATTACCCAAGTGCCCAGACGCCCGACTGACGATTATTCCGGCATGGAATGACCAATAGTCCTCCATGCCGTCATCCCTGAAAAAACCAGCGCCCCTAACATCAGGCGCTGCCTCATTCCAAAGGAAACCCCCATGTCTCTTCAGACAAAACTCGACGCTTTCAAGGCTGATTTCGAAGCGGGCAAGCCACCTTACAATGTTCCTGCCTCGGTGATTGAAGTCATGCACCGCGCAACCGCTGAACTGGTCGCTTCGGGTGCAGCAGAAAAGGCACTTAAAGCCGGTAACAAGGCTCCATCCTTCACTCTGAACGACCCGGAGGGCAATCCGGTGTCCTCCGCAGATCTGTTGTCAAAAGGCCCACTGGTCATCAGCTTCTATCGCGGTGTGTGGTGCCCCTACTGCAATATGGAGCTTCAGGCTCTTGAGGCTGCACTTCCGTCTTTCCGCGAACTCGGTGCCAGCCTGATCGCTATCTCGCCGCAAACGGCCGTGAACAGTCGCAAAGCGGTCCGTCAGAACCATCTCGATTTTCCCATTTTGTCGGATGTCCATAACGACGTTGCAGCGGCGTTCGGTCTGCGGTTCGCCCTGCCGGACTATCTCGTGGACCTTTATACCAATCTGAAAAACGATCTTCCGTCTTTCAATGGTGATGAGAGCTGGACGCTGCCGATGCCCGGCCGCTTCGTCATCGGACAGGACGGCATGATCCTCTATGCCGAGGTCAATCCGGACTATACCCGACGCCCGGAGCCGGAAGACATGCTGCCGGCACTTCGAAAAGCAACACAGGCTTCGGCAAACTAATTCTTAGCCTTTTAGCGTCTGGATATGGCCCTATCAGCTTTTGGTTCAGGACCATCCCGGTCGCCATCACGCAAAAACTTTTCCTGCACTGAACCCAAGGGAGTGGCCCATGATTCACTTCTACTATGGCCCCGGTCCGAACCCGGCAAAGATTGCACTGTTCCTGGCTGAAACGGGCATGATTTTCGAAGCGGTCCCGGTCGATACCTATCGCGGTGCCCAGCATGATCCCGCATTTCGGGCCATCAATCCCAATGGCAAAGTACCTGCTCTCGTAGACACGGATGGTCCACAGGGCAGTCCCGCAATCCTGTTCGATTCAACGGCCATCCTTCTCTATCTGGCTGAGAAAACGGGACAGTTCCTTGGAACGGCGGAGGATCGCCCCCAGCTTCTGTCATGGCTGATGTTTGTTGCAACGGGTCTTGGTCCCTTCTCAGGACAGGCTGTGCATTTCCAGCATGCAGCACCGGAAGGTCTGGACTATGCGGTCCATCGATATCGTCGTGAAGCGGAGCGGCATTATCAGGTCCTGAACGATCACCTGGAAGGGCGATCTTTTATTGTCGGGGACCATTATACGATTGTGGACATGTCGGCATGGGGCTGGCTGGACCGGGCAGCACGGGTCATGAAAGGTGATGAGCGGCCGCTTGAACGCTGGCCCAATCTGAGCCGTTTCATGGACAGGATGAATGCTCGTCCGGCAGTCGATCGTGCTCATGCCATCATGAACGGGCACGCATTCAAGACCGTAATGGATCAAGACGCGCGCCAAGCCATGTACCCGACCAGTTTCTCTCCAGTGTCAAAAGGAACAGTTTCATGAGTGAACCCTCCGATTATACACCCCCCAAAGTCTGGACATGGACGGCACCAAATGGCGGCAAATTCGCCAGTACGAACCGCCCGACTGCCGGCGCCACCCACAAGCAGATCCTTCCCATTGGCCGTCACCCGCTCCAGCTCTATTCTCTGGGCACTCCCAATGGTGTGAAAGTCACGATCCTCCTTGAGGAGCTGCTTGCTGCGGGTCGTACGCAGGCCGAATATGACGCATGGCTTATTCGCATTGGCGAAGGGGATCAGTTCGGCTCCGGCTTTACGGAGATCAATCCGAATTCAAAGATTCCGGCCCTTGTCGATCATAGCGGCGATCAGCCTCTGGCCGTTTTTGAGTCCGGGTCAATCCTGCTGTATCTGGCCGAAAAATTCGGTGCTTTCATTCCCAAGGATATTGCCCATCGCACAGCATGTTTGAACTGGCTTTTCTGGCAGGTGGGCAGTGCGCCCTATATCGGTGGCGGATTGGGGCACTTCTATGCTTATGCGCCAGAGAAAATAGAATATGCGATCAATCGTTTTGCCATGGAAGCCAAGCGCCAGTTGGATGTGCTGGATCGGCGTCTTGCAGAAAGCCCCTTCATAGCTGGCGAAGCATACACGATTGCCGACATGGCCATTTTTCCGTGGTACGGGGGCCTGGTCGAGGGTTGGCTCTATAATGATGCGGCCACATTCCTGAGCGTTCAGGACTATCCCCATCTCAGGGCATGGGCAGACCGACTTCTGGAACGGCCTGCCGTTCAGCGTGGCCGTATGGTCAACCGGACATCCGGAGACCTCTCAAGCCAGCTTCATGAACGTCACGACGCATCCGATTTCGAGACAAAAACGCAGGACCGAAAGGCCGATAGAGCCTGATTCTGCAAGCATAAGCCGGGTTTTGAGAAACGCTGAATCGAGTGGCCTCCTCTCAAATTCAACGTTTCTCACTTCGGCGTTTCACCATTGATGAGAGCTTGAGGCAGCATCAGCCCCATCACCATAACAAAGACCAGCAAAACCCCTACGCTTCCGAGCGCGAACGGGAGGTTTGCACTTTGAGCGACAAATCCAAGAGCCGCAGGCCCAGCCAGAATTCCTGAGTAGCCGAGCGTTGTTATGGCAGACACCGCAAGATGTTCTGGCATAAAGGTCTGTCGCCCAACGGCTGAATAAAGCACTGGAACCACATTGGCACATCCTGCACCTACCAGGGCATAGCCCAACAATGTGATCTGCCAGACCGGAACACCTGCCACTAAAAGCATTCCCAAGGCAGCCAGCAGACTTCCGCCTGTCACCAGCATACGACCCGGGATATGGCGAACCAGCCGATCTCCCAGCAGTCTCCCAATGGTCATTGTAGAGGCAAACGCGACATACCCCAATCCGGTGTAACGCACTTCAACATGTCGTACCGTAGTCAGGAAGACTGCACTCCAGTCTATGGCAGCTCCTTCTGCCAGAAAGACAATGAAGCACATAACCCCTATGGTCAGAACAATCCCCTGAGGGAGAGCAAAGGCAGGTCCAGTTTCCGAATGGATTCGTCCAGTCAGCAGTCCAGGGAGTGCCAGACAGGCACTCAGCAGTAGCAGGACAACAACGACAAAAGACGCCTGCAACGGCGAGAAGCCAAGACTGAGCAGGCTGCTCACGCCGATCGCTCCCAAGAGACCGCCTACGCTGAAAAGGCCATGAAAACCCGACATCATGGTTTTCTGACAGGCCCGTTCGACAATGACAGCCTGCACATTGACGACGCAGTCTATCGATCCAACACCCGCTCCTAAAAAGGTCAGAGCAACGGCAAGAAGCGGCATGACGTCTGAAGACGAAAGAACCGGCAGGCTACAGCAAACTGCCAGGGTGGCCACTGCGATGATCCACCGACACCCAAAGCGCCCGGCCAGACTTCCAGCAAGAGGCATCGCAACGATCGAGCCCATCCCCAAAAACAGAAGAAGGAGGCCAAGATGCGCGTCTGTGAGCCCGCATCGCAGCTTGACATAGGGAATGATCGGCGCCCATGCCGCACCCGAAAAACCGGCAATAAGGAACGCTAAACGGGTCGCATGCTGTGCGAGAGCCGAGGCTGGGTGGGGATTATCCATGAATGGCAATTCAAAAACCCTGCTTCTGGAGGAATAAATCGCCTCACGTAACCCGTTGAAGGGGGCGGTAGCAAAAAGAATAGCCATCCATGCCTTTTGGCATGGATGGCCCCCTCTACTCCGGAAGATCGTTTTGGAAGAGTCCCGGTTTTCTGGCGTTGAAGTCTCGCCGTACTCTGACTGTTAAAGTAGCGAAGACACGTTTATCTGGTATAGGTTTTTTCGATGGCTTTGACGCATTGCCGCATGCTCCGCGCTACGTCGTCTGCGATCGGGGTTACGCCTCGAACCAGTTCCGAGAAGCCCTGTGGGAAAGGGGCTCACGCCCAGTCATCCCGACAAAACGCAACGAGCCGCAGGTAGCCTGCCCCAAATGGGCCTATCGGCACCGACATCTGGTCGAAAACCTGTGGGCGCGTCTTAAGGAATGGAGAGCGGTCGGTACACGATAGGAAAAAACCGCCACATCCTTCATGGCCGTCATCTACATCGCTTCAACCGTAGATCATCTCAAGACCTAACAGGCCCTAGAATAAACGCTCAATGAATGATTTACTCGATCCGCTCGCATTATGTCCATTTTTGTAATTTTTATCCTATAAGCAGACAGGCGGCAGTCGCCTACTTCCCGGCCGGTTAGATGCAGGCTACATGCTTTTCAAAAGCGGACGTTTACAGATAGTTCGGTTGGCAAACATTGAGGGCCTGTATGGCGATCTTACCAAATTCCTGATTGCTGGTGATTTCGAACTGAGTGACCGGACGCACCTGAAGGAACATCTTTTAAACGGAAAAACTCTTCTACTTGCTCTCAGTAAGAGCGATTCTTTGCGAAAACTTTCTGATTGTTATCAGGATCAGCTTTCTTACATTGCTTGTAATGCGAAGGGCTATTGGGGCCTTTATGCCCCGCTCATTCGTCCTGATAGCTTTATTGCCTGGGCAAGCGATAATTTTTCAGATGATTCTAAAGCGACATAGGCATTATCCAAATTGCTTATTGTTTCGCCCAACAAGCAATATTTGGCCTTATCTTTATTGTCCGATTTAATAGTTATATATTTAACGCCCTAGTATACGTCTCTCTGGTACTGGAGGAGGGGAGGGATATAGTATCAACCCTTTTTCCATATCAACATCTACGTGTGCTTCTGGATAAACAGAGAGGGCTAGTTTTAGTGGGCCTGTAATATCACGTTTGAAGTCACGCATACGCGCATATTCTGGTCCAAACTGCCCTTTGAAAGCATGCCACGAGATAGATACTGGTTCTTTGAGTATATGTAGCCTGTAAGCTAACCAAATATATGTATCTATCGCTTTTGATTTTCCGGATATTTGACGAATCGCTATTTCCCGAAGTGGTAGAGGATGGTCAATCAAGCTTTCGTAAAAACTTTCGTCTAAGCGAACAACTTCTCTCCAAAACGAAGGTTGATTTTCATCTTCCTGAATTGGAAAGATTGCATCCCGTACAAATGCTCCATTACTAACCATCTTCGCTCCATTGTGAACACGAAAAAATGTTAGCCTGCACTGACTTATTCTTTTTGCTTGGTCTCTTACGGAATTATAAGTTTTCCCACCAACAGTAATTCCCATTACTTTAAGCCAAGCATTCATTGAAGAACCAAGTTCGACTTCACGGGATTGTGTTTTTACTGCTTGAGTTTGTAAATAGAGGAGAATCATACGAGCCATTGAGCCGTATGGAATACCAACGGGAGTTTTGTCGTCGTTTAAGCCGCTTTCAATAAGGAGCTTGATTCCTCCGCCTTCACGTTCCCATACGGTCTCTTCAGTCTTTTTATGAGGCAGAGCAGCCATCGCAAAGCCCGAATGAGTGATGCCAATTTGTAAAGCTTCATCACTTAATACTTCATGAGCAGCATCGACACATACACGGCTTAGCTGCCCATCGAGAGACGCCTGTCGCCGAGCTTCATGGAGTCCATGGCGTTCAAGAAGGTTGTGTATTTCACCCATGAACGTGACTTTCCATGGCCGGCGATCGGGTGTCAATTTGGACTTTGCTCGCGGCGAGTTCTCCACAGAACTCCGTTGGACTCCACTCGCCGTGGTTTGGACTCTGCTCGCATGCTCTAGGAAGATTATTAGATATATCTATTAGATATGTGCGACCAGAGTCCAAGGGATAACTGCCATTATAGCGAGCAAAGCCCAAGAAATGAGCGAGGAGATCCCAAGGGATAACTGTTTTAAATTCAAATCGCTGTGGATTACGGCTGTCGGCAATGAGCGAGGAAAGTCCAAGAGGGGGCGAGTAGAGTCCAAAAGGTATGAAAGAAGATGATGCGGACAGCGAGGGGGATAGAGCGAGAAGAGTCCAAACAACTGAGTGCACAATAAGCTGGCCGTTCGGCGGTGCAAAAATTTCTCATCGTACCGTTTGAATAGAGAACCAAACATATTGATTCTAATGGCCTAATTTCTAAATATAGGATAAAATTAGCCATAAATTCAGTGAGATATCGAAGATATTTCTGAATCCGCTGAGTGCGACAGTAAGCTTGCCGGGATAGCTGGTCAGGGACGATCAACTGCAAATGTTCGTGGCAGGTGCAACTGTCTAAGATATAATTCTCCTCGTTTTTCAAGTTCCAAAACTGCCGAAAGATGAGCAGCCCACTCGGCCTTGCGCTGGGTGAGGCTTTGAAGACTTTCTCGGGGAGAAAGACTCATCACGCCCTCGACGAGGTCCCACGTGCTCTCCGGATGGTCCCGAATTTTCCGCTGCCACCATGCCAAAGCGTCCTGAACAGAAACACGTGGTACAAAAGAAGGCTGGAAGATACTCTCTGGAGGCCGCAGCCTTGCCCTCCGACGAGATGCTGACAAAAGCGCGTCCAGCAGATCCCCGGTGAGGATTAAAGACGCTGTCTCAGTAGCAGAAGGCGAGGGGGATTGTTTTCCGCGCTCAAAAACACTTTCGCCCAGCACAGGCCGAGTTTCAAAGCACTCCACGGCACGCAAAAGCGTGTCCTTTCGAAGCAGGGCGCGTTGGATCTGCTCGGCAGCTGAATGGGCGGCAAGGTGCTCTTTCGTATCTTCCCGAAGCAGAAGAGCTGAGCGCATTTGAAGAAGGGTCGCTGCCAGAACAAGTCCGTTTGCGGTCTGTTCGAGAGGACGATTTTTAAGCTCTTTTTCCACGCAGATCAAAAACTGGTCGATTACCTCTGTCAGCGGCAGCGTCCGAAGATCTAACGCATGACGACGAACGGCCTGCAGGAGCGCCTCCATAGGGCCCTGCCAGGCTCCAACCTCCAGAAGGCGTCCCTCAGACATCGTAAATCGGGCGTATGGAAAAGGTGAGAGCGGGCCATTGGATTGCAATCGCCTGAAGAGCCGCCCAGGGTGTCCAGTCCGCCGACCAGAAAGAAACACTCCAGCGAGTGGAACTTCTCTTCGGATGCCCGTCCATGACGTCGACTTGCTGCAGTGGCCGGGAGGTTCCCCAGTGCTCCCACAGCCAGCTCTGTGTCGTGGGGGAAGCGGGGCCGAGGGCAAGAAGATCCAGAGGCATCGGGCAGAGGGCATTGAGATCAAACACGACAGAGCTCGATCCGGTTTCCCGGACGAGAAGTCCCTTCTGACTCTGGGCAATCTGGTCGATCAAAGCGGTCGTACGGGCGTCCCCAACGGGAAAGATCCGGCTCAGATCTTCATGGTTGGTGACATCCGGCCCCCAGGAGAGACGGCCAGTACCCGCTGCTGCTGCCTGGAACCGGGCCAGCACGGCTTCTGACCCTGTGACGGTCAAGACATGTGCCAGCCAATCCGGTTGAGGATTGAATAGCGGAGGAGAAAGAGGGGTCTTCCGCTCTAAAAGTTGTGACCCGGAGATTGAAAAGGCCGTGCCGCTTGCCGGTGGCCTTGGGGTGTGGCTGGGAACTGCCGGACGGGTGGGGAGACGAAAGCCGCCCCCCGGTTCATCGTCGTCACTGGGGCCCGGTTCGAGATACCCGTGGGCAACGGCGCGCGCTTCCAGTTCCAGACGATAGGCTTCCAGGCGCGCGACTGTTGCATCAACGTCCGCGATGATTTCAGCCGTCGTTTGTGGCATGGGCTACAGGTCCAGAAGATGGGCGGGAGAGTCCAGGTCCAGACGGGCCCGACGAACATAGCGGCGCATGCTGCGCAGATCCCGGTGGCGGGTATGCGCCATGATCTGCTCGTCCCGGGCGTTGGCACGGAAGGCCTCGGTGACGAAGCCCGCGCGCAGCCCATGTGGGCTGAGGCGCTCCCCGGAAGGCACCTTGAGCCCGGCCACCCTGGCACGGCGTAGCAGGATCTGCCGGACCGCATCCGGATGTAGGGCATCGCGTCCCACCTGCTCCCAGCGGTTGATGGACCGGAAGAGCGGACCATCCGTAATCTCGGCTTTCTTCAGCCAGCGCTCCAGAGCCAGAACCGGGCAGGTTTCGCGATGCTTGCCGCGGGGGAGAAACACCTCTTCGCCGCGATGCTCGGGGTCGGTCTTGCTGCGGGCGATGTGGAGCTTCAGTCCTGTGCCGACGATCCGGGCGGTCTCTGTTGTGAGGGCAACCAGCTCTGAACGTCGCAGCGCACCTGCAAAGCCGATCAGCAGAAGCGCCCGGTCGCGCAGATCCGCTAGCGTTTCAACAGTTTTGCCCTGTGCGGGGGCGACGAGCCTGCGGAGTTCCTGGGAGGTGAGGGCAGCGGCCTGTTTCTGCGGCGTGCCATAGAGACGCCCTGCCGCGCGCAGAGTGGTACGAATGGCAGCGTGACCCGAACTCCACTCCAGTCCCCGCATGCGATGCTGATAGCCGATGGCCGCCAGGCGACGGGTGAGAGCCGAGCGGCTGAAACGTGGTGCCAGACTGTGCAGCCAGGCCGCAACGACGGGAGGAGCGGCCGGAAGAGGAGACGTTCCGTGTTCGTCGCACCAGTGACAGAAGGCCTGCCAGTCATGGGCATATGCTCGCAGGGTTTCGGGTGCATAGGCCGCGGTTCGGGCACTGTCTTTTGCTGCGTCCAAGGCACTTTGCAGAGCAGGGGAGGGCGCTTCGGAGAGACGCTTTGCGGGATCTGTCGGGACTGTCATGCCGGTGATCTTCCCTCTGAAATATCCAATGAGTCTGCCGTAAGACACAAATTAAGGCAACCTTGAATTAACACGCGGTAAGAGAACATTACCACGTGTTAAAATAAGCAAAAGCAGTCCCAGAAGCCCGCAGAAAGAGCCCCAAAGGCCTTAAAGCGGGCCTCTCAGACCTTCGAGGAGCGGATCCAGTTCGGCCAGGGACCTCAGGCCGTAGGTCACGAGGAAGGTCTCGGTCGTCCCCCAAAGCTGCGGCTGGCCTGGCACTGGCTTGCGACCGAGGCTGCGAATAAGATCCTTTTCCTGCAGAAGAGCCAAGGTCTTCTGCGAAAGGGCGGCATCCCGGAAGCTTTCAATCTCGGGCCGTGTGATCGGCTGACGCGCAGCGATCAGCAGCAGCACTTCTAGCACGGCCCGGGGCAGGCGTTCTGGCGGTCGCTCCAATACCGCCCTCAGGGCTTCCTCCAGGTCGGGGGCGGTGCGGAACATCCAGCCGTCTCCGGCCGCGACCAACTCAAACCCCAGCCCCTCGGTGCGTCTGGCCACTTGGTTCAGGATCTGGACGATTTCTACGTCGTCTCCCAGAGCCCGCGCCAGCGTCATTCGGGACACAGGACCGCTGCTCTGGAAGAGGAGGGCTTCGGCGAGACGGACGGGATCGGAGACAGAGGACGTCATGGTCGAGAGCATAGGGCTGGTTTTCCGTTTTCCACCAGGGGTTGCGATATGCTCGGGGTGGATCTTTTCTAGGAGAGGAGGCGGTCAGGCTCCGCAAGACGTCGTCGTTAAACGTTGTTTTTGTGCTAAAGGATAGAAATGCCGATCCGACCGGAACTGAAAGCATTATATCCTCTCAACTGGCCCGAGTTGAGCCGACAGGTGCGGTTCGAGCGGGCTAGGGGACTGTGCCAGCGGTGTGGTCGACCCCATGGACAATTCCTTCAGGTCTTACCGGGTGGCCGATGGAAACATCCGGAAACAGGGCACTGGTTCAATGGCCGAGGCAGACGGGTTTCACCCCCGGACCTGATCGAGCATCTGCAAATGCGACAGACGAAGGTAGTTCTGGCAGCGGCGCATCTAAATCACGACCCCACCAGCAACCGGTGGCGCAATCTGCGTGCACTCTGTCAACGCTGCCATCTGCTGCATGACCGAATGTATCATCTGGCCCAACGCCGTTTGACCTTGCGAAGGCGTCTGGCCCTTGGGGATCTGTTCGAAGGGCCCTATCGGATTGGAATGAATCTTAAGGAGTATGAAATACACTATGGCTAATCTTCTTCGGGGGAAGAGGGGTAGGTCTGATCTCGGCGGAAAAAGATAAAAAGCCGTCGTCTATTTTGATGTTTGTTATGGACATTGGCTTCCAGAACGGTGACGGAAAATAGCCCAATTCAAAGCTGAACGAATTTTGTTGGTATCAGATCAATTTATGGATATACGTTTAGTATATCCCTTATGGAGGATGCCATGCTTGCCCGCACAACTCTCTTTCTTTCCAATCGCTCTCAGGCTGTACGGCTTCCCAAAGCAGTTGCCTTTGACCTTGGCCTGAAGGATGTCGTGATCATTCCCGATGGCGTACGACGCATTATTGCGCCTGCGCATGCCGCATGGGATGATTTTTTTTCGTCCTCCGGCACTGAATTACCCGAACGCAATCAACCTGCAATGCAGGACCGCGAAAGCTTTTGATGCTACGTTATCTTCTGGATACAAATTTTTGTATCCGTGTCTTGCGTGACCGTCCAAAGGGCTTACGCGAGCGTTTCAACGATAACGCCGAGGCCCTCTGTATTTCAGATGTTGTGCTTTACGAACTCCTCTATGGGGCGGAAAGATCTCAAAATCCGGCAAAAATCCGACGGGAGGTAGAGCATTTTGCTGCGCGTTTGTCTGTTTTGCCATTTGACGATGATGCAGCAGCACATACAGCAGAAATCAGGGCTGATCTGGAAGCCCGTGGGTGTGTTATCGGACCGTATGACTTAATGATTGCGGGGCATGCCCGGAGCAAAGGACTGGTCGTTGTAAGCGGAAACCTACGAGAATTTACTCGGGTAAATGGATTACGTTCTGAAGATTGGACGCCGGATTAGCAACTGTGTTTAAGCGGCGGAGCTAATGCGCCATGGCAGGCCTGTTTTGAG
>NZ_JBDNYY010000035.1:0-13280 GCF_047722525.1 Gluconobacter sp.
GTGGGGCCAATGTCCGGATTATCCGAAGCTTTCTCAAGGAGTTTCCGACCGGACGTCTGATTGCCCTGGAGCAGAACTTCCGCTCGACCGGTCATATCCTGTCAGCAGCCAATGCGGTCATTTCTCATGACACGAGCCGTCTGGAGAAGACGCTTTATACCGCGTCTGGAGATGGCGAGCCAGTGGATATTCTGCGGCATACCGGCAGTCAGGATGAGGCTTCCGGGATTGCCGCCGAGATCGGCCGTCGTGCTCTCGAGGGCGTGCCTTATGAGGAGATGGCGGTGCTGTATCGGTTCAACCATCTCTCCCGGTTGCTGGAAGAGTCTCTGCTGCGTGCGAAGATCCCGTATGAGCTGGTCAATGACACCGCCTTCTGGCAGCGCGCGGTCGTGAAGGACGCGCTCGCCTTCCTGCGTCTGACATGTTTTCCGTATGAGCGGCAGTCAGACGAAGCTTTCCGTCGGATCGTCAATCAGCCGACCCGGGGGATCGGGGCCAAGGCCATGGCGACATTCGAGCAGGTCGCGGATGAGGAGGCGATCTCGCTGTACGAGGCGGCGGAGCGCACGGTGCAGGGACGCACTGGCAAAGCTGCTGACAAGCTACGCGGCTTCCTGGACGTCATTCTGAAGGGAGCCCGTAGCGACGAACCAAGTCTGGGTGAACGTCTGAGGGCTCTGGTCGAAGAGAGCGGATATCTCGCGATGCATCAGGCGGCCGGGGAGGACGGACGCACGGCGCTGGAAAATCTGCACGAGCTTCTGTCGCTCGCCAACGAGTTCAGCTCGGTAGAAGAGCTGTTCGACCATGCGGCCCTCGGGTCGGAAAGCCGGGATGATGACAGTGTTGGCCGGGTGAAGCTGATGACCATTCATGGGTCAAAGGGACTGGAGTTCGGGCATGTGTTTCTGATCGGATGGGAAGACACGCTGTTTCCGTCGCGCACGAACCTTGACCCGGCTGAAGAACGCCGACTGGCCTATGTTGCGCTCACCCGCGGCCGCCAGCGCGTCAGTGTGTCCTGGTGCGAGTTCCGTCGGGGCGAGCAGGCCAATCCGAGCTGCTTCATCGACGAGATTCCGCTTCAGGCACGGCGGGACGGCTGGGGAAGGGATCTCAGGCGCCGTGCTGCGTTCCAGGGGAGAGGGGTCGTGAATCGGCAGGCTCAGAGAGAGGCGATGGGCTTCTGACCAATCAAGCGCTGTGACTGACTTGGAGGGGTAGCGGAATGTCCGGTGTAATGGTAAAACCATGTCGTGTAGACATCGCTTGTGGAATAAGCGTCTCATAATGGTTTCATTAAAAATTAAACCCAGGAACTGATGGGTAACCCATACATTTATCCAGAATTTTTGATAGCCATTTTATATCTTCTTCATTTCTTGAAAAAACATACCGCATAGCCATGGTGGCAAATGTTTTGTTAATTTTATTGAGAAGTTGCTTAGGGCTCAGATCATTTATATCGACACCCCCAATGTAAATAGAGTAATGTGGGTGAGATATAACTAATATGTGCTGAGGACTTAAAGGCATAATCAAACAACCGTAGCTGTCATTTGGTAGAGATTGTAGAAATATGTAAGTGTCAGAAATAATAAAGCTTCCAACATTCTCATTTAAACTTATTATTTTCCATTTCTTAAGGAGTAACGATCTTATACTGGTTTTTGAATTTATATGACTAAGAGAATAAAATAAACCGATTTTATCGGGGTCAAGTCCTATACTGTCAAGATAGCCTTCTATAGTCATTCCGCTATCAAGCTCCGCGAACGTTTTTTTTATCTCAGGACTACTTTTAATAAGTTCGATTGCTTTAGAAGAATCTTTGATATTTTTTGCTATTATCATAGGGTGTCGAGTCATTAATGATAATATGAATTTTGCAATTATTGGGCCTGAACTAGGAGAGAGTTTCCTTACATTTTCAGATGCCATATCCTTTCCAAGTTTTTCAGCAGAAAAATTAGTTAGATTCTGTATGGCAGTCGCCGCTTTGTCATCTATGGGTGAAAATATTTTTGTCTCAAGAAAGTCTTTCTTTAAATGTAAAGATTTTGAGAAAAGATAAATATCTACGTAACAATAAGCTTTAGGTCCTAATTTCTTGCTAATTAAGATTCTTTTTGCCTCAGATCTCCACGAAAATGCTGTCATTTTATTTTGACCATTAATATTTTTTTGCCACTTAGAAAGCAAGAATACAGGTACATAGTGGCTGTGCTTTGTTTCCGATGTCATATTCGTTACTCATTGGACTATTTTTATAAAACTAAAAGACCTTACTTATTTTTATAGAAATTAATAGTTAGACAGAATAAAAAAGTCCTTTCATCTTTCCTGACTTAGAGAAAACTCTAACCCTATATATCTGCTTACAGTCAGGATCGCAGACCTCTGAGCACACATCATTTTATCCTAGATGTCGGCTTTGAGCGGTCTACAAATCATCAGTCAATGACCGACACGAGGCGTAAGCGCACGCCGTACTTTTCACCTTCTTCAAATCACTTCTCAGTCTTTGAAATGCTGCGCTGGCAGTATCCTAATGCCTGTCAGCGTGGTCGCGACGTAGTCACCCGAATAGGTGAAGAGGTCCCGAGCGATGGTCCAGTTTGCCCATGCTGCGAGGAGGTCACGGGCTTTTGTGTCATCAGGGTCTTTCAGGATCAGATCAAGGCGGGGGTTTTTCTCCCCTTTTGTCCCAAAATCGAACACCGCGAGCCCGCGGATCGAGTGGTCGTAATCGAGGAGTACAGCACCCTTGACCAGGCATTCGTGTGCTTTACATGCCGAGAAAAGCCAGCCCCCGGCCTTGTAGCCGAGCATTTCGACCGGACGATCCGGCGGACCACCCAAAGAGGCTAATACCTGTCGCTGAAGCGTTGCAAATTCGCCCGTATGAGGTCCAACAAAGCGTTTGATTTCACCATCGAAGCCCCGGCTCCAAACCAGCTGATTGGTATCCCGGCAGAACTCGGCTGTCTTGAGAGTGCAGGGCTGAGCGGCTGCCCGGGCAACAGAGCACCACGATGTCACGAGAGCGAGGGCAATAGCACTGAAAGTTAGCGCTCCGGGAATGCTCATAAGCCGTCTTTTCCTCTTGCTCAGACTGGGCGTGTTGCGTGACGTCTTTCAGGTGACGTCCAGAGGGTGATCATTTTCTCCTTGGGCGCCCCCGATTACCTTGAGGCAACGTGCCTCACTGATACTTCGTAAGACGTCCTCGATGCCCGCGCGATCAATCGCTGCATGCACTCGGATCAAGGTCTCGCGTAGAGCGTCGGGTGCACGGTGCGGGAGAGGAATGATCCAGGTCTCCGGTCGGTCAGGCTGCCAAGCCGGTGCGTAATCAAGAGGGCATGGCCCGTCTGGCCATGCCTGCCGCATGTCCCAGAGTGATCGCTCCAGTGTGCGGGAGCGGTTGACCCTGACAATGCGCCATGACGAGAGCAAATCCGTGAACCCGTCTTCATCGAGATACACAGGTGTGATCCGGGCATGAAGCCAGACCGTGCGCCACCCCTCTCTACCTGCAAGGCGACGCCAAAGACTGAAACGCCGTGAGGCTCCGCAGTTCCCCACAATGCGCTCGTGGCTCCAGGTCACATCCGTGACGTCGAATATCTCTCGATTTCGAGTTGCAGACGGGTTGAACTCCCGCAGGATCGCTTCCCGGAGCCGCGCGGTCTGCTCTTCATCGAAAGGGCCATAGTTTGGTGGATAGGAGTTATCGAAGCTCATGGTCTCGGGCAGGCTGTCAAGTTCGCCGACCAGCTTACCTTTTGATGCGCTGACAGCGGTAATCGACCGGATATCGATTTTTGCATGGTAAGGATCACCCTCCCGGAGAAGACTACTCAGCAGCTCAGAAGCAGGATGGGGAGGGATATTATCGAACGCTTGGGCAAAACTGACCATGCGTCGTAGACGGTAGTAGGCATTCTCTTCGCGGGGATCGCGGCTGGTATCTGCCTTGAAGGGATGATTCTCGAGGTCCGCCAGAAATCGGAGGATCGCCACCTGGGCCTTCTTCTGACGGCTGCGTTCAGCAAAGTGCCGGACGAGGGAGAGAGAACGGTACATCATAAGACTCTAAAAACGGGCAAACACGCACGCAAGTCCTTCTGCGACGCACCATGTGTATTCAGACAGTAGCGGGTGGGTTAGGGTGACCTCCGGCAGGATCTGATCGGCCAGGGCGACCCCGGAGGGCGTGGCTTGCAGGGAGAAGAGATGTGACAACGGTACTGGGCAGCTCGGCTTTTGCGCGCCATGAAGATCTGACGCAGGTGCAACTCCAGGCGGTCGCACGGTTCATGGCGGAGCGTCTTATGACTGGATCTGCCGGTGTGGTTCCAGGCACGCTGAAAACGCTGACCGATCAGGGAAGAGACTATCCTTTCGTTCTTCTGCAAGACGATTGTGTCTACGCGGTAAGTCCGATCGAGAGCCTGCGCCTTGTGCTGGATGCGGATGGTCGTCCCTTGGGCTGTCCGTCAGAGGGGCTGCTGTATCTTTCGGATGTAGAGGGAAATGCTGTGGTGCGGCTTCTTCCGACACCGCGTTACAAGCCGTCGGATCTCGGACTGACAATCTGAGGACCTCAATTCGGTTCTGACGCTTCAACCCCTCTGGTCCGTCAGCTGAACCGCACTCACAAACGCTGTCGTCATACTACCCGGTATGACCGAGCATACACTTTCTCTTGGGCAGTCAGAGCTGCCCAAACACTCCCTTTCTCTCTCACTCTCGTCCCCCTGGATGCTTGGCAGCATGGTTCTTTCGGCGACCATGCTTTTAGGGTTCGGCTGGCTCCTTTTTCCGCTGGATGTCCAGATGGTCTGGACCATGCTTGCTCAGGCGATCCTGTTTTCCCTGGCGATCTCCGTTCTCGTGATGGACGTCATACGCCTGTTGAAGACGAACGCCTTCATGCCGCGCTGGCATGTGCTGGTCTTCGTTCCGGTCTGGGTGGCTGTCGGCCTGATCAATCTCCGGAACGCCTATGACTGCATGAAGGCGGCAGGCCAATGGTGACGTTGCGTAACTGCACTCACAAAACCCCGTGGGATACTGACTGTCAGGTGACAGAGAACGGGGCAACACAGTGAAGTTTGGCGGCAACCAGCCCAAAGCACGGGTTTTTCGCAGGCTGAGTGCGCAGACACAGCGCGAAGCCTATCAGGCCGTGCTTCAGCACGTCCGGACCTGCCTCAACCGGGGGCCATATAATGTCCTTGAGCTTCGGGCAAACCTCACCCCGGAAGAGGCCGGAGCTTTGCCTCTGGCTCTGACGACGCTGGCCCAGGCTGGCGAAATCGCGGCTCTGGGTCATAGCGTCTATGCCCGCGTGCCCTGGATGCCGGCAACGCGGACCGTGAAGACGTCACCAATCGAGGACCTGGTCTTTGCCTCGCTGACCGAACACGAGACGCCAACCGAAATCGCGTCGTGGCTTGGACTGACCCTCGCTGTGGTCAGAGACTCTCTTGCAGCTCTGGAGCAGGCCGGTCTGATCGAAGAGCGGCTGGATCCGCGTCGCCCCAACCGCTACCGGATTGTATCGCCGCATATGGCCAAACATATCCGGCAGGGGGCACAGGACAGGACGTTCACCGATATCGCCCGGCATGGCTGAGACATGAGGGAGGCGTCGCGCTTGCGGGTTATCCCCCAAACCAGTGGACAGCGCTGTGGGCAACCGCGGGCAGGATATGTGGATTCACGGTCCGTTCGTCCCGGGCACAGGCGTGCAGCGCTGTCCATTGCAGGCGAACTCTCCGTCATCGGCTGGGGTGTGCGCCAGGCGTCCCGCCGATCCGGCGTCTCCAAGGACAGGATCCTGCGCTGGCAATCAGGGCAGGGTATTCCTGACCCGGATTTTCTCAAGTGGCTCGCGGCCCTTGGGATGCTGCACCGTCGACTGAGTCACCCACTGGCCCGGGCTGTGCCTCCAGCGGGGAACAGACCTCCGCTGAATGGCTACGCGATGACCAGTGCCCTCATCACAATTGGCTGGTCCGAACGTACACTCGCAGATCGCCTCGGCGAACACCGGACGGCGCTTCGCCGTCTCATTGAGGAACAGGGACATCTCCCGGAGCGGCAGTCCCGCTGGCTCGAAGCGCTGGCAGACGGGCATCGCGATCTGCCACGCCCCCTCTCTCCCATCTGCGTCTCACCCGATCTCTGAAAGGTTGATCCATGTTGCAACGCGTATCATTTCCTGAAGACGGCCAGGACAATCAGGGTGTCATCGCAGGGGGCATCGCCGCCGACCGGCTGCGGTCCATTATTGAGCGGGTCGAGCGCCTGGAAGAAGAGCGCAAGGCGCTGAGTGGTGACATCAGGGACATCTTTGCCGAAGCCAAGTCAGCCGGGTTCGACGTCAAGGTCATCCGCACGATTATCCGGCTGCGCAAGCAGGAGCCCGCAGAGGTCGAGGCTCAGGAAACCCTTTTGCAGATCTACCGCCGTGCCCTGGGAATGTGATCGAATGCAAGATGCTCCACCGCGCCGACGTATCGCCGAGACGGCAGGAGAGATCCTGGTCTGCTGGCCGAGTGTTGGACTGCTTCTGTTTGCGTTTGTCGTTCCCAGGCTTGGCGCTGTCATGGGGCCCGTTTTCATGCTCGGTGGCTGTCTGGCAACCATGACGGGACCGGGTGTCCCCGAAATCGGCGAAGACGGGCGCGACTACGGTCTCGAGCGCAGGCGCGGTGTGGTTTTTGCCAGTCTCGGCCTGGTGCTCTGCCTGCTCTCTCTGTCTCGTCTTTTGCCGGATGGGTATTGAGCGTGCCTGCACCTTTCTTCGCGGACTGGACTCCAACGCGCATCAACAGTGTCCGCTATGCCTCCACTCTGGGACCATCTCACCCTGTTGGGACGATACAGCGTCGGGTCTGTGGCCCCAGATGTCTGATCGGGGTCAGCCTGTTTCTTCTGACGAACGCCGCGGATGGATTTCTTGGCCTGGATCAGTTTGCCAGACAGGGACCCTGGCATCTGTCCGGACTGGGTCAACCGGTTCTGATGCTGTCGTTCTGGCAGTGGACGCTTCTGGCCTGCCTCACACTGGCTCTTGTGAAACTCGCTGAAAAGACGTCCGGGATCCTGACCGGGCGTGGGCAGGGGCGGGCGACCAGAATAAGGCTCCTCGTCACCTGCGTGGCCCTGGCACTCGGCGGCCTCGCCCGCAGCCTGATCCATCCGGGATGACCGGACTCACATTGCCCTCTCCTAAAGTGATCCTACACAACCGGCAGAGGAAAGATGCCTGAACTGCAGACGCTCCTGAAAGAAGTGGTGAAACTGCCTGCGTCCTATCGGCGGCAAGGCGCACCTCTGGCGTCCCTTCTGGCACTGGTTGCCAAAGGGGATGACGGGCATGGCCAGAGGGTCGGGCGCCTTGCTGGCCTGCTCGGCCATCTGGCGAAAACTGGCCTCTCGTCCAGCGCCCTTGAACTGGCAGGCCGCCTGCACGATGCGGGCAAACTGCTGCTGCCAGACAGCCTCCTGAATCATCCGGGCATGTTTAACGACAGGCAGATGCTGGTGATGCGGCAGCATCCCTCGCTTGGCCTTGGAGCGCTGTTTCATCTGTCAGCCGATATCCCGACCCTTGTTCATGAGGCCGTACTCCTGCACCACGAACGCTATGACGGCGATGGTTATCCCTTCGGGTTGAAGGGCAAAGCCATCCCTCTGGCCGCCCGCATCATCGGCCTCGTGGACGTGATCGACGCCCTGCTCTCCGCCCGCGCCTATAAGACAGGTTGGACGCCGCGTCAGGTGAAAGCCTTTCTCCACGAGCAGGCAGGTGGTGCGTTTGATCCTGACCTGGTGCGGCACGCGACCACCTTTTTTGAGGATCTGCTCGCCATTCGCCGCAGCGTCGCGCAGCCCGTTCAGGGGTACCAGTCAGTCCCTGGTCAGTCCCCTGCTTCTTCCCGTACTCTCAGCTTTCGGAACGATATGCCATGATGCCACTTCCGCTCCCACCCGCAGCGCACGCAGTCCCGTCGGAAGCATCTTCTCTCAAACTTCTGGCCGCGGTTGCAGACCGGCTTTTCGCAGAAAACCGGAGAGACGAGGGGCTGTGTGTGATTGACGCTCTCTATCTTCAGGCAGATGCAGCATTTTGCGGCAGCCGGAAGCCCTGTGGTCAAGAGGACGGCTGACGCCGTCCGATCCGCATATATCTTGTCGCGCAACGCGGAATACTGATGAATCTTGGTCGATAGGGTGTTGGCGCGAAAGCGTAGATCGGCACCATGATGTAACCGTCAAGTCATGGACGGGGTCTCGAGCAATAGCAGGCAGTCGCCGTTGGGTCGCATAGTCAAAGAAATAAAGAAGCCCTTATTTGTGTATTGAAAAAGGTATCCGAAGGATACTATAATTTAGGCATCACGAACGAGGACAATGCGATGCCTAAATTCGACACTTCCCGGATGCGCGAACTTGAAAAGGAAGTGCAGCGTCGCGCCACCGTCGAGGCGATAGGACGGGTGAAAGATGGCGTTCAGCGTGATGAGGAAGGACGGGTCCTGCTCCTGGCTGCGCCGTCGCATGGCTATTTCTCGCTCGAAGACAGCACCGTGACGAAAGAGGTCGCTGCTCTCCTCGGGGTTTCGCCTACGGCCGATGATGTCGCGAAGGCCATTCGTAAGGTCGGAAAGACCGAAGTGGACAGACTGGCTCTGTCAGGCTGGCATTTCTCAACGGGTGAGACGCGCAATCTCGGCAGTGTAAAGCTGGACGACGGGTTTGAAATCGCGACAGAGTGCTCGATGCGGCATGCCGTAACGGGGGAAGTCGCGATGCGTGACGACATCCCTCATTATTCCGATCGCATTGAGCTGCAGCACAGAACCGGGGATCGTATCCTGTCAGGTGTCTGGATCTTTCCCGACGGTCGCTGTGAAATAGACGAACCCAGTTTGGATAGAACCGGCGAATACAGCGAAGACTTCGACCTCTCGCCGCAGGGGCGGGCCGACGCTACGTTGATCGCTAGCCTTAATCGGACGAAGGCCGGACTTGAGCAGGCAGGTCATTTCAAGCGGGCATGGCTGGGTTATTGAGGGAGGCTGACGTCGAGGACATTTCTCCTCGGGCAATCCGTCAAGCCCGTCTCGATGCGGGCCTGACACAGGTGAGTGCTGCGTCTCTTGTTCACGTCACACCCCTGACCTGGAAGCGATGGGAAAGTGGTGATCGCACCATGCATCCGGCCTTCTGGGAACTTTTTGCTCTCAAAGTCGAGAGTGGCATATCGGGTGGAATGAACAGAGACGAGTCAAAGTAGAGACAGAAAGGGACAGCAAAGGCCTTCCAGCCGCCACAGTGGTCTGGCCGCACGCGGCCCGTGCCCTGGAGAGCGCTCCATTGTCCGGTCCAGGCAATACGGGATTTTATCGCTGAACCAAAAACGCACTGGGGTGATATTCACGCTCAGGATAATTCGGGGCTTTTGCCTGATTTGCACAATGGACTGTTTCAGTAATGCCAGAAAATCCAGACGACCTGAGGCGAACCTATGTTGCGTTCTGTTCGGGCGCAGGTTTGTCGCACGCAGATGTAAAGTCTCTTCTTGCTGATCGTCGGTACACTCTCTCGAACAACGCCGTCCGTGAATTTGGAAGGGCTAATCGTTTTCGTGATGAGAGGCCCAGAACACAGGCCCGCGGGAGCATGATTACGATTGAAATTCTCCGGGATTTGATTTCCGCTTGGGCTGATGAGCAGCGCGAGAAAAGAATTCTTGACGAGAGAACTTCGCTGGGAGATGGTTTTGACATTCCCCGCGCAAGCAGGGATGAACCGTTATAATCCTAATCCTTGATAGGTTTGTAAGACCTTCGTTCCCTGCCTCGGCGGGGATGAACCTTTCTAATTCTGGTCCAAGATAGGTTTGCAAGACCCGTTCCCTGCGTTAGCGGGGCGAATATCTTACGGCCTTCTCTCGTCCTCAATCTTACCAATGATAAAGAAAGAGAGAGAGAAACAGCACAGGCCGTCCTGCCGCCACAATGGTTCGGCCGCACGCGGCCCGCGCCCTGAGGGCGCGCCATTGTCCCGGCCAGCCGTCTGCGCCCGCAGGAAAGCATCCAGAAAATGAAAAAGGATGTTCTCCGTGGCTACTCCCGTCATAACAATCTTCACGCTCACCGGCCCACAGGACCGCCTACGCCAGATCGCCAGAGAGCGCGCCTACCGGACCTGCGCACCCGAACACATGACGTGGGAGGATGAAACAACACTCGTGATGACCCTCGAAAGCGGGATCGGGACGTCATTTCTTGGTCATGGGCTGGGGCTGTCTGACGAATATCCAGACGTCAGCATCCGGGGCATGGAGTATTTCGACTGCTTTGATAATCCGGCCTTTGCCAAATGGCAGGGCGGCCAGCTTGTCTATGAAGCGGATCTCATCACAGTCTTCGGAATCCTGTTTCCGACAGACGCCACAAAAGACTGGCCGGGATATAGCGCCAGCTTCTGGCACAGGTCTCCGCCTCTCGCGGCCGCCATAGCCGAGAACTGTCCCCACTTTGACCTGATGCCTTTGCGCCAACTGGCAGGGCCGGTGCCGGGATGGGTTGAGACAACGGACGGCTTCGCCACACTCTTTCTCCGCCCGCCCTCGACACCCGATGCGCAGGATGGCCTCGGCGTGATCTTCTATCCGGAGATCGGCAGGAGCACTCTGATGACAGGGATCGACCGTTTCGGTGGCGTCACCCGCTTCCTGCGTCAGCCCTACGGACAGATCAGCGCACAGTGTCCGGAGCTGCGTGATGTCTTGCGAGGCTGCTGGAAGGCCCACGAAAAGAAGAGGCGGAAAGCACGCCAGGAGCGTAAGGTTTTGAGAAGGAAATTGAAGAAAGCAGAGCAGGAGAGAGGGGATAATGTGTTTTCTTTCTTCGAGACTGACCCGTGGGTGATGTGAAGGGCAGAAGAAAAAAGGATCGGGGCGGCCCTGACGGGTTCGTTCGCCCTACTGCGCTAGGCTCCTTCGTCGCCAAGCTCCGCCTAGCCCCGATGTCCAGTCGCCCTCAACCGGGCGTCTGGCCCTCGGGTCTGGCCCTTTCGGGTACGGCTTACCCGCATCCTTTTCCATGAACGGGCGGTCTTGGTCTGGCGGATCTGTTCGTGAGACGGCTCCTCAACCTCCCCGGCCAGTCCTGCGGACCGTCCGGGGAGGCACGTTCCACGACGGCGGCCTCGCATCCAGCGTTCAGTCTGACAGTCGCCGTGCCAGTCCGTAAAGCCACTGCGCGACCCTCGGCGGCAGGTGTCAGGCCCGCGGCTGCTGCAGGGCCGCACGCGACCCCGCATCAGCCGCAAGCCTGCCCCCCTTGCTCAGGACGCTCCGGGCTTGACGGCCTGTCCCGTCGCCCGTCTTGGCCGGTGGCAGGATGGGCTCAGGAAAACGCCACCTCCCTTCCACTCTCGTCGCCGTCAGTGTGCTCGCCGCACGGGCAGGATGGGTCTAGGAAAACATCAAATATCCTTTCAGTATTCAACAAGTAAAAGCGCTTCATTTCTAATTTTATTCTCTCGAAAATAGCGGTTTTCTGCCATTTCTCGTTGACTAGAACCAAGTAAAAACCTAATATCTATTCATGGACGGAGGCAATAACGCCGCAACAGTCCAGTTGATACGTTCCCTATTTCTTGGAGGCTCTCATGGCTGGTTCCGTTAACAAAGTCATTCTCGTTGGCAACCTTGGTAAAGACCCGGAAGTCCGCAATATGCAGTCCGGGTCCAAGGTCGTGAGCTTTACGCTCGCCACGTCTGACACATGGAACGACCGCCAGAGCGGCGAGCGTCGTGAGCGCACCGAATGGCACCGGGTCGTTATCTTCAATGAGCGGGCTGGTGACGTAGCGGAGCGCTTCCTCCGCAAAGGCCGCAAGGTCTATATCGAAGGCGAACTCCGCACCCGCAAATGGACCGATCAGGGCGGTCAGGAGCACTACACCACAGAGGTTGTCATTGACCGTTTCCGGGGGGAGCTGGTGCTGATCGACAGCAACCGAGGCAATGGCGATGAGGGCGAGGGCGGCTTTGCTGGTGGAAGCAGTGGCGGCCGGTCGGGGGGATCGTCTGGCAACGGAAACCGCAATGGGGGCTGGGACGCACCGGGCGGGAACGACCTCGATGACGAAATCCCATTTTGAGTGCCGGGGCGAAGGGGCATAGCGTAAGATGAACAAAGACCGCCTCATGGCGCTGCTGCCCCCGCCGCAGCGCTCCAAACACAAGGAAGACCGCTACAAGGCGATTGCCAGCGTCCTTCAGACATTCGCCCTCAGCGCGTGGGGGCTCGGCATCGTGACCCCACTCATCTCCGGGACAGGACCGTTGACCCCCATGCGTGCCGTCACCTGTTTTTTTTTGGGTGCGGCGCTTGAGGCAATTTCTTTGACTTTTCTGGCCTATATCCCCTATCCTGAGGACAAGACGGAGGCGAAAACCAATGGATAACGTGACCCAGAGTATCCTGTTTATTCTTCTTCCTGCCGCTGTTTTCACCATCGGTCTGGGCCTTGCGATCGGACCGATTGCCACCCGGCTCGCAAAGTTGCGAACGTCCCATCAGTGACACCGACAGGCGGCCTCCGGGCCGCTTTTTTTTGTCCGCTCGCCCGGTTTAGTCAGGCGGACGCGCCTCGACGGCGCGGGCTTTGATGCCCCCAATGCTCGCCCCCCACTGGGGGGCTGCGCCAGGACAGCGAAAAAGACTAGACTGGCACCATGTCACGACAAACAATAATCCGCATTGTTGCACTGAGTATTCAGGCAGCGGTTCTTCTCCTGATCTGGCAGGGCTTTTTGCATCCAGTCCGGGGAGGCCTGCTGGTGCTTGCCGTGGGTGGGGGTGTGTTCTTCCTGACCCGGGAGTCTTCCGGGAAAAATCAGGGCCATAGGTAGAAAAAGCAAAAGAAGGATCGGGGCGGCCCTGAAGGGTTCGTTCACCCTATCTCACTAGGCTCCTGCGTCGCCAAGTTCGACCGAGCCACAGGGTCCAGCCGCCCTCAACCGGGCGTCTGGCCCCTGCGTCTCGGCCCTTCCGGGTAACGGTTCACCCGCATCCTTTTCCATGAACGGACGGTCCTGGTCTGGCAAGTTCGACCGTGAGACGGCTCCTCGTCCCTCCCGAACGGTCCTGAAGGACCGCCCGGGAGGGCCGTTCCACGACAGCGTCCTCGCATCCAGCGTTCAGTCTGACAGTCGCCGTGCCAGTCCGTAAAGCCACTGC
>NZ_JBDNYY010000036.1:0-13194 GCF_047722525.1 Gluconobacter sp.
TCGGCGGTTTCGGGGCGCTTGCCTGCCATCTGCATCAGGGTCAACCCATGATCATCGCACTGAAGGTCGCTTCGGCAACGGCGACACCATCGACGCGGGCCACGCCCTTGAATTTCCAGACGTTGGCGCGGGAGCGTTCCTTGTCGACATGGATCCGGAGCTGGTCCCCGGGGCCAACCGGACGGCGGAACTTGGCATTTTCGATCGTCATGAAATAGACCAGCTTGCCTTCAAATGCCTTGCCCAGCGTCATGACCACCAGCGTGGCAGCGGTCTGGGCCATGGCTTCGACGATCAGTACGCCCGGCATGACGGGATGGGACGGGAAATGCCCCTGAAAGAACGGTTCGTTGACCGTGACGTTCTTGATGCCGATGGCGGACTGCCCGGCATGGATCTCGACCATCTTGTCGATCAGCAGGAACGGATAACGATGCGGGATCGACTGCATGATCTTCAGGATGTCGATGCTCTCGGGAAGCGGATGGCCTTCTGCAGCGGCGTCTGTCGCGGGAGTCATCTGTTCTGCTGGAGCGTCCACTCGGTCCATCGTTTCACCATGCCCTTCAAGCGGTGTTGTCTATCAGTAGCTACCGTCTGGCAGCGCGTGTGGCTTCCCTTAGCAAACCTGCGGGGGAGTTACCATGCGCGCCGCGGGACGGCTAGTCGCCGCTTTTGCGGGAAAGCTTCCGCAGGGTCGCGACATTCCGGAAAAACTCGCGGAACGGCATGGCAGGGCTGCCGATGACATCGGCACCGGCGTCCACGTCCGACATGACGCCGCACTGCGCGCCGATACGGGCCTTCGAGCCGATCTTGATATGACCGATGAGGCCCGCCTGCGCGGCGATGGTGACGAAATCGCCCAGTTCCGTGGAACCGGAAATCCCGGCCTGCGACACGACAATGCAGCAGCGCCCCAGACGGGCATTGTGGCCGATCTGCACCAGATTGTCGATGCGGGTGCCTGCGCCGATCAGGGTGTCACGCATCGAGCCCCTGTCGATCGTGGAATTGGCGCCGACTTCGACACCGTCTTCCAGAACCACCAGTCCGAGTTGCGGGACGGTCTCGAAACCTTCCGGTCCAACGGCAAAACCGAACCCATCCTGACCGATACGAACGCCGGGATAGAGGGTCACGCGATCCCCGATCCGGGCGTGGGAAATGGCGGCATGCGCACCGATGCGGCATCGGGAACCGATTTCGACACTCTGGCCGATACTGGCATGGCTTCCCACGATGCTGTCCCGGCCAATACGCACACCGCTACCGATGAAGGCGAAGGGACCGATTTCGACGTTTTCGCCGATCTCAGCATCCTCCGCGATCCAGGCCGTCGGATGATGAAGTCCTGTCGAGGCCGGAGCCGGATGAAACAGGGTCGCGACGCGGGCCCAGGCGAGATATGGCGCCTTGCAGACCAGTCCGGCGGTGCCGGGAGGAAGCTTGTCCGAAAAAGCCGGAGACAGGATGACGGCCCCGGCCTTCGTTTCGGCCAGTAGCGGCAGATAACGGCGATTGTCGAGAAAGCTGACTTCGTCGGGACCCGCGACATGCAGGGGAGCGACGCCACGGAACTCGGACAGTCCTTTTCCCGAAGCCGCAGGGACGATTTCGCTGCCGGACACTTCCGCCAGCCGTTCCAGACCGAAAGGCCCGGAACGCTGGAAGAAACGGCTGTCGCCCGGACGGGTCTCGTTTGCTGAGATGTCAGACACGGCCTGTTGCCTCAGTGATGCTGACGAAGAACAGACTCGCCCGGTGCGGCAGCCGGGGCAGCCTGCGGACCCTGGGCCTGTCGCTGCTCGTCGGCTGTCGTGGGCATCTTGCCGGAGCGGGCGAGCTGTTCGGGATCCACGCCATCATCGGGAATGAAGACATGGGGCAGCGTTTTGTTGAGCTGCGTACCGACTTCCTCGGTAATGTCCTGACCGCCGACATGGAGCACGACCTGCTCGGCATGCAGGATCAGGTTCATGTTGTGAGCAGCAGCGACGGCAGCGATGATGCCGTTGGGCTCTTCCAGTTCACGCTCGATCTGGTGCATGGCGACCTGGGCGGCTTCCTGAATGACGCGGGCCTGATTGCCGAAATCATGCTGATCCTTGGCGCGGCGTTCCTGAAGGTGACGTTCGCGCAACTGGATCTGGTCGGAAGTGAGGGTGCGAGCCTGGGCCTGCAGCTTCTGCTGCTCGCCACGCCAGGCGGCTTCTTCACGCTGGACGGCCTGTGCCAGACGGTCGCGACGAGCGCCCAGCACCTGCTGGATTTCCTGCCAGGCGCTGGAGATCTGCATTACCGCCTGAACATTGATCACACCGATGACGGCAGTCGGCGGGGGCGATGCCTTGGCGATGGTCGGGGGAGCCGGAATTGGCGGAAGCGGCAGGACCGGAGGAGCCTGCTGCTGCTCGGCCGGAGCAGAATCGTCCTCCTCTTCAGGAGCCGAGACCGGAACACGACGTTGTACGGGGTGCGGTGGCGGAGCGTCGGGATGGGCAGCCTTGGGAACGAACCAGCCACCATTGCCACCAGCGGCCTGGGCGTATGCACCCGGAGTAGAGATGAGAATCGTCGCAGCCAGAAGCGCGCCGGCCGAAACCGTGCGCATCAGGGAAATAAGGGTCATGACCACCTCTTGGGAAGGGGTTGAAGAACAGGACGGCAAGGTCGCGAACAGTTCAGAACTGCTGGCCAAAACCAAAACGCAGTGGGTACAGACGGTCACCATGTTCCTTGCGGATCGGCACGGCACCATCGATGTTGACGAGGCCGAACGGGCTCTTCCACGAGACGCCGAGACCGCCCGAGACACGCGGGATCAGGGTGTCGCCGGTGATCGGGGTGTAGTTGTCACCGTCATTCAGGCGGTTGGTGTAAAGATGCTTGACGCGAAGACCGGCAAGACTACCGGCATCGATGAAGCCACGTCCGGAAATCCCGAGATCGTCACCCATGGGCAGCGGAAAGTTGAGCTGTGCGGAGGCCGTATACATGAAACGGCCACCGAGCAGATCTTCCTGACCCTGGGCCGGGATGTAGACACCATTGATCTTGAGATGGCCTGAACGCGGCCCCACACCACCCTGCAGGAAGCCTCGCAGATTTTCACCACCGAGATAGAAGTTATCGATGATGTTGCGGTTTCCGTTCGAACTCCAGTCGCCCATATAACCGACACCACCCTTGAACTGGAAGGTCCAGTCGTGGTTTCCGGTCAGGTCATCCAGCGGCAGGTAATAGGCACCATCTGCCTTTACTCGGGCATATTTCGAGTTGCCACCAAGGCCAGCAAAGTCACCACCCACCTTGAACATATAACCCGAATGCGGATTCATGCGGCGATCCCGGCGATCATAGGTCACGGAGGTGCTGAGCTGGGACAGCAGCGACCAGCCAGCCGACTGCTGGACGTAGATCGAGGGAACCCACTGGATCAGGCTGGGATCCTGCGCCACGGCAGAAGCGTCGTAGAAGTTGCCAACCTGACGGTCGACAAGGGTATAGTTCCAGGACTGCGACAGGTACCGGTTATAGGCATACCCCAGACGCAGGCTCATGCCGTACTGGGATTCCTTATAGCTCTGATACGTCTGGTAGTTGTTCTGGATGAAGTAGAAATCCGCACCGGCCACGAGGTTCCGATTCAGGAAGTACGGGTCGGTAATCGAGATGTCAGCCTGTTTCTCATAGTAGGCTACCGTGCCGGAAATACCGGCATCTACGCCGGTTCCGAGCAGGTTGTGCTGCTTGATGGAGGCGTTACCGAGGATACCAACGTCCGTCGAGTAACCGCCACCGAGGGAGAACTCGCCTGTCGGCTTCTCGACCACGTTTGCGGAGACGTTGACACGGTCCGGAGCGGAGCCCTGCGTCTGGTCCACGGAGACGGAACTAAAATATCCCAGATCCTGAAGGCCGAGCTTGGAATATTTCCGGTCAAACGGGGTGTACGGGTCCCCTTCGGCCATCGGCAGGTTCCGGCGGATCACGTCGTCATGGGTGATGGTGTTGCCGTTGATGTCGATCCGCTCGACATACACATGCGGGCCTTCGGTCACGTCGAACAGCAGGTTGACGAGGTGCTTTTCAGGGTTCCGGGCGATTTCCGAACGCACCATGGCGAACGGGTGACCCGTAGCCTGCAGCCATTCCTGCATGTTCTTGGTGTTGTTCTGGATCGCAGTGCCGTCATACCACTGGTGCTGGAAGAGCTCGATATGCGGGCGTAGCATTTCCGGCGTGACGTGGCGGACGCTGGAGCGCACATCCATCTTGCCCAGACGGTAGCGATCACCCTCGTGGAGCGTGAAGGTGATGTAGAAAGACTTGTGATCAGGCGCGAGTTCGCCGGTTGCATCGACCATGTGGAAGTCGACGAAGCCGTTATGCAGGTAGAAGCGGCGCAGCAGTTCGGCGTCATACTTCACGCGCTCGGGATTGTATTCATCCGAGGACGAGAAGAAGCGGTACCAGATCGTTTCCTTGGAGGAGATCACCTGCGAAAGGCGTGCCTCGCTGAAGGCGTGATTGCCAACGAAAACGATCTTCTTGATGAGCGTCTGCTGGGCTTCGTTGATGTTGAAGACCACATCCACACGGTTATGGGACAGCTTGACGATCTGCGGCGTAACGGTCGCACCGAAACGGGCCTTGCCGGCATACTGGTTCAGGATCTTCTGGCGGTCGGCGGCGGTCGTCTGCGATGAGAACACGGCGCGGGGACGCAGGCTGATTTCCTTGCGGAGATCCTCGTCCTTGAGCGCGTGATTGCCTTCGAACACGATGCGGTTGACGATCGGGTTTTCGACAAGGTCCACCAGAAGCGTGTTGCCCTCCCGATGCAGCGTCACGTCCTTGAACAGGCCGGTGGCGTAAAGCGTCTTCAGGGAGCGGTCGAGGTCGTCCTGATTGAACGTGTCACCGGGCTGGGCAACCATGTAGGACAGCACCGTGCTCGTCTCGATACGGGTGTTTCCCTTGACCGAGATAGCCTGGATGATGTTTCCACCGGGGGCTGACGCCGGGGCCTGCTGACGAACGGGACGCGCCTGGGCTGTTCCGAAGATGACCGGTAGCAGGCAGGCTGATGCGAGAAGCACCAGACGCGTGTTCGAAGACCGGGAACCTCTTGACCGTGATCCTGACAAACCGGCTTTCCTTGTAACATATTTTTTGCAGGCGACTGACACGTTACGCCATTGGCGGAGGTATCCGATAACCCCTGCCCCGCGCAAGATGCCCTGACGTGTTCAACTGTATCACAAGTCTTTTCAGAATATTTAGCTTACTGCGTGAAAGAGCCAGTGGAACAGTCCGATGTTGGTAAGATCGTTGACCGTTGAGAAGAGGAAAAGGGCGCCGATCAGAGCCATTCCCACCTGCATGCTCACTTCCTGCACCCGGCGCGAGACCGGACGCCCGCGGATCGCCTCACACACGTAGAACACGAGACGGCCCCCATCGAGCACAGGAATGGGGAAAAGATTGATCAGACCAAGGTTGATCGAAAGCAGCGCCATGAAGGAAATGATGCTGGCCAGACCATAACTTGCGACCTGACCCGAGAGCTGCGCGATGCGAATCGTGCCCCCCAGTTCCTTTGCGCTCCGCTGCCCGCTGATGATCTGCCAGACACCTTCGAGGGTCATGACCGATTTGTCCCAGGTTTCCTGCAGTCCCATGATGAAGGCGGAAGGCAGCGAGACGGGGCGGCCCCGCGAGATGGCAAAGGCCACGCCGAGGCTACCCATGTCGTGGCCACCGTTCTTCAGGGTGGCGAGAGTGACCGGCAGGCTGAGATCCTCGGTGCCACGGTGAATACCCAGAACGGTCTGCTGGCCAGGATGGGACGCAACGGTGGCCATGACATCCTCGGCGCCCAGAATATGCGTATTACCGATGCTGGTGATGACATCCCCGGGCTTCACGCCGGCATGATCCGCAGGACTTCCTGCGGTGACCTGTGAGATGTCACCGTGGATTTCAGGCTTGCCCACCACCGCGAACAGGACCGTGAAGGCCAGGATTGCGAAAAGGAAGTTGAAGACCGGCCCCATGACGATGACGAGAGCCCGGGAGCCGACAGGTTTGTCATGGAAGGTGCGACCCGGAATCCAGGCGGCCTTCTGTTCTTCCGTTGCGTCTTCCGGCCCTTCGAAGCCATGCGGTTTGACAAAACCTCCCAGAGGGATAGCGCTGATCCGCCATTCCGTGCCGGATTTGTCATGCCAGCGATGGATGGCAGGCCCGAAGCCGATGGAGAAAGTTTCGACTTTCACCCCGCGCCAGCGCGCGGCAAGGTAATGCCCAAGTTCATGAATGAAGACGAGGATACCCAGAATCAGGACATAGGCCAGAATGGTCCGCAGGAGATCATGCATTCAGGGCGGTCTCGCTCACATCGTTTCGCAGACGGCCGCTTTCCCGAAGGATATGGGCTTCTGCGAGGGCACGGCCGCGTGCATCCCAGTGCAGCACGTCGTCGAGAGTCCTGAGCTCCGGGTTTTCATCCATGGCCTGCAGGGCGGCGTCGATTGTCTCGCCGATACCGAGGAAGCCGATACGGCGGTTGAGGAATGCCTCGACGGCGACTTCGTTTGCGGCTGAGAAAACGGCCGGTGCGGCGCCCCCTGCCCTCAGGACCTGTCGGGCAAGGCGCAGGGGAGCGAAGCGCACTTCGTCAGGAGCTTCGAACTCCAGGCGGCCACAGGCGGCGAGATCGAGGCGGTCGCAGGGTGTGACCATGCGCTTTGGCCAGGCAAGGGTGTGGGCGATGGGAATACGCATGTCGGCCGAGCCCATCTGGGAGACGAGACTGCCATCGCGGAACTGTACCAGACCATGCACGACGGACTGGGGATGAACCAGAACGTCGATCCGGTCCTCGGTCAGGCCGAAGAGGCGGGCGGCCTCGATCACTTCCAGTCCCTTATTGGCCATGGAGGCGGAGTCGATCGTGATTTTCGCACCCATCGACCAGGTCGGATGTTTCAGGGCCTTTTCAGGGGTAGCAGCGCGCATTTCCTCAATAGAGGATTTGCGAAAGGGACCACCTGAGGCCGTGAGGATGATTTTCTCGACGCTGTCCATGTCGCAGCCGCCGAGGGACTGGGCGATGGCATTGTGTTCCGAATCGACGGGCAGCAGGGTGGCACCGGCTTCGGCAACAGCGCGGAGCATGACGTCGCCTGCGCAGACGAGGGCTTCCTTGTTGGCGAGGGCGATGGCGTGCCCGTTGCGGGCGGCGGCCAGGGTCGGTTCCAGACCTGCTGCACCGGTGATCGCGGCCATGGTCCAGTCGGCTTCCATGGCACCGGCCTCGATGACCGCCTGACGGCCCGCGGCGGTCCGGATGCCGGTGCCGGCAAGGCAGGATTTCAACTCTTCATGGCGGCTTTCGTCATGGATGACGGCAACCTCGGCGTTCAGACGACGGGCCTGTTCGGCCAGAAGGGCGGCGTTGCAACCGCCGACAAGCGCCCGCACCTCGATGTCATCGGGAATCCGCGCGAGCAGATCGACGGTGGAGGTTCCGATGCTACCGGTGCTGCCGAGCACCGTGATGCGGCGACGTGTGGACCGTGCAGAACCGTCAGTCATGAGAAGAGCTCCCCTGGGAAATGGATGGGTATGCAGAACCGCCGGTCAGATCTGCAGGAAAAATGGACCAGAAAGGCTGCCCGGCAACCAGCAGTGACAGCAGGGCTGCGGCGGGCGCGGCCGCGAGAAGGCCATCGAAGCGGTCCAGCAGGCCACCATGTCCGGGAATGAGGCGCCCCGAATCCTTGACGCCGAGGCGGCGTTTGGCGGCACTTTCCAGCAGGTCGCCGCTCTGGGAAAAAACACCCAGAATGGCTCCGCAGACCAAACCACCAAGCTGCGTTCCCGGTGCCGTCAGCCAGGCGACCAGACCGCCGGCCAGTGCTGCTCCAAGGAGACCACCGATAGCGCCGGAGCGGGTTTTGCCGGGAGAAATGGACGGTGCCAGTTTGGGGCCGCCGAAAATGCGGCCTGTCAGATAGGCGAAACTGTCGCTTGCGATCACGACAGACAGGACGAAAAGAACAGAGGCCATGCCGAGAGGCAGGTGACGCAGCCACAGGAGGGACAGGCCGCCGATGATGGCGATAATGACGGGCACGCTGGCGGGAAAACCGAAAATCAGCGTGGGCCAGATCATCCAGAAGGCAGCGCTCCACTCCCCTTTCAGGGCAGCGAGACCGGCGATGACGGGCCAGGCCAGCAGAAGGACGCCGCGCCATGTCTTCAGAGGCTGACGGATGAGGGTTTCGCCCTCCCACGCCAGACCGAACATCGCCAGCAGGATCAGGGCGTCATAGACCGGACCGCCTTTCCAGATGCAGAAAGCGGCGACCGGGATCAGCACCGCCGCGGACAGCAGGCGAAGGCGCAGGTCCGACCATCTGGCGGAGGCGGCACTCATGCCGGGCGGCCGCCGAACCGACGCTGGCGGCTGGCAAAACGCGAGAGAGCCTCAAGGAACTCGGCCTCGCCGAAATCCGGCCAGAGCACATCCATGAAGACCAGTTCGGCATAGGCGCTCTGCCAGAGCAGGAAGTTGGACAGGCGGCATTCGCCACTGGTGCGGATGACCAGATCGGGATCGGGCATGTCGGCGGTCTGGAGCGCGTCGTCGAACATGGCTTCGCTGATGCTGTCCGCCGCAATCCTGCCGGCAACGGCGTCTTCGGCGAGGCGACGGGCAGCCTGAACGATGTCGGCGCGCCCTCCATAGGACAGGGCAAGCGTCAGGGTCAGGGTGGTGTTGTTCAGGGTCAGGGCCTCGGCACGACAGAGTTCCTCCCGCAGGGAGGTGTCGAACCGCTCCGGCTCGCCGATGATCCGCAGGCGGACGCCCTGCGCATGAAGTTCGTTGATCTTGTGACGCAGGTAGAAACGCAGCAGGGACGTCAGATCCCCCACTTCCTGTGCCGAACGACGCCAGTTTTCTGAGGAAAATGCATACAGCGTCAGATAGCGTACGCCCTGACGGATGGCCGTGCGGACGCATTGCTGCACGGATTCCGCGCCCTGACGGTGACCGGCGGCAACCGGGAGCCTGCGCGCGCGCGCCCAGCGGCCGTTTCCATCCATGATCATGGCGATATGGACAGGAACGACGCTCACGCCACCTCCTGTCGGGGAGGAGACGACACTGTCGCTACGGGGAAGAGAGCCTGCAGACAAATGCGAATCAGACCTGTTTGATCTCGCGTTCTTTGTCCGCGAAAATGTCGTCCACTTTCTTGATGTACTGGTCCGTCAGCTTCTGGATAGCATCGGTCCAAGTCTTCATGTCGTCCTGGCTGATCTCGCTCTTCTTCTCAAGCGCCTTGGTCTGCTCCATGCCGTCACGACGCACGCCGCGCACCGAGATCTTGCCATTTTCGGTATACTTGGCAGCCGCACGAGCCAGTTCGTTGCGGCGCTCTTCGGTCAGGGCCGGAATGGGAACGCGGACCGTCTGACCGTCCGTGGACGGGTTGAGGCCAAGGCCGCTATCCCGGATGGCGCGCTCGACGGCGCTTACGACCGTGCGGTCCCAGACGGAAACCGTCAGCATGCGCGCTTCAGGAACCGCAATGGAACCGACCTGCGACAGCGGCACTTCGGAGCCATAGGCTTCGACGCGCACCGGCTCCAGCAGGTTCGGGCTGGCACGCCCCGAACGCAGGCCAGAGAGGTCCCGGCGCAGGCTTTCGATCGCACCATCCATACGGCGGGTCAGATCGGCGAGGAGGTCTTTCAGGTCAGCGGACATGGGCTGTTCCTTTCAGTTCGACGTTGGTCTCAGGACATATCCTGAAAATTTCGTTGAAAATACGGAGCTCAGTCCGCTTCGATGATCTTGGTAAAGAGCCCTTCACCACGCATGACGGCGCTAAAGGAGCCGGGAGCATGCATGTTGAAGACCACGATGGGCAATCTGTTTTCACGGGCCAGACTGATGGCCGCGGCATCCATGACGTTCAGATCGCGGGCCAGAACCTCGAGATAGGTCAACTGGTCATAGCGCTGGGCGTCCGGATTGCGGCGCGGGTCTGCGGAATAGACACCGTCTACCTGCGTGCCCTTGAAGAGGGCGTCGCATTCCATCTCGTTGGCACGCAGGGCTGCGGCGGTATCCGTCGTGAAGAACGGATTGCCAGTGCCGGCCGCGAAAATGACGACGCGGCCCTTTTCCATGTGGCGCACGGCGCGGCGGCGGATATAGGGCTCGGCAATGGCGGCCATCTGGATTGCCGTCATGACGCGCGTTTCCATACCACGACGCTCAAGCGCGTTCTGCAGCATCAGCGCGTTGATGACGGTGGCCAGCATACCAGCATAGTCACCCTGGGCACGGTCCATGCCCTTGGCTGCTGCGGCGAGGCCGCGGAAGATGTTGCCACCACCGACGACGAGGCAGACTTCCACTCCGGAAGCCACCACTTCGGCGATGTCGGCGGCAACCATGTCCACCATTACGGGGTCTACCCCTGACGGTCCGTCGCCCATGAGTGCCTCGCCGGACACCTTGAGCAGGACGCGTTTGTAGGAGGGGCTCTGTTCTCGATTTTCGGTCATCATGCCCGTCTCTGGCTGGATGTGTCTTGACGTGCGCCTGTCATACAGACGTGGCGGGATTGGAACAAGCGATGTCAGGATGCCGGATTTCAAACGCCCCGGCCCCATCTTTTTTCAGTCGTCCAGGCCGATTGCGCGCAACCGGGCTTTTTCCTCGTCCCATCCCGCGCGTTCCTTGACGTTCAGGAAAAGATGGCACTTGCGGTCCAGGAGCTCCTGAAGCTCCATGCGGGCCCGGGCGCCGAGGGACTTGATCTTGTGCCCCCCTTCACCGATCAGGATGGCCTTGTGTCCGGGGCGGGAGACATAGATCGTCACCTCGATCCGCACGGAACCGTCCGGACGCTCCTTGAAACTCTCGGTCTCGACGGTGGCCTGATAGGGAATTTCCTCATGCGTCTGCATGAAGATCTGTTCGCGGACCAGTTCGGCGGCAAGCAGACGGTCCGGCAGGTCCGTCAGGTCATCTTCAGGATAGAGGAACGGGCCTTCGGGCAGTTCGGCGGCCAGACGAGCCATCAGGTCACTGACGCCCTCACCCGAGCGCGCGCTCAGCATGAAGACGTGCTCGACGGTGATGAGAGCGCTGATTTCCTGCGTCAGGGGCAGGAGTTCACCGCGCTCGACGAGGTCCGTCTTGTTCAGAACGAGCCAGATCCGGCCCTTGCTTTCGGACAGCTTGGCAATAATCTCGCGGACATCCTCGCGCAGGCCGGATTTTGCATCCACCAGCAGCAGGGTCAGATCCGCGTCCTGCGAGCCGGACCAGGCAGCGTTCACCATCGCCCGGTCCAGACGGCGACGCGGCTTGAAGATGCCCGGCAGGTCCACCAGGATGATCTGGGCATTGTCCTGCATGACGATGCCGAGCGTCCTGAAACGGGTCGTCTGGGCCTTGGGGCTGACGATGGACAGCTTGGCTCCGGCAATCCGGTTGAGCAGGGTGGACTTCCCCGCATTCGGGGCGCCGACGAGAGCCACGAAACCGCAGCGCGTGGTCATGTTCTGATCCTTTATTGATGACATCTCAGGATGCCACATTCTGACCGAGGAGTTTCAGCAGGGCAGTCGCCGCGGCACTTTCCGCCAGCCTCTTGCTACCGGCTTCCCCCGTGCCCGTATGCCCCATTGTTGTGACGCTGACCCGGAATACAGGCGCATGAGAGGGGCCGTCCGAAGACAGGAGTTCGTAATTCGGAAGCGGCAGACCCTGCGAAAGCATGTATTCCTGCAGCAGGGTCTTGGGCTCCTTGTGGGGGCGGTCGGCGCTGTCAATGCGGGCCTGCCAGTACTGGCGCACAACACGGCGGGCCGGTGCCAGACCGCCATCGAGATAAAGCGCCCCGAGCAGGGCCTCCATCGCATCGGCCCGGATACTGGAGAGGCGCCGGATGCCGGCATCTTCCTCATGTGGAGAAATCTGGAGCGACGCGGAGAGCCCCACCTGATCGGCGATCTCGGCCAGCACGGTGCGCGACACCAGATGGGCGTGGCGTGGACCGAGGGCGCCTTCCTGTTCGTCCGGATAACGTTCCAGCAGCCATTCGGCCATCAGCAGACCGAGAACGCGGTCCCCGATGAACTCGAGACGCTCGTTCGAGCCGCTTCCCTTGGGGCGCTGGTTCCGGCGGGACCGGCGCGGATCGCGACCGGAAACGGCGGAACGGTGGGTCAGGGCTTCGCTCAGCAGTTCGGGCTTCGAGAAATTATGCCCGAGTGCCGACTGCATGGAGATGAGGGCTTCTGATGAGGAAAGTTTCATGTGACGGAATGCAGGAAACGGTTCCAGCGGATTTCGGTTGGCCAGTACCAGAACTGCCAGGCCGGATGCCGCATATCCATGGAAAAGAGGACGATGGGCGCGCGACCCACGAGATTCTGCATGGGAACGAAGCCGAGATCGTCCGGCCCGTCGCCCTGGAAGCGGCTGTCGGCGCTGTCGTCACGGTCATCGCCCATCGCGAAGAACGATCCGGCGGGGACGACATATTCGGGCGTGTCGTTGGCGAATCCCTCATCCGTCAGCTTGAGGATGTCATGCTCGACGGTGGGGCGTCCAGCGCTGCCGGGCAGGCTTTCGCGGTAGCGGTCGCCACTGAGGAGACGGTTGTTCTCGTCCAGCACTTCATAATGACCCAGCGACGTGCGGGGAACCTCGATGCCGTTAAGGATCAGCCTGCCACCCGTGACCTGGATATGATCACCGGGAAGGCCGATGATGCGCTTGATGTAGTCCACGGACGTATCACGGGTGAAACGGAAGACCGCAACATCGCCGCGATGGGGTTCCGAACCGAGAATGCGGCCGCTGAACACGTTCGGGGAGAATGGGAAGGAGAAACGGGAATATCCGTAGCTGAACTTCGAGACCAGCACGAAATCGCCGATCTGGAGCGTCGGGATCATTGAGCCGGACGGAATGTTGAAAGGCTCCACCACGAGGGATCGCACGGCAAAAACGGCCAGCAGCAGCACGCAGAAATAGCGGATGCTTTCCCCAAGCGTCTCTTCGCGGCGCGCGGGCTTGTCGCCAGCGCTTTCTGAACCCTGCACGGGCCTGTTCTCCTTGGTCATGAGACGCTCTTAACGCAGCTTGGCGGC
>NZ_JBDNYY010000037.1:0-13024 GCF_047722525.1 Gluconobacter sp.
GAACGATGGAATCACACACAGGGCCTCATAACCAGAGAGTTTTTCGAACCCTCCATATGCGCCGCTTCCTCTTCCTGGAGCGGATCAGCGCGAATGCATAGCAATCCAGCGGGGGGCAGCACTCAATCTGCTCAAAACGCAGATCGAAAACGAACCCAAAAGTAGTCAATCAAATCGCCAAAAACCTGAAATCACCAGCTAAGCGTATCAATCAAGGGTTCTTCGATCCCTCCAGATCCTTGATGGATCCTGTTCTGTTGTTAGCAGGCAAAGCCATTGCGTTCCGAATACTGCTTTGGAGAGCTGTTGCGGCAAAACCGGTTCCCAGAAGTTTTAAAAAACCACGACGATCTTGAGACATGCTCTCTTCCCAATAAATTTTTCCAAATTTTAAAAGGTTTTTTGAGAATTAATGTGAATTTTTTAATTCATTTAAAAAATGAGATTATTTTCGTCGATAATCAGTATTAGAAATTAAATTATAAAATATTATCGCGTGATATTTATTATATCGGAATTCATGTTGCAAGAAATAATACTTGTTTATTAAGCATAGTTTTATATTCGAGTATCCTAAACGGAAGGGGGTTCCGATAATGTTTATACATTTATGAACTGTGTATTCGCTCGATGGGCGCGCGATCCATTTGTCCGCCTTCCGAAAGAAAGGTGGCGTGTGCAGCAGCGTGACGCATACCATGCGTTGCGCGATCCATGACAGTCTCGAATATCATGCCATCCGGATGGCCAAACATGCGCCTCGGCAACATCCCTAGTGTTTAGCCCAGAGAGCTTAAGCGCAAAAGCTGGACTTTAGAATCAGGAAATTCATTTTCGAAGCGACCCCAATATTAAACACTCTCAAAGAGTAAATTCTCTCAAAGCCGCAGGAAGATTGTGATTTTCGTGGCCGGATCGGCAGAGTTTTATAAGAGAAAATCGTTGTAATGGGGTTAAGGTCGCCCATTTTTGTGGCGACACAGGGGAAAGATTTTTTTCTAAAATCTGCTTCTGGAGGCACGTCGGTACAGAGTGTCCATCTTTCCACTCTGTAGGTTGCGGTGTAGCAAGAAAAACAGGTTCTTCGTTGGAGCGTGCTCGAATTAATTCTTTCAGAAATTGACGATAGTGCTGTTTATCGACATCTGACTCTGTCGAACGGTAACAGAGTTCGTAGCGATCTTTGTAATTGAAACGGCTCCACTGGCGAAGGCTCAGTTTTATTCCACACTCATCAAGTTTCATGCGCACGCTCATTGGAATACAGCGCAGTGTATCGGCAAAGTCGCGTTCGAAACCAAATATTTGCAGATCTGTGCTCATGGTTCTGTCTCTGAAAAATTAGGGTTGTTCAGGAAATAGGTGCGGGTGTGAGCCAGCCCAGTTCGTAAAGCCGCGTCATGTTGGCTGGAGTTAACCAACATTGTGCCTGCATGGCCTGAGTCATCCAGTTGATCGAAAAGTCGTCATCTAACGCCGAAAAATCGAATTGCATGGAGTTTGGTGTCTTGTGACCCGGCATGATTTGTGCGGTTGCTTCCGGGGGAAGGGCAAGGCCGCCGTTCGCAAGAGAGTTGGAAAGTTGACGAACGACTTCTGCAGAATTGTTGGGGTCCATACAAAAGTGTGTCGCTTCGCCGACGGCTCTCTTAAGAGCTTGTGACAACGCAGGTGAACTCTGGCTCCATCGTTGCGTCGTCACGAGAGTTTTCTCCAAATGACCGGGGCGGATGCTGATGGAACCAGTCACGATGAACCCAATGCCACGAATATCAGCTTCAGTTCCCCACGGTGGGCCGGCACAAAAGCCGTCGATTTCTTGGGAGCCCAAGGCATCAATCATGCGGTCAGGTGGCATGACGACGATTTCCACGTCGTGTTCCGGATCGGCGTGAATGCTTCTGAGAAAGTCTATCAAAATAAGGAAGTGAGTCGAGTACAGGTGCACAACAGCCAGCTTGGGACGACGTCTCAGGATTCTCTGCCAGATTTGAAAATTCCGCTGTCCTGTAGTGAAATCTCCCCCGAGGAATGAGGGGACTTTGGGTCCACGAAGAACAATCGTATTCCCGCCGCGACTGACAGGAATGCCCGGCCCGAGATTGATTTCTCGGCCACGGTGACCAAGCGCTGTCATAATCGCCAGAGGCGGAAAAATCAGAGCAGCGTCCAGTCCGTTCCAGACGAGACCATCTGCAACATTGGCCCAGGATGGCGATACGATAAGTTCTGCATCTAGCCCATGTCTCTCAAATATTCCTAGGTTACGAGCAATAATCAGAGGGGCGCTATCTGCCAGCCTCAGCAAGCCTATTCTGATGGCAGAACTCATGATGCATCATCCTTGGTCTGAACCCGGAGGTAATCGGCGGCAACATCCACCATTTTGCGGGCCTGCTGCATGGCTCGGCGTCTGAACCAACGATAGGCTTCAGCTTCGCCGCAGCGTTCGTTGCGCATGAAGGTTTTCTTCGCTGTATCGACCGTTTCCCGGTCTGAAAGGACCTGCCGAGCCGCTTTCAGTTCAGCCGTTGTTTCCTGAAAGCGGCGATATAGGGCAATTGCCGATCGAAGCAGGGGTTTGACGTTCCGAGGGGGCGTATCCATCACATTGTAGGAACAGACTCCCGCTGCAAAAGCATCTTCCATAAGAGCCTCATCGTCTTCGTCCACAAAGAGTGCAATGGGGCGTTCAAGACCGGAACAAGACAGCGCACGGACACTATCCAGCCCATCGCGATCAGCGCGACAGATATCCACGAGCACAATGTCAGGAACATGAGTTTTGACGGCTGCAATCAGGCTTTCATAACCCTCAAGCCGGATGACCTCCAGTGAAGGGTCAGCTTTCAAAATCTCTGAGAGGGCCCCAGCACGCTGGGAATTCTCGTCTGCGAGAAGAATTTTCATTGTCATGGGCCCGGCTCAGTACACGTCACGGACGTAGCGTCCATTTCGGGTGAGGGTACTGACATAGTCATCAGCCTGCTCCGAAGACATAATTCCATGACGTGCCACGATGCGCCGCAAGGCACTGTCCACATCCCGAGCCATACGGGCGGCATCTCCACAGACGTAGAAATAGGCGCCTTCCTGCAGCCAGTTCCAAAGTTCTTCCCCGTTTTCTTCCATCCGGTCCTGGACATAAATACGTTGGTCCTGATCACGGGAGAATGCCGTGTGCAGATGCGTCAGGCAGCCTTGCGCCATGAAGCCTTCGAGTTCCTCGCGATAGTAGAACCCGTTTTCTTCATGACGTTCTCCGAAGAAAAGCCAGTTTCGGCCGGGACTGTTACAGGCGGCACGCTCTTGAAGAAAGGCGCGGAAGGGGGCAATGCCTGTGCCCGGTCCAACCATGATGACAGGTTTGGCATCGTCTTCCGGTAGACGGAACTGGGATGTTGCCTGCAAAAAGACGGGAACCTCAGATCCTTCAGACAAACTGGCCAGCCAGTTTGAGCATAAGCCAGGGTAGGGTTCATTATTGATACCCACAGTAATGTGGACGCTGTCAGGGTAGGCTTTCAGAGATGATGCGATTGAATAGAGGCGCGGCTGCATCCGGCGGAAAAGGTTCGGGATCTCCTGCGCCTGCACGTCGAGTTTGGTGGCAGCCAGCAACTCGGGCAGGTAGCCGGCAGATTGTGCTCCCAATTTTTCCAGAAGCGCAGGAGATGGCCGGGAAAGATCAAAATGTCTGGTCAGGGCGTCTTTCAGAGACACGGTCCCATGGCCTCGAACGGAGACTGTCGTATCGGAAGACATCCCCAGAGCGTTCAGAACTGTTTCAACGGTTGAGCCAGCATTGCAGGGCCAGACCCCGAGAGCGTCCCCTGGGTCATAGTGCAGTCCAGTCCCTGAAAGATTCAGAACGATCTGCCGGGTTTCCTTGTCGCTATTACATCCCGTCAAGTAATGATTAAGGCTGACGCGTGCAATTACGGGGGTGGCCCGTGTGATGGCTGGTGCGTCCGGTAACGGAATGGCTGGTGTGAAAGCTGCTTTGGCACCCAAGGCAGACAGAAATCTGTGCTGCCAGGCCTCAACCGTTTCTTCATAATCGGGCTCGCAATCCTGCCGTTCCATAACCGGGATTGCACCAAGCGCCTTCAGGCGTTCATCAAGAGCCCGGCCGAAGCCACAGAAATTGGCGTATGAAGAGTCCCCCAGCGCCACCATGGCGTAACGAACATCTTCAAGCGATCCTTGGGTTTTGCGAAGCTCATCCCAGAAAGCGTTGGCACTATCAGGAGCATCTCCGTCGCCGAAGGTGGAGACGACGAAGAGGACCGTTCCGGAAAGATCGGCCGGTTTGCAGCTCTCTAGGCTCATCGCATCGACGTCATGCCCTCTTTCTTTCAGCCAGATTATGAGTTCTTGAGCCAAGCCTTCTGCCCGACCTGTTTGGGAGGCCCATCGAATAAGAAGCTTGGGGTGGGTGTTTGTCGGGCTTTCCGAAACAGCAATATCCTTCGTTACAGGACTGCGTGCATATAGGCCTGCTAAAAGGCCATTAATTCTGGCTTTCTGCTCTGTCGGTAAAGGAGCGCTCAGAGGGACAAAAGGAAGCTCGTTTTCCGGTGGAGCAAGCCTCAGGCCTTCCATAAAGCCCGTCAACCACTGACGGCTTTCGACAGACAGAGCCAGTGGCTCTGAAGCAACGAGGCCAAGATGCTGGGTCATGTGGTCAAGCGGCATAGTAGCAGCGTTCTCCTCTGCCGAAGCAGAAACAGGTTCGATGCGCGAGAGGGACACCGCGCAGTGTTTGATCCCGGGCTGAAGCGAGACGGGGTCCGTGAAATCGGCCGTGACAGCGTTGATTGTCAGATTTTCGCCGAAACGGTCGTTCCAGTGAAAGGGCGCGAAGCATGTTCCGGGCGCAACGCGATCGGTAGGGCGGGCGGGGAGGACTGCTGTGCCCCGGCGTGACCGAAGCTCGACAGGATCTTCCTTGCCGATGCCCAGTCGTTCGGCATCGGCCAGAGCGATTTCGACAAAAGGCCCGGGGTTAAGCTTGTTGAGTCCATCAACCCGCCCGGTTTTTGTGAGCGTGTGCCATTGGTGCTGGAGACGGCCCGTGTTGAGCAGGAAAGGAAAATCCTCATCTGGCTGCTCTTCGAAAGGGAGATAAGGCCGAGGATGAAAAATTGCTTTTCCGTCATCGGTGGCGAAGACCGGAGGTTTATTTGGGTCTGGCCGGTAGCGGATCGGGTGGCGGGGCAGGGTGCCCCCCGCCTGGTTCGGCCACTGGACAGGTCCGGATTTCAGGCGGCCATGACTGACCCCGGAAATATCGTACCCCGTTTTGGGGTTCGCGAAACGGCTGAGTTCCGCAAAGACTTCGGCAGCAGATGAGAAGGTGAAAGCCTCCTCAAAGCCCATTTCGCAGGCAACGCGGGCAATGATGTCCCAGTCTGCGACGGCTTCACCAGGCGGGGAGACAGCCTGCCGGGCCAGCGTCATGGTACGGTCTGAATTGACCAGCACGCCGTCTCCTTCGACCCATAACGCACCCGGCAGAAGAATATCCGCATAAGCGGCGGTTTCCGTGTCGGCGTAGGTATCCTGAACAATAACCAACTCTGCGGCTTCAAGGGCAGCCGTGACGTTGGCGCGCCGTGGCACGGTCACGACAGGGTTGGTGCAAATGATCCAGCACGCACGGATTTCTCCGCGGTTCATGGCTTCGAACATTGCTATCGCGCCATGGCCGCCCGCTTTGCGAATGGTTCCTGCGGGTAGCTTCCATTGCTGCTCTACAAAGGCACGGTCATCATCGACCAATGCCGAGCGCTGTCCGGGGAGGCCGGGTCCCATATAGCCCATTTCCCTGCCACCCATGGCGTTGGGCTGCCCGGTAAGGGAAAAAGGCCCAGCCCCCGGGCGACAGATGGCGCCCGTCGCGAGGTGAAGATTGCAAATTGCGTTGGTATTCCACGCTCCCGAAGTGCTCTGGTTCAGTCCCATGGTCCATAAAGTCAGCCATGCATCTGCTTCCGCAATCCATCTGGCGGTTGTTTCGATATCGTCCTTCGAAAGACCGGTAATCTCGGCAACGCTCTCGGGATGATAGTCCGCGAGAAAAGCGGGCATCTCGCTCCAGCCTTTTGTCGCACTGGCTATAAAGTCCGGATCTATCGCGTCATCGCGGACCAGAATGTGAAGTAGGCCGTTCAGCAGAGCCAGATCAGTGCCGGGACGGATCTGAAGGAACAGGTCGGCCTTGTCTGCCGTCGCAGCCCGCCGTGGATCAACGACGATGAGTTTTGCTCCCTGACGCTTACGGTCCATCAGACGCAGGAACAGGATCGGGTGACAGTCGGCCATATTGGCGCCAATCACGAAGAACAGGTCCGTGCAGTCAAAGTCCTCGTAGCTTCCGGGGGGGGCGTCTGCGCCCAGAGAGAGCTTGTAGCCGGCACCCGCCGCAGCCATGCACAGACGGGAGTTGGACTCGATATGCTGTGTTCTCAGGTATCCCTTGACGAGTTTGTTCGCGAGATACTGTGCTTCCAGAGACATCTGGCCGGAGACGTACAGGGAGATCGCATCCGGTCCATGTTCCTCCAGAATGTTCTTCAGGCGACGGGCCGTTTCCTTGATGGCAGCCTTCATTTTGGTGGGAACGGGCAGGGACGTTCTATCTGGCCGGATCTGGGCAATATCCAGCCGCGCAGACGACGATACTGGTTTGTCGCAGGAGCTTCCCTTGGTGCATAGGCGACCACCATTCGTCGGGTGCTCGGTATCTCCGCGCACCTTGACGATCTGATGGTTCTCAACCTCCAGCACGATGCCGCAACCGACACCGCAATAGGGGCAGACAGAACGGATCTCTTCCCGTGCCATGACTGTCAGGCAGAAAGACGTTCTGCGGCGGTTTCTATAACCTTGGCGCGGATTTCAACCTTGCCTTCCGCTGTCAGGCGCCCCTCCCAAGTGCGCAGGGATTTGCTGGGATCTTCAAGGCAGATCCCGCTTTCGAGATTGAAGTGCTGTTTGTAAAGCGGGGAGGCGACAACGAGCTGTCCCCGCAGATCCCCCATGATACCGCGCCCAATGATATTGGCCTTCGAGAACGGGTCATGGTTGTCTACGGCAAAAACACGGGCTGTCGTTGTTTCTGTTTCCGGCAGGTAAAACAGGGCAATCTGTGCACCTTCATACCAAGCAACCACCCCTGATTTTGGCACCAGATCACTAGTGTTGCAGAGGGCTGTCCACTCCACAGGGCCGGACTCTTCAGGAACGGCCGCCTGATTTGGGGCTGGCTTGACCTGGTCGCGCTCAGGAACAAGCTGAACGTTTGGATCGGGGCGGGTGTCATTGACGAAGGTGCGGAAACGTTTGAGCTTTTCACCGTCCGTGAGGGCATCTTTCCATTCACAGTGGTATGTTTCGACCACGTGTTGCATCTGACGCTCCAGCTCTTCGGCAATGCCAAGGCTGTCCTTGATAATGACGTCCTTGAGATAATCCAGACCGCCCTCCAGGCCTTCCCGCCAGACAGACGTGCGCTGGAGCTTGTCTGCGGTGCGAATGTAGAACATCAGAAACCGGTCGATGTATTTCACGAGCGTTTCTGAATTGAGATCGGTCGCGAACAGCTCTGCATGGCGAGGACGCATTCCGCCATTGCCACAGACATACAGGTTCCAGCCATTCTCCGTGGCGATGATGCCCACATCCTTGCTCTGTGCTTCGGCGCATTCACGGGTACAGCCGGATACGGCGAATTTAAGCTTGTGAGGAGAGCGCAGCCCCTTGTAGCGGTTCTCCAGATCCAACGCCTTACCGACGCTGTCCTGGACGCCATAACGGCACCAGGTGCTTCCAACACAGGATTTTACCGTCCGGGTAGACTTTCCGTAGGCATGCCCTGTCTCAAATCCAGCATCCAGAAGTTCTCCCCAGATTTCAGGAAGCTGATGCAGTTGGGCGCCAAACAGATCAACGCGCTGGCCACCGGTGATCTTGGTGTAAAGGCCATATTTTTTTGCGACCTGCCCGAGGACAATCAGTCTGTCCGGGGTAATTTCCCCACCAGCAATGCGGGGAACCACGGAATAAGTGCCGTTCTTTTGCATATTGGCCATGAACGTGTCGTTCGTGTCCTGCAAAGGAATATAGAGCGGATCGGTGATCGGCTTGTTCCACGCAGAGGCCAGGATCGAGCCAACGGTTGGCTTGCAGATATCGCAGCCAAGACCCCCGTTACCATGGCGGGCCATCAGCTCTTCAAAACTGCGGATCCCGTGGACACGGACAAGGGAATAGAGCTCCTGACGCGTATGGGAAAAATGCTCGCAGAGGCTGTGATCGACCTCAATGCCTCTGGCCGCAAGTTCCGTTTCGAACACGCTCTTGAGCAGTGCGGCGCAGCCACCGCAGCCTGTACTGGCTTTTGTGCCCTGTTTGAGCGCGGCAAGGTCAGCGCATCCCGCATCAATGGCGTTACAGATCGAGCCTTTCGTGACGTTGTGGCAGGAGCAGATCATGGCCGTATCGGGCAGGGCATCCGCACCCAGGAGTTCTGCCCCTTCACCACGCGGCAGGATCAGTACAGCAGGGTCAGCCGGTGGTTTGATGCCATTCTGAACATACTGGAAGATGGTGTCATAATAGGAGTTGTCTCCGACGAGGATCGCCCCGGTTACGCGCTGGCCATCCGCAGAGAGAACGAGGCGCCGATAGGAACCGTCTGCTTCTCCAATGAAGCGGTAGCTCGTCGCACCGGGCTCACGGCCATGCGCATCGCCGATCGAGCCGACATCCACGCCCTGAAGCTTGAGCTTGGTAGACATGTCCGCCCCCGTGAAGGCCGCATCTTCTCCGGCCAGCAGGGAGGCGACTGTGCGTGCCATGGTGTATCCCGGCCCGACCAGACCAAAGACCTGACCCTGCCAGAGGGCGCATTCGCCTATGGCAAAAATGCCCGGATCGGACGTCCTGCACTGATTGTCGATCACGATGCCACCACGCGCGCCCACCGCTAACCCGCAAGCTCTTCCAAGCTGATCTGTAGGGCGGATGCCTGCGGAAAAGACCACCATATCGGTTTCGAATGAAGGACTGTCTGCGAATATCAGGCGATGACGGTGCTGGTCTCCTGCAACGATTTCCTTTGTCGCATGTGACGTTCTCACATCGATACCCAGCGCCTCGATGCGGCTGCGGAGCGCGCGGCCACCGTCTTCATCGAGCTGGGCTGACATCAGATGTGCTCCAAGCTGAACAACACTGACCTCCAGCCCTAGAAGTTTCAGGGCATGAGCAGCTTCCAGACCCAGTAACCCTCCGCCGATGACAGTTCCGTGGCGAGCGCCCTGAGCCGCGGCACGGATGACGTCCAGATCTTCAAGCGTACGGTAGACCAGCCCCGCAGTTCCGGTATTGCCCGGGACTGACGGAACGAAAGGCGTAGAGCCTGTCGCCAGTATCAGGGTGCTGTAGGGCAGAAGACCATCTTCACTTTCCACGGTCCTGGCGTCACGGTCGATCCGCATGACTGGAACACCCAGATGCATGGTGATGCCGTGCGCCGAGTGAAAATCTTCCTCATGCAGACGCAGGGCCAGCGCATCCTGACCCGTCATGTATTCCGTAAGATGAACGCGGTCATAGGCATGGTGGCGTTCAGCACCAAAGACATGGATTTGATGCGTTTCATGCAGTCCGTGCATGACGAGCTGCTCGGCGCAGTAATGTCCAACCATCCCGTTGCCGATGATGATGATGTTTTCTTTCATGGTCATCCGTCCGTTCTGTGGGTCAGTCATGGTCAGAACTTGAATTCGAGGGTCTGCATGTAGAATGCGTCGCTCTTTGCGCCTGCTGCGTGCATGCTACGGGACGCGATGAAGCCCACGATGTCGTGCGTCCAGGTCCAGTGCGGAGCAAAATTCCAGGCAAGCTGCGTCTGGGGAGCAGCTCCGATAAAGCCGCCGGATAACCCATTGCGCCAGGAATAGATCTTGCCTGTGCCATAAACCGCATCCTGTGTGCTTTCCCGCCAGAAGAAAGGAACATGCAGCTTGAAGTGAAGGTTTTTCCGTAGGGCAAACGTTGCGAGCGGCCCTACACCAATCAGGTTCTGGGACGTCACGGACAACGTGACGTCATTATAATACGGCAGAGGAAAATAGGGGGAGGCAAATGTTCCGACTGCTCCATCTTTGCTCTTGTAGGAGCCGCCGGAGAACAGATCCGCCTGAAGGCCAGCGCTCGGTTTTGTCGGAAGATCGGGCCGGTTATACAGCAGGGGTGCATTGACGGCATAAGCCCGTGCGGCGCGGGTTGGCTGGCTTTGCTGTGCTGGCCGAAACTGGCCTCCCTGAAACACACCGCTCAGGCTCGTCGAGAAAGGGCCGACATTTCCCCACAAACGCATGCCGACATTGTCCCGGCGGCTGGAACCGGTCTCTGTACCCGTTGTGGTCGGGATAGACGCTGTAGTGCCACTGTAGAGATAGCCGATGTAAAAGACGTCTGCGAAAAGCTGGCTCTTCTTTCCCATGGCTCTAAATGCGGGAAGCGCCGTGGACGTCATGGCGCCATACATCCTGGCACTGTAGTTCGTGCCGTCCCCGAAAACAGCGTCAGGCAATTTGTTGGTCTGCATGAAATCAAACAGATCCACCCGAAAACGTTTCCAGATGGCATAGCCACGGAAACCATCCCAGGTTTGCTGGGCATTGGTCAGGTCTCTGGCAGACTGCATGAAGACTGGCGTATCAAGGAATACCTGACGGCCGCCAATAACACCTGCCTTGGCGCCCAGAATATTACCCCTTACTTCCAGAATGCCCTGCTGAAGATCCAGTCGCTCCCTTTGAACGCCTGTCTGATAACCATATGTATTGGAGCCTCCAGCAACGCCGTACAGAAACTCGGCATAGGCGCGGACATGCTCCCCCAGATGGAGATCCACGCCATACAGATTGCGAAGAAGAATACGGTTGGCATTGGTTTTGCCGGCCGTCCCCATCAAGGGCTGATTTTCATAGATGTAACGGAAGCGTTCCTCCGCATTCAGAGACAGCCAGATACTTCCGCTCTCATTGAGGCGAATGTACTTCAGGCGATTGAACCAGTCATTTCTGCGCTGTTCGGGCGGCATGTTGACAACATCGCTCCAGTCTTCCGCCCAACGAACCTGACCAAAGCCCGTCATTGACCCGAAACCGGAAGCGGCGCCGTTCCCCGCATTGAAAACGCCCCAGTCCGGGGAGTGGAGAGGCCGGCCCTGCTGAGAATGAACCGTCTGGCTGACCGCTTTTACTTTTGATGTTGCAGACGGGTGAATTTTGGTGCTGGGGTGAGGGGTATCGTCAGCTTTCAAAGAGCTGGAGAATGCCATTGCTCCCAAAGCGAGATCTGCCAGAACTGGCGTATAGGGATGAGGCGTAAAAATGGAGAGGCCAGCCATCATGCTTTCTCCATCCAACGACGATGACACAGAACAACGGAGATGCAGGCAATCAGGCAAATCCCGGCAAAGGCAAGAAATCCAGGCCCGTAGGAATTGACGATCTGCCGGGCTTCGCCGAGTGACAGGGCCAGATAAAACCCGCCAACACCGCCAGCCATCCCAACCAAACCGGTTAGAATGCCGACCTGACGCGGGAAACGAGTTGGCACAAGCTGGAAGACGGCTCCATTTCCCAGACCAAGCGTCAGCATCCCGAAGAAGAATGCCGGGAATGCGAGATAGATCGTCGGAAGCCCGAGAGAGATGATGCCAAAGCAGAACGCTGCGATTGCATACAGAACGATCAGAGCCTTTGTACCCCCAACGCGATCGGCAAAGGCTCCGCCAACAGGTCGCACAAAAGAGCCAACGAAAACGACAAACGCCGTGCATGCACCGGCAACTGCGGGTGAAAGGCTATATTGGTCATTGAAATAAATGGTCAGGAAAGACGCAAGACCAACGAACCCCCCGAAGGTCACGCTGTAAAAAAACATCAGTAACCAGCTATCGACTGATCCCAGAACGGATCCCCATGCGCGCAGGCCGGGGGATGGCGGTCGATTGGCAGGTTCCTTGGCAAGAACGAGAAAAAGCAGCAAAACGCAGATGAGCGGAAACGTTGCTAGCCCGATGACATTTCGCCATCCGACCAGAACCGCAAGTCCAGGCGCAAAAAGTGAGGCAAGGGCAGTTCCTGAGTTGCCTGCACCTGCAATGCCTAGAGCGGTACCCTGATAGTGTGGGGGGTACCAAACAGAGGCAAGGGGAAGGGCGATTGCGAAAGACGCGCCTGCAATGCCAAGAATACCCGCAAGCCCAAACATCTGGGCGTAGGTATGCGGCGCAAGGTACCAGATCAGGACAAGGCCTATAATGACCGTAAGCTGCGCCGCAATCGCAACATGACGAGGACCGAACACGTCCACGAGGCCGCCTGCCAGTACGCGAAACCCGGCCCCAGCCAGCACTGGGGTTGCGACAAGAAGACCTTTCTGCCCGGCATTCAGATGCAGGTCATGTGCGATAGCAATGCCGAGAGGCCCCAGCAGAACCCAGATCATGAATGAGACGTCGAAATACAGAAAAGCGGCCAGCAGGGTGGGTGCGTGCCCAGCTTTCAGGAAACCCCTGTCCACAATACATTTCCATACGACACATCAAAAAGGATGCATCATCGCCCTCTCGGGCCAGTGGACCGCCATTGATCCACCCCATGCGTCTCTGTCCTGACCGGACAAACCCGACTCTCCACCGGCACTGACGGAGCCTCGCTATATTGTGTGAGGAGACTATATTACGGAATGATCCTATTCCAGAATAAAAAGAAAATTTTGAAATTTATATAGTTTCGGAACGACTCTTGGTTTCGACATAGCTCGCTATGGCCTCTTTTCTCATGTTAGGCTCAGGGCCCATTGATTTGAGTGTGGAAATCTGATTCAGGCTCGGTGAGGAGACTGAAGATGAGCGATCTGTTTTGGCTGACGGATGAACAGATGGAGCGTCTGCGGCCGTTCTTTCCCAAGAGCCACGGCAAACCTCGCGTCGATG
>NZ_JBDNYY010000038.1:0-12937 GCF_047722525.1 Gluconobacter sp.
TCCGTATAGGCTGACTTGTCTCCACGAGGCATGATCCTGCCCTCCTGCATGAGATCCAGCCTCCTCTACGCCCGAACCCGACACGCGTTCCCCTGAGGCGTGGCCCTACACAAACAGGTGTGCGGGGTTGATCCGAACCCGGCACGGGGCGAGCATCGCCATTTCCGTTTCCCGGTCGGAGAACACGCAGAATGTCGATCGTCTTCCATCACACGCCCGAGCGCGCCAAAGTCTGGAGCGAGAAATTCGCGAAGGCCCGTCCTGACATCCCGTTCCACATCTGGCCCGACACCGGCCCGAAAGAGGATGTGCGCTATCTCGCGGCCTGGAAGACACCGGACGATCTCGGCACGCTTTTTCCCAATCTTGAAGTCCTCTTCTCGCTGGGCGCGGGGATCGACCAGCTCAATCTCGCCAATGTGCCTCCCGGCGTGAAAATCATCCGCATGGTGGAGAGCAGTCTGGTGGAGGGCATGATCGAATATGTCCTGTGGGCGGTCCTGTCCTTTCACCGTGACATGTTCCGCTATGCCCGCCAGCAGCGGGAACACGTCTGGGACGGCTCGCATAACCGTCCCGCGAAGCTCTACCGCGTCGGTCTCATGGGCATGGGAGAGCTGGGCAGTCCGGTTCTGGAGAAGCTCGTCTCCTTCGGCTACGAATGCCGGGGCTGGAGCCGCAGCCGCCGGGAAGTTCCGGGCGTGAAGTCCTTTGCCGGGGCAGGGGAGCTGGATGCTTTTCTCGCGGAGACCGACATTCTGGTCTGTCTCGTCCCGCTGACGGACGCCACGCGCGGCATTCTCAATCGCAGCCTGTTTGAAAAACTGCCGAAAGGGGCGTGTCTCATCAACTGCGGGCGCGGTGGTCATCTGGTGCAGGACGATCTGATTCCGGCCCTCGACAGCGGTCAGCTCTCACAGGCCGTGCTCGATGTCGCCACACCCGAACCGCTGCCGCCAGAACATCCATTCTGGGATCATCCGCGCATTTTCCTGACCCCCCATATCGCCAGCGCCGCCCAGTCGGACACCGCTGCGGAGGCCGTTCTCGCCAATCTGCGGCGCTATGAAGCCGGCGAACCCATGACCGGCGTCATCGATACGGGGCGCGGCTATTGAGCGTTCGAAGCGGTTTGTGCATTTTCCGGCTTGCCAACCCCGGAGGGCTCGGTTAGAACGCGCCCACCTTGATGGATGCGCCGGTGTAGCTCAGCTGGTAGAGCACGTCATTCGTAATGATGGGGTCGGGAGTTCGAATCTCTTCACCGGCACCATCAAGGTCTTCCGAAAATCCGGTTCCGAGATCCCATGTCCCACCATGGCGGACACGGACGACGATGTTTTCCGCACAGCATGCGGATCTTCACATTTTTTCAAAATATTGCCGATATAACCGCCTTCCTCTGGGCAATCCGCCCGCGATGGGACTACGATGGATGCCGATATCCCGATGCGGAGGGCTGCCCGAAGAGGGCGGACTGTCAAAAGACGGCTCCCTGCGTTAGGTTAGGAGCCCGATGTCTGACCGTTTTCATAAACGGCTGTGGCGCAACGCCGTCAGCTTTTCCCGCAGTCAGGAGCCCCACGCCTCCATTCATGCGGTGGAAGGTCTGCGCGAATGCCCGACCTGCGGCTTGTTCCAGCATGTTCCGCGTCTGAAACCCGGTCATCTCGCCGAATGTCTCCGCTGCGGGTGCCAGCTTGCCCGCCGCCGCAAGACCTCCCTGATCGGCGCCCCGGCCGCCTTCTGCATCACCTCGGCCGCGCTCTACGCCACGCTTCTCATCAGCTCCCTCATGACGCTGAACGTCTACGGACGCGAAAATACCGTCTCGCTGATGAGCGGCCCCATAGAACTCGGTCATCAGGGCTACGGGACGATCGGCGTTCTGGTCGCGCTCGTGACGATTCTCATGCCCGGCGTCATCATCGGCCTGATGGCGGCCATTCTCTATGGCGCCTCCCGGCCCCATATGCCCGACTGGACCCCGCGTCTCCTCACCTGGTACGACCGCCTGCGCGGCTGGTCGATGGTGGAAGTCTATGTCCTCGGGGTTCTCGTGGCCTACACGAAGCTGGTGGACCTCGCCCTCGTCATCCTTCAGCCGGGGGTCTATCTTCTGGGTGGACTGATGCTGAGCATGGCCGCCGTCGACTCCACCTTCGACGCCGAGCGGATCTGGCGCAGCCGCGACATCCAGCCCAAGCTTGACGATCATCAGGGCCATCTGCTGGACGTTGCCCATCTGGACGCCCGCAATGGCGTCATTCCTCCTGTGGAGAACATGCTCTCCTGCCATGCCTGCAATTTGGTCATGGCCTTCGATCATGCCGTGCCGCAGGAACAGGACATGGGGGACTGCCCCCGCTGCGGACAGATCCTGCGCCGCCGCAAGCCCCAGAGCCTGTCCTCGGCCACCTGTCTTCTCGTGGCCGGTGTCGTGTTCTATCTGCCGGCCAATCTCCTGCCGGTCATGACCTATACGAAGGTCGGTCACGGTGCGCCCAGCACCATCATCAGCGGCGTGATCGAGCTGTGGCAGGCGGGGATGATCCCGCTGTCCCTGCTGGTGCTCTTCGCCAGCATCACCGTGCCTGTTCTCAAGATCGTCGCCCTGACGATCATGATCATCAGCACGCGTCTCGGATTGAGCTGGCAACTGCGGCATCTGGCGAAACTCTACCGTCTTGTCGTCATCATCGGTCGCTGGTCCATGATCGACGTGTTCATGATTTCCATCCTCGTTGCCGTTGTGCATTTCGGCTTTCTCGCCAATGTCACGGCCGATCCGGGGATGGTGTGCTTTGCGCTGGTCGTGATCCTGACCATTTTCGCCGCAGAGCTTTTCGATCCCCGCGGCATGTGGGATGCAGCCGGCCTTAATGGCACGGTCGCAGGCCACGCAGTGGACAGCAGGCCCCCGGAGGAGACACCGTCCCCATCCGGCCCTGTTCCGCATCTGCCTTCTTCTGACCCTACTGACATGGAGCCTGGACGCGCGTGAGCGATTCCCGAAACAACCGGGGGGAGCCAACGGTCTCGCCGAAGGAAGCCCCGGTGCGCCGCACCCGCTTCTCCCTCATTCTGCTGATTCCGGTGGTGGCCATCCTCATCGCCGGATGGCTGGCGTGGGAGCATTTCGCCACGCGTGGTCCCGTCATCACCATCACGTTCGAGACGGCGGACGGCCTCACACCGGGCCAGACGCAGGTGAAGAACAAGGCCGTGACGCTGGGTACGGTTCAGGACATCACCCTGAGTGACGACATGAAACATGTCGATGTCACGGTGCAGATGAACGCCAACAGTTCCCACATCCTGACCGATCACACCCGGTTCTGGGTCGTGCGTCCGCGCATCAACGGGGCCAGCATCACCGGCCTCGATACGCTGTTCTCCGGTGCCTATATCGCGCTGGATCCCGGCATGGATGATGGCCACTACCAGAAATCTTTCAAGGGACTGGAATCGCCACCGGGCGTCCGGTCAGACCAGCCCGGCGAGACGTTCTGGCTGGTTTCTCCGTCTCTGGGATCGCTCGGTCCGGGATCCCCGGTCTTCTTCCGTGACCTTCAGGTGGGTGAGGTGCTCGGCTACACGATGCCGCCGGGCGGCAAGGGGCCCATCGTCATCCAGGCCTTCGTCAAGGAGCCGTATGACCACTATCTGCGCACGGACAGCCGTTTCTGGAACGTCTCTGGCGTTCAGGTTGGTCTCGGCGCCGGTGGTCTGAAGGTCCAGCTCAAGTCGCTTCAGGCCCTGTTTTCGGGCGGTATCGCTTTCGGGTTGCCGGAGCGTCGCCGCAACATCGACCTGCCTGACGCGCCTGCCAATTCCGTCTTCAAGCTCTATGCCAGCGAAGCCGATGCCGACAACGCCCGCTATCACAAGCGCCTGCGTGTCGTGACCTACATCAACTCGTCCGTCAAAGGCCTCACGAGCGGTAGCCAGGTCACCATGTTCGGCCTGCAGATCGGCACCGTCACCGATGTCCGCCTCCTTCTCGAAGGTCCCACGAAACTTCCCCGTGTCCGCGTGGATATGGAACTCGAACCCGAGCGCATGCTGTCCAACTGGGATGACCGGATCGAGAACAGCAGGGAACAGCCGGTGGAGAAATATCTTCAGGCCTTCGTGGCCGACGGAATGCGTGCCTCTGTCCAGAGCGCCAGTTTCCTGACCGGCGAATCCATGATTGCCCTGCAGTTCGTCAAGAACGCTCCGGTTACGTCGCTGACCTATGAAGGCGACATCGCCGTCCTCCCCAGCCAGGCCGGCGGCATGGATGGGATCATGGAATCCGTTTCCACCATCACCGACAAGATCGCCGCGATGCCACTGACCGAAATCGGTGGTCATGTGAACGATCTTCTGGCGCATGCGGATGGCCGTCTGAACAGTCCTGAAGTCACGCAGTCCCTCGCGGCCCTGCGCGATTCGCTCCAGAACCTGAGCAGACTGACGAAAACCGCCAACCAGAACCTGCCGGCACTGATGAAGAGCCTGCAGGGCACATTGAGCAATGCCCAGTCCGTCCTGGGCGCTTATGGCGGCGACACGGATTTTCATCGCAGCCTCCAGAACATGATCACCCAGTTGACCCAGATGTCCCGCTCCCTGCGGTTCCTGACGGATTATCTCGATCACCATCCTTCCGCTCTCATCACCGGCCGCAGGAACTGAGCCATGAAACAGTCTTCGACGTCCCGCCTCCGTTTTCTGTCCATGGTGGGGGCCCTGGGGCTGACGGGCCTTCTTTCGGCCTGCAGTAGTGATCCGACGCTCTACACACTGGCGCCTCTGCCGGGCGTCTCCCAAGCGGGAGGACCGGTCGTGGTCGAGGTCCGCACTCCCGTTGTCAGCGCGCGGCTGGATCGCGACACGATCGTGAAGGCCAGCGAGGACTACCAGACCAAGTTGGCCTCCGGCAGCAGTTGGAGCGAGGCGCTGCCGGACATGCTGGGCCACACGCTGGTGACCGATCTGGCCCAGCGTCTGCCCGGGACGACCGTTTTTGCTCAGGACGATGCCGTTACCACCACGCCGACAGCCTATGTCGAGCTGACCATTCGCAACTTCGAAGCCGATTCGGCGGGGCATGCGCTCGTAACCGGAATGCTGTCCGTCCATCCGGCGGGCAAAATGATCGGACCTGTGGTGACCTCACCCGTGCTCTGGCAGTCGGCGGAGCCTGTGGCATCCAGCACGTCAAAGCTGACCGCGGCACTCAGTCAGGGTGTGGCGGCTATTGCTGATCAGGCGGCTGCAAAACTGCGCGTCCTGCCGCCTCCCGTGACGGACTGAGAGGCACAGGGCACAAGAACAAAAAAAGGCTCCCGAAGAGGGAGCCTTTTTTTGTGGGTAATTCAGCGGCTGAAAAGCATCAGAGCTTTTCGACCTGCGTGAAGTCCAGATCCACAGGGGTGGAGCGCCCGAAGATGGAAACGCTGACCTTGAGGCGCTGACGCTCGTCGTCCACGTCCTCGATCATGCCGGTGAAGGAGGTGAACGGACCATCGGCTACGCGGACCTGCTCACCGATCTCGAAGGACAGGCTGGAACGGGGGCGCTCGACGCCTTCCTGGGCCTGCTTCATGATCCGGTCGGCTTCAGCAGCCGTGATGGGTGTCGGACGGTTGCGGGTTCCGAGGAAGCCCGTCACCTTGGGTGTGTCCTTGACGAGATGCCAGGCCTCGTCCGTCAGTTCCATCTTGACGAGAACGTAGCCCGGGAAAAACTTGCGCTCTGCATTGACCTTACGGCCGCGGCGCATTTCGGTCACGTCTTCGGAAGGAACAAGAATCTGTTCGAAATGGTCGGAAAGGCCTTTCTGTGCAGCCTGCTCCTGAATGTGACTCGCGATCTTTTTCTCGAATCCGGAATAGACATGCACAACGTACCAACGCTTCGCCATGGTGCGAACCTAACCTCCAACGCCAAATAGTTCGCGGACGCCGAGGCCGATCACCTGGTCCACGATGAAGAAGAAGATGCAGGTCACGGTAACCATGACCAGCACGGCACCTGACGTGATCAGGGTATTGCGACGGGTCGGCCATGTGACGCGCTTCGCTTCGGCGCGGACATCACGAACGTATGCGACCAGATTGAAGCCGGATCCGTTCTTTTGAGGCGCCGTTTTCCGCGACTCGTCTTTCGGGGTACTGACCGACACCATCGTCCTCGAATCAAATGAAAAACCCGCTCCCGGTGTCGGGAAGGACATCCGGCGAGAAGGAGTGGCAGGGGTGGAGGGTCTCGAACTCTCAACCTCCGGTTTTGGAGACCGGCGCTCTAGCCAATTGAGCTACACCCCTATCATCGGGCAGGACGTTTTGAGGCGTCATGCCAACGACAGTGGCCGCAAAAGAGAATGTTCGGGAACAAAAGTCAAGTGCCCCGAACATCTTTGTTGTGGAAATTCCATTTTGGATTTTCCCCTCTTGCAGGCGCGGGAAAAGATGGAGTAAGGACACTCCCACCTGAGCGGGCGTAGCATAGTGGTAATGCAGTAGCCTTCCAAGCTTCTTAGGAGGGTTCGATTCCCTTCGCCCGCTCCAGGTTCCCGATAAAACGATGTCCAGTCCTTACTGCCACTGACAGGGCACGTGCGACGGTGTGGCTTCTCCGAACTGGAGAACCTGCAATGCGACGGCGGTGTCTCCGACATTCCCTGACAGATGGCCTTTTGGCTCCGAGCCGTGAGCGGTGGGCGCCAGATCCTCGCTGAGCAGGATGTCGCCCGGATTGAGTTCGACGCTGGTGCCGTCCATCGCCTTGACGAAATAGATTCCCGAAAGCGGGACGATCCACTGGACCTGATGGCTTTCGTTCCATCCTCCCTTCCAGTGGGGAGGCTGCACGCGCATCGTCACAGTCGTCGGCCCCTCATGGGGGTGGCTGAGCATGACTTTCTCTCCGTCCGGGTTGATCGAATCCTCATGGAATGTCGACATCTTGCACTTTGTCAGATGTGTGACGCCCTGAGGGTCGGTCCAGTTGTCCCAGTAGGAAATGGTGGGGAAAGAAGGCTTGTCTTCGATGGGGGCTGCCTGGGCCGTCGTGGTGAGAGCATGGACGGACAGGGCGCCGAGCAGGGAAAAGAGGCGCTTCTGGATGGACATCGGGTCTCCAAGGTCTGTGCAGGGATCGTGCGGTCGAAAGCATGGGGCAGAACGGGGAAAGATCTCCCGGAAAACCACCGTGGAACGTCCGTCATGCCAGTCCGGTAGGGTAAAACGCAAACCCGCGTCCTGATGCCGGACAGTTGAACGGGCAATTTGCAGATCGTCTCGGTTGCGCAGGGACGGGGCAGCGTGCTAGAGGCGGCGCCAAGTGGAGGACCGGGTTTCAGACGAATCCTGCGCAGGAACGTGTATGCCCGGTCCGGACAGTTTTGATGCAAGGAACCGGATAAGCCGGTTCCTGCCGCACTCTGCGGCGGATTTAGTGAGACGGAACACGCGTGTGACGGTGACACAGGTGCCGCAGGTTGGACATACAGGGGGCTTGGCCCAGCGCTATGCCCGTGCGCTTTATGACCTCGCTTCGGAGCAGGGAAATCTTTCCGATGTTCTGGGTGAAGTGAAGGCGCTGCGTGCCGCCATTGCCGAAAGCGACGATCTGCGGAAGTTTCTGGCTGATGCCCGGATGGACATCCGTCAGGGCCGGACGGTTTCGAACGTCCTGATGTCGAAGCTCGGTTTCGGAGATGTCCTGCGCCGGTTCGTTGGCGTCATCGCCGACAATCGCCGTCTGCCTGATCTTGCATCCATTCTGGACGGTGTCCTGGCTCTTGATTCCGCCCTGCGTGGCGAAGTCGTTGCCGAGGTCTGCTCCGCACAGCCTCTGACGGACACACAGCGCAGTCAGCTTCAGGCCCGTCTGGCCGAAGCCGGCTACAGCCGCGTGTCCATGACCGAACGGACGGACGCCGCCCTGCTTGGCGGCATGACCGTACGCATCGGTTCCACACTGTTTGATACTTCGATCGCCGGGCGCCTGACCCGCCTGCAGAACGCCATGAAGGGAGCCGCGTGATGGATATCCGTCCCGCTGAGATTTCGGACATCCTCAAGCAGCAGATCGCGTCGTTCGACCAGGTCGAGACCGTTTCCGAGACGGGCACGGTCCTGTCCATCGGCGACGGCATCGCCCGCGTCTACGGCCTGACGAATGTCATGGCCGGTGAAATGGTCGAGTTCGAAGGAACTGGCCTCAAGGGCATGGCGCTGAACCTCGAAGCCGACAATGTCGGTGTGGTTCTGTTCGGCGACGGCGATGGCATCCGCGAGGGCGACACCGTCCTGCGCACGAAGTCCGTGGTTGAAGTTCCGGTTGGTAAGGGTCTGCTGGGACGTGTGGTTGACGGTCTTGGTAACCCGATCGACGGCCGTGGCCCGCTGACGGACGTCGAATACCGTCGTGCCGAAGTGAAGGCTCCGGGCATCATGCCGCGCCAGTCGGTCAGCGAGCCGATGCAGACCGGCATCAAGGCCATTGATGCGCTCGTCCCCATCGGACGTGGCCAGCGTGAGCTGATCATCGGTGACCGCCAGACGGGCAAGACCGCCATCCTGATCGACACCATTGTCGCCCAGAAGCCGGTCAATGCCGAAGGCGATCCGAAGAAGTCCCTGTACTGCATCTATGTCGCCATCGGTCAGAAGCGCTCCACGGTTGCAAACCTGGTCCGCACGCTGACCGAGCATGGCGCGATGGAATATTCCATCGTTGTTGCTGCTACGGCGTCCGATGCTGCTCCGATGCAGTATCTCGCACCGTACACGGCCTGCGCCATGGGTGAGTATTTCCGTGACAACGGCATGCACGCTCTTGTCTGCTACGACGATCTGTCCAAGCAGGCTGTGGCCTACCGCCAGATGTCTCTGCTGCTGCGTCGTCCGCCGGCTCGTGAAGCCTTCCCGGGTGACGTGTTCTATCTGCACTCCCGTCTGCTGGAGCGTGCGGCCAAGATGTCCGACGCCAATGGCGGCGGCTCCCTGACGGCCCTGCCGGTCATCGAGACGCAGGCTGGCGATACGGCAGCCTACATCCCGACCAACGTGATCTCCATCACGGACGGTCAGATCTTCCTTGAGACGGACCTGTTCTACAAGGGTATCCGTCCGGCCGTGAACGTCGGTGGTTCGGTGTCCCGTGTGGGTTCCGCAGCCCAGATCAAGGCGATGAAGCAGGTTGCCGGCAAGATCAAGCTGGAGCTGGCCCAGTATCGTGAAATGGCTGCGTTCTCGCAGTTCGCTTCCGACCTGGATGCCGCAACCCGCAAGCAGCTGGATCGTGGTGCCCGTCTGGTCGAGCTGCTGAAGCAGCCTGAGACGTCCCCGCTGCCCGTTGAAGAACAGGTTGTTGTTCTTTACGCCGGTACGCGTGGCTACGTTGATCCGATCGCCGTGGACAAGGTTGTGGCCTATGAAGCCGCTCTCCTGTCCGAGCTGCGCGGTGCGGGCTCTGACATCCTGACGGTCATCCGCAATGACCGCCAGATCAAGCCGGAGACGGAAGGCAAGCTCAAGGAGCTGCTCGAAGCATTCGGCAAGCGCTTTTCGGCCTGAGGATAGCCCATGGCTTCGCTGAAGGAACTGCGTGGACGGATCACGGGCGTCAAATCGACGCGCAAGATTACGAACGCGATGAAAATGGTCGCAGCCTCCAAGCTGCGACGCGCCCAGATGCAGGCCGAAGCGGCCCGCCCCTATGCCGTCGCCATGCGTCGCATGATGGCGGAGCTGGCGACGGCAACCCGTGGTGAGGACGCAGCCAGTCTGCCGCGTCTTCTGGCGGGAACGGGCAAGGATCAGACCCATCTCGTGGTGGTGCTGACTTCTGACCGTGGTCTTGCCGGCGGCTTCAATGCCAATATCGTCCGCAGTGCCCGTCAACTGGTCGACACGCTTGTCTCTGAGGGCAAGACGGTCCGCATCCTGCCGGTCGGCCGCAAGGGAGCAGACATTCTCGTGCGTCACTATCCGGAGATGATCACTGATCGTCTGGCGGGCAGTGATGGCAAGGATGTGGGTTTCGACAAGGCGACCGATATCGGAAGCCGGATCGCGACCATGCTGGATGCGGGCGAGATCGACCGCTGCACGCTGGTCTATAACCGCTTCCTCAACGCCATGACGCAGGTTCCGGTTCAGGCGCCTCTGGTTCCGCTTTCGGTCCCCGAGAACGACAATGCCGCCCCTGATGCCGACACGGCGCAGTACGAATTCGAGCCCGATGAGGCAACGCTCCTGACGCAGCTTCTGCCGCGCAACCTGCAGGTCCAGATTTTCTCGGCCATGCTGGAAAGCGCTGCTGGAGAGCAGGGTGCGCGGATGACCGCGATGGACAATGCCAGCCGCAACGCCAGCAAGGCCATCGATCGTCTGTCGCAGAAGTACAACCGCACGCGTCAGGCCAACATCACCAACGATCTGATCGAAATCATCTCCGGCGCAGAAGCCGTTTGAGATCACGCAGGAGACGAATCCGATGTCTGAAACCCTTACCCCTTCTGCCGGAGCTGCCAACAACGTGGTCGGCCGCGTCACCCAGGTGCGTGGTCCGGTCGTGGACGTGCAGTTCGAAGGCGATCTTCCCTTCATCCTGAACGCCCTGCATGTCCAGAACGGCGATCACACGCTGGTTCTGGAAGTTGCCCAGGAAATCGGCGAGCGTCAGGTCCGCTGCATTGCCATGGACACGACCGATGGTCTGGTCCGCGGCACTGAAGTCCGTGACACGGGCAAGCAGATCATGGTTCCGGTTGGCCCGGCAACGCTTGGCCGTATCCTGAACGTCGTTGGTGAGCCCATCGACGAGCGCGGTCCGATCAACAGCGAACTGCGCTTCCCGATCCATCGTCCGGCTCCGTCTTTTGAAGAGCAGGCTGCTGCGTCCGAGATCCTCGTGACCGGCATCAAGGTCGTCGATCTGCTCTGCCCGTACCTCAAGGGTGGTAAGATCGGTCTGTTCGGTGGTGCTGGCGTCGGCAAGACGGTCATCATTCAGGAACTCATCAACAACATCGCCAAGGCACATGGCGGCGTGTCCGTCTTCGCTGGTGTGGGTGAGCGTACCCGTGAAGGTAACGACCTGTATTTCGAAATGCAGGACGCAGGCGTCATCAAGATCGCTGAAGACGGTTCGACCGAGGGTTCCAAGGTTGCGCTGGTCTACGGTCAGATGAACGAGCCGCCGGGAGCCCGTTCGCGCGTGGCCCTGACGGGTCTGTCGCTTGCAGAATACTTCCGTGACGAAGAAGGCCAGGACGTCCTGTTCTTCGTGGACAATATCTTCCGCTTCACGCAGGCCGGTTCCGAAGTCTCCGCACTTCTGGGCCGTATCCCGTCCGCAGTGGGTTACCAGCCGACGCTGGCCACCGAAATGGGTGCCCTGCAGGAGCGTATCACGTCCACGAAGAAGGGCTCCATCACGTCCGTTCAGGCCGTGTACGTCCCTGCTGACGATCTGACCGATCCGGCTCCGGCCGCGACCTTCGCGCATCTTGATGCAACGACGGTTCTGAACCGTTCGATCGCTGAAATGGGCATTTATCCGGCTGTTGATCCGCTGGATTCCACGTCCCGTTCGCTCGATCCGAAGATCGTTGGTGAAGAGCACTACCAGGTCGCCCGCCAGGTCCAGCAGACGCTCCAGACCTACAAGGGTCTGCAGGACATCATCGCGATTCTCGGCATGGACGAGCTGTCCGAAGACGACAAGAAGATCGTTGGCCGCGCGCGTCGCATCCAGCGCTTCCTGTCCCAGCCTTTCCACGTGGCCGAAGTCTTCACAGGCGCCCCGGGCAAGCTGGTGTCGCTGGAAGACACGATCCGTTCCTTCAAGGCTGTCGTAGCCGGTGAGTACGATCACCTCCCGGAAGGCGCTTTCTACATGGTCGGTGACATCGACGAGGCCGTAGCGAAGGCCGAGAAGATGAAGCAGGAGGCCTGATCCGATGCCGCTTCGCATCGAGATCGTCAGCCCGGAAAAGCGCCTTGTCGAACGTGACGTCGACATGGCCGTGGTCCCGGGCATGGAAGGCGATATTGCAGCCATGCCAGACCGCGCACCGCTGATGCTTCAGCTGCGGGGCGGCGTTGTGGCCCTCTATCAGGGTGACAAGATCGTGGACCGTTACTTCGTGACGGGCGGCTTCGCTGATATGGGCGCGGATCACTGCACCATTCTGGCTGATTCTGCCCAGCTTATGAGTGAGCTGTCTGTGGATGAGGCCAAAAGCCGTCTGCGGGATCTGGAAAGCCGTTGGGCCGAAATCGGTCCGAACGACGTGGACATGCACGATCAGATCAGCCGCGAACTGCAATCGGTTCGCGCCGAACTGGAAGCTGTTCAGGAACATGGTCCGGCCTGAAGGGTCTTTTCAGATCAGGTTTGCAAAAACCCGCTTCATCGCAAGGTGAAGCGGGTTTTTCTTTGCCATTTCTCAGAATTCTACAGCCGTAGATATGCGTCGTTGCCTGAAATGACGACGTGCCTAACCATCAAGCGTATTATCTGAGGGTGTTCAGGATTTTTTGTGAGGGGCGCGCGTTGTCTCATACTCAGAAGCCTCACAGCTCTGCCTCAGTGCCTTAATTTCGGGGCAGGGGACGCGTTCCTAAAGGACGCTATGCGAGGCGTAAGGCGCGATAACGCGCGAGTTTGTGTGCCCAACAGACGTTGAACGAGCAACAAACTGGGAAATTCAAAGAAAACGACAGAAAAAAGCGCCCGAGAGGCGCTTTTTTCGCCTTTTTATCATTACGAAATTCGAATGGGTAACGGGGATAAGTTGTTTTTGTGGGGGATTTTTGGGTGTTGGGAATGTGGACAAGTGCGCGTCTGATTCTGTTTGACAGTGTGGTGAGGTGGCCGTATAAGCCCGTTCACCGACGCAGCGGGGCTCACTTCTAGGGCTTCCGGGGCG
>NZ_JBDNYY010000039.1:0-12373 GCF_047722525.1 Gluconobacter sp.
TCAGCCGCTTCTGGTGAATGTCGATCCGCTTGAAGTGAGTCCGGACGGGAAATGGTTGTATTTCGGGCCGCTTGAAGGGCCGTGGTCCCGCATCCCGACAGCACTGCTTGATGATCCTGATGTGTCATCAACTGATCTGTCTGCGGCTGTTCAGCCATGGGCAGATTTACCTCCAATTGGGGGCAGCGCCATGGATACTGCAGGAAACCTTTACTTCACCAATCTGAAGGATGACGGTGTCTATCGAAGGGACGTTTCCGGGCAGATCAAGAGACTGCTCTCTGATTCACGTCTGCACTGGGCGGATGCACCTTGCCTTGCTCCGGACGGTCGTCTCTGGCTGCCCGTCGCGCAACTGGATCGTCTTTCGATGTTACATCAGGGACAATTCCGCATCATACATCCGTTTTTGCTGGTATCTATCGATCTTCGATGACCATCAAACGCCATGATAATCGCCTGCGGGATGTTTTCTCTCGTGCAAAGGTACTCGCGAAGTCGCTGTGCTTTGGCGGACATCGTCACCTGGAGGGTTCGAAAAACCCTCTGGTTTTGAGACTCTCTGTGTGATTCCATCACTCCTGCATTGATTGACGGAATGGATGATGAAGCAGTCTGGTTTCTTTGATGTTGAAGAGCGGCTTGCTCGGCTGAGCGGGCTTGGCGATCAGCTTGAGGCATTTTCCCGGACTGTGGATTTTGAGGTGTTCCGCCCTGATCTGGAGAAGGCTCTGGCCTATTCAGATGGAAGCAAGGGCGGGCGACCGCCATTTGATCCGGTGTTGATGTTCAAGATCCTGGTGATCCAGACGCTCAACAATTTGTCTGATGAGCGGACAGAGTATCTCATCAACGATCGCCTCTCCTTTATGCGTTTCCTTGGTCTGGGACTTTCAGATCGGGTGCCCGATGCCAAAACAATCTGGCTGTTCCGTGAACGCCTGACACAGGCGGGGGCCATTGAAAGACTGTTTGAGCGCTTTGATGCGACCCTGCGCAGCGCTGGTTATCTGCCGATGTCAGGCCAGATCCTGGATGCCACGCTCGTAGCGGCTCCGAAGCAGCGCAATACCAACGCTGAGAAAGCGGATCTCCGGGCAGGACGTATTCCTGAAGACTGGCAGGACAAGCCATCCAAATTGTCCCACAAGGATCGCCATGCGCGCTGGACGCTGAAGTTCACGAAAGCGAAGCGGCAGGATGATGGAACCATGCCGTCGAGTGATCTCGCCATCCCGTTCTTTGGATACAAATCCCACATTTCCATCGACCGGAAGTTTCGGTTCATCCGGAAATGGAAGACGACGGATGCCGCCGCCAATGATGGCGCGCGATTGAGAGAAGGGCTGCTGGATAAAACCAATACGGCCTCAGGCGTCTGGGCGGATACCGCCTATCGCTCCAAAGCCAATGAAGACTTCATGGAAAAGCAGGGTTTTGTCTCAAAGGTTCACAGGAAGAAGCCGCATCTCAAACCTATGCCTCGGCATATCCAGAAATCGAATGCCGGAAAGTCCGTGATCCGATCCCGTGTTGAGCACGTCTTTGCCGATCAGAAATCGCAAATGGGTCTGTTCGTCCGAACTGTCGGTATCACCCGGGCCACCATGAGGATCGGCCTGGCCAATATCGTCTATAATATGCGCCGCTTCCTCTTCCTGGAGCGGATCAGCGCGAATGCATAGCAATCCAGCGGGTGGCGGCACTCGATCTGCTCAAAACGCAGATCGAAAACGAACCCAAAAGTAGTCAATCAAATCACCACAAGCCTGAAATCACCAGCCAAGCGTATCAATAAAGGGTTCTTCGATCCTTCCACCTCTGCGGAGGAGAGCATATAGCTGTCGAACTTGCGGTAGTTGGCGGAGCGTTCAACCCAGATGTCGCCGGAGCGCCATTTATTACGCAGGTGCGCCAGAACCCCGGTTTCCCATAACCGGCGATCAGGTTTTCCGCCGCCCGCCCTGACCAGAGTCCGCCATTCCTTGCGGAACGGCATCGGCGCGTCTGGTGGTACATCGCGGCTTCCCGAACGATTCATCTCGCGCAACGTGTTCAACGCCGCGATCGTCGAGGCGCTCCCCCGCCCTGCCTTGAAATCGATTGCCTCAAGGAAAAGCGGCGCGAATTTGCGCAGCCGGCTCCACTGGTCCGCCGCCCGGACGAGCGGACTCTCCGCGGTCAGGTCGGCTATCTGCCGGGCCTGACCGCGTGCGCGAAGCAGCTTGTCCCAGCCCACCGCCGCATCAACTGCGGCAAAGCCTTCCATCCCGATTTCCTGTGCCTCAGCCAAGGCGGCAACGGTCTGGTCAAACAGGCGCATGATATGCCCCACGTCGCGCGTGGTCTCGGCATAGCTCCTTTTCTGCTTGTTGTTCCCGCGCGTGAAGCTGCCACCGATGATGCGATCGGCGATGTCGAGCACAGCGTCGGTCAGTCGTGTTTCCAGGTCCAGAATCATCGCCGCCAGCGTCGCTCGCCGACGAGATGGCGTATAACGTCCGATGAGTTGCACGGACGAGGCACGCCCTTCTCGGATAAGCTGTCGCAACCGATCAGCATGAATAGCGTTCCCGATGGTGACGGGTAGCTCGATAGCGCGCAAGTAGGCCAATCGATCAAGTAGCCCACGCACATTGTCCGGCGTTGGCACAGTAGCGATTTCGCGCAACCAGGCGAGCGACGTCACTCCGGTTTTCGGATCGACGATCAACGTGGCGTCGAGTTTGGCCAGGCTTTCGACAGACACGTACGCGAGCAGTGCGTCGTAAGTGCGTTTCCGAGCGCGGGCGCGCCCCGCAATTCCAGCGCGTTCGATAACCGATTGTGATGGTAGCGTGATGCCATCTGCACGCAGCACTTCCATGATGCCGCTTACAATTGGCAAGCCGCGATCGGTTGACCAGGCGGCTTTCGCTCCAGCCTCAATCAGCAATGGCAAGTCGGCATTGGTCGGACCACGAAGCCCGAGAGCGTCTCCGACTTCGCGGGCATGGACCGACGCGGTCGCGGGTCGCAAGGCGTAGTTGTCGAACGCCCATGCGGGCACATCGATCTGTTCCGCCATAAACGCGACGAGGTGTTCGGGCGCGCTGCCTTCGAGCGTAAATCCAAAACCCGGATGGCGCATCAGCGCGAGTTGCACAGCGAAGCCGAGACGGTTTTCGTCACCCCGTCGCATAACAACCAGTGCGAGGTCTCGCGGCGATAATATATAGTGTCGCGCCAGATCCTCGCGCGTATCGGGCACGCTGAACAGCGCGTGGCGTTCGCTATCGGTCAGGAGATCGCGTCGTGCCATGATAAATCCGTCCACAAATGGGTAAGAAGAACTGTGGACTTAAGGTATTATTGAGACGTAGTCTCTGGACGGGTTTAGGGTCTGCGGTGCGTCTACGCCTCAGACGTCCACAGACCGAGCGGTTGGGAGACGGTGGATGAGCGGCATTCTGGGGTATGCGCGGGTAAGCACCAGTGATCAGGATGTTGCCGGGCAGGCCATGCGGCTCGAACAGGCTGGCGCGATAAAGGTGTTTACCGACGTGCGCTCGGGCAAGTCGATGGACCGCCCAGGCCTTGACGAGTTGCTTGCTTACGCCCGTGCCGGGGATACGTTGGCGGTAGTGCGCCTTGATCGGCTTGGTCGATCGCTTGGCGAGCTGTTGAAAATTGTGACGGAATTGAAAGAGCGTGGTGTCGCCCTGCTCAGCCTGGAAGAAAAAATCGACACCTCGTCGGCGGCGGGCGAACTTGTGTTTCACGTGTTCGGATCGATCGCGCATTTCGAAAGACGATTGATCGCCGAACGGACCAAGGACGGCATCGCCGCCGCGCGCGCCAAGGGAAAATTGCCAGGACGCCGACCACTCGACCCGAAAAAGGCGAACGCTGCGCTCAAGCTTGTAGAAGCGGGGGTATCACCCACCGAAGCCGCACGGCAACTCGGCCTCGGTCGCGCTACAGTCTACCGTGAAATGGCTCTCGCAGGCGTAAGGCGATCCGCTTGAGGGCGGGCTCAGGGTCCATCTTCCCTTAACGCAATTCAGAATATATCCGATGCGATGGCCTCCACAGGCTCCGTCTGCGCGCAACACGGCATGGACGCTCTATGGAGGAAGAGGTGCGCGATATCCTGTGCTCGGCTCTTTCCACTGAAGTGTCCCAAGGCGTAGATGCCGGTCAGGCCATTTATCAGCGTTTTGCCAGGCTGGACGGGGTAGACCTGCCTCCCGTGTCCCGTGAGGCCATCAGGGACATGGATTTCGGGGGGTGATCGTTCTCGACACCAACATCCTCTCCTAACTGATGCGCTCCGGGCCTGACGGGGCGGTGCTGGCGTGGATGTCCCGTCAGTTGGTGATTTCCATTATCTGTCAGGCGTGGAAGCCGTAACCACCAACGCCTATCAGACGACGGCGGCCAATGGTCAGACAGTCGCGCAGAACTCGCCAGCCTATTACGTCGCCAGTACCTCTGCTGCGATGGTGACGGTGTCGACAGGTTTCTGAAGCCAGAGGACGGAAAGCCTGAACAGGATCAGGCTTTCCGTCCGGCACGGGAATATATTTGGTTCGATTGATATTTATGCGCATGGATCAGGAAGACATTGCTTCCGGGCATAAGAACATGCAGGACCGACAACAGGAAAATAGGTTGTCGTTTATATTTTGACTTCACCAGATTCACAGGCAGACCCTTCCGGGTCGTCTGTCTGTGAAATGTCCTGAAAACCTTATGAAAGTTTTGGTACAGCTGTTTTCACAAAGCGTCAGGACAGAATTCTGTTCTAAAAAAGCAGCTTCCACGGATATGAATATTGTATTGTGATGTAATCGTTTGTTTATTTCCGTGTCGTGGTCGTCCGCCTGGGGCTGCCGGAATTGCCGGGACGTGAATCCATATCGAGCCAACGCAGGATCGTGCGCGTGTACTTGTTGGCGGAATCCACCGCGCCGCGCGTGCTGTGGGCAACCGCCGCGCAAAGTGCCTCCATCATTGCCAGGACGCTTGCATCCGAATTGGCGGCGAACTGGCGCTCTGCCGTGACATACAGGACAAGATCGGTCAGGGCCGCCAGTGGTGAAGCCGGGCTGTCGGTAATCGCCATGACACGCGCGCCCTGTGCCCGCGCGTCCCGTGCGACCGTGATCGTGTCAGCCATATAACGGGGAAAGGCCACCGCAATGACCAGATCCCGGCTGCCATACCGGCGCACCCTGCGCGCAGCAGTAGCCCCGCCGCCCGTAATGCCAACGGAATCAATATTGCCACGGTAGATATCAAGGCCATTGGACAGCATGGCCGCAAGATGACTGCCATTCTCCATGCCAACCACATAAATGCGGTGTGCCGTAAGGATGGCCTGGACGGCATGACTGCAGCCCTCCGCGGACAGTCCGCGTATTGTCGCCTCGATATTGCGTACGTCTTCCTGCAGGGAGGCGGCCATGACTTCCAGCGCGTTCGAACGCCCATTCAGGTTCCTGATCAGGCGGTCAACCGGCACGAAAGCAGATTCAAAACTGCGGATCAGTTCCGCCCGGAATGCCGCATAGCCGGAAAATCCCAGCGCACGCGCCAGCCGGTTGGCGGTTGCGGTCGAAACACCGACATGGGCTGCAATGTCATGAATGCTCAGGCGTGCGGCGTTGATCGGCTCATCCACCACGAAATCGGCAAGATCCCTGAGCGCCTGCGTAAGATCCGGATAGACGCGGGCAATCCGTTCCGCCATGGGGCTGTGTGGTGGCAGGGATGTGGGTGGCTGCATTCGGCAGTATCCTGACTTGGCCTTATCATCATTTCATCCAGCCCCATTCCCTCCCGCAATGGATGGGACATGGCAGGCAGGGCGGACGCATACAGACGGTGAATACGCGCCTAGGGGATGTTTTCTGCAGCGCATTGCGCGTCGTGGCAACTCTCCTTCTTCATGAAACCCGGTTTCCGCACTGTAGTCGTTTTTTCCGCGCGACTTGCAAAATCATGGGGAAACAGGCTCAACCGGCAAAACGGGGTTCGGCCATGCCCGTCACGCCAAGGCCATGCACGGCAAACAGGGCCCCCCGCAGAGGGTGGTCGGCCACCGCGTCGGGCTGCAAGCCATGCGCCATGGATGTGACAAACAGGATGTCCAGTCCTGCCCCGCCAAAGGCAACGCTGGTCACACGCCGCACTGGCATCTGGATGACCCGGTCAATGGTGCCGTCGGGCTGGTAACGCACGATCTGCCCCGCGCCACAATGCGCGCTCCAGACACAGCCTTCGGCATCGACGCAGGCACCATCAAGCCTGCCGGTCCCGTCGCTCGGCAGGGTGACAAAGGGCCGCCCGCGCGACAGGGCGCCTTCAGCCGTGACGTAATCGTACACCATCATTTCGTTCGAATGGGTGTCGGAGAAATAGAAACGGCACCCATCGGGGCTCCAGCATGGCCCGTTACTGACACCAATCCCGCCACGCAGCCGGTGTAATGACAGGTCGGTATCAAGGCGGTACAGTGCGGCAAAACGATTTTCCGCCGCATCGACAACCATGGAGCCGAAGATAAACCGGCCCTGCCGGTCAACCTTGCCGTCATTCAGCGTCAGGTGCGCCCGGTCATGTCCGGGATCCACCACGCGGGTCAGGGCGCCGGTGTGGAAATCCAGCATGAAGACCCCCGTGCGCAATGCGACAACCGCCCCGCCCCCATGACGTAACGCCATTGAACCGATGCTGGCGGGAAAATCCCATGCCCGGATTTCCTGTCCATCGGCTGTCGCGCGAAACAGGCGCCTGCCAAGGCTGTCCACCCAGAAGATGCGCTGCGTATCGGCATCCCATAACGGATTTTCGCCCAGCGTTGTTTTCAGGTCAGCCACAACCGTGATGTGCATCACGTCCCCTTTCCTATCGCCAGCGCCGGGTTACGGCCCGTTCGGCATGCAGGGCCAGAAAGAAACAGCAGACCGACAGCACCATCGCCACAAGGCTGCACCCGAAGGCGCGTTCGGACCGGAATTCGGCTGTTGTAATACGGAACAGCGCACCCAGCCCCCCTGTCTGCATAAGATATTCGGCGGTCAGGCTCGCCAGGATCGCGGTCGGGGCCGCGATACGCAGGGCTGTCATACAGGATGGCACGGATGCTGGCAGTCGAAGCAGCAGCAGCCGTGCCCGCGCGCCAGCCCCGAACACGCTGAAGACATCCAGACTGCCCGCCGGAACCGACCGCAGTCCCGCGTGCATGTATACGAAGGCAGGCAGAAAACAGATGATGGCCACGATGATGATCAGCGTTGTCATGTGATACCCGAACAGGCGCGACAGAACAGGAATGATGGCCACAACCGGGATGGAAGACAGCATCATTGCAAGTGGCGTCAGCAGATATTCCATGACTGCGGAAAACTGGCACAGCAGCGCCAGCATGCCCCCCATCGCCAGTCCCGCCGTAAGGCCCGGAACGGCGACCAGCAGCGTCCCTGCCGCGGCGCGGCCATAAACCAGCGGGTTGGACGCCATATCCATGAGGACAGCCATGGGGTGCGGCATGACGATCTGGTTGACCCCGCTGGCCTGCACCCCGACCTGCCAGGCCAGCAGCAGCAGGCACGGCCCCCACCAGCGCGCAAGGAAACGTTTCATCGGTAATGCCGTCCCACGATACGTTCGACATAGCCAAGCAGGACAAAAATGATGAGTGACAGCCCACAGCACAGAATGACCGTGCTCCACAGCAGGGCGATCTGGAAGTTTTCCATCGCGCTGAGGATCAGCAGCCCAAGACCATGGGCGGAGCCGAACCATTCGCCCAGTATGGTGCCCAGGAAAGCCACTGGCACGGCCTGCCGCAATCCGGTTACCAGTGCCGGCAGGGCGGACGGGACATCAAGCAGCCACAGCCTGCGCAGGGGGGACGCGCCGAATATCTGGAACAGGTCCCTATGCGTTGGCGCGGCCGACTCAATCGCAGTACAGCCTGCGATGTAGGAGACGAAAAAGACCCCGATCGCGGCGATGGCCGTCCCGGCCCAGACAGGGGACAGCACGGCCATGAACAGCGGCCCCAGCGCGATCATGGGTATGGCATGGATAACGCTTGCCAGCCGGTCCAGCCCGGCCCGGGAAAAAGGCAGGAGATGCCCGAACAGCGCGGCTGCAAGCCCCCCTGCCTGCCCGATGCCATATCCCCATGCCGCTGTCGAAAGCGTTGCCAGACTTGCACGGATATAGAGATGCCGGCGGTATGGCACCGTAAGGCTGGCGATGACACTGCTCAGTGGCGGAAAGGTCGGGCCAAGCAGTTTTGCATTCCCGATAACCTGCCACAGGACCAGGATAACCGCGAACCCGACGGCCGCAGTGATGGCTGCGCGGAAGTGGGTGACGTATTTCATGCTGTCGCACCGTGGCGATGTATCGGGGCATGTCCGTGGCGGGATCGCAGGATCGTGTGGCCTGCGCCATCACCCCTGTGTTTCGTTCCCGTGCTACGCTTCCGTGAATACTGGACGGGCATGTCGCACCCTCCCCCTCAGGATATGAACAGTCGGCGGGAAAACGTGGCAATGCGTGGCGTGGCCTGCATTGGAATCATAACTCCCAAGAAACGATGATAGCGACCTGCATCCATCATGTCAGTAACATAATTTACACGTTGACGCTCATTTAGAAAATAAAGTAACATTTTTCCATCAGGAAGAAAATTGCGTGACATGTTTCGGGGCAGGCCGGGACAGCATACGGGGGGCATGGCATGAAATGGCATCGAAGATCGTTCCTCGCCAGCCTTGCCCTGTGCTGTGCTGCGGCACCCGGTTCCACACGGGCAGCCGAAACCCGGTCCCTGCCGGTTGTCAGGCTGAAGCTCGGCTGGATTGCCAATGTCCAGTACGCAGGCGAATGGATTGCCCTTGATCGCGGGTTTTTCCGTGATCAGGGGCTGGATGTCACATGGACAGCGGGCGGCCCCAATGCGCCAGACCCGGCCGTCATGCTGGCGGCGGGACGGGCCGACCTGTCCTACATGTCATGGCTGCCGTTTCTGGATGCGGTCGCACGTGGCAATGACCTTGTGATACTCGGCACCGAAATGCCCCGCAATCCGCTCGGGGTCATTTCACTGCCCGCCCACCCCGTGCGTGTGCCGCGCGACCTGCTTGGCCTGCGCATCCTTGCACAGGGCATTAACGAGACGACGTCAATCAATGCCGTGCTCGCCATTGCGGGCCTGCCCCGGCAATGGACCTTCGTCCCGGCCGGTTTTGCCCCCGATCCGCTGCTTGACGGGCAGGGCGACGCGTTCGTGGGGTTCGATACCAACCAGAAGCTCATGCTTGAAATGATGGGCCTGAAACAGGACAGGGACTTCATTTTCACGAATTTCGCCGATCTGGGATTCGTCACCCCTGCCGCCCTTCTGGTGACGACCCGCGCCTACCTTACGCAGAACCGGCCCCGCGTCGTGGCCTTCCTGCGTGCGTTGATACAGGGGTGGACCTTCAACGAAACCGATCCCGCGGTCGCTGCCCGTCTGGTGGTTGAAAAATATGGCGAGGATTACGGCTTCGACCTTGACCAGCAGATCCTGCAGAACAGGAGCCAGATCCCCTTCACCCATTATCGCGGCATGCCGTCGCGCCCGCTTCTCTCCCTCGATCGGGACATGATGGTCGGGCCGATGTATGCCGCCGCCCGCGCGGCGGGGCGCACGGCCCTGCCCGATATCGACCGGATTGCCGATTTCACGGTTGTTCCCGAAGCCTTTAAAGGAATTTGACATGGCGCTTCCCTCTCAGGCGGATATCGTCATCCATGGATGCGATATCGTAACAATGAACGATGCCGGGGACGTCATTCGTGATGGCGTCATCGTCATAAGCAACGGCCGGCTGGCGCATGTCGGTCCCCGGACCGATATTGGCGACATTGCCGCCACGACCATGATTGACGGACGGGGCCGGATCGCCATGCCCGGCATGATTGATGCGCATGTCCATACCGCGCAGCAGCTGTTGCGCGGCAAGCTGGCTGAGATGAGCCGCCTCGGCCCGCTGCGCAACCCGCCATGGAAAAACTATTATGTTCCGTTCGAGGCCCTTCTCGATCCCGAAGACATCTATCTGAGCGGCCTGCTGGCCTATGCCAACATGATCATGTGCGGCACGACCTGTTTTGCCGAAGCCGGTGGCCCCCACCCTGATGAAATGGCCCGGGCGGCGGTTGAAACCGGCATTCGCGGTTTTGTCGCCCTGACGACATCGGACCTGAACACCAGTTTTGCAGGAAGGGACATGCCGCCATCAATGATGATGACGACGGACGAGGCGCTGGCCAGGAACATCGCCCTGGTTGAACGGTGGCGCGATCACGCCCGGGTCAGGGCCTGGATGTCGCTGCGCCAGATCATCGTGTGCAGTCCCACGCTGATCGCAGGCATGGCGGATGCGGCCCGCGCCCACGGCGTAAAAATCCATACCCATCTGGCTGAAGGCACGTATGAGGTGGATTACGCGCTGGAACAGCACGGCAAGCGCCCCACCGAATACCTGAACGACCTTGGCGCGCTTGGGCCACACCTGCACTGCGCCCATTCGGTCATCCTGTCTGCCGAGGAAGTTGACCTTTACGCCACGCACCGGATGTCTGCCTGCCACTGCGCCTTTGGCAATTACGGGATCGGCGTGCCCCGCCTGCAGGAAATGTGGCGGCGCGGGGTGGATATCGGAATGGGAACCGATGGCGCGGCCTCGGCCTTTACGCTCGACCTCTTTCAGGTCGCCCATGCCGCACGGGTCGGTCAGGCCGCGGCCATTGGCCATGCCTATCACCAGCGTGTTCCCATGTCCGGGGAAGACCTGCTCAGGATCGCGACACGTGGCGGCGCGCGCGCCGTGGGAATGGGGGACGAACTGGGCTGTCTGGAGGTCGGGCGCCGTGCGGACCTGATCCTGGTGGAGACATCCGACCTTGATCACATGGGGTCGATGGACCCGCTTTTCCTTGCAGCGCATTGCGTGGTCGGGCGGGATGTGCGCGATGTCATTATCGACGGCGCGGTGGTGATGCGTGACCGCAGGCTGCTCAACATCGATATTGAGGCCCTGCGCGCAAGGGTGAATGAACGCAGGGCAAGGATCATGGAAAGGTTTGACGCGATGGTCCAGTGCTGATGCAGCGCGTCCCGGCAATCGAGCTGAGCCATGTCTCCAAGACGTTCCAGCTGAATGACGGCCGGAACATTCTGGTGCTGGACGACATTTCCCTTGCCATCCGGGAAGGTGAATTCGTCGCGCTGCTGGGGCCGAGCGGTTGCGGGAAAAGCACGATCCTGCGCCTGATCGCGGCACTGGACACGCCCGGCGCGGGACAGATCCGGGTGGAAGGTGTGGCGCCTGCCGAACTGTCGCGCGCCCATCGTCTGGGTGTCGCTTTTCAGGATGCGGCCCTGCTGCCGTGGCTGTCGATCGCGGCGAACATCAGCCTGCCCTTCCGCCTGGCCGGGCATCCGGTCGATCAGGCACGGGTGGACGACCTGATCCGGCGGGTCGGGCTGGCGGATTTTGCCCATGCACGACCCGGCCAGCTTTCCGGCGGCATGCGCCAGCGCGCGGCCATTGCGCGTGCGCTGGTGCTTTCGCCAGAAGTCCTGCTGCTGGATGAACCCTTTGGCGCGCTGGATGCCGTCACGCGCCGCAGCATGAACCTTGAGCTCATGCGGCTGTGGAGCACGCAGCAGATCACCACCCTGCTGATCACGCATGATGTCGCGGAGGCCCTGTTCCTTGCGGATCGTATCATCGTGCTCAGGCCCCGCCCCGGCCGCATCGCCCACGAGGTTGACGTCCCCTTCCCCCGGCCACGCGACGCCACGATCATGCGCACGGAGCAGTTTCATTCCATGGCGGATACACTGACAAACATGCTTGCCGATGGTTTTGATGAACAGGCATGACCAGCTTCTGACGTGACAGGCAGGCTTTCTGGAACATGGAACGTTTCCGGGTGTTGCCGTTTTTGGGGTCACGGCACGATCTGTTAAAAATTGCACGCTAGGTGTTTAGTCCCGGGATTTGATGGGGTATTAATTTCACGCGGGTGGAAGGAAGCCTTATGGGACAGATACGTCATGGGAGCGCCACGACCACGCACGCCGTGCGAGCGGCAATACAGCGATCGCAGGCTTCGCTCGCGACGCTGAGCAAGGAGTTCGGGATCAACCCGAAAACAGTTGCAAAATGGCGAAAGCGTCAAACGGTTGAGGATCAGAAGACAGGTTCTAAAGAGCCGCGCTCAACGGTCCTGTCCGAGACGGACGAAGCGATGATTGTGGCGTTTCGCCGGCATACTTTACTGCCGCTGGATGACTGCCTTTATGCCCTGCAGGCCA
>NZ_JBDNYY010000040.1:0-12149 GCF_047722525.1 Gluconobacter sp.
GTGTTCAGCACACCCATAATCATGTGCTCGAAGCCGCCACCAACAGTGGATTTCCAGGAGCCGTTCTGTTCATCGCAATGATCGGAAGCTGGTGGCGTGTTCTGGGACGAACCGCCAGACGGCAGGTCGGTCTTTCCGCACCGGAGATTGCCTGGCGTGTCGGTCTCTTCGGGGCTGCTGTCCTGCATGAGTGGCCTCTGTCGTCGCAAAGCGCTTTCCTGAACATGCCGCTTGGCGGGATTGCCTTTCTGCTTCTGGGGGCAGGGCTGGCAGAAGCCGTCAGAGATCTGAAGGCGGATCGCCCTGACGTCGAAGAGACTGCTCGCGGCGCTTTAACTCTTTCTCAACGGCCTCGCGAATAAACTCCGCCATGCCCCCCTGTCCGACAAGACGGACGATCCGCTCTCGCGCGGAGGAATTCAGGCGCACGGATGTGAGTTTGATATCGAGTGGTGGTCTTCCCATGAACTCTCGCTACACGGCAGGGGGGCACAGTGTCAATTTGATAATAACCGAAATCGCTTATTGACGAATAAGAGCAATCGGTTATTACTTTTCCTAACGCAACATACTGTGTCCCCGTTTGTCAGGCGGGGACCGTGATCGACAGGTCCGTCATGACACTGAAAGCCATTTCAAAAACACTTTTCTCCAGCTCTGCCCTTCTGCTTCTGGCGGCCTGCAGCAGCGGGATGCCCGCGCCTGAGCCCGTGCTGCTCAGTCAGTTCAACCAGAATACGGACCGTTTTGGCGTTGTCAGCACGGTCGGTAAGGCTGAGGGCACGATCCAGAAGAACGGTCGGTCCTGCGATATCTAAAAGATTTACACGACCGGCCTGACGGCTGGGGGCCGTGCGGCCATGAAGGCGGGTGAAGTTGTCACCAGTGTTGCCACCCTGGGGTTGGCGCAGGTTATCTGGGCGCCAGTGAAGGCTGGAACCCGTCCGCAGTTGCACACGGTTCTGTTCTGCTTTGGCAGTAACGACAAACTTGTCGACATCTATGACAAGGATCCGACGGATTCCACCGGCCCCGATCATCTGATCATTAACCGCACAGCTTACAGCACGCCTGTTGTCGCGGCACCGGCTGCACCGTCTCTTCAGGCGGAGGTGACAGCGCAGCCTGGTCAGCCTGTGAGCGTCACACCGGTTGCTGTTGCGCCTGCGCCTGTTGAAGCCACGGCGCCCGCTCCGGGTGCACCGACCACAACGGCCGATGGTGCACCAATCATCTATGAAAAGGCCGTTGCGCCGAAGGCGGCGGAAGCAGCCGGTGCGATCAGCCTGGATAACATGGCCCAAGAGGCAACGACCGGGCTGCAGCAGGTTCAAACAGGCAACGCCAAAGTTCAGGCGGATGCAACTGCAGATGATCTGAATTCAATCAGCTCGCAAAAGGCTGTGGCCGCCAATCAGGCGGTATTGTCTGGCAAGGGGAAGTGAACGTCCCCATCTGCCAGCACTATGTGACGATTGTGGTCTGGCCTACGGCCCCTTTTTAGGTAATAGGTGTCTGGGAAGGTGGCGGAGCTGCACGACCCATGAGTTCGGGGATATCCAAGACACATTAGTGGGCCGCCTCTTCGTGATCTACGTTCCTTTCTTTCAAGGATGTGTCATAGGGCGTTTGTAAATCTGGGCATCGCCATGCTGAGCCAAATCGCTGATGAAGATGTCGGGAAACTAGTAATTCTGCCGCATCTACCAAACTGTAAGGGTTTGTCGCTAGCGTTAGTGTAAAGTTGGTTTGGGAAACACGCTGGTGTCTTAGAGTGACAGGCCCCCTGTCGGAAAGCAAAGGTTTCCCGACATATATGCAGTATTCTAGCTGTGGGATAGCGAAGAGTCGTAAGTCCATTTCATCTCGGACATCCTTACGCCGACTTGCGCTATCGTGATTTTTCCGGGATCAATGCAACAATTATCTCCTTCCAATAAGTTTGTGTACTATATTTAGTTAATTATTTATCGATATCTTATAAAATAGTCTAACTACGACAAGTAGGGTAGTAAACTTAGCTACAGTTGACACGCAAGAGCGATAGAACACTCTCATATCTTCGCTTTGAGTTGAATTTATTCTTTTTAAGTCGCAATATTCAATAAAAGAATTCTTCCCAAAACCAATAGTTACTTTTTTAGAACTTGACCCATAGAATATTAATGCCGAAAAACTAAATGAAATTATAAAGAATAAAATCACATATGCAGAAATAAGAAGATTATTATGATAATGTTGCCTTAATACAAAGTAAACATCAAAAGACATAATAATAGTTATAATAAGTAGAGCATTTCTATCGTAAATTTTTCGGACTTGTTCACGCCTTGGAACGTTATTTTTACCAAACTCAATAATGGAATTATTAGAAGATAAGGCAAGAGACCATGTCAAAACAAAAAATGTAGTTAGTATACTTACGATCTCTCTTCTTGAACGATAAAATACCTCAATAAGACCGCGCTTTGCGTCTGGTTTCATATCAGGACCTAATAATAATACGAATATGTTAATTAAATAACTTTTAAGTATTAATGAGACGACACAAATAAGAAGTATCGCGTAAAATAATTTTGTATGTTCCTTATGGAATTTTCTTATTATAAAAATAAAAAAACCAAAGAATTTTTCTAAGATTGATCGATCAAAATTTAATGCCTCCTTATAACAATTGAATATAATTCTTACTTTGTTCCACATATATATTCTTTCTGGCTGAGAATAATTATTTGCGCAAAAACGTCACGCGCTTATTCCAGCATGAAAATGGCTGTATGACAAACATCTTATAGTTTGCAGAGAACAAAGATATTCTCCCATGCCTTCCGGAAAAGGTTTAGCCGACACCGAGATTTGGATCAGCCGAGACGGCGCTCTTCTCTACCGAAAGTCCCGTGCTTTGAGCAGCTCCGATCCCTGAAGCAACGGTGCCCTGTCTTCCAGACTGAGCACAACGACATGGATCACATCGCCTTCCTTCTGAAGCCTGCCCTTACAGTCCATAAGAGGAGACGCGAGAAGAGGGCGGCGGTATTTCTCCTGCACATCTTTCCAGACAATCAGATTGGCCGTTCCGGTCTCGTCCTCGATCGTGACGAACATGGTGCCGTTCGCCGTCCCTGGCCTCTGCCGCATCAGCACCAATCCGGTGAGCTGGATCCGGCGCCCATCTCGTAGGTGCGGAAGATCCCCGCAACGAACGATCCCTTCTTTTCGCAGGCCCTCCCGTAGAAACGCGACCGGATGCCCGTTCAGACTGAGACCAGTAGCCCGGTAATCCTCATGCATCCCGGCTCGCTCTGACATTTGCGGCAAGGTAATCTCCGGCTCGATCACTTCCGGCAGCGGAAAGTTCCGACCCCGATCTGCTGCCTCAAACAACGGCAGGGCGGTATCCGCCAACCCTTTGATTGACCACAGGGCAGCACGGCGCATCTGCCCAAACACCCTTATGTGTTGCTAGCCTGTTATGATGACCTCATGAACGCCCCTGGCCAGGGGCGTTCATGAGGTGAGATACAGCGCTTAACACCTGGTAGCCTGACCACGTTTTCTAGCAGGCTGATCTCGCCTCTCTTCACCGTCTCGAACAGTTGACGGCGGCCCGCTTTCGGGACCACGAACATAAGAAAGAGAGAGTGATATGTCTTCGGAAACCGTCATTGGAATAGATGTGTCCCGAGACTGGCTTGATGGCTTTTGCCTGCCAGAAAACAGGCTGGCCACTGCGCGCGAGCAGAGGCAGAAGCAGGGCGAGGCTGGCCCCGATCTCGAGCGGATCGGGCACCAGGATGTCATGCAGACTGGCGGTTTTGAGGCCGCCGCCCAGATGGTCATCGACCGGTAGCAAGCCTGTTGGCAGCGCCCGGAGTATAGAGTGAGACAGGCTCCGACGCTCCAGGCATCGGACCTGCTCGCGCAGACGCGCCAGCGCGTTCAAAGTCATGACTGTTCTCCTTAACGAGAACAGAAAGAGAACAAACGAACGCGGGACGCAAGTTAATTTTTAAGAGGGATCGCTAGGTAAGACAGCGTCATCTCTCCGCCCAATAGGTTCAAAAGGGCCGCTTATCAGCCCATTTTGAGCGTCGTCAGAGATTCCTTTGCGGTCGTCACTTCGCTGATAAGGGCGACCTCGTTTGATTCTGTCTGCTCCGTCAGCAGGTGCGGAAGATTGTGCACAGCGTCGGCAGCAGCCTCAATGGCCGAGAGCACATGACGATGATCAGGGGAAAGCGCTTCGCTGGATCCGAGCACGCTCTGAGCTTTGGCACGGATGTTCAGAAGAGCGCGGGACAGAAGGTGAGAGGCTTCGGAACGTGCGGTGTTTGTCGGTGTGGTCATGGTCATCTCCGTTAGGGCATCTCAGTCGCTGAGCTGCTACAGACAGACTGTACCGATGACCTGTGTGCGTGTGGCATGAGGCTATCGCATCATCACAAGAACTGGATTGCGGTCGCACCATGGCATGACGAAACTGGCTTTTCGCCCCCTAAGAGTGGGTTCGGGTCGCACTCACATTGGACGCAGATATCCTCATTGGAGGCAGCCACAAGGACTGTTCGCAACATCCGTAGGAGGGGTCTCCAACATGTTCGACAGCACGTGTGCCGCCGCGGACTCACCGACGAGCGGTAGGTCCGATGAAAAGCGAGCAAACCGCTCATACTGTATCAGAGGAGACGCAGATGTCGTCAATGAGCCATATTTCTGACAATGAAGTAAACGAGATCGCCAAGAAAATCGTGAAGGCCGGAGAAGCAAGATATCCGCCTGGAGCCTTTGAAAAGGCGTTTGGAAGCACAGCGCTGCAACTTGCTGGTGAAGGCTATCAGATGCGTCTGGCGCCCGCCGTACAGGCTCTCGGCTTCGAGATTGCTCTTAAGCCCTTTCCGTCGGGTGAAGGCTGCCGAGTGCAAAAGACCAACTCGAAGTAACAGCCTTCGTTCAGCGACAGGGCATAGGAATAATTAGCCAGACAGGCTGTTCCTGGCCGTGGATTTGTGGACAGCCGCCTGCAGGCGGTCACTCACGCCCCCGGGACAGCTCTTGCGAGCTGACCCAGGGGCGCGGCTCTGCCCACAAGTCCACCGCACCAACAACAAAAGACTCTCTATTTCTTCTGAAAAGGAAACAGAGGCACAGCGATCGGTGTTTCTTCTTTGATAGTCTGTCCTGCATGGGACATTCGGCTTCAGAACAGAAGAGCTGTCATGTGTAACCTCTATGCCCAGACGTCCTCACAGGATGAGATCCGCGCTCTTGCGGAGGTTCTCAATGACCATACGGGCAATCTTCCCCTCATGCCGGATGTCTATCCGGATTACGCGGCGCCGATTGTGCGCAACGGGCAGAACGGTCGGGAGCTGGTTCTGGCCCGATGGGGCATGCCGTCGCCGGCCTTTGCCCTGAAAGGCCATAAGGTCGACCGGGGGGTAACTAACATCCGCAATACGGCGTCTCCGCACTGGCGACGCTGGCTGGGCGTTTCGCATCGCTGCGTCGTGCCATTTACGGCTTTCTCGGAACAGGCGCGCCAGGATGACGGGTCGTTTCATCCGGTATGGTTCGCAGCCGACGAGACAAAGCCTCTCCGCTTTTTTGCCGGGATCTGGACGTCCTGGACTTCGGTGCGCAAACTCAAGGAAGGCGAGGTCACGGCCGATCTTTTCGGCTTCCTGACAACGGAAGCAAATGCAGTGGTCGCGCCCTACCATCCCAAAGCCATGCCCGTCATTCTGGAAGACCGGGAAGAGATCGAGACCTGGCTGACGGCCCCCATACCGGACGCCCTGAAACTGCAGAGACCGCTGAAAGAGTCATCCCTTCAGGTTCTCTGAACAGATGAAAAGTCTAACTGGCCGTCTTTCCCTTAAGGCGGGCGATTAGAAGGGAACTTCGCATGATGGCTTCATTCGCCTGATCCATGGCTGCAGCCAGGTCCTCATAATCGAACTGAACCGGATCCAGCCGGGTTATCGGCGGGAGCTGCGCCATCTCGTCCGCCAGGACAGAGTGCGCCGTGAACGGATCATTCTTGCGCGGTCGCCCGCGCTTTCGGCCGGGAGTGGGTCGCTTGGGCGGTGTCACAACGTCGCGGAGAGGGTTCAGTCCGGCAAGACCGAACAGGCGATGAGCCGCCCGGTGCGTAACTTCCACAACAATGCCCCGGTCCTGGAACACGCTGAGAAGCTGCAGCGCGCTTTTCAGCGACATGCCGAGACGATCCGCCAGCATGGACGCGGACACGAGCGGCTGGATCGCCAGCACATTGATCGCCTGGGGTGCGCGCGAATGCCGACGTTGCGCGCCGCATCTTTCAAGCGCCTGCCTTCTGGCTCGCTCCAGCTGGCGCAGAAGGTCGCACGCCTCGCGGATTTCGGCCAGAAGAGCATCGAGCCACCAGCACAGCCAAGGCTCGATCTCCCAAGGGGTTCCTGGCGTGAGTGACTCAATGCCGGTCAGGATCAAAGGCGTCCGGAGAATATCATGGGAGTGCCAGTAGCGGCCTAACGCTGCACAGAAGGGAGCACGGGGACGACTGGACTCCAGCCAGCGATGAAAAGCGATCCCTGCATCGAGGAGAGGTCCCCAACCTGACGACTGCTCGCTCAGAAACGCTTCCGCTTCGGCAATGGCGCTCGCCTGCATCTCATCCGGGCGAGCATACCAACGCCAGATCGTAAAGGCATGAGAGGCAGCATCCACGGTCGTGCCGCGCTCAAAGCTGTCCTGCCCGATTACTCTCGGAACGAGACCGTGGAGTTCAGCGACGAGATACCAGGGATCAATTACCCAGCCATCGACAGCGCCGTGGCGCCGGATGGCGGCCAAGCGTTGTCTAAAGATAACAGCGGGCGCCACTGATGCCCCTCTTAGCGCCTGATCCAGACGCCCCAGCTCAAGACTGAACTGGGTCAGTCTTTCGGCGAACGGGGGAGCAGGCACGTACTCTACGAGGCGTCGTTCTTAGAAACGTCCGAGACATGGGCGTTCCATAAGGGCTCCAGATACTCGACAAGCTCTTTGGGCAGAGGAATGGAATGAGTGGTCTTAATCATCCGGTCGCCCATAGCCTCAATCTGATCCATGGAAAATGGAGGAGCATCCTCTAAGTCTCCGACGAAAACCGGCTCGACCAGCGTCCACTTCAGCCCGCAAGGAGAAGTAAGTGTTTTCTTAGTGTCTGAGTGCTGAAGAAGATCCACGGGCACTGACCTGGAGAGACTGGCCTTCAAAGCCGCAAACGTCCGGAACCCGTGCCGTTTGGAGAGTTGTTCGAGAGCCTGCGTGTAAGACAATGCGCCAGACCGACTTTCCTGTCGGGCCTGCTTTTTGAGCGCTTCAAGAGAAATCGTCATCTGAAATCCTCGACCGGAAGACTGAGTCACAGGGCCTGATTTGCGTCACATTCCGAACGGGAGATTATGACAGTGTGGTTGAGAGACTTTTCCGTTGTTTCACAGGCCGGAAGGCGCGCCATGTCTCTCGCCTTTGGAAAGATAATTAGCATCTTTCATCTAGACTGAACAGGATTACAGTCGGTCGGTCCGACCGTTAATTGGACGGGCGAAGCGTGTATTTGTGATTATGCGTAACAACCTACACCTTTTTTATGTTGCGATTGAGCATCGAAACTGTGTAGCTATTTCTTATGGGTAATATGAGACGGATTCAATTTTACGGACACGGGTTGGATCAACAACAATCCCTTTTTCACGCCTATCCATAGCGTGGGTACCGAAGCCTGATATGATATCCTCCGCACAGATCTCTGCTTTCAACAGCGTTCCGCCGCCCGGATAACTGGTGCATAGTCCGCGGGCGAAAATTTCTGCCTGATCGCGATCGGTAGACCAGTTAAGACCAATGCGACCATCCTCAAATCGTCTTGCCTGCTCACCTCGCCATATAATCAGATCTTGCCCCCGATAGGGCGGCAATACCTGCCACAAGACGGCAGTGAGACCGTTATCATCATCGAAAGCGTCTCGGATAAGATGAGAGCGAGTAGTCCACTCGGTACGAAATGATCCACTGAACACAGTTTGTCTCGCATATATCTCAGCTGCTATTGACCAGACCAATTTCAAATCTCGATACGAGATTGTCTCGAGCGCTTTATCAAAAAACAAAGATTTCCTTTTGACAGACAGGTTATCCTTACAAAGCTTCAAAGCCTCTTCTATGCTCATCGTGGCTGGTTTTTCTTCATTGAAAATGAACACTTTTTCGCAGCCGACAGTCCTGTCTGGAGAGACAAAATCAATTTTTATTAACATTATTATCCCAGAATAATCTGTCTTCTAAACTCTTACGCGCTACGACATTTGGGTTCAATCGGAGTCCGAACAAGGGGGACTAGCTCTCTGAGGCAGTCAGAGTCATGACGACTTAGCTTCGTAGCAAGTCGTCTGTCCATCGTCAGGACAAAATGTTGATCGCATCCATATCCGCGAACCTTTCACACAGGCCCGAAGAGAGAAAATTATTGAAAGTTTTCTGTTATAACCTTTAATAAGATTATCTTTTCAAGTTCTTTGATAAAGGTTTCTGGGCATGAAGCGAACGGAATTATCCGGTGGTGTCCGTGAGCGTCTGGTCCGTCTTCCAGTCCCTTATGAGCATCACTATGGTGTTCTTCCTCTCCCTCTTCCGGAGGAAGGAATTCCTCTTGAAGAAATCACAGCGCTGCATTCCCAAGCCCAGCTGGCATTGGGACAGGCTGGTGAGATTGCGCGCTCTCTTCCAGATCCTTATCAGATCAGTCGTATTCTCAGCCGCCGTGAAGCCGTCAGCAGTTCGGCGATGGAAGGAACCCATAGCACCCTGGATGAACTTCTTATCGCTGACGAAGATGACGATCAGGCAGGGCAGGCGGTTCGACAGGTTCGGGATTACGCGCTGGCTCTGGAGCGGTTCGTGCCATCGGCTCTCATTAAGGGCCGTCAAATTTTTCAGGTCGATCTGATCCAGAACCTGCATCGTAGTGTACTCGGCCATGATGCGTCCTACCGAGATACTCCGGGAGACTTCCGGCTGGAGGTCGTATGGATCGGCGGTAATGGGCACATTGCCTATTCCGTCTATAATCCTCCACCACCGGCTGAAGTCCCTCATTTTCTGGAAGAGACCCTGGATTACATGCGGGAAGACGGGATGCAGATGATGACCCAGTCCTTGATTACCCGAATGGCGTTAGCCCACGCTCATTTCGAGGCTGTTCATCCGTTCCGAGACGGGAATGGTCGCGTGGGTCGGCTCCTGCTGCCTTTGATGATGGCAGCTGAGGGACACGTTCCGCTCTATCTCTCACCGTATATAGAGCTACACAAACAGGCTTATTATGCAGCTCTCAAACAAGCACAGCAGAAACTAAACTGGCTTCCTCTGATCGGCTTTGTATCGAATGCCATTGTTCAAACGGTTCAGGAGTTACGCATCACCCGTGAAGCTCTCAGAACCCTGAACGCTGCATGGTTGATCCGTCGTTCGTTCCGAAAGGGATCAGCAGCGCTACGAGCGCTTGATATCCTTAGGGATTATCCGGTTCTGACGGCTCCACGGCTGGGAACTCTGCTGTCGATTACGCCACCCGCTGCTCACACGGCGATTAGCCAGCTTTGTCAGGCTGGGATCCTGAGAGAACGAACTGGCTATGCCCGCAATCGGATTTACGTTGCAGACGAAGTGCTTGGCATCCTGAACCGACCCTTTGCGGAAGATCCTATAATTCCAGGCTCAGGTACCCAAGTTTAATGCCCTGTCTCTGATTGTGGTCGGCGAGCGAACGGGGGACCTTAAATTTTGTCTTTCGAGTAGTAAAAACTATGTCGTATAATATTTCTTATGCCAACTTATATGTTTTTCGTTTGATCACGATTTGAATTACGCTGCTTGAGATCTGTACCCAAACTTTGCGTCGTAGGGATTAATCCTGTCCAAGGGTAATTAGAGTGATACCATCGCCCACAGGTAGATACAGCCAGCAGTTTAGAACCAAGGCTTTGAAGAACTATTGTTTGATACCATCCGCCTGATTTCCGGCTTTTGGCGCTCTCTTTCTCTCTCGATCCTGTCATGCCAGAAGCAATTGACGACATGACAGGCATCCGCTGCACAAATCAGAAAGAAGTAGAAATGGTTCCGGTCATACTAAACCGTGGAACGAGGTAGAACTGAGCGCCAGTTCCTGTAGCAGAGAGGTTGCCATTCATAAGTCGCACTGCGTTTATATTGGTGCCTACGCCTTCAGCACCACTGCGGACAATAGAGCCTGTGAGGTTCGTAAAATTCAGTCGAATTGTGGGCGTTTTAGCAAAACCCATAGGTTTGAAGTGATACCCTAACGTCAGAGAATTAGTGATGTAACCTGGAATTCTCTGGTCACCCGCCAATGTCACAGACTGCGGGCCTGTATAATGAAGCGTGGCATTGGAGAAAAAGCCTTTGTAGGTATAGGTCACACCGAGGTTTGCCATGACGTGCGGTGCCATGGGGGCCTGGCGTCCTTTAGTGCGGAAGGCGGTAAGGTTGCCGTAAACGTCAGATGCCGCGATGTTCGTGTCCATGCGAGCATTGAGGTACTCAAAGGAAACATAAGGGCTGATGCCATGATAGGGCTGAGCAGCCAGCATGATATCAAAACCACGGATGGTCTGATTGCCTGCATTGACGACGCCGCTTTCGCCGTTACCGAGATAGGTAGAGAGCAGGCGATTGGTGATGTTGTAATTGAACAGATCCAGGTCAAGATTGATGTACTTATCGTTGTAGCGATATCCCAGTTCTTCTTTGATGGAATACTGGTTTTTGGGCATCGTTCCAGACGAAGCACCAACAGAAAGAGCAGATGCGCTAGGCTGACGGAAGTCCCCTTCGGCATTAATATAGATCTGGTGATGACTATTGAAATGATAGCTAATCGAAAAATGTGGCAGGGGGGCTGTGATGTTCTCTCCATGGGCGTTGCTATGAGTAGCAGCGGACATTGTCCAGATATTCGACATCACAAATTTGAAGCCCGCATCAATCTGGAGCTTGTCATTGAGGTATTTTGCTGTGTTTTGAATAAAAAGAGCGTGAGTTTCTGATCCAGAATTACTGCCATAGTTGCTACGTACACCATCGGAATACACAGCATAATTTAAGTTGTCAGGATACGGATTGACGCCATTGGCCTTGGTCACACTGACTGGGAAATAAGCAATAGAGTTAGAATTCTGATACCAGTAGCCGAACGTTAAGTGGTTATGGCGGTCGATATCATAGTTACCCTGTGCCGTGACGCCGACATTCATCGACAGAGTCTGGTTGTAGTAGCTGGTCAGAGGGGTTCCCGCTGCAATAGCCGTACCATCCCTATAAGTATATTCCCCTGCGCTGGCTGTGCCATTGGGGCCACCATCCCAGCCACGTCCCCAGTTATAATAAGGCTTGAGATCGAAGCTCAACTTGTCATTAATAACAGCGTGTATCGGGGCAGTGAGGAATATTTCGTTCCAGATATCGAGGTTGTTCTTCCAGTAGTCATTGTTCTTGGCATCGTATCCTGCAGTATGACCATAACTTTGACCGGTATGCTTAAAGGTATAAAACTGTGAAGATGTGGGGTAGTTATTAACAACGGAATCTTCATTGTTCCAGCTTAGGAAGAAGCGAGCAAAAGATCCATTTTGCCAATCTTTACGCATTCCGAAATCAAGGTGACGACGGTTGTTGATGCCCGCCCCTACCCAAGTCCGGGCATGAGTATTAGAAAAAGAAAGAAAGCTACGTACACCGGTATTACCGATATCTCCGCTCTCAAGACGCAGGAACTCGCGCGACAAGTTGTTAGTTCCGTAGGAGAAATCAGTCATGCCGCCAAATTTGTGCGACGGGTCATGTGTTACCTCGTTCATCACGCCTCCGGCTGCTGCAGTCGCCGGCACGTCAACGGGAGTGGATCCAGGCAGAATACTAACGCTATCGAGGTTTTCGGAATCAATATCTTCGGTCAAATATGTAGCATTCTGAGCAGGTGCGCCGTCAATCAGGAGACCCATATCACTATCGGTCAAGCCACGGTTTTGAATTTGCCCCCCTTGGATTGACGTGCCCCCTTTTTTGTATCCACTCAAAAGGAGAGTTCCGGTTTTTTATGG
>NZ_JBDNYY010000041.1:0-11523 GCF_047722525.1 Gluconobacter sp.
ATGTCTATCGTGGGCGCATGGTGGATATGCGCATCAGCAACGACAAGCTTCAGGCGCGGGCGGAACGGATGGTCATGGAACTGGCCGGTGGAACGGCCGAAGAGGCGCATGAAGCCCTGAAACTGGCGCAGGGGAATACCAAGCGTGCGGTTCTGGTGCGACGTGGGGTGGCTCTGGCAGACATCGAGCCGCTTCTGGAGCGGTGTCAGGGCAATCTGCATCTGGCGCTTGCCGGGCTTTGAGCGCGGCTGGAAGTGTAGATATGCCCGGGATGGTCTGGGCGCTTGGCCTGATGAGCGGTACGTCCCTGGATGGAGTGGATGCGGCCCTGATCGAGACAGATGGCGCGCGCATCGGTCGGATGGGGCCGTCCCTGACACTGACCTACAGCCCGGAGTTGCGCGCCCGGGCCCGCGATCTTCTGGATCGTGCGGCCGGTCTTGCAACTGATGACGCCGAGGTTCTGGCGGTCACGCGGGATCTGACGCTGCGGCATGTGGAGGCGGTGCGTCTGTTGCGCGAGGAGGCACCGGATCTGGAGCCTGCGGTCATCGGATTCCATGGTCAGACCATTCTGCATCAGCCCGAACTCGGCCGGAGCTGGCAGATCGGGGACGCCCGGTTGCTTCAGGATCTTTGCGGCGTGCCGGTTGTCCATGATTTCCGGACACGGGATCTGGAGAACGGGGGGGAAGGCGCGCCGCTTGTGCCGGTGTTTCATGCCGCTCTGCTTCAGCAGGAACAGCGTCCTGTCGCGATCCTCAACATTGGTGGGGTGGCCAATGTGACGGTTCTGGGGGCACTGGATGCGGAGGGAAACCGGGGCGTCTGGGCCTGTGATACCGGTCCGGGCAATGCCCTGCTGGATGACTGGGCGCTCCAGCATACCGGCGAACCCTGTGATTTCGGGGGCGTGCTGGCAGCGTCGGGAAGGGTCCGTCAGGACGTTCTTGAGAAACTGCTGTCGATTCCGTATTTTTCGCGCCCCATGCCCAAGTCTCTGGACCGCCTGAGCTTTCATCCTGAGGCTATGGCGTGTGTGCGGGATCTGTCTGCTGAAGATGGTGCGGCAACGCTAGCAGCCTTTACGGTCGAAGCCGTGGCGCGGACGGTTTTTCCGGTGAGACCGGAGACCTGGTTCGTCGCGGGAGGCGGCCGTCACAACCCGATGCTGATGGACGGGTTGAGCCGTCGTCTGGGGACTGTGGCATCCGTGGATGTGCTGGGGTGGGACGGCGATGCCCTTGAAGCGCAGTGTTTCGGGCTTCTGGCTGTCCGTTATCTGCGGGGGCTGCCGTCATCATGGCCGGGAACGACCGGGGTGAGGCAGCCCTGCATCGCGGGGAGAACCGTCTGACGGTCTCCCCGCAGGTCTGAACGGACTCAGACGGAAGCGAGTTCGGGCCAGCCGGTTTCCGGGCGGTCCAGATGCTTCAGCAGGTCATGGTCCGGCGTGTTGACGAGGTCCTTGACCACCGTCTTGAAGAGCTTCTTGGTCGTCGGCTTGTCGAGGTGTTCGCGGATTTCATGCGACGCCTGCGCTGGAGCGACAAGCAGGATGCCTTCGACATCGCTGTTCTGTGCGGCCTTGTTGATGTGGCCGGCCAGATCGCGGGTGAAGTGTTCCTTGAGCTGCTCGTGGGGGTTTTCGTGCGGTGCCTTGATGGAACCGACATCCTTCTCGGCACTGGAGCCCTTGTGGAGGTCAAAGCTGGCAATCGTGCGAAGCTGCGGGCCTTCAAGGCGCAGGAAACGGGCTTTTTCGCCGTCGGCAACAACGTAAATGACGGGGTCCTGTGTAGCCATGTCTGAAAATCCTTCTTTCGAAATCGGACGATGCGTCTGTAACAATCCTGAGATGGGATGGTTGCGACCAGCCGGCAAGGTCACGCAGAGTCGTATTCTCCCAACGTTCTGAAAACAGGGGGATATTTCATTTTCGGGAATGTTTTTTGAAGGATTCCGAATTTTTTTGTTGAAACGTGATGAGGATGTGCCCAATCTCTGAATCGAGCCCACCAGAAAATCTTTTCCAAAGGCTCAAAGGAGGCAAGTATGGCTCTGACGAATACTCTTCTGCCGTATGTTGGTCCGATGACAGTCGCTGTTGCGGTGTTTGCCTATACTATGTTGCAAGGGACCCGGAAGCCGGATGTTTCCTATGCGAAAGTAAGGCATCGACGATAGCGTCCCGCAAGGGGCGCGTATCTCCAGACGCTTTCCCTCTTTCCTAAGTGCCTGCCCGGTTCCACAGTAGAGGGCACTATGGCATTTCTTCACAAAACTCCCCGTATCGCTCCTCCGCCAGAAGGCCGGACCGGTATTCTCCTTATCAATCTCGGAACGCCTGACGACACGGGCTATTTCTCGGTAAGGCGATATCTGAGCGAATTTCTCTCTGACCGGCGTGTCATCGAGAGCCCCCCCCTGATCTGGCAGCCCATCCTTCAGGGTATCATCCTGACAAAACGCCCCTTTGCCAGTGGCGCGAATTATGCGCGGATCTGGCATAAGGAAGAAAATGCCTCGCCGCTGCGGGTTTATACGCGCAGGCAGGCCGAAGGGCTGGCCGAGCGGTTGCGGGCCGAGGGGGTGCCTGTCGAATGGGGGATGCGCTACGGCCGCCCTTCCGTTGCGAAGGCCGTCGAGAGCCTGATGGATCAGGGCTGTGACCGGATCGTCAGCATTGCGCTTTATCCGCAGTATTCCGCGACAACGACCGCAACGGCCAATGATCAGCTTTTCCGGGCTCTTATGCGCCTGCGTCGTCAGCCCGCCGTTCTGACCGTCCCGTCATTTCCGGATCATCCTGCATTCATTCGCGCTCTTGAGACGTCCGTGCAGGACACGCTTGCGGGTCTGAGCTTCAGGCCGCAGCAGATTGTGGCGTCCTTTCATGGGCTTCCCAAGGTCTGCATTGAAAAGGGTGACACATACCGGGATGAATGCGAGCGCACGATTGCGGCGCTGCGTGCGGCACTGGGGCTGAGTGAGGAGCAGATGCCCCTGACATTCCAGTCCCGTTTCGGGCCGCTCGAATGGGTCCAGCCCTATACGGCGCCCTACGTCAAAGCCCTTCCGGCTCAGGGGATCACGAAGATTGCCGTTATCATGCCTGGTTTCATGGTGGACTGCCTTGAGACGCTGGATGAGATCGGTAACGAGCTTCGGGAAGAGTTCATGGAAGCGGGAGGGGAAGAATTTGCCCTTGTGCCGTGTCTGAACGACTCGAAGGGCGCGATTGATCTTCTGGAAGAACTTTCCCGTTCTGCAATGGCCGGTTTCCAGCGTAACTGAGCGCAGGAACCTTCAGCTTTCCTGAGGAACCCACCCGTCACCGGGTGGGTTTTTTTGTGCCCGTGAACTTTCGGCGTGAGGGACCGGAGAAGGGGGACAGCATTTTCCGGCTTGCATTGCGCGCAGCTTTTTCCTATAACTATGGCATTGAGCCATAAAACGTCATCAGGAAATGGCTCAGAAAATAATTTGAGATAAAGTTCTTACAAAAAGATCTCTCCGAAAGGAGAGGTCTTTTTTTATTGCCTGTTTCAGAAGAAAGGCACGACGCCCTGTGGAGAAATTACAGCTCCAGACAGGGCCTGTTCATGTTTCTTCTGCGATGTTTCCGGGAACTGGGACCAGTCTGTTGTTCCGGTTTCTGGAAACCGTCTGACTCTTTCCAATTTTCATTTACGGGAAAAATCATGAACGCTGTTTCCAGCACGCAGAGCGCAACCCGGACGAGTTCGCGCTGGACGATCGCTGACGCGATGAAGATCCATACCGATGACCCGACCACGACCATGCCGGTCATCGACTATGCGTTCCCGGTCATCGATTCCGATGTGTGGCAGTGGGACACCTGGCTGCTGCGCGACATTCACGGCAAGACCGTGACCTTCAAGGGCTGGTACGTCATGTTCGCCCTCGTGGCCGACCGCTCCGCAACGGGCGATACGGTTGAGGGCTGGCACAGCCGCAACAACTATTCCTATATCGGCTATTACTACAGCCGCACCGGCAATGGCGCGGACTGGAAGTTCGGCGGCCGTGTCATCAAGGAAGGCGCCAATTCCCGGAGCTGGGAATGGTCCGGTTGTGCGGTCATGCGCGAGAACAGCGGCAGCACGGTCGATCTGTTCTACACGTCCGTCAATGAATCACCGTCCGAGTCCGTTCCGTCCTACACGACGGGCCGTATCCTCGCAGACGCCAATGGTGTGTGGTTCGAGGGCTTCGATGTCTGCACGGACATGTTCCAGGCCGATGGCGTGAACTATGCCAACATTGTCGAGGATCAGTACTGGGATTTCCGTGATCCGCACATCTTCCGCAATCCGGATGACAACCAGATCTACGCCCTGTTCGAAGGCAATGTGCCGGGCATGCGCGGGAACTTCACCATCGGTTCCGACGAGATGGGCCTCGTGCCGCCTGCCACGACCGTTCCGGCTGGTGCGCAGTATGGTGCGGCCGCGATCGGTATTGCGCGCCTGAAATCCGACTCCACGAAGGGCGATTTCTCACAGTGGGAAATGCTGCCGGCGCTTGTCACCGCGCTCGGGGTGAATGACCAGACTGAGCGTCCGCATGTCGTGTTCCAGGACGGTCTGACCTATCTGTTCACGATCTCCCATCACTCCACCTTCACCGGCAACAGCACGGGCCCGGATGGTGTGTATGGTTTCGTGTCGCGCAACGGCATTTTCGGCCCGTATGCCCCGCTGAACGGGTCCGGCCTCGTGCTCGGCAATCCGTCCTCGGCGCCGTACGAGACCTACTCGCATTTCGTCGATCCCGCCGGTTACGTGCAGTCCTTCATCGACACCCTGCCGCAGCCGGGTTCGGCTGATCCGCAGGATCCGGCGACCTATCGCATCGGCGGTACGCTTGCGCCGACGGTGAAGATCGTTCTCGATGGTGAGCGGACCTATCTGACGGAAGTCCACGCTTACGGGCAGGTCTATGCCCAGGGCGTCTGGCCGACCTCTTCGGCCTGGGACAAGCGTTCCTGAAGCCATTTTGCCCTCTCCCGAAAGGGGGAGGGCATTTTTCTGCGTTTCAGGCACAGGAATGCGCTGGCCTGAGGCCAAGAAACTGTTTTAGCGATTTCTGGAGAAATTATCGGCTGGTCGGAGTGAGAGGATTCGAACCTCCGGCCCCTGCGTCCCGAACACAGTGCTCTACCAGGCTGAGCTACACTCCGGCCGACGGCGCTTCTCCTACAGGGGTTAACGCTTTCCTGCAAGGGGGCCAGGGCGAAAAATCAGAGAATGAGTGTGGTTCGGCCAAGATGCCGCCATGACCAGAGGACGGCACGGGCCTGCCCCTGAAGGTTCCAGACCGGCAGAAGCCCCACGCCCCCGTCGGCTACACTGACGCGGGAGTCGGCGGAATTGTCGCGGTTATCACCCATGACGAACAGATGACCAGCGGGGACTGTGAAAGGCGCAATGTTATCCAGTTCGCCGTCCTGCGACAGTTTGAGGATATCGTGCCGCACATTGCCGGGCAGGGTTTCCTCATAGCGCTCTGCGGGCAGCCAGACGCCTCTGCGGCTTTCCTCACGCGCGGGGCCCCTGTCTTTCCAGGGCAGTTCCGTGCCGTTCAGGATGACGTGTCCATGCACCAGCGCGATCCGGTCCCCCGGGAGGCCGATGACGCGCTTGATCCAGGTCTGATGCAGATTGGCGGGGGCGCGGAACACGACGACGTCTCCGCGACGGGGCAGATGCCCGAAGAGGCGTCCTCCCGTTTCTGGCGATGCTCCGAGAGCATCCCCGAAAGGCAGGTTGGCAGTGCTGAGACCGTAGGAGGGGACAACGACGCCAATCTGGTCCCCGATCATCAGCGTCGGCTCCATCGAGGCCGAAGGCACGATGTAGGCGGCGGCAAGAGCACTGTGAATGGTCAGGAAGCCCAGAATGACGGGCAGGAAGGACAGGATGTCGCGGGTGAACTTACGCAGGGTCATGATGAGGGTCTCCGTGCCCTGAAGAGTGCCTTATGGGGGGCGGAGTGCCAGTTAAACCTGTTTCAGGTCCTGTCATGAAAAAAGGGGCGTCCCGTCATGGGGCGCCCCTTTTTTGTCGTTTCGGCGAAAGAGCGTCTTACAGCGCCTTTTCGAGTTCCGGCAGAACTTCGAACAGATCGCCTACAATCCCGTAATCAGCGACCTTGAAGATCGGCGCTTCCGGATCGGCATTGATGGCCACGATGACGCGGCTGTCCTTCATGCCGGCCAGATGCTGGATCGCACCGGACAGGCCGACGGCGATGTAGAGTTCCGGTGCCACGATCTTGCCGGTCTGGCCGACCTGCATCTCGTTGGGGGCAAAACCGGAATCCACGGCCGCACGCGACGCGCCGATGGCGGCGTTCAGCTTGTCGGCGATGGGTTCAAGCAGCTTGAAGTTCGCTGCGTCCTTCATGCCCTTGCCACCGGAAATCACCACGCGGGCGGATTCCAGCTCCGGACGGTCGGAGGCGGAAAGCTCGACCTTCACGAAGACCGACTTTTCGCTGGCCGGAGCCTCGACCGTCTCAACCGTGGCGGAGCCGCCCTCGGCAGCAACCGGATCGAAATTGGAGCCGCGGATCGTCAGCACCTTGATGCTGTCGGAAGAGCGCACCGTCGCCAGGGCATTGCCGGCATAGATCGGGCGCACGAACGTGTCGGCGTCCTTGATCTCGACCACATCGGGGATCGGCTGCACGTCCAGCAGGCCCGCCAGACGCGGCAGGATGTTCTTGCCGGTGGCGGAGGCTGCGGCCACGATGTGGCTGTAGTCCTTCGCACGGGCAGCCAGCAGGTCGGCAGCGGGTTCGGCCAGATCGTTGACCAGAGCCGGAACGCTGAGGACGCGCGTTACACCCGGCAGGGCAGCGGCGGCCTGTGCGCCGTCTCCGAACACGATGGCATCGACGGCACCGAAGCGGGAGGCTGCGGCAACGGCCGAACGGGAAGCCTGACGGACCGCGCCGTTTTCGACTTCAACCAGAACAAGAGCGGTCATCAGATCACCTTCGCTTCTGTCTTGAGCTTCTCGACCAGTTCGGCCGCGCTGTTCACCTTCACGCCTTCCTTGCGCTCGGACGGCTCGGCCACGGAGACCACCGTCAGGCGCGACGCCGTATCGACGCCGAGGCTGTCGATTTCGATCGTCTCAAGCGGCTTCTTGCGGGCCTTCATGATGTTCGGCAGGGACGCATAGCGCGGCTCGTTGAGGCGCAGATCCGCCGTGATCACGGCCGGGAGCGTGAGGGACACGACTTCCGTGCCGCCGTCGATCTCTCGAGCGACTTCGACGCGGCCATCGGCAACCGTCACTGCGCTGGCGAACGTGCCCTGCGGCCAGCCGAGCTTTGCGGCCAGGATCTGACCCGTGGCGTTCATGTCGTCGTCAATTGCCTGCTTGCCCATGCAGATCAGACCGGCTTCGTCGCGCGTGGCGATGGCCTTGAGCACGTTGGCCACGGCGCGCGGCTCAAGCGTGTCGTCCGTCCGCACGAGAATGGCGCGGTCCGCACCCATGGCCATGGCCGTGCGCAGAACGTCCTGCGCGGCCTGTGCGCCGATGGTCACGGCCACGACTTCCTTTGCGGCGCCCTTTTCACGCAGGCGCACCGCTTCTTCGACCGCGATTTCGTCGAACGGATTCATGGACATTTTCACGCCCTGCGTTTCGACACCGCTGCCATCGGCCGCTACACGTACCTTGACGTTGTAATCGACCACCCGTTTGACTGGGACCAGAACTTTCATCGTCATCTTTCGCTGCTGTCGCCGCCACAAAAACGGGCGCCACCGTAGCGGGACTGACCGGAAAAGTCACATTCCGCTCTGGCTGTGCCCTTTTGTGGGAAGAAAATTACATCCCGACCGGATAGTTCGGACCGCCGCCGCCTTCGGGCGTGCACCAGTCGATGTTCTGCGTCGGATCCTTAATGTCGCAGGTCTTGCAGTGCACGCAGTTCTGGGCGTTGATCCGGAGCTTCCAGGCATTTTCAGCCGTCTGTTCCTGCTCATAGACGCCAGCCGGGCAGTAGCGGCTTTCCGGCGAATCGAACACGTCATGATTAACGGTGCGCCAGATGGCCTCATTGCGCAGCTTCAGATGAACCGGCTGATTTTCCTCATGGTTCGTCCCGCTCAGAAAGACCGAGCTGACGCGATCGAAGGTGATCTTCCCGTCTGGCTTGGGATACTCGATCTTCGTGCACAGCGAGGCCGGGCGCAGCGTCTCGTTATCGGCATGTGGATGATGCAGCGTCCAGGGCGCACGGCCGCGCAGGATCATGCTGTCGATCCCGGCATAGATCGCGCCGAGCTTCATGCCCCATTTGGCGAAAGCCGGACGGATGTTGCGGACGTCGCGCAGTTCGGACCACAGCCAGGACTGGCGAACGCGCGCCGTCATGCTGGCGGCTTCCTTCTTGTCCTTTTCCAGAGCCTCGGCCACAGCTTCGGCCGCGATCATGCCGGACTTCATGGCCGTATGCGTGCCCTTGATCTTGGGCACGTTCAGGAAGCCCGCCGAATCCCCAGCCAGCACACCGCCCGGGAAGGTCAGGCGCGGAATGGACTGGAACCCACCTTCGGACAGCGCGCGCGCACCGTAGATCAGACGCTTGCCGCCCTCGAAATGCTCCCGGAACGCCGGGTGCAGCTTGGTGCGCTGCATTTCCTCGAACGGGGAGAGATAGGTGTTGGCGTAGTCGAGGCCGGTTACGAAACCGAAGCTGACCAGATTTTCCCCGAAATGATAGAGCCAGGCGCCGCCATAGGTATGGTCGTCGAGCGGCCAGCCGAAACTATGCTGCACGAGCCCAGGGCGATGCTTTTCCGCCGGGATTTCCCAGACTTCCTTGACGCCGAGGCCATAGGTCTGCGGATCGACGCCCTTGCGCAGGCCGAAACGCTTCATGGCATGGCCAGTCAGGGAGCCGCGGGCCCCTTCGGTCAGGATGGTCTGCTTCGCGCGCAGGATCATGCCGGGCGTGAAGTTCGGCCCGTGCTCGCCATTGCGCTCGATGCCCATATCGCCCGTAATCACACCGGCGACACGGTTGTCCTCAATGAAGAGTTCCGCGCCCGAGAAGCCCGGATAGATTTCCACGCCAAGGGCTTCGGCCTGTTCGCCAAGCCAGCGGCAGACTTCGCCGAGCGAGACGACATAGTTTCCGTGATTGGCCATCTGCGGCATCACGCGGTCCAGATAGGGCACCTCGAACGAGCGCGTCTCGGTGAGGAACAGCATCCGCTCTTCCGTCACCTGCGTGCGCAGCGGGGCGCCCAGATCGCGCCAGTTCGGCAGAAGCTCGTCGAGCGTGCGTGGCTCGATGACGGCACCCGAGACGATATGGGCGCCGATCTCGCTGCCTTTTTCGATCAGGCAGATGCCTGCATCCGGCATCAGCTGTTTCAGGCGGATCGCGGCGGACAGACCGGCGGGACCACCACCGACCACCACGACATCGAATTCCATTTCTTCGCGTTCGATCTGGGTCATGATGTCAGGAAACTCGCTGAATAACAGGGTTGGAGATTTCAGGGACGGCGCGTGAAAGTCCAGTAGAACGGCACGCGCCCTTCGCGGAAAGCCTTGGCTTCATAACGCGTGGGCGACCAGCCTTCGGGACGTTCCTTGGCCGGGGGAGGCGCATCGAACAGGTCCTGCTGGCCCATCACTTCCATGACCCACTCCTGATAGACGGGATGGTCACTGGCGACGCGCCAGATGGCTCCGGGTTTCAGGACGCGGTGCATCTGTTTGATGTTTTCCGGATGCACGAAGCGGCGCTTGGCGTGCCGGGCCTTGGGCCACGGGTCCGGAAACATCAGATACGCCCGGTCCAGACATGCGTCAGGCATGTCCTTGAGCAGCAGGCGGGCGTCTTCGGCCCAGATGCGGAAATGGGGCGGCGGCGTAGCCGTGTCTTCCTCACCTTCGGGCACGAGCCGCGAAAGCAGGGAGCACAGACCGTTCTCGAAAACCTCGGAGGCGATATAGCCGACATCCGGGTTCAGTTCGGCCTGACCGACGGCATGTTCGCCGCCGCCAAAACCGATTTCGAGAAAGACGCGCGAGACCGCATCGGAGAATCCCGCAGCGGGATTTTCCGGTGAGGTAAAGGAAAACCGGGGCAGCGCCTTCTCAAGAAGGTGCTGCTGCCGTGCCCGGAGCGGATGGCCGCGCTGGCGGCCATAAAGCCGCTCCGGCTGGGGTTTGAGAGACTCGACCAGGGGTTTTCTGCCAGATTACCGGTTCAGCGCGCCACGCAGCGTGGTGGCCAGATCGGTCTGTTCCCAGGTGAAGTTGTCCAGAACCGGATCCGGCGCACGACCGAAATGGCCGTAAGCGGAGGTCGGAACGTAGATCGGACGGTTCAGGCGCAGATGCTTGCGGATGCCGCGCGGAGAGAGGTCCACAACTTCGTTGAGGATCGCACCCAGACGGGCTTCGTCCACGTCCTTGCCCGTACCGTCGAGGTCAACATAGACCGAGAGCGGCTTGGACACGCCGATGGCGTAGCTGAGCTGGATCGTGCAGCGGTCGGCAAGGCCGGCGGCCACGACGTTCTTGGCGAGGTAACGCGCGGCATAGGCTGCCGAACGGTCCACCTTCGTGGGGTCCTTGCCGGAGAATGCGCCACCACCATGCGGGGCTGCGCCACCATAGGTGTCAACGATGATCTTGCGACCTGTCAGGCCAGCATCGCCGTCCGGTCCACCGATGACGAAGTTGCCGGTCGGGTTCACGTAGAACTCGTCTTCCGGGCAGGTCCAGCCTTCCGGCAGAATGCCGTTGACCACGTCGCGCAGGGTCTCGCGGATCGTGTTCTGGCTCATGCCCTCGACATGCTGCGTGGAAATCACGACGGACGTGACGCCAACGGGCTTGCCATCGACATAACGCAGCGTGACCTGGCTCTTGGCATCCGGCAGAAGGCCGACGCCGCGGGCGTCACCGTTCTTGCGGTAATCGCGGATGCGCTCGAGGATCGTCTGCGCGTAATACAGCGGCGCAGGCATCAGGTGTTCGGTTTCGCGCGTGGCGTAGCCGAACATGATGCCCTGGTCACCAGCGCCCTCGTCCTTGTCGCTGCCGCTGTCAACGCCCTGGGCGATGTCGGCGGACTGTGCGTGCAGGTAGGAGGTGATGTCGGCTTTCTTCCAGGAGAAACCTTCCTGGTCGTAGCCGATGTCCTTGATGGCTTCACGGGCACGGTCGATCAGCGTGTCTTCGACCTCTTTGGGGCCGCGGACTTCACCGGCCAGGATGACGCGGTTGGTGGTGACCAGCGTCTCACAGGCAACACGCGCTTCCGGATCGGCCTGCAGATAGGCATCCAGAACGGTATCGGAAATGCGGTCCGCCACCTTGTCGGGATGGCCCTCGGAAACGGACTCGGACGTGAAAAGGAAATCGCCGTGATTGCGCACTCAGGGACCTCGCAGGGAATGAGTGGTGAGAAGGGCCACAGGGTGTCTTGGCAGACAGGCTGTGGCATTCAGGGAGG
>NZ_JBDNYY010000042.1:0-10202 GCF_047722525.1 Gluconobacter sp.
TCGTCAGGCTCATAACCTGAAGGCCGCAGGTTCAAATCCTGCCCCCGCAACCACTTCCATCATAAATCCCTACAAATCGACTGCTGATCGCCATGAAACACTGGCTCATCAGACACTTATGCACGTCTCGACTTTCGAAAGAGGGCCGGGCGATCACGTGCGTCTACGCATCGCCATGGCCTACAGGGCCGCCTCAAATGGTTTCTCCGATCCGTTCAGAACGAAGCTTGGAAACCAATGAGGAATATCATCATGCGTGATGACGCAGTGAGAATGCTGTCGGGGCCAAACCAGAGGGGCTGGTTGGCACGCAATACCAGATATGAACCAGAGACTGACCGTCTTCTGGTATGGAACATCATTACCTGGCGGTGGTGTCTGGCTACTACGGAAAATATCTTGGAACTCTGTCCGCTGTCCGTCCGAGGCTTCGGTGATCCAGGCGACATCTGGAAGGATGTTCGAGCTAAGGCCAACAGCCAGCTTTATGATCCGCAGCAACGCGGTGATGCTCCCGTACATAATCAAGAAAAACGCAGGGAATGGCTGAGGGAAAGCAGGAGACGAAAATGCCTTCCCGAACGCATTGAAATTTTTAACATAATACAGGGCCGGTGGGTTGCGGTCACTCAGGAGAACCTAGCGGAGCATTACTCGCGTTCATATTGGGAACCCATCGGGCTGCGCAAAGCGTGGGAAGAAATCGAGGCCGGCGCGGTTGCTGACCCCGAAGCAGAATTGACCCTGCAAGAGCATGCTGAATTTCTGGCCGAGCATCTTTTCGGAACGCGGTGCAAAAGCCCAGAAACTTCCGATGAGCGTATTTCAGTTATCGTAGAGGATTTTTATTCTGCACGGGAAGAGCAGGAGCGGGCGCCACCACCACCACCTCCTCCTCAGCAGCTTCCGACATTCGAGGAGCGGCTGGATGCCCGGATGCCCGGATGCCCGAAGTGCTCGAAATCTGGGCAGCCTCTCAGACAGGCCATATCACTTCACGGTTGGTGGTCGAAGATCTGCTTCATTATCAATGGCCATTGGCTGCGATCCATCAACGGGCACTTGTTCACGCCATGCGGCAGGCTGGATGGACCTTGCGGAGAAATGCAAAAACGAGGTTCTGGGTTAAAAACGCTTGAGGAAAATATCGCCCTTCCTCGTGAAGTATTCAGCGGGGAAGGGTGCTTATGTAGGGGGGCAAGCGGTATGTCGGCTTATCGCGGCAGGTAGTTCTTCTACGGAAGTTATAATCTCCATAACGGCTACCTCCTTTAGCAGCACAGCCTTCCAGCAACGCTGGCGAATTGCCGATCATAGCCATAGAGTTAGAATTCGCTCAGGACATGGTCGATTAGCGAAGGGGCGTGGTGCGGTTCACGGTCGTCGTGCTCGCTAATCGGGATGCTCCGTTAGTTCGACCGCGCTCCTCTCGGTCCAGTTTCCCTTCGACGCCAATTCGGTCGCGTTGACACCGGTTTTGACATCTCTATATATCGGTGCCAATAAGACCGATTTTGAAGCCGCTATGTCCCATCGTACCGTAACAACAGCGCGGGCAGCCGAAATTGTCGGTGTCGGATACGAAGGATTGCGCTCTTATCTGAAGAGAGGATTGGGCGGCCGTGTAGGAATGTTACCCGGCTTTCACAAGCCGGGCACTGACACCCACGACGATCCCAACCCGCGTGCGAAGTGGAAGCGTTTCAGTGTTCCCGACCTTTGTCTGTTCCGGATGGCAAAGCTGCTGATCGACGCGGGCTTCACTTTTGAGGCCGCGAATTCCGTCATATCTCGGCAGGATCGCTGGTTCGCCTTCGCCCACGACAGGAAGCCTGCTTCTCGGTTGATGGCGATCTGGCCGCCGTACGGCGACCACATCATCTACGAACCTGAACAGATGGAACTCCTGAAAAAGGCGCTTGAGGCAGCACCAGAAATCGTGACGCTGATCAATCTCGGCGAAGTGCATGCCCATGTCCTGGCGGCTCTCGGGAGTAAAGGCAGCCCGCAGGCCGACGCCGAGCAATCGGCGGCATGAGCGGCGTGACAAATCCAGAGTGCTGTTCGCCGCCATACCTATTGGGGTCTGAGGAGGCGAGTATGACCGATTATCGTAACGATGCCCGACGTGAGCTGGCACGCGCTAAAGACGAACTCGCTTCCATGGCCGATGAACGCCTGAAATATGCGGCGCTCGAACTTCGCATGGCAATGGAGTCGCTGACCTATGATCGCGCCTTGGCCTACGAGGACGAGTTTCCAGCCGCCGAATACGAGACCTGGCAACCACGCAAGGTGATGGCCATCCTCCTCGAAATCGATCCTGATGCCGACAAGGACAGCAACTGGGCCTTCGGGATTGAACCGTCGCTTGGCGTGATGCCAGATGTGATGAAGTCGCTAGGCACCGAGCGCGTCCTGAACATGGGGACGATCAAGCGTCACTATGACGCTTTGGGCAGCTATCTCCACGTGCCCACGATTAAACAGCGCAAGCACGGCGCAAAGGTCGATCCCGTAAAGTTTCGCGCGCGCTGCAAGGAGATCGCCGCCTACGTGACTGACGTGCTGGCATCGCCAGTGTGGAACGCGACGATGGGAACGTTCGCATCGCTCGGCTGCATGAAATGCGGCCACCCAATCCGTAAGCGCATGCCGCAAGGGAAAGCAGTGGTCGATGCGAAGTGCTTCGAATGTGGCGCGACCTACAAGGTGACCGATGCCGGAGAGGGCAAGGCGTGTTTCGCGCCGGACCAAGTTGAGGTCAAGTGCGCCAACCCGGAATGCAAGACGTCGATCTTCGCGTGGCGAAGCGAGATCGAGAACGGCAGGGGCTGGAAGTGCAAGGTCTGCGGCGGCAAGAACGACATCAAACTCATGATCCAGCACCGTCCGGCGACCGCCTTTGAAGCCACCAACTCCGCAGGAGGCGCGCATGATCCGGATTGATGTTCACCACCTTCTGGCCTCGCTCACCTATCTGGCGGGATCGCACAAGCATTTGGTCATGATGCGGTGGCAGCTCATCGAGAATGGAGGCATGGGCCAAATGGAGGTGCAGCGTTTCGTGGAGATGCGCGAGTGCGGTCGTCGGCTCGCTGTCATTGCGGACGGCTTGGACATGCCCGCTGGACGAGCCAGCGCCGGTCGGCTGTTGCAGAACCTTGACAAGGTCGCACCGTTTTGTATCGCCCTGACGCCCGATCGATTGAGTCTGGTCGCTGATGAGATAGCGATCCTGACTTCGGCTTTTCAGGATGAGATGGAAGCCCGATTGCTGTTTGCCTTTCCGGCCTCCAGCGCGCGATATTTCTCTACCGACCCTCTTTTCGGTGAATTGGTTGAGGATGCTTTTCCGGATGTCGCCTACGACCTCGCCGAGGCTGGCAAGTGCCGGGCGCTGGGGCGCTGGACGGCCACGGTCATGCACCTGATGCGCGTGCTTGAGTCGGGGCTAGCCGCGTTGGCCAAGCATCTGGATGTGCCGTCGGGCGAGAACTGGAACAGCGTCCTCGGAGCGATAGAGGGCAAGCTTCGCGAAGTCCGGCGAAGAGTCGACGGTCGGGATGAGGAGCAATGGGCGGCTGAAGCGGGCGTCCATCTACGTTTCATCAAGAACGCCTGGCGCAATCACGCAATGCACCCGCTTGAGCGGTATGATGAAGAGCGTGCGGCCCAGATATTCGAGAATACACGTTCGTTCATGCAGCACCTTGCCGGCAAGCTGGCGATGAGCTCTGCCGAGCCGTTTTCTGGCGGGGGGCTTGCGAGATGAGACCATCAGAGACGACGATCAAAAGGCTCTTCGCGATGTCGGGGAACCTCTGCGCCTTTCCAGGGTGCGCCTTGCCCATTGTAGAAGCCGTGGGAACGGTTACCGGCGAAATATGCCATATCCACGCACGAAATGAGGGCGGCCCCCGCTTCGACGCTACGCAGAGCGAAGACGAACGGCAGAGCTTCGCCAATCTGGTTCTGCTGTGCCGCCGGCACCATAAGATGGTGGACGCTGAACCCGACGTGTATTCAGCAGAGGCGCTTGAAGAGATCAAGCGGCTTCGAGAGGAGGAAATGGGGCGGCCCGAAGAGGCTACCGATGCCTTCTACGCGAAGATACTTCTAAGCGACCTTCGGCGTATCGAGGTTACCAACAATAGCGGCAATGTTGTCATTGACAGTCCCGGCTCCATCATAGCCGCAACCGTCAACGTGAAGAGTGTCCGTAAAACGGTGAAAATACAGCCGGCAGCAGGCACCATAGGGGCCGATTTGAAAGCAAGTCTGTATATTCAGTACATGATCAGTCGCTATAATAAATTCGCAAGCGCCGATAAATCGCGCGACACAAAATTCAGCTATGGCGCTATTACTAAGAATATTGAAACAAAATTCAGGGGGCCTTGGAGAATGCTGGCGATTGAGGATTTCGACGCCCTCTGCGCCTATCTTCAACAGAGGATCAGCCGAACACGCATAGCAAAAGCAAACGCGGCTAAAGGGTTCAGGGCTTTTTCCAGCTTCGAGGAATACGCCCAAACAGTCGGTTGAGTGATGGTTCGGCGTGACCAAGACCCGTTAGGACTTGATCCAATCTGCTGCGGCAGCGATGTGGATGACCGCGAGGAACAACATTGCGGTTTTTTGTATCTGGTTACGACAGCGCGCCACTCCTTGAGTGCGGTCCAGAAGTTCCAATGACTTGTCAACACCGATAGGCGCATTTTGGGCAGCAGATCAGCCCATTCCTTTATTTCATGAAAAGGTTATCGAGCATAGCTAGCATGACGGCGGTTTTCGTCGATTTGCTTCAGATTCATATAGAAAACTGACGTTTAGGGGGGGGAAGAAGAATGTCCGGTTATGAGCGAAATTGCCGATACTCGGACATCCCCTTTACTCGCATGGATCGAAAAAATATCCACTCGTTTTCAATAAGATCCGCAAAAATCTCAATTCACAAAGACGACCCTGAGAAGATACTTCTCACCCTAAATTTCTTGTCCCCAGCCAGCGGACTTTCTCCGGATCGCGGTGATCGAAGAAACTACTGGCTTTCTGATCGAGCAGGGCAATCGCTCTAAGATCAGCATTATCCAACGTAAAATCGAAAATTGCGAAGTTCTCAGCCATACGCTCTTTGCGCACCGACTTGGGGATCGCGACAATCCCGCGCTGGTTCAACCAACGCAGCACAACCTGAGCGATGGTTTTGCCATGCTTCTGCGCAACTGACTGAAGCAGATCATTCGAGAACAGCCCGTTTCGCCCCTCTGCAAACGGTCCCCAGGCTTCCGCCTGAACATCGTATCGCTTCAGAATTTCCAGCGCATCGTCCTGTTGGTGAAAAGGATGAAGCTCGATCTGATTGATCGCTGGCGTGATCTCGTTATGCAGCACGAAATCCACCAGTCGGTCAGGGTAGAAGTTACTGACACCGATCGCCCGGATGCGTCCCGCACGATACAGTTCTTCCATTGCGCGCCATGCTCCATAGACGTCTCCGTATGGGTGATGGATCAGCCAGAGATCGAGATAGTCTGTTTGGAGTTTGTTCAACGAGCGCTCAAAAGCAGCCTTGGCTCCCTCATAGCTCGCATCTTCAATCCAGAGCTTAGTGGTTACAAACAAATCGCCGCGGCCGATCCCATGGTTGCGGATCGCGTGACCGACCGCTTCCTCGTTGCCATAGGACGTTGCGGTATCGAGAAGCCGGTAACCGACATCAATGGCGTCCCGGACACTCCGTTCGCACTCGGCCGGGTCAGGAACCTGAAACACGCCGAAGCCAAGAGAGGGCATCTGGATGCCATTGTTCAGTGTCACTGCAGGAATGGTGATTGTCATGACTGTTCTCTCCGCGGTGAGGCTCAGCGATTGATAAGCTTTTGATATGAGGCGGGATAACGGGCCCCTTGAAGTGTGATGTCGTTAAGGGCCGGCTCAATTCGGGCCAGATCATCACGCGTCAGAATGACATCAGCTCCTCCCAGATTTTCTTCGAGGCGGGAAAGCTTGGTCGTACCCGGAATGGGAACAATCCACGGCTTCTGCGCCAGAAGCCACGCCAGGGCGACCTGCGCAGGCGTGCAGGATTTTTCAGATGCAATAGCTTTGACAAGATCAACAAGAGCCTGGTTCGCGGCCAATGCATCTGCTTGAAAACGGGGAACAGAGCTTCGGAAATCATCTTTGGCAAACACGACCTTGGGGGCGAGTTTTCCAGTCAGAAACCCTTTGCCAAGCGGCGCAAATGGCACAAAGCCTATCCCCAGTTCTTCAAGGAGCGGCAGAATTTCCAATTCCGGCTCGCGCCAGGACATCGAATATTCACTCTGGAGAGCTGCAACTGGCTGTACGGCATGTGCACGACGGATTGAATGCGTTCCGGCTTCAGACATGCCAAAATGCTTGACCTTACCCGCTACGATAAGATCTTTCACTGTTCCGGCAACATCTTCGACCGGAACGTTTGGATCGACGCGATGCTGGTAAAAGAGATCAATCCTATCAGTCCGCAGGCGCTTCAGCGCTTCATCTGCAACCTGTCGAATACGCTCTGGCCGACTATCCAATCCCTGTGCTGGTATGCCGTTTACGAACCCAAATTTGGTGGCAATCACGACTTGATTACGAACCGGCTCTAGTGCTTCCCCAACGACTTCTTCATTGATGTCTGGCCCATAAGCTTCGGCAGTATCGAAGAAAGTGACCCCACGCTCATATGCTGCGCGGATCAGGGCAATAGCATCCTTGCGATCGGTGGCAGGGCCATAGCCATAGCTCAGGCCCATGCAGCCGAAGCCAAGCGCTGATACTTCCAGACCACTCTGGCCCAACAGACGTTTTTGCATGTTTCTTGATCCCGCGTGTTAATCCTTGGGCATCTGCCCAGGCTCTAAACACGCAAATCATAAGCCCAGACTCATCAATCGATTAGACAAGGTAAATTTCTTGGGTCTATGAATTTTAGTCATGAAACTCATCAGAAGGCCCGAGTAAAATGCGGCGTGAAGAGCTTGGAAGTCTGGCCATGTTCATGGCAGTTGCTGATGAAGGCAGCTTCACCAAGGCCGCGGGCAAACTTGGCATTTCACAATCTGCGCTCAGCCATTCTCTTCGGCGGCTCGAAGCCAGACTGGGCCTACAGCTTCTTACGCGCACAACCAGGAGTGTGGCACTTACTGTGGCTGGGGAACGCCTTATAGAAACACTTCGTCCTGCCCTGGAGGATATTGACCAGAAGCTTGCCACCCTGACCGAGTTACGGGATCGCCCTGCTGGCACTGTTCGGATTACGACAAGTTCTCACGCGGCGTACACGGTGCTCTGGCCAGCTATTGATCGTCTCACAGACGAACATCCTGACATCAACGTGGAAATCAATATTGAAGGAGGCCTCGTCGATATCGTGGCTGAGCGATATGACGCTGGAATAAGGCTTGGAGAAAGACTGGAGCAGGACATGATTGCGGTGCCAGTCAGTCCACGCCTTCGGATGGCCGCCGTGGCCTCGCCATCATACCTGAGCGGAAAGACCATTCCGGAAACGCCGTACGATCTTGCGCAACACAACTGCATCAACCTGCGCTTGCCGACTTCCGGTGGATTATATGCCTGGGAGTTTGAGCGCGATGGCAAAGAGATCCGGGTTAAAACGCAAGGACAGCTTGTGTTCAACGATATCAATCTGATTGTAAAAGCTGCGCTCACCGGTCACGGTATTGCTTTCATGCTTGAGGATCATGTCAAAGATTACCTTTCTTCCGGAAGCCTGGTGCGAATTCTTGAAGAGTGGTGTGAGCCATTTGATGGCTATTATCTGTATTACCCAAGCAGGCGTCAGCCCTCTTCAGCATTCAATCTTGTTCTGGATGCCCTGCGATACAGGAGATGAATAAGGTTTGTTACGGGCGAAAGTCCCAAGTTTCGTCTGTCACGCTTCGCCTAACAATGTCTGCTTTCGGGCAACAACTATAAACGCTCAAATGACCGAGATGAGGCGAGAACAGCCGGTCGGACTTATCGCCTCGTGTCCACGACGAAGAACGCAATCTTTCGTTCTTAAACAGACTGATAATCAGATCATTCAACCTGATCACGAAATTGGCTAGGCGGACTGCCGAGAGTCTTGCGAAATGCAAACGCAAACGCGGATGCCGTGGAATAACCAAGTGCGTGCGCAATCACTCCAACTGGCATGCCTGATGCCAGCATGCCAACGGCGGCCTGCATCTGCACCTGCCGACGATAGTGGCTGAAGCTCATGCCGGTCTCGACTTCGAACAACCTAGCCAGCGTCCTACTGCTGGCCCCAGCCACATCCTGCCATTCGGATAGTGACCGGCCGTCCGCCGGAGAGGCCATCAGCGCATTAGTCACACGCCGCAGCCTTGCATCTGAAGGACGGGGTACACCCAGAGGTTCGGAGTGTGCCGATGCGATCTGGTCCAGCAGCACCGCCACCATGCGCGATGCTGGTGAAGGAACGGAATAATCTGCCGGGTATCTGGCAACCGCATCAATCAGTTCCTGCAACAGTATTGTAAGGGCGATGACGCGACAGGTTGGCAGAAAATCCCGGCACATCTCCGGCGCAATCAGCACGGCACGCAGCCTGCCTTCCTTGGGGCTATGAACGGCATGTACCACACCCGGTGGCACCAGGAGTGCCCGCCCGGGCGGTACCAGCCACTGGTTATCTTCGGTCGTGACGCGGATCACGCCATGCGTGGTCGCCAGAAGCTGTCCAAGATCAGCGTGACAATGAGGTTCGACATCCACAGCTTCCACATGATGCTCCGCATGCACACGCACTGGACGTAGCTCCGTGGGAGGGGTGCGATCAGCAAGACTGCTGGCCTGCAGGGATCGGGATTGCTTCATCTGGCAGATATTCGACAGTTTATGGCATCCTGTCGAGCGCGGGGTAAAAATCCAGCCTGTATAGCAGGGGGCATGACACGTTCTGCGAAAACGCTTCTGCCCTGGCTGATGATCTTCGGTGCCGGTATCTGCCTGCGTACCGGAATTGCGTCTCTCTCTCCCATCCTTGACCGTATCGAACGAACGCTTGCCATCTCCAACGCCGAACTGGGCTTGCTGACCACACTTCCAGTCCTTTGCATGGGGGGCCTCTCTCCGCTCGGGCATAGGCTGGAACGGCGACTTGGCCTGAAACGCTCCATGATAATGGCATTGGCGCTTCTGACGATCGTCCTGCTCCTCCGCCTTGATGGTGGTAGCTATGGACTGCTGCTTTTCACGGCTATCGGGGTGGGCGTAAGCGACGCGATCATCCGGCCGCTGCTATCGGGTTTCATCAAGGGTGAGTTTGCCTCCCGCGCACCGGCGGCCATGAGCGTCTATGCCGCCAGTATGGGCGTAGGATCGGCCGTGGCCGCTTTCGGAACGCCCCGCATCAGTGACGCCACCGGGGACTGGCCGCTGGGTCTGGCTTTCTGGGCGCTTCCCACGGCACTCGCCGGGTTCTGTTGGATACTATGGCGCGAGGATATCCCTGTGCCTGCGCGCTCCGCGTCACAGCCCGCTCTCACGATTAGCCGGAGCGGCATTCTGGGACTGACGCTGTTCTTCGGTCTTCAGGCCGGGATCAATTATGTCGCAATAGCATGGCTGCCGTCCCTGTATGGTGCCCTGGGCTATTCCGACCATACGGCAGGGCTTCTTGTCGCCATCATGATGCTTTTCCAGACGGGCATCAGCTTTGGCATGCATGTCATCATGCGCGCTCTCAAACTTACAACCATCAAGGCAGCTCTGGCTTTTTCCGGCCTCGCCATTTTCGGTACGTTCAGTCTGTTGGTTGCAAAGCCGGTGCCATGGCTGGCACCTCTGATGATCGGGATTGCGACGGGAGGCCTGTTCCCGGTAGCGCTCCTCCAGCCTCTGGATTTTGCGCGCGATAGATCAGAGGCGACACGGCTGGCTGGGCTAACCCAGACGGGCGGCTATCTGCTTGGCGGTATCCTACCGTGGATTACAGGTCTGCTGATTGATCAGATCGGCGTTGCCCCAGCACTCCTGACATTGCTGACTGGCAGCGCTGGCCTGCTTACCGTGGTTACGGTGCTGATCCAGCGCACTTATCAGAAATGACATAACCCGCCACGAATGTCTGCTTTCCGATCGATTGTGTTGAAAAACTCCACCTTGCGGTAATTGCTGCCTGCTGATTCAGTATC
>NZ_JBDNYY010000043.1:0-9867 GCF_047722525.1 Gluconobacter sp.
TCCCTGTTGGGACAGCGTGGATCGCCGTTCTCGTCTGCGGCATTGTCGGGGGGCTAGCTGGGGGAAGCTTTGCCGCACTCGTCATCAGGGCGTCCAGAGGCTTACCTGGTTCTGTCGGCCGACTGGCCAAGCAGCGCCCGATCATGTTCTCGGCACTGTGTGGCCTGCTGACCGCCGTGATCGGCCTGATCTCCAGAGGGAACACTTACGGGACGGGCTATGTGCAGGCTCAGGCAATTTTCGCAGGGACCGACCACTACCCTGCCTCGTTCTTTATCCTGAAGTATCTCTCAATGCTGGTCTCGTACTGCTCGGGAATTCCAGGTGGAATGTTCGCACCCTCTCTTGCAATCGGAGCGGGCATCGGCGGATGGATCGAACAGTTTCTTCCGCATACGACCCCCGGTGCCGTCGTGCTGTTGGGGACGGTCGCCTATTTCTGTGGTGTTGCTCAATCGCCGTTAACAGCAACGATTATCGTCATGGAAATCTGCGATAACCAGCAGGTGACGCTTGCACTTCTGGCAACAGCCTTTCTCGCGTTTGGTGTCTCCCGGATTGTCTGCCCTCAACCTCTTTATACCGCCTTGGCCGACAGATTTCTGGAAACAATGGACAAACCCGCCGCACGACTCAAGCCCATGCCTGCGAAACAGGAAGCTGCCTCTGAGGAGAAGTTACCGATCTAAGCTTGAGAGTCGGGTGGTGGGGAACAGTCTCCGGACGACCCATTCCATCGTGAGTCCTTGTGCGATAATCGTGAATACCACCACGCCGTAACAAACCGGCAACAGCAATTCGCGTAAGTCTCCGGCTGGCAGTCCAAGCGCCAGAGAGACCGAGATGCCGCCACGCAGGCCTCCCCATGTCAGGATACCCAGGACGCGGCCCCGTTCCCATTGCTTGAGATGGGCCGGGAGCGTTGAAAAGAACACGCTCAAGGCCCGCACGGCAATGGACAGCGGGATAATGGCAAGTGTTGCCAGAACTGCAAACAAATGCGGCTTAATCTCAAGGATTTCAAAGCCGATAAGCATGAACAACAGGACGTTCAGCACCTCGTCAATGAGGGTCCATGCAACATCGAGGTCCTTGCGAGACACTTCATCGAGAATGGAATGGCTATAGCCTGTCCCAAGGCAGAGACCGGCCACCACGACGGCAATCGCTCCGGACATTCCGAGCTGGTTGGCGATGCTGAAGGTTCCAGTGGCCAGGGCCAGCGATGTCAGCAGGTCAATATGCGGATCCCGCTGTCCCTTGAGCACCCGCAAAGCCATCCACCCGGTCAGTGCGCCCAACAGACCACCACCGATTGCCTCCCGGCAGAAACTCAGCGCAATCCCGGAGGCAGTCACTGCGTGACTTCCTCCGGTTGCCAGCCCGATCGTGACACCGAAAATGACAACACCCACGCCATCGTTGAACAGGCTTTCACCTGCAAAAACAGCCTGAAGCGGTCCCGGCAGACCCAGACGTTTTAGCATTCCCACGACTGAAACCGGGTCCGTAGGTGCGAGAATGGCACCGAGCACAATGCACCATGTAAAGGGAACCGCGTGTCCCAGCAGAGGAAAAACGGACCACGCGGCGACCGCAAGAAACGCTACAGCCAGAATGGTTCCCAGAATGGAGAGGGTTGCCACAGACATCAGCTTTGCCCTCAGATGTCCGACATTGACCTGCATGGCCCCGGCAAACAGCAGGAGCGACAATGCACCATTCAGAAGGGCCGCAGGGAGATTGATGGCTCCAAGCACTGATCGTGGAAAAGCCTGAAGGTCGCAGGCCGGAAGCAACAGGTTCAGGATCATGACCACAAGCGACGTCAGCAACGAGAAAATCAGAACACCAATCGTGACAGGAATACGCAGTGTGTGATGGTTGAGAAGGCTGAAGCCTGCCGAGAGGGTCAGGAGTAGAGCAAGGAGGCTGATGGTATCCATGCCGCCACCGCTGGACACTTCCGGACCTTACGTCAAGGGAAACCGGTAATGTCCGCTATCGGGAAAGCGTGACAGATCGTTGAACGGCAGAGGTGAGGCGGAAGCTGTCGCTGTCATAGCGCCGGTTGGCCAGCATGGCTTTGGGATTTGGAACCGGCAGTGCCATTACGGCGTCTGTGGCTTTGTTGTCCGAAACTTGCTGTAACTTTCGGATGCTGAGGGAAATGCGGTGGTGCGGCTTCTTCCAACACAGCGTTACAAAGCGTCAGGTCTCGGACTGGAGGTCTGAGGCCTGCCAGTAGGGTCTGTCGTTTCAACCTCATCCGGTCCCTTCGCTGAACTGCACTCACAAACGCTGTCGTCATACTGCCGGGTATGACCGAGCACTCTCTTTCTCTTGGGCAGCCAGATTTGCCCGAATCAACACTTTCTCTCCCACTGTCTTCCTCTTGGATGCTTGGCAGCATGGTTCTTTCGGCGACCATGTTCCTCGGGTTCGGCTGGCTCTTTTTCCCGCTGGACGTCCGGATGGTCTGGACAATGCTTGCGCAGGCGATCCTTTTCTCTCTGGCCATCTCCGTTCTTGTGATGGACGTCATGCGCGTGTGGAAGACGAAAGCCTTCATGCCGCGCTGGCATGTCCTCGTCTTCGTTCCGGTCTGGGTGGCTGTCGGCCTGTTCAATCTCCGGAACGCCTATGACTGCATGAAGGCGGCAGGCCAATGGTGACGTCGCGTGACTGCACTCACAACAGTCTCCGGCAGAATGTCCCGACGGTCACAGACGGCGGGGCAGCACAGTGAAATTTGGCGGTCATCAACCCAAGGCGCGGATCTTCCGCAAGCTCAAGGCCGAGACACAGCGTGAGGTCTATCAGTCCGTGCTCCAGCACGTCCGGACCTGCCTCAACCGGGGGCCGTATAATGTCCTTGAACTCCGCGCGAACCTGACGCCCGAGCAGGCCGGGGCCCTGCCCATGGCTTTAACGACGCTTGCACAGGCTGGCGAAATCGCCGCCCTGGGTCACAGTGTTTATGCCCGGGTGCCCTGGATGCCGGCAACACGAACCGTGAAGACCTCGCCGATCGAGGATCTGGTCTTTGCGTCCCTGACCGAACATGAAACCGCCAGCGAAATCGCGACATGGCTCGGCCTCTCCGTCGGTGAGGTGCGGGATTCCCTTTCGGCCCTGGAGCGGGCGGGGCTGATCGAGGAGCGACTGGATCCGCGCCGACCCAACCGTTACCGGATTGTCTCGCCGCATATGGCCAAACACATTCGCCAGGGTGCACAGGACCGGACCTTTACTGATATCGCCCGGCATGGCTGAGGCGTTGCGTTTGCGGGTTATCCCCCAAACCAGTGGACAGCACTGTGGGCAACCGAGGGCAGGACATGTGGATTCACGGTCCGTTCGTCCAGGGCACAGGCGCGCGGCGCTGTCCATCGCAGGCGAGCTCTCCGTTATCGGCTGGGGCGTGCGTCAGGCGTCCCGCCGATCCGGCTTTTCAAAGGACCGGATCCTGCGCTGGCAATCGGGGCATAGCATCCCTGATCCGGACTTCCTCAGGTGGCTTGCAGCTCTTGGGATGTTGCATCGTCGACTGAGCCACCCTCTGGCCCGGGCTGTGCCTCCCGTGGGCAACCGACCTCCGCTGAATGGTTATGCGATGGCCAGTGCCCTGATCACGATCGGCTGGTCCGAGCGCGTGCTGGCCGAACGTCTGGGGGAGCATCGGACAGCCCTTCGCCGTCTGATCTCAAGTCACGGGCATCTTCCAGTGAGAGAGTCCCGTTGGCTTGAAGCCCTGGCAGACGGGCATCGCGATCTGCCCCGCCCCCTCTCACCCATCTGCCTCTCCCCCGATCCCTGAAAGGTTGACCCATGTTGCAACGCGTTTCTTTTCCTGACGACGCTCAGGACGATCAGGGTGTCATCGCTGGCGGCATCGCCGCCGACCGGCTGCGGTCCATCATCGAGCGGGTCGAGCGCCTGGAAGAAGAGCGCAAGGCGCTGAGTGGTGACATCAAGGACATCTTTGCCGAAGCCAAGTCGGCCGGGTTCGACGTCAAGGTCATCCGCACGATTATCCGGCTGCGCAAGCAGGAGCCCGCAGAGGTCGAGGCTCAGGAAACCCTTTTGCAGATCTACCGCCGTGCCCTGGGAATGTGACCTGATGCAAGATGCCCCACCGCGCCGCCGCATCGCCGAAGCCGCAGGAGAGATTCTGGTCTGCTGGCCAAGTGTGGGCCTGCTTCTGTTTGCCTTCGTGGTTCCCCGGCTTGGCGCTGTCATGGGACCCGTTTTTATGTTCGGTGGCTGCGTTGCAACCATGATGGGACCGGGTGTTCCCGAGATCGGTGAGGATGGACGCGACTACGGGCTTGAGCGGAGGCGCGGAGTGGTCTTTGCCAGTCTTGGTCTGGTGCTCTGCCTGCTTTCTCTCTCCAGACTTTTGCCGGATGGGTTCTGATCGTGCCCGCACCGTTGTTTACGGACTGGACCCCAACGTGCGTCACCAGTGTCCGTTACATCTCCACTCTGGGACCGGCTCGCGCTGTTGGGACGGTGCCGCGTCGGGTCTGTGGCGCCAGGTGTCTGGCTGGGGTCAGTCTGTTTCTTCTGACGAATGCGGCGGATGGATTTCTCGGTCTGGACCAGTTTGCAGGGCAGGGGGAATGGCATCTGTCCGGACTGGGCCAGCCGGTCGTCACGCTGTCGCTCTGGCAATGGATGCTTCTGGCCTGCGTCACCCTGGGTCTTGTGAAACTCGCCGAAAGGACGGCCGGGATCCTGTCCGGACGTGGGCCGCGCCGCGCGACCGGGATCAAGTTCCTCTTCACCTGCGTCGCTCTGGCTCTTGGCGGCCTCGCCCGCGGTCTGATCCATCCGGGATAACCGGACTCACATTGGCCGCGCCTAGAGTGATCTTACACAACCGGTAGAGGAAAGATGCCTGAACTGCAGACACTCCTGAAAGAAGTGGTGAAACTGCCTGCGTCCTATCGGCGGCAGGGGCCGCCTCTTGCTTCTTTTCTGGCACAGGTTGCCAAAGGGGATGACGGACATGGCCAGAGGGTCGGGCGCCTCGCCGGCCTGCTCGGCCATCTGACGGGGAGCGGATTATCGTCGAGCGCGCTTAAACTGGCGGGCCGATTGCACGATGCAGGCAAACTGCTCCTGCCCGACAGTCTCCTGAATTATCCGGGTCGGTTTAACGCCCGTCAGATGCTGGTGATGCGACAGCATCCGTCGCTTGGTCTCGGAGCGCTGTTTCATCTGTCAGCCGATATCCCGACCCTCGTTTATGAGGCCGTGCTTCTGCATCACGAACGCTATGACGGTGACGGCTATCCGTTCGGAATGAAGGGTCAGGCCATTCCCCTGGCCGCCCGCATCATCGGCCTCGCCGACGTGATCGACGCCTTGCTCTCCGCCCGGGCCTATAAAACAGGGCGGTCTCCGCGGCAGGTGAAAGCCTGTCTTCAGGAGCAGGCGGGTGGCGCGTTTGATCCTGACCTGGTGCGGCACGCGATCACCTATTTTGATGATCTGCTCGCCATTCGCCGCACCGTTGCGCAGCCGGTTCAGGGATATCAGCCCATGCCCGGCCGGTCACCCATGACATCCCGTAACCTTAATCTTCGGAACACTCTGCCATGATGCCTCTCCCGCTCCCGCCCGCAGCCCATGCCGCCCCGTCTGAGACTTCCCCTATGAAGCTTCTGGCCGACGTCGCAGACAGGCTTTTTACAGAAAACCGGAGAGAAGAGGGGCTGTGTGTGATTGAGGCCCTTTATCTTCAGGCAGATGCTGCTCTTGGAGGCAGTGAGAGGCAAAAGGAGCGGGATGCGCGTGAGACAGGAGGAAGTCGGGTATAACCTCTCAAAAGGAGAGAGGCCCAACACGCGCGCCTGAAAACGTCTCCTCGCCACGCTTTTCGAATAGCGCGTGGCTGGGGGAGGTCAATTTCTTCGTGCGGGGTGGCTGATCAGATATCATCAGGGCGGGAGGCCGCGTGGAGCTTGACCATCAGCGCTGTGGCCTCGAGAACAGTTCTGGATAACACCTTCATCTGGTCATGAAGCGCCTTTTGTCTGGCGAGTGTTCCTTCAAACATCGCCCCCATATCCTCGACATATGTCTGTATGATTTCCAGAGTATCCTGCTGGGAGCGGGCCACACTCTCCCAGTCACTCGGGTTCTCGTTTTCGCACTTGAGGAATCCTGGGAAGACGAGGGGTGCAGACTGGTTGTCGAGCGGCAGTCGTGTGTCTTTGAGACCCATGGGCCAGTGCTCAAGGCAGAATGAGATCCCCGCCAGCAGAGAGGGTGGCAGGGACAGAAGCAGTTCGGTATCTGGAAGGTGAAGCTCTCCCGTTTCCGGAAAGCCGGTATAAAACATGTGCTCACGGTACCACGTCTCCCGGCCGCCCATGTTTTCGAGTGTTTCACGCCAGAGGCCCAAAGCGGTCTCCGCCTCCTGATATGCCGCCTGACTGTTGACCTCCGCCTCATAAACGTGGCTCCACAGATGATGGGTTCCAACCCCGGGAAGCCAGTCGTCCAGTCTGAAAGATTCCTCATCGAGAAGAGGTGTACTGCCAAGGACGAATGCGCCCTGAGACAGGATGCAGCAATAGGCAACAATACGGGTGCCGCGCCATTCTCCCCGCAAAGCGAGAGCCTGCTTCAGGACGGCAGGGAACAGCACTTTCCGGGTACGGGCGCTGTAACTGCTCCATTCGCGCTTCTGTAACGCCAGCGGCGCAAGCGGATCAACGATGGCCTCGGGGTCGCTCAGGGTCCGAAGGCGCACGCCGTGTCGGGACAGGTGGTAGGCCCAGAGAAAAACCATATCATTCGGGGGCGCATCCCCGATCGTGAAGGCGTGCAGGTCGTAACGCTGAAACGATCCTACGGAGCGGAAAAGGGTCCCCGTGCGCTTGAGGTAGGTTTGCAACGTGCGGACAAGGCTCTGTCCGACAAAGACGGTTCCATCTTCAAAAAGCAGGCAGACGATCAGCCGAAGCTCGTCGTGGGGATGACAGCCAGAACGGGCTGACTTGGAAATGCGATGGTGCATGGGCTATCCCGGGTCATGACAATGGATCCCTGCACTCTGTCATCGCGCGATGTGAGAGCGGGCCGTGGGGTGGCCAGCATCTGCGCGCCTTCTGACAACCGCGCAGCAAGCCGGCACGAGAGAAGCCGGGGCGGGTCGGGACGTGAAGAGTAGAGCGTGGGACAGGAGAGAGACAGGGTCAGCCACAGGCCGTCCGGCCGCCACAATGGTTCGGCCGCACGCGGCCCGCGCCCTGGAGGGCGCGCCATTGTCCCGTCCAGCCGTCTGCGCCTGCGGGAAAGCATCTGAAAAGAGAAAAGGATGTTTTCCGTGGCTACTTCCGTCACAACAGTCTTCACGCTCACCGGGCCGCAGGATCGTCTGCGCCAGATCGCCGAAGAGCGCGCTTACCGGACCTGCGCAGCGGATCAGATGACATGGGAAGACGACACCACACTGGTGATGACCCTCGAAAACGGCATCGGCACGCCCTTCCTTCATCATGGAGACGGACTGTCAGACGAGTATCCCGACGTCAGTATCCGGGGGATGGAATATTTCGACTGCTTCGATGATCCGAGCTTCGCCAAATGGCAGGGCGGCCAGCTTGTCTATGAGGCAGAACTCATCACCGTTTTCTCAATCCTGTTTCCAACGGATCCTTCGAGAGACTGGGCGGGCTGTAGCGCTAGCTTCTGGCACAGGTCTCAGCCTCTCTCGGCGGCCATAGCTGAGAACTGTCCGGACCTTGACCTGATGCCATTGCGGCAACTGGCAGGGCCAGCGCCCGGATGGGTTCAGACCTCAGATGGCTTCGCCACCCTTTTCCTTCGGCTGCCCTCAACACACGATGCGCAGGATGGCCTCGGCGTGATCTTCTATCCGGGGATCGGAAGGAGCACCCTGCTGACAGGCATCGACCGTTTCGGCGGAGTGGCCCGCTTCCGGCGTCAGGCTTATGGTCAGATCGGCGCACAGTGTCCCGAACTGCGTGCTGTCCTGCGGGATTGCTGGAAGGCTGAGGAGAAGAAAAGGCGCAAGGCCCGTCAGGAACGCAGGGTTTTGAAAAGGAAGGCGAGCAAGGAGGGAAAGGCCAGTCTTTTCCATCTTTTCGATACTGATCCGTGGGTGGTTTGAAGGGCAGAAGAAAAGCAGGATCGGGGCGGCCCTGAAGGGGGCGTTCACCCTATCTCACTAGGCTCCTGCGTCGCCAAGTTCGACCGAGCCACAGGATCCAGCCGCCCTCGGTCGGGCGTCTGGCCCCTGCGTCTCGGCCCTTCCGGGTAACGGTTCACCCGCGTTCTTTTCCCTGAACGAACGGTCCTGGTCTGGGGGATCTGTTCGTGCGACGGCTTCTCAACCTCCCCGGCCAGTCCTGCGGACCGCCCGGGGAGGCACGTTACAGGGAGGCGGCCTCGCATCCAGCGTTCAGTCTGACAGTCGCCGTGCCAGTCCGTAAAGCCACTGCGCGACCCTCGGCGGCAGGTGTCAGGCCCGCGGCTGCTGCAGGGCCGCACGCGACCCCGCATCAGCCGCAAGCCTGCCCCCCTTGCTCAGGACGCTCCGGGCTTGACGGCCTGTCCCGTCGCCCGTCTTGGCCGGTGGCAGGATGGGCTCAGGAAAACGCCACCTCCCTTCCACTCTCGTCGCCGTCAGTGTGCTCGCCGCACGGGCAGGATGGGTCTAGGAAAACGACAGGTATTCATAAAGTAATCAAGCAATCTTTTTACTTGTCATGCAAAAATAAAGCGCGTTTTATGGCGGTTTTCTGCGCTTTTTCTCTTGTCATGGAAGGCTGAAAAGGCTATCTTTTACTTGTCGAGAGGGATTGGCCCTCAAGACAAAGCGCCCCGAACGGTGTTGGAGCACCGAACGGGACTTCGCTAGACTAGAAAGGCAAGTTTCATGTCCGACGCAACGAACACAATCGCCCAGAACTCCGCAGACCGCAAGGCCGCACCGAAGGCCAGCCCCGCCTCTGTCCGTCGCTTCAATGAAGCCCGCGAGCGCACAAAGGCCATTTCCTCCCCTACGCTTGCCGACGTGCTCCGCCTTGCCCCGAACGACGATAAGATTGCCGCAATCGTTCAGCATTTCGGCTATGACGCTGGCGACTATGACGACTTGCTGGGGGCCGGTCTCAGCATGATCCGCGACCAGTACGCGCTCCTTGAGGACATTCTTGTCGTCACTGATTTTCGGGGCGAGCGCAATTTCAAGGCCATGGAAATGCACCTTGGCCGCATCGTGGACGGCATGATCCGCTCTGCCTATGGGGCCGCCAACTTTTATGAGAACAAGCGACAGATTGCCTTTGACGAAAAAAACTCTTTCAGCAACGAGAGCCGCGATGAGGACCGCATGGGCGTAGACGGCGGAGAAAACCGCGTAGATCGGGCAGTCCGTTTCGCAGCGCAGCAGGCCCCGAAGGCTTACGCGCTCGCGGTCATGGCAACCGGCGCATGTGACGCCTACCGCGAATTGTTCGGCGAAGACTGGAAGCCTTACGTCAAGGACACGGGCCGCAGCCTCACCGAAAACGTCCGCGCCGCACAATGGGGGGCCGTGCTCTAGGCCGCACGCGCCGCGCCTCGGGGCGCGGCGTCTTCATGTCCTTCTGACTATCGAAGAATGACCGGCCCGCCCGGTCGTGGAGCCTGTCCCATGTCTCACGCACTCGCCCAATATGTCCCCGACGTCAGCGCCAAGAGCCTCCCCCTGAGGAGGCTGGAGCATCTTGCGCGTGGCTTTGCCATCGCGGACGCCCTCATGACCTTTCTGGAAAATACCCGCTTTGATTCCAGCATTGAGAAGGCCGCAGACGACGCGCGCGCCGCTGGTGCCACCCCTGCCGA
>NZ_JBDNYY010000044.1:0-9100 GCF_047722525.1 Gluconobacter sp.
CCCTATGTCCGATAATGTAAATTAACGGACATAGGAGGTGGAGAGGGGGCAATTTTTAGAAAAACCCTGAGAATTACCTTTTGTCCTCTAAAAGGTAATTTTATCGGTTCTAATCCTAATAGCCGCCCATAAATTGGGTCACAGGTATATTCGACAGAAATCGAAACAATCTTCGATAACCAAGGACTGTCACAAAAAGATAATTATGGTATCGTACCGACATATCTCATTACGAGACGGAGGTAAAATTGTCGGATTTCTCATTAATTTTTCCGCAGACGTCCGGGGCGCAGCATCATACAATATCTCCCGCAATCGGAAAAACTTCACCAGATCAGCACGATAATTCTTTATCAGCCCCGTCTTCTCAAGGTGTATCACTTAATCCTCATGGAATGGGTTCGACACAGAATTTAAACACAATCAGATCTATAAATTCTAATTACTCTCCTCACCGCCAGATCGATTACTGGAGAGACTCTCCCGATCTGGCCAACATTCATCAGAAGATTCGTAATATTGCAAAAAGCCATGGTACATCAAATGACGGCACTACAATAGCAGCCTCAAATATAAAGCTTCCTGTAGCAATATCTCTTATGTCCGTTTCAGACGATGATGAGGGCGATAATCCTCCTTCCCCCGTAACTTCAGGAGGCGGAGGCAGTGGCGGCGGCGTAGAAGCCCCGCCTGGACAAGGAGACGAAGTTCCAGTGACAGGATACAACCCTGGGTCGGGAGGATTATCTAATACGGGAGATGGATATACTCCTCCCGGCAATGCAAATGGCAATCTTCCCCCATCACCCCCGGAAGAAATAGAAGTTCATGCTCGAAAGGTGAAGGTTATAAACGGGGTGCAGTATCTTGAAGGAAGCAAAGGTCTAGTCACCTATGTCACTCACTCAGGAGGCTATGCCTCTTTAAAGATTTCTGATCTCGATAATGAGATTAACAAAGCAGCTCAAGATATCGGTGATTCAGAACCCGATGAAAAAACAATACAAAGCATTTACGATTATTTTTCGTCTGAAGAGCACAACATCAATGATGTCAGGTCCTTATACGCTCATAGCGATAGAATAAGGGACAAAGTCGAGAAATACTACAATGATGTTTTAAACAGAATGTCAGATGCAGATGAAATGAAAAAACAATTAGACTCTCTTGGTAACAATGATAATTTGAATAATACACGATTTAATTTGGCTCATTCCGACGAAGCCACAGCGCTATACAAGAATTTGATCTCTCAAGTGCAGGATAGGGTTCCCAGTTCTAACGATGATAACTGGACTAATGCACAGAAAGATCTTGTCGGCAAAAATGGAACTTACAAACAAGTCCGATACGATCTTGCCCATTTCTATGGCGAAGCCTGGGTGATAGATCCGTATTGGCAAAACATGCTCGGACGCCCCCCTACGGACGCAGAACGAGGCGCTGTGGAAGACAAGCTGGCTGATACCTCGACGATTCAAGGTATGCGTGTAGAGCTTGCTCATTCTGACTTGGTTATAAATGCTCTTGCAAAGGCATATGAAGATGAAACGGGACAATCTCTTGAAAACCCACAAAACTTAATACCGACTACAAATATTTCAGATGATATGGCAAACAAAGGATTAACCTTAGAGAGAATCAAATCACTTCTCGAAGTTGGTGCAAAGTTACCTGCGATTGATCAAAACTCTCCAGTAGGACACTATACCCCAATAGAGGCCTTGCCAACAAATGCTCATCAATACACAGATGGGTCCGGAAGGGTATTTGGTATAACAGAAAATTATAGTCTTAGATCTGTTGCTGAAGATGGGGAATTACACAAAACGGATGACAAGCTAAGTTTAAACTTCATGCACCTTATGCATGATACTCTTGGACATGGCGGAAAATTCGATGCCCAAAGAGATAACAATCTACAAGTTAGTTACAAAGGACTCGTAGATAATGCCAATTATAACGTTGGCGTATGGGGGGCGGCTGTGGGGTTACTTGATGGCGAGATCGAGGCGTTGGGACTCCTTTATATTGTGAAGAACGATCTTCATGTGGAGGCATTCAGCACACTTCAAAGAGATTTGCCTTTATGGATAGAAGGTTACAATGATTATAAATCAGGGTATATAAAATGATCTTAATTCTCATGATCATAATGATTATTTTCTATTTTTTTTCTTATGGAGCTATAGGCGCTATTGGAGCTTATTTGACAGACGCATCATTACATAATTTTAATTACGAAGATTTTTCTTTCTATTTCTGTACGTCTCTCATATTGTTCTTTTGGTTGTCGTCATCGAATTTTCTCATGTCTCTAACAGCTGCATTTATAAGAAAGAAGTTTCTTAGGATTCTTATTCTATCTGTACTTCCATCATATTTTTTATATTCTTTAGCAAGATTAATTTTCTCGGAGTTTTATATACATAATTCTTTTTTAAATATAAATAAAAATGAGATATTATTTAAAATAATTCTGGGAGTTTACTCTTTTGTATGGTCTTTATTGATATTTTTCTTTCTAAAAGATAAAATAACGAATACGGAGAATTGAATAATTATGATTTAGAGGGATCGAATAAACATTACAATAAAAAGACGGTAGCGGACGAACATTTATGATAAAGTCTACTATAAAATTTTCAGATGCTATAAGAGACGCCAAACTACATGAGAATGAAATATTATCTCGCAAATAATGCCATAGGACACGAAGGAAAATTTGATGTACAGCGAGATAAGAATTCTCATATTCTGTATACAAACCTCATTGATAATGCAAACTACAACGTGAAGGGTTCGAAAAACCTCTGGTTTTGAGGTTTGCTCTGTGATTCCATTTCCCCTGAGTTGATTGGGGGCATGGATCATGAAGCAGTCTGGTTTCTTTGATGTTGAAGAGCGGCTTGCCCGGTTGAGCGGGCTTGGCGATCAGCTCGAAGCGTTTTCCCGGACTGTGGATTTTGAAGTGTTCCGCCCGGAACTGGAGAAGGCACTGGCGTATTCCGACGGAAGCAAAGGCGGGCGCCCGCCGTTTGATCCGGTGCTGATGTTCAAGATCCTGGTGATCCAGACGCTGAACAATTTGTCCGATGAACGGACGGAGTATCTGATCAACGATCGCCTGTCGTTCATGCGCTTCCTTGGCCTGGGACTTTCAGATCGGGTGCCTGATGCCAAAACCATCTGGCTGTTCAGGGAGCGTCTGACACAGGCGGGTGCGATCGATCATCTGTTCAATCGTTTTGACGCGACCCTGCGGAACGCGGGCTATCTGCCGATGTCGGGTCAGATCCTGGATGCAACGCTGGTGGCCGCTCCAAAGCAGCGCAATACCAACGCTGAGAAAGCGGATCTCCGGGCAGGACGTATTCCAGAAGACTGGCAGGACAAGCCGGCAAAGCTGTCGCACAAGGATCGTCATGCACGATGGACACTGAAGTTCACGAAGGCGAAGCGGCAGGACGATGGAACCATACCGTCGAGCGATCTCGCCATCCCGTTCTTTGGCTACAAATCCCACGTCTCCATCGACCGGAAATTCCGGTTCATCCGGAAATGGAAAGCGACAGATGCCCCCGCCAGTGACGGTGCCAGACTACGCGAGGGCTTGCTGGATAAAACCAATACCGCCTCAAGCGTCTGGGCCGATACCGCGTATCGCTCGAAAGCCAACGAAGACTTCATGGAAAAGCAGGGCTTTGTCTCAAAGGTTCACAGGAAAAAGCCGCATTTCAAACCGATGCCCCGGCATATCCAGAAATCAAATGCTGGAAAGTCGGTCATCCGCTCGCGCGTCGAGCATGTCTTTGCCGATCAGAAGTCACAGACGGGGCTGTTCGTTCGAACCGTCGGCATAACGCGAGCCGCCATGAGGATCGGGCTGGCCAATATCGTCTATAATATGCGCCGTCTTCTCTTCCTGGAGCGAATCAGCGCGAGCGCGTAGTCATCCAGCAGGGGACAGCCCCTAATCCGTTCAAAACACAAACAGAAAACGCCCAAAAGAACCGTCAATCAGATTGCCAAAACCCTGAAATCACGGGCCAAGCACATCAATCAACGGTTCTTCGATCCCTCCAGCTGCTTAGTCTAGCAGGATCCGACCTGAGCCATGGAGATGCCGTGAACATTTGGTCATGATCCGGAACTACAAACTGTGCGCTTTAAGCGTCTTATAAAGTTATGCTTGAAGAAGTAGATATCGTTGCTCTGACCACAGTATCACCATATTCCCTTGTGTCATAGCGCGACAGTCTGGGTCATCGTACATGCTGTTGGAAAGTAAAGTTTGCACAGAGTGTCCTGTGCGGTAGCAAATGAAATCAATGCCTTTACAATCGCAACAGTCCAGGAAGCAGATACAGAAAATGTTTTCGTGGGGAAATAATCGATGCCGAAAGTAATCCCCGATATATAACCTGAATACTTCGCCATAGATATCAATAAAATGACGAACCGTTGAATACTTTGAGGACAGAAAAATGAAATCACGTGCTGCTGTCGCTTTTGAAGCAGGAAAGCCGCTTGAAATTGTTGAAATTGATGTCGCGCCGCCGCGTAAAGGAGAGGTCCTCATTCGGATAACGAATACTGGTGTTTGTCATACAGATGCATTCACACTGTCAGGCAACGATCCGGAAGGGCTTTTTCCAGTCGTGCTAGGGCACGAGGGGGCTGGTATCGTTATCGAAGTTGGCGAAGGTGTAACAAGTGTCGTCCCGGGAGATCATGTGATCCCGCTTTACACGGCGGAATGCGGAAAATGTGAATTTTGTTTGTCCGGGAAAACCAATCTGTGTATTGCTGTTCGCGCAACACAGGGCAAAGGCTTAATGCCGGACGGTACAACGCGTTTTTCATATAATGGTCAGCCTTTGTACCATTATATGGGATGTTCGACGTTCAGTGAATATACAGTTGTTGCTGAAGTCTCGTTGGCGAAAATCAATCCTGAGGCCAATCCAGAACATGTCTGCCTTTTGGGGTGCGGTGTCACGACGGGAATTGGTGCGGTCCATAATACAGCCAAGGTTCAGCCGGGGGATTCCGTTGCTATCTTCGGCCTGGGTGGTATTGGTCTTGCTGCGGTTCAAGGGGCACGACAGGCGAAAGCAGGACGCATTATTGCCATTGACACCAATCCGGAAAAATTTGCGTTAGCACGCCAGTTTGGCGCTACGGACTGCTTGAATCCTAAGGATTTCGATAAGCCCATTCAGGAGGTTCTGATCGAAATGAGTGGCTGGGGTATTGATCATACCTTCGAGTGTATTGGCAATGTCCATGTCATGCGCTCAGCCCTGGAAGCTGCGCATCGTGGATGGGGGCAGTCTATTGTTATTGGTGTCGCCGGAGCGGGGCAGGAAATCTCGACACGTCCGTTTCAACTGGTCACAGGACGTGTCTGGAAAGGCTCTGCTTTCGGCGGTGTCAAAGGTCGTTCCCAACTTCCGACTATGGTCGAAGAGGCGATGAAGGGGGACATTGAGCTTGCTCCCTTTGTTACCCATACCATGCATCTGAACCAGATTAACGAGGCTTTTGACCTCATGCATGCAGGAAAGTCTATTCGGTCGGTTATCCACTTCCACTGAGAGCGTTGAATTAAAATTAGACGATGAGGTACAGAAAAAAACTGCCATCCTTGTTGTCCAATGGGCGTCTGCAAAACGGACATAACTGAAGATGGTGCTTGACCGCTGCTGCTAGCATCAGCAAAGTCGTATTTGCCTAGAAAGACAGCGATGCAGGTATGGTGATAACCTGTGGTCTCTTCAGAGACAGTCACGCTTGAGCGAATAAACGCGCTCTTGGCCATGGCCGGACACGACGAGGATAGGCCTCGTCCGTGGTCGGTCGTTGCTGTCCAGATTGCGATCGGCTCGTGTCCGTCTCACCAACGGAAAGACACAGTCATGAAGCTAAACCATATCAACCTCTACAGCCACGATACTGAGGCTGATCGCGTAATGTTCGAACAGTATTTTGGCCTGCGCACTCTCGTTGTACGTGGGATCAAAATGGCCATCATGCAGGACAATGATGGGCTGGTTCTGATCGTCAATCATTTCGATAACAAGCTCGAAGGCTTTGATTACCCCAGGCAATTCGACATCCTGCACATTGGTTTCATCCAGAAGTCTCGCGAGGACGTCGATGCTCTCTATGAGCGCCAGAGCGCCGATGATTGGGAGGTGAAGGCTCCATGCAACGCACATGGCGCGTGGTCCTTCTACTTCCGGGCGAAGGGTGGTTATTTCATCGAAGTGACGACATTAACGCCGGTTCGCCCCGAAGAAGCATATCAGGGAGCCCCATGATAATACTGGGCATGAGAGGTTGAGCAATTGGCCGAGCTTCATCAACGATACGGATCATACGTCTCTTAGCACCTCAAAGTCAGTGAACTAGGTGGTGGTCTGGGTACGAGCCGTAAGCTTGTTTCCATCTGGATCGCGAATGTAAGCAACGAATGCTCCGTTTGGGCGCTCAATGGGCGGGCTTTCTATGCTGGTTCCGCCATGGGCAATACCGGCGTCATGCCACGCAACAACATGGCTGGGACTGGCGGCGGCAATGCCAATGGTCCCGCCATTGGCAGCCGTCGCGGGCTCTCCGTTTATCGGCTTTGTGATCATCAACCGTCCCCCATTGTGTCTGTAGATGAGACGACCTCTGGAATCCATTTCGCCAGGGACGCCTCCTAAGGCGGCAAATGTTGCGTCATAGAAAGCTCTCGCCTGTTCGAGGTCATTGCTGCCAATCATCACGTGGGTGAACATGGTTCTACTCCTTAACTAAGAACAATAGAATATCCGATATCAGTACATATACTCATTATTTAATACGTTCTATACCAATATTATTTCTCTCTCTTAAGTCGATATTATCACCGATCGATTTATGATAGATCCCTGATGACTGTCTTCGAAGTTACGACCGACCCAATCGGCGGAATGAGTTTTTCCATAAGAAACGCTTGCATGTTTGCATCACTGTCCGCACAAGCATCCTCTACGACAACGACATTGTAATCCAGATCAAAAGCCTGCCGAAAAGTTGAGAGTACTACGCCGGAGGTTGTAACACCCGCCAGAAGGACTGTTTGAATTCCGTTAGCCCGCAGAATCATATCGAGATCGGTACCGCTAAAAGCGCCTATCCGATGCTTGATAATGACAGGCTCCTGTTCGTGTGGTGCAAGAGAAGCATCAATTTGCATCTCTTCGCTGCCCGGTTTGATCAGTCCATTGTCTCGCAGCCAGGAAAACATCGCGTTCCGATCGCTTATTTCGGGATAATCCGACCGAAACGAGACCATGACATGAATAACTGGTAACCCAGCATGCCGTGCAGCTTTCAGGATATGTGCAGCTGTCGAAACGACTTGGGACGCAATTTCGGGTGACATAAAATTCTTGAGAACAAACCCCTGGAAATCCATCAGGATCAATGCAGATGTTTGCGGCTCCAGCGTCAAGTTCGTCATGAGAGTCTCCTCATAGGATAGAATTGAAAAATCAGTGCTTTTGGGGCGGCAGGCGCAGAACAAACCAGTTTCCTGTGGCTCCCAGACCCAACAGGATGCTTGTTCCCAGGAAAACTGCTCGCATACCGATCTGCCCACCAATAAAGCCACCAAGTAGCGGTTCGGCGACCTGTCCTGCATATTGTGCAGAAATTGCCGCCCCCATGATGCTTCCAACTCTGTGATCTGGAACATTGTGCCTAGGTGTTTAGTCCCAGGGTTTGATGGTGTGATATTTTCACGAGAGTGGAGGGAAGCCTTATGGGACAGAGACGTCATGGGAGCGCCACGACCACGCACGCCGTGCGAGCGGCAATACAGCGATCGCAGGCTTCGCTCGCGACGCTGAGCGAGGAGTTCGGGATCAACCCGAAAACAGTTGCAAAATGGCGAAAGCGTCAAACGGTTGAGGATCAGAAGACAGGTTCTAAAGAGCCGCGCTCAACGGTCCTGTCCGAGACGGACGAAGCGATGATTGTGGCGTTTCGCCGGCATACGTTGCTGCCGCTGGATGACTGCCTTTATGCCCTGCAGGCCAGCATCCCTCATCTGACACGCTCGGCTCTGCATCGCTGCCTTCAGCGCCACGGGATATCCCGGCTTCCGGATATCGAGGGAGACAAGCCCAAACGACAGCGTTTCAAACGCTATCCCATCGGCTTTTTTCACATCGATATTGCCGAAGTCCAGACTGCTGAGGGCAAGCTGCACCTCTTCGTTGCTATCGACCGGACAAGCAAATTCGCTGTCACACAACTCGTCGGGAAAGCCGATCGGAAGACAGCCTGGGAATTCCTCGAACATCGTCTGACGAAACCCAATCATCCCTGGACGAACGGTCAGGTTGAGCGGATGAACCGGACGATCAAGGAAGCAACCGTCAAACGCTTCCATTACGACAGTCATGAGCAGTTGAGGACACACCTCAACGACTTCATGGCAGCCTATAATTTCGGGCGAAGACTCAAGACCCTCAGTGGCCTCACACCTTACGAATACGTCTGCAAAATCTGGACTTCAGAGCCAGAAAGATTCATCATCAATCCAACCCATCAAACCCCGGGACTAAACACCTAGTTCCGAGGTCAGTGTGTTTACCAATAGATTGACGGATAGTCCGAGATCTGGGCGAGGGTCATAGACGACCGTGCCGCCTTTCAACCTCAGGTGTCTTATTTCGCCAAATAGATCCACCTGTCCTCCAGGCACAGCATTTTACAGGGCTACTATTTATAATTACCCAATGACAGTCTTGTATCATATTGGTCACCGGCCGTTCCTCTGAAAAAGAAACAGCCGGTAGAACTCCAGTTGATGACACAAGTAGTCCTACCCTGAGAGAAGGATAGGAATGATGCTTGTCGTCTCAGAACTGCCCGAGACTGTAACGCTCGAGCCAGCGGGCATATGGAGCAGGCAAGACCCAGGCCGGTCGATCTGCTCGCAAGGCTTTTGCGGCTGCATAGGGCCAATGCGGATTGGCAAGAAGTGCACGTCCAATCGACACGAGATCCAATCTTTGCTCGGCAGCAGCCTGCTCTGCCACGGCAGGCACCTCGAAGCCCC
>NZ_JBDNYY010000045.1:0-8600 GCF_047722525.1 Gluconobacter sp.
CCCCATTCCGCCCCCGCCGTGGAAACCACCGCCGCCACCTCCATGGAAGCCACCTCCGCCGCCGGGACCGTGCTGGGCAAAGGCAGGAAGGGAAATCGTGGATGCCAGCAGGGCCAGCATCAGTGCGGTAGCCGGTCTCTGTGCAAAGGTCATGGCAAGTCTCCTGTGGAAAAGCCCGATCATTTTCCCATATCGGCATTATCAGATCGCGTGGGAAGGTGGCTTTCCCATGACGAAACAACTTGTTTCACGTGAAACACTTCCGTCACCTTCGCCTGCGACGCGCGCCCAGATGCCCACCCAGGCTTTCCAGCGCCAGACGAAGCTCCTCGTCCTCGATATCCGGCACCTCGATCTGCAACGGCTTCGGACGCTTCGGCATCGGACGCTCGAACGCCACCAGATCCTGAACGATCTTCAGCCGCTCGATTCCATATTCCCCCCGCAACCCGCAGGCGACATTAATGCGCTCGATAATCTGCGGCGCCAGATGCTGTAATTCCATGGCGATCGGCCCCGAACATGCGAGAGTCAGCGTCCCTGCAGCCAGCCGTCTCGGCTCGGTCTGCTTGGCCAGACGCGGGCCGACAAAATCCGCCCAGTCCATCATCAGGCGCGCCAGAACGGGAGGTTTCTTCTTGAAAACCGGCTGCGTCAGCGCCTGCACGAAAGACCCGATCTGCTTCGCTCCCGAACGGCGCGGCTTCCAGTTCCGGTCTGACGGTACCCAGCCATCCGGCTCGGGCGCAGCCTTCTTTCGTGACGTGTTTCGTAAGGGACGCTTGTCCGAACTGCGATCCTTCGTCATATCCGTCCCCGTGACTCCTGATGCATCCGCCCTGCTGCGCTGGTACGACCACCACCGCCGCGTCCTTCCCTGGCGCAGCCTCCCCGGCCAGCGTCCGGACCCGTACGCCGTCTGGCTGAGCGAGATCATGCTCCAGCAGACAACCGTCAAGGCCGTCATATCCTATTACGAGCGCTTTCTCACGCATTACCCCACCGTGCAGGACCTCGCAGCAGCGCCACTTGAGGACGTCCTGCACCTCTGGGCCGGCCTCGGCTACTACGCCCGCGCCCGCAATCTCCATGCCTGTGCAAAACGCGTCTCCGAACGCGGCGGTTTCCCCGACACGGTCGAGGACCTGCTGACGCTTCCCGGAATCGGTGCCTATACGGCCCGCGCCATCGCCGCCATCGCCTTCGGACGCCCCGTCGTCCCCGTTGACGGTAATGTCGAACGCGTCACAGCGCGCCTCAACGCCACCGAAGAGCCGCTGCCAGCCTCACGCCCACTCCTCGCCCAACAGGCAGCACTCCTGAACGCCGATCCTGTTGCCCAAAGCCGTCCATCAGACTTCGCACAGGCCCTGTTCGATCTCGGCGCCACGATCTGCACGCCCCGGAACCCCGCCTGCCTGACCTGTCCCTGGCAGACCTCCTGCATCGCCCATGCCCGCGGAATCGCAGCCCAACTGCCAGCCAAACAGCCCAAACAGGCCCGTCCCACCCGTTACGGCGCGCATTTTCTCCTGCACGACAACGACGGCCAGATCCTCCTGCGCACACGCCCTCCGACCGGTCTGCTGGGCAGCATGGACGAGCCTCCCGGAACCGAATGGCGCAGCACACCCTGGCCCGAAGACGAAGCTCTCGCCCATGCCCCCTGCGTGGCCCACTGGGTCCGCAAAGGCGAGATCCGCCATGTCTTTACCCATTTCACCCTGTACCTCACGGTCTACGAGGCTTGCCTTCCGCAGGGCCATAATGCAGGGATCGATTCCTCTTTCGGCACGTTCCGTTCAACGAAACGCGCCGCTTTGCCCGGCGTCATGAAGAAATGCCTGGCTCTCACCAAGCAGCCTTCGGAGACATGATGACTGACCCCACCCCGACACTCCGCCTGTGGCTCATGGACTGGTACGGCTGGATGCTCGACCACGACCCGCTGAGAGATGTTCCAACCCGCACCCCTTTCCAGCCTGGCCGTCTACCAGGCCTCAGCGCCGTCGTCCCCGCGACTTTCCAACTCCCCTGTCGTCCGTTTATGGAAAAACGCGTTTCGATGCCCCGGTCTTTTCCAGAACTGGAAATGCAGGAGCTGCCTCAGAACCGGGTCGCGTTCCTCGTTCCAAAAACCGGGACCTATCTGAGAATTGCTCCGATCCCCACCTCGTCCGTGGATTATCTCGCCTCCCGGCCGCTGGGCTGGGAAACCTTCCTTCCCCTGACCATGGAAATGCTGCGGGGACTGTCCCTGCTCATGACACCGGATGCCCTGAGGCTGGAAAACGACACAGGAACATTTCTACCCACTCCAGTCTTCATTGAGGAGATGACCCTCCGGTTCGGCGACAGAGACCTTCCGCTGTTCCTGAATACTGCCGCCCTGATCCAGATCGGCCAGATCATGCCTGGGCACACCGCCCGGATCGCGCTGACAGAACAGGGTAATACTGCGCCCGTTTCTCTTACCGTGCATCGTCAGACGACCCCCGAACCGGCAACACCGTAACAGACCTTCGGACTGCCTGTTGCTTACGGAAGGTCTGTTCGAAACACCTCAATAGTCTTTCCAACCTGCAATACCGGAAGAAGACCTTTTTGGTCCTCATCCGTTTCACAGGACTGTCGGAGCTGTATTTAATTCCCCTTCATGAGAAAGGGTTTTTTCAATTAATTGTAATGTTTGATTGATGTCCTTCACAGACGGGATTTTTGTTCTAAACATTCGTGTGTCTGGAGCAGGCAGATATTTCATACGAAGCCGGTCTGTTTCCCGGCTGTCATGGGAAGATATGTCAACAACAGGTTCTTTTCTTGCCGTTTCTGGGGTCCGTCTTAACGGAACGGGCCGTTTGTCCTGTTATACTACCGGTTATTTAACGACAGAAAATCGCTATCCTGACGATCCCGGTTTTTCACGAACCCCTGACGGCACGTTACCTTTCATATCCCTGCTCCAGACACCAACCCGCAAACTCCGGATGGCCTCAGACGCTTTTCCAGACATGCAGGTCGGTCAGGTCCATTCCCGACATTACCATTTCCCCACGGGCTACGAGGCCATTCCGAACCCGCCGGTGCCTGCAATCCCGGATCCCAGGGTCCCGGAAAACGGTCAGACGGTTCCCCATCCCCGTAACCTGTCAACCGCCTTCTTCGGTCAGATGACTGCATGGTCCTGTCAACACGGCAGATCATCCAGTCATCTGACCGTCACTATGGCTTCTGAGGTACTGAAATCATGACTTATACTGTCGGACATTATCTTGCCGAACGACTGACACAGATCGGCCTGAAGCATCACTTCGCCGTTGCCGGTGACTATAACCTCGTTCTGCTCGACCAGCTGATCGAACAGGGCGGCATGAAGCAGATCTATGACTGCAACGAGCTGAACTGCAGCTTCGCAGCCGAGGGTTATGCCCGCGCCAACGGCGCCGCAGCCGCCGTCATCACCTTCAGCGTCGGCGCCATCTCCGCCATGAACGGCCTCGGCGGATCCTATGCCGAGAACCTGCCGATCCTCGTGATTTCGGGCGCTCCGAACTCCAACGATCACGGCTCGGGACACGTCCTGCACCACACGATCGGCACGACCGAATACAGCTACCAGATGGAAATGGCCAAGCACGTTACCTGTGCCGCCGAAAGCATCACGTCCGCTGAAACCGCTCCGGCCAAGATCGACCACGTCATCCGCACGATGCTGCGCGAGAAGAAGCCGGCCTATCTCGAAATCGCCTGTAACATCTCGGCCGCGCCCTGCGTCCGTCCTGGCCCGGTCTCGTCCCTGCACGCCCATCCCCGCCCGGACGAAAAGAGCCTGAAGACCGCTCTGGACGAAAGCCTGAGCTTCCTCGAAAAGGCCAACAAGGTCGCCATCCTCGTCGGCACCAAGCTGCGCGCAGCCGAAGCCCTCAAGGAAACGGTCGCACTGGCCGACAAGCTGGGCTGCCCCGTGACAGTCATGGCTGCTGCAAAGAGCTACTTCCCCGAGACGCACCCGGGCTTCCGTGGCGTGTACTGGGGTGACGTCAGCAGCCCGGGCGCCCAGGAAATCATCGAAGGCGCCGATGCCGTCATCTGCCTGGCTCCGGTCTGGAACGACTATTCCTCGGGTGGCTGGCAGAGCATCATCCGTGGCGAAAAGGTTCTCGAGGTCGATGTTGACCACGTGACCGTCAACGGCAAGACCTTCGACGGCTTCCGCCTCAAGGAGTTCGTCACGGCCCTGACCGAGCGCGCGCCGAAGAAGGCTGCAGCCCTGACTGGCGAATACAAGCCCGTCCTGCTGCCGAAGGCCGATCCGGCCAAGCCGCTGTCCAACGACGAAATGACCCGCCAGATCAACGAACTGGTTGACGGCAACACCACCCTTTTCGCCGAGACCGGCGACTCATGGTTCAACGCCGTGCGCATGCATCTTCCCGAAGGTGCCAAGGTCGAGACCGAAATGCAGTGGGGTCACATCGGCTGGTCCGTTCCGTCCATGTTCGGCAACGCAACCGGTTCGCCGGAGCGCAAGCACGTGCTGATGGTCGGTGACGGCTCCTTCCAGCTCACTGCGCAGGAAGTGGCCCAGATGGTCCGCTACGAACTGCCGGTCATCATCTTCCTGGTGAACAACCACGGCTACGTCATCGAGATCGCCATCCATGACGGCCCGTACAACTACATCCAGAACTGGGATTACGCCGCTCTGATGCAGTGCTTCAACCAGGGCGTCCCCGGTGAGGAAAGCGGCAAGTACGGTCTCGGCCTGCATGCCACGACGGGTGCGGAACTGGCTGAAGCCATTGCCAAGGCCAAGAAGAACACCCGTGGCCCGACGCTCATCGAGTGCAAGCTCGATCGCACGGACTGCACCAAGACCCTGGTGGAGTGGGGCAAGGCTGTCGCCGCCGCAAACTCCCGCAAGCCGCAGAACGTCTGATCCTTCCCCGATCAGTCCCTGCGACACAGAAAACCCCCCGTGCCTGGCACGGGGGGTTTTTCTTTACCCGGAATCAGAAGCCCCGGACCGCCTCTCAAGCGAGAAATCAGAGCAGACGCGCAATCTTCATGAACAGGAATGTCACACTCATGAAGACGAAACAGACAATCCCCGCCTCCACGGTCCCGAGCGACCCCTGGGCCAGAAACATGCCCCCGGTATTCATGCCGAAGAACCCGGTCACGAACGTCGCTGGCAGCATCAACGTCGTCCCGACCGAGACGATATACAGCCGCCGGTTGGTCTCTTCCGCCTGATTGGAGCCCAGTTCGTCCTGCAACGACCGTGCCCGGTCCTGAAGCGCGATCAGATCGTCCAGCGCTGCATGAACCTGCCGCTCGGCCCGGTCCCGCAATTCGTCCTCGGCCCAGTCCGGAAGATCCAGATCCTCGTCCTTCAGAACACGGTCGATCGGGGTCACCACGCGGCGCAGCTCGGTCGCACGACGGCGCACCTTGCCCACAATGCTACCCAGATGCCCCAGATCGGACCGGTGCTCGATCAGCAGAAGCACATCCTCTGCACGATCCAGTTCGTCATCCAGATGCCCGAGCTGCCGGCGCACGGTCCCCGTGAACTCCCGCAACGCGCGGTCGATAATCCCCGCAGGCGTCTTCGGAATCTGATCCGGCCGCAGGGAGCGATAGGCCGCCCCCAGAACCGGGATGGGATTGCGCCGCGTCGTGATCAGCAGATCCGGCCGCATCGCAAAACGCCAGGCACAGATTTCCCGGTCCTCTTCCGACAGCGCATCGTCAAACGCCGGCAGCGCCCCCCAGATCAGATCCCCGAACGCCTCAAGCGCAATACCGTATTCCGTCTCCGCCAGCATCGCGCAGACATCTTCGGGCAGATCCGGCAGATGCGCGACATAACTGCGCGCTGAACTGTGCACCGTATCGAAATGCAGCCAGTACCAGCCATCACTCTCCACAGGCCGGTCCGGCGCCAGAAGCGCCTCGACCTCGGCCGATCCCAGCGTGCGCAGATCCTGCCCCGGCACGGCATGCACAGCCCAGACCAGCCCATTCGCAAAGGCGGGCGCTCCCGTTTCCTGATGCTCAGGGTCCAGAACCGTGAAGGGGAAGTTGTAGGCAGTGCTGTCTGACACGACATCCTCCTGTGCTCAGGGGGTTCAGGACCGGCAGAACCGGCATGCAGGCTCAACAGAAACGACTGGGGAGTAATCGAGTCCGGCTTCTCGCATGGTCCGCAGACGGACGCAATATACCCCTCTTTCCGTAAACATGCGCGTTGCGCGATGCAACTCCGGTGCCAGCAGAGGGTTACTATCCTACTCCGCAATGAGTCAGCCCCTGACGCAGGGGAACTCCCCTCCGGAAAGGAATGTCCATGTCCATCCGCACATCATTCTTCGCCGCCAGCCTTCTGCTTGGCACCGCTGTCGCCACTCCGTCCGTAATGGCCCAGGCCGTCAGCGCCCCCAGCAACGACCAGACCCAGACGTCGACGTCGGCTGTCCAGAAGGCCCAGAATTCCACGATCAACCAGCCCAACAACCAGTTGCCGACCAATCCGCGCACCATCATGGAACAGCCGGACCAGCCCCCTCCGGCCGCACCAGGCCCCATGAACCGCACCACGACCGAAACCGGCCCCGTCCCGTCGAACCAGAAAGACGTACACAAACTGGGCCACCGTCATCACCGGTCCCACAAGAAGACGTCCGCTCCGACCGACGCAACGCCGCAGACCACGTCGCCGGAATAAGACCGACAGGCCTATTGCCGGGCCCGCCCTTTCCGCGGGTCCGCCAAGCCTTTATACAGGCAGCCATCCAAAGATGGGCAGCAAGGGCCACTTCATGACGACGCAGGATTACAAGGTTCGCGACATTACTCTGGCAGACTGGGGCCGCAAGGAAATCTCCATCGCCGAAGGCGAAATGCCGGGCCTGATGGCTCTTCGCGAAGAGTACAAAGACACACAGCCGCTCAAGGGCGCACGCATCGCCGGCTGTCTGCACATGACCATCCAGACCGCCGTTCTGATCGAGACGCTGACGGCTCTCGGCGCCACGGTCCGCTGGTCTTCGTGCAACATTTTCTCCACGCAGGATCACGCCGCAGCAGCCATTGCCGCAGCGAACATCCCCGTTTTCGCCTGGAAGGGCCTGACGGAAGAGGAGTTCAACTGGTGCATCGAGCAGACCATCCACGGTCCCGATGGCTGGACGCCGAACATGATCCTCGATGATGGCGGTGACCTCACCATCATGATGCACGACAAGTACCCCGAGCTTCTCAAGGATGTCCGCGGACTGTCCGAAGAGACGACGACGGGCGTGCATCGTCTGTGGGAAATGTCCAAGAAGGGCACGCTGAAGGTTCCAGCCATCAACGTGAACGACAGCGTCACCAAGTCCAAGTTTGACAACCTGTATGGCTGCCGTGAGAGCCTGGTGGACGCGATCCGTCGCGGCACGGACGTCATGATGGCCGGCAAGGTCGCCGTGGTCGCCGGTTATGGCGACGTGGGCAAGGGCTCTGCTGCTTCCCTGCGCAACGCAGGCTGCCGCGTGCTCGTGACCGAAGTCGATCCGATCTGCGCCCTTCAGGCCGCCATGGAAGGCTATGAAGTCGTCACGATGGAAAACGCAGCCCCGCGCGGCGACATTTTCGTCACCTGCACGGGCAACGTGGATATCATCACGATCGACCACATGCGTGAGATGAAGGACCGTGCGATCGTCTGCAACATCGGTCACTTCGACAGCGAAATCCAGGTCGAAGCCCTGCGCAACTATCGCTGGAACAACATCAAGCCGCAGGTTGACGAGATCGAGCTGGCCCCGAACCGCCGCATCATCCTTCTGTCCGAAGGCCGTCTGGTGAATCTGGGCAACGCAACGGGCCACCCGTCCTTCGTGATGTCCGCATCCTTCACCAACCAGACCCTGGCCCAGATCGAACTGTGGACGGCCAAGCCGGGCCAGTACGAAGTCAAGGTCTACACCCTGCCGAAGGCTCTGGACGAGAAGGTCGCTGCCCTGCACCTCGCAAAGGTCGGCGCAGAACTTTCCAAAATGTCACAGAAACAGGCAGACTACATCGACGTTCCAGTCAATGGTCCGTTCAAGCACGAAGAATACCGCTACTAAGACGAGGCCGATCCGGATGGGCAAGACTTCGGTTGCGCCTCGTCCGGATTTCCTTAACCAACAGGAGTTACACTCATGGGTCTTTTCAGCACGATCATGTCCAAGATCTTTGGCCATGCAGAAGCCGCGACACCGGCCACTTCCGCGGCAACCCCGGCTGCTGCTGACGCCGCTGCCCCAGCCGCGGCAGCAACGTCAGCAGCAGCTCCGGTGGACGTGGACGCCGTCCTGTCCGGCCTGGCTGCCAAGGCAGGCCAGCCGCTGAACTACAAGACCTCCATCGTGGATCTCCTGAAGCTGCTCGGTCTCGACAGCTCGCTCCAGTCCCGCAAGGAACTGGCCGGCGAACTGCATTATTCGGGCAGCACGGACGACACCGCGACGATGAACGTCTGGCTCATCAAGCAGGTCTATGCCGAGCTGGCCAAGAATGGCGGCAAGGTTCCGGCTGACTGGACGCACTGATCCGCGCCCCGTCCG
>NZ_JBDNYY010000046.1:0-7873 GCF_047722525.1 Gluconobacter sp.
TCAAAACGGGGCCCACTATACAGATACTAAAAACATTCAATCTTCTAAAAAAGTAGATCACGTAGCCGCCAATGGCGGCATTCGCATTGAAGAAATGCGGTGTGAAGGGCAAAGCTCCAGGTCCGACCGTTCGAGCGTGTATGACCGCACAGCGCTGCGCGGATTCAAGGGGACAGCGACGTTCTATCTCGAGATTTGCAGCAGTCTGCGGGATCTCTGTTCCTCCGGTCGGCCGACTGCCGAGCAGTTGATCGAGGCGGCCGAGTATCTGTCGGGGCAGGTGGGTGTGTCCTGTCATGCCTGGTCCCAGGCCTGCGTCGTCCTAGGGAGACTGCAGGCGGCCGTCGCCGTGATCGTCATGGCGTCACGACTGGAGCGGGGCGCTGTCATCCGGTTCCGGGACGCCTATTTCCGCTCCCTGATCGAGCGGGGCGCACGAAACACCCTGTTCCTTGATCGCAGCCTGTATGCATTGCGGGACCATCGCACCCGGGAAGTGGGGATGCTCGCCGAGGCCGGTGTCTCAATGGCCGCAGTAAGCGTGCAGGGACCGAAAACGCGAGCGAGCTGGATCTGACAGGATGATGTTTGAAAAGCCCGTTCTTCTGCGACTGCTGGATCGTCTCGGCGCACTCGCCACCCTGCTTCTGCCGCTGTTTCTGGTGCATTGGCGCGGTATCGCCGAGGGCTGTCTGGATGGGCTGGCGGTCGGATTTCTGGTTCGGAGCGCCTTGACCCGCGATTGGTCCTGGTGTCGGCAGGGCTTCGTCTGGCCGACCCTTGTCTGGTGGGGGTGGCTGGTTCTCTGCTCCCTGCCACGGCAGATGCCAGTTCCGGCCGAGGCGACGGCCAGCCTCACCCAGGCGCTGCTGGCCATCCGGTTTCCGCTGGCGGCGTTCGCTCTGGCGTTCTGGACGTTGCAGGAATCTTGGACCCGGACATGGTGTCGCCGTCTGGTTATCGCCTGCGTGCTGTATCTCGGGGGGCAGATGCTGCTTCAGGCGGTGACGGGCCATAACCTGTTTGGCAATCCGCGTTTTGGGGATGGGACACTCACTGGCCCCTACGACAAGCCGCGTGTGTCTGCGCCTTTTGCACTGCTGGGTCTGCCGGCTGCCCTGTTTGTTGGGGCGCTGTTGGGGGAACGGGTGAGACGGTCCTGGCAAAAAGCGCTTCTGACGGGTGCGGCTCTTCTGCCGGTTCTCGGTTTGCTCGTGCTGGCTGGCCAGCGGATGTCTCTGGCGACATTTCTTCTCGGCACAGACGTCTGTGCCCTGGTGCTCCCGTCACTGCGGCGTCCTTCGCTCGCACTTCTGGTCGCCAGTCCGGCTCTCATTGGACTGCTGGCGTTCGTGTCTCCGGAGGCTTTCGGGCATCTGGTGACAAAGACCCAGACGCAGCTTCTCCACTTCGCCAGTTCTCCGTATGGGCAGATCTACAACCGGGCGGCCGTGATGATCGAAGCACACCCGGTTATGGGATTAGGGGACGATGCATTCCGGCATTATTGTCGATCTGAAGCGTTTCTGAGGCCCGGTCCGAGCCATCTGCAACCGGATGGAGGAGGGGTGTCTGTGTGTGTTCAGCACACCCATAGTCATGTGCTCGAAGCCGCCACCAACAGCGGGCTTCCAGGAGCCGCTCTGTTTGTTGCGATGATCGGAAGCTGGTGGCTTGTTCTGGGACGAACTGCCAGGAGGCAGGTTGGGCTTTCCGCAGAGGAGATTGGCTGGCGTGTCGGTCTCTTCGGGGCCGCTGTCCTGCATGAGTGGCCTCTGTCGTCGCAGAGCGCTTTCCTGAACATGCCGCTTGGCGGGATTTCTTTTCTGCTTCTGGGGGCAGGGCTGGCGGAAGCCGTCAGGGATCTGAAGGCGGATCGCCCTGACGACGGAGAGACTGCTCGCGGCGCTTTAACTCTTTCTCAACGGCCTCCCGGATAAACTGCGCCATACCCCTGTCGCCCACAAGCGCGATAATACGATCGCGCTCCTCAGGACTCAGGCGAACGGAGGTCATTTTGAAGTTGAGTGGCGGTCTTCCCATACGCCTCCGCTACACGGCTCATGCTGCGCCTGTCAAACATAAATAAAAGATATCGTCTATTGACGGATAAACGATATCGTTTAATATGATTTGTAACGCAACATACTGTGTCCCTGTCGGTCAGGCGGGGACCGTTATCGACAGGTCCGTCATGACACTGAAAGCCATTTCAAAAACACTTTTCTCCAGCTCTGCCCTTCTGCTTCTGGCGGCCTGCAGCAGCGGGATGCCCGCGCCTGAGCCAGTGCTGCTCAGTCAGTTCAACCAGAACACGGACCGTTTCGGCGTCGTCAGCACGGTCGGTAAGGCGGAAGGCACGATCCAGAAGAACGGTCGCTCCTGCGATATCTACAAGATCTACACCACCGGCCTGACAGCTGGCGGCCGCGCGGCCATGAAGGCGGGTGAAGTTGTCACCAGCGTGGCAACACTTGGTCTGGCGCAGGTGATCTGGGCACCAGTGAAGGCTGGAACCCGTCCGCAGCTCCATACGGTACTGTTCTGTTTTGGCAGTAATGACAAGCTTGTCGACATCTATGACAAGGATCCGACGGATTCCACCGGACCCGATCATCTGATCATTAATCGCACGGCTTACATCACGCCGGTTATCGCGGCACCAGCCGCACTGTCTCTACAGGCAGAGGTGACAGCACAGCCTGGTCAGCCTGTGAGCGTCACACCGGTGGCTGTTACGTCCGCGCCTGTGGAAGCTACTGCACCAGCTCCAGGTGCCCCGACCACAACGGCCGATGGTGCACCAATCATCTACGAAAAGGCCGTTGCGCCGAAGGCGGCGGAAGCAGCCGGTGCGATCAGCCTGGATAACATGGCGCAGGAAGCGACGACCGGGTTGCAGCAGGTTCAGACAGGCAAGGCCAAGGTTCAGGCGGGTGCAACGGCGGACGATCTGAACTCGATCAGCTCGCAGAAGGCTGTCGCCGCCAATCAGGCAGTGCTGTCCGGCAACGCGAAGTAAGCATTTCAAGCCCGTGGTGATCCATGGTGATGATGCGCACGTTGGGAAACGCGTGTTTCCCAACACAAAGTCTAACTGATGTCGTGCAGCGAACAGGGAATACAGCCGTGAATAATACGGAGACAGAGGCGCAGCGTGCGTTGGAGATCACTGTATATGGTGTGGTGCTCCACGTTCTTCTTGATAACGTGGATGCCGTCATGGAGGCTGAGCCTGACGACGATATGCCAGAGAATTTGTTAGCTCTGCTGTCTCTTCGGAACCAGCCATTCATGATTCATGCGGTGCTGGACAATTATATCCTTAGCAAGCTCGGGAAAGAGTTTGGCGCGCCCGTCAGCGCGAACGAGGTGCTCTCGATCGCAGAAGAGAATGATCCATATTTTGGCACATTACTTGCTGCCGCTGCCGGTTCAGACATCATCACGCATCCTGATCCGTCCGCTACACCCTACTCGAACGCTCGGGTCTCAGTCGTAGAGCTTGAAGCGTCAGCAACTCGCCAATGAATGTCGAAAACCGGTTGGAGGACGAGGTATGACTGATCAGGCGATCCTCACGGCTCCCGATGAGGCATCACTCAAGGCCCAGTATATCTTGGCGTTAGAGCGCTTCGTCGACGATACGAATGCGATCCACAAGGCGGTAGAGGCAGACTTGTGCTGGTTTCCGGATATGCTTGCCCTTGCTGAGCGGGCCAGAGTGATTGCCGAGGACCTGGAGAGAAAACAGACTGATTCCTTCGACCCATGCGATTTCGGAAATTACCCTGTTTGAGGGCCGGCATAGAGGGTAAAGCCTGTGGATTTATGGACAGCCGTTTCACGGCCGCTCGCGTCCTGATAGACAGCCCTTCCGGCTGACCACAGGCGTGGCTCTGCCCACAAGTCCACAGGTTCAACACCAACAAAAGTCCCTCCTATTTTCTAAACAAAATCGCTCGATGCAATTCTCTGCACTGCCCTTTGCGTTCGCCAGGATCGAGAGAGACCTACCGCTCTCAATTCTTGATCTTCAAAGGAAAACGGCATATACAATATGGCATATACAAGTAGGAGGCAGCCATGCCGGTCCCAGAAATTCCCCCGCGCTCAAGGGAAGTAAAACTCTTCCGGAATAATCGCAGCCAGGCAGTCCGTATTCCTGTCGAATTTGAACTGCCGGGAGACCGCGCGCTTATCCGACGCGATGGGGAAAGACTGGTGATTGAGCCCGTCAAAGTTCCATCTTCGCTGAGCGAACTCCTCGCCGCATGGCGAGAAGAGCCCCCTCTGGCACCCGACGACGACTTCCCCGAAGTTCCTGACGTAGCTGCCAAACCAGAAGATATCCTGTGAGCGCTTATCTTCTTGATACAAATATTATCAGCGATCTTGTCCGCAATCCCTCTGGGTTGGCTGCGCGGCGCCTCGAACAGATTGATCCAGGCGATCTGTGTACCAGCATTATTGTAGCGGCGGAGCTGCGATATGGGTGTGCGAAGAAAGGCTCTTCGAAACTCCTGGCCCGCGTTGAAAGCGTGCTGGCTTTTGTACCGGTCTTACCACTCGATATACCGGCTGACGGCGAATATGGAGGCATCCGGGCAGACCTTGAAGCAGCGGGACAGACAATCGGCATGAATGATCTGCTGATCGCGGCTCACGCATACACTCTCAAAGTCACTTTGGTAACGAACAATGTTCGCGAGTTCAGCCGCATCAGAGGGCTGAAGGTCGAGAACTGGTTGGAGCACACGGTATGACGAACACGGACGCGACCTCGGTGCCGCCAACCTTGATTCCTGCCTTGAAAAGACTCACGAGACAGGCAGAGGAAAATGCGGTCGGGTCTGAGGAGTTTGAGAATGCTTCGGTGGGTGAGGTTGCAGACGCGCGTGTCGTTGCCGAAGGACTTGCAAAGATCGGGATCGAAGTTAGTCCAAAAGTCGCATATCAGGTCTGGTCATTGGTATCCGAAAATTACCAAGCGGGGTGGTTAGACGGGCCGCGGAACGTAGAGGACGCATCCCAAGCAGTTCTGGGTCTATGTCGAGACATAGCGGACGGAGCCGATTATGCAGGCTTTTCGGGTAAGGGACAATGAGAGAGGCTTTCATTAGAGGTGTCTTAGGCATAGACTTGTTCGCGCTCGCCTATTATTTTGGCGCGCTGGACTCGATCATCGCTACATGGACGCCGATAAGCCATTCAGGTGCCGGTGCGCAGCTTGACTGGAACTGATGATGAACGATGCGGCCGACGCAATAGATGTCGGAGATCAACCTAATCATAAAGCCTGTGGATTTATGGACAGCCGTTCTACGGCCGCTCGCGTCCTGCTGGACAGCCCGTCAGGCTGACCACAGGCGCGGCTCTGCCCACAACGCCACAGGTTCAACACCAACAACAATGTCGTCATTCTTAAAATAAAATCGGCCGATCCGGTGTTGTCCCCTACCGAAAGTCCCGTGCCTTCAGCAGCTCCGATCCCTGAAGCAATGGCGTTCGGTCTTCCAGACTGAGCACAACAACATGGATCACATCGCCTTCCTTCTGAAGCCTGCCCTTGCAGGCCAGAAGACGGGACGCGAGAAGAGGACGGCGATATTTCTCCTGCACGTCCTTCCAGACAATCAGATTGGCTGTGCCCGTTTCGTCCTCGATCGTCACGAACATGGTACCGTTCGCCGTCCCTGGCCGCTGCCGCATCAGCACAAGACCCGTGAGCTGGATCCGACGCCCATCCCGCAGGTACGGCAAATCTCCACAGCGCACGATCCCCTCTTTTCGTAAGCCCTCTCGGAGAAACGCGACGGGATGCCCGTTCAGACTAAGTCCTGTCGCCCGGTAATCCTCATGCACTGACGCCCGCTCTGACATCAGTGGCAAGGTAATCTCCGGCTCGATCACTTCCGGTAGCGGAAAGTTCCGGCCCCGGTCCGCCGCCTCAAACAACGGCAGGGCCGTATCGGCGAGACCCTTGATCGACCAGAGTGCGGCGCGGCGCATCTGTCCAAACACCCGGAAGGCGTCCGCTTCCGCCAGACATTCCAGGGCCGAGACCGGCACATCCGCACGCCGCCACACATCGTCAATACTCTCATAATCCGGCATCCTCGCGGCGATCAGGGCAGCACCGTGCCCGTTTGCAAGCCCGCGCACCATACGAAAGCCCATCCTTACGGCTTTACGTAAAGACGTACCGCTACGTTCCAGGGTGCAATCCCATCGTGAGGCATTGATACAGATAGGCCGGACCTCGACGCCATGGCGTTGTGCGTCCTGAACAATCTGCGAGGGCGCATAAAACCCCATGGGCTGACTGTTCAGCAGGGCGGCACAGAACACATCCGGGTGGTGATGTTTCATCCAGGCGGACGCATAGGCGATCAGGGCAAACGACGCGGCGTGACTTTCGGGAAAGCCATAGCTGCCAAAACCTTCGAGCTGCGCGAAGGTCTGCTCGGCAAACTCCTGCTCATAGCCGTTGGCCAGCATCCCGTTCACCAGCTTGTCGCGGAACGGCGAGACCCCGCCCGTCAATTTGAACGTCGCCATCGCACGGCGGAGCTGGTCCGCCTCGCCTGGTGTAAAGCCTGCACAATGGATGGCCACCTGCATTGCCTGCTCCTGGAACAGTGGCACGCCCAAAGTTTTCCCGAGGATCCCGCGCAGGGTCTTGGACGGGTATGTGACAGGCTCCAATTTCTCTCGTCTGCGGAGATAGGGATGGACCATGTCGCCCTGGATTGGCCCCGGCCGGACAATCGCCACTTGAATCACCAGATCATAAAAGGTCCGGGGCTTCATGCGCGGCAGCATGGACATCTGCGCCCGGCTTTCGATCTGGAATGTCCCGAGCGTGTCGGCTTTCTGGATCATGCGATAGGTCTGCGGATCCTCGGCCGGGATCGAAGCGAGATCCATGCGGGTCTGATACACGGTGTGCAGCAATTCGAACCCGCGACGCAGACAGCCCAGCATTCCGAGCCCTAAGACATCGACCTTCATGAAACGCAGTACGTCAATGTCGTCCTTGTCCCAGACAATAATCTGCCGTCCGTCCATGGCCGTCGGCATCAGAGGCACGAGTTCGTCCAGGCGATCCTCGGTCAGCACAAATCCGCCCGGATGCGTCCCAAGCTGACGCGGGAAGCCGAGAAGCTGGCGGGCAAGATGAAACGTCAGGCTGAGGCGTCTGTCCTTCAGGTTCAGGCCAAGGTCGGCAGCGCGCGTCTTGCACAGATCCGGATCCGGCAGGGACGAGGCAATATGTTTGGAAAGCTGGCCGGTCAGGTCCTCCGGCAGGCCCAGCACCTTGCCGACCTCGCGCAACGCCCCTTTGGGTTGATAGCGCTGCACGGTGGCACACAGGGCCGCGCGGTGGCGGCCATAGTGCCGGTAAATCCACTGGATGACTTCTTCGCGGCGGTCACTCTCGAAATCCACGTCGATGTCGGGCGGTTCCTGCCGTTCGGCCGAGATAAACCGCTCGAACAGCAGGCCCGAGCGAACCGGATCAATACTCGTGATGCCCAAAACATAGCAGACGGCCGAGTTCGCGGCAGATCCCCGTCCCTGACAGACAATCCCAAGCGAGCGGGCATGACGCACGATCGTGTTTACGGTCAGGAAGTACGGTGCGTAGGACAGAGAGCCGATCAGCCTCAGCTCGTGGGCAATCTGCGTCTCGACGTCAGGTGGCGCCCCGGCCGGGTAACGACGGGGCAGTGCGGTCTGGACCAGACGTGTCAGTGTGTCCTGCGCGCTTTCGCCCGCCCGCTCGGTTTCGGTCGGGTACTGATAGGTCAGGTTATCGAGACTGAACGTGCAGGCCTCGGCAATTCGCCGTGTGTTGGCCACGGCGTCC
>NZ_JBDNYY010000047.1:0-6849 GCF_047722525.1 Gluconobacter sp.
CTCAGAATAGTTACAGACCTGCGTGAGTTGGAATGTCTCTCGCAAAGAGGGCCAGAGACGATCAGACTGTCTTTCCGGCAGCAGACGTTGTCCTTGCATGAGCGTCTGTCGAACACGCCTCGAAAAGACCTTTTTGGGTCTTTTTTGTGCCCTACCCCCTATGTCCGATAATAAGGATTAACGGATATAACTTTACCTTGTCAGACTTACTGAGAACGGTCGTCTCAAATGAGGTAGGGAAGGGGGCTCTTAGGTAAGTTCAAGGCAATAGAAATTCCACTATGTAAAGCATATCTTTACATTGGGAACGTAAAGCTGTAGGTTACATCCATGGAGATCGACAGCATCAGTCACAAAGGCCTGCGCCGGTTTTTCGAAACAGGTAATGCTAAAGGTCTCGTTGGCGACGTCAGCCGGCTTCGGAAGATGTTGGCATTCATTGATGCAGCAGCGTCGTTAGACGAACTTGCTGTTCCTCCAAATTATGGGTTGCACCCATTGACGGGGGATCGCGCAGGCACCTGGTCAATGACGGTCACCAAAAACTGGCGTCTGACGTTTCGCCTGAACGAGCAGGGTTCCCTCTGCGATATGACACTGGAGGATTATCATGGCGCTTAAAATGCATGCCTCGCTGGCCGTTCATGTGGGTGACTGGATCAGGACAGAAATACTGGAGCCTTATAATATCAAGGTAAACACCGTTGCGGAACATTTTGGTGTCTCGCGTCAGTCGATCAGTGCTCTTCTAAACGGAAGGTCTAACCTGTCTGCTGACATGGCCATTCGGTTTGAGAAGGCCTTTGGAGTACGCGCCGATACCTTGATGCGTATGCAGAGTGCATTCGAACTGGCTCAGGCACGTGCGCATGAAGCCAATTTGAACGTCCAGCATTTCAATCTCGTCGCACCTTCCAGGACTGAACAACGGACTATTTAAGGTCTGCTTAGGGGGGGGGAAGCGGAAGGTCTGCTTTACAGAGAAAAATTCGAATAGGTCTTGCGACGACTCACAACTGGACAGCTAAAATGAATGGTGAAGCAGCCCATTTTTTGATGTTGAGGAGCACTTGGCGCGTCTTAGCGCGCCTAGGGATCAGCTTGAAGTACTTTCGTGGACTGTGGATTTTGAGGTTTGATTCACACGCGTAGCGATCCAGAGCAAGTGACAGCCACTTTGATCAAAACTTAGGACCAACAATCATAAAGCAATGCGCCAAAATCTATAAAGAAACTAGGGCATTAATTAACGGTTCTTTGATCCCTGTAGTTGAGCCACAGGCGCGGAACATGGCGATCGTTTGATGCCGTGGAGTATGCCGCGCTCGAATGGTCGAGTGACTTAACAACTGCCGCATCATCGTGCGGATCGGCAACATTGCGTCGGCCGCAGCCAAACGACAGTTTTACACCGCTATGGACCATGCCCCCATGGCGGCTTAACTCGTGCAAACCGGTCTCTCCCAGTATCGGCACGGTTTAGTTCGTTCTGTCATTCAATATTCTACAGGGCCAATTCATCTTTTTTAATTAGAAGACGAATGGCCTGAATCAGTGTTGGCATTTATATAGTTTAGTAACCTATCTGCGGTATCAGAGAAAATACAGGATTCGTAATCTATTTGCGCCTTATATTTGTCATATATTCCTAAAGCCAAATTCCCATGATATAAACAGCTTTTTATAAGCTTGTAATCCTCTTTTGAGAAGATATTAGTGTATTCTTTCTTGTTTTGTAAGAGTAAAGACTTTATATTTATTGCTTCCATTAAAATTTCGTCATCTGAAAACATTCCTAAAATGGCTATCTCGGTGGCATCTGAAAAATCCATTACTGTTGCAATCAGATAGTTCCGAATGGAAACCAGTTCATCAAAGGAGAGAGTAAAATTGTTAGTCATTATTCTAGCCCCTTAAAATAGCTATATCCCGATTTTGGCATAAATAAAGTACCATTATTGTCTCCCACAGTCTTCGAGTATGGATTAAATATTAATACCGTTTGATCTTGATGATCCCAAATGCCGATCCGATCTCCCCCCAATTCCGAATTTATTTCGTATCGGCCGGGGTTGCTTGGGGCGTTCAAAAGCATGTTTTTCGCGTAATTTGATAGATCATTGAGGTTGTTGATCCCGATTGTTCGCAATGGGATGGCATTGGGCTTCGTAAGAGCATCAATATGTTTCAGACTATGCTGAGCAATTACTGGAGCAAGGTCCTCTGCGGTATAAGTTTTTTCCTCTGAAGTCACAATATTTGGGTTTTTTGTCTCTAGATCTGTAACAAATCGAGACTCCATGATCAAACTCGCCCTGTCAAGAAGGGCATCTCCGCCCGCGACAGCAACGCCTCCCACAACTGCGGCAGCGCCCATCTCTGGCGCACCAAATGCCGCAAAAGAAACCACCATCGCTGCCGCAAGGCACTGCCATGCAGTCGAGTTATGAGGGGTGAGGCTGTTCACGACATTGCTGTCAAGCGTAAAAGAAGTCTGATAACCATTAGCGAGTGACTGAATCTGCTCTTGCGAATAGTCACGAATGCTCGTCGCAGCTTGCGACACATAATTCAGAACGGCAGCGGCGCTTTGCTCCAGATCACCGGAAATATTACCAATATTGTTCTGCAGGAAAGGGTCGATTTGCTGTGTTCGTGCTTCGGTAGAATAGGCAATATCATGGATACTATCATCCAGACTGCGACCGTTCCCAATCGCATCCTGATAATTCTGACTTCCGCCAGCATCTGCCTGCCGCCCCAGTTCCAGGCGATAAAGATCGTTTAGATGGCTAACCTCTTCAGCTGAGTGCGCCATGCTCCAGCGAACGTCATGGAGCGTCATCCCGGATGACAAAGCGTTTTGCTGAGCTTTCAATCCGCCTGGATCCGATCCACGCCCCAAGACCTGAGCATAAAGGTCGTTGACCTTCGCCGCTGCGGCATCAGAAAATGCGATGTCTCTTCGAATTTGATCTGGTGAACCGCCGTTGCTGGCCGTCTTGTAGGCGTTCTCATAATCCTGTTCGGACGGGGAGCTTCCTAAAATGTCACTGAAATCTTTCTGTATGTCCTGATCAAGATCAGCAAGCTTTATCGGAGCGAAGGCCCCAGACGGCGTTGTGTAAGTTGCAAAGTCTGTTCCGTTAGGAGCGAGCAGGAAAACACCATTACTCAGAACGGCAGCTTTATAGCCGTGATACGTAACAATTTTATGGCCGTGGACAGGGACATATTCGACATCGGATGAGGAAGAGGTAGAAGGACTGCCTGTCCCCCAAATAGATGGATCTGCGCCACTACCCCCTCCATCACCTGAATTGGTAGGATGTGATGTGAACGTATCGCCGTCCCCACTGGCTTCGACACCCCCGCCATTGTCAGAAACGCCATTACTCTGTTTGGGAGGGGTGTAACCATCATCGTCAGAGTCTTCTGTCTAGCGCGCCATCATGACCAGCCCAACAGGCGAAGACGTCAGGTTCTGTGTCGTAGGCGCAGAAGATTGAGCGTCTTTTGTCGACTGCCCCGTGCCATTTCCAAAGTTTTGGAGCGTCTGAAGCGCAGACTGAAGTGCTGAACTATTACGGTGATAGTCTGTCGATGACCCATATCGGGTGACCTCATTATTTGAAGAGGATCCGGTAGCCAGTTTTAGATCATAATCTGCTTTTGTTGAAGCAGCGGCGCCAAACTGATGATCGTTCGTTCCTGTGGAATGCCCCCCTCCTGAGGTCTGCATCAGTGAAGTATCATGAGAAGAGGTAGGCAAACACGTAAAGAAACTTTGATCCGTCATGGCAAGCTCTAATCTTCTGTACGGTTACGTTACTCCGAGTAACCCACAGATACGAATAAACGTCAAACTGTAACGACGCACCAACTACCACCCCGCCGTCCGCGGTTTGTTTATTAGGTTGGCCTGAAGGTTGGAACTTACGAACAGGCCATAACGGCGGACGCGATGAAGCCCTACGGCAAGGCATGGAGAGAGGTGGTCCCGTCCGTTCGGACAGTTTTGCGGGCTTGATAAGCTATACCCGGTTGTCGTTATGCCGCCCTTCTGACGGCGTTGCTGTTGGCCATCTGGTCCGGGGTTAACCCCGGACCAGATGGCGTCGGCACGTTATGATACGCCTCATCGGGCGTTCGTCCAGCCAGCGCCGTATGCGGACGCCTTTCGTTATAATGGGCGATCCATCTGCCAAGCCCGGCCCTCAGTTCTGATCCGGTCTCGAACGCGTGCAGGTAGACGCATTCATATTTCAGCGACCGCCACAGACGCTCGATGAACACGTTGTCCAGCCATCGCCCACGCCCGTCCATACTGATGTGGATCTGACGCTCTTCCAGTATCCCGCTGAAACGGGGTGTCGTAAATTGCGACCCTTGGTCAGTATTGAAAATGTCCGGGGCGCCATAGCGCATGAGGGCATCCTGTAGCGCCTCGATACAGAACTCCACGTCCATCGTGTTCGACAGACGCCAGGACAGGACCTTGCGCGTGAACCAGTCCATGATCGCCACGAGATAGAGAAATCCCCGTTTCATGGGAAGTAGAGTAGGAAGCGCATATGCGCTTCCCCTCTCCGAACCGTACGTGCGCCTTTCAGCGCATACGGCTCTCCGTTCAAGCTCGGCTTAAAGCCATTGCCACATCATGATAACGGGAGGTGACCGTGCTCCGTGCTTCGTCCCTGAAGATATAGGGGTTTTGCTCGGGGTTCCGCCACCGGAATTGTGCTTTCGGGCTCGTGACGAGCCGTCGCAGCGCCTTTCCGACAGGATTGCCTTGTTCGCTTCGTCCATAGACCAGCCAAGTCTTGGACTGGCCCGTCTCCGGCACTCGATACCATTTTCGCATCAGAGACCTGATACGAGAACGATATTTCTGCGCCAGCCAGTGCGCCAGTTTCCAGAACACGACAGTGTCGATGCGCCGGAATGTGCGCGCTGTGAAGTCCGTGAACCGGTAGAATGCCGCCCATCCTGCCAAGCGACGGTTCAGGGAGGCAACCATGTCAACCGCATTGATATCGTGATGTCCAGTGAGCGCCTCGGTCAGTCCGTGAACAAAGGCCTTGGCTTTCTCCTTGGGTATTGTCGTGACCACGGACATACGCCCGCGTGATCCCCGTTTCCGAATGATCCGATTTCCCAGAAAGACAAAACCATCGTCAACATGGGTGATATGAGATTTCTCCATATTCATCTTCAGTTTCAGACGGTTTTCCAGAAAATCCCGGCATTCCTCACGGATGGTTTCGGCATGTGCCTTTGTCCCTTTGACGATGACGACAAAATCGTCGGCATAGCGACAATAGGCAACAGCGGGTTGCCACTGCCGGTTCTCGCGAACCGTGATGGGCCGTTGCTGCTGTATGCCAAAATTCCAGGCCCAACGGTCCTTTCGCGCTTTGTGGCTCAGGTATTTCGTCTCCAGCCATGTATCGAACTCATGGAGCATGATATTGGACAGAAGCGGTGACAGAACGCCACCTTGCGGAACACCCTCGCTGGCCGCCACGAACAGACCACGCTCGATGTGGCCTGCCTTAAGGATACGCCAGAGCAGATCAATGAACCGATCATCCATTATCCGCCGCCGGATGCTGCGAAGAAGCAGCCTGTGATGGACCGTGTCGAAGTAGCTCGCAAGATCACCTTCGATGACCCAGCGTCCCCTCGTGTCACTGCCATCCTGAAGCTGCAATTTCACGGTCCGGACAGCATGATGCACGGTGCGTTCCGGCCTGAACCCGTAGGAGAGACGATGGAAATCGCTTTCCCATATTGGGTCCATGACCATCAGCATAGCGCGTTGGACAATGCGGTCTGTCAAGGTCGGAATACCCAGCGGGCGCTGCTTGCCGTTCGCTTTCGGGATATAGATGCGCCTGACCGGCTTCGGGCAGTACGTGCCGTTCAGCAGGTCCACACGCAGGTTTGCCAGATGTTGATCCAGCGTGTTCTGCATGCGGCGCTTGTCTATTCCGTCTATGCCCGGTGTATGGGCGCCGCTCGACGCCAATACGATCCGGGCCGCTTCGGCAAGCCACTCCCGGCTGGCCATGAGCCGCAACAGGCGGTCGAACCGACGGTTCGGGTCCGCTGCGGCCCATGTTGCAAGCTTGTGCTGCATTTCCCTGATTATCAAAGGTCTTCACCTCATTAGGTCAGTTAGTTTGCACTTCAAGCAGTCTGAACTGTTCCCCTTCGCCATGTGGCAGGCTTTCCCGGCCGCGGACTACTACGGGAACTCCGCCAGCTTGATGGACATCAGGGTCAACTCCCTTGGCATTCCATCAAGCCTTCCCTCGTTCGTATGCTGGACATCAGCGCGTTGGGGAGGCTGCCGGTCGCAGTCCTTTTCCTTGCGTTCCGCAAGTCGATACCGATGCCGTGGTCTGGCTGTGTTCTCTCCACGGCTCCCAGCAGACACCATACGTGTATGCCTGCATTCAGACCCCGCTGACTTACATCTCCAGCGGCGTCATCAGTATTCCGCCTGTTAAACCGTGTAGGCGGAGGCGACATTTCAGCCCTCGGATGCGGGTTAACCGGTTCGTATTCCTCAACCTTCCAACGCTTCAGCCTCGGGGACCATCTCGGCGTAACGGTTTCGCCTCAATCCCCTTTACCTGCGGGCTACGTCACCCTGCCAGTTGACAGCAGGTCACCGCCGCTTGGGCTCATGTTCCCCCACAGCAGGGAACAAGGCAGTACTTCTGTTCCTCCTTTCTCCTTTGCATTCCAGTCATACGCTCCCCCAGACCATCCGGGGCGAGGCGCACTATATGTGATATCGGAACACCAGACCTGGTCAGGCCGATTGATGACCAGATCCCG
>NZ_JBDNYY010000048.1:0-6802 GCF_047722525.1 Gluconobacter sp.
TGTCCCACGCCGGGGGGCATCATCGAGACATTCAGGAGGCGGATCATGAGGCTTTCATTGGAAATACGGGTAATCTATTAACCATTTAATAACGATCATTTCGTCATAACAGGCAAGCACACAGGTCAGGCTAGGCCGGATCGGAGCCGGCTGTCGAAGGGATTGATTGAATGCGCATTGAATGCCCCCACTGTCATGCGGTCTTTGAGGTTCCGGAGGCGCTGGCAAAAGGGGTCAAGCGGCTGCGCTGCGCGAACTGCGGCGATAGCTGGGAGGTTGCTGCAACGGCTGTAGAGCCGGAAGCGGCGTCCGATGTTCCTGTTTCTGATCCTGTTCCTGCCGCCGCACCTGATGCCTTCGAGGTTCCGGAAGAGGAAAGCGATATCGCGCCTGTCGTTGCGGAAGCGGCGGAGTCCGGGAAGGGAGGACAGTCCCGGGCAGCAGGAGGGATGGCCAAGCGGAACAGTCCCCGGCGTTCTGCGGTTCTTCATTCGCGCTCTGCCGGTGACGTGCAGACACGGATGGACACGACCAGGCCGTCGATGATCGGATCTACGGGTGTCTGGATTGCGGCCTGGGGCGCCAGTCTTGTGCTGGCCGGGTCCGGCGTTGCGGCGCTGTGGTACTGCAAGAGCGCCGGCATTTTCGGTGTTCTGCCTGGGGTCGGGCATTTTTCCTGACCCCGACGCCTCTTACATGTTGCGGGCTGCGAGGGCCGAAACCGTGGCGCCTATGGCGGCGATGGCCATGAGCAGGATGCCGTCGAAGATGAGAGAGCCCGGCGTGATCAGGTGACTGCCGATCTGGAGATGGTTCGGCAGGGTGCCGGCGACATGGTTCATGATGTCACGGGCCTGCGGGTCCGCACTGGCTGCGCTTGTGGTGATGGCATTGACGATGTGGGGAAGGATATACCAGCCCAGCCCCAGAATGAGCAGCAGGGGGGCCAGAAGTTCGGCCACCTGCTGGGCCAGATAGAAAGCGAAATAACAGACGGACCACACGCCCATCCGGATCATGGATGAGGTTGTAAGGGATGAATCGCTGCGACTTCTGCTGCCGAGCAGACGGTCCGTGATATGGGGTGGGGGCTGCATGTCCATAGATTATGGCTTCCAGTGGTCCGGCAACGGGAGTTAGTCTTCGTCCCTGAAATCGGACGAATGGTTCACTTCGGACTAGCTGCAAGAGATCGCCAATGCAAACTTTCCCGTGCCGTCATGCCTTTTCCTGAGTTCGAGCTGCCTCTGGCGACGTCGAACATGCCGCGGGTGGTTCTGGTGGAACCCGTTTGCGACCATGCCCGGCAGATTGCCCGGGTTCTGGTCAAGGAAGGGTTTGCCCTCACCTGCGCCACAAGTGGCGAGGAGGCTCTTGGTAGGATCGAGGAGGTGATGCCCGAACTGGTGGTCGCCTGTACCGAACTGCCGGGCATGAGTGGCGGGCAGCTTGCGCGGCGGCTTCGTCTGGATGCGCTGACCCGCAATATTCCGATCCTGATGCTGACCGAGGATGCTTCGCCTGGGGTGGAGCGTGAGGGGCTGGAGAGTGGCGCGGACGCCTATATTTCCAAATCGGCGCATCCTGACCTGATGGTTCTGCGGATGCGGGCTCTTCTGCGCGAAGGGCCTGAGCTTTTGCAGGTTGATGAAGCGTCCCGGTTGCGCCGGGCGCGGATCGTGATTGTCAATTCTCCGCGTGAGGACGAAGACGAGGAGGAGGTTGCCGAGGATGTTCCCGAGACCACTCTGGGGGAACTGCTGTGGCGTGACGGGCATACCGTCACCTCCATCGAGCGGTCCGATGATCTGATCGAGGGAGGCTGGCTGCGGGGGGCGGATAGTCCGGACTGTCTGGTGCTCGAACTCGGGAGTGGGGACGAGGACCTGAAGTTCTGCCGTCTTCTGGATGCTCGTCGGCAGGCGGTTCTGGAAGCCGGCGGGATACCGTTCCGGACGTTGGGAATCGTGGAGGCGTCCCGCTTCAGGCGGCAATCTTCGGGCGAGTTCTTTGAGGCCGGGATTGATGATCTCGTGCCCAGCGATATTGCGCTCGAGGCACTGGCCATGCGCATCCGGACACTGGCCCAGCGCAGGATGGCGCAGGACGAGTTTCGCCAGCAGGAAATTGAGCGTCAGCAGAACGCCCTGACACTGGAGGCTGCGCGTGCCAAGGCGGAAATGGCCGAGGCGCTGGCGCAGGCCAACATGGAACTGGCGCGAACGAACGAACGGCTCCTTCAGGCACAGTCCAAGCTCGTGCAGACGGCGAAAATGGCGTCTCTGGGTGAGCTGGTGGCGGGCATTGCGCATGAGATCAACAATCCGCTCGCCTTCACGATTGCGCATGCGGATACCGTGACGCGGACGCTCAAGCGGTTGCAGGGGGTGAATGCCTCCGAGGAAGCGATGTCCCTGACGAAAAAGGGTATGTCCCGGCTGGACTCCATGAAGCTGGGGTTGCAGCGCATTCAGAACCTCGTGCTGAGTCTGCGGCGCTTTTCGCGGCTTGATGAAAGTTCGTTCCAGAAAGTCGATGTTCCCGCGGCTCTGGAGACGGCGCTTGCTCTTCTGGCTCACAAGCTGGGGCCGGGGATCATGGTGGAGAAAGATCTTCAGGCGCCGGCTGAACTGGTCTGTCAGCCGGCGTTTCTCAATCAGGTTGTCATGAACATCATTTCCAACGCGGCCGATGCGCTTGCGGATATGTCCGGGGATGGCGATGTGGTGCGCGGCAGGATCGTCATTGCGTCGCGTCTGGAGAACGGACGATACGAAATGAGTGTCAGTGATGACGGACCGGGGCTGCCGCATGAACTGCGAACGCGGATTTTTGATCCGTTTTTCACGACGAAACCCGTTGGAACGGGGACGGGTCTGGGGCTGGCCATTGCCTACAGCGTCATGGAGGCGCATGACGGTGCGATTGAGGTAACGGACGCCAATCTGCCGGGCGGGCATGGTATCGGAGCGTGTTTCCGGCTGAGCCTTCCCGTTCGCATGACCGAGGAGGGACCGGTGGCGACTGGTCGCGCAGCATGACTTTCTGGAGTGCAAAGGGACCGTCCCGTCCCCTGATTCTGCTTGTTGATGATGAGGAGGAAATCCTCGTCGCCCTGACGGATCTGCTGGAAGACCAGTATGAAATCCTGTCCACGACGGATCCGTTGCATGCGCTGGATCTGTTGCGCGAGCACAGGGATGTTGCGACCATCATTTCCGATCAGCGGATGCCCGGACTGACCGGAGATCAGCTCCTGATGCAGGCCCGCGCCTTTTCGGATGCGCGCAGTATTCTTCTGACGGGATATGCGGATCTCGAAGCTGTTGTATCGGCTCTGAACCAGGGGCAGGTGCAGGCTTATGTACACAAGCCCTGGGACTCCGATGCACTGCGGTCGCTGGTTGGCGAGGTGACGCAGCATTGTCTGGCGCAGCGGGCGTTGAGGACGGAGCAGGCGCTTCTGCGCGGGCTGATGGAAGCGCTTCCGATCGGGCTGGTCTTTTCGGATGGGGACGGGCGGTGCATCCGCAGCAATGTGCGGGACGAGGCGGAAAGCGGCGCCGAAATCGAGCAGGCTCATTTCCCGGAAACTCTGTGGCCCGAGATCGCAGCGATGCGTGAGGATGTCCGCAGATCGGGGCAGGAAGAGCGTCTGGTCGGGGAAGTCGTGACGGAGGGTAATGGCAAGACGTCCACGCGCTGGCATGAACTGACGCGGCTGGCGCTGGCCTGGCCGGAAGGAGCCTCTCCTGCGGAGGCCTGGCAGGTCAGCATGGACCGGGATGTGACATCGCGCGTCATCATGGAATCAAGGCTCCGGCAGGCGGAGAAGCTTCAGTCTCTCGGAACGCTTGCGGGAGGGATCGCGCATGATTTCAACAATCTTCTCGCGGCGATCTCGGGGTCTCTGGAGCTTCTGGAAGATATTGCCGATCTTGATGAGGCTTCTCTGGCACTGCTGCGCAATGCTGCGGCTTCCGCGCAGCGCGGGGCTGTGCTGACACGGCGGCTGCTTCAGTTCGGTCGTCCACGCGAAGCGCGTCTGACGGCGGTGTCGCTGGAACAGTTGTTGCCGGGTCTGACGGATCTTCTGCGTCAGAGTCTCAAGAAACGGGGTGTTCCGGCGGCTTCTGCTCCGTGTGCGCTGTGTATCGAGGAGTTTCCGGTGAATCTGCCGCCGGTCTGGTCGGATGCGGATCAACTGGAAATGGCGCTTCTGAATCTGTGCGTGAATGCGCGGGACGCAATGGCGGACGGTGGCGCCGTGCGGATCAGTGCCCGTGTGGTCGATCAGAAACGGACCGATCTGCCCGCAGAATGCTGTCCGGATCGGGCGGTGGCGCTCGAGGTCGTGGATGAAGGGGCAGGTATGCCGCCAGAGGTCGCGGCAAGAATATTTGATCCGTTTTTTACGACCAAGGATGTGGGCCGCGGGACGGGGCTTGGCCTGTCGAGTGTCTATGGTTTTCTCAGCCGGAGTTATGGCGAAATCGCTGTCGACAGTGTGGTGGGCAAGGGAACCCGCATGACGCTGCTGCTGCCGGTTGCGCGGGTTGGGCAGGAACGGGCTGTTCCGGATGAACCTCACAGGGCGAAAGTCAAGCGGCGGCTGAAGGTTCTGGTGTTGGACGACGAAGCGTCTGTGCGGATGGTGACTGCGGGTTTCCTTGCGCAGGATGGACATGAGGTTACCGCTGTTGCCTCACTGGAAGAGGCGCTGGAGCAGGTGGATCCGGCCTCTCCGTTTGAACTGGCGATCATCGATATGCGGATGCCGGATCATGATGGTCTGACCTGTGCGAGAGCATTGCTGAAGGCCGTTCCCGGATTGAAGGTCCTGTTTATCAGTGGGCACACAGATGATATGCCGGCTCCGGAAAACGGTCTTCTCTTGCCCAAGCCCTTTACGCAGGCGGGGCTGCAGAGGGCGATTGCGCAAACCATGCACTTTGCGGACGCCAGCGCTTCGTGAGCGCAGGCTGGCCGCTGTGTAGATGACCCCGGCCACCGGATGGACTGACGGCATCAAGCCTGTAAATTGGAGATTGTGACGCGTGAGTGATGCCTATCTTGTTCCCCAAGAAGACACGGCTGCTGCTGCCATCGAAGAGATCGAGGCGGAACTTGGCCTGTTTGATGACTGGATGGAACGGTATCAGTACATCATCGAGATGGGGCGCAAGCTTCCGCCCTTTCCGGAAGAATGGCAGGACGATACCCATCGTGTACCGGGCTGTCAGAGTCAGGTCTGGCTTGAAGCTGTCGAACGGGACGGAAAGCTGTTTTTTGCCGGTGCGTCTGATGCTGCGATCGTTCAGGGGCTCGTGGCGTTGCTGCTGAGGGTTTATTCCGGCCGGCCGAAATCGGAGATCCTTGCCACCAGTCCGGTGTTTCTGCACGACATGGGACTGGTCAAGGCGCTTTCGACGAACCGGGGCAACGGAGTCGAAGCCATGGCGCAGGCCATTCAGAAACGCGCTTCCACCTAAATAGGAAACACCCCCATGGGCGGGGAGCCTGCGGGGGTGTTTCAGGGTCTTACTGCGGGTGATTTTCCGAAGCGGACGGGATCTTGCCGCCGGTCATGCTGTAAGGTGGGGCTGCTGACGGGGCAGGGCCGTTCACAGGCGGCGTGCCACTGACGGGCGGCGGGCATTTCGTGAACTTGCCCTGTCTGTCACGGCAGGGTTTGGGCTTTTGCGGCGCTTCACATTTGACGAACTTGCCCTTGTCGTCACGACAGGGCTTGGCGTGAGCCATCTGGGCACCGAGCGCCAGAACGGCGAGGGCGGCAACGGAGAGGCGACGGAAGGACATGGGCTATGGTCTCCAGAGCAGAGCCAGGCCATGAGACTGTGACCCATGTCCCGGCGTTCCGAGAAGAATGCAATACGTTTCGAACAAGGTCCAGGTTGCTTCGATTTCCGGCGATTAACGGAAACCCTTCTGATCCACCGGGTGGGTTGGATCCCAGTCGATAGTGCCATGATACTGTCCTGGAACGGGCTGTCCGTCCTTAAGGGCCGGGTAGTAACGTGCCAGGCCGAAATAGGCGAGCGAGGCGCGCTGCAGGATGGCAGGACCGTCACTGGCAGTGCAGTCATGAGCTACGCCAATCTGATCGATCTGGCAGGTGACGGAGATATGGCCGCCAATGCCAGCCACATCAGCAGCCTCAGGATAATGGGGTAATCTCATCAGGTGAGTCTTGTCGAGGAGGGGCTTTGTCAGGTCAGGGAAGGCATGGAACGTGTAGGTCTTTTCCCATGTGCTCTGGATGGGGGCGCTCCCTTCATAAGCTGGCAGGAAATTTGACGTATAGGCCAGATTTTCGACCGCCAGAGCAAAGTCCGGTTGCGAGGCCGTGGTCTGACATTCGGTTGGAAATCCGGCTGGGCTGATGGTGCAGCGGATATGAGCCGTTCCGTTCCTGCGCTGTTCAAGTTCGGCAGGTGGGTAGATGAGCTCCCCGTGATGATGGGGATCCAGCATGGAGCCGAGAAGATGATCCTCGGCCTGTGCAGCCACCGTACTGCCAGCCACAAGAGTGACCATGACAAGGGCGGAGCGGGTGATAGGCAGCCTCATGATATGTCTCTCGTCCTGGGATATTTGTGTTACTTTATGTAACAACTTCTATTTTTGCCAGCCTCCCAGAACGAAAAAAGGGGAAGTGCCCGAAAGCACTTCCCCTTTTTCATGACCTCAATGGTCCTGTCAGATCATTTCTGATCGGGCAGGGCATAGGCGATGATGTCGTCGCCCATGCGGGTCGGGAACGAGTTGTGTCCGCCTGCAT
>NZ_JBDNYY010000049.1:0-6650 GCF_047722525.1 Gluconobacter sp.
TCAAAGAGATTCCAACCGGCATTGCGTACGCGATCTGGTCGGGAGTGGGCATTGTGCTTGTCGCCGTGATCGCCTGGATCTTTCAGGGTCAGAGACTTGATCTCCCAGCCATGATCGGCATGGGTTTGATCATTGTAGGCGTTCTGGTGATGAACCTCTTCTCAACGACAACCGGGCATTAACCCTGATTTTGGAGCGCTTCATGAGCAATCGTTTGGCCGTATTTTCTGCCTTGTGCCCTCTTCTCTTTCCGGTCTGCGCTTTTGCACAAAGCTCCCAAGACTGGCTGCCAGAGTCTGGTGTCAAATCCCCCTACAGCCCGCTTGCCGTTCCGACGGAACTTCATCCGGTCACAGCGTCTCTGAGCAATCTGCTCAAAACAGGCTACCGGATCACCACAACCACAAACTACGCCGGATCTGGAGCTCTCTTCACGCTGGAGAAACGTGGTCAGACCATTCTCTGTGTCCTGACCCCTCCCAATCCGCAAACAGACCAGAATGTTCCAACCTCACGCTGCTGGTCTTTATGAAAACCAGAAACGGGTTGGGCATTCTCAGACACCATGGATGTGTATGAGGCTCAGGAGCCTTTCTCCCGTTTCGCTTGCATCAAGCGCTCTTTCAGGGCCAGCAGGTTGGGGTTGATCTTTTTCTCCGGTTTCCAGGGCGTGGTGATCTCGGGAGCCTTCTCATCTTCGTCTGGATCAAGAGAAGGCTGACGGGCCGGGGACGTTGGAGCAGGTCCAGCAGACGGCGTGACAGTGCGCGTGGGGCGGTGGGTCTGTCTGGCGTCCTGAGCTGAGCCCTTCCGTTCTTTCCGAACCCGGTACAGGCCGGTCTCAAGCGTCCGGACTTTGATCGGAAGATCCAGCTCTTCTTCAAGCATCTGACGAATAGCCTCCAGCGTATAGCCGGATCGGATCAGGGTCTCGATCCGGTCAATCTGACTGCGCAGGATTCCGACGAGTTTGGTGGGCTTCGGTTTGCTCTTCTGATCCATCGCGGTGCTGTTCCTTTCTGTCAGATCATCCAGAGAGCCCGTCTGCATGGAGCTTGTCAAAAAAGAGTATTTTTGAAGTTTTTTTGGAGCTATTTCGGTGTTTCTGAGTTCAGAAAGAGCTTTTTTAGAGATTTTTTAGAGATTTTTTGACGTATTTTTGGTGAGATTTTGGTGTCTCAAAATTGGAGGTCGCTGCGCTCCTAGGATCAGGACGATTTTGGAGGCGTAAGACGAGGCATGAAGGGCTTTTTCCTGGAATGACGGACCGGATTTTCCCTTAATCTGGACTATACACAATACGCAGTCCGATGGACTGACAAGTAATTGAAAAATAAACACATTTTAGAAATGTGGCCCTTTGGGCGTATTACCTTGGTAATACGTTTCCGCCATTTATGGCAGTTTTCTGCGCCTCAATCGTATTACCTCGGTAATACCAACGCTGGCAGATGACCTGTTTGATAACTGGTCCAAGCGTTTCCAGCCCTCAGATCGGCACAAACCTTCCAACAGTTTTCGTAGAAATCCGCGCTTTCTTATGTTACATGTAACGAAAGGAGAGAAGCCATGACCCCTGTTGCCATTCGCGTCCAGAAGCGCCGTGACACCCTTCGCAAGGCCGGACTCCGCCCCGTCCAAATCTGGGTGCCCGATACACGCACCCCGGGCTTTGATGCGGAATGCCAGCGCCAAGCGCGTCTGGTGGCCGAAGCAGACCGGCACGATCCTGCGCTGATGTCCTTCCTGGATAGTGCGGCCAGCGATCTCGACGGGTGGGAGGCATGAACCGGGGAGACTTCGTGACCGTTGCCCTTCAGGGTGATCTGGGCAAACCCCGTCCCGCGCTGATCGTCCAGGCTGACCGCTTCGAGACAACAGCCTCCGTGACCGTGCTGCCTGTCACCAGCACCCTCATAGACGCGCCTTTGCTCCGCCTGTCGGTGGCCCCAGACGAGCGGAACGGGTTACGCAAACCGTCCCAGGTAATGATCGACAAGCCCAGTACGGTCTCCCGCGACAAGATTGGCCCCACCTTCGGGGTCGCCAGCGATACCGTCATGCTCTCTGTCAATCGCGCCCTGGCGCTGTTTCTCGGTCTGGCCTGAAAGGTCCGTGACCTTACAACCGCTTGTCTTCGAGACGATCCCACCCGCTCTTCAGGACGCCTCTGACCGTCTGGCCCTGGCTGCCCGCTCTCCCGCAACATTACGCGCCTATCGCACCGACTGGACCGCTTTCGTCGCTTGGTGCTGCGCCCAGAGTGTCACAGCGCTTCCCGCTCAGCCCGAAACCGTTGCCGCCTGGATTGCTGCGCGCCTAGAACAGGGCCGAAAAGCCGCGACACTGGCCCGTGGGGTAGCGGCTGTGTCCTGCGCACATGAGCTGGCCGGGTTCGAGAACTTCAGCCGCTCCCGCGTCGTCCAGGACGCGCTCCGGGGCATGCGGCGGACGCTCGGAACCGCACCGACCCGGAAAGCCCCTGCGACCGTGGACCTGCTGCGTCGGATGCTGGATGTCCAGCCGGATACCCTGATCGGTTGGCGCAACCGGGCACTTCTGGCTCTGGGCTTTGCCGGAGCCTTGCGACGGTCTGAACTGGTGGCATTAGAGGTTACGGATCTCGTGTCTCAGGAGGGCGGCGCACTGCTCACACTCCGACGCAGCAAAACCGACCCGGACGGGGCCCATCAGACGATTGGCATTTTGAACGGCTCGACCATCCGGGCTCTGGATCACCTCTCGACCTGGTGCGAGGCGGCCGAGGTCACGTCCGGTCTGCTGTTCCGGTCCGTAGACCGGCATGGCCGGGTCGGCGGGTCGCTGTCTGATCGCTCGGTGGCCCGGATCATCAAGATAGCCGCCGAGGGTGTTGGGCTCGATCCGGAGCTCTTCTCGGGGCATTCGCTACGGGCAGGGTTCATCACCTCAGGGGCGGAGGCCGGCGCCGATGCGCTGCTGATCGCCGAAACCTCGCGGCATCAGAGCCTAGACGTGCTGCGGAGCTATGTCCGGCGTGCCTCATTACTGAAGACCCATGCCGGACACCGCTTCCTGTAACCCCTAGCCAAATGGCCACCACCAGCGGCGGCGACCGTACACCCCGTACGTCCGGGGCCGCTCAGGGGGTACGTTCAGGGTGAACACTGGTTTTTGTACAGGGTGAACGTTCGGGGTGTACGTAGAGTGTACGCGTTCACCCTCGATCCGTGAGATCTTCTCCCTGAGCTGGGCATTCTGTTCCTTAAGAACGGCGTTTTCTTCCCGGTAATCTGAGACTTCTTGGCGTCTTTCATTCAGTTCAGTTTGGAGAAGACCCATCATGTCCCGCAGGGTGGACAAAGCCGTATTGTCCGGGGTGAACATCCCATTGTGTTCGGGTGTACGTACAGGGTGTACGTCCGGGGCTACGCGTTCAGTCCGTTCAGGGGTCTTGTTCAGGGCAAAAACGGGAACAGAAACACGGACAGTGCCATGATTGTCCGTGATTTTGAGCCAGCCGCCGCGACGAACCCGCGCGCGTGCAGCTTCAAGGGAAAGTCCAAGCCGGTCAGCTAACTGACGATAGGTCAGATTTTCTGTTTGCTCGGCCATAGATCCTCTTCGTTTCAAGCCTGAGCTTATATCCGGTCGAGCATGGAATGCGAGTAAGGCTGTCACCCTAGCTAGGGTTACACATCTTGCCTGTTGGTTTTTTGTCTGAAACAGCCCGACTTGGCCATGAATGGTCTCAAGAGAGAATTTCCAAGGTTTCGAGCTGACTGAGGCCGTCTCGGGCCATTCAGGGCCAAGTCGGGTCAAGATGAAGGGATAACCTTTCAAAGAGCTTTTTCGTCTTGAGCCTTTTGAACGTGTGTCTGAGGGGAGATTTTGCTTTGGAGAGGTCAACTCGTTGAGGAAGAGGGAGACCAGGAGGCGATCAGGTCAAGCCAGTCGTTCTTGGTGCGAGGTTTTTCAAAGAAAATATCTCTTTGGAAAATAGATCCGCTGCCATTTTGGCAGTTAGAAGAAAATCTTAGTTTTCGGCGGGTAAGAGCCTCTTTGAGGCGATGTGTCGCATAGGCTGCTGCGGCCTTGGCTTGTTCCAAGCTAACCAGGATCAACCGGTAGCGGTTGGGACCATTTACAACGCGCCCTGAGCGCCGCATACGCTGGCGGGTCCGTTCCACCAGACCCAAGCTATATGCTGTTTCCAGCGCCCGGATAACGGTTCTGGTGCTGCATCCGGCGCGGGCGGCAATGCTTTCGTGAGACGGGAACAGACCGCGATGGCCTTCGAAGCTGGCGAGGGCCTGGAGGACGAGATGCGTCTTGGCGGTAATCTGACGGGCTTGGGTCAGGGTCCAAATCTGGGAAGCAAAAGAGGTCATGCCTGTGATCCTTCTCAGGCGAGACACTTCCCCGTACAGCTAATCAGACATTGAAACCAACACCGGCCACGTCTATTATCTATACATCGGATGCCTAAGCGGGCTTAGTCGCTTTTGCATCTGCCTCGCCGCGCAACAGCGAGTTTCGAAGGGGACAGCCTTGCCGGGCTGTCCCCTTCATCGTTTCAATACATACTGCTCGGTTGAATATCGATTGTCCAGCGATGGCGTGAAACGTTCGCTAGATAGTCTTCAGGCGACCATAGCTCGACGTGCACTATCAAGGTCCATTGATAGGATCACCTCGTTACCCTCTCGCGCTTCCTTCGCGAACTTAAACATTCAGCGCAAATAGCGAGCCTCTGTGAGAAAGCTTTTTAAGCTTGTCCCGCCATTCCTGCGAGACAAAAGCATAATTTTTGCAAAAATACCAAAAAAACATCCCTGGATGGTTTGACTTACATTCCAGGATATGATTTTTTTAATTCCAGGTTCTTTTTAAGAAAGCATACACTATGATTCCTTCAACCAACGGCCTTCCCACCCCACTTGCTACTTTGGACGATGTCCTGGATGGTGGGGATACCTCTGAAAAGCCAGTTAAGACTTTTATTGGTCATAATCTCGGAAATCGCACTTTCCTCATGCTACTGCCTATGCATGAGTTCTACGGAATGTCAGAGGTTGCGAACGATGCCGGGCGCGACGGGGATACCATTGCTCAGCGTAAGTTAGACCCTGTCCATGCTCACAAACTAGCAACTTACATCTTGAAGGGGCTCGTCTCCGCAGCGATTGAGTATCGTGATGCTCGCAACCAGCCAGTGCCTGAGGAGATGAAAAATGTCCTCAGAAAGCTTGGTCCACAGCCTTACATGTCGCTACAGCCGATTGTCGTGAACATTCGCGACTGTAACGTGCGAGGTTCGGATATTCGCGGCATTCGTTTACTCGACAAATCTACCGAAGAAACAACTGGATTTAAGGTGTTTCTTTCCCAACGGCATGTCTTATGGGTGGTTGATGGACAACACCGTCGTAAAGCTATGCAACAGGTTTTCGAGTTCCTTGAGGGACTTCGCAGCAGCCGTACTTATCCGAAGAAGGGGAAAAACCTAGTTCCATTTGGGGATGGAGAAGCTATCTCAAAAGAAGAATATCAGGTTTGGGAAGAATGCTTCGAGCGGGCGAGAACTTATTGCACTGTTGCCGTTGAAGTGCATCTCGGTCTTAGAGCAGATGAAGAACGTCAGCTCTTTCATGATTTGAATAGGCTTGGCAAAAAAGTAGATACTAACCTTGCACTGCAATTCGACAATTCTAATCCAGTCAATTTGTTCATCAAGGAAAAGCTTATGGAAGAGCTTAACCTTGGGGTTATAGAATCCGAAGTAAAGAACTGGTCTGATGATGATGGTCGAATTGTTCGTAAAGATTTAGTGGCGGTTAATGCTATTCTTTTACTCAATCGTACGAACATCAACGGCGCTACTCCGCAGATGATCGATGGCCGAACGGAAACAGGCATTTGGTTCTGGGATTCTGTGCGGAACATCAATGGCTTTGGAGAAGAGCATGCACGTGAAAAAACCGTTGCTGCTCAGCCGGTGGTTTTGAAGGCTCTGGCTAAACTGGTTTTTGATTTTAGCTTTAGCAATCGTCGTCCCGATAATGGTGACGACCTCACTGAACGCTTGCTCTCTTCGCTTGAAGAGATCGACCTGAGCCATGAAAATCCAATGTGGCGTTACTACAACCTTAGCATGGAGGAGCGGGCAGAAGCAGGGTTAGAAGGCCTTTCCAATTATCTGCCGCCTGACGAAAGCGGTAATCGCGACCTTGGGAGCTATCAAGGCGGCTTCATGCGCTTCGGTGCTAAGCATAATGACATCTATCCCATCCTGGGTGATATGATTCGCTGGAAGTTACAGTTACCTTCACGTCGTCCGCTGCCGACACCATAAGTCGAAGCAGTTGTCGATTTCTCCAAGACAATTCAGTTGAGGGGAAGATCGTGAACTACAGCTTTAAGTCCTTTCTAGGTTCTGAGAATGGGCATTCTCAGAACCCAGGAAGGGTGGCTTTCTTCCTGAAGCGCTCCGGCTCATTATGACGCCATGAGTTACCTCTATCTCGGCATCGCCATCTTTGCAGAAATCGTCGCAACCTCGCTTCTGAAGGCTTCCGAGGGATTCACACGCTTCGTCCCGACAGTCATTCTCGGTGTCGGATATCTCGTCGCCTTCTACTGCCTTTCGATGGCCCTCAAAGAGATTCCAA
>NZ_JBDNYY010000050.1:0-6381 GCF_047722525.1 Gluconobacter sp.
TAATATAGAGCGATTATCTGATGATACTCGCTCTATCTGTGTGAGTTTTCTCTAGATTCGGCTTCTTCTCCATTCGTCCATCTTAACATACAGACTGGGTAAGACGAGAAGAGTCAGGGCCGTACATGACACCAGCCCTCCAATAACAACAGTTGCTAATGGCTTTTCGACTTCAGCCCCTTCGCTCATTGAAAACGCCATCGGAAAGAAACCCAGGCAGGCCACAGTAGCTGTAGCCATGACAGGGCGGAACCGCTCTTCCGCGGCCTCCTGACTGGCAACGCGCGCCGACAACCCTGCTGCTCGTTTTTCCCGAATGCAGGAAACAAGGACTACTCCATTCAAAGTCGCCACCCCGAACAAAGCAATAAACCCAATCCCAGCAGAGACGCTAAACGGCAGGGATCTTACCGTCAGTGCCAGGATACCACCCGTTGCGGCAAACGGCAGATTCAGGAAGACCAGGCCCGCTACCCAGATATCCCCAAACGCGAACACCAACAGAAAGAAAATAAGCGCCAAGGTAATCGGTACGACAATCTCCAATCGAGCAACAGCTGACTGGAGATTGCGAAACTGCCCGCCCCATTCAACACGATATCCATGCGGAAGTTTAAGTTGCTGGCCAACGGTCGTCTGAGCTTCCTGTACGAACGAACTCATATCGCGCCCGCGCACGTTCGCCTGCACCATCATCCGTCGCTCCCCCTGATAGCGGCGGATGGCCGCTGGCCCATCAGTCAGCGTGATTTTAGCGACCTGAGACAATTCAACCATCTGGTCATCTCGTGTCGCGACCGGGAGGCGTTTGATATCATCAAGAGTACGCCTTTGCGGAGCATCGATCCGCACTTCGGTTGGAATTAAAGCATCACCCGTTGAAACCGGCGGCCCGACGTGTCCGCCGACGGACTCGACAACATCAAGAATAGCCGCTGTATCCACATTGAGCCGACCTGCGGCTGTTCGATCCACATCAATATGAAGATATGGAATCGTCCCAACGTCCTGGGGAGCGACGTCCGCCGCACCGTTAATCCTGCTGACAATATCTGCCGTTTGTTGTGCCAGTTCCTGTAGCCGACGAATATCAGGGCCGTAGATGCCGATTGCAATCTGTGAGCGCACTCCGGCCTGCATGTCATCCATGCGCATTTGAATGGGTTGGCTCCACGAAAAAAGCGAGCCGGGATTATTCTGGCGCAGTGCTGCGTCAAAAGCCCTCACGAGCCCTTCCTGGGATTGTGCAGTCTTCCATTCTGATCGTGGCTTGAGCAGAACATAACTGTCAGTTTGCTCTACACCCGACGGATCCGTCGGAATAGCAGACGTGCCTGTGTTACTCACAATCGTTCGTATGTCGGGAAAGGTCTTCAGCGTTTTCTCGATTGCTGTCACTTCATGAATTGAAGCCCCTAACGAGATCGCCGGAAGACGCGTTGACGTGACAATCAAATCACCCTCCTGGAGTTGTGGGATGAATTCTCCTCCAAGGCGCGTCGCCAAAAAGACAGATACAAGCAGAATACCGACTGCAACCATGAAAATCTGATTTGTATGCGTGCGACAGTATCGCGCTACCGGGTTAAAGCCACGCCTTAGAAAGGCGATAAATCGTGTGTCATGGCTCTCAACACTGAAGGCATGTTCCTGCCCTTCAGGTCCAGTTGCTGTATCAGCGCTTCCTGAATGACCCTTCATGATCATCGCACATAAAGCGGGCACGCCCAAAAAAGCAAAGACCAGAGAAGCCAGCAATGCCAGGATAATGGTTTCTGCCATCGGTCGAAACATCCGCCCTTCGACACCTTCCAGTGTCAGGATCGGCAGATAGACCAGCATGATGATAAACACGGCAAAAATCACAGGCCGCGCGACAGAGGCCGTCACTTTGGCCACGCGCTCCTGCAGAGTCAGCTCCGCAATAACGGAAATACTCAGAACGCCTTCGACAATGACAAGTGCACTATCGACAATCATTCCAAAATCTATGGCCCCAAGACTGAGAAGATTGGCCGAAATACCAAGATGGTGCATCCCAACCATTGCAGCCAGCAGAGCAAAAGGGATGATGGACATGATGACCAGAGAAGCCCTCCAGTCTCCAAGAACGACAAGCAGCACCACCAGAACAAGCAACGCGCCCAATGCAAGGTTTTCCTTGACGGTATCAATCGTCACATCTGTCAGCGTTGTACGGCTGTAATAAGGCTCCAGGGTGATGCCCTCTGGGAGTGTTTTTTGAAGCGTTGGGAGAATTCTGTTTAACCGGTTGAGCGTGTCACGGGCACTTGCGCCTTCCTGCAAGAGAATAACTGCATTCACAGCTTCTCCTTTACCATCCCGTGTTACAGCTCCTAGCCTTGGAAGCGCACCTTTGCGGACAGTGCCAATATCCCTGATATGAACAACTTCTCCGTTGGGACCACTTTTGACCTGAATTTCTCCCAGCTCCTTGAGGTCATCGATAAGTGAACGCCCCACAATAATGTGCTGCTCATCGTTATGCTCTATCCACGCCCCCCCCGCAGCTTCATTGCCAGTATCGACAGCTTTGAAAACATCTGAAACGGACACATTGAACCGACGCATAGCCATTGGATCGAGCGCGACCTCGTAGGTCTCCGACGCGCCACCATTGACGTTAACATCCACCACCCCAGGAACCAGTCGCAGCTTGGGTACAACGGACCAGTTCAGAATACGGTTCAGATCTGTAAGAGACTGGCCTTTCCCTTTAATCTCCAGTTGCATGATTTCACCCATGCCTGTGGCCATTGGCCCCATGCTAATGGAGAGTCCGTGAACTGAAATGGTATTTTTTGCTTGATCCAGAAATTGAGACACCAGGTCCCGATCGCGGTAAATGCTCGTATTGTCATCAAATTGAAGATAGAGAACCGATACGCCAGTACGGGAAACCGATCTTAGGTTTTTTAGCCCGACAACCCCCGACAGCACCGTTTCAATGGGAAATGTAACGAGCTTCTCCACCTCTTCTGTCGGTAATCCAGGTGCCTGAATAGAGACGAGAACCTGACGTGGCGAAATATCTGGAACTGGCTCTACGGGAAGAGAGCGAAGATCGAAAAGACCTGCCACCATCAAAAGAAGAATACAGCCCAGAATTCCTTTCCGGCCTTTGACGACATGCAAAAAGAAATTCATGATCTAGTTCCGTGCTTCGGAATGATCAGGCGTCGGCGCCAGAAGATATTGCGACTTCAGGACAAAGCTTCCTTGTGAGACAACTTTCTGCCCAGCCTTGAGACCCTCTGTCACCAAAGCTTTTCCCTCAAGAGTAGTCGCGACAGTCACATTCCTCGGAACAAATTCATGATCTGATTTTTGAACAAAGACACAATTTTCTCCATTCAATGTCTGAATGGCGGCTTCTGGAACAAGAACGCCGGAGACACGATTTCTTGTCATCAAACGAGTTTTTACAAGCATATCAGGACGCAAAATCATATCAGGATTTGTTACGAGGCTACGCACCAGAACATGTCTGGTTCCAGGCTCAATACTGGCCTCGATAAGAGTAATATTTGAAGAAATAGGAGTCTGATTTGCAGAGATGTATGTTAACTGCTGCCCCCCAGCAGCCAACAGTCCAGCTTTCTGTGGATCAACCTGCGAGATGATCCAAACCTGCGAGAGGTCGTCAATTTCAACAGCTGGTAAGGCTGTATTCGAAACACTCTCTCCCTGAGTTACTGAAATCGTACGGATAATACCGCTGATTGGAGAGGTCACGGTAGAAACCAGACCTTCTCCTTTTTCCAATTGTGTCGAATACCGTGCGAGACGTTGCCGTTCCGTAGTTAACTCTGCCTGTCTCTGACGAACCAATTCACGTGCTGCTTTGAACGATGAGAAGCGTCGCTCTACCTCGCCGGAGGAGACAACGCCCCCCTCTAAAGCATGCCCACGTTTATAAATATCCGTTGCGTTACTTTCTTGCGCCAGGGCCTGCTGATAAGCCGCCTGTGCCTCGTTAGTTCTCTGTTCCTGATCTGCCAGGCTGAAATTTTCATATTTGAAAAGGGGCGCGCCTTTCTGGACTTTCTCTCCTGGCGTTACAAAGACTTCCTGAACACGGCCGTTTCCGACTGGGTGGATACGGGCGACATGGCGCTCATCAAGTGCGACATAGGCCGGAACATCCATATGATCAGACAGCCTTCCGGCTATCGCCGTAGAGATCACAATATTTTCCGCTTTAAAAGCATCCGGCGAAATCTGAACGGTCTTTTCAGCCATGCCTACGCCAGGAAAGCACAAAGAACTCATGCCCAACAGGACAGACACAAAGATGGATTTTTTCAAGGGGTCTCTCCTGTCAGGAGCATCATTCTGATCATGGCAGTGTGCCAGACGACATTCGCCTGAGAGGCTCGTTGCTGCGCTTCCAGAGCGCTGCGGCGCGCACGGAGATATTCTATGACCGGCACCTCTCCGACCTTCCAGGCATTTTCAAGGTCGTTTGCGCGCTTCTGTAACGCGACATTGGTCGCTTCGCTGTGCTGCATGATTGTCAGCGACGAACGAAATCGGGTGTGAACCTGTCGATATTCGGTCTGAACTTTTCTGCGCGCCAGAATGGCATCCCGGTCTGCCGCCGCCATAGCCCTGACCGCTTTCATTTCCATGGGAGTATTTCGGGCTGCACTTGGTAGAGGGATTTGAATCTGAACTCCTACCTGCGTATCCCACGGACTTTGATACTGTTCCTGCCGACTGACCATGACACCCAAACGCGGATTGGGGATTTTGGAATGACGCGCAACTTCATAGGATGCTTTTGAAACACCTCTTATGGCCTCTGCCAGCCTGACTCTCGGATCTCGTTCAACGTTCAGAGCCATGTTACGCCCATCCAGGATATGTCCTGAAAGAGACAGAAGATCAGGAATATCCTCGTGTCCGGTCAGAGCTTCAAGATCGGCTTTGATACCGTCCAAAGATTGAACTGCATCCGAAATCCTGCCTTCAAGGGTTTCTTTCTCTGCGACAATCGCCTCGTTATCAGAGCCGGACAGTTCACCATTCTGATAGGCAACTTCAGTGACGTGAGCGATATTTCCCAGCAGGGAATCGGCATGACGTAAATTTCGAATGGTTTCCTGCTGAAGTGTCGCCTCGCTGGTCAGCGTAACGATACGGACAGCCGTTACCAGTTTTTCGACCTGAGTGTTGGCGTCGGCAACTTCCTGATTTCCAAGTGCTTCATTGGCAATCGCGCGGCTTTGTCCTGGCAGCCACAAAGGAAAATTTATACCACCTTGGTACGTTGTATAACCGACTTTGCTACCGATAAAATGATCGTCAAGATACTCGCCTGTAATAGTGGGGCTGTCAGGAAACCAGGCACGTGCCGCTTTGGCCTCTTTCCTGGCTGCAAAAGCATCCGCATGAAAAGACGACAGCCTCGGATCTGCTTGCCAGGCCAAGTGAATGGCATCATGAAGTGTTTCTGCTCCAGCCTGCGAAAGACCACTTAGTAAAAGGAGAGAAAAGCTCAGATAATATATCGACAGAGGCATTTTCACGAATATGGGTCTCTCGAAGATGCAAGATCTTCAAAATTCATACACACGCAATGGCTTCTTTATTTTTCAAAGAATGTTTCACTATTAATAATTTTTTTATAGAATTGATTGGGTGTTATGCTCGTGCATAGGACACATCGAGGATATTATAATAAAATTATTATTTTCTGATCTGGAAATTTGCCCATACCAAGTACTATGAGAATTTTTAATATGACTGCCCAAGAACTCGGTGCTCTATATGAAATACACGGACCCGAGGTCTAATATGACGCACGTGCGCAGGGACATCACATAACACTTCCTATGAAGATTATTTCTGCGCCAAAATCGAATTCATCCCTTCTACAGATAAGCTGGCTCTGATTATTATTTTCTACCAGCGGAATTATTGATATGAAGAAATTGTAATTACGAAATATTTTACGGGCCCTGTCTTGCAAACGCAACAGTGCGAGAGGGTTTAAAGCTTCAGAGACCAGATTACTCTGTGATATTCAGCTTGGTCTGTCTCAGTCCTCGTAACGTCCATCATGCTCTGATTTCCAGACGTCCCAGTAAAGAAGTCCCAGAAACGGCAGGGGCCAGAGAAACGGAAAGCTGCCGTGCACTGCCAGCCCGAGCGCTGCCATCACTGCCCCCATAAAAAAAGACAGGAAAGACAGCCCCGGCAGAAGAATACTTCCGGAGAGCGGAGTCCCCACTCGGGACGGTGCCAGCTTTGCAGCCACCCAGGTTGCAACGCCAGATGCGGCTTTCAGAAGATTGGTTGTGATGACAATCGTCGGCATTGATGTGCCGGAAAATTTCGCAATGGTTTCTCCCTGTA
>NZ_JBDNYY010000051.1:0-5960 GCF_047722525.1 Gluconobacter sp.
GGCTTGCCCGTCTTCTCATCGAGCGTCCCGTTCGCGCCGTCCATGTTCAGCACCAGTTCGGCATTGGAGAGCTTGTCTGCAATGATGGCACCCGTCGCCATCGTGGTCTCTTCATCCCCCGAAAACTCAATGATGATATCCCGCCGCGGCCTGTAACCTTCGCGTTTAAGCTCCAGAAGTGCCGCAATCGCCAGCGTGTCATCCAGTTTCATGTCCGTGGAGCCGCGCCCCAGAAGATAGCCGTTCTCGATCTGGGGCTTGAACGGATCATGCGTCCAGTCCGAAGCCTTGGCTTCCACAACGTCCATATGCCCAGAAATCACCAGTGGCTTGAGGGACGGATCCTGTCCCGGCCAACGGGCGATCAGATAGGCCGTGTCCTTGTAGGGTGTGATCGTAATATCGGATGGGGCAAAGCCGCCCTTGACCAGCGCATCGCGAAACAGCGCCGCCACCTCCGGCGTCTGGTTTCCCGGCCCCGCGACCGAGCGCAGCGCAATGGATTTTTCAGCCAGATCCAGAGCCTGTTCAGCCGCAGCATGATGATCTGCCGGAGCACTAAGCGCCTCGGCCATCGTCAGATCACCAGCCAGCAGCAGAAAGCCACCTTTCAGTAGTGTCTTGCCCATCCGCTTCCGAGAAAGCCGCGTCCGCTTGAATACGTTCATGCCTTACCCCTTTTGATTGCCTGAAATGCAGAGCCGAAACCACGATCAGACGCCGTCCCGATCATCCCGGCAGAGACCTCATTTCGCAGGAAAACGTTTTTTATTCACATCGTTCTTCGATGCCACCACATCGATTTCGACCAGCCAATGTGGATTGGTCAGATGCGGAACCTCGATGACAGTTCGTGCCGGAAAGCCGCTTCTGAATCTGGCCCGATAGGCCTGCATCATGCCGTCAAAATCCATGTGTCCCAGCCGTGGATCGGCCACCAGATAGACATGCATCTGCACAACATCCTGAAGCGTCATCCCGAAATGCCCGAGTGCCGCCGAAATCTGGTCCAGAGCACTCTGCGTCTGCTCTGCGGTTGTCATGCCGACTGCCCTGTCCGGCGCAGGCCCCAGACCGGAGACATAGACCGTCTCTGCCCCGGCCGGAACCTGAACAGCAGCCGATATCGGAAAATCATCCTTCGGATCGGAATAGCGCTCCACTCCCTGCGCAGACGCATTCTGCACACCCGCAGCCATACTGAAAACCAGAAAACTGCCCAGACAGAGCTGGCGATACCCCCTCTGCACGCACCGCCGCATATCAGCAGGAAGAAGGACGGGAGACATCACCTGCACTGCTCCTTTGGGATACGGCCGCATAGAACAGGCTGGTCACAACCAGACTGACCAGCCAGGAAACATCCACCTTGTGAAGGTAAGGGACAAAAAATCCCGTAAAAAACTCATTTTTCAGAAAAGGGATTTCGACAAGGACCCCCAGAACATAACTTCCGACAGCAGCCCAGTTGACGTAGCCGTATATGCCGCCGTCCTTTCGGAAGAACGAATCAACATCATAATCGCCATGACGCAGGACGTAGTAATCGTACAGATTAATCGCGGTCCACGGCACCATGACAGCCATCAGGATATCCAGAAAAGCCGCATAGGACTTCATGAAGGTATCCGCCATTCCCAGCGCAAAGAACAGCGACAGCCCCAGCAGCGCACATGTCAGAACCACGCGGCTTCTCAACCCTGCGCGCCAAGTTGGCAGAAAGGTCTGGATGATCGTGATGCTCGACAGCGCCCCGCAATAGACACTCATGGCATTGGCCAGAGCGATCGACAGGGACAGGACAACAAGAACCGGCGCTCCCCATACCCCCGTCAGATGCCCAAGTGACTGCACCACGCTTTCCCCGGGCCACTGCAGAACCAGAAAAGACCCCAGGATCATCGGCAGGATCGTCCCAAGGACCGTCCCCCCATAACTTGCCCAGAACGTGTTCCTGACGGACAGACTATCCTCGGGCAGATATCGCGATGAGTCGGAAACATAAGGCGCATAGGCAATCTGCCAGAGCGCCGCGATCGAAAACATGCCGCAGAAACCAGCGATCGAGCCATGTAGTTCCGTCAGAAGCGTAACCGGCATATGCCAGAACCCGACCACCAGACAGTACATGACCGCAATCCCGGACAGCCATGTCACGGCCTTCGAGCAGGCATGAATGGCACCGTATCCCAAAATACACGGCACGAGACTGATGAAGGCCAGCAGAAGAACCGCCGGAACGCGTCCCAGCAGCGGCAGAGCATCGTCAAGCGCCTCTCCCCCCACCACACAGTTAGAAGCCGCAAAACCGATATACATCAGCACGACCAGAACAATGATCGGAACCGCCCCCCAGACACCGAACTGTCCCCGGCTCTGTACCATCTGCGGCACACCCAGCACCGGACCCTGCGCGGCATGGAGCGCCATGAAAACCGCCCCAACCAAGTTACCCGCAATCACGGCCACGATCGCCCAGATCAGGGACAGATCGAAAATCTTTGGCCCCAGCGCTCCGGTCACAATGGTCAGGAGTGTCATGTTCGTACTGAACCAGACCGTAAACAGGTCGCGGACACGTCCATGCCGGTGTTCCGCGGGGATCCGGTAGATCGTATGAACCTCGACAGACGGCTGGAACTCAGCCCCGCGCACCTGGTCCGTCATCAGAATTCTGCCTTGAGCGTGCCATAGTACTGACGCGGAGCTCCCACGAGGAAGGACTGGTAATCGCCAGACATCGGGATACCCGTCTCACCCATCGTGGAAATATACTTCGTGTTTGTCAGATTGTAGACGTTGAACTCGAAGGTCAGGTTCTGCACAAAATTCAGGTTCTTGGAATATTTCCCAAGGCTGCCAAAGCGATACCGTGCTCCCAGCGTCTCGATCCAGTAGGAAGGAATTTTCATGTCCCCGGTATAGCTGTAATTACGCGTACCCAGGAACTGGGTATCAAGATGCGCCGAGAAGTTCCGCCATTCATAAGCCAGACTGGCCTTGTACATGAAGCGCGGATAGGCAACGATCTGCTGTCCCTTGATGTGATAGGTCGTTCCCGCTTCAGTGACGTTATTGTCATAGGTCGCGTGATTATAGCTGATGCTGTTATACAGCGAGAGACCCTTGACGGGCATCAGCGTCAAGCCGCCATCTACACCGTTCATGGTCACACCGCCCACATTCGCAACCGTGGAAACCGGGTTGACGATCGAACCCGACGTCACCTGCTGCAAGCGGTTGTGGAAATTTGTCCTGTAAGCATGCACGGAAGCCAGCGCATATTTGTGGGTAAAACGATACCCGACCGCAAAGTTCCAGTCCGTTTCGGGCTTCAGGCCACCATTCTGCAACAACTGGTTATACGCGGACTGCGAGACGGAAAATGGCGAAGCCCCTTCCTTGAAAGCCTGGACAGGATAGGACTTCACGTTCTCCGCAATATCGAAATAGAGCTCGTGATGCTTCAGGAAATGCCAGTCTCCACTGAAGTGTGGCAGGAACGCCTTGGCCGTCGTGATGCTGCCTCCAGCGATCTGGCCGACGCCGGTGTAACTCTCATCATTGGCGTACTGTCCGCCACGCACCGTCTGCAGAAGCGATTTGAACCCGAAATGCAGGGAAAGATTGGGAAGAACGTGATATGTATCCTGAACGAACGCCGTAAAACTGTTTGAATTGAGATTCTGCCCCCACAGCGTGCCGTAGGGATCCGGAAGTTCCCCGACCGAGTTCACAGGCTTCGCACGTCCGGCTTCCACATCCGAAAGCAATGGCTCTTCATAGCCGAAACGCCCGACATCGGTGTGGAAGTTTTCGTACCAGACGCCGCCACTGATATCGTTATGCGCAATCTCGTAATGCAGGGCTGATGTAAAACCGAAACGCTGGGAATGCGTCACGGTCGCCTGATCAATCAGCGGCGCACCATTGGGAGAGGACACATACGGGTTCGCCCAGGTTCCGCGCAGGTACTGGCCATGTCCGTACACCACGCTTTCCCACCGCAAACGATCCGTCAGGGCCAGATTGGCTTTCAGCCCACCCAGATAGTCACGCTCGACCAGTGCACCATCGTAATAGGATGCGTCCCATGGATCGGACATCTTGGAATACCCCGGCGGCAATGCGCCCCCCGGCAACCCGTTCGCCGAAAGCGCGGACAGATAGGCTTTCCTGTAAGCGTTAGGTGTTCCGTAGAAATTGTCGATTCCGTATCCACCGTTCTTGAGCATGTCGAAAGACATGTCCTGATACAGATAGCTCTGCGTCAGGTTGTAATCGAAGAAAGAGGAAATACTGCTCCGCTCACCAATTGGCTGGACGAATTTCGCATTGACCTGCTGACCAAACTGGTCGCCACCACCTTTCCACTTGTCCTGCGAATTGCGCATGTAGGACACGTAAAACCGCGTGCCGCTCTTGTTCAGATCACCGCTGTCCATTCGCAGGAACGTATGAAATCCGCTGTTTGAGCCAAATGTCTGTGATGCCAGACCCCCCGCCTTGTGCTTGGGATCGGAGGAAACATATTCAACAGCACCACCCAGATTACTGGTACTGGCAACGGATTCCGCTCCGGCCCCCATCGAAACATCCATGCGCCCCACGTTCTCGGCCGAAATCGCATTGACGGAGTTCAGACCATTGAATGTATGGAACTCCTGATCTCCCAGCGGGATTCCATCAAGCGTCATGCCGATCTGGTTCTGCAGAAAGCCATGCATGTAGAACTGGGTGGACCAGGTATCCATGCCCTGCGGATCATCCGACTGGAACATCACACCCGGCTGACGCGCCAGCACCTTGAGAGGGTTGGTACCCGGCACAGCATCTGCCAGCGCTTCCGACGACACGGTCGTAACGGCGCCGCGGGGAACGTGACGGGCCGTCACATGCAGGCTCTCGCTTTCCAGCGCTTCCTGCGCTGTCACCCGAGGGGTTCGTGCACCCTTCGAGCGGGCAGGAACTGTAGGGGATGTCTTGCCTGCATTATGATGGACGATGGGGCGGGTCTGCTTCTTGGGATCGGCGGCCTGGGCTGAACAGCAGGAGAATGCAGTCGTTGCGAGCACCCAGACCAGAAAGGAAGATGCTCCCTTCCGTTTCTGATCCGGATGGGATCTGCTTCCTGAGACGGAAAAACAACAGGCATCCTGATCCGCTGATGGAATGTTATTTTTCGACATCATATTCCCGTACTTTCCCAAAGCAGTCGTTGAGGAGACACCATCAGTCGCTGACAGGCTACAGAGAGAACTGAGAGGCATATCGCCTTTCCGGATTAGACCATGTCATTCCGAAAAAGGGTTGTCTATGTCTATTCTGATATCGAACTGGTTTTTTAGTATCCATGACGTGACAGACGCTGTTCCGGCAGGCCTGACCTCTCTTGCCAATTCTCCGTTAAATCGCTTTGAATCAATACGTTAATTCCTTTCCTCTTTCTCTGAACCACCCCCACGCCGCCAGCCTGAAAAAGCTATACAAAAGATTGAAAAAACACGCCCAAAATCCTTTCAGGCTCTGGATATCCCAGAGAATCTATGGTTGTATTTACAAGTTGGATAATACTCCCTTCACAGAGCCATCAGCCTCTTTCTTCCCTTCGTGGAGCTATCGCATGACTGCCGCTTCTGACTGCCAGACATCTCCCATCTCCCTGGCCCGGACGGAAGTCCGTCAGCTACCGGTCTATAATGCAGGCCTGTCGGAAGAGGCCGTGCGGGCAAAATACGGGATCCCCCGGATCACCAAACTGGGAAGCAACGAAAACCCTTATGGGCCCTCTCCCGCTGCCCTGGACCACTGGGCCGAGATCGCATCCAGCCTGTTCCGCTATCCGGATGCATCCGCGGAGGAACTTCGGGAAGAACTGTCTCGTCAAACTGGAATCGACACGGATCGGATTGTTATCGGAAACGGCTCCGAACAGATCATCCGCATGATCTGTGAAGCCT
>NZ_JBDNYY010000052.1:0-5136 GCF_047722525.1 Gluconobacter sp.
AATGTCATTTCCGGTCGCAAGGTTTCTGCCTATCCCGCCTGTCGTGCTGAAATGATCCTGGCAGGCGCAGACTATCAGGCGATTGCGATTGATGGGGCTGTGACGGACGGTAAGCTGGTGACAGCACCAGCATGGCCAGCACACCCGGCTTGGATCGGCCAGCTCCTTAAGGTTCTGGGCACGAAGATCGAAGCCTGATTGTTATCCGCAGGGAAAGACCCGCCATGTGTGAACTCTACGTCCGCGCCGACCCGATCTTTTACGAAAGCCGGACACGGTCCCTGCGGATCCATAGTGTCGTCACCACGATCCGGCTGGAGAACATGTTCTGGGATGTCTTGACGGAAATTGCCGCAGCCGATGGCATGACCGTCAACCAACTCATCACGAAGCTTTCGGATGAAATTCTGGAGCTTCGGGGTGAGCTACCCAATATGGCGTCTTTCCTGCGGGTCAGTTGCCTGCGCTATCTGGATCGGGAGCGGCGACCTCAATCTGCTTCGGGGTCTGTGGCTGTTCAGCCCGTTCCGTTGCGAAAGGTTGGTTAAACCTTACTGTTTGAATCAAAAAGTGACCTAATTGATTTTCCGCAGAACTCTGCGAATATGAGCGATCATAAGCTAGGCTCAGGACTCATAGCCAGAACATGATGGTTGCGGCGAGGCAGATGGCTGAGAAGAAGACATTCGGGCATCTGTCATAGCGGGTTGCGACCCGCCGCCAGTCCTTGAGCCTTCCGAACATGATCTCGATGCGGTTGCGTCTTTTGTATTTTCGCTTGTCGTATTTGACTGGTTTTCCGCGAGATTTCCGTCCTGGAATGCAGGGCTTTATCCCTTTTTCTTCCAGGGCGTCCCTGAACCAGTCGGCGTCATAACCTGGAGGGTTCGAAAAACCCTCTGGTTTTAGGCCTCTATGTGTGATTCCATCACTCCTACATTGATTAGGAGCATGGATCATGAAGCAGCCTGGTTTCTTTGATGTTGAAGAGCGGCTTGCCGGTTGAGCGGGCTTGGCGATCAGCTCGAAGCGTTTTCCCGAACTGTGAATTTTGAAGTGTTTCGCCCTGATCTTGAGAGGGCTCTGGCCTATTCAGACGGCATAAAAGGCAGCCGTCCTCCGTTTGATCCCGTGTTGATGTTCAAAATTCTGGTGATCCAGACGCTGAGCAATTTGTCTGATGAGCGGACAGAGTATCTGGTCAACGATCGCCTATCCTTATGCGTTTCCTTGGTCTGGGGTGTCGGATCCTGTGCCTGACGCCAAAACGGTCTAGCTGTTCCGGGAACGCCTGACCCAGGCGGGCACGATTGAAAGACTGTTTGAGCGCTCTGACGCAACCCTGCACAATCCCGGGTATTCGCCCACGTCGGGCCAAATCCTGGACACAACGCTGGTGGCTGCTCTAAAGCAGCGCGAGACGAGTGCCGAGAAGGCAAATCTCCGGGCAGGGCGTATTCCTGAAGACTGACAGGACAAGCCGTTCAAACTGCCCCACAAGGATCGCCGTGCTCGTTGGACGCTGAAGTTCACGGAAACAAAGCGGCAGGATGACGGGAGTATGCCCGCAACGGATCTTGCCATTCCGTTCTTTGGCTACAAATCCCATGTCTCTATCGACCGGAAGTTCAGGATGATCCGCAAATGGAAGACCACAGATGCTGCCGCCAGCGATGGGGCACGACTGAGAGAAGGCCTGCTCGATAAAACCAATGCGGCCTCAATCGTTCGGACAGATACAGCCTATTGCTCAAAAGCAAATGAGGACTTCATGAAAAAAGAGGGTTTCGTCTCGAAGCTTCACAGGAAGAAGCCGAACCTCAAACCCATGCCCCGACATATCCAGCAATCCAATGCAGGCAAGTCCGTGATCCGATCACGCATTGAGCATGTCCTTGCAGATCAGAAATCACAGACCGGACGATTCATCCGAACTGTCGGCAACACACGGGCCACCATGAGGGTTGGGCTGGCCAATATCGTCTACAACATGCGCCGCTTCTTCTTCTGGGAGCGGATCAGCGCGAATGCATAGCTATCCAGCGGGTGGCAGCTCTCGATCTGCTCAAAACGCAGATCGAGAGCGACCCAGAGAACCGTCAATCAACACGCCAAAAGCTCAAAATTAAAACCAAGGCACATCAATTAACGGTTCTTCGATCCCTCCGCTCTCTAACTGAGCACAATAAAAATAGACTCATTTATGCGGGCAGACTAAATACAATTCTTGAGGGTCTGGATGTATAAGCAAGTTTGAAAGTAATATATCTGGCAAGTCCGTTACTATAACCAACTTCGGGGCGGGACTATTTTTGCGAGGCAGAAATGTGGAAATTTCATAGTTGTCGTCAAGGAATATTAATTCTGAGTATATTTTTTTATTATCATTCCTATATGCGAATATCCTTTGACTTGACCCCTGATCGAGTAACAGTGGTATGCTAATATTTTTTCTTTTCTTTAACTCCATATAGAAATAGTACCCTGATTTACTATCGGCGTTAGAAGAAGCTTGCAGACTTATATCAGGAACATTATGCGAAACATAACTAGCATCTTGCCAAAGACAACCCTCTGCGTAACATTTATTAAATATTGCTCCGAGCAAAAGAAAGTATATTAAAATATATCTCATTGGCTAAATCCTTCCGTACCAACATCTATCGCCCATTCATTTATCTTCTTCATTGCAGCTGATATGTCTCTCTGGCTAAAATTCGTGACATTATTTCCCCAACGATGGTCACACTGAGTCATCTCCTGTAACGTCATATCGGAACCATCTGAGTTTTGAGGTGTCTGGCCTTTTACTTCAAGTTCCCCATAGTGTATGGCGTAATGATTGATGTCTTCGAGCATTGCAGTCATTTGGTCCTGATTGCTATTTATATCAAGATCACCATGGTTTTCGGCCCAAGTCCCAACAGTATATTGAAAAATGCCAGTTGCAGTAGAGCCGCTATTGTGGAGTAGAGTCCCTAAACTAGACTCAACAACTGCCTCATTTATCATAATAAGAGCTTCGTACCTAGTTGCTCCATTCTGTTGAGCGAATTCTAGTATCGAATTCGCTGTTGCTATTTGTGTCTCAGTCAGTGGGATCGATTTAGAATAATCCCACTTGGTACCATTTGGACCATTCACAATATTTTTGTTTGAGGATAGACCGTCGCCTCCACCTCCACCGCTTCCACCGCCGCCCCCGGCACCTGAATCATTAGGCGCTCCCCCTCCTCCATTGTCAGTGATAGTTTGGGAGGAGCCTGGAGGGGATCGATGACCTATTACATGGTATGTTTCGTCATTTGATGTCTCGGCTTCTGCTCTATAGGCAATTTGCTCACTAAGGCTTTTTGGAACGCTGGATTGATCTGTATTATTTGACCCAGTGATTAGTTTATTAATTATCCCGTTCAGATCAGCCGAGTTTTTCCAGTAATCCACATTTCCGCTCGAAATTCCTTCTGTTTTATGCGTCGGAACGGTCGCGCCGTACTTTAGATCATTTTGGTTATTACTTGTGGATCCATGCATGATTATGGACTGGTTCTGATTCGAATTAGAAATATTAAGCGGGAATAGATGCTCTGACATGAAGATACGCCTTTGCAAAAAATTTATGTAACGATAATGCATCGTTCGGAACATTTCGCAACGATATTTTTCTTTTTGAAATTCGGTGTTCACGACAGCGTTAGGCTGCGTTGGTAAAATCTCCGTTTGACTTGCCTGAGATTTAATTCACTTTTTGTCTGCTGATTACGGAGCAGAGCAAAGAGATATGGCACGAGATGATCTGACGGACTGTGAATGAGCGATGAGTGCCTGCTTCAGCCACCTGCGCAAGGACATTGGGCATACCCTTACGGAGACAACCACCTATTTCTCAATGGTATGCTGCATGTCCTACGGACAGGTTGCCCACGGGAAACGTGCATAAGCGCTACGACAGGTGGAACTCCGTGTATGGCCAGTTCAGCCCAAAACGAACACAGGCATAGGGCTTCTCTTCTCCTTTTTACGCGGCCTCAGATTCTCTTTCTATAGTCACGGCATCATAAGCAGCCTTTGCTTTAGCCTTTTCCGCGTCCTCGCGGCGTTGGGTATCCGCTGCCAGATCCGCCTCAAGGGCGGCCATGGCATCGCGTTTTTCCTGCAACAAAGCCGCCTCCGGGAACGCCAGACCCACGCGGGCGCGGTAGCTGGGCAGCTTGCGCTCGGCCTCTTCCACCTGACGGCGTGCGTCTGCCAGTTCAGCCTCGAACCGCAACAGGGCGTTTTCGATGCGGCTGATCAGTCCCACCGGGCTCGTCTCACGGTCGAAATCCATGCCGAGGATCCGCCCGTCCAGCACGACGCCAAGCGTGGCATCCCATGTTTCCGTGTCATCGAAGCGGCTGCGCCAGGTCTCGCACAGGATCTCGAAACCGCCGATCGTGCCGAGAGTCCACTTGCCTTTCTCCCCGGACTGCGCGGCGAGACGGGCCTGCGAGAGAAGCCACTGGCCGGCTTTGTCACGCTCGGTCATTTCCCGGTCCTTGCGCACCAGCCGGAACGCTTCGCCGCGTGTAGGTTCACGCCGTGCGATGTCGTTCTGAAGACGCGGGATCACGGACTGTGCCGTCTCGCGGTCCCGTTCGGCACGGTCGATGGCACGACGGACGTTATACTGATCGTCATGATGCGCGGCCTGCAACCGCTCCAGGCGGGCCAGTTCGGCTTCCAGACCGGCCTTCTGCATCAGGCGCTCGTCACCCGACGCCAGCGCCTTGGCCATGGCGAACTGATTGGCTTCCGCCCCCACGTCTTCCAGACGACGGATTGTGCGATCTCCGGACATGGCGAGGCAGATGAACTTCTGCTTGCGCTCCAGCATCTGCCAGTTGGTGGCGTCAACCGAGCCTTTCAGGGCGTAGGCGTAGAGCTGGATCAACGGGTTCTGGTTGCCCTGCCGCTCGATGCGGCCTTCACGCTGGATGATGTCCGAGACCAGCCAGGGCACATCGAGGTGATGCAGCGCAATCAGCCGCTGCTGCGCATTCACCCCAGTCCCCATGGTCGCGGAAGACCCGATCAGGATCCGCTTGCGCCCGGAGTTCATGTCGCGGAAGAGCGCCTGCTTGGCCGTGCTCTTCT
>NZ_JBDNYY010000053.1:0-5055 GCF_047722525.1 Gluconobacter sp.
TGGCCGATGGAAGCATCCGGAGACGGGGCATTGGTTCAATGGTCGGGGCAGGCGGATCTCGCCTCCGGACCTGATCGAGCATCTGCAAATACGACAGACGAAGGTGGTTCTGGCAGCGGCCCATCTGAATCATGATCCCACCAGCAACCGGCTGCGCAATCTGCGCGCGCTGTGTCAGCGCTGCCATCTGCTGCACGACCGGATGTATCACCTGGCCCAACGACGTCTGACGCTGCGACGGCGTCTGGCGCTCGGGGATCTGTTCGAAGGTCTGTATCGGGCCGGGGTCCCGCCTCTGGGCCTGTAACGGGTCGGAACAGGCAGGCGTCTGGAATGCGACGCAGGCCTTCAGACGGCAGGGGAAGGGGGCTGTTTCCTATCGCTCACCGATCAGATGTTCAATGTGCGTAACGTGCCCGGCCCTGATGCCAACGCGCGTCTGCGCCTGCCGCACGAATTTCCGGTTCAGCTCGCGGGCCAGCGTTTCGCCGTCCTTGATCGGCACAACACTGTAGGTTCTGATTGCCCAGGAGATGTCGCACTGCCAGTCGGTATGGCGGCTGCGCGTATGCCACTGCTTCATGGCCTGGTCTCCGCACCGCGCCGCTTCGGTGTGGCTCCAGCCATTCACCTCTGCCATCCAGGCCAAAGCAGCACCCTGCCTGCCCTCGGTCATGGTCTTTCCCCAGTGACGCACGCCATGGCAGTCAGGGCAGAGGGAAATCACCCCTTTGAGGGTCTGGATCCGACGCTCGTCGTCATACGCCCACCCTTCGTCAGCCTCGACCGGCCATTGGGGACCCCGTCCTCCGCACACCCGGCAACGGGACCCGGAGCGGGCATAGGCATCCTTCCGGATCCGGTTCCAGTCTTCGGGCGCCAGGAAGGCGCGCAGATTAAAGCCCCACAGAGCCTGCGGCACCATCCACGGACGGATGTAGGGGGCCTTGCGGTCCGGCCGATACCGGTAAGGGACGAACGGCAGGAGAGCGTCGAGCTTGCCCAGGTGCGCCATCCAGCACTTCTGCTCCCCGTTGAACGTGGCACCGCCCCGGGCTGCTTCCTTACGGCGCTCAAACGGGACGCAAAGAGGAATGAGTGTCGTCAAGGCAATCACCACAAAAGGGACGGCCGAGCATGGCCGCCGTGGAAAGAGGGAGTATCGAGGCGCTCGGGATATATCCCGTCATTGCTGACGGGCCGACCCCGGATCATTCTCCCGCTCGAGGACCACGCTCGCGTTTCTCTCAGTCGCGTCAGCAGAACTGTCCTTCGGCCGCGGGCTTTCCGAAGAGGCTGCGCGGCTGCGCGCCTCCGCCACGAGGCGTTTGACGCGCTCGACTGCCATTGCACCACCATGCTCCATCGTGTTCATCAGCTTTCTCCGTTCAGAATGTCAGCTCCAGGTCGGGCACCTGCCCTGTGAAGGACACTGGCTGGCCCGTTTGTGAGTGCAGACCGGAAGAGCCCGATTTCTGTGGCGCTGCCTGCGTCATTGTAGTAATGTCGCTACATAAGAAACAGGAGGCGCCCGAGATGACTGTCACCACATTTTCCAGTCGTGAGTTCAATCAGGACACGTCCCGGGCGAAAAAGGCTGCCGTTGAGGGGCCTGTCTTCATCACCGACCGCGGCAAGCCGGCCCATGTTCTGCTGAGTATCGACGACTATCGCCGGCTGACCCGCAGACCGCGAAAGATCGCGGATGCACTCGCCCTGCCTGGTGCTGAAGACATCGAGTTCGATCCGACGCCCATGACCCTCGGCCTGCGTCCCGCGGACTTTGGCTGATGTTCCTGCTGGACACGAATGTCGTTTCCGAACTGCGAAAGGTGCGGGCGGGCAGGGCCGACCCCAATGTCGCCAGATGGGCAGAGCAGGTGGAGGCTGAGACCCTTTTCCTGTCTGTCATCACCGTCATGGAGTTGGATGTCGGTGTCATGCGGATCGAGCGCAGGGATCCCGCCCAGGGAAGCGTTCTGCGGAACTGGCTGGAGAACTACGTTCTACCCGAGTTTTCGAAGCGGGTGCTTCCCATCGATCTGGCGGTCGCCCGCCGCTGCGCTCACCTGCATGTTCCGGATCCGGGCCCGGAGCGCGACACCCTTATCGCCGCGACCGGCCTGGTACATGGCATGACGGTTGTGACACGGAACACGGATGATTTCCGGTATTCGGGGGTGCCACTCCTCAATCCATGGAAAGCACGGCATGACTGATCACCGGCAAGACTGCAGCATGGCCGATTGTGAAGCCCTGTTCGTCGAGGGACTGAGGCAGTTCGTGGATGCCTGCGCGTATATCAACGCCGCCCTCCCGAACGAAGCGGAAGACGCCCCTTGGACAGTAACGATGCATCGTCTTGCAGCGAGCGCTGCTGAGGCAGCGGAGAACCTTGAAGATCCCTCCGCAAGTGAGATTGCCCTGTGGGCAGATGAGGCAATGAAAGTCCGCTAAGCGGGGTAAGCGGAAGGTCTGCTTTGTGCAGGGCGACCGGCAAAACCGGACACTCACGTGGAAAATCCTCGCGAAGGCGCTCAAGACAAAGTACCTACCTCCATCGCGTGCTCTTCGACTGCTTCCTGCCCTGCCAGGTGGCGGACATTGGCTTCAATAGCTTTTAGCCGATCGTCGGCGGAGGCTGGCTCAAAGGTCGGTGCTCATGGTTTGGCGAGGCATAGTCAATGTATTGATCCGCCGCGTTGGTGATCCGTAGCAGTAGGCGCTGAAATAAACCTCTCAATAGCTTCATGTCGCGGATCGCCTCCAACTCTTGACCCTGAGGGATGGGAGCGCCGTGGGCGGCCTTGTTCCGCCGGCGCCAAGCAGCGTCCTCGTCTTCACCCAGCTCGAGTTTCAGGGTGGCCATGACGTCCTTAAGCCGCTGACGCTGATCAATGCGATTGAAGGTGGGCAGTTTATCCTTCAAGGCCACTTTCGCCTCAATGGAGACGTCAGCGCTGGCAATGACGTCGCTGAGCGCCGCCCTGAGGGCTTTCCATTCGTCTTGTGTAGCCCAGTCCTTTCGCACCTTTCTCGGGTTAGCTTTGGTGTAGGCACTCTGCAAGCCCTCAATCGCCGCGCCGAAATGAGCGGGGGCGATATGCGGAGGGGCAGCGCAGGCATGCCAGAAAGCCCAATGCAGGTTAGCAAGATCTAAGACGTCAAACGCTGTCACAAACGCCTGGATCGCCCTTGTTAACTGGCGGGCACCTAACTCGTTCAAGAAGCGGTCGCCGAGCGGCGCGAGTTGGAGGGTTTCAATGTCGAAGGCATGGCGGCGAAGGCTGTAGGCGCTCCGCGCTAATGTGGACACGACGTTCCATTCGGCGTCGTAGTGGGTTGTTCCGAAATCGACCAAGTAAATGCCCATCGCGAAGGAAAGGCCTGTGCGGACCTTCTTTCGGAACTCCTCATCGGGGACGCCATCGTAAACAATGCACCCGGGCTTGATGGCACCAGTCCGGTCTTTTTCGTCGAGCGCGCAAACGTAAAAAGTTATTCCATCCACGGTCAGTTTGGCGGAGTTTCGCGAGCTGCTGAACCGTTCAGTATCGCTCGTAATGGTTATACCGTCGTTGAGCGAAATTCTCCGCGTCGTAATGGTTTTAGTGACCACATCGGAAGCCGCGGGCCACATGTATGGGCTCTGGGGCAGGTTTTCGAGCCAGTCAATGACGTATAGCGCGGGCGCGCCGGAAGGGTTGTTGGTCTTAGCAATATGAACCTGGGTCAGTTCCGTTAGAGACTGCTCACTCACACCCTGGGACTGACGATGCTGGCTGTAGGGCACTAGCCCGAAAAACTCTCCTTCGAGGCCGCCTACGCTGCGGAGGAGAGCCCGCTCAGTAGTCAAGCGAACCGAGCCTGGCGGCTGATCGACTGCCGCTGACGTAGCATTGGGGGCAGCTTCAGTCTCCAAAATCAGATTCAGCTTTTCGTCCCGCCGGATCGAAAAGCTGCGGATCGGCTGATGTAGGGGGCCGGCATCGGTGATTTCGAAGAAACCCTTGTTCAGGATGCGAAGGCATTCCTCGGTCAGTTCGAGCATCAACTTACGTCCTCTTAGAGAATCTCAGGTTGGATGAATTCGCCGGTGGGCAAGGTCATCTTCTGGTCGAACAAACTATAACCGTTTGAAGACCCATCGGGGGATGATGTGCTCGCCATGGACGCCTTGTCCCTCGGCGAGGAGCCGCAAACTAAGCAGGCGTCGCCCATAAACGATCTTCTCGACGAACCGCTTACAACTCATCAGTAGGACGCGGCCGTCCCCAACCGTACGGACTACACGCTCCCGCACCTCAGGCGAAAATCCCTGACTCATCGTGTTCATCATAGTTCCTTCTCACAGATAGGAGCCTCCGGGAAACACGGGACGCTTCAGATCCTTAGCCACGCCTATGATACAAGCTGTCCGCTAACCGGCTCGCGCGCAATGTCGCTTACGTCTCAGATTTAGACGACTGCTGTCTGCCTGCTAAGCAATCGGCCATCGCCGGGTACGAGATTTTCGCGTCAAAACTGTGTTAGTTCTCCACGGTTTTCTCACATCCATTTAGCCTCCTCACTTGAGGTGCGATGAAATTGGCGTTTGAAACCCTGGCTGCACCAATCCGCGAAATTATGGCTCTGCGTCCGTTATGCCGTCTGAAGTACGCCGAAACGGCTGCAGCCGGTCCGTTAGATAGAGTCGGTGCATTCGCCGCAATTCGTCAGGCGCGCCTGACGTCGTGGGGGCGTCCTTCGCCAGCATGCCGCGCAACACTTTCATGGTGTTTAGAACGACCGCAGCAATATCTCTCGCTAGTGCGTCCTCCAACTCTGGCGCACAGACACGCAATGCTGCCGCAATTCCGGCTATGGCATGTCCTCGTGCACGATCACGGATCTCCATCTTGTCAGTCCGTGCCTCCATCAGCGCAGACAGGGATTTCACGCGAGGATGAAGCGTGACAAGCAGTTCGATCAGAGCGTCCGCCAGAGCGTCCGGGGATAGTGTGGCGGCACGTTTGGCGAGTGCCGCGTATTCGTCTTCCAGAACGGCGATATGCC
>NZ_JBDNYY010000054.1:0-4985 GCF_047722525.1 Gluconobacter sp.
GGGCTCTGGGAGTTCTGACCTGGGGTGGGCTGCGGGGAGGCATTTCCGTTGCGCTGGCTCTGGGACTGCCGGCGGGGGAATTGCGCGATACGCTGCTGCCCGTATGTTACGGGGTCGTGGTGTTCACCATCATCGTACAGGGGCTGACGATGGGACGGGTGGTGCGCTGGCTGTATCCCGAGGCTGTGCCGCCCGCCTGAGACAGGGACTTCAGGAAAAGGTGTTCGGCAGGCTCTGTGGGTTCCGTCAGGACGCTGTGATAGGTTCGGAAAACAGAGAGTTCTGTTGGAGTATTTTCAGATGATACGCTTGAAGCATTTCACGGGTTTCACGATGGCCGCGGCACTGGGCGCGGGGCTGGTTGCGTCCCAGCCTGCATCCGCGACCCCGCTACCGGGGCAGGCGACCTGCTGGCAGTCGAACGTGGGTGAAGATCCGCGCCCCGAAGTGAGCTGTCAGAGCCTTTCGCCAGAGTTTCTGCGCAAGCTGGAACATGCGACGCCAGCCCAGGTGAGCAAACTGTTCGGCGTGCCGGGAAAAGACGGGAAGCCGACCTATTTTGAAGGCGTTGGCAAGATCCCGGGTTTTCACAACGGTTATGTTGATCTGGTGTACGGCAAGGGGCACGTGACGAATGTGAGTGCCGTCACGACCGAGTTCCAGACCAACGGCATGGCAGGCCCTGAAATGGATTTCCGCTGGGATTCCGTGAAGGGTGAGTGCTCGGATTTTCCGGGTTCGGGCACCCGCTGCAATGCCGTTGAATAAGATCCCGTCCTGAGGCTAACCCTCTCCTCCTCTTGCGGATCAGGGGGCAGGAGGGCCGGGCAGAAGGGTGACGGGTGGCAGGACATGGATCGTTGTCTTGCCAAAATACCGCATGGCGGACTGGACATCCCATCCTGCTCCGCCAGCATGATAGGTTCCAGGTTCCCAGTGCCAGTAGTGAAAAGCGGGAGAGGTTGTGCCCTCCGGGTAGATCATCGTCGTTCCGGGGGCGAGGCCCGATGCCCAGAGACTTTGATGGGCGGCCTTTTCCAGAGGCAGGCCGGCGACGGCCAGTGACAGGTCCGGCAGCCGCCAGCGCCCCGTCCATCCGACAAAGATCAGCAGTCCCATCAGGGCGCAGGCTTCCAGCGTATTCCGGGAGGTCCTGTTCTGCGGCAGGGATGACAGTTTCCCTGACAGCACCGTACTCAGGGCTCCCGCAAGCAGCACGATAAGCAGGAAAGACAGATCCAGTCGGAATGCTTCATGACGCTGGCAGCACAGGAAGCCAAATCCGTAAAACGCTGCTGCAATCGTCAGATAGAGCGTGCCTGTGAGGGCAAAGGCCGGCAGCATGAGAGTGCGCAGGCCGGGGCGGATGCCACAGGTCATGAAAAGTGCTGTCAATGTACCGGTCAGGATCGTTTTCAGGGCAATGCCAGTGAGGATCGCAGAGCGGGTGAAGGTGCTTCCCGTACTCATTTCGTCCGGCTGGAGGGCGAGCAGGGTTTTCAGGAACGGGCCGAAAGAGGCAGCGATGCTTGCCCACACATGGCCGTGGGTGGGGGTGAACGGGAAACCTCCACCGTTCATGCGGTGATTGAAGATCATGCCGGCGGCCAGGCAGAGCCATGTTCCTGCTGGGAGAAGGAGCCAGTTCCGTTGTTTTTCCGGCAGGCTGCTGCGAAAAAACAGGGCCTGCACGCCCCGTCCGCCCAGCCACAGCGTGCCAAGAAAAAGTCCGGCTTCACTCGACGTCATGGCGAGGGTCAGGAGCAGGGCTTCCTGCCTGCCCGACAGGATGCCGGCGGTCACAAGCAGGACCAGTCCACAGGCTGAGGCCAGAACGGGAAGATGGGCGATCGTTGCCATCGGCCAGTAGAACAGGTCCGCGGAGGGATGGCCCAGCATGAAAATGGCTGCGAGGGACGCCGGGATCAGGATGCGCGCGGGCAGGGGAATGCGGGCATGACGGAGGAAGGGGAGAAACGCCACTGTTGCGCAGAACAGCCAGGTCAGGGCGAGAAATACCCATGCCAGTGGCCTGTGGAGCATGTTGACGAGCGTGCCGTAACCGAAAATGACAATTTCTGAAAAGGGGCGCATGCTCCAGTGCAGCATTCTGTCAGTCAGGAATGACAGACCCTGATCCCGGATATTGGCGAAATAGTCGTATTCGTCGCCTTGCCAGACGGCTGCGGGAAGGATGAAAGCCTGCAGGGCGATCACCAGAACCATCACGCTCAGCACAAGGCCATAGGCCATTCCGGAAAGCTCCGGGCCTCTGGTGTTCGGGGCGCCGGGGCCGTGGGGCGTTGTCTGGGGCATGTGAGGCTCTAGGAGCAGGGGTGACAGTGTTCCGGCGTGATGCTGCGCAGATAGGCGGCAAATTCGCGGAATACGGGGGCACGGGGGTCGGACGCGCGCCAGGTCAGGCCGATTGTGCGGCGTGCTTCGGGTTCGGGCAGGATGCGGACGGTAATCAGGTCCTCGAAGTCGGTGCGATTGCGCAGGGCGAGCTGGGGAATGAGGGAGAAGCCTTCGCCTGCGCCGATCATGTACCACAGCATCTCGAGGCTGGTAGCCAGGCGCTGTTCGCTGCCTCGGGGTTCCGCCGGGCAGATGGACAGGGCCTGATCGCGCAGGCAGTGCCCGTCCTCCAGCAGAAGCAGGTCCGGTCGGCCGAGCTGGCTGAGGGACAGTTTCGGTTTCCGGGCCAGTTCATGTGTGCTCGGGAAAACGGCGAGGAAGGATTCCTCGAAAAGCGGTGCGCTTTCCAGGGCATCGGATGGGGCGGGGAGAGCCATCAGCGCAACATCCAGCTCGCTGTTGCGCAGAGCATGGACGAGCGTGTTCGTCATGCTTTCGCGCAGACGCAGGCTGAGGGAGGGATAATGTTCCCGCAGACGCGGCAGGAGCCCCGGAATGTAATAGGGGCCAAGCGTGGGGATGACCCCGAGCCTCAATGCACCTTCCATCGGACCGGTCTGGGCGCGAGCGACTTCGAGCAGGTTGCGGGCGGCCGCCAGGACCTCCCGCCCAAGTGCCAGCAGGCGTTCGCCATCCGGGGTCGGGGCGACATGACGCCGTGAACGCTCGAAAAGCGTCACGTCCAGAAGCTGCTCGAGCTTGCGGACCTGTTCGGACAGTCCCGCCTGACTGACACCGCAGCGTTCTGCCGCGCGGGAGAAGTTGCGCAGGTCATCGACCGCCACCACATATTCGATATCGCGCAGGGAAAGGCCGGAGAGGGGAACATAGCTCATGAGCCATAGATATGACCGAACAACCTGATGGGGAAGTGCGGTTCTGCCTGTCATGGAAAAATAACGGCAAGGTAGGGTCGCGGACGGCTGCATCACAAAACAGGGTTTGTGCCCCGTGATCGGTGGTTCTGATAGGTTTTTATCGATAATTCGGTTCTGTCGATCAGTCATATTGACAGGAACTGTTTCCTGTCTCTCTCTTCCTGTGGGACACAGAGTCCGCAACGCAACATCAACCCAAGGTCAGGAGACAGTCTGATGGTTCGCATCAACTCCCCGCTGAAGCCCTTCTCTACCGATGCTTTCCGCAACGGTGAGTTCCTCACGGTCACGGACTCCGACGTTCGCGGCAAGTGGGCCGTTTTCTTTTTCTATCCGGCCGACTTCACGTTCGTCTGCCCGACGGAACTTGAAGACCTCGCTGACAACCAGGCCGCTTTCGACAAGCTGGGCGTGGAAATCTATTCCGTCTCCACGGACAAGCATTTCACGCACAAGGCCTGGCACGACACGTCCCCGGCCATTGGCAAGATCAAGTACACGATGCTTGGTGACCCGACGGGTACGATCGCACGCAATTTTGATGTGCTGATCGAGGAAGCCGGTCTGGCTGATCGCGGCACGTTCCTGATCGATCCGGAAGGCAAGATCCAGTACATCGAGATCACCGCCGGTGGCGTTGGCCGTAGTGCTTCCGAACTGCTCGACAAGATCCAGGCTGCCCAGTATGTCGCAAGCCATCCGGGTGAAGTCTGCCCGGCCAAGTGGAAGGAAGGCGGCGAGACGCTGAAGCCGTCCCTCGACCTCGTCGGCAAGATCTGATCCGCTCCCGGATCTGATGAGGGTGGGGCTTTCGGGTTCCACCAGCCTCCGCCTCCTTCACTGGAGGCGGCTGAGCCGGACAGTCTTCCGGTTCCAAATTATCCAGTCCCGAAATCCGGAGAAAAACAATGCTTCAGGACGACCTGAAAACCCAGATGCGCGCCTATATGGAGTACCTGCGTGATGCGGTCGTGCTTGAGGCGACCCTTGGCGCGGATGCCCGCTCTACTGAAGTGCGCGGCCTGCTGGAAGACATTGCCAGCCTGTCCCCCAAGGTGACGTTTTCGGACAAGGGGCAGGGCTCCCGCACGCCATCCTTCGTGATCCGTCGTCCCAGCACCGATATCCAGGTTTGCTTTGCGGGTCTGCCGATGGGGCACGAGTTCACGTCCCTGGTACTGGCGCTGCTTCAGGTCAGCGGCCATCCGCCGAAGATCGAGGCGGATGTGGTCGAACAGATCCGTGCGCTGGACGGCGACTTCCATTTCGAGACGTATTTCTCCCAGTCCTGCCAGAACTGCCCGGACGTGGTGCAGGCGCTCAATGCCATGAGCGTGCTGAACCCGAAGATCCATCACACGGCCATTGATGGCGCGGATTTTCAGGATGAAGTGGAACGCCTCGGCATCCGCTCTGTCCCGCAGGTCTATCTGAATGGCGAGCCTTTTGCGTCGGGCCGGATGGAAGTGGCGGATATTCTTGCCAGGCTGGATACGGCTTCGGTCGCGCGTTCGGCCGAAAAGCTGAACGATATGGCGCCGTTCGATGTGCTGGTGCTTGGTGCGGGGCCTGCGGGCGACGCGGCGGCGATCTATTCCGCCCGTAAGGGTCTGCGCACGGGTCTTGTGGCGGAGCGGTTTGGCGGTCAGGTCATGGACACGGCCGGGATCGAGAACTTCATTTCCGTGC
>NZ_JBDNYY010000055.1:0-4826 GCF_047722525.1 Gluconobacter sp.
AAAAACCTGAAATCACCAGCTAAGCGTATCAATCAAGGGTTCTTCGATCCCTCCACCTGCGTTCCCTGACGGCCGAAATCGTGGCCGCCTATCTCTCAAGAAACGATGTCGCGCCCGATGGGCTCCCGGGCCTGATCCGTTCCGTCCACACGGCCCTGACCGTTCCGGCGGTCTCCGAGGCTGCGGCCGAAGAGGCGCCGGTTCCCGTGGTCAATCCGAAGAAGTCGGTTTTCCCGGACTACATCATCTGTCTGGAAGACGGGAAAAAGCTGAAGATGCTCCGCCGTCATCTCAAAACGGCGTACAACATGACGCCTGATGAATACCGGGCCCGCTGGGGTCTGCCCCCGGAATATCCGATGGTCGCTCCCGGCTATTCCGCACAGCGCGCAGCTCTTGCCCGGGAAATCGGCCTGGACTCCAGAACCCGCGCTTCTGCGCCTCAGGAAGAAGACCTCCCTCCGGTAAAGAAGCTCCCCGAAAAACGGCGGGGCCGTCCGGCCCGCGCCTGAAACTAGAGGGGCCCTCCTCCGTTACCGAAGGCACCGGCCGGGAGAGTCCAGTTTTCTGTCAGAACCGTCTGTAACGGGCGGTCTGACAGGCAGGCTGCGACCAGATCGGGCCGCGACCGGGCCGCTTCATAAACCGTCCCTTCGGACGACAGCTGCTCGAGTCCCCGGTCACGTTTGATCGTGCAGCCGAAGTCTTTTTCATATCTGACCAGTTTCGCAAACCGGTTCGCATCCATCCATTTCAGGGTGGCGAACTGGTCTGCATTGCCGAAGATGCAGAACGCGCAGGACAGGCGCGAAAAGCCGACCTGATAGGGAAAGGCGGGCATCACGCGCCAGCGCTCGAGGATGGCCCAGACTTCGGCCTCGGACCAGGCGTGCACGGGCCGGAAGTGATCGACATGTCGACGCCGCCGCGTCCCGTTTCTCGTGTCAGTCCGATGGCGTTCGAAGGCCGCATAGCGGGCCCGTGCGGGACTCTCTTCAGCACGCTCGCCTGTGACCATGAGGGTACGTCGGTTCAGGAACCGCTCCTGCCCCCGCAAGGCACGATCGGCCACATCAACCTTGAGGCTCGCCGAACACCAGCGCACGGAAAGGCTGGCCGAGACCTGAGGAAAGCGCAGGCGGGTTCCGTTCTGGCCCAGCCCTCCGGCGACGACGCGCCCCTCCGGGGTCTCGAAGACCACGGGCGCGGTCGGCATATCGTGGCGCAGCATTTCGCGCTCGAAGCCGCCCTCGCGCCAGGAGCGGTACAGCGGCAGGCTGAAATCCCGCGCCAGGGCTGCGACATACGGGCCTGTGGAGGGCCAGTCCATGAAGGACCGCCCTGCCCCATCCACCTCGTGATGCCAGAGCTCGATGCGTTCGGCCGGAGCACCAGCTTCCAGCAGGGCGAGCAGACAGGCCGTGCCGTCCTTGCCTCCCGACACGGCGACAATGATGCGATCATAGGACGCGAGATCCGGGCTCATGAGGTCCACCGACTGACAGGCGCGCCTGTCCGCACCGAGCGGCACATTAGGGCGTGGGCGATCGGGCGTTCCCGCAATAGCAGCGGCTTTTCGTGGCGACCGTCCCATGTCAGTCCCTCGCAACGTGTCAGCAGCCCCATCTGGACGGCCGCTTCGTCGCGACAGGCGCACACACGCTCATTGCCACCCGAGCTACGGCGGCACGGCTCATTCGCAGGTGCGCCGCAGCCCGTGCAGGCAATCGTGAGTGCCGGATCACCATCTTCCCAGTGCGCTTTGCAGCGGCGGCAGGTTGTGGGCTCCTGCGTGTCTGTCCAGCGCATGGGAGGCCGGCCACGGGGGGTTGGAACATAGGGAAACTGGTAGCGTCGCATGATGCTCGATCCATCTCTGGTTCTTCAAACATCCTTGCGACGGCGTGTCGGGCGACCGGGGTGCAACAGTGCCGCGCAGCGGCAGGATCGGCGTCACCCGCACCCACGCGCAGGCGGCGTAGCCGGCGAGCATGGGGAGGACGGACGGCGACCCACCTGTTGCAGCACGGGCGGCTGACAGGCAGCGGCTCCTTCTTTTATCCTCCTTCTTTCTTCATCTCATTGAGTAACGCGGCACGGCTGTAATGACGTAACGGCGTCATTACAGCGCGGGAGCACTCGCAGGCCACAGGCCCAACGGCGCGGGCCGGTCCGCAGCGTGTCGTTACGGCTTTACGCAATGACGCCGCCCCTGCCCAGGACGGCGGGCGGCCACTTCCGCGCGAATGTAATGACGTAATGACGTCATTACGTCATTATGGAATTGCGTAATGACGTAACGCCATGGTAGAAGGTCTTCATATCAAGGAAGAGATATAGATAAATGCCAATCCTAACTATTGCCTCCTTTAAGGGGGGGCCCGGAAAAACCACCCTGTGTCAAATAATCTCCGCGCGTTGCGCAGCAGACGGTCTCGCAGTCGCTGTCATTGACGCCGACCCGACTAAGGCAATGTCGGACTGGCATAGCAACACTTACGAAGGAAAGCCCTTTACGTGCGTGGCGGAAACTTCCGAGCGCTCCATTGCTGATCTCGCTTTGGGGCTAGACGAGACCTCTGACCTTGTCTTGATCGACACTGCAGGCTTTGGAAACTTGGCCGGAGCAGTAGCGATGACCGTGGCAGACCAGATCCTCGTTCCGTTGACCGCTGGCGCAGCCGATTTGAACCAAGCTGAAGAGACGATCAAGCAGGCGAAGGGCCTTGCGTCGGCAGCGCGGCGCAAAATCGAGGTTCGCGCGATAATGAACCGCCTCTCTCGCACAAACCTTACAAAGCACGCTGAACAGGAGCTGCGCGACGCAGGTATTCCCACCTTGAAGGCGTCAGTCTCACATCGCACAGCGTTCGGAGAGATCTCCTACTCGGGTACCATTCCGGCTAAAGGTGCGGCAGCCGACGAAGTAACCGCTCTTATAGCCGAGTTGAAGGCGATTGGCTGGATTCCGGAACGCACTAAAACCCTGAAAGGGGAGGGTATCTAATGGCGCTTAAACCTCGAAAAAGATCGGATGCAAGCGAAATCACTGCTGCAGCCCTTGGCAGGGTCAGCACTGACGGTGGAAAATCGGTGCCAGTACCGAAGACCCGAGCAGACCAAGCACTCGAAACCGCTCGTAGCGTAAACCCGCGGCTTCCGCCAGCGGAGGTCGTCCCAGAGGACAAAGCCGTCAACCACAACATGCGTGTGCGGACGAGCACTCTCCGGGCTTTGGGGAAAGCCGCAGAAGAGCACGGTATGACCGTGAAGCAGTTTATTATGCGAGCTGTTGCGGACAAAGGAGTTGCTGTCGCGCCAACAGATCTCGAGAATGGGAAAATAACCCCCTGGCGCGATCGCTAGGCTGGTTTTCGCGTGAGAAGCCGAGGTTTTACCGGGGGAGGGGACTGATGAAGAATGAGTCCTTCGTCTGTGACCTCTACTTTTGCATCTGGATAAACGGCTAGCGCCAAAGCCAGCGGCTTCTGCCATTTCGCCTTGAAGTGATACAGTTCTTTATAGCTAGGGCCGAACTGCGCCTTCAGTGCCGCCCATGTTACAAGACGTTTTTGGGTTAGGACATGGAGCCGGTATGCCAACCATATATATATGTCCAGCGCAGCCGAATTATTTGCGATGGCCCTAACAGCCGCTTCTTGAACGGGGACAGGGTGCTTACGAAGCTGCTCAAAATATCCTTCTGAAAGCTTTGCTACTTCGAGATAACTCTTCTCACTATGCGCTCCGCCTTCAGAAACGAAAAGTGCTCCATCAACAATGGCCTGATTTACGAGAGCGCTTGTTCCCGTTTCATTGTTATGGATGTGGAAGCTCAGGCGACATCTGCTAATGCGTTCGGCTTGGTCTCGGACTGAGCGTGCTGAAGAGCCACTAGGCTGAATACCTATCCGCTTAATCCACTGCCGAAGACTTTTACCTAATTCAATTTCTCGAGAGTTCGTCCTGATCGCTTCAGTTTGCAGGAAAAGTAGAATTAGCCGAGCATGCGCCCCAAAGGGTACGCCTACATGCTCTAATTCATCTGAATTTGGGATAGGCTTTATCCCAGGCTGAATGATTAGCTTTACGCGATCCGAGGACATTTGCCACGCTTCATGGGCGGGCAATCGTCTGTGAGGTAAAGCGCATTGAGCCCACCCTGAGTAAATGAAACCTAGTCCGTTCTCTTCATCAGCCATGTATGCTGATGCGGCTTCGACTACGTCTCGATCTAAACCTAAGGCTAGGACGCCTTGCTTACCTTGAGCTTCTAAAAGCTTATGGATAGTCGTCACACTGCTAGCCCTTGAGCATCCTCATAGAGTTTTTATTGCACACCATCGTATGAATGGCGGTGTGTGTTTTGGTGAGGAATAGAGGTTTGTGGTGTGTGTTTTGGTGAGAGGCATGGTTTTTGCAGATAACCGTAGCGGAAAGCCCGCTTCTAACGCTGCGCCTCCCCAAGCGTGATAGAAAAGTGTGTGTGCTTTGGTGAGCGTTTTCCCAAAACAGCGATATTTAGTGGCTCGTCGGGCTAAACGATCGCTTTTGTGTGATTTGGTGAGACGAACTATTTCTTATTAGTGATTCTATTATTAGTTTCCTCACCAAATCACACGTAGCAACATCAAAAAGTCGCTGTTTCCCGTGCCCACCTTCTCACCAAAACACACGCTATCATCACCAAAACGCCTGACTGGGTTGGGAGAAGGCTCTTTTCGTCCTCACCAAAACACACACATAGGATCAAATTTAGAACCGACTTCGCCCTGGATGCTTGGTCATGGCGTCCTCTACCTCGATATATTTCTCCACCACGCCGA
>NZ_JBDNYY010000056.1:0-4638 GCF_047722525.1 Gluconobacter sp.
CAAGGCCGAAGCGGCGCATGCCCATGAAGCGCTTCTGGCAGAACTGCTCGAAGCCCTCGGCGCGGGTCAGGGCGAGGAGAATGCGCTTCTGGTCCAGTGACGGGTCGGGAGCCGGGTTTTCCAGCCGGTCGACCCACCACTGGCGCTGGGCCTGATCCTGAAGGTGCATGAACTCGACCGCTGTCGTGCCGCAATAGGCGCGGCGCAGACGGGCGATCAGGTCCCGGTCTGCTCCGGGAGGGGTGAGTTCAGGAATATCGGGTGTGGGGGCGAGGCCGAGTGGGTCCAGCGACGCAATCGAATGGCCGCGCAGGCGATAGGCGAATTTCAAGCTCTCGGCACTTGAATCGGTCGTCCCGGCCATGTCCGGCCCGGTCAGGCGATCGGAGCCGAGGGTTTCGAACAGAGACGCGAAGGCCGGGTCCACGGAGGCTGGGTCGTGCTGCCAGCGTGTGTGCAGCTCCGCCAGATAGACGGTGTTTTCGCCGTTGATGGCGTCCCGGTCATCGCGATGGTCGCCCATGAACTCGTCTCCTGTGTCCCCGGCTCCTGTGCTCAACGAGGGAGCAGGGGGCGTGTCGTTTGGTCGTGCACTCTAACGGATTGGCGGAACAGGGCCAATTTCCGTTTGTTTCGCGTTCTGCCTGTTCAGAGACCGAAGCCGCGTTTCATGGCGTCGATCCTTCGGGCGATGGAACGGGTGGCGACCGGGGTGTCTGTCTGGTCGAAGATATGGCAGGCGCCGGGTACGATTTCCAGCTCTACGGCAATGCCCTGATGAATCAGGCGACGTGCGTAGGCGAGATCTTCGTCGAGAAACAGATCCAGCGCGCCGACACACAGATAGACCGGAGGCAGATCGGACAGGTCTGTTGCGCGGGCCGGTGCGGCATACGGCGAGACGTCCGCCGAACCGGGCGCTACGGGATTGAGGAGGGCCGTCCACATGAAGGTGTTGCTGGCGCGGGTCCACAGGAACTCGCCCCCGACGGGAGACGCGTCGGGCTGACCCGTCGTCGTGCGGTCGTCGAGCACGGGATAGATGAGGTTCTGGAACAGGAGTGTCGGTCCTTCCCTGTCCCGGGTCAGCAGAGCCAGTCCCGCAGCGAGGCCACCGCCTGCGCTCTCGCCCGTCAGGCCGATGCGGGTGGCATCGATCCCGAGCGTGTCGGCGTTGCGGGTGATCCAGCACAGCGTGGTGTAGGCGTCCTCGATCGCGGCCGGAAAGGGATGCTCCGGGGTGAGGCGGTAATCCGGGGAGATGACCACGCAGTCCAGTTCCTGTGCGAACTGGCAGAGCTGGGTCGTGGTGAGTTCGGGCTGGCCGGCAAAATAGCCACCGCCATGCAGATGCAGAAGGGCCGGGCGCGGGCTGGTGGCCTCCTTGCGGGGACGGACGGTCAGGAGGCGGATCGGGGGTGCGTTTTCCGTGCCGGGGATGTTCAGGCGCTCAAGGGTGACGGGATAATCTTCGGCCTGAAGAAAGGACTGGCCGGCGGCCTGTTCCAGCCCGTCGCGGAAGGCGGGCAGGGAGTCAGGCGACAGATCGACGGTCGGGATGTCTTCAAGGAGTGGGAGAAGTTCGGGGAGGATAAGTGAGCGTGTGTTCATGATGGAAATGCCTTGATGCGAAAATGTATGAAAACTGAGGCAGGAAAATCGTGCGGGATTCCAGTGGTCGGATCGATTGAAGGCAAAAATCTGTCCGCCCCGCCACAAAGTTGCCGCAACTTTTGAGGGGCGAGAGTCGTCTAGGTCACTGACCGGTCATGAGCCGGCCTGGTTGAGATGGGAGTTCCGCAGATGCGTGCTCTGCTGTTTCTTGTGGCCCTGACGGTGGCGGGGCCTGGTGCGCTGACATCGTCCGTGCAGGCTGAAGGTCTCCGGCGCGATGACCTGTCGGGCCGTACCGTTCTGATGGATGATGCGGGTCAGTCGGGCGTGGATTACCGGATGCTGGAATGCAGGACGGATCCGCGGCTGCTTCATACAAGATGGGACGGGCGGCTGGCGTCGCTTCCCGGACCGCATGTCTGCACGGGAGGGGCGAACCGTCTGGGAGCAGGATATGTCCGTTATCTGGCGACGAGCCGGATGGTCCGGGCGCATAAGCCGCTTCGGGGGTAATATTCTTTCGCAAAAGGCAGGTCTCACATGTGTGAAATAGGCCTTGTCGCCGAGAGGGGCCGCGTCTAGCCTTCCGCGCCATGAGCAGGATTTCCCTTGATTATGATGCGTTCGAGAGCACGCCCGTTGCGGAAAAGCCGTTTCCGCATGTGGTGGTGCCGCATTTCATCAGCAATGATGATCTGAAGGCGGTCGTTTCGGACCTGCCGGAAATGAAATCCGGGGGATCCTTCCCGCCGGAAGCGCTGAAGCTTACACCGCGTGTCTCGGCCATGATTGCGGAGTTGCAGGGGCCGAAGCTCAAGGCGCTGGTAGCGGAGAAATTCGGGCTGGATCTGGCGGATGCGCCGACCATGCTGACGGTGCGCGGGCGCACGCGGGAAAAGGACGGGCGGATCCATCGGGATTCCGAGGCCAAGCTGGTCACGATCCTGCTGTATCTCAATCCGCGCGGCGAAGACTGGGCCTCACGCGATGGCTGTCTGCGGCTGCTGAACGGTCCGGATGATGTCGAGGATTTTGACGTCGAAGTGACGCCGGCGGAAGGGACGCTTCTGGTGTTTCCGAACGGTCCGGCGACCTGGCACGGGCACCGGCAGTTCGTGGGGACGCGGTATGCGATCCAGCTCAACTACATGGCGACGGGGCGCAAGGCCCGCTACGAACTGCGGCGGCACCGTCTGTCGGCGCTTTTAAAGCGTCTGCCCTTTTCGGGCTGATTTTCAGGGAACGGGAAAAGATCATGGGTTATCGGGTTGCGGTTGTTGGCGCTACGGGTGCGGTCGGGCGTGAACTGCTGCGAATTCTGGCGGAGCGGGACTTTCCGGTTGATGAGATCGTGGCGCTGGCGTCGCCGCGGTCCACGGGACGCGAGATTTCTTTCGGGGACAAGAAAGTCCTGAAGGTCCAGAACCTCGAGACGTTCGATTTCAAGGGCTGGGACATTGCGCTGTTCTCGCCGGGCGGTGCGATTTCGGCTGTCTATGCGCCGAAGGCGGCGGCAGCGGGATGCGTGGTGATCGACAACACGTCCCATTTCCGCATGGAGCCGGGCGTGCCGCTGATCGTGCCGGAAGTGAACGCGGCGGCGATCGGCAAGGCCAGCCGTGGCATCATCGCCAACCCGAACTGCTCGACCGCGCAGATGCTGGTGGCGCTCAAGCCGCTGCATGACCTGTTCCGGATCAAGCGCATCGTGGTCTCGACCTATCAGGCCGTTTCGGGCGCGGGCAAGGACGGCATGGACGAGCTGTTCGCCCAGACCAAGGGCACGTTCGTCAACGATCCGCCGACGGTGGCGCAGTTCACCAAGCAGATCGCCTTCAACGTCATTCCCCATATCGACCGTTTCATGGATGACGGTGCGACCAAGGAAGAATGGAAGATGGCGGTCGAGACCCGCAAGATCATGGATCCGGACATCAAGGTTCTGGCGACCTGCGTGCGCGTTCCGGTGTTCATCGGTCACTCCGAGGCCATCAGCATCGAGTGCGAGAAGCCGGTTGATCTGAAGAAGGCCCGTGAGGCGCTCCGCAAGGCGCCGGGCGTGATCCTGCGGGACGAGCGCGAAGACGGCGGCTACGTCACGCCGATCGAATGTGTGGGTGAGGACGCGACGTATGTGTCCCGTCTGCGGATCGATCCGTCCGTTGAGAACGGTCTGGCGCTGTGGTGCGTCTCCGACAATCTGCGCAAGGGTGCGGCCCTCAATGCGGTCCAGATTGCGGAAAGCATTGTCGAGCAGGGACTTTTGAAGGACGGGCAGCTTTTCCGCCGCAATGAAGTGCCGGATGAAGACGAAGACTGAGCGATGACGTCGTCCCGTACCGAGACGGTTCTTGCGGCCAATGAGGATATCGAGCTTCTGTCGCTCGATGTTCTTCTGGACCGGCTTCTGACGTCCCAGAAGGCGGCTCTGGACCGTGTCGGGGAGGCATTGCCGTCCATCGGGCGGGCCGTCGAGGCCGCTGTCCCGCGGCTTCAGGCCGGAGGGCGGCTGGTCTATGCGGGGGCCGGGACGTCCGGGCGGATCGGGTTACAGGACGGCGTGGAACTGACGCCGACCTTTGGTCTGGCGCCCGAAAAGCTTGTCCTGCTGCTGGCCGGTGGCGCCGGGGCGACGACCCAGGCCGCTGAAGGGGCGGAAGACCGGGAAGATCAGGCGCGGCTTGATCTCATGGAACATCATCCGAATGAACATGATGTGGTGATCGGCGTCGCGGCGAGCGGTAATACGCCCTACACCTGTGCTGTCGTTCAGGTCGGACGGGAAGTGGGGGCGCTGACGATCGGTGTCAGTGGCAATCCGGAATCGCGTCTGCTTCGGGAAGCGGAACTCGGGATCTGCATTCCGACGGGTGCCGAGGTTCTTGCGGGATCTACGCGCATGGCGGCCGGGACGGCGCAGAAAGTCACGCTGAACCTGTTTTCCACGGCGCTGATGACGCGTCTGGGGCATGTCTATCGTGGGCGCATGGTGGATATGCGCATCAGCAACGACAAGCTTCAGGC
>NZ_JBDNYY010000057.1:0-4155 GCF_047722525.1 Gluconobacter sp.
CTCCCGCTCACAGGATGGTGCGATCAGGCATGGATGTGCGACTCGATGTTTTCTCCTCAGGACGGTTTCCGGGCTGGGGGAAGGGGCTGAAACTCGGCGTGGGGCTTCTTCTCGGCGCTTCCCTCTCCGCGTGTGGCGATCCTGATTGGCAGGGAACCGACTGGACGAAGAACTACCAGGACAGCTTCGAGACGCAGATCAGTGCCCGGGCCTCTTTCATGCCGGGTGGCAATGAGGGAGCCTACAAGCCAAGCCCGGACGGGACGCCCAGCAGCCCGGTTGCGTATCATTCACCGCCCATGCTGTCCTATGAGGACCGCCCGCTCGACGAAAACGTCACGGGCGCGCTGGAACTGGCCGACTACGTAAAGGCAATCCGCGTTGCGAAACTCGATCCCTGGATCAGTGGTCCCGGACCTTATACGCTCTTTGCTATTCCAAATGCCGCAATGGAGCGTCTGAATGCCCGCTGGCCCGGGGGGCTGCTTGCTCCGGCCAATCGCGGACAGCTTGTCCATATTCTGGGCTACACGATTGCCTATGGAAGATGGGACGAGGCCGCATTACGCAAGGCAATAGCCCGCAATCACGGTCACGCCATTGGTCTGAAGACCCTTTATGGCGATCTGCTGGGTGTGCAGGTTTTCCCGCAGACGGGCGAACTGATCCTCGAAAACACGGCAGGCGAGACCAACCGTCTGTGGGGGCGGTCTTTCCCGCAGTCCAACGGCGTTCTTTACTTTACGCAGGACACGCTTCTGCCGACGCCTGCGCCGGTCTCAGTCCCCCGCAAGCACCGCCATCGCTGAGAACCGTTCTGCGTCCTTGCCATCGAACTGAAGAGGGATGGCAAGGAAGTCAGCGGAGGCCGTGATGGCGGACGAAGCGTCTTGTGTGTTCACGATGCCTTCGGCGACCCCCGGAAGTTCCATGACCGAACTCCACCATGTCACCAGTTCAAGATTGCCGGCAGGAAAAGCGACGTAATCGGCACCCGATTCGCCTGCTTTCATGGCGTCATCGCGATTGGTACAGAGGCAGCCGATCGGCATGTCGCTTCCGACCTTGCCTCGCAGGGTGACGAGATCTTCGATGGTGGCGGCATGCAGACCGTCACAGAGTCCCAGAAGCGATTTCGGTGTGTCGGAAAGAGTGGGTCCCACTTCGAGGATCATGGCGACACCGTTGGCATGCAGCAGGTCCACGAGCCGTGAAAGCTGGGTTGTTTCCGGCGTCCATCCGGGCGGTAGCCGCAATGCCGTTATTTCAGGCAGGACGAGAATGTCACGGAGCACTTCCAGGGCGGCTTCAACATTAAAACCGGCAGGCAGGACGGGGTAGAGATCACAGGCTGTCATGAGCACGTTCTCGCAGATTGTTGCCGGGGGAGCTAGGCGGTCTGAGCGTCAGGATACGTCCGCGATACGGGGCATATGCCTCCAGAGCCTGCAGTTGTGGAGCGCTGGTCCGGCAGATGGCCCAACCGATTCTGGCATCCAGCGCCTGTCGGGCAATAGCAGGCGATCCGCCGCAATCCAGAACGGACAGTCCGGCGTGAGATCCTACAACTTCAAGCCACCAGGGCACACCGAAACTGTTTCCGGCGCTTTCCGCAGAAAGGGCAAAGAAGCGTTTTTTCCTGGACTGGATAATTCGCTCCATCTCGTCACGAGACGAAATCACGAAAACAGGATAGTGAATGGGCAGGGATGTCCTTGACCCCATGCGGGGATCGGGTCTTTCCTGAGAAGCGGGCCGGAGAGGGTCTGTATTGGGCATTTTACTGGCATAGTGATTGCAGGAATGGGAAAATCGTGGCGGTAAACGAGACAGGTATTGCGCAGGACGATAAGGCGGTTGAACGTCTTGAGGAAGCGATGATGCGGATTGCCGCTGCGTCCGAGCGTCATGTACTGGCGAAAGAGGCCTGTGAGCGCGCTCTTCATTCTGCTCCTGATCTTTCGGAATTTGCCGCCAATATCGACGCATTGTGTGCCCGTATTCAGGGTGTGCTTGACAGGAAGGAGGGCTGACCGATGGGGCAGGTATCCATTCGTCTCAATGGTTACGTCTACAATGTCGGGTGTCAGGATGGTGAAGAAGCCCATCTCTACGACATGGCCCGTCATGTGGAAGGCTGGCTCCAGCGGGCGCGGACGCTGGGTGGAGCGGCAAGCGAATCCAAGACGCTCATGATGGCCGCCCTGCTGATGGCCGATGAGATTTTCGAGTTGAAACGCCGGCAGATCTCACCCCAGGCCGAAACGCAGATCCAGCAGGCCGAGCAACTCCTTCGGCTTGAGGGGGCACGGCAGGACCGTCTGGCGCGTCTGGCGGGACAGGCGGAGCTTCTGGCTGCGGAACTCGAGCGTGCATCCTGATTCTACAACGTTTACATTGAACATCGGGCCGGACAGTCTAATATAGGTCGTGGAGCTGCCTGGTGCGTCAGGCAAATCATCCCCCGGGCCGATAAGCATTCCTACGGGAACTGGCTCTGTCGTGGCCCTGGTCACGTTAACCGGTGCCCACCTGCACTTGCAGGTCTAGGAGGGCTGAAAAGACCAACGGCTTTGGCGGCTCCACAGACTTCCGATCTCGATCTTCTGAAAAAAAACCTGCGCCTGAAAATGGCCCAGTTACGACAGGCAGCTTCTCCTGAGGACGAAGAGGCGTTGCGGGGGTTTCTTCTGAAGGAAATTCTGGCACGACCGGCTCACAGGGTTGCTGCGGTCTGGCCACTGGCCGGGGAAGTGGATCTCCGGCCACTCTGCCATGCTCTTTCGGCAGCCGGGCGGCAGGTTCTACTGCCCGAAACCACCCCCAAAGGCTCTCCCCTGATCTTCCGCCGATGGACGCCTGCCAGCATTATGGCTGCTGGCCGTTTTGGAACGTCACATCCCGAAGGCGAAATCGATATTCCGGATCTGGTTCTTGTGCCTTTTCTGGCGTTCGACGGCTTTGGCTATCGGCTTGGATATGGGGGCGGCTATTACGATCGCACTCTGGCCATGCTGGATGTGCCGGCAATCGGCTTCGGCTTTGCTGGACAGCAGATCGATCTCGTTCCCAGAGGTCCCTACGATGTTCCGATACCAGCGATCGTGACCGAGCGCGGGGTCATCAGGACCGATCCTTCCAAAATCACTATGAAAGACTGACTGTTGAGACTGCTGTTTCTTGGCGACATTATCGGGCGTAGCGGACGTGAAGCCATTATTCGGAACCTGGGCGACTGGCGCCAGAAACTCTCGCTGGATCTGGTCGTCGCCAATGGTGAAAATGCGTCACACGGATATGGCCTTTCCCCGGATATTGCCAGGAACCTGCATAATGCAGGGGTTGATGTGATCACGCTGGGCAATCATGCGTGGGATCGGCGGGACATGATCGGCTATATCAATCAGGCGCCTCATATCGTCAGACCGGCCAATTATCCTGCTGGAACGCCGGGGCAGGGGAGCCATATCGTCGAAATCAGTCGTGGGCGCCGGGCGCTGGTCATCAATGTGATGGGTCGTATCTTCATGGACCCGCTGGATGATCCTTTCCGGGTGGTCAGCGAAATCCTCTCCAAGCATCGTCTAGGTGTGACCGTCCACGCGATCCTGATCGATGTTCACGCAGAAGCTACCAGCGAGAAAATGGGCTTTGGGGCCTATTTCGATGGGCGGGCTTCTGTTGTGGTGGGAACGCATACCCATGTCCCGACGGCGGATCACCGTATTCTTCCCGCGGGCACGGCCTATCAGACAGATGCAGGTATGTGCGGGGATTACGATAGCGTTATCGGAATGGGAAAGCCTGCTTCATTGCATAAGCTCGTCCGAAAGATTCCGGGAGAGCGGCCGCAGCCGGCAGAAGGGGAGGCGACGGTCTGCGGACTTATGGTGGAAACTGACGACGCGACCGGGCTGGCCCGGAAGGTCGCTCCCCTGCGGATTGGTGGCCATCTGGCCCCCAACTGGCCGGACTTCTGAGAAAAGCAGAAAATTGGGAAAAATCCGCCTTTTTTCGAATTCGTTTCGCAATGAATAATGGGGGTTAGTCTCTTTTGTCCCGGAAAACCGGTATTTTTTCTGTTGATAAGTGCCTTGTGAATTCTGTTTGACACTATGCTGAGGTCCCCGTATAAGCCCGTTCACCGACGCGGCG
>NZ_JBDNYY010000058.1:0-3527 GCF_047722525.1 Gluconobacter sp.
TTTTCCTCCTGAGAGCCAATTCCGGATAGGACACCCTGCTTCAGAGCAAGAAAGCGATCATGTGTAATCTGTATGCCCAGACGTCCTCACAGGACGAGATCCGCGCCATTGCGGAGATACTCAATGACCACACGGGCAACCTTCCGCTCATGCCGGACATCTATCCGGACTACGCGGCGCCAATTGTGCGCCACGGGCAGAACGGACGGGAGATGGTTCTGGCCCGGTGGGGCATGCCATCTCCGGCGTTTGCCCTCAAAGGGCGCAAGGTCGACCGGGGAGTGACGAACATCCGCAATACGGCATCTCCGCACTGGCGACGTTGGCTGGGCCTTTCTCATCGCTGCGTCGTGCCATTTACGGCTTTCTCGGAACAGGCGCGACAGGATGACGGTTCGTTTCATCCGGTATGGTTTGCAGCTGATGCCACGAAGCCGCTCCGCTTCTTTGCCGGGATCTGGACGTCCTGGACCTCGGTGCGCAAGCTCAAGGAAGGCGAGGTCACGACCGATCTTTTCGGTTTCCTGACCACGGAAGCCAATGGCGTAGTCGCGCCCTATCATCCCAAAGCCATGCCCGTCATTCTGGAAAGCCGCGAGGAGATCGAGACCTGGCTGACGGCTCCGACTCCGATCGCTTTGCAACTCCAGAGACCGTTGCAAAAGTCATCTCTTGCGGTTCTCCGACCAGATGAACGATCTAGCTCGCCATCTTTCCTTTGAGGCGGGCGATTAGCCGGGAGCTTCGCATCATGGCTTCATCTGCCTGATTCATGGCAGCAGCCAGATCCTCATAGTCGAACTGAACCGGATCCAACCGAGTTGGGGGCTGGAGCTGTGCACTCTCTTCCGCCAGAACAGACTGTGCCGTGAAAGGATCATTCTTACGCGGACGCCCGCGTTTTCGGCCGGGAACGGGTCGGTTGGGCGGTGTCACAACGTCGCGAAGGGGATCCAGTCCGGCAAGACCGAACAGGCGATGAGCCGCCCGGTGCGTGACTTCTACAACAATGCCCCGGTCCTGGAACACGCTGAGAAGCTGCAGCGCGCTTTTCAGTGACATGCCGAGACGATCCGCCAGCATGGACGCGGACACGAGCGGCTGGATCGCCAGTATATTGATCGCTTGGGGTGCGCGCGAATGCCGACGTTGCGCGCCGCATCTCTCTAGCGCCTGCCTCTTTGCTCGCTCCAGCTGACGTAAGAGGTCATGCGTCTCACGGACTTCGGCCAGAAGAGCATCGAGCCAGCAGCACAGCCAAGACTCAATTTCCCAGGGCGCTCCAGGCGTGACTGCTTCGATGCCGGTCAGGATTAAAGGCGTCCGGAGAATATCATGGGAGTGCCAGTAGCGGCCTAACGCTGCGCAGAAGGGAGCACGGGGACGCCCGGACTCCAGCCAGCGATGAAAAGCGATGCCTGCATTGAGGATGGGTCCCCAGCCGGATGACTGGTCGTTCAGGAACGCTTCGGCTTCGGTAATGGCATTTGTCTGCATCTCATCCGGGTGAGCATGCCAACGCCAGAGCGTAAAGGCATGAGAGGCAGCATCCACGGTCGTGCCACGCTCGAAACTGTCCTGCCCGACCACTTTCGGAGCAAGACCATGCAGTTCAGCGACGAGATACCAGGGATCAATCATCCAGCCATCGACAGCGCAGTGACGCTGGATGGCAGCCAGGCGTTGTCGGAACACAACAGCAGGCGTCACTGATGCTCCTCTCAGCGCCTGGTCCAAGCGGCCCAGTTCGAGACTGAGGCGGGTCAGTCTTTCAGCGAACGGAGGAGCAGCCACGTACTCTACGAGGCGTCGCTCTTGGAAACGTCCGCAGCATAAGAGTTCCATACGGGCTCCAGATACTCGATAAGCTCTTTCGGCAGGGGAATGGAATAATTGGTCTTAATCAGCCGGTCGCCTATCGGCTCGATCTGATCCATGGAAAATGGAGGAGCATCCTTTAAGTCTCCGACGAAAACCGGCTCGATCAGCGTCCACTTCAACCCGCATGGAGAAGTGTGTATTTTCTTAGTGTCTGAGTGCTGGAGATCCGCGGGCACTGACTTGGAGAGGCTGGCCTTCAGGGCCGCAAACGTCCGGAACCCGTGCTGTTTGGAGAGGCGTTCGAGAGCTTGCGTGTAAGACAATGCGCCAGACTGGCTTTCCTGTCGGGCCTGTCTTTTGAGTGCTTCAAGAGAAATCGTCATCTGAAATCCTCGACCGGAAAACTGAGTCACAGGGCCTGATTTGCGTCTCACTCCGAACGGGACGTTATGACAATGCGTCTGAGAGACTTTTCCGTTGTTTCACAGGCCGGAAGGCGCGTCATGTCTCTCGCCTAGGGCAGGATAACTAGCATCTTTCATCTAGACTGAACAGGATTACAATCGGTTGATTTGATCGTTAATTGGACGGGCGAACCACTGTACCCAGGGCGTAGATGAGCTGGTCACTAGACTTTCATGCGGTACGATATTTTAGCCCAACCGTTGTCCCAACAAGGGGGGATTAGCTCTCTGAGTCAGTCAGGGCCACAACGCCCTAGTTGCGTAGCAGTCGTCTGTCCATCGTCAGGACAAAATGTTGATTGCATCCATATCCGCGAACCTTTCACACAGCCCCGAAAAGAGAAAATTATTGAAAGCTTTCTTTAATAACCTTTAATAAGATTGTCTTTTCAAGTTCTTTGATAAAGGTTTGGGGCATGAAGCGAACTGAACTATCCGGTGGTGTCCGTGAGCGTCTGGTGCGTCTTCCAGTCCCTTATGAGCATCACTACGGGGTTCTTCCTCTCCCTCTTCCGGAGGAAGGAATTCCTCTTGAAGAAATCACAGCGGTGCATTCCGAAGCCCAGCTGGCATTGGGACAGGCTGATGAGATTGCACGCTCTCTCCCAGACCCTTATCAGATCAGTCGTATTCTCAGCCGCCGTGAAGCTGTCAGCAGTTCGGCGATGGAAGGAACCCATAGCACCCTGGATGAACTTCTTATTGCTGACGAAGATGACGACCAGGGGGGGCAGGTGGTTCGACAGGTTCGGGATTACGCGCTGGCTCTGGAGCGGTTCGTACCATCGGCTCTTATTGCGGGCCGTCAAATCTTTCAGGTCGATCTGATCCAGAACCTGCATCGTAGTGTACTCGGCCACGATGCGTCCTACCGGGATACTCCGGGAGATTTCCGACAGGAGGTCGTATGGATCGGCGGCAATGGGCACATCGCCTATTCCGTCTATAATCCTCCCCCTCCGGCTGAAGTCCCTCATTTCCTGGAAGAGACCCTGGATTACATGCGGGAAGATGGGATGCAGATGATGACCCAATCCTTGATTACCCGGATGGCGTTAGCCCACGCTCATTTTGAGGCTGTTCATCCGTTCCGAGACGGGAATGGTCGCGTGGGCCGGCTCCTGCTGCCCTTGATGATGGCAGCTGAGAAACACGTTTCGCTCTATCTTTCACCGTATATAGAGCTCCACAAACAGGCTTATTATGCAGCTCTCAAACAAGCACAGCAGAAACTAAACTGGC
>NZ_JBDNYY010000059.1:0-2368 GCF_047722525.1 Gluconobacter sp.
CTCAAAACAGGCCTGCCATGGCGCATTAGCTCCGCCGCTTAAACACAGTTGCTAGTCGACTTTTTCCCCAGCATAATCCAATAATATTGCTTTCCCAAGGGTTTCCAGGATCAAGTCGATCGATATTAATGAGGAGCGCAAGTTCCTGGCCGCCGGGGTGCACCTGGTATGTCTCCGCATCGACGGGATGAGCTTCGATATTCTTCTTTTTTAGAAATTTTATAGGCCATCAGAAATAGCATGGACATTAACCACGAGACGCTTCTTGTTCTTGCTGTTTTCGGGGACGTTACTTGTTACCATAATTGCAAGCGGCGCCACAGGTTGAGTATCAGCCAGTTCCTTGACATCTTTCAGGTGAGCACCTGCACAACCGGAAAGCAATAAAAGGAAATATGAAGTTCCTGCACATTTCAAGCCGAGCTTAATGAGAAGAGACAATGTGTCGTTATACCGCCCCCAATAGAGGGAGGAGACCAGCATGTCGCTCGTCATTTGCGATCTGGACGAAGCAACGTCTGATGCTTGCGAAGAAGGGCACGACGTTATCGCCAGATTAGCCAATACGCCGGTGGGAACCTTTTTTAGAGCCTGATCCGAAAGTTTTTGAACAATACCAGCGTGTTGTGATTCATCCGTCTTTGCAAAGAGATGGAGTGAATGGTGGCATGGACTGGTATTGCCCGACGCGAACATAGCCGGGAGGGATTGCGATATCCATCGGATATGACGGATGCCGATTGGACTTTGATTATGCCGTTCGTGCCGCTGGCGAAACGGGGCGGACAACCGCGCACGACGGATATGCGCGAGGTCGTGAATGCGATGCTCTATATTGCCTCGGGCGGCTGCGCATGGCGTCTGCTGCCGGAATGCTTTCCACCGGTTTCGACCGTCCGGCGTTACTTCTATGCGTGGCGTGATGCCGGGCTGTTCGAGGGCATGAACACGGTGCTGGTCATGAACCTGCGGGAGATCGAAGGACGCGAAGCCTCCCCGAGCGCGGGCGTGATTGACAGCCAGTCGGTAAAAACTACGGAAAGCGGCGGCATTTCTGGCTCGATATCAAAGCAATAATGACATTGGACCGTCAGATCCCGTTTTGAACCGGGCCGTAGGATTTGAGTTTCATGCGCATTGTCGACGCCTTGTCGCGATCGCTTTGGGAAAAGAGCCCACCGATATGCCAGTGATCATCAAGACGATCGCGATTATCGGACAGGCTCATCCTTTTCACAGTGGCCGGGATTTAACGCTTCAAAGACTCGGCTGGCCTGATTTTTCAGAAGGAAGACTGGAGTTGCTTCAGGCAATTCTGAGGGAACAAACACGCACCATTCTTTCTCATGACTCGCAAATGACAAAACGGCCCTCTTCCGCATCTGGTGCGTCTGATTTTAGTGTTTGAGTGACATTCTACAGATGATGCATATATTCTTTCCTGACGCTTGTGGCATGAACGCAAACGTTCATTGTAATTTAATTCAGTGCTATCCAGCTCCGAGACGCTCCGCCATAAACCCAACAAAAGCCCGGATCTTGGGGAGGGACTGCCTGCTGGAAGGCCAGAGGATACAGACGTCTCTTTTATCGTGAATGTAGCTGTCCAGAACCGGGACAAGCCGCTCTGCCTTAACCCTCTCTTGAACCATGAAATCCGGAAGCAGACCAATGCCCAGCCCCTCCTCTACCAGGCTCAGTAAAGAGTTGATATTATTGGAAACTGAAGATGTTGGCAGCTCGGGGCGGATCAGTTCCCCCTCAATCAGAAAAGGCCAGGGAGCCAGCTTTCCGCTGCTGGGATAGCGGTATCTCAAACAAAGATGCGCCCGAAGATCATCAGGACTGACCGGCAGCCCTCGCTGGACGATATAGTCTGGCGCGGCTACGAGCCTGTGGTGAAACCCGTTAAGTTTTCGCATCATAAGACGCGAGTCATCAACAGCACCTATGCGCATGACAGCATCAAACCCCTCTTCAACCAGGTTGACCAGACGATCACTGAAATCAAGATCCAGTTCGATTTCAGGAAAATGTTTCTGGAATGCAACGATATGAGACATCAACTCAACTCCCAGATTTGGAAAGCCGACGCGTAGACGTCCTTTAGGCTCCACCGTAGCCTTGCTCAGTTCCTCTCGGGCCGCCTCGAACTCTGCGAAAATCTGATAGCAGTGCACAAGAAATTTCTGCCCTTCCGCTGTGAGGGCAATAGCACGTGTCGAACGATGAAAGAGGCGCACGCCCAATTCCTGTTCCAGCTTGGCAATCGTTCGACCAATCGCCGAGGAGGAGAGACCCATCCGCCGCCCAGCTTCCTTGAAGCTACTTGTTTCTGCGGCCTGTACGAAGGCCTCCAAAGGCCCAA